>NZ_JAAEDI010000017.1 GCF_018129025.1 Neoroseomonas terrae | reverse complement strand
CGATGCGCTGGCGGGGCGCCGCCGCGGCGGCGTCGGCCCCGCGGGGGGCGGCGATCGGCCCCTCCGTTCCGCGCAGCAGCAGCCGATCCTCGCGCAGGGTCAACGTCTCGCCCGCCGTCAGCCGCTCCCCGGCGTAACGGGTCAGCAGCCAATGGAGACGCCCCTCCGCCGGGCCGCTGGCCTTCACGCTCAAGGGCGGGACACCGCCTTGCGGCGCGATGTGCAGGGCCAGCGCGCGGGAGGGCGTGCGTCGCTGCCGCGCGCCGAAACGGTCGATCGGGCCCTGATGGACAGTGACGTTGTTGCCGGCGGGGCTCGGGCGCTGCTCATCCCCCAACAGCAGCGTGGCGTATTCCACACCGTCGCCGGGGCTCATCGCATCGCAGGCGGCGGTGATGCGCGGGCGATCCAGCACGATGCCCGGAAGCGAGGTGAGGGTGACGGTCAGCGTCACCACCGGCGTGTCGGCGCGCAGATCGTAGACGTAGCGAAGCCGTGCCAAGTCGCGCGTCGCGCCGTTGACGAAACGGCCGCCGCGGCCGCGCAGCAGGCTTTCGTGGAACAGGCGCACACCGCCTTCGGCATTCTCGATGCCACCTTCGACGATGGCGTCCTCGACATCCAGGCAGTGCCAGCGGCGCCGGAAGGCGAATTCGACCAGGTTGCCGCCATGGATCGCCGCGGGCGGCCCGTCCTGGTCGTGCAGATGCTGGCGGACCTCGCCGCGGAACAGGTCGCCGGTGAACAAATGGTGAGGCGTGGTGATGCGGAACGATCGTGGCGCCTCATCCTCGACCACGATCCGGGCGGGGCCGATGGCGCGCGGGATCGGGCCATCCCCGCTGGCCAGCGCCAGCAGCAGCGCCGTCGCGCCCTCCCCGCCGCCGAGCATCGGATGGGCCAGGGCCTCGGCGGCCGAAGCATTGGCAGCGAGGTCGAAGACGGCGCCTTCCGGCTTCTGCGCGAAGGCGGGCGCGAAGCCGTCCGGCAGCCGGACCGGCGCTACGAAGCGCGCAAGGCCCCGCGCCAGGCCGTTCCGCACCGTATCCATGCCGCTGCCGCTCATCGGTGCCGTTCTAGCCGCGTCCCGCGGGGCCGCGATAGGGTGGGGGATGACCCGCCCACCCCTGCTTCCCGCGCTCGTACTGGCGCTGTTGACCGCTCCGGCGGCGGCGCAGACGACGGACTGGCGCACCGTGGCGCCGGTGCTGCCGCTGCAGGGCACGATCCGGCCGATCGGCGCGCCGGTTGCGATCGGCGGCGCGGGCTGGGGTCCCTGGCGTAGCATCTGCCGGGAACAGACGCCGCGTCCTGGCCGGCCACCCCAGCGCGACTGCCTGACCGTGACCGAGGTCCGGCCCGAGCCCGGCGGCGCACGGCTGACGCTGGTGCAGGAGCGCAGCGGCCTTCGCATCTCTGCCCTGCGCAGCACCGACGGCCGCATTGCCGAGTTCTCCGCCCAGCGACCGGACGGGAGCGCGCCGCCGCCTGACGAGGCGCGCGAGACGCTGCTGAACGCTTGGCGCGACCAGTTCGCCACGCTGAGTCTCGCGCCCCGGCGGCTTTCTGCGCGCGAGGACTTCCTCATGCCCGTTCCCGGTTCGCCACGCGGCGGCACCTGCCGGCCGGAGGGGACCGCGACCATCGCCCAGCGGCCGGTCGTCATCGCGCGCTGCGCGGTGGAACTCGCCGGACGGTTGCGTGGGGGCGACAACGAGGCGCGCGTCGCGATCTTCGCCCGCGTCGCGGTGGACGTGGCGACGGGAATGATCTCTGCCCAGAACTACGCGACACGGATCGAGACCTTCGCGGCGAACGGGCGGTCCAACGGGGTAGTGGTGACGCCGTCGCGGGTGGTGCTGGAATAGATGCCCCTGCCTGTCCGCCCGTCCGTGTGCGCCGCGCAGCAACCGTCATCGTTACGACGCTTGACCCGACGCGGATCAGCCGGTCACGCTCGCCCCATGATGAACCGCTTCAGGCTTCCGGTCGCTTGACCCGCGCCGCCGTGGTGCGCATCTCCCCCGCCTGCCTTCGCCGCGGACCGCGCGGCGAGGCCGGCGGAGCCTGACCCGAATGACCGACTGCACGACCCCTCGGAAGCGCCTTCTGATCCGCACCTGGGGCTGCCAGATGAATGTCTATGACAGCGCCCGGATGGCGGATGTCCTGGCGCCGCTGGGCTATGCGCCGACCGAGGTGGCGGAGGAGGCCGACATGGTCATCCTCAATACCTGCCACATACGGGAAAAAGCGACGGAGAAGGTGTTTTCCGACCTCGGTCGGCTGCGGGAGGCGAAGCAGGCCAAGGGCGGCGACATGGTCATCGCGGTGGCCGGCTGCGTGGCGCAGGCTGAAGGAGCCGAGATCACGGCCCGCGCCCCATGGGTGGACATCGTGCTCGGCCCGCAATCCTACCATCGGCTGCCGGAAATGGTGGCGCGGGCGTCGCGGGCGGCGGGCGCGGTGATCGAGACCGAGTTCCCGCCTGAGGACAAGTTCGATCACCTGCCGGAAACCACGACGGCCCAGGGCGTGACGGCGTTCCTGACGGTGCAGGAAGGCTGCGACAAATTCTGCTCCTTCTGCGTCGTCCCCTATACGCGAGGCTCGGAATATTCCCGTCCCGTCGCGGCGATCCTGGCCGAGGCGAAGCGCCTGGTCGCCCTTGGCGCGCGGGAGATCACGCTGCTCGGCCAGAACGTGAACGCCTGGCATGGCGAGGGGCCGGACGGCGGTGCCTGGACGCTGGGGCGGCTGCTGCGGGCGCTGGCGGAAATCCCGCGGCTCGCGCGGTTGCGCTACACCACTTCCCACCCCCGCGACATGGATGAGGATCTGATCGCCGCCCATGGCGACACGCCGGCGATCATGCCCTTCCTGCACCTGCCGGTGCAGTCGGGGTCCGATCGCGTGCTGAAGATGATGAACCGCCAGCACACGGCCGACGACTACCGGCGCCTCGTGGAGCGGCTGCGCGCGGCGCGGCCGGACCTCGCGCTGTCCACCGACATCATCGCCGGTCATCCGGGTGAATCCGATGCTGACCACGCCGCGACCATGGCGCTGATTCGCGATGTCGGCTTCGCGCAGGCATTTTCATTCAAATACTCGGCGCGGCCGGGCACCCCGGCCTCGACCATGGCGAGGCAGGTCGCGGAGCCTGTGAAGGACGCGCGGCTCGCCGACATCCAGGCCCTGCTGCGCGACCAGCAGACGGCGTTCAACCGATCCCGCGCCGGCCTGCTGGCCGATGTGCTGGTGACCGGACCCGGCCGCCATCCCGGGCAGATGGCAGGCCGCACCCCATGGCTCAATCCCGTTCACTTCGACGGACCCGCCGATCTCGCCGGACAGGTCGTCCCGGTGCGAATCCTGGCCGGGCACCCCAATTCTCTGACTGGGGCGCTCGCCGCGCCCCGCCATGCCGAACCCAGGGAGAGACCGGCCGCTTGAGCACCACGCACGGCACCGCACTTCGCCCGGCGGATTCCCGCAGCGACGCCGACCGGCGCTCGGTCACGCTGCAATTCGACGACAACGTCCTGTTGCCCCTGCTCCATGGCGAGCACGACCGGCACCTGGCCCGCATCGAACAGGTGCTCGGCGTCAGGCTCTCGTCACGCGGCAACCGCATCGCCATCTCGGGTGGTGCGGATCGGACGGAGATGGCGGAGGCGGCGCTGCTGGCGCTGTGGAAAAGGCTGGAACAGGGACAACACGTGGGAACGGCGGAGGTGGAGGCGGCGCTGCGCCTCGCGGAAGGCGGCGCCGAGCAGGGCGAACCCCGGCTGCCGTTGCGCGACCTGCCCGCGATCCGCACCCGCAAGGGCGCGATCGCGCCGCGATCGAAGGCGCAGGGCGCCTATATCGACATGCTGGCGCGGCAGGACATGGTGTTCGGCGTCGGGCCGGCCGGCACCGGTAAGACCTATCTCGCCGTCGCGCAGGGCGTGGCCATGCTGCAGACCGGCGCCGTGGACCGCATCGTGCTGTCGCGACCCGCCGTGGAGGCCGGCGAGCGCCTCGGCTTCCTGCCCGGCGACATGAAGGAGAAGGTCGATCCCTATCTCCGCCCGCTCTACGACGCGCTGAACGACATGCTGCCGGCCGACCAGGTTGCGAAGCGGATCGAGCGCGGGGAGATCGAGATCGCGCCGCTTGCCTTCATGCGCGGCCGAACGCTCGCGCATGCCTACTGCATCCTGGACGAGGCGCAGAACACCACCCCCGCCCAGATCAAGATGTTCCTCACCCGCATGGGGGAGGGATCCCGCATGGTCATCACCGGGGACCCGACCCAGGTGGACCTACCTTCCGGCCAGCCCTCGGGCCTGATCGAGGCGTTGCGCATCCTCGACGGCGTCGAGGGTATCGGAGTCGCGAGATTCGCGGAGCGGGATGTGGTAAGGCATCCGTTGGTGGCCCGGATCGTCGCCGCCTATGGGCGGGCTGACGAGCAGAGCCGGGCGAAGAAGGAGAGGTATGGAACCGGGAAGTAGCCGTCCCGGCCGTGGTCGCGTTGCGCGTGATCAGGCTGGGCTTCGGAACGGATCATCGGAGATGCTCGACATCTCGGTGATCCTGGCGGCGCCAGGCTGGCGCGCCGCCGTCAAGCGGCCCGAGGCGCTGGCGCGCCGGGCCGCGGAGGCCGCCCTGCGTGAAGCGGGGGCGAGCGGCGCGGTCACCGTGCTGCTGACCGACGATACCGCGGTCAAGCGCCTCAACAGCCGCCATCGTGCCAAGGTGAAGCCGACCAACGTGCTGTCATTCCCGGCTGGCCTGCCGGGGCAGCTCGGTGACGTCGCGCTTGCGCTTGGGGTGGTGCGGCGGGAAGCACGGGACGCCGGGCGGCGCACCGCGACCCATCTGGCGCATCTGGTCGCCCATGGCGCCCTGCACCTGGCGGGGCACGACCACCTGGAAGCGGGCGAGGCCCGTCGCATGGAACGCGCCGAAGCGCGGGTGATGCGGCGCCTCGGCCTGCCCAATCCGTGGCGGGGCGTGTCGTGAGCGACATCTCGAACAAGCCCGGCCTGTTCTGGAAGCTCCAGGGGCTGCTGCGACGGAAGGAGGCGGAATCGGTCCGCAACCGCGTCGGAGAGCTGCTCATCGAGCGGAGCGAGGACAAGGACGACGCCGACGAGCCGGACGACAGCGACCTGGACACCCACGAACGGGCATTGCTGTCCAACGTCCTGCGCCTTCAGGGCACCACGGCCTACGACATCATGGTGCCGCGGGCCGACATCATGGCCATGCCGGAGGACCTGACTCTCGACCAAGCGATCGCGCTGATCCAGAAGGACGGCCACAGCCGCTATCCGGTGTATCGCGAAAGCCTCGACGACATCGCGGGCATGGTCCACATCAAGGACGTCTTCGCCTCGGTGGGCGCGGAGGCGGCTTTCGAGATCAAGGCGATCCTCCGCAAGCCGCTGTTCGTGGTGCCGTCGATCTCGGTGCTCGACCTGCTGCTGCAGATGCGGCAATCCCGTGTTCACATGGCGCTGGTAGTCGACGAGTACGGCGGCATCGACGGGCTGATCACCATCGAGGATCTGGTCGAGACCATCGTCGGCGACATTTCCGACGAGCACGACGAGGATGCCGAGCCGCATATGACGGACCGGCCGGACGGGACGATCGACCTCGATGCCCGCACGCCGATCCCGACCTTCGAGGCGAGGCTCGGCCCCGTGCTGACCGAGGAGGAGCGGGCCGCCGACATCGACACGGTCGGCGGGCTGATCTTCACCCTGGCCGGGCGCGTTCCGGCGAAGGGTGAACTGATCTCCCATCCATCGGGGCTCGAGTTCCGCGTCCTGGACGCGGACCCGCGGCGCATCCGACGACTGCGGGTGCGGCCGCCGGGAATCGAGCCGCAGCGGGCGGCGGCGGAGTGAGGTAGCCATCGCTGCAAGCCGGGAGGAACGCGCTGTCCTTCCGGCCAAAGGCCACTTTGATTGCCGCTATCTCCCCGCGGTCGATATTGGAGGGGCTTTGCCCCTCCAAGCCACCCCAGCAAAGGCCGAAAGGCCTTTGCAAACCTCAACTTGGCACTGCGCGGCGCGGCCAGGATGACTGCCGAGACCCGCGCTCGCGCCCGAAACGTGCCTGCTCGACGCAGAATACGCGTCTGCCCGACGCCTCATGCCGGCGATCGAGGCCGTGGATGGCCTGGATCGCCATGATTTGGCGCCGGGCGCGAAGCCCCTTCTCCTGATCTCAAGACCCTTCCGCGCGCAGAGCCGGATGACGACCATGTTCCGACCCGTCGCGCGCAGTGCCCGGTCGAGGTTTGCAAAGGCCCTTCGGCCTTTGCCGGGGTAGGGTTCGGGAAGGGGCAGAGCCCCTTCCTGATCCAACGCTAACGCGCAAACGGGGCGCCCCTCTCCGGTCTTTCCTCCGCGCCAAGGCAGCAGAGTCCCCCCTGTTCTTCAGGGGCGTGGGCAGGCGATCAGGAAGCGCAGAAGCTCCTGTCCCGACGACCATGAACGTGCAGCGTTGCGCCCACCGTCCTTGGTGTCGCCTCCTGCCCGTTGCGCCCGGCGCTGATTTGCGGTTCCACCGGGGCTGGTGGGGCGCTGTCTCTGCCGTCCAACCCTCGCTGGCCGGGACTGCTCTGCATGTGGAATCGCTTTCTGGACCACCTTGCCAGCCGGCGGGGATGGCGATTGTGGGTCACGGCGGTCGGCCTCGGGGCCTTCGCAGCGCTCGCCTTGCCGCCGGTGCATGCGGTGCCGGTGCTGCTGGTCTCGATCCCCGGCCTGCTGGCCATGCTTGGCGCGGCCGCAAGCTGGCGCGGTGCGCTGGGCGTCGGGTTCGCCTGGGGGTGGGGCTACTTCACCGCCGGCCTCTACTGGATCACCCATGCCATCCTGACGGATGTCGCGACCTTCTGGTGGCTGGTCCCGATTGCGGTGCCCGCACTGGCCCTGCCGCTGGCATTGTTCGTGGCAGGCCCGGCATTGCTTGCCTGGCGGGTGCGGGCGGGCTGGCCGCGGGTCCTCGTCTTCTCCGGCAGCTTCGTACTGTTTGAACTCCTGCGCGGCTGGGCCTTCACGGGATTTCCGTGGAACCTACTGGGGACCGTGTGGGCGTTCGGCGCGTTGCCGGTGCAGGGCGCTGCCTGGATCGGGGTGCACGGGCTATCGCTGGCGACGGTGTTGATTGCGGCCACGCCGCTGCTCGGCCGGCGGGCAATGCTGGGCGGCGCGGCCGCCTTGGTCGGCTTCGCGCTGTTCGGCCTGGCACGGTTGTGGCCGGCCGAACCGCCGCCCGCACCGGTCGGGCTGATGATCGTCCAGGGCAACATCGCGCAGGAGGTGAAGTGGCGGGAGGACCAGCGCATCCCGATCCTGCGTCGCTATCTGGACATGACGCGGGAGGCGGCGCTGGAAGCGCTGCGCGAGTTGCCCGAGGACCAGACTCTGGTGGTGATCTGGCCGGAAACGGCGGTGCCTTTCCTGGTCGCCAACGATCCTTCTGTGCGCCAGATCATTGCCGGCGCATTGCCCCAGCGGGCCATCCTGCTGACGGGAACTGTGCGGGCCGAATACGGGGCCGATCAACGTCTGGAGCGCGTGTTCAACAGCCTGGTGGCGATCGACCCGGCGGGCGAGGTGCTGGGGGTGACCGACAAGGTCCATCTGGTGCCCTTTGGCGAATACATGCCGCTGTCGGGCTGGCTGCCGATCCGGCTGGTGCAGGGCGGCATGAACTTTACCCCGGGGGCCGAGCTGCAACCTATGCGAGTAGGAGCCGTGCCGCCCTTCGGCGGTCTGATTTGCTACGAAGTCATATTTCCCGCACAAGTTGTCCCTCGGGAGCGTCCCGCCTGGCTGGTGAACGTCACAAACGATGCGTGGTTCGGGATATCGGCCGGTCCTTGGCAGCATCTCGCCACCGCGCGGCTGCGCGCCGTTGAGGAAGGACTGCCGCTTGCCCGGGCGGCGCAGACGGGCGTCTCCGCCGTCTTCGATGCGCGAGGGCGGGAGGTTGCGCGCACGGCGCTGGGTGAGCCGGGTGTCCTGTTGGCTCCGTTGCCCGCCGCGCGGGAGCCCACCCTGTTCGCACGTCTCGGCGTGCTGATCGCAGGGACTCTCTCCGCCCTGATACTCCTCCTGGGGTGGTGGAAAGGGCGGCATTAGGTCAGCAATACGTTCGCAACGGCCAACCTGCTCCTGTCCAGGTCGTCTCAATTATTGAGAATTTGAAAAAGAGTTGACGAAGAGTGAATGGCAGCCTACTGCTGCGACGGGGGTAGGTTACGGAATCGCCGCAGCTGCGGCGGGAGGATCAAGATGGTGGGCGCAGTGGCGGAGGTGCGGATGTCGGGCAGCGAAACGGGCGATCGGCCCGAACGCGAGCACCGCGCGAGCCCAATCGACGTCCATGTCGGCACGCGCGTACGGCTTCGCCGTACCTTGCTCGGCATGAGCCAGGAAAAGCTCGGCGAGGCGCTGGGGCTCACCTTCCAGCAGATCCAGAAGTACGAGCGCGGCGTGAACCGAATCGGTGCGAGCCGGCTGTTCGACCTCGCCCGTGTGCTGGACGTGCCGATCGGCTTCTTCTTCGACGATATGTCCCCTGAATTGGGCGGTAATGCGGCAACGCGATCCCGCGCCGCTGCTTTCGGCTTCGCCGAGGGTCAGGAAGGCTTCGAGGACGACACGCTGCATCGGCGCGAGACGCTGGAACTCGTGCGGGCCTACTACCGGATTACCGATCAGTCGGTCCGCAAGCGGGTCTTCGACCTCATCAAGACGCTGTCGCCGACCGACTGAAGGCGCCGCGGCCCGGTGCGATGCATCGGGCCGGAATGGTCAACGGGCGCCGCTACGGCCTACGGCACGCCGCCGAAGCGCGCAGTGATGCGCAGCCCAGCCGTGAACACCGCTGCGCGACGAGTGTCATCCGTCGCCGCGACCCATTCGTCGCCACTTGCCGAGCTTCTAGCTCGCCCGGCGTTTCCACGCGGTGATCTGCGCCGCCGACGCCTTCACATGCACCACGGCGGGCCTGTCGTGCGGTGCCAGCGCCTCGTCCAGCACTGACGCGATCTCCGCTTCCTCCCGGATCGTGTAGCCACGCGCACCGAAGGCGCTGGCCCAGACCGCGAAGTCCGGGTTCACGAGATCCGCCGCCGACGCAACGGGGCGGCCCGGATAGCGATTGGCGTGATGCATGCCGATCGACCCGTAGGTGTTGTTGTCGGCGATGATGATCACCGGCGCCGTGCCGTGGCGGCAGGCGGTCGCGATCTCGTTGCCGGTCATCAGCGCACCGCCATCGCCGACGATGGCGATGGCTTGGCGGCCAGGGTGGCGCAACGTGGCGGCGACGGCCATCGGCACGGCCGGCCCCATGCCACCGACGGCCGAGCCCAGGAAGATGTTGCGCGGGCCGAAGGGCACGTAGCGGTGCACGAAGGAGGTGAAGTTGCCGGCATCCGTGGACAGCACCGCATCCGGCGCCATCCGCTGCGCCAGCGCCACGCAGACCGCGGCGAAGTTCACGCCATCCGTGGCAGGCTCGTGGTTCGGTGCC
Source organism: Neoroseomonas terrae (assembly GCF_018129025.1). Classification (GTDB taxonomy): domain Bacteria; phylum Pseudomonadota; class Alphaproteobacteria; order Acetobacterales; family Acetobacteraceae; genus Neoroseomonas; species Neoroseomonas terrae. The sequence goes on along the minus strand of NZ_JAAEDI010000017.1, from coordinate 135,036 downwards.
GTCAGCTCGCGATGGATGCCGTGCAGCCGCGCGATCCAACCCGCGCGCCCGGCGGGCGCCGAGGGCGCGCCGCGATCCATCAGCGCGGCGACCACCGAGGCCGGGTCCGCGATGATCGGCATGTCCACGTTGAAGACGCGGTTCACTTCCAGCGGGTCGGGCCAGATGTGCACGACCGGCACCTGCGGGTCCGGCGCGGCGGGGAAGGTGTAGGACTGGCTGACCACATCGCCCAGGCGCTCGCCGAGGGCGATCACGAGGTCAGCTTCCTTCATCGCCGCCATCAGCTTCGGCTGCACGCGATTGCCGACATAGCCGGCATAGTGCGGGTGATGGCTGTCGAACAAATGCGGCCAGCGATGCGTCGGCGCGACGGGCAGCATCCAGGTCTCGGCGAAGCGCGCGAGCGCGGCGAGGCGCTCCGGCGCGCCATCCATCGCGCTGCCGACCAGGACCAGCGGCCGCTCGGCCTTGGCGAGACGTTCCGCCAATTCCGCCATCTGCCCCGCACCGGCCTGCGGCAGCGGGCGCGCGCGGGGTGCGACGACGGGCAGGTCGCCGGCGTCGTCGTCGAACAGATCCTCGGGCAGGATCACCGCGACAGGACCCGGCGTGCCGCTTTCAGCGAGGTGATAGGCGCGCGCGATGGCTTCCGACGCCTGGGACGGCAGGTGGACCTCGAGCACCGCCTTCGTCGTGTCGGCCAGCAGCTTCGCGTAATTCTGTTCCTGCAGCGCGCCGCGCCCCATGTCGCGGCGTTCCACCTGCCCGATCAGCAGCACCATCGGCACAGCGTCATGGAAGGCGGTGTGCAGGCCGATCATGGCGTTCGACACGCCCGGGCCGCGCGAGACCAGGCACAGCCCGGCGCGGCCGCCGCGCATGCGCCCATCCGCGACCGCCATGTAGGACGCGCCGCCCTCATGGCGGCACACGACCAGGCGCAGCGCCGGCAAATCGGTGATCGCATCCGTCAGGCCGAGGAAGCTTTCCCCCGGCACACAGAAAATCAGATCCGCCCCATGGGCGACGAGGCTTTCACCGACCAGACGGCCAACGCTGCGCGACATGCTTACCCTTCCACTCGGATGTTGGCGGCGCGGATGACCTCGGCCCAGATGCGCCGTTCGCTGGCGATCTCCGCCCGGAACGCTGCGGTGGAGGTGTCGGATTCGTCGATCAGCGATTCCGTCAGCCGCTGCCGGACCTCCGGCTTCGCGGTAACGATGCGCACCTGTTCGGACCAATAGGACACCCAGGCCGGCGACAGGCCCTTCGGACCCGCCACGCCCCACCAGGATCCGCCGACCATGCCGGGCAGGGTCGCGGCCATGACGGGCACGTCGGGCAGCGTCGGGTGCGGCTGCGCGGTAGCAACCGCGAGGCCACGCATCGCGCCGCTGCGGATGTGCTGCAGCGCTTCGGGCAGCAGCGCGAAATAGACGTCGATGCGGCTCGCCATCAGGTCGAGCAGCGCGGGCGCGCCACCGCGATAGGCGATGAAGTCCAGCTCGAACCCGCCGAGCTGCGCCATGCGCGCCGCCATCAGATGCGGCGAGGACCCGGCGCCGCCATGCCCGCAGGTCGTCCGGTGGGCCTTCGCATAGGCGACGAAGCCCGCCATGTCGCGGAACGGCGCATCGGGGCGCGCACACAACACCATCGCGCCCCGCCCCATGCCGCCGATTGGCGTCAGGTCGGTATCGGGATCGATCGGCATGGTCATGCCCGGCAGCACCGGGGAGACCGAGAGGTTGAAGCCGGATGCGATGGCCAGCACATGCCCGTCGGGCGGCGAATTGGCCACGGCCTGCAAGCCGATGAAGCCGCCGGCGCCGGTCCGGTTCTCCACCACCACGTTCCGCCCGAGCTGCGGCCCGAGCGCCTGCGCGACGATGCGCGCCATGGCATCCACGCTGCCGCCGGCCGCGAAGCCGACGACGAAGCGCACGTCGCGCTGGACGGGCTGCGCGCGCAGCGCCGGTGCCGCCAGCACGGCCGGCAGGGCGGCGAGCACAGCGCGCCGCGTCATGGTCTTGGTCATACTCGCCTCTCCTGTGTTCTTGCTTGTGTGCTGGCGCTTCGTTGTCAGTCGGCAGCCGTCTTCCGCGCGGCGTTGCCATAGATCGGGGTCAGCCAATGCCGATACCGCGGCACGGCGCCCGAGACGATGTCGAAATACAGCTTCTGGATGCGGCGCGTAAGCGCACCCGGCTTGCCCTCGCCGACATCGTAGTGGTCGACCGAGTTCACCGGCGTCACTTCATGCCCGCTGCCGCAGAAGAAGGCCTCGTCGCAGACATACAGTTCGGTGCGGTCGATTTCGCGCTCGATCACCTCGATGCCGAGCTCGGCCTGGATCGCCTCGATCAGCGTCTCACGCGTGATGCTTTCCAGGATGTCGGCGGTGACCGGCGGGGTGATGACCTTGCCCTTGCGGACCATCATGAAGCAGGCGCCGGGGCCTTCGGCGACCTTGCCGGCAGCGTTCAGCAGGATCGGCACCTGGTACCCGTTCAGCCGCGCATCGATGTAGGCGAGGCGCGAATTGTGATAGTTCGCGCCCGACTTGATGCGCGACGGTGAGGCGAGGTCGGAATTGCGTCGCCAGGTCGAGACGCAGGTTGAAACGCCGGTCTCGATCGACTTGGTGGACGGCTTGCTGAAGGCCAGGATGAACATGCCCGTCTTGATCTCGGAGGGCAGGTAGTCGGTCAGCTCGCCCTGGTCGAAATACACCACGGGGCGGAAATGCACCGGGCCGCGGTAGCCGCAGGCCTTGATCAGGGAGATGCAGGCTTCCTCGATCTCGGCATCGCTGTAGGGCACGGTCATGCGCATGATGCGCGCGCCCTGGCGCAGCCGCTCGATGTGCTCGGCATGGCGGAAGATGAACAGTTCCTGCTCGGCTTCCGACCAGTAGGCGCGCTCGCCCTCGAAGACGTTCTCCCCGCGGAGGACGCATTCGGTGGCGATGTGCATCGTCGCCTGTTCCCAGGGGACGAGCTTGCCGTTCATCCAGGCATAGGGTGCGTTCTTGGCCATGATGCTTTTCCCCCTCAGGCGGCGTCGGCCGCGTCGATGTCGATGACGAGATTGCCGTGGGCATCCAGGCCGAAATCGCAGTCGGGCCCGATGACAGTGGTGGATTCGCGTTCCTCGACCACCGCCGGCCCGCGCAGTGTCACGCCGGGCTGCATCCGGTAGCGGTCGTAGACGGCGCAGGGCTTGCGGCCGGTCTGCGGGAACCAGATATCGCGCTCACCCTTCTTCGCCGCGCCCTCGATGCTCGCGCCGAGCGTCGCCGGCACCGTCGGGCGGCTCGCGCTGGCGGCGAGGCGCCAGGACAGCACCTCGATCGGCAGCCCCTCGATACGGCGGTCGAACAGGCGCTCATAGGCATCGAGGAACGCCGCCTCGACGCTCTCGGGCGTCAGCGTATCGGGCAGCGGCACGGCGATGTCGAAGCCCTGGCCGACATAGCGCATATCCGCGCTGCGGCGGAACGCGACGTCGCCTTCCGCCGCGCCGGTCTCGACCAGCAGCGTGCGCGATTCCGCTTCCATCTCGGCGTAGTGCTTCGCGACCTCCGCCCAATCGACCGAGGACAGCCGGCGCACGCCGCTGCGCACCAAGTCGATGGCGGGGGCTGCGACGAGAAAGCCGAGCGCCGAGGCCACGCCGGCGCCCGCCGGCACGACGATGCGCCGCAGCTTCAGCAGCTTCGCGAGGCCATAGGCATGCACCGGCCCGGCACCGCCGAAGGCGAGAAGCGCGTAGCGGCGCGGATCACGCCCCTTCTCCGCGATGTACATGCGCGTCGCCGCGGCCATGTTCTCATTCACCACGGCGTGGATGCCGGCGGCGACCTGATCAACCGACATGCCCAGCGGGCCGGCGAGGTCGTCGCGCACCGCGGATTCCACCGCCTCGCGATCCAGCCCCATCTCGCCGCCCAGGAAGTAGTCGGGCGAGAGATAGCCCAGCAGCAGGTCGGCATCCGTCACCGTCGGGCGACGACCGCCACGGCCGTAGCAGACCGGGCCGGGCACAGAGCCCGCGCTCTCCGGCCCCACCGTCAGCAGCCCCATCGCATTCACCGCGGCGATGGACCCGCCACCGGCGCCGATCTCGATCAGGTCGATCACCGGCACCTTTAGCGGCAGGCCCGATCCCTTGCGGAACCGCTTCACGCGCGCCGCCTCGAAGGTCGAGGAATGCTCTGCCTCGCCCCCTTCGATCAGGCACATCTTCGCGGTGGTGCCGCCCATGTCGAAGGAGATCATCTCCGACAACCCGCAGGCCGCGCCGACATGCATCGCCGCCGTGGCGCCAGCCGCCGGACCGCTTTCGATGAGCTGCACCGGGTTGGAGCGGGCGTAGCGCACCGTCGCGGTTCCGCCGGCCGACAGCATCAGATGCAGCGGCCCGCGCAACCCGCGCCGGTGCAGTTCTTCCTCCAGCTTCGCGAGATACCGGTCCATCAGCGGCAGGACGTAGGCGTTCACGCAGGCCGTGTTGGCGCGCTCATACTCGCGGATCTCAGGCGCGACGTCGGATGATAGCGTCACCGGCACGCCGGGCAGTTCCTCGGCCAGCATCGCGCCGATGCGGCGTTCATGCGACGGGTCCAGATAGGAATGCAGCAGGCAGACCGCGACGGCCTCGACCTGCTGCGCCTTCAGCGCCTGCGCGGCGGCGCGCACCTCGGCCTCATCCAGCGGACGCAGGATGTCGCCCTGCGCGCTCAGCCGCTCGGTCACCGCATGGCGGCGCGGACGCGGCACCAGCGGCTCGGGCTTCTCCAGGGCGAGGTCGTAGAGATCGTAGCGCATCTCGCGCCCCATCTCGAGGTTGTCGCGGAAGCCCTTGGTGGTGATCAGGCCGATCCGCGCGCCCTTGCGCTCGATGACCGTGTTCGTCACCAGCGTCGTGCCGTGCACCACTTGGCGCACATCGTCGATGGTCGCCCCGGCCTCGCCCAGCAGGCGGGTGATGCCGTCCAGGATGGCGCGGCCAGGATCGTCCGGCGTGGTCAGCCGCTTGCCGGTCAGGACGCGGGACTTCGCCTCATCCACCAGGACGAAATCGGTGAAGGTACCGCCGACATCGACGCCGATGCGCAGGGAGGGAGACGTCATTCAGGCTTGATTCCTGCTGTCTGGACTACGTCGCGCCAGCGGGCCGTCTCGGCGGCCAGCATGTCGCGGAAGGGAGTGGGGCCGAGGGTCAGCCGTTCGAGACCGAGCGTCGGTAGGCGCGAGGACACTGATTCCGACGCCATGGCCGCCTGCAACGCCGTGCTCAGCGTGTCGACCAGCGGCGCCGCCATGCCTGGCGGACCGAGCACGCCCCACCAGAAGGCGGAGACGAGGTCGATGCCCTGCTCCCGCAGCGTCGGCGCATCCGGCAGTTCAGCCAGCCTGTGATCCGCCGCGACGCCGATCACGCGCATCTGCCCGGCGGCGACCAGCGGCGCGGCGGTCGCCATCGCCTGGATCATCGCCTGGACCTGGCCGGACAGCAGGTCCTGGATCGCCGCGCCGGTGCCGCGATAGGGCACATGCGTCACCTGCACGCCGCTGCGCAGTTGCAGCAGCTCGATCATCAGATGCGTGCTGGTGGCGACGCCACCGGAGGCGACGTTGATCGTGCCGGGCCGCGCCCGCGCGGCGGCCAGCATCTCGCGCGTGTCGCGCCAGGGCGCGTTCTGCGCGACGAGGATCAGCGCGGGTGCCGCGGCGATCGCCGCGATCGGCGTGAAATCGACGGCGGCCTGGAACGGCACCGGCCGGCCAGCCGCGGCCTGCAACGCGGGGATGGTGACGAGCGGCGTGTCGCCCAGCAGCAGCGTCGTGCCGTCGGGCGCGCTGCGCATCACCGCCTCGGCGCCGATCTGGCTGCCGGCGCCGGCGCGGTTCTCGACGACGACGGAGGCACCGCCCAGCGCCGCCCCGAGCGCCGGCGCGAGCAGCCGCGCCAGCGTGTCCGACCCGCCGCCCGGCGCGAAGGGCACGATCAGTCGGATCGTCCGCAGCGCCTGCGCGACGGCCGGTGTCGCGAGGCTGGCCGCGAGCAGGGCGCGGCGCGCGATCCTCATCTTAGCCGCGCCGACCATAGTGGCGCTGCGCGGCCTCGGGCGTGACATAGCCGTCCTCGACGTCGCGATCGAGCGCCGCGGGATCGCGCTTCGCCGGGTCGCCGTACCCGCCGCCACCGCCGTAATGCATCGTCAGCCGGTCGCCGGGCTGCAGCATCGACCGGCCCTTCGGATGCGGCTTGCGGCCGTCCTGCAACTGCGCGAGCGCCGGCGCGCCGGCCGCGCCGCCACCAAGGCCGCCCGCCGGGTGCTTCATGCGGTCGGACACCAGCGACAGGCGCACCGGCTCGTCGCTCATCACCTCGATCTCGACTTCCTGGCCGAGCCCGCCGCGCCACTCGCCCGCGCCGCCGCTATCGGCCAGCAAATCCTTGCGCCACACGACGACGGGCGTGCTGGATTCGAAGGCTTCGATGGAGCCCGACCCGGAATTCGTCGGGAAGGCCGTCGCGTTCAGCCCGTCGCGACCGGCGCCAGCGCCCATGCCGCCGCTGCCGAACAGCACCTGTGAGAAGCGTTCGCCACGCCGGTCGCGGCCGGTCGTCACTGGCCGCGGCGACGGCGAGGAGCTGTCCGCGATCACCTTCTCCGGCACAACCTGCGCGAGGCAGCCATAGATCGCGCCCGACAGGAACAGCCCCGTCAGATGCCGAGCATTCACCGCCGCGGGGTAGCGCGGGTTCAGGATCGACCCCTCCGGCGCCGTCACCGTCACGGCGCGATAGCTGCCCTCATTGCGGGGCGTATCGGGGTCCAGCGCGCATTTCAGCGGATAGACCGAATACGCATAGGTGTAGTTCATCACGCTGTTCAGCCCGCGCGCGATCTGCGCGGAGGTGCCAGCGTAATCCACCGTCAGCGTATCGCCCTTCACGGTCACCGCGCACTCGATGCGGGTTTCCATGTCCTCATAGCCATCGGCGTGGATCACATGGTGCCAGGTACCGTCGGGCAGGGCGCTGATCGCCTTGCGCATCGCCGAATCCGCGCGGGCCTGGAGCGTGGCGGACAGCTCCGTCAGGTCTTCGAGGCCGGTATCGTCGAGGAATTCCAGCAGCCGCCGCGCGCAAACCGACTGCGCCGTGACCTGCGCCGCGATGTCGCCCATCACCTGGTCGGCGACGCGGACATTCGCGCGGATCATGCGCGTCAGCTCGCGGTTCTCTTTCCCGCCGTCATACAGCTTGGTCGGCAGGATGCGGATGCCTTCCTCCAGCACTTCCTGGCAATCGGCCGACCACAGCACGCCGCCGATATCCGGCATGTGGGAGGTCGCGCCCGCGAAGCCGACCAGCTTGTCGCCGCGGAACACCGGGGAAACGGTGGTGATGTCCAGCAGATGCCCCGTCGCCATCCAGGGATCGTTGGTGATCAGCACGTCGCCGGGCTTCAGCTCCTCCTTCGGGATCTCGGCCAGCATGTGCTTCAGCGTGCGCGGCAGCAGGCCGACGAAGCTCGGGATGCCGATCGAATTCTCGGCCAGGCTCGCGCCCTCCGCATCCATCAGCACGGTCGCGAAGTCGTTCGATTCCCGCACGATGGTCGAGAAGGACGTGCGGTGCAGCGCCGCGGCGGCCTCGTCGGCGATGGAGATCAGCCGGCTCCACAAAATCTGGAGGGTCACGGGGTCGAAGCGGCCGGCGTCGGTCATGCAGGGCTGGTCCTGTGTTTCGGAACGAAGTCTGGGCGGAGTCTGGCGGCACGTGCAGATGCCGGATACTGTGCCGAGCCATGAGCCCAGGTAATGGCGTGGCCGGGCTGCCCCTGGCCTCCCTTCGTATTTTCGACGCTGCGGCGCGGCATCTCAACATGGGCCGGGCGGCGTCCGAGCTCGGCATCACGCAGGGTGCGGTCAGCCGCCAGATCAAGGCGCTGGAGGACCGGCTGCAGGAACCGCTGTTCCGCCGCGGCCCCCGCGGACTGCGGCTGACCGAGGCCGGCGACCTGCTGGCGGACTACGTCCGGCGCGGTCTCGACCAGCTCGAAACCGGGCTGATGCGCATCGGCCAACCGCGCAGCCGCACCACGCTGGTGATCAACGCGCCCCGCACCTTCGCGATGCGCGTGCTTGCCCCGCGCATCGACGATTTCGTCCGTCACCATCCCTGGATCGACGTGCTGCTCGAAAGTCACCGATATTTCGTGCAGCTGCATGGATCGGATGTGGACGTCGCCGTCCGCACCGGTACGGGCGACTGGCCGGGTCATGTCGTCGAGCCGCTGACGCGCGAGGTGATGTACCCGGTCTGCGCCCCGGCGCTGTGGACCGAGCAGGCACGGGCCCTGCCGGCCGCGGAGTTCCTCGCGCGGCATACGCTGCTGCACTACGCGGAGCGGCCACATTGGGCGAACTGGCTGCAGGCGGCGGGGCTGGACCCGAAGCTCGCCGGATCAGGGCCGCGTTTCGATGAAACGGCCCTGGCGCTGGCCGCCGCCGAAGCCGGGCAGGGTCTCGCCGTGACGTGGGGCGTCCTGGTGGACCAGGCGATCGCCGAGGGCCGGCTGGTGCGCCCCTTCGCCGCCGTGCTGGACGACGGCACCGGGTATCACCTCGTCATGACGGAGATCGCGGCCGGGCGGTCCACAGTCCGGGCCTTCGCGGCCTGGCTGAGGCGCAGCCTGCGCCTCGCCGAGCGCGAACCGGCGGCGGAGGCGACCGCTACGCCAGCCAGCCGCTCCCCGCCGCGCTCGTGAAATCGAGCTGGACGACCATGTCGTTGTAGTCCTGGTCGCCGCCGCCGTGAACGTCCTCCCACCCCCAGGTGTTGAGGCCGTAGTTCCACAAATGGCCGACATGGCGCCCCTCGGCCACCTCATTGGCCTGGGCGAAGGCGTAGAAGTCGTGGCCGTCCGAGCGCAGGCGCATGGCAACGAGGTCGCCGGCATCCACGTCCAGAAGGCGCGCCTCCCCATACTCGCCATAGCCGGGCCCATCGACCCACGTGCCGCCCGCAGCGGTCGCATAGGCGCGCGCCAGGGTCGCGGCCTCATAGCCGGCGTCGCCCGGCGCCAGGCCATCGACCGTCCCGGCGAAATCATCGACGCGATAGAACAGCAGGGAACTGTCGTTCACGCCGTTCTGCCGGATGCGCACGATCGCGACCTGATCATCCGCGGCGCCGGCGGTTTCCGCGACCGCGACGGCGCGGGCCGCGCGCACCGCCTGACCATCCGACATGAAGTCCACGAAGCCATAGGCATTGGACAGCGCGGCCTGCGGCGCCGCCATGTCGACATTGTCGAGGGCAAGCAGGAAGGTCGCCTCCGCCGTGAGCTGCGCTTCCAGCGCCGTGCCCTGGGACTGGCGATCGAAAGCGACCACCAGCGCCGATGAGAAATGCGGCTGCAGAACCTGCTGGGCGAATTGACTGGACCAGGCATAGGCATCGCTCGCGCCGATCTCGAGGGCGCGGATCTCGTCACCCGCGCGCACACGGACCGTGCCGCGCGCGGTCAGCATCGGCTGGATGAGGAGCGACTGCGCGACCGTCGCGGTCCAGCCGCTCTCCTCCCCCGCCGTCAGCATCGCCGGCGTGTCATCGTTCATCTGCGCATGGGCGATGGCGGTCAGCGCGCGGGCCAGCAGCACACCATTCGGCGAACCGAGGCCCGTGACATAATCGTAGCCCCGTCCGGCTTCGTAGCCGAGGCCAGTCGGCGTGATCTGGTTGGTATCCTCGGGGATCGCGACGAAGGGGTCGGTCGCGGAGGTATACTCTCCGCCCCAGTTGAAGGACGCGATGTTGTTGCCGAGGGTGATGTCGTTGAAGGATGCCGGCGCCACCACCGCCGCGGCATAGAGCAGGTCGTTCATGTAGCCGAGCCGCGGCAGGCCCTGGTCCAGGAAGATCGTGTTGATCTGCGCCGCCAGCGCCGCCCAGAGGGGCGCCGCGGCGCTGGTGCCGTAGCCGCCGGACCAGTCGGTCGGCGGCAGGGTCAGGTCGCCATTCGGCGTGTAGTAGGTGAGGTTGCCGCCCGATGCCGCCGACACATCCGGCACGCCGCGCCCGCCATCGCCCGTCGCCGCATCGACCGGATCGAGCCCGTAATCCGACTGGTAGGACGGCGTCGGCGTCGTCACGTCCACACCGCCGACGCCCGCCGCTGCATCATAGTAGCCGGCGCCGGCAGGGAAGGTCGTGCCGTTGAGCACGATCTGGTTCCACACCGTCTCGATGGTGCGGGACAGGGCCGTCGCTTCCTGCGGCAGATCGGTCATGCCGGCGGCGACCAGCATGCGCAGCGTCGCGAGGTCGCCGGCGGTCGCCTGCGCGATGATCGTCGAGAGCGTCGGGTCGCCGGCCGCGGTGCCGGCCGTGCTGAGGGAGGTGCCGCCGACCAGCACCGCATAAGGGCTGGTATGCGCCTGGATGACGTTGGTGAGGCCGTTCGGGATGCTGTCGCTCGATCCGCCATCATCGGCCGCCGAGAACAGCGTCATGTTGCGCAGCGCGGCGTCCACGAACAGTTCGCGATAGGCGGCGAGATAGGGCGAATCCGGCGCGCTGGACACGAAATCCATGAAGGAGGAGGTCAGGATGCCGGGATTGTTCTCCAGGTCCCAGATCGCGCTCTGGAAGGCGGAATAGTAGGTCCGCTGGTCGTTCCCCGAGCCGACATAGAGGCCGAGATTGGCGTTGGGGTTGATGGCGGTGAGGATGCCGACATCCATGCTGCGCTCGCCGGCATGCGCGTCGCTGTAGGTCGTGCCGCCATTGGCGGCGACATAGTAGCGGAAGGGCGTGGCGGCGTTGTCGATGCCGAGCGACGCGCGATAAGCCTCGAAGGCGGCCTGGAAATAGCCCTCGGGGGAGCCCGCCGGCACGGCATCGCCGATCAGCGGTTCCAGCACGCCGATCGTGCCGGTCACCGCCGCCGGATCGAGGATCGGGAAGTTGTAGAGCGCGGCGATCTGCTGCGGTGTCAGCGCCGGCGCGCCGGTATTGGCGTTGCCGATGCTCTGCGCGCCCTGGGGCGGCGTCCAGGGCGTGCCCTGCGCCACGTTGTCGACGATCGGGATGGCGTTGCTGTCGAGCCAGAGCGCCGCGACCGCCGAGTTCCAGCTTTCGGGCACGGCCAGGTCGCCGTTCCAGAACAGCGTGCGGCCGCGGTCGTCATTGTTCCCGGCAAGGAGGTCGGCGCCGAACACCTCCTTGAACTCGTGGGCGTTGAGCTCGACCCAAATGGTGCGCGAGGCGGCGGAGGAGACGTAGCCGTCATCCTCGCCGAGCACGGTGATGCCCTGGTCCTGCAGATCCTGGAGGATGGCGTCATAGGCCTGCTGGTCCGCGCCATAGGTGGTCCAGAGCGTGCCATCCGCTTCCATCGCGGCAAGCGCCTTCTGGCGGTCGGCCCAACCCATCTCCAGCAGCGCGGCGGGATCGTTGGCGCGCTGAAGCATCAGGCCCATGACGATCTTGCCCTCGCCCGCGGCGGGGGAGACCTCCTCCGGCGTGTAGCCGAAAGCCGCGGCGGGGTCGGTCTCGTTGGTGTAGGACCAGCCATTGGCGTCGAGGAAGGCGGAGTCCGCGATCTCCGTCCGTGCTTCGTGCGCCATGTGGATGCGGGTGCCGCCATCGTCATCCGCGCCGACGATGAAGCTGTCGCCCAGGGTCCAGGCCGGCAGCGTGAAGGACGCGACGGCCGCACCATTGCTGTAGACGGTCAGCAGGTCGTTGGTCGGGTTGAAGGTGACGGCGGCCGAATTCGGGTCGAGGTCGGTGATTTCGAGCCAGTCGCCGAGCGTGAAATCGGTCAGCGTCGCGCCGTTCAGATTGGCGAGCGTGCCCTCGATCTCGTCGTCGCCCGGCCCGCCCGTCACGGTGGCGCCACCGCCGACCGGACGGATCAGGTCGTTGAAGACCGTGCCGTGGATGTATTCGCCGGCGCTGTTGCCCTCGATCAGATACTGGCCGTCCGTGTCCAGGCGGTAGATCGTGATGCTTTCCGGGACGGTGTCGGTCCAGTAGGTCGCCTGGTGCGGCCCGATATAGCTGGTGTCGCCGCGATACTGGATGTTGTCGTACACGGTGATGACGTTCGCGCCGCCATCGGGGTCGGGCGTCACCTCATAGATCGTGGTGGTGTGCCAGTTCAGATAGGCCCAGCCATCGTCGGTATCGACGCTCTGCCAGCCCATGCGCACCACGTCGCCGGGCTGGACCAGCGTGGACCAGTCGGCGACCGGGTCCTCTACGCCGTTGTGGACGATGCGCCAGAAGCCGCCCGAGCGGTTCTCCATAGGGTCGTTGCTGAAGTTCTGGTACGGCATGGTGGCGCCAAGGCCGGCCGCCACATTGTCCGCGATCCAGTTGCAATTGTCGTAGTTCTGGACGTCGTTGTAGATGTTCCAGTAGGTCGCGACGGAGTTGACCATCGCGGATGGCCCGACCGGCGCCTGTCCGGCCTGGTAGGTATTCACCAGCGGATCGACGCTCCACATGTTGTAGCGCGTGATCTGTGTGGCGTTGCCGGCCGTATCTGTCGCGGTGGTGACGGCGAACCAGGCATTGGCGGGTATCTCGTTGCCGACGAGGAACTCGACCTCGTCGATCTGCGAGGCGTCGATCTGCGCCAGCGATGCCGTGTCGGCTGTCACGCGCGTGCCGTTGACATACCAGGCGGGATCGACGCCCGCGCCGGGCGGTGTCTGCTGCGGCTGGCCCCAATAGGATTCATTCGGGCCCGACTGCTGGTCCGTGGAGGCAATGGACAGCGTGAACCCCGTGAAGCCCGCCGGCACCTCGCCGAAGGCGTTCACCAGAAGCTCGCGCAGCGTCACCTTCTCCGTCGCGGTGCCCAGCGCGGCGACGGGGATCGACAGGTCGACGGTCAGCGGATCGTTGACGTAGGTGATTTGCGTGCCGCCATTGCCGTCCGCATGGACCTGGAAGTTGGTGCCCACGTCGGAATCGAAGACCGTGCCGGCCCAGACCCAGACGCTGCCGACCTCGGTCTGGTCGTTGTAGAGCGTCAGGACGCCATCCCCGGAATCGTACACGCCGCGATTGGCGACGATGTTCTCGACGATGATGACGTCGCCCTGCTGGAATTCGTTGATCTGGGCCTCGAAGGTACCGAGGTCGCCGAGGATCAGCGTGCCCTTGTGGTCGCCGAAATGGATGGTCTGCCGGTCGCCGACGGCACCATCGATGCTGACGACGCCGCCATCGACGATGTCGATCAGCCCGACGCCGTCGAGCGAGGCATCCTGATCCAGCACGAAGCGGCCGAGCACGGTGATCAGCCCGTCATTGGTGACGTCGCCACCGGCGAAGACCATGGTGCCGGACGGCCCGACGAGGAAGCCGGTGTTGTCGATCAGCAGCGACGCATCGCTGTCGAGCTGGAAGGTCAGGCTGCCCAGCCGCGACAGGACGGACACCTCGCCGAGGAAGGTATTCGCGCCCGACAGCTGCACGACGCCGTGCTGCGCATCGCCCGTGACCGAGATCGAGCTGGGCTGGTCGAGCGTGAAGTTCGTGACACTGAGCGTTCCCGGATCGGCCACGTCGCCGCCCAGCACGAAGGTCATGTCGTGCACGGCGCCGTATTGCGCGACGCCATCCGCATCGATGGTCGCAAGGCCACCGTCGATGACGGCCTTGTCTCCCGCAACCGGCATCGACGCCGGTGCCGAGCCCTCGGTGGTCCAGTTCGCGTCGTCGAACCAGGCGCCCGTGCCGCCATTCCAGACCCGCGTCGCGTCGGAGGTGTAGACACGGGTGCCGCCGCTGGCGACCAGTTCGGGGTTGAGCGTCAGTGTCTCGACCGGCGCGTCCACCGGGATGACGGCGACGGTCGTGCCCCGGGCCAGCAGCGTGAGCGTCTGACCGACGGGGTCGTAGGTGGCGGTGTCGATGTCGGCGCCGGGCACGGCGATGACGTCGCCCGGCCGCAAGCCCGACAGCGTGGCCTGGAAGGTGCCGGGGTCCGGCAACGTGATCACGCTGGTCGCATCCGCGAAGACGATCGTCTGATCGCTCTGGATCGCGCCGGCGGCGTAGAGATGCGCGCCCGCGGCAAGTGTGACGGTGCCGCTGCCGGATGCCGCGCCGAGGTTCAGCCCGCCGCCACTGATCGACACCGCGCCGTCATTCACCACACCCTGCGCCACGTTGAGCATCAGGAACTGGCCAGGCCCGGCCGTCACCTGCGCCCCGGCCTCGATCGTCAGCTGCCCGATCCCATTGATGTCGAACGACCCGCCCGGTTGCGCGGCCTCGATGGTCCCGGCCAGGGACAGCGTGCCATGGACGTGGATGGCGGCTTGGGTGCCCGTGGCGACGAAGGTCGTCGTCGCCGTGGCGACATTGGCATTGGAGAAGATGATCGTCGCGGGATTGCTGGAATCGCTGGAATTCAGATTGATCGTCAGCCCGTCCAGCGTCACGCCGCTCGCATTCACGCTGCTGGCCGGGATGGTCACGGTGTCGCCGCTGGCGGGCACGCCCGGCGGGCTCCAGTTGTCGGGCACCGCCCAGTTGGCGCCACTGGCCCCGACCCAAAGCTTGTCTGCCATGCTGCTATCCCCGGCGTTTCGCGTACCCATCGAAGCGGGGGTCGCGCAATGGCGCGACGATAGCCTGCCAGGTCATGCACGCTAACAGCGATTGTGCAGCCGCGAGATCGCTTCAGAGATGACGAAAGCGTGGGGTCCGCGGCGGCGTCGGCATTGACCGCTGGCGCCCGCGACCCATACGCTTTGCGCAACAAAGGCGCGGCGCCTCCCTCACGGGCGGACGACCAGCCGAGAGGGAAGGAACCGACATCATGACGCTTCGTCTGACGCGCCGTGGGGCGCTGGCGGCCGGCCTGGCCACGGCTGGCACGACGCCGCTCGCAACGCCCGCCTATGCCCAGACACGGGAGCGCGTTGCCCGGGTCTGGGGCGAGCCCGGCCCCTATATCGGCGTCTTCACCAACGGGCTGAATGAGTGGGCGCAGCGCAACGCGCCCGGCCTGCGCTTCGAATCCGAGCAGATCGCCTGGGATGCGGTCTACACCAAGCTCGCCACGGACCTCGCGGCCCGCCGCCCGCCGGCGCTGATCAGCGTGGAAAGCCCGATCGCCTACCAGCTCGCCGCCGAGGGACTGCTGGAGCCGCTGCAGGACGTGAACACCGCGATCCGCGCGCGGGAACGGCTGGTCGAGGGCTTCACCGTCGATGATTTCGGCACCTGGAAGGGCACGCAATACGCCGTGCCGCTGCATCACCAGGGCTGCCTGTTCATCATGCAGGACGATGCGCGGCAGGAAGCCGGGCTGTCCGACCCGACCAACTGGACCTGGAACGATCTGCTGAACGGTGCCAAGGCCATCCAGGCGAAGCGGCAGGGCAGCGCCGGATTCACCATGGCGCTCGGCCGAAACCTCTGCGGCGACTACCACATCCAGCAGCTCATCTGGCAGGCAGGCGGCCAGACCTGGGATCCCACCCGCAGCTTCGAGACGACCTTCAACAGCCCCGCCACCATCGAGGCCTATGAGTTCATCAAGGAGCTCTACGCGACGATGCCGCGCTCGGCGGTGGAGTTCAGCTTTCTGCAGGTCGTGGACCAGCATGTGACGGGCCGGACCGGCAGCAGCTTCTACTGGGGCCGCACCATGGGCCGCGCCTTCGACGAGGCGAAGCCGATCTACGAGAAGATGGAGTACTACCTGAACCCGGCCCATCCGCGCACCGGCGCGCGATGGTCCTGGACCGACATCAACGGCTTCATCATGCCGCGCCAGAACAACCCCTTCATCCGCGAGGCGAAGGAAGCGATGGCGCATGTGATGAACAGCACCGAATGGATGGTGCGCTACGCCAACAGCCTGTTCCCCAATGTCGGCCCGGTCTTCAAGGACCAGGCGACGGCGCCCGACCTGCTGAACAACCCGATGTACCGGGAGAAGAAGCGCAGCGTGGACGTGATTTTCACGGGCTTCGTCCCCTACGCCTGCAACTCCGGCCATGAGCTGAAGAAGGGCATCAATCCGCTCGCCGGCATCGGCCACGGCCGCAACGTCTGGTCGCAGGTCGCGCAGCGCATCCTGGTGAACAACGAGAACCCGCGCGCCGCGGTGGAATGGGGCCATCGCCAGTTCGAGGACATTCGCCGCGAGAACCGGCGCCTGCTCGGATGAAGTTTCGCCTGTCCGACCGCCAGGTGGGGGTGCTGTTCATGCTCCCCCTCATCCTCGCGGTCGCGGTCTTCCTCGTCTGGCCGATCGCCGAGGCGGTGCGGCTTTCCTTCGTCCGCTACAACCCGCTGCGGCCGGACGACCAGCCCTTCGTCGGGCTGGACAACTACCTGTTCGTGCTGGAGGACCCGCTTTTCTGGGAAAGCTTCTGGCAGGCCATCGTCTGGACCGGCTGGTCCACGGTGCTGCAGGCGGTGATCGGCGTCGGGCTCGCGATGCTGCTGCACCAGCCGCTGAAGGGCATGAACGCCTTTCGCGGATTGCTGCTGTTCCCCTACATCGTGCCGACGGTCGTTATCGCGCTGAACTGGCGCTGGCTGTTCAATTCCGAGATCGGCATCGTCAACCACCTGCTGATGTCTGCCGGCGTGATCGACGACCGCATCGCCTGGCTGTCCACGCCGACCATGGCGATGACCAGTGCCATCCTGCTGAACGTGTGGAAGTACACGCCCTTCGTCGTCATCGTCGTGCTCGCGCGGCTCCAGACCATCCCGACCGAGCTGTATGACGCGGCGAAGGTGGACGGCGCCGGTGCCTTCCGCCGCTTCCGCGACATCACCCTGCCTCAGCTCGCCGAGGTGCTGGCGGTGGTGATCGTCTTCCGCACCATCTGGACCTTCAACAAGTTCGAAGAGATCTACCTGCTGACACGCGGCGGGCCAGGGACCTCGACCTACAACCTCGCGCTCTATGCCTTCGACCAGTCGATCGCCAATCTCCGGATGGGTGTCGGCGCCGCGGCGGGCGTCATCATGCTGCTGCTGCTCCTTGCCGGGTCGATGCTCTACATCCGCGTCTCGGGCTTCGGGCGGGAGGACAAGGCCGCATGAGACCCTGGGCCGCCGCCATCCTCTATGCCGTGCTTGGCGCCATCACCTTCGTGGTGTGCTTCCCGCTGCTCTGGGCGATCTCGACCAGCCTCAAGCCGAAGGACGAGATCTTCCGCTGGCCGCCGACGCTGTGGCCGGAGAACATCACCTTCGAGGCCTATCGCGAATTACTGTTCGGCGGTTCCGTCGCGAGCGCGCCTGGCGCGGGCGTCGCGCCCTCGGCCTACTTCCTGACCTGGTTCGGCAACTCGATCATCGTCTCGGTGGGGTCGACGATCATCTCCATCACGGTGGCGACGCTCGCCGCCTATTCGCTGACGCGCTTCCGCTTCTGGGGGCAGCGCGCGGTGCCCTATATCGCCATCCTCGGCTACATGGTGCCGAGCGTGATCTTCGTCTTCCCGATGTTCTTGACGATGGTGTCGCTCGACCTGACGGACACGCTGTTCTCGCTGATCCTCGGCTATGTCTGCATCACCCTGCCCTTCTGCCTGTGGCTGATGTGGGCGTTCTTCCGCGGCGTGCCGATCGAGATCGAGGAGGCCGCGCTGGTCGACGGTGCATCCCGCCTCCAGGTGTTCCGACAGATCGTGTTGCCGGTGGCGCTGCCGGGCATCATCGCCGCGTCGATCTTCTCGCTCATCGTGTCCTGGAACGACTACCTGTTCGGCCGCGTCTTCATGAACACCATGGAGAACCTGCCGCTGACCGTCGGCGTGATGCATTTCTTCGACGGCACCCATGTCGACTGGGCCCTGATGATGGCGTCATCCGTGCTGATGACGCTGCCCATGGCCATCCTGTTCGGGTTCATGCAGCGCCATCTGGTGGCGGGTTTCGGCGCGGGGGCGGTGAAGGGATGACGGATGTCGTTGTTCAGGGGCTGTCCAAGTCCTTCGGGTCCAACCATGTGCTGAAGGCGCTGGACCTGCGTGTGCCGTCACGGCAGTTCGTGACGCTGCTGGGACCGTCGGGCTGCGGCAAGACGACGCTGTTGCGGATGATCGCCGGCTTGGAGAAGGCGACCGCCGGCGAGATCCGCTTCGGCGACCGTCGCGTGGACACGCTGCCACCGGGCGAGCGCAATATTGCGATGGTGTTCCAATCCTATGCGCTCTATCCGACGATGGATGTGGCGCGGAACATCGGCTACGGCTTGGAGGTCCGCGGCACGCCGAAGGCCGAGAAGCAGGACAAGGTCGGCGCCGTCGCCAAGGTTCTGGAGATCCTCCATCTGCTGACGCGTAAGCCGAAGCAGCTTTCCGGTGGCCAGCGGCAGCGCGTGGCCCTCGGCCGGGCTATGGTACGCCGGCCGGACATCTTCCTGATGGACGAGCCGCTGTCGAACCTCGACGCCAAGCTGCGCGCCACGATGCGCGGGGAATTGCGCCGCTTCCACCTCGATCTCGGCACCACGACCATCTACGTCACGCACGACCAGCTCGAAGCCATGACCATGTCCGATCTGGTCGTGGTGATGAACGAAGGCGTGGTGCAGCAGATCGGCACGCCGGAGGAGGTCTACGGCAAGCCCGCCAACCTGTTCGTCGCGGGCTTCATCGGCACGCCGCCGATGAACCTGATCCCCGCGCGGTGGGAGGACGGCGCGTTGTCCGTCGCGGGAACGGCACTGCCTATCACGCTGCCTGCGGGTGCGCCGGCCGACGTCATCCTCGGCGTGCGCCCGCAGGATGTGACGATCGTGCCGGCCGGCACACTGGGATCGATCCCGGGCAAGGTCTGGATCGTGGAACTGATCGGCAGCGAGCGGCTGATCGAGGTGGAACTGGCGCCGAAGCTCCGTGTCACGGCGGAGGTGCGGGCATCCCACCGCGCCGCGATCGACGATGCGGTGGCGATCCGGCCGGACCCCGACAACCTGCATGTGTTCGATCCGGCGACGGGGATGGCGATCAGCGGCTGAGGTTCTTCGTTGGAACCGCGAGGGGCGAAGCCCCATTCGCGCGGAGACTGGCGATAGCGGTCGGATCAGGAAGGGGCTCTGCCCCTTCCCGAACCCCACCCCGGCAAAGGCCGAAGGGCCTTTGCAAACCTTGACCTGGCACTTCGCGCGCAGGGCAGGAGTATCGTCATGACACGGCATGCGCATTGAAGGGGTTTGAGATCAGCAGAATCGGCCTCCGCGCTCGGCGCCAAGTCCTGGCGGTCCAGGCCATCCATGGCCTGGCGGGGTGAGGTTCGGAGAGGGGCGGCGCCCCTCTCTGATTCGACATTCGCGCCTATGGCACTTCAACCGCTCCGTAGCGCAGCGCCGCCGCCGCTCAGGCCTTCATCGAGTAGACCTCGGCCGCCCCCGGAAAGCTGCGATCGGCCACAGCGCGCGCATACTCGGCGATCGCCTTGTCGGCGGCTTCGCCGAGCCCGCCGAACCGCCGCACGAAGCGTGGAACGCGTGGCGAGAAGCCGAGCATGTCCTCGAGCACCAGGATCTGTCCGTCGCACTGTGCCGAGGCGCCGATGCCGATGGTCGGGATCGGCACCGCACCCGTGATCTTCGCGGCGAGCGGCTCGACGAGCCCTTCCAGCACCACGGAGAAGGCGCCTGCTTCGGCCACGGCGGCCGCGTCGGCCTCGATCGCCGGCCAGTCCGCCTCCTGGCGGCCCTGGGTGCGGAAGCCGCCGATCGTCATCACCGATTGCGGCGTCAGGCCAATATGCGCCATCACCGGGATGCCCCGTGCGGTCAGGAAGGCGATCGTGTCCGCCATGCCGACGCCGCCTTCGAGCTTCACCGCGGTGCAGCCGGTCTCGCCGAGCAGCCGGGCGGCGTTGCGGAAGGCCTGCTCGCGGCTTTCCTCATAGCTGCCGAAGGGCATGTCGACGACGACCAGCGCCTTGCGTGCGCCGCGCATCACGCTTCTGCCATGCAGGATCATCACGTCGAGCGTCAGGCCGAGCGTCGAGTCCATGCCGTGCTCGACCATGGCGAGGCTGTCGCCGACGAGGATCACATCGGCATGCGCATCGACCATCCGCGCGGTCAGCGCGCTGTAGGCGGTCAGGGCGACGATGGGGCGGCCGCCCTTGCGGGCGAGGATGCTGGGGACGGTGGTTCGCTTGTCGGTGGGATGGGAACTCATGCCGGCGTTTCCTTGGTAGAGCTACTCGACGATCAGGCGCGGTCGCGCCGCCCGATCGTGTCAGCCCTGGCGCGCCAGTGGAAGCGCGGGGCCGACCATTAGCGTGCTTCGCGGTCGGCACACTGGTGCACACCACCGTCAGAGGGAATCATCCGGTCGCGTGACGATGCCCGCGAAGCAGAAGGCTGAAGGCGGTAGCGTGCGTGCAGAGAACGCGCATGCCCTACGCCAGCGCGGCCTTCGCATCCTCCACGTCCTGTGCGATCGCGGCCTTCAACTCCTCCAGCCCCGCGAACTTCGCGTCGGGCCGCAGGAAGCGCACCAGCCGAACGCCGATCTCCTTGCCGTAGAGATCACCGCCATAGTCGAAGATGAAGGTCTCGAGCCGGGTCTCCGGGTCGCCGCCGAGCGTCGGGCGGCGGCCGACATTCGCAACCCCCTTCGCTTCCGAGCCGTCCGGCAGCGCCACCGTCACGGCATAGACGCCGCGCGCAGGCTCGAGGTGCCGGCCAAGCCACATATTCGCCGTGGGCCAGCCGAGCACACGGCCCAGCTTGTCACCATGCACCACGGTGCCGCGAACTTCCCATGGGCGCCCGAGCTTCTCGGCAGCCCGCTCGGGGTAGCCGTCCTGGAGCAGCCGGCGGATGAGCGTGGAGGAGATGGCCTCCCCGTCCTGCATCACATGCGGGACGATGGACAGCCCCATGCCGCGCTTCTCGGCCTCCCTTGCGAGGAGTTCCACGTCACCGCCGCGGCGGTGGCCGAACGCGAAATCCGCGCCGCAGGCGAGATGCTTCGCGCCGATTCCCCGGTGCAGCACTTCCTCGACGAAACCCTCGGCAGGCATCGCGGCGAAGGCGTCGTCGAATGGCAGTGCGAAGACGATCGCCGCCCCCGCCGCTTCCAGCGCCGCCGCCTTCGCCGGCAGCAGCGTCAGCCTGAAGGGCGGATCGTCGGGGCGGAAATGCTCGCGCGGATGCGGCTCGAAGGTGAGGGCGGCGAGTTTCAGGTCGGGCCGCGCCGCGTGCGCCGCGCGCAGCACCGCGGCATGGCCGAGATGCACGCCATCCATGTTGCCCAGCGCGACGGTGGCGCCGCGCGCCTGGGGCGGCACCCGGCGCCAGTCGGTGATGATCATCACGCCTCGCCCGGCAGCAGCCAGCGTGGCACGACCGGCGGCGTGAAGGTCGCGAGCCGGTCGAGCGCCGCCTCGGGATCCGGCGCGAGCAGCGCCATGGCGCGCATGTCGGCCTTCAGGAGCCCTTCCTCGGTCATGTGGTCCAGCATGGCCATCTGCTTCTGCCAGAAGCCCAGCGTATCGACGAAGACCACACCCTTTCCGTGGATGCCGAGCTGCAGCCAGGTCAGCGCCTCGACCGCTTCCTCCAGCGTGCCGTAGCCGCCGGGCAGCACGACGAAGCCGTCGGACAGCTCGGCCATCATCGCCTTGCGTTCGTGCATCGACCCGACGACGCGCAGGTCCATCAGGTCGCGGCTGCCCGCCTCCCGCACGACCAGCCCGTGCGGGATGATGCCGATGACCTCG
Organism: Neoroseomonas terrae; assembly: GCF_018129025.1. GTDB lineage: Bacteria > Pseudomonadota > Alphaproteobacteria > Acetobacterales > Acetobacteraceae > Neoroseomonas > Neoroseomonas terrae. The sequence continues at coordinate 113,265 of NZ_JAAEDI010000017.1, read as the reverse complement.
CCGCCGGCGGCGATCACGGCGCGGGAGACGACGCCCATCAGCCCGACGGCGCCGCCGCCATAGACGAGGCCGAGGCCGCGCTTGGCGATCGCCCGGCCGAGGGCCTCGGCGGCCTCCGCATAATCGGGGCGCGACCCCATGGAGGACGCGCAGAACACGCAGACACGACGCATGATGCTACTCCGCCGCCTGGGCCGCCGCCTGCGCGCGGGACGGGACGGAGACATAAGCCTCCCCTTCCAGCACCGGCTTGCCCTTCACGGTGCAGATGGTGCGCAGCGTGGCGCGGTGCTTCTCGGCATGAAGCGCCGTGACCTCGACGGTGGCCGTCACCGTTTCCCCGATCCGCACCGGCGCGCGGAACTGCAGGCTTTGCGAAAGGTAGATGGTGCCGGGCCCGGGGAGCTGCGTGCCCAGCACTTTCGTGATCAGCCCCGCGGCGAGCATGCCGTGGGCGATACGCTCCTTGAAGATCGAGGTCGCGGCGTACTCGGCGTCGAGGTGCATCGGGTTGGTGTCGCCGGTCACGGCGGCGAACAGCACGATGTCAGCCTCGGTGACGGTCTTGGAGAACTTCGCGGTCATGCCGACGGAGAGGTCCTCGAAGGCGTAGGATTCGGCCATGAGCGGCGGAGGCCCCCTGCTGCGCTGCGGCAGGGTCGTTAACGGCCCTGTCCAGGATGGACAAGAGAAAACCCCGCTGCCAGAAGCCCGCCCAGCACAGCCCAGGGATACCGCCGCCATGCCCCAGACCCAGCTTGGCTCCTCCGAACGCATCCTCGATGAACTCAAGGGCTGGGTGGTGCATGAGACGCCGACCACCGATCCCAAGGCAGTGAACGGGCTGATCGACAAGGCGCAGGCGGAGCTGGCCGCGGTCGGAGCGGCGCTGGAACGAATGCCGGGCTATGACGGCTATGGCGACACGCTCATTGCCCGGACGCCGGGTGAGGGTGCGCCTGTCGTCGTCGCCGGTCATCTCGATACAGTGTGGGACCACGGCACGCTTGCCACCTCCATGCCGTGGAAGGTGGATGGCGCCAAGGCACACGGCCCTGGCATTTATGACATGAAGGCCGGGTCCTTCTTCGCCTTCCATGCCGTTCGGGAGATCCTTCGCCAGAAGGTGAAGACGAAGCGCCCGATCATCCTGCTGCTGACGCCGGATGAGGAAGTGGGCAGCCCGACATCCCGCGCGCCGATCGAGAAGGCCGCGACCGGTGCGCGCGCCGTGCTGATCCCGGAACCTGCCGGCGGCCCGAACGGCGCCTGCGTCACCGCGCGCAAGGGTGTCGGCCGTTTCGTGATGAAGGTGCACGGCGTGTCAGCCCATGCCGGCGGCAACTGGCAGGACGGGCGCAGCGCCGTGGTGGCCCTGGCGCGGAAGATCCTCGAGATCCACGACCTGACTGACCTGCCCGGCGGCACCACCACCAACGTCGCGCCGATCTGGGGCGGTACGCGCCCGAACGTCGTTCCGCCCGAGGCCGGCTGCGAGATCGACTGCCGTGTCGCGACCGTTCCCGACGGTGAGCGCATCGAGCGCCTGATCCACGCCATGGCGGGGGAAGCGCACGGCATCCGCATCGAGGTGACCGGCGGCATGAACCGCCCGCCGATGGTGGAGACGCCCGAAATCACGGCGCTCTACGAGATGGCGCACGGTATCGCGGCACGGCATGGCTACACCCTGCCGAAGCAGCATCGGGGCGGCGGGTCGGATGGCAACTTCACCGCGGCGATCGGCGTACCAACGCTGGACGGGCTGGGCTGCACAGGGGCAGGCGCGCATGCGCCGTTCGAGCACGTGCTGTGGCAGGACCTGGCACCGCGCTGCGCGACGCTGTGCGAGCTGCTTGAGAGCATCGATTGAGGTTGCGCGGCGGGTTGTTGGAGAGGGGCGCCGCCCCTCTCCAAGCCACTCCCCGCCAAAGGCCGAAGGGCCTTTGGAAACCTCGATCTGGCGCCGGGCGGGCAAGGCGCCGGCCACGGCAGTGCGCCCATCACCAGGAAGCAACCACCGTGCACGACGACACCTTGTCGTGCCCAACGAACCGTATGGCCCAGCACCAAGTTGAGGTTTGCAAAGGCCTTTCGGCCTTTGCTGGGGTGGTCTGGAGGGGCAAAGCCCCTCCAATGCGCCCGTGATCCTGATCTACACCCTTGCCGCCATCGCCGAGATCGGTGGCTGCTTCGCCTTCTGGGCGGTGCTGCGTCTCGGCCGCAGCCCGTGGTGGCTGGTCCCCGGCGTGGCGGCGCTGATTGCCTTCGCCTGGCTGCTGTCGCGCGTCGATGCCGCCGCCGCCGGGCGCGCCTTCGCCGCCTATGGCGGCGTCTATATCGCCGCGTCGCTCGTCTGGATGTGGCTGGTGGAGGGCGTCCGGCCGGACCGCTGGGATGCCATCGGTGCCGCACTGTGCCTGACCGGCGCCGCGGTCATCCTGCTGGCGCCGCGCGGCGCCTGAGGTCAGGGCGGCAGGCGCAGCGCCGAATCGACGCGGATCGTCGTGCCGTTCAGCAGCGGGTTCGCGCAGATCGCCAGCACCATGGCGGCGAACTCCGCGGGCTTGCCGAGCCGTGCCGGGAAAGGCGGCAGCGCGCGGATCGCTGCCTGGGCAGCATCCGGCAGGCCGGCGAGCATCGGCGTCTCGAACAGCCCCGGGGCGATGGTGACGACGCGGATGCCGGATTTTGCCAGTTCCCGCGCCGCGGGAAGCGTCAGCCCCATCACGCCCGCCTTGGATGCGGCATAGGCGCATTGGCCGACCTGCCCGTCCTCGGCGGCGATGGAGGCGGTGTTGACGATGACACCGCGCTCATGGTCCGGCGCCGTCGGCTCCAGCCGCTGCATGCGCTGCGCGGCGAGGCGCAGCACATTGAAGGTGCCGACCAGATTGATGCGCAGCGTGCGTTCGAACAGCGCGAGGTCATGCGCGCCGTTGCGTCCGACAACGCGGGCGGCAGGCGCAATGCCCGCACAGTTCACGACCAGCCGCAGCGGTCCGAGGCCGCCGGCAGCTTCCAGGGCGCCCGCGACATCGGTTTCGCTCGTGACGTCCCCGGCGATCGGCGTGGCATCGCAGCGAGACGCGAGAGCGGCGAGGCCGTCCGCATTCAGGTCCATCGCGACGACATGCGCGCCGGCGGCGGCCAGCGCCTCGGCCGTGGCAGCGCCGAGGCCGGAGCCCGCGCCGGTAACGAGGGCAGCCGCTCCGTTCAACTGCATGGCGCATCGCTCCGCACGAAGGTCCAGTACCGCGGCATCCGGCCCTCGCGGATCGCCTTCGCCTCGTATCGCGTCGGATGCCAGTCGGCGGCGCGGTCGGTGACAACGCTGCGCAGCGTGAAGAACGCCTGGTCGGCGAAGACCTCCTCCACCCAGGCCTGATAGGTCGGGTCGTCGGAGGCGATGCGCCATTCGGCCCCGGCGCGCAGCACGCGGGCCACCAGCGGCAGCATGGCGTGGTGCACGAAGCGGCGCTTGGCGTGCCGTGCCTTCGGCCAGGGGTCGGGGAACATCAGGTACAGCCGGCCGAGCGCCGCATCCGGCAGCAGCGCGACAAGGTGGCGCGCATCCTCCGGCCACAGGCGCAGGCGGTCGGGCACCCGGCAGGTCGCCTCGGCGCCTTCGGGCACGACCCGCGTCAGCAGCGAGCACAGCCCGTTCTCGAACACCTCGGAGGCGATCAGCGCAACGCCGGGATGCGCCGCGGACAGGGCGAGCGCATGCTCGCCCCCGCCGAAGCCGACTTCAAGCCACAGGTCGGTCGCACCCGGGAAGGGGCCCTGCGGGTGGGCCGCCTCCGCCGCGGTGAGGCGGAAGCGCGGCAGGGCAAGCTCGATCAGCCGTTCCTGCCGCGGCCGCAGGGGATGCCCCCGGCGGCGGCCATACAGCCGGTCGGGAATACCCTCCGGCGTCAGGGAGGGCGCGCGATGCGGCAGGTCGCCCGGCCGCATGTCACCCTGCGTCGTCACCGGCCGAAGGCGCGCTTCAGCTCGTCGGTGAGGTCGGTCTTCTCCCAGGTGAAGGTCCCGAGATCCTCGTCCGGCGTGCGGCCGAAATGGCCATAGGCCGAGGTCGGCACGTAGATCGGCCGGTTCATGTGCAGGTGTTCGCGGATGCCACGCGGGGAGAGATTCACCAGCCCGTCGATCACCTTGGCGAGCTTCACCTCATCGATGTCGCGCCCGGTGCCGTGCAGGTCGAAATACACCGACAGCGGCTTCGACACGCCGATCGCATAGGACACCTGGATGGTGCACTTGTCCGCGAGGCCGGCCGCGACGACGTTCTTCGCGACATAGCGCGCGGCATAGGCGGCCGAACGATCGACCTTCGTCGGATCCTTGCCCGAGAACGCCCCGCCACCATGCGGCGCGGCGCCGCCATAGGTGTCGACGATGATCTTGCGCCCGGTCAGGCCGCAATCGCCGTCCGGACCGCCGATCACGAACTGGCCGGTCGGGTTCACGTACAGCTCGGCTTCCGGGCACATCCAGCCGGCGGGCAGCGCTTCCTCGATCAGCGGCTTCACCATCGCCTTGATCTGCGACTGCTCCATGCCTTCGGCGTGCTGGGTCGAGAGCACGATGGAGGTCGCGCCCACCGGCTTGCCGTCCACGTAGCGCAGCGTCACCTGGGACTTCGCGTCGGGCAGCAGGCCCTGCACGGATGGGTGCGCGATGCGGCGCAGCTCGCTGATGCGGCGCAGGATCAGGTGCGCGTAGTACAGCGGCGCGGGCATGAGATCCGGCGTCTCGGTGCAGGCGTAGCCGAACATGATGCCCTGGTCGCCGGCGCCTTCATCCTTGTTGCCGGCGGCATCGACGCCCTGCGCGATATGGGCGGACTGGGCGTGCAGGTGGCATTCGATGCTCGCCTTCTCCCAGTGGAAGCCGTCCTGCTCATAACCGATGTCATGGATCGCAAGCCGCGCCAGATGCATCAGGTATTCCGGCGTGACCGAACCGGGGCCGCGGACTTCGCCGGCCAGGACGACACGGTTGGTCGTCACCAGGGTCTCGCAGGCCACCCGCGAATAAGGGTCGGCCGTCAGGAAGGCATCGAGCACCGTATCCGAGATGCGGTCGGCCACCTTGTCCGGATGGCCTTCGGAAACGGACTCGGACGTGAAGAGATACTCGCCGGTATCGCGCATGGCTTGGTTCGGCCTCTTGTCGCGGGGGGAATTCGCCGGCTGGAAGCCCCGGCGGGCTGGGCCCGGGGCATCCGGGGACGATCGCGTATGGCAAGGGGGTGTGGCGGGGTCAAGGCAGCGCGGTTGCGTCCGGAGACGCTTTACGGTTCATCCATCCGGGGCTTTCCGGAACAGGGGGCGTGACGGCATGGCCGGGATAACGAAGCTGAGGGTGGGCGACGAGGATTTCCTCGTTGCCAGCATGATCGAGCGCTGCCCCCGGTCGATGATGATCCGCGAACTGGTGAAGAATGCGCTGGAGGCCGCCTGCCATGCGCCGCCGGGCCGCCGACTCGTCGAGATCACCGGTGTCGCGGTTGACGGCGTGCGCAAGCTGCGGCTGTGGAACACCGGGCCGGGGCTCGATGCCGATGAGCTGCACCGGATGTGCGACATCGCCTCCTCGGTCGGGAAGCTGCAGGCGCTGGACGGCAATTTCGGCATGGGAGCGAAGGTCGCCACCCTGCCGTCGAACCACCTCGGCGTGCGCTACCGGTCGTGCAAACGTGGGCAGGTCAGCGAGGTCACGATCGGCAAGCGGAACGGCGTCTATGGCCGGATCCTGCAGCCTGGCGGCGCCGCCGTCATCGACGTGACGGCAGCCGTGCGTGAGGCCGGCGCCGACACCACTCATGACTGGACGGAGGTGACGCTGCTCGGTCAGCGCGCGGACCAGGACACGGTGGCCGATCCCTACGGCGGCAATCCCCGGGTCCTGAAAGGGTGGGTGTTGCGGGAACTGCAGCACCGCTTCTTCCGCATCGCCGGCGGCGTGCGGGTGATGCTCGGCCCCGAGATCGCCAATACGCTGCGGCCGCGCGCCTTTGTTCCGCTCGACAGCCACATGGACCAGCGCTTCGCTCGCTGCGAGGTGGTCGAACTGCCGGAAGGCGTCATGGCGCGCTTCGGCTACGACCCGGCGCATCCGAGCCTGCCGGGGCGGAATGCCTCATTCGTTGACCGGCTCTCCCCCGACATCAGCTTCGGCGGCCTGGTGCATGACGACGAGTTCTACGATTTCCGATCCGCCACGCGCTGGACGCAGGAAGCGCCCGCTTTCGGCATCGGCTTCGGGGCACGGCACCTGTCCGTCGTCATCGAACTGCCGAAAGGATACCCCGCGCGGCCCGAGGCGTACCGGCAGTTCCTCCGCTACCGCAACGGCGCGCAGGACCCGGCGCGCCTGCCCGACTTCGCCGCCATGGTCCGCGCGCGCCTTCCGGGCTGGGTGCGGGAACTGGTGCAGAGCCTCTCGCCCGATCTCGACCTGCTGGGCGACGTCAACGATCAGCTTCGGCACCTGATGGCCGAACTGGGCCTGAAGCGAAAGCGGCCCCGCCTGCGTCGCCCGCCGCCCACTGGCCCGGAGACGATGGCAGGGGTCGCTGCTCCCCCGGATGCCGCCGCAGCACCCAAGGCCGCGCCCGATGTGACGCCGCCGCCGCCGCCGCCCGGCGACGCCGAGGGCCAGGTCGTCGATGAGGTCGAGGATCTGGAGGTGATCCCGGAACTGCTCCTGCTGCGCGACGAGCAGGAGATCGCTGATCGCAACCTGACGCACCGCGCCGCGCGCTTCTATCCGGAGACGCACCAGCTCTATGTCAACCTCGGCTACCCGAGCGTGCAGCGTGTGGCCGATGCATTGATCGCGACGGCGCCGGCCGAGGTGCCCGCCGAGCAGGCCCAGGCCGCGGCGCTGACTATCGCCGAGCGCATGCTGGTGCTGCGGCTCGGCCAGGCCTTGCTCTACGGCCTTTCCAAGCGCGAGGCGAAGGGCTGGGCGCCCATCGAAAAGCAGCAGGCGACCAGCAGCGAGATGCTGACCCTGGCGGCGGACACGCTCGCCGCCTTGTTGCTGGAAGCCCGGCAGATGTTCGATGACCGTCTGGGCGAGACCTACATGCCCAGCACGTCACGCATGCCATAGAGCCCGGGCGCGCGGCCCGAGACCCAGAGCGCCGCGCGCACCGCGCCGGTCGCATAGACCCGGCGATCGAAGGATTGATGCGTCAGGCTGATGTGTTCGGACGCTGCGGCAAACAGCAGCGTGTGCTCGCCGACCACCTGGCCCCCGCGCAGCGCCGCGAAGCCGATCGTGCCCGTGCCGCGCGCGCCGGTATGCCCGTCGCGGCCGCTCTCCCGGCCGGCCTCCTCGAGCGTCGTTCCCCGACCCGCGGCGACCGCCCGGCCCAGCGCCACCGCCGTGCCTGACGGCGCATCCACCTTCTGGCGGTGGTGCATCTCGACGATCTCGGCGTCGTACTGGGCGGCCGGAAGGGCGGCGGCCATGCGTTCGGCGACGGCGAGGAACAGGTTCACCCCCGGCGCGAAATTGGCGGCGTAGACGATCGGGGTGCGCTGCGCCGCCTCGGCCACCGCCGCTTCCTCCGCCGCCGTCAGGCCGGAGGAACCAAGCACCAGCGGCGTGCCCGTCTCGGCGGCCGCCAGCGCATGGGCGCGGGCCGCATGGGCGTGGGTGAAGTCGATCACCACATCGGAGGCCGCGCACAGCGCCACGATATCCGTCATCACCGGCAGCCCGGCGGGCAGCGTTTCGAGCGGCGCGCCGGGGCGGATGGTGCCGCCGGCCAGGGTGGCGCCGGCGGCGGCCGTCTCCTCGGCGAGAAGACGACCCATGCGGCCGGCGATGCCGGCAATGCCGATGCGGATGGTCAAGTGGCTGGTCCTTATCCTGTGGCGGGAGTCAGCGCGCTTGCCGTGATCGCCGCAAGGGGCGACAGGCCGGAGAAGGCGTTGCCCGGGAACCCCTCGACCAAAGCCGACGGTCCAAGGCAGTACTTCGTGGTGGCTGGTAAAGGCAGTTGGTTCGGACAGCCGGGGCCGGTATTCGATTCCAGACGACAATGTTATCGCGCAACACCCGAATGCCTGTCGCGATCTGCGCCAATATCGCAGCTCGGCTGGAACCCTCTGCACGGACCCGCGTTCTCCCGGGGCAACCCCCGCAAGGAGGAACCGAGATGAACACCGTCCCCGATCCCCGCCAGAACGCTCGTCCGACGACGAAGGACATGACGGCCCCCACCACCGGCCACCTGATCGCCGGCGGCAAGGTATCCGGTACCGACGTCTATTCACTCAATGCCGAGCACATCGGCAGCATCGAGGACGTGATGCTGGACAAGCAGACAGGCCGCGTCGCCTACGCCGTGCTGTCCTTCGGCGGCTTCCTGGGCCTGGGTTCGAAGCACTACCCGCTGCCGTGGGAGATGCTGCGCTACGACACCAGCCTGGGTGGCTATGTCGTGAAGATGGACAAGGAGCGGCTTGAAAAGGCGCCGGTCATCGAGGAAGGCTGGGCCGAACGTCGCCGGCTGGTCGACGACTACTGGGCGATGCCGGCGATGTAACGCCGGGCGCGGAGAGGGGGGTGGCCCCCTCTCCGGTGGCGCCTAGCGCCCCAGCCCGTCCCAGAACTCCTTCACCTTCGCAAAGAAGCCCTCGCTTTCGGGGCTCGTCTTGCTTGCGGATGTCGCCTCACCCTCGAACTCCTCGAGTAACTCGCGCTGACGGGTGGTGAGGTTCTGCGGCGTCTCGACGCTGACCTGCACATACATGTCGCCGCGCGCGGCAGAGCGCAGCACGGAGAAGCCCTTGCCGCGCAGGCGGAACTGGTCCCCCGTCTGGCTGCCGGCCGGAATGGTCACCCGCGCGCGGCCGCCATCGATGCTCGGGACCTCCACATGCCCGCCGAGCGCCGCCTGCGTCATACGCAACGGCACGCGGATGAAGATGTTCGCCCCTTCCCGTTGGAAGATCGGGTGCGGCTTCACGGCGATGTCGACGTAGAGGTCGCCCGATGGCGCGCCACGCAGTCCGGCCTCGCCCTCACCCGCCAGGCGGATGCGCGTGCCGTCCTCCACCCCCGGCGGGATCGTCACATTCAGGTTGCGGTCGCGCTGCACGCGCCCGGCGCCGTGGCAGATCTTGCAGGGGTTCTTGATGGTACGGCCGGAACCGCCGCAGGTCGGGCACGTGCGTTCGATTAGGAAGAAGCCCTGCTGCGCACGCACCTTGCCCTGGCCGTTGCAGGTACCGCAGGTCTGCACGCCTGATGTCGCGCCGTCCTCCGCGCCCGTGCCCTTGCAGGCCTCGCAGCTGACCGAACTCGGAATGCGGATATTGGATTTGGTGCCGCCGAAGGCTTCCTCCAGCGTGATCTCGACCTGCGTCCGCAGGTCTGCGCCACGGCCCGTGGCGCCGCCGCGCCCGCCGCGGCCCCCGCCGAAGCGGCCGAACATCTCCTCGAAGATGTCCTCGAAGCCGCCACCGAAGCCCTGGAAGCCACCGCCACCGCCGCCCGGTCCGCCCTGCTCGAAGGCGGCATGGCCGAAGCGGTCATAGGCGGCGCGCTTCTCGCCATCCTTCAGGACGTCATAGGCCTCGTTCAGTTCCTTGAACTTCACCTCGGCCTGCTGGTCACCCTGGTTGCGATCAGGATGATACTTCATCGCGAGCTTGCGATACGCCTTCTTCAGCGCATCCTCATCCGCATCGCGCCCCACGCCGAGGACTTCGTAGTAGTCACGTTTAGACATTGTTCAGGCCCTCAGACGGCGGGCGCCGCACATCCGTGCGGCTTGCCTTCGCGCCCTGCACTGGTCCGCCGGGGACCGCTGTTGGTCTGGGCGCGGTCGCGCTGTGCGCTCGCGGGTCGCGGCGGGCCGCGATCCGAAGACTTGCCCCCAAAAGATGCGCCGCCCGGTCCCTTGGGGAACCGGGCGACACTATTCACGACGACGCTGCCGCCCGTCAGGACGGCTTGCGCTTGTTCGGGTCGACTTCCTCGAACTCGGCGTCCACGACCTTGTCGTTGCCCGCCGCGCCCGAGGCACCACCCGGCGCCGCGCCGCCCTCGGCCGGCGGCGCTTCCGCCTGGGCCTTGTACAGCGCCTCGCCCATCTTCATCGACGCCTGGCCCAGCCGCTCGGTAGCACGGGTCATCGCCTCGGCGTCCTGGCTCTCCATGGCCGAGCGCGCCTCGGTGATGGCGGCTTCCACATCGGCCTTCTCGGCCGGCGGGATCTTGTCGCCATTCTCCTTCAGCGTGCGCTCGGACTGGTGCACCAGGGCTTCGAGCTGGTTGCGCGCCTCGACACCCTCGCGGCGCTTCTTGTCCGCCTCGGCGTTCTGCTCGGCGTCCTTCACCATCCGCTCGATATCGGCGTCCGACAGGCCGGACTTGGCCTGGATGCGGATCTGCTGCTCCTTGCCCGTGGCCTTGTCCTTCGCGCTGACGGACACGATGCCGTTCGCGTCGATGTCGAAGGTCACTTCCACCTGCGGCACGCCGCGCGGCGCCGGCGGGATGCCGGTCAGGTCGAAGGTGCCGAGCTGCTTGTTGTCGGCCGCCATCTCCCGCTCACCCTGGTAGACCTTGATGGTCACCGCGGTCTGGTTGTCGTCGGCCGTCGAGAAGACCTGCGACTTCTTCGTCGGGATGGTGGTGTTGCGGTCGATCAGGCGGGTGAACACGCCGCCCAGCGTCTCGATGCCCAGCGACAGCGGGGTGACGTCGAGCAGCAGGACGTCCTTCACGTCGCCCTTCAGCACGCCGCCCTGGATCGCGGCACCGATGGCGACCACCTCATCCGGGTTGACGTTGCGGGCGGGTTCCTTGCCGAAGAAGGACTTCACCACCTCGATGACCTTGGGCATGCGGGTCATGCCGCCGACCAGGATCACCTCGTCGATCTCGCCCGCCGTCAGCCCGGCATCCTTCAGCGCCTGCTTGCAGGGGTCGAGGGTGCGGGTGATCAGGTCGTCCACCAGCGCTTCGAGCTTCGCCCGCGTCAGCTTCATCACCAGGTGCTTCGGCCCGGAGGCGTCGGCGGTGATGAAGGGCAGGTTGACCTCGGTCTCCTTGGCGGAGGACAGCTCGATCTTTGCCTTCTCGGCCGCTTCCTTCAGGCGCTGCAGGGCGAGCTTGTCGCCGCGCAGGTCGATGCCCTGCTCCTTGCGGAACTCGTCGGCCAGGTAGTCGATGACGCGCTGGTCGAAGTCCTCGCCGCCGAGGAAGGTATCGCCGTTGGTGGACTTCACCTCGAACACGCCGTCGCCGATCTCGAGGATCGACACGTCGAAGGTGCCGCCGCCGAGGTCATAGACCGCGATGGTGCCGCCCTTCTTCTGGTCCATGCCGTAGGCGAGCGCTGCCGCCGTCGGCTCGTTGATGATGCGCAGCACCTCGAGGCCGGCAACCGTGCCGGCTTCCTTGGTCGCCTGGCGCTGGGCGTCGTTGAAGTAGGCCGGGACGGTGATGACGGCCTGGGAGACGGTCTCGCCGAGATAGGACTCGGCGGTCTCCTTCATCTTGGTCAGCACCATCGCGCTGACCTGCTGCGGCGCGTAGGACTGGCCGTCCACTTCCACCCAGGCATCGCCATTGGCGGCCTTGGTGATCTTGAAGGGCGCGAGGCCGATGTCCTTCTGCACCATCGGGTCGTCGAAGCGGCGGCCGATCAGGCGCTTCACCGCATACAGCGTGCCCATGGGGTTCGTGACCGCCTGGCGCTTCGCGGACTGGCCGACGAGGCGCTCGCCATTCTTGGCGAAGGCGACCATGGAGGGGGTGGTGCGGGCACCCTCGGCGTTCTCGATGACCCTGACGTCCTTGCCTTCCATGATGGCGACGCAGGAATTCGTCGTGCCGAGGTCGATGCCGATGACCTTGCTCATCCGATACTCTCCTCTGCGGCAGGCAGGGACGGCCCGAGAGGTGGCACCGTGCCCGCCCCCTGTGTGAACCGGCGGCGAGAGCCGCCGCGGATGGGTGGTGGGGGGATCCCCGCGCGGGGCGGGGCTTCGTGACGGGTTGGATGTATTGTTTGGCGAGGCGGCGGACAAGTCCCGGCGCAACGCCGCGCGGCAAATGTCCCTCCCGCCCCCGTGATGTGGCTGGACCTCTGCTTCAGCATGCATCTAAATTTCGGCACCCGGGGGCAGGGAGATTCCAACCATGAGTGCGGGACAGTATTTCGCCAATTGGCTTGATCATGCGCTGTCGACCAATCGCAAGGCGAGCATGAAGTTTGGCGAGGGGGCCTGGGTCGTCAAGCTGTCGGAACATTATGTTATCGGCAACACCAAGACGGCGACCGAGTGCTGGATCAGCGGTCACGGCGGATCCGATTCCGGGGACTATCTGATCGACAATGATACATTCACTGTTCCCACCGGATGCTCGGTCCAGTTCTTCCAGCCGCATGGCTATTGCCTGATCTACCGGACCAACAACCTGCGGACCGGCAAGCCGATCGTCGACAACCAGAACAACGACACCGCCTTCGGCGCGGGAGAGCGGTGCACCAACTACATCCTCAACAAGTTTGAAGGTCGGCATAATCAGGCGCCGGAGGACGCGAAGGCGGAGCGCGGCTACACCTACGAATCCCTGCAGTCGATCTGCGAGGAGGGCAAGGTGGTCGTCGTCACGATCCGGAACCGCTGGTTCAGTTCCCACGTGACGCTCCAGGACACGATCAAGGCCGTTCGCAAGGTCGCGCCGAGCATTACCAAGTTCAATTGCCTCTTCTGCCGTGTCGGCGACGACTATGAAGATGACGATCCGGCCTGGAACGCCGGCTCGGGGAGCTGGGTCAGCTAAACGCGGCTTCGAATGTCAGGCGCTGCGCCAGCGCACAGACGGCGCGGGTAGCGCCTCGCAAGCTCCGGTCCGGTCCGGTATCGTTCCGGACAGACCGGGGCGCCATCCATGACCTTCCAGCCGACACTGGGCCGACGCGGCCTTCTGGCCCTGCTTGCGGCAATGCCGACCGTGCCGGGCATCGCTCAGGCCCAGCCGGCGGTCCACCCGCTCAACGTCATCGTCATCGGCGCCGGGCTGTCCGGCCTCGGATGTGCCCGGGCGCTCGCCGATGCCGGGCACCGCGTCACCGTCCTCGAAGCCCGCCCGCGCACCGGTGGCCGCCTGCACACCGTCGATTTCCGGGGCGTCCGGCTCGACATGGGCGGCGCCTGGATCCATGGGCCCGAGGGCAACCCCCTCACGCCCCTTGCTGACCAGGCCGGCATCCGCCGGATGCCGACCTACGACGCGCGCAGCATCATGGCCGATGCCGATGGCCGCCGCCTGACCGAGGCCGAGACCACCGCCATATTCGACACCGTCGGCAAGCTGATCGCCCATGACAGCCCCTATGCCTATGCCGGCGCGCGGGACGTCTCGCTGGCCGAGGCGGTGCCGGTCCTCGACCCCACTACCCGCGCCACGCCCTATGAGCAGCGCGTCTCGGCCTGGCTTTCCTCCTACGTCGCCGGCTATGCCGGCGGTGACGCCGCCGAAGTCTCCGCCCAGGGCTGGTTCGGCGGGGAAGGCGAGATCCCGGAGGAGAACCACCTCCTCGCCCAGGGCTACAACGCCATCACCGACCTGCTCGGCCGCGGCATCGACATCCGGTTGCGGCAGGCGGTCCGGTCGGTGCGCCTCGCCGGCTCCGGCGTCGTCGTCGCTACCGCCGAGCAGGCATATTTCGCCGACCGCGTGGTGGTGACGCTGCCGCTCGGCGTGTTGAAGCGCGGCGACGTCGCCTTCGACCCGCCGCTGCCCGCCGCCCATCAAGGCGCGATCGCGCGCATCGGCAACGGCCTGCTGAACAAGATCGTACTGGCCTTCAACCGCCCCTTCTGGCCGCCTGACGCGCATTACCTGCGCAGCCTTTCCGCCACGCGGGACAACGCCGCACCCGAGATCGTCTCCCTCCAGCCGCATCTGGACGTGCCGGTGCTGGTGGCCCTGGTCGGCGGGTCCGCCGCCCAGCGCATCGAGATGCTGCCCGACGCCGCCCAGGTTGATCTGGTGATGGAGGCGCTGCGCCGGATGTTTGGCAGCGACATTCCGCGCCCGGTGGACAGCCGCGTCACCCGCTGGTCCCGCGACATCTATGCTCGCGGGTCCTACTCCTTCCTGCCGGTGGGCGGGTCGCTCGACGACCATGGCGCGCTGTCGCGGCCGGTGGCTGGGCGGATCTTCTTCGCCGGGGAGGCCGCGACCACCGAGGCGCCGTCCTACGCCCATGGGGCGCTGCTGGGCGGGCGGCGGGCGGCGCGAGAAGTGGCGGTGAGTTGAGAAAGAGCGGGGGAGGAACACCTCCCCCGAATCCCCCTCCGCTTTTTATCGGTTGGAGACTGATTTCACCGGCCGGCGCCAATAGACAGAAAAAGGAGGGGGTTCGGGGGAGTTCTCTCCCCCGACCTTTCTTCTTACCGCCCGACGACGACCATCGCCGGCTTCAGCAACCGCCCGTTCAGCGTCCAGGCCGGCGTCCAGCAGGTGACGACGGTGCCCGGCGCGAAGCCGTCCGGCGCCGGCTGCTCGGCCATCGCCTGGTGCAGCTCGGGGTCGAAGGGCTTGCCGGTCGGGTCGTCCCGCTTCACGCCGTTGCGCTCCAGGATGCCGAGGAAGGAGCGTTCGACCCCTTCGATCCCGTCGCGGATCTTGGTCAGCACCTCGGGTTCGCCGGCCATCCGGCCGGGCAGGGCGTCGATGCCGCGGCGCAGGTTCTCCGCGGCCTCGACCACGTCCCGGGCGAATTTCTGCGTCGCGTAGGCACGGGCTTCCTGCACCTCGCGCTGGGTGCGGGATCGCAGGTTCTGCATCTCCGCCTCGGCGCGCAGCCACTTGTCCTTGAACCCGGAAGCCTCAGCCTCGAGCGCGGCGATGCGTTCCTCGGGGGTTAGCTCAGGGGCGGGGCCGGCTTCGGATGCGGTCGGCGCAGCCTCGGTCTCGGCTGCCTTCAAGTCCTTGTCGTCGCTCATCAGGGATTGGCGTCTCGTTCACAGGCGCGGCGAAGGGCCGCGGGAGGCCCTTCACCTAGGCTGCCGAACGACCCGCGGCAAGGCGCCGGGCCTACCAGCGCCGGTCGCCGCGGTGGCGGTCGTCGTGCCGGCGATGATCGTACCGGGTCTGACGCGGACCGTCCCACCCCCGTCCGCGATGGGGCGGGGCAGCCCAGCGCCGCGGGGGCGGCGCGGCATGCCAGCGCGGCGGCGGCGGTCGCCAGCCCCAGCGTGGCGGCGGCGGCGCGGGCCGCTGGTACCAGACCGGGGTGACTGGCGCCGGACCCCAGCCGGGCTGGTACGGCGCCTCATAGGCGCAGGCCGGTGCCGCGGCCATGGTGGCGATAAGCAGGGCGGCGGCGGGAAGCAGGCGGTTCATGGCGCTTCTCACTTTCATGGAAGGGAACAGCACCATGGCGGCCGGGCGGCGCCGCGGCGCCTTGATGGCGATGGCGCGGCGGGCCGTGACGGATTGTGTCAAAGCCCTCGGCGCCGTCGCCGCACCCTCAACAAACGGCACCGGACGCGCCATAAGCCCCGCGATGGCCAGCCGCGACCTTTCCGTGCCGGGCGCGCGCCGCGCCGCCTGGCTCAATTCCCTGTTCGTCGACCACGCCTTGTTGCGGCTTGGCTGGCGAAACTGGGGCGTGGTCGAGAGCGGACGGCTCTACCGGTCCAACCACCCGATGCCGTGGCAGCTCGAGCAGGCGGCGCGCCGGCACGGCATCCGCACCGTCATCAATCTGCGTGGCCATCGGGAGGCCTGCGGGTCCGACGCGCTTGGCCGCTTCGCGGCGACGGAGCTGGGGCTTGAGCATATCGATGCGCCACTGGAATCGCGCGGAGCCCCGCACAAGGACCGCGTGCTGCGGCTCGCCGGCATCTTCGCGCGCATGACCGAACCCGCGCTGATCCATTGCAAATCCGGCGCGGACCGCACCGGCCTTGCCGCGGGCGTCTGGCTGCTGGCCCAGGGGCGGCCGGTGGAACAGGCGCTCGGCCAGCTTTCGCTGCGCTTCGGCCATGTAGCGGCGGCGCGCACCGGCATCCTGGACGCCTTCTTCCGCCGCTACGCGGCCTTCCTGAAGGCGCGCGGCCCGAAGCCGTTCCTCGACTGGGTGCGCGACGACTATTCGGAGGACGAGCTGCGCGCCGAATTCCGCAGCCGCCCCTGGGCGGACCGGCTCGTGGACGGCGTGCTCAGGCGCGAATGAGCGCGTCGACACCGCCGGTGACCAGCGCGGGGATGGCGCGGGCGACGCGTTCCGCCGGCCAGTCCCACCAGGCGATGTCCAGCAGGCGTCCGACGTCGCCCGCGGGGAAGCGCATCTTCACCACCTGCGCCGGGTTGCCGGCGACGATGGCATAGGGCGGTACGTCGCGCGTGACGACGGCGCGGGCGCCGACGATCGCGCCGTGGCCCACCGTCACCCCGGGCATGATCAGGCAGGCGGTGCCGAGCCAGACATCGTGCCCGACCGCGGTCGGCCCGCCCCCGCGCCAGGGATAGTCGGACAGCGGCAGCGCCTCGGCGAAGGACCCGCCGAAGATGCCGAAGGGGAAGGTCGACGGCCCCGCGACCGCATGGTTGGCGCCTGGCATCAGGAAGGTCGCGCGATGCGCGATGGCGCAGTAGCGCCCGATCGAGAGCGACCCGAAGCCGAAATTGTAGCGCACGCAGCGCTCCAGGAAGCGCAGCGCGTCTTCATGGTCGTGGTAGTAGGAGTAGTCGCCGGCCGTCACGTTCGTGACGTCGGGGAACAGCGACAGCAGCGGCTTCAGCAGCACCGTCGAGGTATCGCCAGGCACCGGGTACAGCGCGCCGGGATCGGGCGGGGCGCTCATCCGAATGTCTGCGTCCGCACGAGCCGCGCGTAAAGTCCGTCCTGTTCCATCAGCGCCGCATGGTCCCCCTGTTCGACCGCGCGGCCCCGGTCCATCACCACGATGCGGTCGGCGTCGCGCACCGTGGCGAGGCGATGCGCGATGACCAGCGTGGTGCGACCGGCGCGGAGCCGCGCCAGCGCCTGCTGCACCAGAGCCTCGTTCTCCGCATCGAGCGCGCTGGTCGCTTCGTCCAGCAGCAGGATGCGCGGGTTGCGCAGCAGGGCGCGGGCCAGCGAGACGCGCTGCCGCTGCCCGCCCGACAGCCGCGATCCGCCGGGGCCGAGCGGCGTGTCGTACCCATCGGGCAGCGCGGCGATGAAGTCGTGCGCGGCGGCGGCGCGGGCGGCCTCCTCGACCTCGGCGCGCGTCGCGCCAGGGCGCCCGCAGCCGATGTTGGCGAAGGCGGTATCGTCGAAGATCGTCGCCTCCTGCCCCACATAGGCGATGGCGTCGCGGAGGGAGGCAAGCGTCACGCTTCGCGTGTCGACGCCGTCGATCAGCACCCAGCCCTCGGTCGGGTCGTAGAGCCGCGGCACCAGCGCGATCGCCGTGGACTTGCCGCCGCCGGACGGGCCGACCAGCGCGACGGTCTGCCCCGGCTCGGCCGCGAAGGTCAGGCCGGTGAGCGCGGCGTCCGGTACGCCGTCGTAGGTGAAACCCACACCCGCGAAGGCGATGCGGCCATGACCCGGTGGCAGGGCCACCGCATCCGGCGCATCGACGATGCGGCGCTTCTCATCGATCACGGCATAGACCCGCGCCAGGCCGGCGAGCCCCTCCTGCAGCGCCGCGTTCAATGACCCCAGCGCGCGGGCGGGGCGCGAGGCGATCAGCAGGGCCGCGACGAAGCCGGTGAACTCGCCGACCGTCCCCGTTCCCGAGGAGACGCGCCAGCCGACGAAGACCAGCACGGCGGCCACGGCGAGGCCGCCCAGCGATTCGAGCATCGGATCCAGCGAGGCGCGCGTGCGCGCGATACCGTACAGGCTGTCCCGCAGCCGGGCGAACAGGCCGGCGGCACGGGCTTCCTCGGCGCCCTCCAGCCGGTAGGCGCGCACGACGCGCGCGGCGCCGAAGGATTCCGTCAGCGTGGCAGCGGCCTCTCCCACCCGTTCCTGCATGCCGCCCGAGGCGCGGCGGATGCGCTTGCCGAGCTTGAGGATCGGCAGCACCGCGATCGGGTAGAGCAGCCCGCCGACCAGGGACATCTGCCAGTCGAGCCACACCATCGAGATGACGAGCCCGACCAGCGTCAGCGCATCGGCCACGGCGCTGATGGATTTCGTCAGCGCCTCGCGGATCAATGCGGCATCGGTGGTGAAGCGTGCGGCGTGGCGGGCCGGGGCCTCCCGCGCCACGGTGGCGAGGTCGGCGCGCGTCAGCGCGCGGAACAGGCTGTTCTGCAGCCCTTCGATCACCCGCAGCACCACGGATTGGATCGCCACGGCTTGGCCGAACTGAGCAGCGGCCTTCAGCGATGTGACGGCGACGATGACGATCGGCACGAGCCACAGCCAATCATGCCGGCCCTCGGTGTAGCGGTCGAAGGATTGCTGGATGACGATCGGATACAGCGCGGTCGTGGCGGCGACGCCGAGCGTGCAGGCGAGCGCGATCGCGATCCGGCGCCGGTGCCCCGCCAGATGGTCGTGCCAAAGCCGCTTCAGCAGGGCGCGGGCGGAGGGTTCGAGGGCATTAGCCATGGCGGCGGGGATAACCCGGAACCGGGCCGGGGGGTATCCGGGGGCGCCGTTGTCACGGCGAGTCGGAGGGGCGTTGCCCCTCCAAACCACCCCAGCAAAGGCCGAAGGGCCTTTGCAAACCTCCCACCTGGCACCGGGCGACGCGGGCAGAAACAGCGCCGAAGCCCGCTTCCCTGCGCAAAATGCGCTTGGATGAGCTGGTGCGCCTGCTGCACCCGCCACCAAGAGGAGGTCCGGGTGCCTCAGGCATCAGGGGGGCACCATGGCCTTGCGAAGCAACTGGCGGGACCCTGTTGGCGGGGTGGTCCGGAGGGACAGAGCCCTCCGATCGGAGCTCGGCGGAAGTAATCAAGACACCAGGAAAGCGCCTGCAAACCTGTACCTGTCGCAGGCCGGCAAAAGCTGCAGCGATGCCGGGAGCCACGGCGGGCATGAGGGCACGCAACACGCCTCAGGAACGCTCTTGCCCGCCGCTGCGGTGAGGTGATAGTTCTCTTTTTGTTCCGGTGAACGCGGCGGGGCCGGATCCCCCACTCATCCCCCGAGTGCGGTCCCGCCGCTCTTACCTGACAATCGCCGGTTCAGTGCCGCGAGACAGGCGTGCCGGTCGTCCGCGCAGCCGCGGGTAATCCACCAGGCGCGCAATTCTTCCATCAGCGCGCCGACCGCCGGGCCGGGCGGCACGCCCAGCGCCAGCGCATCGCGGCCTGCGAGCGGGAAGTCCGGCACGGGTTCGGCAGCGATGCGCCTGCGCAGCGCCGCCCAGGCTTCTGCATCCTCGGTCCACGCGTCCGGCATGAACCAGGCCCCTCGCGGCAAGGCCTGCGCCAACCAGGCGCGTAACGACAGCAGCGTCGTGGTATCGACGCCGCGCCATCGCCGGGCCGCGCGCGCCAGCATCCGCCGCAACTCGGCACCCGTCACCGCGGGCGCGATGCGGAACACGTTCCAGGCGACGTCCTCGACGGCGCCGAGCATCGCGGCCAGCAATGCCGATTCGCTGCCCGAAAGGCGCAGCCGGCCCGGCAGGGCCGAGGCGGCCCGCATCATTGCGCCCTGGTCGTCGCGGACCAGCAAGCCGGCCAGTCGCAACATCGGATCGGCCGGCGCGCGGGTCGCGACGAGCCGCGGCAGCAGCCCGGGGGGCCGGACCTCCGGCAGCACGGCGCCGAGCACGCCGGTTTCCGTCATCAGCGACACCGCCGGGACGGGGTCGGGCACGGAAAGGATACGCTTCAGCTCCATCCACACGCGCTCGGCGGAGAGCCGCGCGAGCCCCGGCACCGCGCGCCGGATTGCCGCCACCGCGGACGCATCCGGTGCGCCGCGCCCGTAGCGCGCCTGGAAGCGGAAGAAGCGCAGGGCGCGCAGATAATCCTCGGCGAGGCGCGTGTCGGGGTCGCCCACGAAGCGGACCAGCCCTGCCGCCAGGTCCTGACGCCCGCCGAAGTAGTCGAACACCGTGCCGTCCGGCGCCATGGACATGGCGTTGATGGTAAAGTCGCGCCGCGCCGCGTCCTCCCGCCAATCGGCGGTCCATTCGACCGCGGCGTGGCGGCCGTCGGTCAACACATCCCGGCGGAGCGCCGTGACCTCGACCGGCAGATGGTCCTTCACCGCGGTCACGGTGCCATGGGCGAGCCCCGTCTCGAACACCTTCAGACCGGCCAGGCGCAGGCGTTCGGCGATCGCGTCGGGCGGGAAGGGTGCGGCGACGTCGATATCGGCCGAGTCGCGGCTGGCCAGCGCATCCCGCACGCAGCCGCCCACGGCCCGCGCGCCCGGCAGCGCGGCGAGCACGGCCGCGACGGCCGGCAGGTCGAGAAAGGGGGGCCGGATCGTCATCGCAGCCGTTCTCCGTGACCGGGTTCGATGCGGCTGCCTTCGAGATGTGCGGGCACATAGGTCATGCCGGGCGGCAGGCTGCGCGACACGCCGTACCAGAAGGCGCCGCCGACCATCAGCACGGCGCCGATCGCCGCGAGGATCAGCAGGACGGTGCTGGGTTCCGCCTGCGGATGCAGCCGCCGCCACAGGCCGTAGGCCGCAAAGGGCAATAGGAACAGCACCAGCTCGATCAGGTAGGGCATGCGACTCCGTCTCTGGGTGCAGCCTAGAGCAGATTCCGTTTGTCCTGGCCCGTAGCCTGCTGCGGGTGACGTCCGGCCACTATTGCTCGCCGCCGTGCGTGGTCCCGCTTGGAAGCTCATGTCGACGGTTGGAGAGAGCGCAGATCGTGCTCGGCGCAAGCCGACACGGTGATCGCGGTGCAGCAGATCGGTCGGATCCGCCAGTGAGCTGGCCGCACCCCTTCGTCGCGGCGCGACAGCCTCTCAGCCGCCCGTCGGCTTGCCGCTGAGCTTCCGCAATGACAACGGCCTCAGACGCACGATGCCCTCCGGGTCATCCGGATCGTCCGCGAACCGCATGCGGGACAGCAGGTAGTCCGCGGCAGCCTCTATTTCCGCCTTCAGCTCCGCAGCCGCTGTCACGCCATCCCGCGCTCGCAGGGCCTGCAACACTTCACGATGTTGGTTGCCCGTAGGGTTGCGCCCAAGGATGATCCATCGAGCATCCCAGAACATGGGTCCGCGCCGTAGCCATAGGCTTTCGATGATGCCGTACAGCATGGGTGCCGCCGCTGCGCGGTAGAGCGCGAAGAGGAAATCGCGATCCGCCCGAAGCATGCCTTCCGGATCATTACCGGCTCTCGCAGCCTCTCCGCCGAGGATCATCCGTTCGAGCGCGGCGAACTGCCCCTCATCGATCCTGCCCGCGGCCATGGCGACAGCCATCGGCTCCAGCGTCGCCCTGATAGCTGAGAGTTCCCTGAACGCGCGGCGAGTGAGTCGCGGCACAATTGCCGTGCCGCTCGAAAGGACGTCCAGGGCCTGCTCCGTCGCAAGCCGACGCAGCGCTGTCCGCGCAGGCATCGGACTGGTTCCCAACGCCGCGGCGACCCGGCGGATCGAGAGCTTCTGGCCAGGCGCGAAGATGCCTTCCATGAGCGCGTGGCGCAGGCGCTCAAAAGCCTGGTCCTCGAGCGATACGGCCGAAGCCTCGGATGTGCCTTGCGTAACTCGCATTTTGTGATCACACTATGACAAATAACGAGATTTCAAACAAAGGGACGTCTTTATGGCTCGCGGTATTCTGATCCGTCTGCCGGTACCATCCTGCAGGCACTTGTTCCGGTAGCGCCCGCCATGCCGCGCATCCTGGGATACGACCGTCAGCCTGGCGCCGACAGGACGGGCGGTTCCATCGCCCGGCGAAGCCGCCGCGATATCCTGCTGGCGGCTGCCGCGGCGGGAACGGCGGCGCTGCCGCGCTTTTCCCATGCGCAGGGCGGCGCGCCGCCGAAGCCCGACCGCATCGTCGTCAACGCCTCGGGCGGCTCGATGACGAGCAACCTGCGCCGGTTCTATTTCTCGGAGTACGAGCGGCAGCACGGCATTCGCGTCGTGGACACATCGCCTGTCGATTTCGGCAAGCTGCGCGCCATGGTCGCCAGCGGCAACCCGGAATGGACCGTCACCGAGATTGGCGGACAGGATGCGATGCGGGCCGTGGAGCTGAACCTCCTCGAGCCGATCGACATCAGCATCGTCGACCTGAGCGGCTTTCCCGCCATGGCGCGGCAATCCCACATCTATGTCGGCGCGACATCCTCGACGGCACTCGGTTACCGCACGGATGCATTTCCGGACGGCTCGCACCCGAAGGGCTGGGCTGAGTTCTGGGATGTGCGGCGCTTTCCCGGCGCTCGGTCACTTCGCAATCATCCGGTGGACAACCTGGAGTTCGCGCTGCTCGCCGACGGCGTCGCGCTCGACAAGATCTATCCGATCGACATGGATCGCGCCTTCCGCAAGCTGGATGAGATCCGCCCGCACATCGCGGTGTGGTGGACCACGGGCGCGCAGCCGGCACAGATGCTTGTGGACCGGGAGGTCGTGCTGGCCAGCGGCTGGAACGGGCGGTTCTTCGAACTTACCCGTCGCGGCGCGCCGGTGAATACGGATTTCACCGGCGGCTCGCTGAAGACCAGCGCCTGGGGCATCCCCCGCGGAACACGCAATGCCTATTGGGGCCAGCAGCTTTTCCGCACCATGACCAATCCGCGCCTGCAGGCGGCCTATGCGACCGAGTTGTCCTATGCCGGGCTGAATCCGCAAACGATCAGCTTCGTGCCGGAGGATATCCGCCCGCTGCTGCCGGCCGCCCCCGCCAATCTCGCGAAGCAGTTCTGGATGGATCTGGCCTGGTGGACCGAGAACGGCGCGCGCGCGCAGGAGCGTTGGAACCGCTGGATGCTGCAGCGTTGAACCGACAGACGGAGGTGTGAGCATGACGATCCTGACGAACCGCCGTGGCCTGCTGCGCGCAGCGGGCGGCATCGCGACCGCCGGCCTGCCGCTTCCGGCCTTCGCGCAGGGCAGCCCGCCGCCCAAGCCGGACCGCATCGTGGTGAACGCCTCGGGCGGCGGCATGGCGACGCAGCTGCGCCGCTCCTACTTCGCGGAGTTCGAACGCCTGCACGGCATTCGCGTGGTGGACACCTCGCCTGTCGATTTCGGCAAGCTGCGCGCCATGGTCACCAGCGGCAACCCGGAATGGACCGTCACCGAGATCGGCGGCCAGGACGTGGACCGCGCCAAGGAACTGAACCTGCTGGAGCCGATCGACACCTCGATCGTCGATCTCTCCCGCTATCCGGCGGCCGGGCGCAATTCGCA
This sequence comes from Neoroseomonas terrae, assembly GCF_018129025.1. Taxonomy (GTDB): domain Bacteria; phylum Pseudomonadota; class Alphaproteobacteria; order Acetobacterales; family Acetobacteraceae; genus Neoroseomonas; species Neoroseomonas terrae. Next base: position 89,919 of record NZ_JAAEDI010000017.1, on the reverse strand, counting down.
CGCCTTCATCGGCTCCGCCTACTCGACCGTGCTCGGCTTCCGCAGTGACGTGTTCCGGGACGGTTCCCACCCGAAGGGCTGGGCCGAGTTCTGGGATGTGCGCCGCTTTCCTGGCGCGCGGTCGCTGCGCAACCACCCGGTGGACAACCTGGAATTTGCGTTGCTCGCCGATGGCGTGCCGATGGACCAGATCTATCCGATCGACATGGATCGCGCCTTCCGCAAACTGGATGAGATCCGCCCGCATATCTCGGTGTGGTGGTCCACCGGCGCACAACCGGCACAGATGCTGGTGGACCGGGAGGTGGTGCTGGCCACGGGCTGGAACGGACGCTTCTTCGAACTCGCCCGCCGCAATGCGCCGGTCGGCTCGGAGTTCATGCAGGGGTCGCTGAAATCCTCGGCCTACGGGATCCCGCGCGGTACGCGGCAGGCCTATTGGGGCCAGCAGCTGTTCCAGGTGATGACCAACCCGCGGCTGCAGGCGATGTACGCCACCGAACTCTCCTATGCCGGTCTGCATCCCGACACGGCGAGCTTCGTCGCCGAGGACATCCGGCCGCTCCTGCCAACGGCGCCTGTCAATCTCGAACGCCAGTTCTGGCTGAATGTCGGCTGGTGGACCGAGAACGGCGCCCGGGCGCAGGAACGGTGGAACCGCTGGATGCTGCAGCGGGGCTGAGACAGGCGTGGAACTTTCGGTCAAAGGCATCGTCCGGCGCTTCGGCCCGGTGACGGCACTCGGCGGCGTCGATCTCGACGTCGCCGAGGGCGAATTCCTCACCATCCTCGGCCCGTCCGGCTCGGGCAAGACGACGCTGCTCAAGACCGTCGCCGGCTTCGAGATCCCCGATGAAGGCCGTGTGCTGCTGGGTGGGGAGGACGTAACCCTCGCGCCGCCCCGCCGGCGCGACGTCGGCATGGTGTTCCAGAACTACGCGCTGTTCCCGCATATGAGCGTGGCGCAGAACGTCGCCTTCCCGCTGGAGATGCGTCGCCGCCCGCGTGACGAGGTGAAGCGCCGCGTCATCGAGGCGCTGCGCCTCGTGGAACTCGAAGGCTATGGCGACCGGTTGCCGCGCCAGCTTTCCGGCGGCCAGCAGCAGCGCGTCGCGCTCGCCCGCGCCGTCGTCTTCGGGCCGCGGCTGTTGCTGCTGGATGAGCCGTTCGGTGCGCTTGACCGCAAGCTGCGCGAGTCGCTGCAGCTCGAGGTGCGGCGCCTGCAGCGCCAGCTTCGGCTGACCACCCTGTTCATCACGCATGACCAGGAAGAAGCGCTCATCATGTCCGACCGCATCGCGGTCATGGACAAGGGGCGCATCGAGCAGGTGGGAGCGCCCGGCGACCTCTATGCCCATCCCGCGACGCGCTTCGTCGCTGACTTCCTGGGCGAATCCAATCTTCTCGACGGCAGCGCGTCGGCCGGCCACGCCGCCATTCCGGGCTTCGGCGCCGTGCCGCTGCCCGCCGGGCAGCCCGATGGCGGGGTCACGCTGCTGCTGCGGCCGGAGGCTTTGCGTATCGCGGCGGATGCCGCCGCGATGCCCTGCCGTGGTCAGGGCAAGGTGCTGGAGACCGTCTTCCTCGGCCAGTCGGCCAAGCTGCGCATGGCACTCGACGGCGGCGGCGAGGTGCTCGCCCGCCTGCCGCTCCGCCCTTCCGACCCGCCACCCGCGCGTGAGGGCGAGACGGTTGCGGTCGGCTTCGCACCGGAGGACCTGCATGTCGTCCCCCGGGGATAGCCGCCGCACCACCGCGCGCCGGCGCGAGACGGCGCTGTTCCTGCTCGCGGTGCCGGCGCTGCTGCTTCTCGGCATCATCTTCGCCTGGCCGGTGCTCCGGCTGCTCGCCATGTCGGTCGAAGACGGCACCCTCGCGAATTTCGAGAAGGCGACGCTCGACGAGCTCTATCTGTATGTGCTGTTCGACAGCGTGAAGATCGCCGCGATGGTCATGGCGATCTGTCTGCTGGTCGCCTATCCGGTGGCCTTCTGGCTGTCGCGGGCGGGACGCTGGGGCGTCGCGCTGGGCATGTTCGCGCTGCTGCTGCCGTTCTGGACCTCGGTGCTGGTGCGCACCTATGCCTGGCTGGTGCTGCTCGGACGCAACGGCGTGGTCAATCGCTGGCTGCGCGATGCGGGGCTGATCGACGCGCCGCTGCCGCTGCTGCACAACACCTCCGGCGTGCTGATCGGCATGGTGCATGTGCTGCTGCCCTACATGGTGTTCCCCATCTACGCCTCCCTCCTGCGCATCGACCCCGATCTGTCGCGCGCGGCGGAGGGCCTCGGCGCGCCCGCCTGGCGATCGTTCCTGCGCGTGACCTTCCCGCTGTCGCTGCCGGGGGTCTCGGCCGGCTGCGCGCTGGTCTTCGTGCTGTCGCTCGGCTTCTTCATCACGCCGGCGCTGCTGGGTGGTGGGCGCGTCATCATGGTGTCGATGCTGATCGAGCAGCAGGTGCGGGAGTTCCTCGACTGGCCCTTCGCCGCGGCCCTGTCGACGGTGCTGCTCGTCGCGACGCTCGCCATCTACGCGCTGATCGGGCGCATCACCCGGGGCGCGCGCCATGCGTAGGCGGCGCGTCAGCCAGATCCTGCTCGGCCTGTTCGCCGGGCTGGTCTTCCTGTTCCTGCTGCTGCCGCTGGCGGTGGTGTTCCCGATCTCGCTGTCTTCCGCGTCCTACCTGCAATTCCCGCCGCCGGGATTTTCCTGGCAGTGGTACCAGCGCTACCTGGATGACCCGAGCTGGATCGACGCCACGATCCGCAGCGTGAAGGTGGCGAGCCTGTGCACCGTGCTCGCCATGGGGCTCGGCGTGCCGCTCACCTTCTTCCTCGTCCGGTCGCGCCTGCCTGGCGTGCGCGTGCTGGACCGGCTGGCGGCGGCGCCGATCATCGTGCCGACCATCATCCTGTCCATCGCGTTGTACGGCGTGTTCGCTCGGCTCCAGCTCATCGGGGAATGGTATGGCGTCGCGGTCGCTCACACCGTGCTCGCGCTGCCTTTCGTCGTCATCCTGGTCAGCGCCGGGCTGCGCGGCTTCGATGAGGCGCAGGAGCAGGCCGCGGCCGGTCTCGGCGCGAGCTGGCCGGCCATCATCTGGCGGGTGACCCTGCCGCAGCTCAGGCCCTCGCTGGTCTCCGCCGCCTTCCTGTCCTTCATCAGCTCCTTCGACGAGCTGGTGCTGGCGATGTTCCTGTCGGGCGCGTCGATGACGCTGCCGAAGAAGATGTTCGACAACATCATGATGGAAATCGACCCCACCATCGCGGCGGTGTCGGTGTTGCAGATCCTGCTGGTTGCCGTCGCGCTCGGCCTGACCAGCCTGTTCGGCCGTGGCGCGCTGACCACGACCATCACGCGCTGAGGACGCCATGGACAGTTCCGTCTTCCACCCCGACTTCAAGGCGAAGCCCTTCTGGTGGGAAGCCATCGCGATGGGCGAGGACGACCCGCCGGCGGAGCTGCCGCCCAAGGCCGACGTCGTCATCGTCGGCGGCGGCCTCACCGGGCTGAATTGCGCGATCGAACTCGGCCGCGGCGGCACCAAGGCCGTGGTGCTGGATGCGGAGCCGCTCGGCTTCGGCGCCTCCACCCGCAATGGCGGCGGCGTGTCCGGCGGCAACAATGTCGGCAAGGGGCTGTCGGGCGCCAAGGGCCGCCAATCCCCCGAGGAGGTGCGCGACTGGCTGCGCGCGATCATGGGCGATGCCTCCGAGGGCCTCGCCCATATCGAGGCGCTGGTCCAGCGCGAGAACATCCAGTGCTTCTACGAACGCACCGGCCGCTTCGTGGGCGCCTGGACGCCGAAACACTATGACGGCATGGCCGCGAAGATCGATGCGCTGAACGAGTACGCCGGTGCCGACGCCTCCATGCTGCCGCGCGAGCGCCAGCGGGAGGAGATGGCCTCCGACTACTATTTCGGCGGCATGCTGGTGAACCGGACGGGCAAGATTCATCCGGGCCTGTATCACCGCGGCCTGATGCAGGCGGCGCAGCGCTATGGCGCCACGCTGCTGGGCCGCACCAAGGCCGGCGCGCTGACGCGCATCGCGAATGGCTGGCGTGTCGAGACGTCCCGCGGGCCGATCGAGGCCGGCGAGGTGGTGATCGCGACCAACGGCTACACCGGATCCCTCACGCCCGATCTGCGGCGGCGGCTGATCCCCGTGGCGTCCCACATCATCGCGACCGAGGAACTCGATCCGGATCTCGCGCGCAGCCTGATCCCGAACCAGCGCACGCTGGCCGATAGCCGACGCATCCTGACGTATTACCGCATGTCGCACGACAACAAGCGCGTGGTTTTCGGCGGCCGGGCACGCTTCACGCAGGTGACGCCGGAGGTCTCCGCCCCGATCCTGCATTCGATGATGCTCGCCCGCTGGCCGCAGCTGAAGGGTGTGCGCGTCACCCATGCCTGGACCGGCAATGTGGCCTTCGCCTTCGACTACCTGCCGCATATGGGTGTGACGCAGAAAGGGCTGCACTACGCGATGGCTTGCAACGGCGCCGGCGTCGCGATGCTGTCCTATCTGGGGGCGGAGGTCGGCAAGAAGCTGCTCGGCAAGACCAACAAGCTGCCGGTCTTCGACGGCCGGGACTTCCCGACCCGGGCCTTCTACACCGGCAATCCCTGGATGCTGCCGATGGTCGGAAGCTGGTATCGCTTCCGCGACTGGCTGGACCGGAAGGCCGCCTGACGGAGGGGGACAAGATGAGCGGGCCGGTCTTCTACGTTGTCGAGATCGAGCCGGCCGCCGAGGCCCTGCCCGCCTTCGCCGAGTGGTATGCCTCCGTCCACGCGCCGCATCTGTTCAATGCGGGCTTCAACAACTGCACGTCCTATGTCGGCGTCTCGGGCACGATGGCGGTCGTGGACATCTACCAGGCCGGCGACTGGGCGATGTTCCAGCAGCCGGCCTTCGACCGGTATCGTGACATTGCAGCCACCGATCCCTGGCGGCCCCCTGCGATCAGGGGCCTGCCCAACAGTCGCACGGTCTATCACCACCATCCCTCGACGCCCGTGCCCTCGCGCGATGCTGCCGCGCCCCTCGATGCCGACTGGATTCTGATCTGGCGGTTCGAGGGCGATGCTGCGCTCGAGGAGCGCATCGCCGCATGGCTGACCGAGGGCGGCGGCGCGACTCTCATCGACCATGGCGCGCGCCAGATACGGCTGCTGCATCGCGGCCGCGACGCGCCGACCGGCCCGTCGATCCGGCCGGCATTGTCGCTGGTCACCGAATGGGCCGCGCAGCCGCCATACGGCTTGGCAGCCACGCTGCCCGGCTGGCTGTCGTCGCGGATCGATCCCGCCCTCGGCTTCGCCGGGTGGCGCCTCTACCCCTGGGCGCGCGACCCCGCGCTGCGCCTCGCCACCGCCCCCAAGCGCATCGGAACAACGGCATGAGCCAGCTCTTCTCGCCCATCACGCTGCGCGGGCTGACACTGCCCAACCGCATCGTCATCGCGCCGATGTGCGAGTTCCACGCGGTGAACGGCAATGCGACGGATTGGCATATTATCCATCTCGGCCATCTCGCCTTGTCCGGAGCGGGGCTGCTGATCATCGAGGCGACCGGCGTCGAACCGCGTGGCCGCATCAGCCGCGAATGCCTCGGCCTCTACAACGACGAGAATGAGGAAGCGCTGAGCCGCGTGCTCGCCATCGTGCGGCGGTACAGCGGCATGCCGATCGGCCTGCAACTCGGTCACGCCGGCCGAAAGGCGTCCGTGCTGAACCCGACCGCCGGGCGACGCTACGGGCATGCGCCCGCTTCCGAAGGCGGCTGGGAACCCATCGGAGCCTCCCCGATCCCCTGGGCCGAGGGTTGGCCTGTTCCGCGTGAGATGACCCGCGCGGATATGGAGGAGGTGCTGGCATCCTTCGCCGATGCGACGCGGCGCTGCGCGCGGCTCGGGATCGACCTGCTCGAGATCCATGGCGCGCATGGCTACCTCGTCAGCAGCTTCCTATCTTCCGTCGCGAATCAGCGCAGCGATGCCTATGGCGGTAGCCTCGAGAACCGGATGCGGTTTCCCCTGGAGGTCTTCGACGCGGTGCGTGCGGCTTGGCCGGCGGATCGTCCGCTCGGCGTGCGCTTCAACGGCACGGATTGGATCGAGGGCGGCATCGACACGTTGGAAGCCGTCGCCTTCGGCACCGAGCTCGCCCGTCGTGGCTGCGACTATGCGGATATGTCGAGCGGCGGCAATGGCTTCGCCACCATCCCGGATGGTCCGGGCTATCAGGTGCCCTTTGCCGCCGCGGTCCGGGAAGGCACGGGCATGGCGACGATGGCCGTTGGCCTGATCCGCGAGCCGGCCCATGCGGAATCCATCGTCGCCAGCGGTCAGGCGGACATGATCGCAATCGGCCGCGGCATGCTGAACAACCCGCGATGGCCCTGGCATGCGGCAGAGGAGCTCGGCGCGCAGATCGAGGTGCCGTCCGCCTACATCCGGGCCGCCACGCGCACGGGGCGCAACGCCTATGCCCGCTGAGCCGCGCCGCTGGCATATCGACCTGCCCGGCACGCGGGTCGACGAGTTCCCCTGGCGGATCCACGTCCTGGAATTCGGCAGCGGCGGCCCTGCGACGGCCATCGTCGCCGGCATGATCGGCGACAAGCCGCTCGGCGTGCTGGCGATGCATGAGCTGGCGAAGCGGCTGACCGAGCGCAGCGTGAAGGGAACGGTCCTGATCCTGCCTATCATCAACCCCTTCGGCTTCCAGGCCGCGACGCGGCACAACCCCGACCTTGTGGAGCTGAACCGGCGCTTCCCCGGTACGCCGCACGGCGCCGTCTCCGACCAGCTCGCCCACGCGCTGTTCGCCGCGCTGAAGGAACGCGTCGACTGTGTCATCGACGTGCATTCCGGCACGCCCGTGCGCGCGACCGAGTTCGCGTATGACTACGGCAATCTCGAGCTGAGCGCCTCCTTCGGCTACATCCCGGTCATGGTGGGGCGGCACACGCCCGGCCAGCTTTGCGCCGAGGCGACGCGCGCCGGCATGCAGGCCACGCTGATCGAGTTCGGCGGCGCCGACCGCAACGACATGACGCTGGCGGTCGAGGGCTGCCTCAACATGCTGCGCTTCCGAGGCCACCTGGACGACGTGCCGACCGGGCCGGATCGCGTGGACATCCTCGACCAGGTGAAGCTGTTCTTCGCGTCGAAGGATGGTGCGCTGTGCAGCGACTTCGGCGCGGAGCGCGTGGGCAAGCCGGTCGGCCCGGGCGTCATCGGCTGGGTGACCAATGTCGTCACCGGCGAGCGGCTCGAGGAGTTCGTCATCGACCCGATCGGCGTCGAGACCGGCACCGGCCCGGGCTTCGACCGCTGGGGGCCGTCCGTGATGAAGCCCTTCGTGCCGAAGGCGCCGCCCATCCTGATGGTCGGCCAGGCCGTCCCTGCGATGGTCCGGCCCGGTACCCTGACCTACATGGCCGGCTGGGTCGGCGATACGATCGCAACACCGCGCCGCTGATGCGGCGTCAGGGAGGAGAGGACAATGACCCGAAAGAGGTTCTTCGCCGCAACCATCGCGCTGGGGTTCGCGATGCCCGCCGCGGCCGAGAGCGTGCTGCGCTACGCGCCGAGCTCCGACCTCGCGACGCTGGACGCGATGATCACGACGGCGACGACCGTCGGCCAGCATGGCAGCATGGTCTATGACACGCTGTACTCGCTGGACGAGAATCGCGAGCCGCGACCGCAGATGGTCGGGCAGGAGGAGATTTCCCCCGACGGCCTGACCTATCGCCTCACCCTGCGGCCGAATCTGCGTTTCCATGATGGGCAGCCCGTGACGTCGGAGGACGTCGTCGCCTCGATCAATCGCTGGATGATCCGCGACACGCTGGGGCAGCTGCTGAAGGCGAATCTGCAATCCTTCTCCCCGGACGGGCCGCAGACGGTCGTCTTCCAGCTCCACCGTCCGTTTCCCTTCCTGCGGCTTGCGCTGGGTTCGATCGCCGGCACGCAGCCGCTGATCATGCGGCGGCAGGATGCGCAGCAGGACCCGTTCCGGCCGGTCACCACGGCGATCGGTTCCGGTCCCTTCCGCTTCGTGCAGAGCCGCTACATGCTCGGCGCTGGCGCCGTGTGGGAGCGCAACCAGGACTACGTGCCGCGCGAAGAGCCGGTGAACGGCCTTGCCGGCGGCAAGCGCGCCTTGATCGACCGCGTGGAGATGCGCTTCATCCCTGATGCCGCGACGCGCGGCAACGCGTTGCGGCGCGGCGAGATCGACCTGATCGACCAGCTGCCCGCCGACATGATCCCGCTGCTGCAGCGCGATCGGAACGTGGTCGTCACGCGCCTCGCGCCACTGGCCTCCGTCTCTTACCTCAGGCCGAATTTCCTTCATCCGCCGTTCAACGACGTCCGGGCACGACGTGCGCTCGCCCTGGCGGTGAACCAGGCCGATTTCATGGCGGCGGGCTACGGCACGCAGGAATGGTGGCGGCCCGGCTGCTTCTCCTTCTTCGGCTGCGACACGCCGAACGGCACGGAAGTCGGTTCCGAGCCCTATCGCCAACAGAACCTGGAACGCGCGCGGCAGATGCTGCGTGAGTCCGGCTACAATGGCGAGCGGATCGTGCTGATCGGCACTACCGAGCTACCGGCTCAGCAGGCGCTCGCCGAGGTCGCCGCGGATGCGTTGCGCCGCATCGGCGCCAATGTCGACCTGCAGCTGATGGACTTCGCGGCGGTCCAGGCACGCCGGCTGAGCAAGGCGAGCCCTGATGCCGGAGGCTGGAACCTCACGCCTTCCGCGCTGTCCGGCACGGGCATGTGGACCCCGCTGCTCAACGTGACGATCAACACCAATTGCGAGCAGCGCAACTACCTCGGCTGGCCCTGCGACGAGAACATCGAGCGACTGCGTGCCGCCTACGCCCAGGAACCTGACCCCGCGCGACGGGAAGCGATCCTTGAGGAATTGGCCCGGGCGTTATGGGACTTCCTCCCGGTGATCCTGACCGGCAATTACTACTCGCCCTTCGCTTGGCGGCGGGAGGTGACCGGCGTCATTCGCAGCTCCCCGCTGGTGTTCTGGAACATCGAGAAGCGCTGACGCCACGGACGAAGACGGACCGCATGGCGTCCGCCGCAGGATGCTGGGCGAATTGGTCCATGCGGCTCCTCGTACGCGCAGTGTGCGATTGCTTCGTCGCCGGCGCGCTCATCGCGTTGTCAGGGGCCGTCGCGCACCTCCGATGGGGAGCCTGAAGGCAGCGCTCTTCAGCTCCCGATCGCCGGTCCCGTATCCATTGCCCGTCTGGTCCGACGACGCGGCGTTGCCGTCGTCGCGCGGCGGGACGGCGTCGTGACGGGCGGCGGCGGGGCAGCGGCGCGCACGGGTGGTGGTGGCGGCATCTCCGGCTGGCGGAGCAGTGCACTACGCAGCAGAAGGTCGCGTCGGATGGACATCAACTCAGCTTCCGGCGATTCGGGGTTCGGATGGTGTTCAACCTGCCGATCGAGGCAAATGAAGGACTTCTGGACGACCGATCCGTGATATTCCGCACTTGGACCGAATTCGGTGCGTGCTCCATACAGTCCAGTCGCGGGTGGCGGGCATGCCGGTTCCGCAATGCGGTCCTGCGGCAGCATCGGGCGGGTCTGCGACCCGGCCCGGTGATATCGTTGCGAGCGCTGCATCGATTTCTCATCCCCCAGACTGCCCTCGAACGAAACCGGGCGACGGGGGTTGCGCCGCTGCGCGCGGAACGATGCCCCGGCCGGCCCGTTAGCTCCGGCCCGCTTGGCGCGCGGCTTCGACGCGCAGGGCGGCCATGGCTTCGCGGCGCAGGCCCACGCCGCTGACAGGCACCGGCAGCCCGGCGGCGGCCAGGGCGGCCATCACCCAGCTGTTGCATGTGAAGCGGAGGCTGTAGCGCCGTCGCGAAGGCAGCAGCAACGAACCGCCGGGCGGGACTGGCGGCAGAGGGACCTCCAACTGGCCCGCAATAAAGGCGTCGATGGCGGCGTGGCCCCCGTAAGGAAGGCGCAGGGCCACGGATTCCTCCGCCGTGACCGGCGCCGGTCCTGGCAGCGCCTGGATGGCGACGACCGCCGGGCCACCCGCCAGCGCGCCCAACGCCTCGCCGGAGCCGGGCCGTGCCGCGCGCATCCAGGACTCGAGCCCGAAGCCGAAGGCGAAGGCCTGGGCCGTGGGAGAACCCTGGGCTAGCGGCGCCAGCCGGCCAGCCCCGATCGCGGCGGCCGTCAGGCAGAGATCGAGATGCCAGGATTGTGCGGTGACGAGCACCGCCTCCTGCGACAGCGGCCGCGGATCTTCCGCCGGGCCTGGCGAAGTACAGGCCCCGAGCAGGACCATGGAGAAGAAGGAGCGCCGATGCGGCATCCATCGGTTTCACCACGCCCTGCGGTCGCCGGTCCAGGCGCATGCTATTCCGGCCGCGCGCCGGTGCTGCGCACCACGGTTGGCCAGCGTTCTGCTTCGGCCCGGATCAGGGCTGCGAAACGATCGGGCCCATGGCCGGTGACGGTGAAACCCTGTCGCGTGAGGTCGTCTGCGACCCCCGGCAGCGCCAGCACGGCGGCGAGGTCGGTGGCGAGGCGGTCGATCGCCGGCTGCGGCGTGCCGGCAGGGGCGAGGACACCCTGCCAGGTCACGACATCGAAGCCGGGCAGAAGCGCCTCGGCCACGGTCGGCACCGCGGGTATGGCGGCGGACCGCTCCGTGCCGGTTACCGCCAGGGCGCGCAGGCGGCCGCCGCGAATGTGCTCGATGGCGGCCGGAAGGGTCACGAACAGCGCCTCGACATGCCCGGCGACCACGTCGATCACAGCCGGGCCGCCACCGCGATAGGGCACATGGGTGAAGCGCAGATCGGCCCGCTGCGCGAACAGCGCGCCGGCCAGATGTCCTATCGAGCCATTGCCCTGGGAGGCGACGGTCAGCCGGCCCTCCTGCTCCTTTGCCCATTCCACGAAGCCGGCGAGATCGCTGACGGGCGAGCGCGGGTTCACCACAAGCACCTGCGGCGCCCGCACGGCTTCGATAATCGGCGCGAAGTCGCGCACCGGATCGTAGCCGACGCGCGGATACAGCGCCGGGTTGATGGTCAGCGGATCGGATCCGACCAGAAGCGTCAGCCCGTCGGGCCGGGCGCGGGCGACTGTCTCAAACGCGATGTTGCTGCCCGCGCCGGGCAGGTTCTCGGCCACCACCGGCTGGCCGAGGCGCGGCGACAGATGCCGCGCCAGCAGGCGGCCCAGGATGTCGAGGCTACCGCCGGCCGCGACCGGCACGACGATGCGAACGGCCCGATCCGGCGCCCAGCCGCCCTGCGCGCCGGCGCTCCGCGGCAGCATCGCCGTGGCGCCGAGCAGGGTGGTGTGAAGGAGGAGATGGCGGCGGATCATCGGGAGCGCTCCGGGGCGACTGGAGCATCGATTTCTCTCGTGGCCCGGAAATCTTGCAAGCAAAAGATTTTCCTACTACTGACCGCCGCGATATCAGCCAAGGACTTGCTCGTGAGCCGCCGTTTCGACCCCGACCATACCGATCGCGCCATTCTGCGGCTCATCCAGCGCGACGCCGCGCTGTCGCTCGCGGACATCGCCAAGGAGGTGGGGCTGACACCCACCCCATGCTGGAAGCGCATCCGCAAGATGGAGCAGGAGGGGGTGATCACCGGCCGGGTCGTGCTGCTGGATCCCGAGAAGGTCGGGCTCGGCGTCTCGGTCTTCGTGGCGATCGAGACCGGTGACCATTCGGCGCCCTGGATCGAATCCTTCGCCACGACGGTCGCGAAGATGCCGGAAATCGTAGAGTGCTGGCGGCTCGGGGGCGACGTGGACTACCTGCTGCGCGTAGTCGTGCCCGACATGCAGGCGTTCGACACCTTCTATCGCCGGCTGACGGCACAGGTGCCGGCGCTGCGGAAGGTGACGTCACGCTTCGCGATGGAGCGGGTCAAGAGCACAACGGCGCTGCCGATCTGACACCGATACGGCGGCGGTGCCGGGCCTTTCAAACGGCCTGGCGGCCGTTCGTGCCCGCCTCCATTGGCGGCATCGCAACGGTGACCGTCGCGCCGCCGGTCGGCGCATTGCCGAATTCGAGTGAGCCGCCGAGCCGCTGCGCCATGCTGCTCATGACCAGCAGGCCGAGGCTGTCGCCGTCCTCGACGTCCGGCAGCGCGGCGAAGCCCGGCCCGTCATCCTCCACCGTCAGGCGTCGATGGCCGGCCGCGTTCACGTCGAAGCGGATGTGGATGCGCCCGGAAGCACGCCCGGCGAAGGCGTGCTTGATGGTGTTGGTCACGGCCTCCGCCACGATCATCGACAGGGTGGTCGCTTCGGCGGGCGAGATCGCGAGTCGCGGTGCCTGCACCGTGACCGCCACGCTCTGCCGGCCCGCGGCGGAGAGGATGTCGCGCGTCAGCGTCTCGAGCGCCTTCTCGAAGCCTGCTTCCCCGAGCGCGGGGTCGTGCAGCCGGCGATGGATGGTCGCGATGACCGACAGCCGCGTGACCGCGTCGTCGAGAACCGCGATGGCATCCTCGGTGGTCTCGACCCGGGTCGCCTCGAGCGAAAGCAGGCTCGCGACGAGTTGGATGCCGTTGGCGACGCGATGCTGCAGCTCGCTGAACATCAGGTGCTCATTCGCGCGCATGGCTTCTATCTGCGCACGCTTCCATTCCAGCCGCGCGAGCGCCTTGGTCAGCCGATGCACCAGCGCGATCTGCGTGGCGGCGATGATGACGAAGAATGCCAAGGCAACCAGATCGCGGGGCCAGGTGTAGACGCGCGTGGTGCCGGGCGACGGCAGGCCGAAGTAGGAGGCCGCTGCGACGGACGCTGCCACCACAGCCGCAGCCGGCTGCCAGCCGCCTGCGAAGGATGTGATTAGGACCGCCAGGAAGAAGGTGAGAAGCGGAAGCGATGCCAGCGCATCGGAGAAGTGGTGACGGGCCAGAAAGGCAAGCGTGAAGGAGATCGCCCCCACCGCCCACCCTATCCACGGCCTGCGCCCGGGGGCGTGCAATGCGGCCAAGCAGGTCCGTCTCCCTATGGAGAGGTAACGTGCAACTGGATCGCGCCGGCGTCATTAACCTGGGATAATGATCCACATGGAACCGGCCTTGCCCTGCGCAGCCTGCCCGCTGCGGCCCTTGCCGGACTTCAAGCCGGTGACGCCGACCGAGCTCGCGTCGATCTACGACGCCAAGGTTGGCCAACGCCTGTGTGCGGCGGGGGCGACCATTCTCGCCGAAGGGCAGGTCGCCACGCGCGTCTATACCCTGCTGAAGGGATGGGCCTTCCGCTTCAAGACGCTGGAAGACGGGCGGCGGCAGATCCTGAACTTCCTGCTGCCCGGCGATCTGCTGGGGTTGCAGGGCGAATTGCATGCCGCCCTACCGCATGGCGTCGAGGCGCTGACGCCGGTCAACCTCTGCGCCTTCGGCAGCGACGCCCTACCCCGCTTCTTCAGCCGTCATCCGAGCATCGCGCTCGACATCACCTGGCTGTCCGCGCACGAGGAGCGGCTGGTGGACGACGTGGTGCTGACGGTCGGCCGCCGCACCGCCATGGAACGTGTCGCGGCACTGCTGGTGCATCTGTACAAGCGCGCCGCCTCGGCCGGGCTGATCGAGACTAGCGGTATCCAACTGCCGCTGACGCAGATGCATATCGCCGACGCGCTCGGCCTGTCGGTGGTGCACACGAACCGTGTGCTGCAGCGGTTGCGCAAGGGCGGATTCATCCGCCTGGAGGACCAGCGCCTGTCGATTGGCGACCTGCAGGCCATGCGGCGCGTCGGGCGATACTGGGAGGAACCGGCCCCGCGACGGCCACTGCTGTAATTCGCCCGAAGGGCGGCTAGCCTGCGCCCATTGTCGTACGGTGGAGGCGCGGATGCTGAAGGTCTGGGGCCGGGTGAACTCGGTCAACGTGAAGAAGGTGCTGTGGATGCTCGACGAGATCGGCATCCCGTATGACCGCGTGAATGCCGGGCTCGAGCATGGGGTGGTGAACGACCCGCCCTATCGCGCGATGAACCCCAATGGCCGCGTCCCGACCATCGAGGATGGCGACTTCGTCCTGTGGGAATCGAATTCCATCCTGCGCTACCTGGCGATGAAGCACGGCAGCGCGTTGTATCCCGCCGAGCCCGCCGCGCGCGCCAGCGCCGACCGTTGGATGGACTGGCAGCTTTCCACGCTGAGCCCGGCGGAACGGAACCTGTTCTGGGGCCTCGTGCGCACGCCGCCCGAGAAGCGTGACATGGCTGCCGTGATGGCAGCGGCGAAAGCCGCGGGGGAATGCTGGTCGATGCTGGACGCACATATAGCGCGCCATGGCGGGCCCTTCATCGACGGCGCGGCGATGACGATCGCCGACATCGTCCTCGGCTGCTACGCGCGGCGCTGGTTCGGGCCGGAGGTCCAGGTCGAGGGCATGCCCAATTTCCCGGCCCTTGCCGCCTGGTATGCGGCGGTGGGCGAGCGCCCGGGCTTCGCCCGCTGGGTCGCCGTGCCGATGACATGAACGACGACGAGTACACCCGCGCCTACTACGAGAAGAACCGCCCGGAGCGGGAGGCGATCGCGCGCCGTTTGGACCGACAGCCCTTCGGCCGGATGCTGGCGCTGAAGGTTTGGGTGGAGCTGCGCCGCTGCAAGACGGGCGAGGGGCTGATCCACCAGTTCCATCGCGACTACTGCGGCCACGGCCTGATCCGCACCGCCGACGGCGTCATGCTGTGCGAGATCCAGGACGGGCATTTCCCCGGTCCGCCGATCGAGACCTGGCGCGACCGCGACGCGTTCGTGGACTTCATCGCACGGCAGTCGGACTGGACCTGCTCAGGGTGGGAACGGGCCGAGCCGGTGCTCTACACCGACGATCCCTGGAGGCAGTCGAATCAGCGACTGTGCCGCCGCATCCTCGACAGCTTCGACGCTCCCGACGACCGGGCGCGCAGCGATGGCGGTCCCTCGGTAGAAGACATCAAGGCCCTGCGGGACGCGGCGGCCGCCGCGATCGACCGCACGCCCTTCGGCGAGAAGCTGTCCCGGAAGGTGTGGCGCGAACTGTCCTGGTGCGACGACGGCGAGGTCGTGATGCACAAGCGCGAGCGCGGCTACGTCGGCCAAAGCCTGTTGCGTGACAACGGTGCCGTCGTGCTCTGCGAGATCGAGCACTCGGAAGTGCAGGGACCGCCCATCGCAAGCTGGCATGACCGCGACGAGTTCATCACCTTCCTCATGCGCCAATCGGATTGGAGCTGCGCCGGATGGGATCCGGCCGAGCCGGTGTTCCACCTCGACGCACCCTGGCGGCACCACCTGCAACGCCTGACGCGCGCGGCGCTGAAGCGGTTCGTCCCGTTCTGGTAGGGGGAAGTCGCCCTTGCGCCCGGGCCGCTCCCATGCTGATCCCCGCCGATGCGCCTGCTGCTGCTGAACGGCAACACCGATCCCGCCATCACCGCGCTTCTCGCCACCCGTGCGGCGGAAGCGATTCCCCGGCTCGGCCTGCCCACGGCCGAGGTCGTGCCGGTCACGGCGCCCTTCGGCGCGCGCTACATCTCGACCCGCGCCGCCGTGGCCGTTGCCGGCCACGCGGTGCTCGCGGCACTGGCCGAGCATGTCGGCACTGACAATCCGTACGGCTACGACGCCGCCGTGATCGCCTGCTTCGGGGAGCCGGGCATCGAAGCCGCGCGGGAATTGCTCCCCATTCCTATCGTTGGGATGGCGGAAGCCTCGATCGCTGCCGCCCTGGCGCTCGCGCCCCGCATCGCGCTGCTGACGGGCGGCGCGCTGTGGGTGCCGATGCTGGAGGAGTTCGCATTGGTTCGCGGCCACGGACGCGACCAGGTGATGGTGCGCGGCATCGCCCCTACCGGCGACATGATCGCCCGCGATCCGGACGGGGCGGCGGCGGCGCTCGCCAAGGCGGCACAGGAAGCCGTGGCGGACGGTGCGGGGGCAGTGGTGCTGGGCGGGGCAGGCCTCGCCGGGATCGCGCCGCGCGTCGCGCCGCTGGTGTCGGTGCCGGTGTTGGACAGCCTGGACTGCGCGCTGGCGGCGGCGCTGGGCGGCGGATGCGGCCGGGCGCGGGTGGCACAGGCGCCGATGGTAGGCGTTTCGGACGCGCTTCGGCGATGGTCCGCATGAGGGGCGGGGCAGCGCAGGGCCGTATGGGCGGCAGGCGGCCGGGGAGGGGCTTTGCCCCTCCCCGGACCCCACCCCACCAAAGGCCGAAGGGCCTTTGGAAACCATTATCTGGCGCTGGGCCGATCGGGACCGTTGGGTTGGTGGGAACCTCAACGGGCGCTGCGCCGAGGATGAATCCAGAGCGACGCGCACAGCGTGTGGCCCGCCATTGCGAACGGCCCGGCACCCCGGCACCAGATCAAGGTTTCCAAAGGCCCTTCGGCTTTTGGTGGGGGGAGGCCCGGAGGGGGGCAAAGCCCCTCTCCGGTCACGCCCGATGACCCAGGATCTCCCTGTCGCCGAGGCCCTCCCCGCCCTTCGTGACGCTCTCCAAGTCGGGTCGAACGCCGTCCTTATCGCGCCCCCCGGTGCGGGCAAGACGACGCTCGTCCCGCTGGTGCTGAAGGACGAGCCGTGGGCCGCGGGCGCCCGCATCCTGGTGTTGGAACCCCGCCGTGTCGCCGCCCGCGCCGCTGCGCGCCGCATGGCCGAGCTGCTCGGTGAGCCGGCGCCCGGCGGAACCATCGGCCTGGCCACGCGGCTAGACCGTGCCTTTTCCGACCGCACGCGGGTGGAGGTCGTCACGGAGGGGCTGCTGGTCCGCCGCCTGCAATCAGACCCCGGCCTCGATGGCGTTGCCGCCGTGCTGTTCGATGAGGCGCATGAACGCAACATCGATACCGACCTCGCTCTGGCGCTGTGCCTCGACCTGCAGCGGGCGCTGCGGCCGGAACTGCGGCTGCTGGCGATGTCCGCCACGCTGGATGGCGGGGCCTTCGCCAGGTTGCTGGGCGATGCGCCGGTGGTCGAGAGCATGGGGCGCGCCTACCCGGTCACGCTGAAGTACCGGCCGCGCGACCTTTCGGACGCGCGCGACCTGCCCGAGGCGATGGCCGGCGCGATCCGCGACGCGTTGCGGGAGCATCCCGGCGACGTGCTGGCCTTCCTGCCCGGCTGGGGGGAGATCCGGCGCACGCAGGAACGACTGTCGGGCCTCGATGCGCTCGTGGTGCCGCTGCATGGGGAATTGCCGCCGGCGGAACAGGACATCGCGCTGAACCCTGCGCCGGACGGACGGCGGAAGGTGGTGCTGGCGACGTCGATCGCCGAGACCTCCCTGACCGTCCCCGGCGTGCGCATCGTGGTGGATGGCGGGTTCCGTCGCGCCCCAAGGCTGGACCCGGCATCGGGCCTGTCCCGGCTGGTCACGGTGCGGATCAGCCGCGCGGCGGCTGAGCAGCGGGCGGGGCGCGCCGGCCGCACGGCGCCGGGCGTGGCGATCCGGCTCTGGACCGAGGCGCTGCATCGCGGCCTGCCGCTGGCCGACCGGCCGGAGATGCTGGAGGCCGAGCTGTCGTCGCTCGTGCTGGATGTCGCGGGTTGGGGCGCGTCGCTCGGCGACCTCGCCTTCCTCGACCCGCCGCCGGCCGGTGCCGTGAAGGCGGCGCAGGCGCTGTTGCGCGACCTGGATGCGCTGGATGGCGAGGGGCGCATCACCGCGACGGGCCGGCGCATGGCGCGGCTCGGCACGCATCCCCGCCTCGCGCGCATGTTGGTCGCCGCCACGGATGACGGGGAACGGGCGCTTGCCGCCGACCTCGCCGCGCTGCTGGAAGAACGCGACCCGATCCGCGATCGGGAGGCGCCGTCGGACGTGCATCTGCGGCTCGACCTGCTGCATGGCGCGGATCGGGCGGATGCGGATCGCGGCACGGTCCACCGCATCCGTCGCGCCGCGGCCCTGCACCGGCGGCGACTGGGCGTGCATGGGCAGGTGCAGGCGGATGGCGATGCTGGCGCGCTGCTGGCGGCTGGCTTTCCCGACCGGATCGCCGCGAAGCGCGGAGCTATGAACGGGGCCTTCCGCCTCGCCTCGGGCCAGGGGGCGCGGCTGCCGGCGACCGATCCGTTGGCGAAATCGGCGCTGCTCGCCGTGGCTGACCTTGCATTGCAGGGCACCGAGGCGCGCATCCGGATGGCCGCGCCGATCGACCGCGGCGTGCTCGAAGCCCGTTTCCCGGAACGGCTGCGGCGAGAGGAAGGCGCCGCCTTCGACGCGCGCGCCGGCGCCGTGCAGGCTCGCCGCCGGCTGATGTTCGGCCCGCTGGTGCTGGAGGAAGCGCCGCTGCCGCAGGCGGACCCGGCGGCCGTCGCGGCCGCGCTGGCCGCCGCCGCCGCCGACCGCGCCCTGCGCGACCTGAACTGGACGGATGCGGCGCGCCAGACCCAGGCGCGCATGGGCTGGATGCGAAAGGCGGAGGGCGAGGACTGGCCGGACGCGTCCGATGCCGCGCTGGTCGAAACGGTGCAGGATTGGCTCGCGCCGCATCTGCACGGGCGGACCCGGCTGTCGGACCTCGCCGCGCTGGACGTTACGGCCCTTTTGCGGGACGCCCTGCCCTGGGACCGGCAGCGGGCGCTCGACGCCGCCCTGCCGCCGCGCCTCGGCCTGCCATCCGGGCGATCTGCCGCGATCGACTATGCGCGGGAGGTGCCGACCCTCGAAGCCCGCGCGCAGCACCTGTTCGGCATGGCCGCCATGCCGCCGCTGGCCGGCGGGCGCGTACCGTTGCAGGTGGCGCTGCTCTCCCCCGCCGGACGGCCGATCGCCGTGACCGGCGACCTCGCCGGCTTCTGGAAGGGCAGCTGGGCCGAGGTGCGCAAGGAAATGCGCGGCCGCTACCCCAGGCATGCATGGCCGGAGGACCCCGCGGCCGGCGGTTGAACCCCCCGAGACGGCAGCGCAGATTGCATCCCGTGACCACAAAACCTCCCCTGACCGAGTCGCTCGCCCTGCCGCGCCGCCTGGCGCTGCTGCTGCCTCTCGCTGCCCTGCCCGGCTGCAATGGCTCCGCCCAGGCGCAGCGGGGCCTGCCCGATTTCGCCGACCTAGCCGAGAGCGTGCTGCCCGCCGTGGTCAGCATCCAGGTGACCAGCCGCGAGGAGAGCGAGCCCCGCCGGCCGGCAGACCGCCGGCGCGGCCGCGGCGAGCATCTGGTGCAGGGGGCGGGGTCGGGCTTCATCATCGAGCCCTCGGGCATCATCGTCACCAACGGCCATGTCGTCGGCAACGCGACGCGCGTCGTCGTCACGACGCAGGACGGTGCGGAATACCCGGCCCGCGTCATGGGTGTGGACGAACTGACCGACCTGGCGCTGGTGAAGATCACGGCGCCGGCGCCGCTCGCCGCCGTGTCCCTCGGTCATTCCGCGCAGATGCGCGTCGGGCAGTGGGTGATGGCGGCCGGCAATCCCTTCGGGCTCGGCGGCTCGGTCACGGCGGGCATCGTCTCGGCGCGCGGCCGCGACATCGGCGCGGGACCGTTCGACGACTTCATCCAGACCGATGCGCCGATCAATCCCGGCAATTCCGGCGGCCCGCTATTCAACATGGCGGGCGAGGTGATCGGCATCAACACGGCGATCTACTCGCCGTCCGGCGCCTCCGCGGGCATCGGCTTCGCCGTGCCGTCCGACCTTGCGCGGCCGGTGATCGAGGCGCTGATCCGTGGTGGCCGCGTGGAACGCGGCTGGCTTGGCGTGTCGGTCGGCGACGCCGAGGAACAGGGCCGCGGCCGCCGCGGCGCCGTCATCATGGGCGTGGAGCGCAACAGCCCCGCCGCGCGTGCCGGGCTGCGCCAGGGGGACCTGGTGACGGCGCTGAATGGGGAAGCGGTCGCGACCTCCCGCGCGCTCGTGCGCGGCGTGGCTGTGCTGCCGCCGGGGGAAACGGTGCGCCTGACGCTGCTGCGCGGCGGGCGCCAACAGGAGATCGCCGTGCAGATCGGACGGCGGCCGGGCGAAGGGTAGGACGACACACATGCGCATCCTGCTGGTCGAGGACGATGCGGAGGTCGCGCGCTTCGTGCGCAAGGGCCTCCAGGAAACCGGCCACGTGGTCGAACACGCGGGCAACGGTCGGGACGGGTTGTTCCTCGCCGCGTCGGAGCAGTTCGACATCCTCGTGCTTGACCGGATGCTGCCGGGCGGTGTCGATGGGGTGCGTCTGGTCGAGACGCTGCGCGCCCAGGGCAACCGCACGCCGGTGCTGTTCCTCTCTGCGCTGTCGGCGGTCGATGAGCGGGTGAAGGGGCTGAAGGCGGGCGGCGACGACTACCTCGTCAAGCCCTTCGCCTTCGCCGAGCTGCTGGCCCGCGTCGAGGCGCTGGCCCGTCGCCCCTCCGTCGACGCGCCGGCGACGCGGCTGAAGATCGCCGATCTCGAGATGGATCTGCTTTCCCGCACCGTCACACGCGGGGGCAAACGCATTGAGATCCAGCCCCGCGAGTTCCGGCTGCTGGAACACCTGCTCCGCCACGCCGGGCAGGTGGTGACGCGCACCATGCTGCTCGAGAAGGTGTGGGACTACCACTTCGACCCGCAGACCAACGTCATCGACGTGCATGTCAGCCGGCTGCGCCAGAAGGTCGACAAGGGCTTCGACAAGCCGCTGATCCATACCGTGCGCAACGCCGGCTACATGATCCGCGCCGAGGCCTGAATGTCCGCCTGGCAGGTCCGGCATCGGCCCGCACTCCCGCCCCGCCACCCATCCCCGGAAACGGACGCGGGTGGCCGGGCAGGGGAACGGGCCGGTGCCGGACGCCGAAACGCGCCTGCAGGCGCGTTTCCGAAGGGACTCTGACGATGCGGTGGTCGGGCGGGGGCCGCCCCTACGGCCGTCCCGTCCCCGAACCCATCCCCCACGCCTGGGACCCGCTGCTGCGCTTCGTGCGCAGCGCATCTTTCCGCTTCGCGCTGTTGTTCGCCGGGGTGTTCAGCGCATCGGCCGTGCTGTTCGCACTGGTGCTGTGGTTCGCGACCGCCGGCTCGCTCGACCGCCAGACCGATGCCGCGCTGCGCACGGATGCCTATGGTCTCGTGGAACGCTCGCGGGAGGCCGGGCCCGCCGCGGTCGTCGAGGCCATCGCCGAACGCCTCGCTGCCGATGTCGAGAACCATGCCATCTACCTGATGATCGCCGCCGATGGCCGGCGCCTTGCCGGTAATCTCGACCGCTGGCCCGTCGAGGCCGAAGGCGATGGCACCTGGGCGGTCGCCCTGGTGGCGCGCGAAGGATCGCAGGTCGAGGCGCGCACCTACACCATCGACCTCGATGGCTATCGCGTGCTGATCGGCCGCGACGTCAACGAGAAGCAGCGCCTGCGCGAATTGCTCGCGGAGGGTATCGCCTGGTCGGCCGCCGCCGCCGGCATCTTCGCGCTGATCGGCGCGGCCGTGCTGCGTCGCGCGCTGGAGCACCGGCTGCGCCCTGCTTCCCAGACCGCGCAGGCGATCGCCGCCGGCGACCTTTCCCGGCGGGTGCCTTCCTCGGGGCGGGAGGACGAGTTCGACCGGCTGGGCGAGAGCATGAACGCGATGCTCGACCGCATCGACTGGCTGATGGCCGGCATCCGTGGCGTATCCGATTCCATCGCGCACGATCTGCGCACGCCGATCGCCCGCGCCCGCGCGAAGCTCGAGGAAGCGCTGGCCGATGCCAGTGATGCGGACGCGCTGCGCGCGGCGATGGAGCAGGGCATCACCGACCTCGACAACATCACTCGCGTCTTCGAAGCCCTGCTGCGCATTGCCGAAGCCGAGGCCGGCGCGCGGCGCGCCGCCTTCGCACCGATCGACCTGGTGCCGGTCCTTGCCGATGTCGCGGAATTCTACGGCGCCGTGGCCGAAAGCCGGGGCCAGTCGATCGAGACCGATCTGCCCGAACGGCTGGAACTGGTCGGCGACCGGGACCTGCTGGCACAGGCCGTAGGTAACCTGCTGGACAATGCGCTGAAGTTTACCCCGGCGGGCGGCACCGTGCGCCTATCCGCGCAATCCCGCATCCGGGACGGCATCGAGATCGCCGTCGCCGACACTGGTCCCGGCCTGCCGCCTGAGGACCGCGCCCGCGCGGGGGAGCGCTTCTTCCGCGCCGATGCTTCCCGTGCGACGCCCGGCTCGGGGCTCGGCCTCTCGCTGGTGCTGGCGGTCGCGCATCTCCACGGCGGTGAGCTGGAACTGGAGGATGCATCGCCGGGCGATACGCCGCCGGGCCTGCTTGCCGTCATCCGGCTGGGGCGGGCATGAGGCCGATGAACGAGGCTTCATGCCGCGGCCACCGGGCCGCCAGCCCCGCCCGCTCATGGTGGCCGCGATGCGTGCCGTCCTGCCCCTGGTCCTTTTCTTCGCCGCGCCCGATTTCGTGGCCGGCGGGGAGCCGATGCCGCGCGTCACGACCGACAGCCGCGAGTACTGCACCGAACTCGCCGACCGACTGGTCGCACTCCCGGGCGCCCGCGAAGACACGGTCCGTCGGCTGGTGGAGGATGGGCTGCGGCTGTGCGAAACCGGCCACCCCCGCACCGGCGTCGCCAAGCTGCGGCGGGCGATCCGCGCGGCACAGGCACCGCCGTGAGCACCGGGCGGCGTTGAATGGGAGAGGGGCTTTGCCGCTCCCCGGACCTCTCCTCGCCGCAGCCCCGGTTACGCCGATACTGCTGTCGCCGTGGGCGGGGCGTTGCCCCCTTTGCTCGACGGTAAGATCGGAGAGGGGCGCCGCCGCTGTCCGAACCTCACCCCGCCAGGCCATGGATGGCCTGGACCGCCATGATCTGGCACCCGGCGCGAAAACCAGTTCTCCCGATCTCAGAACCCGTTCGTGCGCAGAACCGCGTGACGACCATGTCCCGACCCTGCGCGCGCAGCGCCGGGCCGAGGTTTGCAAAGGCCCTTCGGCCTTTGCCGGGATAGGGTTCGGGAAGGGGCAGAGCCCCTTCCTGATCCCCCGGCACGAACCGCTTGCGGCCCAGATGCTCCCGGCACCAGGGGCACCCGTTGGCGGGCCGGTTTGGAGAGGCTGCTCCCCTCCGGCCTTTGAGGGGGTGCGGCAAGGCCCCACCTGCCGCGCCCTCCGGTGACCCGTCCTCTCCTTGCCCCTGCACTGGCCGGCGCGGCGGCGACCTGTTCCGGTATCGGTCTTGCCCGCTTCGCCTATGTCCCGCTGTTCCCGGCCATGGTCGCGGCGGGCTGGGTCGACGGCGCCGGCGCCGGCCTGCTGGGCGCGATCAACCTGACTGGCTACCTGGTCGGGGCGTTGTCGGCACCGCGGGTTGCGCGGGCCCTGTCGATCCCGCGCGCCCTGGATGCGGGCATGATGCTGGCGGCACTCGCCGCGGCCTGCTGCGCCTGGCAGGGCGGGTTGGCGTGGCTGGGGTTCTGGCGCTGCCTGGCCGGGGTGGCGGGCGGCGTGCTGATGGGGCTGACGGGGCCGGCGGTGCAGGCCGTGGTCGCGCCGCAGCGGCGCGGCGTGGCGGGCGGCGTGGTGCTGCTCGGGGTCGGGTCCGGCGTGACGCTCGGTGCGCTGCTGGTGCCGGCGCTGGTCGGGCACGGCGTGCCGGCGGCCTGGCTGGGGTTGTCCGGCGCAACGCTGCTGCTGTGGCTGGCGGCGCGGCGCTTCTGGCCTGTCCCGCCACCCGCCGAGGCGAAGCGTTCTCCGGGCGCGCTGCCGCCGGTCGGGCTGCTGGTCCTGTCCTACGGCCTGTCGGGAGCAGGGTTGGTACCGCCGATGGTCTACCTTGCAGACCTCGCGGCGCGTGGCCACGGGCTCGGCGTGCGGGCAGGTGGGCTGATGTGGGTGGTGTTCGGCCTCGGTGCGGTGTCGGGCAGCCTGACGGGTGGGGCGCTGGCGGACCGGCTTGGCGGGCGGCGGGCCATGGTGGTGGCGTTGTCGGTTCAGGTTGCGGCACTCGGCGCGGCGCTACTGCCGGGTATTCACTGGCTGGTCGCGTCCGGGCTGCTGTCGGGAGTCGCGGCGGTCGGCGTCACGGCGGTCGCGCTGGCAACGGCGCGGGAACGTGCCGGGGTGGAGGCCGCCGTGGTGTGGGTGCGCGTCACGGCGGCGTTCGCCGTGGCGCAGGCGGTCACCGGCTTTGCCATGGCCGCGCTGTTCGGCGCGACGGGTGACAGCCATGCCGCGATTTTCGCAGCGGGGCTGGCACTGTCGGTGACGTCGCTGGCGGTGGCGATGGCCGATCGGCCGGCCTGACGCGCGGGGCTCAGCGCAGCCGCCAGACCTCGACCGGCCCGCGATCCTCATAGACGACCGAGGCGAGGTCGTAGCGATCGGCCAGCGCCTCCTCGATCATCGTCGCGATGCGTGGGCGCACGCGCGGCCACCAGCCGCGGTCGACGACGATCACCTGCGGGTTGCTGGCGAGGATGCGTTCCACTTCCTCATTCGGGTCGATGCCCGTCACCCGCCAATAGGGACCGACGAGCTGGCCCGGGAAGGCATAGCGCGTCGCCAGCCCTGCCTTCGACAGCACATACAGGGCCGGGTGGTAGTTCACGACCCAGACGGGGTCGCCCGGCTCGATTTCGCGCCGGATGGCGGCTGCCACTTCGCGGACCGGATCCGGCCCGCCCAGGCCGACGGCGGCGTAGAGCATCGGCACGGTGGACGATCGCCACGCATCGACCGCGACGCCCCCCACCAGCAGCGCGAAGGCGGAGACGACCAACCCCGGCCGGGCCGCCCGCGCCAGCCGCCGCGCGCCTAGCGCCGCCAGCAGGCTGAGCGGCGGCAGCCAGATCAGGAAATAATGCTGGTAGTACATGCCCGGCATGACCACCGCCCCGGTGGCGGCAATGAACCAGGCGACGGCGACCCAGCGCAGCAGCGCGACCGGCCCACGCTTCACCCGCGCCCGGATCAGCGCCGGCGGCACCAGCGCGAAGGTCCAGAGCAGGATCATCACGACGATCAGCGTGTAGCGGGCGGCATCCATGAACCCGACGCCTTCCCCGGCATAGCGGAGCGGCGCGATGAAGGTGCCGGTGATGAAGGCGGCGAGCTCGCCGCGCGCCAGATAGGCGAGGCCGAGTACCAGCGTCGGCGTGGCGCAGAGCACCGCGTAGGACAGCGCGTAGACGAGCACCCGGCGCCAGGAGAGCAGCCCGCGCAGGAAGGCCGGGCCGACCAGCAGGGCCCAGGCGAGGCAGCCCTCGAAGACCGAGACCGGCTTGATCGACAGCGCACCGCCGATCATCAGCCCCATGGCGAGGATCTTGAAGAAGGGCGGCGCCTCGTCGTGTTCGAGGGCCCGGCGCACCGCCCGCAGCGCGAGCGCCATCGACCACGCGACGAGCGGCGCGAACAGGATCTCGGTATTCGTGGCCAACCCGCCGAGCAGCGTGGTGTGGGCGAGGTAGAGCAGCCCCGCCGCCAGCCCCAGCGCCGGCGGCGCGGTCGCGAAGCGCACGATCGCGAACAGCGCCCAGGCCGTGAGCCAGGTGCTCACGAGGCCCAGCATGCGCGGCACCCAGACCGCCTCGCCGAACAGCCACATAATGCCGGCGAACAGCGCCGGGGCGCCGACCGGGTGCATGTCCCACACACCCACGAGCGGCCAGTTGCCGTTCAGCCATTCGCGCGCCTGCACCATGTACAGGCCCTCGTCGGTGTCGATCACCGCGGGGACGAAGGCGAAGGCGCGCAGCAGCGCCGCGGCGAGGAGCAGCACGACGGGCACCGCCCCGCTGCGCAGCAGCCGCCGCAGGCGCGGCGAAGGCGAGGAAAGGCCCGCGGGCTGTTCGGCTTGGCTGAGGATGGCGCTGTCCGGGCTCATGATGGTCGCACTGCGCGTCAGAACGCGGGGCGCATGTCCTTCCAGGGCGCGGCGCGCTCATAGGCGGCGGCGGCGCGATAGATCGTCGCCTCATCGAAGAAGCGGCCAACGAGTTGGAGGGAAAGCGGCAGGCGATCCTCCTTCGTCAGGCCGCACATCAGCGTCAGGGCGGGGTGGCCGGTGACGTTGAAGCCCGTACGCGCCTGGCGCGGATAGGTGATCTCGATGGCGGCCGCATCGTCGATGCGGCAGGCCGGGTCCATCGAGGACGCCGTGAGCAGCAAATCGACGCCGGCGAAGACGTCCTCCACAGCCGCGACCAGTTCGCGTCGGCGGCGCTGCGCCTGGACGTAGTCCTCGGCGCGAATGAACAGGCCTGGGGCGAGGCGCTTGCGGGTCAGGTCGGAATAGCCCTCCGGCGCGTCCCGCAGCCAGCGCCCATGGATGGCGGCGGCCTCGGAGAGCAGGACGGTGCGGTTCACCCCGGCGAATTCGTTCAGCGAAGGCAGGGTGACGGTCCTGATCTTCGCCCCTTCCTTCGCCAGCAGCTTCGCGGCGGCGTCCAGGGCGGCGGCCACCTCGGGCGCGGCGGGCTGGTCGCTTTCGTGGAAGTGCCGCACGAAGCCGATGGTCAGCCCCTTCAGCCCCTTCTTCATGTGCCGGCCGTAGCGTTCGGTCCTGCGTACGGCGGAGCCCGGATCCTCCGGGTCGTGCCCAGCCATGATGCCGAGCAGCAATGCGTTGGAGGCGACGTCCTTCGTCATCGGACCGACATGGTCGAGCGTATAGGACAGCGGAAACACGCCGCGGCGCGAGACGAGCCCGTAGGTCGCCTTCATGCCGACGATGCCGCAATGGCTTGCCGGGTGGCGCACCGAGCCTGCCGTGTCCGTGCCGAGCGCCGCCGGCAGGATCTGCGCGCCGACGATCGATCCCGAACCGGATGACGAACCACCCGGATGGTGCGCCGGGTTCCACGGGTTGCGGGCCGGGGGGAAGGCCTGGTCGAAGGCCGGTCCGCCGATCGCGAATTCATGCGTCGCGAGCTTCGCCGGGAAGATCGCGCCGGCCGCGCGCAGCGCCACGACCACCGCCGCGTCGGCCTGCTTCGCATTGTCCAGCAGATGCCGCGAATGGCAGGTCGTCGGGTGACCGGCGAGGTCGATGATGTCCTTCAGCCCGATCGGCAGCCCGTCGATCGGCGAGCGTGGGCCGGACCGGGCGATGCGCCGCGCGGCCTTCTTCGCGTCTTCCCGCGCCGATTCCCACAGCGGCAGGATGGTGGTGTTGAGCCGCGGCTCCAGCGCTTCGAACCGTGCGTGCAGGGCGTCGAGATAGTCGACCGGCGAGAGTCGGCGCCGGGCGATGGCGGCGGAAACCTCGGCGAGGGTCAGGTCGTGCAAGGCAGCGTCCATCAGCGGGCGGCCTTCGCGGCGGGGACAGCATAGGCGGGCATGGGCTCGGCCCGCTCATCGGCCGGATGGGCGAAGGCTCCGGCGAGGCGACGGGCGTGCGCGGCTGCCTCGGCGATCTCGGCCTCGCGACCGCGCCACGCTTCTCCCAGTCCGGCTGTCCTCGCGAGTGCCTTTTCCTCGTCCATGCCCCAGCATCCTTGGTTCCTGACGGCGGCCAACCTGCCGCAAAAGCGGGCGGGGAGAAAGTTGCCCCCCGGAGATGGCGAGGTGATGGCGCGGGGTATCCGCTGCGCAGCCGTCCGCGCGTGGCTGCGTCCCGGCCGCAGTCGGCGCCGCCTATGCAGCCCATCGTCCGGGATCTCGCCGTGAGCGCCATCGAACGGCGGGCGCCGTGATCGAAACGGCCGAGCCGCTTGCCGTCCCGAAGGCGGCGCGAGCTGTGCCCGGCGGCTGGTCGAGGGCGCCGCGGACCGACCCGCGCCCGCGGATTTGCCGCCGTCGCAATCCGGCGTATGGGTCAGCCATGACTCAAGCGCCCAGCCTGCCCCTGACGGGGCTCAAGATCGTCGAGCTCGGCCACTACATCGCCGCACCCTTCGCTACACGGCTGCTCGCCGATCTCGGTGCCGAGGTCATCAAGGTGGAGCCGCCGGGCGGCGACCCCGTGCGCGGCTGGGGCAGCAGCGTCGACGGCAATGCGGTGTGGTTCAGCGTCCATGGCCGGAACAAGCTGTCCGTCACGCTCGACCTCAAGAAGCCGGAGGACCGCGCGCGGCTGGTCGCGCTGCTGAAGCGCGCCGATGCGCTGATCGAGAATTTCCGCGCCGGCTATCTGGAACGCATCGGCCTCGGCCCAGATGTGCTGCACGCGGAGAACCCCCGGCTCGTGATCGGCCGCATCTCGGGCTACGGGCAGGATGGTCCCTACCGAGACAAGCCGGCCTTCGGCGCGATCGGGGAGGCCATGGGCGGGTTGCGACACCTCACCGCCAACCCCGGCCAGACCGAGTACCCGCCGCCGCGCTGCGGCGTGTCGATCAGCGACGACCTCGCCGGCATGTATTGCGCCATGGCCGTGATCGCCGCCTGCTGGCAGGTGAAGGGCGACCCGACGGCGAAGGGCCGGGTCGTCGATGTGGACCTCGTCAGCAGCGTCTTCTCGCTGATGGAGGGGATGCTGCCGGAATACGGGCTGTTCGGCTGGGTGCGGCAGCCGCAGGGCGCAGCCATCAAGACGGCGGCGCCGACCAACACCTATCCCTGCGCGGACGGGAAGTGGCTGTGCGTCGCCGGCAATTCGGACCTGATCTTCAAGCGGCTGATGGCGGCGATCGGGCAGCCGGCGATGGCCGCCGATCCGCGCTTCGCGACCAATGCCGGCCGCTGCGAGAACGTCGCGGAACTGGATGCCGCCATCGCCGACTGGACGCGCACGCAGCCCGCCGCCGAGGCCGAGGCCATCCTCGAAGCGGCGGAAGTGCCGTGTTCCCGCCTGTTCGACATGGCCGACTGCGCCAACGACCCGCATTTCCGCGACCGCGGCTGGGTGATGGAAGTGGCCGACCCGCTGCTCGGTCAGGTGCTGCACCCGGCGGCGCCCTTCCGCTTCGACGGGGTCAGCCCGCAGGCCATGGTGCGCTGGCCGGGCGTCGGTGCCGGCGCCCACAATGACAAGGTCTTCGCCGCGCTCGAGCGGGGAGAAACCACGCCGCTGTCGGCGTGACGCGATACGAAGGAACGCAATACATGACGACGACCACGACCACCGCCGCGCGCGGCGCCGCGACGGCGCGCTTCTGGGGCATGGCGCTGCTGGGCTCGGCCGTGCTGGCCGCCTCGGCGCAGATCAGCCTGCCGATGTGGCCGGTGCCGGCCACGCTGCAGACGCTGGCCGTGCTGCTGCTGGGCGCGCTCGGCGGGTCGCGGCTCGGCGTGGCGAGCGTCATGCTGTACCTCGCCGAAGGCGCCATGGGGCTGCCGGTCTTCGCGGGCGGGGCCGCGGGCCTGCCGGCGCTGGCCGGGCCGACGGGCGGCTACCTCCTCGGCTTCCTGCCCGCCGCCTGGATCGCCGGGCAGGTCGGCAAGGGCGCGCTGCGCCAGGCCGCCATGCTGACCGCGGCGCACCTCGCGCTGTTCGTGCCGGGCGTTGCCTGGCTGGCCGGCTTCGTCGGGATGGAGCGCGCGCTGGTCGCGGGCTTCATGCTGTTCGTGCCGGGCACGCTGGTGAAGACTGCGCTTGCCTTCGCCACGCTGCGGGCGATGCGGCGCGGCTGACCCCTGCTCGCCGGGCCTGCGCCATCCGCGCAGGCCCTCGCGCCGCAGGCCCAGGCGTGGGAAAAGGGGGTCGAGACCAGGAGGATCCCCATGACCGACGCCGCCATCATCAGCGAGGTCGCCCCGCGCGACGGCATCCAGTCGATCACCGGCGCCCTGGTCAGCACCGAGGCGAAGATTGCCCTGATCCAGGCGTGCTATGATGCCGGGCTGCGGCGGATGGAGGTCGGCTCCTTCGTCTCGCCCAAGGCCATCCCGCAGATGGCGCAGACGGAAGTCGTGCTGTCCGCCTGCAAGAAGATGCCCGGTCTCGAATCCACCGTGCTGGTGCCGAACCGCCGCGGCTTCGACGCGGCCATCGCGCATGGCGCGGATCGGCTCGGCTTCTTCATGTCGGCCACCGCCGGACACAACAAGGCGAACCTGAATCGCACGCGGGAGGAATCCTTCGCCGAGCTCGCCACGCTGGTGCAGGACACGCCGAAGGGCGTGAAGATCCGTTTCAACCTCTCCTGCGTGTTCCACTGCCCCTTCGACGGCGTGGTGCCGGAAGCGGAGGTGATGCCCTGGATCGAGCGCATCGTGGCCGTGCATCCCGAGATGGAGATCGCGCTTGCCGACACGACCGGCAATGCGAGCCCCGACCAGGTCGGCCGTATCTTCCGCCACGCGATCACGACCTGGGGCGACCGCTTCGCCTTCCACGGGCATGACACCTACGGCATGGGCGTGGCGAATGTCTCGGCGGCCTGGGAAGCGGGCTGCCGCGTCTTCGACAGCGCCGCCGGCGGCATCGGCGGCTGCCCCTTCGCGCCCGGCGCGACGGGCAATGTGGCGACCGAGGACCTGGCCTGGATGTTCCGTCGCATGGGTGTCGCGACCGGGATCGACTGGAACCGGCTGCTGGTCGCGGCCGACATGGCGGCGGCCATTCCGGGTGCCGTTCCCGGTGGGCGCATGCGCGCGGTGCCGGCGGCGCGGAAGGCGGCGTGAGAGAGCACCCGACCCGCTCGCCCGCCCTTTCGCGCGCGGGCACGACACCCAATCTGTGGCGGCGCATGCGACACGGACCTCGCCTTCTGATCCTTCTGCTCCTCGCCGCCGGCTGCGCGCCGGCAGGCGACATGGCGCCCGGCGAGGATGACGGGACGCAGGCGGAGATCGCGGCCGGGGACGGCACCATCGTCACCGACTACGGCGGTGGGAACGCGCCGGTCACGCGGTATGTGCGGCGGCCCGACGGCACCGCGGTGATGCCCGGCCAGGGCCAAGGCCCCGTGGCGGCGGTGCCGGGCGGCGATGGCGGCAGCGAGGCGCCAGCCCCTGGCACGCCGCGCAGCGGGCGGGCGATCGGCACGGGTTCCGCCTTCGCCGTCACGACCAGCGGCATCGCCGTGACCAACGCCCACGTCGTGCAAGGCTGCAGGACCGTGGTGGACGACCAGGGCCGGCAGGTGCGGATCGTTGCTTCCGATCGCCGCCGCGACCTTGCCATCATCGATGTCGGGCGTCGCTTCCGTTCAGTCGTGCGGTTCCGTGAACGGAACGCGGTCGACCTCGGCGAAAGCGTGCTGGTCTTCGGTTTTCCCTATGGTCAGGCGCTCGGCACCGGGCTGAACGTAACCAACGGCATCGTCACCGGGCTGGCGGGCCCGGGTGGCGATGCGTCCCGCTTCCAGATGAACGCGGCCGTGCAGCCGGGCAATTCCGGCGGGCCGGCGGTGGACGACGCGGGCATGCTCCTCGGCGTCGCGGTCGGGCGGCTGAACGACATTGCCGTGCTGCGCGCCACCGGCAGCCTGCCGCAGGGCATGAACTTCGCCATCCGCGCCGACCAGGTGGAACGCTTCCTCGCCGAGAACGGCGTCATGCCGGAACGTGGTGGCGGGGGCGCGGCGGGCAGCGGCGCCCGTGCCGTCTCGGCCGCGGTGGCGCCGGCGGTGTTCCAGATCCTCTGCCGGGGATGACCGCTCACGGCGAATTGCCCACCCTCGGCCGCAACCTGTTCATGATTCCGGCGCTTTTAGCTGCGACTATCTGCAGCATGCCGCGGAATGCATTGCGGCCGCCTGGAGGGATTGCATGTCTGATGCCGAGATGGACCGGCGGATGGCGGAGCTTGACCGCCTGTTGAACGACCCCGAGACCCGGATGGATGCCGAGCGCGTCTGGACCATCCTGGCCGAAATCAAGACCGTTCGTTCGGCTTGCCCTCGCCGCGCGTGAGCCGGCGGAGAGGGACTTTACCCGGACCCTGCCCAGCGGTCCGGAAGGCGTTGCAATCCTCCATCTGGCATCGTCGCCACAGCGGGAATGATGCCGAATCGCGCTTTAGTCACTGACGGAGCGCGCGTGCAGCGTGGGCCAAGAGATTGCGGTCGTGGATGCCTAGCATCCTGGCAGGGTAGTTCGGAGGGGCGGCGCCCCTCCGATCCGCAGCATTAGGACCTAGGGTTGGAGAGGGACGGCGTCCCTCGCCCGTGGCCCTCAGCGCGCTGCCGCGGCTGGAAAAGCGAAGTTGTCGTATGAGTTCTCCGAAACCCGGAACCACTGGTACAACTCGTCGCGATACGGCCGGTACGCTTCCCAGATCTTCTTGAACCGCGGGTTCCGCGCCGAGGTCTCGGCGTAGACCTCATTGGTCGCGTTCCACGCCGCCTGCATCACGTCGCGCGGCCAGAAGCGGAGCTGCGCACCGGCGGCAACCAACCGCCGCAGGGCAATTGGGTTCAGGTGGTCATAACGGGCCAGCATCTCGGAATCCTGCTCGTTGCAGGCGGTTTCGATGGCGGCCTTGTAAAGGTCGGGCAGTGCGTCGAAGGAGCGCTGGTTGATCATCAGATGCAGCCGCGCACCCGGCTCCCAGAAGCCCGGCGCGTAATAGTAGCGGGCGACGCGCACGAAGCCGAGCTTCTCGTCATCATGCGGGCCGACGAATTCGACGGCGTCCAGCGTGCCGCGCTCCAGCGACGGGTAGATGTCCGCAGCGGCGACCTGCGTCGGCGCGGCGCCGAGGCGTTGGAACACCTGCCCCGCGAAGCCGGCGATGCGGAACTTCAACCCTTGCAGTGCGGCGAGGTTCGGCACCTCGTTGCGGAACCAGCCGCCCATCTGCGCGCCGGTGTCGCCGGCGGGGAAGGAGATGGCGTTGTAGTCGCTGAACAGCTCCGCCCCCAGCGCCGCGCCGCCGCCATGGCGCCACCACGCAGTGAACTGCCGCGACTTCATGCCGAAGGGCACGGCAGTGAAGAAGGCGAAGGAGGGATCCTTCCCGACATAGTAGTACGGCGCCGTGTGGGCGCATTCGACCGAGCCCGACTGCACCGCCTCGAGCGCCGCCAGTGCCGGGGCGATCTCACCGCCGGGGAAGGCCTGGATGCGGAAGCGCCCGTCGGTGAGCTGGCCGACGCGCCGGGCGATGCCCTCCGCCGTCCCGAACAGCACGTCGAGGTTGCGCGGGAAGGAGGAGGTCAGGCGCCAGCGCACTTCCGGCATCTGGCTTTGCGCCAAAGCGGGGGTGGCGAGCGCAGCGGGCGCGGCGGCGGCCGCGGCTGCCACCAGGGAACGACGATTCATGGGACCAGTTCCTCCCGTCGGGTTATGGCGAAGAGCGCGTCCCCATAAGCGAAGCCGGACGCCGGGGAAAGGATCAGGCGATGGCCGGCCTGGGTGCCGGCGGCGCGGCGCCGCGCAGCGCATAGGCGAACTGCACCGCCCCGGCCACCAGTCCCATCCCGACGCCGAGTTTCCAGGCCAGGGCATAGTCGCCGTTGAGGTCGAACAGAACCCCGCCGCCGAAGGCACCGAGGAAGGAGCCGAACTGGTGCGACATGAAGGCGAGGCCCTGGATCATTGCCTGGAACCGCAGGCCGAACATCTCGACCACCAGGCCCGAGACCAGCGGCGCCACGCCGAGCCAGAGGAAGCCCATGATCGCGGCGAAGACCATCGTCGAGGCCTCCGATGGCGGCCACGCGAAGTACAGGCCGAGCACCAGCGAGCGCACGAGGTAGATGGCCCCGAGCAGCACGCCCTTGTTCCACCGCCCGCCCGCCCATCCGAAGAACAGCGACCCCAGCACGTTGAAGCCGCCGATCAGCCCCAGCGCCTTGGCTGACAACATCGGGTCCTGCCCGCAAAGCGTCAGGTAGGACGGCAGGTGCGTCGTCAGAAACACGAGTTGCAGCCCGCAGACGGAATAGGCCGCGGCCATCACCAGGAACGGCGTGTGCGTCATCGCGCGGCCGAGCGCGGCCCACATGCCGGGCGCTTCCCCCGGCGGCGGCGGCGGGATCGGCACGCGGTCCACGCGCCCGGCGATCCAGGCGGCCGGCAGCATGGCAAGGCCGAGCAGCAGGAACCCCCACACCCCGACGCGCCAGCCCCACCCATCGGCGAGCAACTGGCCGATCGGCGCGGCCATGAGCGCGCCCGCCGACCCCGCCGCCGAGACCAGCCCGAGCGCCGAGGACCGCAGCGCCGTCGGCACCGGCCGCGCCGCCACGGCGAGCGCCATGCCGCTGCCCGTGCAGGCCAGTGCGACGCCCATCAGCACGCCGGCGCCAATCGTCAGCGAGATCGCGCCTTGCGCCAGGGCCATCACAGCGAGCCCGGCGAGGTAGCAGACCACGCCGCCCAGCAGCACCGGCCTGAACCCCCAGCGTGCCGCCGCCGCCCCGGCGAAGGGCTGCAGAATGCCCCAGCCGAGGTTCTGCACCGCGATCGCCATCGTGAACTGCGCGACCGAAACGCCGAGATCCTGCGTCGCCGGCGCCATGAACAGGCCGAGGCTCTGCCGCAGCCCCATCGCGATGGACAACGTGACGGCCGCGCCGAGCAGAATCGGCAGGCTCGGGCGGAGGGATGCGGTCATGCGCGCGATGCTGGCCCGTGGAGCGCGGCGCCGTCGAGCGGCAAGGCCATGCGTGACAGGCGCGGGGGCATGCGGCAGGCGCGGTGCAGAGTGGCGGGCAGCTTGGCGTAGCGGCCTGCATTGGACGTGTTCGCATCAGCGGAGGACGTTCGGCCCGGCGGGGCCGAAGGTTGGCCGGCAGAGACCGGACCGTGACCGGCGGGCTTTTCGCAAGGATGGAGGTCCTGCCGTGCCCCATGCGTTGGATCCGACGTCGGGCGCTGGGTCCAGCCCGCGTGCGGTCGGTCCCAACCGGCATGCCCCGGACCAGGTCGAGGAGTCCAGAGGCCTTTCGGCCTTTGGTGGGGTGGTCTGGAGGGGCAAAGTCCCTCCAGATATTCCGCTACGCGACCAGCGCGCCATTCCTCGCCACGACCCGACCGCCGGACACGACCACCCGCCGCGCCGGCCGCGCCACCACCGCTTCGGCGAGCGTCCGCGCCTCGACCAGCACGAGCTCCGCCCGGGCGCCTGGGGCCAAGCCGTGGTCGACAAAGCCACAGCCGGCGGCGCCGGCACGGCTGACGCAGTCGAAGGCCAGCGCGACCTCATCATCCCGGCGGAAGTTGTTGCGCAGGCCGATGAGCATGGCGCGTTCGAGCATGTCGGGCGAGCCATAGGGCGTCCAGGTGTCGCGGATGCCGTCATTACCGCCGAAGATCGTCACGCCCGCAGCGCGGCAGGGGGCGACCAGCGGCACGGGGCGGGAGGCGGAGGCCGTGGTCGCGATGGCGACGCCGAGTTCGGCCATCTGGCCGAGCAGCGTGTCGCGCTCGCGTTCGGGAATGTCGCCGAGGCAAAAGGCATGGCTGACGACGACCCGGCCCTGCATGGACAGGGCGCGGGTGCGCTCAAGGATGAGCTCCAGGGAGAAGGCGCCCATGGAGCCGGGTTCGTGCAGATGGATGTCGACAGGTTTCGCGTGCTTCTCGGCAAGGCGGAAGACAATGTCGAGATGACGCACGGGGTCGCGTTCGATCGCGCAGGGGTCGAGGCCGCCGACGATGTCCGCGCCCATCGCCAGCGCGGCATCGAGCAGGCTGTCGGTGCCCTGGCGGGCGAGGATGCCGGATTGCGGGAAGGCGACGACCTGGATGTCCTGCACATCCTTCATCGCCTCGCGCGTCTGCAGCACACGCTCGACATGCTGCGTCCCGCCCGAGGTGTCGACGTCGACATGGCTGCGGATGCGCGTAGTGCCCTGCGCGAGGAACGCGCGCGCCAGGGCGAGCGAGGCGGCGCCGGCATCGTGGCCGGTGCGCGCGCGCCATTCGCGCTCGGTGTCGATCTTGTCGATGATGCGGGGGCCGACCTCGTTCACCAGCCAGTCGGGCTGGTGGAGGGTGGTCTTGTCGAGATGCGTGTGGCCTTCGACGAAGCCGGGCAGCAGCAGCGCACCGCGGCCATCTTCCGTGGCGATGCCTGCGGGCGCGGGTCCTTCCGCGATGCGGCCCTGCAGGACCAGAACATCGGTGGCCGCGCCGCCCATCGGGCGCACGTTGCGCAGCAGCAAGTCGGTCATGCGGCCAGCACCCAGTCGCGGAAAAGGTCGAGGTCGATGTTGCCGCCGGAGAGCACCAGGCCGACGCGCTTGCCGCGCATCGCATCCCGTTCCTGGAGCAGGGCGGCGAGCGGTGCGGCGCCGGCGCCTTCGGCGAGGTTGTGCGTGTCCTGCCAGTAGCCGCGCACGGCTTCCGCGATCGCCGCATCAGGCAGGGTGACGATGCGCGAGGCGCCCGCACGGATGATGGCAAGGGCGGCAGGGTCCGGGATGCGCGTCGCCATGCCGTCGGCCTGGGTGTCGGCCCGGTTCGTCATCACGACCTCGCCCGCGGCGAATGACAGCGCATAGGATGCCGCACCTTCCGCCTGCACGCCGATGATGTCGGTCGACAGGCCGAGCAGGTCGCGCGCGAGGATGCAGCCGCAGATGCCGGAGCCGAGGCCGATCGGCACGTACAGCGCATCGAGCGGCGGTGCGCCGCGGAAGAATTCCAGCGCATAGGTCGCGACGCCGATGACGAGGTCCGGCGCGAAGGATGGTGCGAATTCGAGGCCTTCGACGGTGGCGAGCCGCATCGCTTCCTGGCGAGCGGCGTCGAAATCCTCGCCATGCTCGATCAGCCGCGCCCCGAAGGCACGCATCGCAGCGTTCTTCTCCGCGCTGTTGCCGTGCGGGACGAGGATGGTGACGGGAACGCCGTGGCGATGCCCGGCATAGGCGAGCGACTGGCCGTGGTTGCCGCGCGTCGCGCTGATCACGCCCTTCACGTGCGGGCGTTCGTGCTTCAGCCGGTCCATGTAGACGAGCCCGCCGCGCACCTTGAAGGCGCCGGCAGGCGTGTGGTTCTCGTGCTTGACCCAGACTTCCGCCCCGCAGCGCGCGGCCAGCAGGGGCCAGGCAATCTGCGGGGTGGGAGGGAAACACTGATGGACGAGGTGCGCCGCCTCCTCGAGCTCGGCCAGTGTGAACATGACGGTCGGCGGCGCTCTCGGGGCTACAGAGGCTTCAGGTTGGTGGCGGCGGCCTTGCCCCGTTCGGTGACGACCTCGTAGCTGACCTTCTGGTTCTCGTTGAGACCCGTCAGCCCCGCCTTCTGCACGGCGGTGATGTGGACGAAGACGTCCTTGCCGCCATCCTGCGGGACGATGAAGCCGAAGCCCTTCGTCGCGTTGAACCACTTCACGGTGCCAGTCGCCATGCGCTGTCTCCTTGCCCTGTGCCCGACGGCGGTGGTGGCCGTCGACATCTTGTCCGTCAGCGGCCCGGATCGGCTTGGAGGCGACCGGGCATCCGGAGGCACGGCAAGGCGAGGCAAGACGCAGTCGGAACCGAAATCAGGCACAGATTGCCGCGGCGGCGTCAATCAAAGCTGACGCAAACGGCGCGCGGCATGATTCTAGTCAACGCGGATCCCGAGTTCCGGAATCGTCCGGCCCCAGAAGGCGTGTTCGTCGCGCACCTGCCTGGTGAAGGCTTCGGGGCTGACCGGTGCGGCAAGCGGTTCCAGCCCGTCGCGGCCGAGCTTCTCATGGAAGATGGGCATGGCAGCGATCTCGGCGGCGGCGGTACGCAGCGCGGCGACCGGTTCCGCCGGCGTGCCGGGCGGGAAGAAGGCACCGTGCCAGCCGGTGACGGCGTAGCCCGGCAGGCCCTGCTCGGCGACCGTCGGTACATCGGGGAAGGCGGGCGAACGCTGCGCGCCGGTGACGGCGATGGCCCGCAACTGTCCTTCGCGCACCAGCGGAATCGCCGGCGGAGGGGAGGAGACGTTGAACTGCACCGTGCCGTTCACCGCATCCATCAGCGCGGGCGCGGTGCCGCGGTAGGCGACGTCGTTCAGCTCGATATCCGCCATCTTCGCGAGCAGCTTGCCGGCCAGGTGGTTGTTTCCGCCATTGCCGGAGTGGCTGAAGGTGATGCGGCCGGGCTGCTGCTTCGCCAGCGCGATCAACTGCTGGATGTTCGTCGCCTCGAAGCGCGGATTGGCGACCAGGATGTATTGGTAGTTGGCGAGGATACCTGCAGGGATCAGCACCAGTGCAGGGTCTTCCCGCTGCGCGGTGCGATAGACGTGCGGGTTGATGACGACGTTGGAGGAGACGGCGTAGAGGAAGGTGTAGCCATCGGGCCGCGCACGCACCGCCTGCGTCGTGCCGATGTTGCCGCCGGCGCCGCCGCGATTGTCCACCACCACGGACTGGCCGAGCTTCTGCGAGAGGATCTGCGCGAATTCGCGCCCGACGATGTCGGTGCCGCCGCCGGCAGCATAAGGGACGATCATGGTGATCGGGCGGTTGGGACGCCAGCCGCTGCCCTGCGCGTGGGCCAGCGCGGGCGCAAGAAGGGTGGGGGTCAGGAGAAGGCCGCGGCGCTTCATTGGACGGTCCCGTGGGTTTTTTTGGGCCGCTCCCTTAGCACCAACGCGAGGTATGGCCATAGCGGAATGAATCGGCCGCGGAGACTAACCGTGTGCGCTGCGACAAGCGCGCGACTGTTGCGCCCGGTGGCAGAAGCTTGCGGTCCAGGATGTCCAGCATCCTGGCGGGCGCGAAGCACTGCTTCGCGGTGAAAGAGGAGGGCAGACCCCTACTCCGATCACTGCCGGGAGCCGGCCGGGCAGTCGGCAAAAAGAAAGGGCGGTCCCGAAGGACCGCCCTCCCTGCTTCGGACCGGGAAGACCCGATCAGAAGTCCATGCCGCCCATGCCGCCCATGTCCGGGCCGCCGGCCGGAGCCGCCGCCTTCGCCGGACGCTCGGCCACCATCGCTTCCGTGGTGATCAGCAGCGAGGCCACCGAAGCGGCATCCTGCAGGGCAGTGCGCACGACCTTGGTCGGGTCGATGATGCCGGCGCCGACGAGGTTCTTGTACTCGTCGGACTGGGCATCATAGCCGTACTCGTAGGTGTCGGTGCGCAGCACCTCACCGGCGACCACGGCGCCGTCCTTGCCGGCGTTCTCGGCGATCTGGCGGATCGGCGCCTGGATCGCGCGGCGCACGATCTCGATGCCGACCTGCTGGTCGTTGTTGTCGGCCTTCAGGCCCGACAGCTTCTGCGAGGCGCGCAGCAGCGCCACGCCGCCGCCCGGGACGATGCCTTCCTCGACCGCGGCGCGGGTCGCATGCAGCGCGTCATCGACGCGATCCTTGCGCTCCTTCACCTCGACCTCGGTCGAGCCGCCGACGCGGATGACGGCCACGCCGCCGGCCAGCTTCGCCAGACGCTCCTGCAGCTTCTCGCGGTCGTAGTCCGAGGTGGTCTCCTCGATCTGCGCCTTGATCTGCTCGCAGCGGCCGGTGATGGCGGACTTGTCGCCAGCGCCGTCGACGATCGTGGTGTTCTCCTTCTCGATCTTCACGAGCTTGGCCTTGCCGAGCATGGCGAGGGTCACGCTCTCGAGCTTGATGCCCAGATCTTCGGAGATCACTTCACCGCCGGTCAGGATGGCGATGTCTTCCAGCATCGCCTTGCGGCGATCGCCGAAGCCCGGCGCCTTCACGGCGGCGATCTTCAGGCCGCCACGCAGCTTGTTGACGACCAGGGTGGCCAGCGCCTCGCCCTCGACGTCCTCGGCCACGATCACGAGCGGACGGCCCGACTGCACCACGGCCTCGAGAAGCGGCAGCATCGGCTGGAGCTGCGACAGCTTCTTCTCGAAGATCAGGATGTAGGGGTTTTCCATCTCGGCGATCATCTTCTCCGCATTCGTGATGAAATACGGGGAGACATAGCCGCGATCGAACTGCATGCCCTCGACGACGTCGAGCTCGGTCTGGATCGACTTGGCTTCCTCGACGGTGATGACACCCTCGTTGCCAACCTTCTCCATCGCCTTGGCGATCATTTCGCCGATCTCGGTCTCGCCATTGGCGGAGATCGAGCCGACCTGCGCCACTTCGGCCGAGGTCGTGATCTTCTTGGTCTTGGCTTCGAGGTCCTTCACGACCTCGGCCACGGCCTTGTCGACGCCGCGCTTCAGGTCCATCGGGTTCATGCCGGCGGCCACGGCCTTCGCACCCTCGCGGATGATGGCCTGGGCCAGCACGGTCGCGGTGGTGGTGCCGTCACCGGCCAGGTCGTTGGTCTTCGAGGCCACTTCGCGCACCATCTGGGCGCCCATGTTCTCGAACTTGTCGGCCAGCTCGATTTCCTTGGCGACCGTCACGCCGTCCTTCGTGATGCGCGGGGCACCGAACGACTTGTCGAGCACGACGTTGCGGCCCTTCGGGCCCAGCGTCACCTTCACGGCGTCGGCCAGGATGTCCACGCCGCGCAGCATCTTGTCGCGCGCCGAGGCGCCGAACTTCACGTCCTTAGCAGCCATTGTCTTTTACCTTTGCGATTGAATTGCGATCGAGGGAGCGCGGCGCCTCAGGCAGCCAGCACGCCCATGATGTCGCTCTCCTTCATGATGAGGAGTTCCTCACCATTGAGCTTCACCTCGGTGCCCGACCACTTGCCGAAAAGGATGCGGTCGCCGGCCTTCACGTCGAGCGGGCGAACCTCGCCCTTCTCGTTCACGGTGCCGGTGCCGACGGAGACGATCTCGCCTTCCTGCGGCTTTTCCTTGGCGGTGTCGGGAATGATGATGCCGCCGGCGGTCTTCTCTTCCGCGGTGACGCGGCGAACGAGAACGCGGTCGTGCAGGGGACGGAAGTTCATGAGTGTCCTCTCCTGAGAGCCTCGGGTTGGTGACGGCTCGCCCTGGGAAGCCTGGCCGATCGCCGGAGCGCACCGGCCGCTAGCACTCCCCCCAGAGGAGTGCCAGCGATCTAAGCCCCGTCCTGGCCGGCGTCAAGCGCTCGGCAGCACTCACGGAGTGAGAGTGCTAATATCCTGATCGTAAACGATTTTTCTTGCGATGTACTGCGCCGCACATGTCATGCTGATGACGAAACCCGCCTTGGCGAGGCGGCGTTGCTGGATGACGAAGCCTTCTGTGAAAGGGCCAACCACGGTGCTGCAGGGACTGGAACCGATCCTTCGCATTCCCGACTGGCGGATGACCACCGCCGAGCTGCTGTACCACCTGCCAGACCATCCCCATGTGCTGCAGGCCTTCCTGTGGCAGAAGGTGGATCTGGCGCCGGCCTTCCCTGAGCTGAGCCGCTTCCTTGATTTCTGGCGGCGGGAAATCGACGGGCCGCTGCATTCGGTTCGGGTGGCTTCGGCGGCGCTGACGCGGGCGGCCGAACTTCGCTACGCCAACGGGGTGTTCACCCTGCACTGATCGCCAGGGCGCATTGCCGGGCGCGCGCGGGCATGCACGGATAGCGGGTCCACCGCAGCAAGGGCTATCCATCCGTGACATCCTCGCCCCTCTGGCAGCACTCCGCCACCGAACTCAGCGCCCTGATCCAGTCGGGAGAGGTGAGCGCCGCCGAGGCGGTCGCGTCCGCCGTCGAGCGGATGCATGCGGTCAACCCCGCGCTCAATGCCGTCGTCACCGACCTCTCGGCCTCGGCGTTGGAGCGCGCGAAGGCGCTGGATGCCACGAAGGGCCCGAAGGGGCCGCTGCATGGCGTGCCCATCACCATCAAGATCAACATCGATCAGCAGGGCGAGGCGAGCTCGAATGGCGTCGTCGCCTTCAAGGACCTGATCGCGCCGGGCGACGCACCGCTGGTGAAGAACCTGCTGGGTGCGGGCGCCGTCGTGATCGGCCGGACGAATGTCCCGGAATTCTCCCGCCGCTGCGAGACCGACAATCCGCTGTTCGGCAAGACATGGAACCCCTGGGGCAAGCATGTCAGCGCGGGCGGGTCGTCCGGTGGCGCAGGCTCGGCGGTCGCGGCCGGCATCGGCGCGCTGGCGCATGGCAACGACATCGGCGGCTCGCTGCGGTTCCCAGCCGCCGGCAATGGCGTCGTGACCGTGAAGCCGGGCGTTGGGCGCGTCGCGGTCTACAACCCCTCGCAGACGGCCGAGCGCGGCATCCTGGCGCAGCAGATGTCGGCCCAGGGGCTGCTGGCGCGGTCGGCGCGGGATCTGCATCTGTCCATGCCCGCGATGGTCGCCCCCGATGCGCGCGACCCATTCCATGTGCCCCTGCCGTGGCGCGGCCCGACGCTGGATGGCCCGGTCAAGGTCGGCTTCAGCCTTGAAGCGCCGGACCTGCCGCTGCATCCGGAGGTGGAGAAGGCGTTGCTCGACGCCCGCGCCGCGCTGACCGACGCCGGCTACGTCGTCGAGGAGGTCACGCCGCCTTCGCTCCGCGAGATCGCCTTCGAAGGACGCTCGGCTTTGATGACCGAGAGCTACCACCTGATGGCCGACGACATCGCGAAGTATGGCTCGCCCGCCATCGCCGGCGTCTTTGAGCAGAACTACCGCCGCACGCCGACGGTCGGGATGACCGAGATGCTGGCGATGCTGGCCCGCAGGACCTTCTACGCGCGGCAATGGTCGGTATTGATGGAGAAGTACC
The DNA here is from genome assembly GCF_018129025.1 of Neoroseomonas terrae. Taxonomy (GTDB): domain Bacteria; phylum Pseudomonadota; class Alphaproteobacteria; order Acetobacterales; family Acetobacteraceae; genus Neoroseomonas; species Neoroseomonas terrae. The sequence goes on along the minus strand of NZ_JAAEDI010000017.1, from coordinate 47,541 downwards.
CGCTGTTCCTCTCGCCCTTCTTCCCGCAGCCCTTCTATGCGCCGGGGCGTGACGCGGAGGGCCCCGAAGGATTGCGGGAGACCATCGGCCAGGCGTTCTGGTCCACACTCGGCAACTATCTCGGCCTGCCGGCGGGGAACGTGCCCGCGCGGCTCGGGGAATTCCCGGACGGCCCGAAGCCGGTCGGCGTGCAGATCCTCGGGCGCCGCTGGCGGGAAGACCTGGTGGTGGACGCGATGATCGCGATCGAGGATCGGCTGGGCACGCTGTCGAAGCAGCTCTGGGCGCGGATGGGCTGAGGCCGTTGCCTCGCCGGGTTGCGCTCGCCGCTGGAGGAGTTTCACCTCAGCAAAGCCCGAAGGGCCTTTGCAAACCGCGACCTGGCATTGCGCGCGCAGGGTCGGAACACGGTCGTCGTAAGGCTCCGCGCACGGAGGGCCTTTGAGATCAGCAGCATGGGCCTTCGCGCCCCGCACCAGATGATGGCGGTCCAGGCCATCCACGGCTTGGCGGGGTGAGGTTCGGAGAGGGGCAGCGCCCCTCTCCGATCATACCTTCGGGCAAGCAGCGGAAGCGCCGCTCCAATCCCTGTCGGGCGCAGTCGCCGCTCTGACCGCGCAGACTACCGCGCCGGCGCTTCGAGGTTGCTGGGGTTCAGCCCCAGCGCCTGCGCCGTGGTCGGGTTGATCTGGCCGTTCGGCTCCAGTCCGCGGCCGCGCTGGAACCGTTCGAGCGCCGCCTGGGTGCCGGCGCCCCACAGCCCATCCGCCTGCTGCCGATAGAAGCCGAGCGCCCGAAGCCGCGCCTGCACGTTGCGGATGGCGGCGGGGCTCAGGGCAATCGGGGCGGATCCGGCGGGCGCCGCACCGGCGGCCGGTTCCGCCGGCGGCGGCAGAAGCCGCGGCACGCCGATCCCGAGCGCCTGCGCCGTCGCCAGGTTCATCGATCCCGTCACCACCATGCCCCGCGCCTGCTGGAAGCGGTCCAGCGCCGTCTGGCTCTCCGGCCCCCAGACGCCGTCGGTTGCGCCGGTATAGACGCCGGCATCGCGCAACCTCTCCTGCACCACCATCGTCGCGGAGGGCGACAGCGGCTGCATGAAGGATAGCGGTGCGGGTGCCTGCGCCCAGGCTGGCGCGGCGGCGGCGAGCGTCGCGGTGACGAGGGCCAAGCCAAGCAGGCGCGGCATCGGTCGCATCGGAAATCCTCCTTTGTCGTCGGACAAGGGAACGTTGCGACCCTCGCAAGGTTGCTCGCGCGGGCGTCAGCCGCCGCTGACCGCCGTCATCACCAGCATCTCGGCGCCGGGCCGGAGGGGCGTGTCGAGCGTGGCGCGCTCTCCATCGACGAAGACCTTCAGGTGGCGGCGGATCGCCGGCGTCGAATCGCATAGCCGGTCGGCCATGCCGGGCCAGCGCGCATCGAGCGCGGCGATGGCCTCGGCAACGGTAGCGGCCGAAACCGCCAGCCGCTTCGGGGCGCCGGGGAAGAGGCGGCGCAAAGCATCGGGCAGGATGACCTCGGCCGGGTCAGCCATCGAGGACCAGCGTGTCGACGCTGAGGATGCCGGGCAGGTGCTCGGCGATGCAGGACCAGCTTTCGCCCTCATCGGCGCTGGCGAACAGCGCGCCGCCGCTGGTGCCGAAATAAATGCCGGCGGGGTCCATCCTGTCCACCGCCATCGCCCGCCGCAGCACGCCGAAGAAAGCGTTGGCCTGGGGCAAGCCCTGACGCAGTGCCTGCCAGCTGGCCCCGGCGTCGCGCGTGCGCCAGACGGCTGCCGCGGCATCGGGCATGAAGCGGCCAGCCTGGTCGCCGTTCAGCGGCAGCAGATAGAGGGTGTCGGGGTCGCGCGGATGCGCCACGGCCGGGAAGCCGAAGCTGGACGGCAGCCCGGCCTCGATGCTGGTCCAGGCGCGGCCGCCATCGTCGCTGCGGTACATGCCGCAATGGTTCTGCTGGTACAGCCGGTCCGGCATGCCGGCGGCCATCGCGAGCGCGTGAACGCATTGGCCGAATTCAGGGTAGCGCTGGTCCTCCGGCGCGTAGTCCTGTCGCGTGCCCCGGTTGCGCGGCGCCCAGTTGCGGCCGCCATCCTCGGTGGCGAAGACGCCGACGGCGGAGATCGCGATCCAGACCCGGTCGGCGTCCGCCGGGTGGGGAAGGATACCGTGCAGGATCAGGCCGGCACCGCCAGGCTGCCACTCGGCGCGGCTTGGGTGGTCGGTCAGGCCCGACACGTGGGTCCATGTATCGCCGCCGTCGGCGCTGCTGAACAAACCGGCAGGCTCCACCCCGGCCCACAGCGCGCCATCCGGGCCGAGCGCCAGCGACCATGCGGATTTGATCGGCGTTTCTCCCTCGGCATAGGCGAGGCCGGCACTGGAATGCGTCCAGCTCTCCCCCAGGTCGGTGGAGCGCCAAACCGCCGGGCCGAACCATTCATTGCCACCGGCCGCCCAGATCGTGCCGGTCTTCGGGTCGGCGATGGCGTGGTTGATGGGCCAGGTCTCGCAGAAGGGCCCGCGCAGGGACCAGCTGCCCCGCGCCGCATCGCCATCCACCAGGAAGGCGCCCTTCCGGGTCCCGAGCAACAGCATCACGCGATTTGCCATCTCGTTTCCTCCGTCCCTTACGATGTCCGCTCGAGCGCGGCAGCCAGCCGGTCGAGGCTGCTTTCCCAGAACCGGGTGTAGCGCTGCAGCCAGGCCATCGCGTCCGCCATCGGCGCGGCGACCAGCCGGCAGGCGACGGTCCGGCCGGTCTTCTGCCGGATGATCAGCCCGGCACCCTCCAGCACTTCGAGATGCTTCACCACGGCCTGCAGCGACATCGGCAGGGGGCGGGCCAACTCGCTGACCGAGAGGCTGTCCTCCTCGGCGAGCCGTGCCAGCACCGCACGCCGGGTCGGGTCCGTCAGGGCGGCGAAGATGCGGTCGAGCTCATGAGACTGAACCATTTGGTTCAGTGTTGGCATCCCCGGAGGGCGACGTCAAACGGAAGCTGCCGTGTCCCGCCGCGCCGCGATCAGGAACTCGCGATTGCCTTCCGGGCCGGTGATCGGGCTCGGCTCGATGCCGAGCACCTGCCAGCCCGGCAGCGCCGCCCACCAGTCGCGGACGGTGGCGCAGACAGCCTCATGCACCGCCGGGTCGCGCACAACGCCGCCCTTGCCGACATTCTCGGGCCCCGCTTCGAATTGCGGCTTGATCAGCGCGACGGCAAAGGCACCGGACGCGGCCAGGGCGAGGGCCGCCGGCAGCACCGTGCGCAGGCCGATGAAGGAGGCATCGCAGACCACGGCACCCGGCGGTTCGGGGATCTGCCCGGCGGTCAGATGCCGGGCATTAGTGCGTTCCAGCACCACCACGCGCGGGTCGTTGCGCAGCTTCCAGTCGAGCTGTCCATGGCCGACATCGACTGCATAGACTTTCGTAGCACCTTGGGTCAGCAGCACATCCGTGAAGCCGCCGGTGGAGGCGCCAATGTCGAGGCCGATGCGCCCCGCCGGCGACAGGCCGAAGAAATCCAGCGCATGGGCGAGCTTGATGCCGCCGCGGCTGACCCAGGGATGGTCCTGGCCGCGAACGATGAGCGGTGTGTCCTCGGCCAGCAGATCGCCCGCCTTGGCGATGCGGCGTTCGCCGGAAAAGACCTTCCCGGCGAGGATCAGCGCCTGCGCCTTGGTGCGGGATTCAGCGAGGCCCCGTTCGACGAGGGCGATGTCGGCGCGTTGCCTGGGCATGTCAGGTGGCGCCGCTGCGACTGTCGGAGCCGGAGAGGGTCGCTGCCCCTCTCCGGACCTCACCCCGCCAAAGGCCGAAGGGCCTCTGGACACCTTGAGTTGGTGCCGGGCGCCAGTATTCGACGAACATGGAGAAGGCGCCGTGGGCACGATGCCAGGGATGTTCCGGACGCCCGGCACGACGCGTGCGCCGTAGCGGCGAAATCCCCGCCCTGCCCAACACCGAGGTTCCAAAGGCGTTCCTGATGAGCCCGATAGGTCCGCTGTTGTCGTTGGAGGGGCGTCGCCCCTCCAAGCCACCCCAGCAAAGGCCGAAGGGCCTTTGCAAACCTCCACTTGGCGCCGTGCACCATGGCCAGGAATAGCGCCGAGACCCGCTTTGGCGCACGAAACGCGTCTGGAGGGAGCAACAAGCTCGCCATGCCCGGCGCCAACAGATTGCGGTCCAGCTGCTCCAAGCACCTGGCGGGGTGGTTCGGAGGGGCAGCGCCCCTCCGCTCTCTGCTGCGGCAAGCAGCCGGATCATCAGAACGGCCTTTCGCCCCTGGCTCGGCAGGGCACCTCCCCGGAAGCGCGACGACCGACTCATCACAGCACCGGACTGAACATCGTCAGCGTATTCTCCCACAGGCGGCGCGGGATTGTCCGCCGCGTCAGCTTCTCCGGCCGGACCTCGGTCGCGCTGCGCAGGTAGCTTTCCTGCCGTTCGCGGATGTCATGAGCCATCTGCTCCGAGGACAGCAGGATGTTGTTCTCGAAGTTCAGGTCGATGCTGCGGCGGTCCATGTTCGCCGAGCCGATCAGAGCGACGGCGCGGTCGGGCACCAGCGTCTTCGCATGGAGCAACCCACCGTGGAATTCGAAGATCCGGACACCGGCGGCCAGCAGATCCGGGTAGTAGGCCTTGCTGATGGCACTGACTGCCCAGGAGTCGTTGCGGGCAGGCACGATCAGCAGCGTCTCCACGCCGCGCCGAGCGCAGGCGATCAGGGCGGCGAGCAGGGGGGAGTCCGGCACGAAATAGGGGGTGGAGATGACCACCTCCCGCTCGGCGCCGCCGAGCAGGGCGATGAAGACGTCCGACATCGCGCCTTTCGGCGAGTTGGGGCCGGTGCCGAAGGCGATGGCCGGAAAGCCGTCCGGCTGGGGGGCAGGCGCCGGGCGGGCGAGAACGGCCGTGAGGTCCTCGCCTGCCTCCGCCATCCAGTCGCTGGCGAAAAGGAGCTGGTTCTGCAGGACCACGGGCCCTTCGAAGGACGCCATGATGTCCACCCAGGGCGCGAAACGGGGCTTGATGCGGAATTCCGGATCGGCGCAGTTCTGGCTGCCGCAGAAGGTGATGCGGTTGTCGATGACGACGATCTTGCGATGGTTGCGCAGGTCGGCGCGGGTGCCGAGGAAGACGAGTGGGCCGCGGGCGACGGGCAGGGCACTCTGCAGGTGCACGCCGGCGTCCCGCATGCGGCGCCAGTGGGCGGAGCGAACGAGCGGGCGTGAACCGATTCCGTCCGCGATGACGCGACAGGTGACGCCGCGCGGCGCGGCGCGGCAAAGCGCATCGACGACCTTCAGGCCGTTGGTGTCGGCCAGCCAGATGTAGAAGGACAGGTGGACCGTGTCGGTCGCGGCGTCGATGGCGGCGACCATGGCATCGATGGCGGCGTTGGAATCCGCAGCGAGGCGGGCGGTATTGCCGCCGGCGGTCGGACAGCGGGCGAGTGCCTCGCAAAGCCGGAAGGCGGCGCGGAACCGTTCGGGGATGGCGTCGCGCGGGGCGGCGGCGGCCTCGCAGCCGGCGCGGGTGCGGCTCGCCAGCAACTCCAGCACCGCTGCGGAACGGCGCCGCAGCCGCCGCGCCAGCCAGGGTTCGCCGACCAGCAGATAGGCGATGACGCCGAGGCCGGGCAGCAGCAGCAGAGCGAGGACCCAGGCAGCACGCGACATCGGGTCGCGGCTTTCCACCAGCAGCGCGCGCAGGATGACCAGCACATGGATCACCGCGAAAGCGATGACCAGCAGAAGGTGGGCGGTCGTCACTGCCGCGGGTTCGTGGGCGGCCGGCGGTGCCCGATCAGGCCCTCGCCGGCTGCACGGATCGCGCCTGGCCCAGCGCGGCGAGCGCGGTGGCGACGATCTGCGGAGCGTTCAGCCCGGCTTCCTCATACTGCTTCTTCGGCGCTTCATGGTCGATGAACCGGTCGGGCAGGCACATCGGCCGGATCTTCAGGCCGCCGTCGAGCAGGCCGCGCGTCGCGAGATGCTGCATGACCAGTGCACCGAAGCCGAGGATCGAGCCTTCCTCGATGGTGATCAGCACCTCGTGCTCGCGCGCCAGGCGTTCCACCAGGGCGGTGTCGAGCGGCTTCGCGAAGCGGGCGTCGGCCACGGTGCAGGACAGGCCGTGGGTGGCGAGGTCGTCCGCCGCCTTCAGGCATTCGCGCAGCCGCGCGCCGTAGGACAGGATGGCGATCGACGTACCCTCGCGCAGCAGGCGGCCGCGCCCGATCTCCAGCACCGAGCCGCGCGCCGGCAGGTCGAGCCCGAAGCCCTCGCCGCGCGGGTATCGGAAGCCGCAGGGGCGGTCGTCGATCGCCGCGGCGGTGGCGACCATGTCCATCAGCTCCGCCTCATCCGCCGCGGCCATCAGCACGAAGCCGGGCAGGCAGCCGAGATAGGCGATGTCGAAGATGCCCGCATGGGTGGCGCCATCGGCGCCGACCAAGCCCGCCCGGTCCATGGCGAAGCGCACCGGCAGGGATTGCAGTGCGACATCGTGCATCACCTGGTCGTAGGCGCGCTGAAGGAAGGTGGAATAGATCGCGCAGAAGGGCTTCATCCCCTCCGTCGCCATGCCGGCCGCGAAAGTGACGGCGTGCTGCTCGGCGATGCCGACATCGAAGCAGCGCTTCGGGAACTCCTTGGCGAAGAGGTCGAGACTGGTGCCGGACGGCATGGCCGCGTTGATCGCGACGATGCGATCATCGGCCCGTGCCTCGGCGATCAGCGCCTTGGCGAAGACCTTCTGGAAGGCCGGCGGGCCGGGCGGCGCCTTGGCCTGTTCGCCGGTGACGACGTTGAACTTCTGGACGCCGTGATACTTGTCGGCCGCGGCCTCCGCGGGGGCGTAGCCCTTGCCCTTCTGCGTGACGACATGCAGCAGGATCGGGCCGGCATGGTCCGTGTCGCGCAGGTTGCGCAGGATCGGCAGAAGATGGTCGAGGTTGTGACCGTCGACCGGGCCGACATAGTAGAAGCCCAGTTCCTCGAACAGCGTGCCGCCGGTGAACCAGCCACGGGCATATTCGTCGGCGCGCCGTGCCGCGCGTTCCAGCGGGCGCGGGAAGCGCTTCGCCAGCCGCGCCATCATGTCGCGGATCGACAGGAAGGGGCGGGAAGAGATCAGCCGCGACAGATAGGCCGACATCGCGCCCACGGGCGGGGCGATCGACATGTCGTTGTCGTTGAGGATGACGAGCAGGTTCGCCTTCGAGGCGCCGGCGTTGTTCATGGCCTCATAGGCCATGCCGGCGCTCATCGCGCCGTCGCCGATCACGGAGATGACGTGCCGGTCGTCATTGCCCTTGAGGTCGCGCGCCACCGCCATGCCGAGGCCGGCCGAGATCGAGGTGGAGGAATGCGCCGCGCCGAACGGGTCGTATTCCGATTCCGACCGCCGGGTGAAGCCGGACAGCCCGCCGCCCTGGCGCAGGGTGCGGATGCGGTCGCGCCGGCCGGTCAGGATCTTGTGCGGATAGGCCTGGTGGCCGACGTCCCAGATCAGCCGGTCCGTCGGCGTATCGAACACCGCATGAACCGCGACGGTCAGTTCCACCACGCCGAGCGAGGCGCCCAGGTGCCCGCCGGTGACGGAGACGGCGTCGATCGTCTCGGCGCGCAGCTCGTCCGCCAGGGTCTTGAGCTGGTCGGCCGAGAAGTTGCGCAGGTCGGCCGGCACGGACACGCGGTCGAGCAGGGGGGTGGCCGGACGGGTCATCAGTTCCTCCGCGCGATCGCGTAGGCCGCGAGCGCCCGCAACAGATCGGCACGATCGCCCAAGGCGTCCAGATGTGACGCGGCCTGGGCGGCCAGGGTTTCCGCCTGGGCCTGGGCGCGCGGCAATCCGAGCAGCCCGACCAGGGTGGCCTTCCCGGCCGCGGCGTCCTTGCCAGTGCGCTTGCCGGTCTCCTCGGGGGAGGCGGTGGCGTCCAGCAGGTCGTCGGCGATCTGGAAGGCGGCGCCGAGATCGCGGCCGTAGGAGCACAGCGCCTGGCGAAGCTGGGGCGGGGCCTTGCCGAGAATGGCGCCCGCCTCGGCGGCGAATTCGATCAGCTTGCCGGTCTTCAGCGTCTGGAGCCGGCCGATCTCGGCCTCTTCCAGCGGTTCGGCGGCGGCTTCGGCCAGCATGTCGAGCATCTGGCCACCGCACATGCCCCGCGGGCCGGCGGCGCGGGCGAGGCAGCGGCACAGCTCGGCCCGGACGGCCGGGTCGGCGTGGGTTTCCGGTTCGGCGAGCGCATGGAAGGCGTTGGCCTGCAGCGCGTCGCCGGCGAGCACGGCGGTCGCCTCGTCGAAGGCCTTGTGGACCGTGGGCTTGCCGCGCCGCAGGTCGTCATCGTCCATGCAGGGCAGGTCGTCATGCACCAGCGAATAGGCGTGCAGCATCTCGATGGCTGCGGCGGCGCGCAGCGCGCTGTCGCGCCCGACGCCGAACTGCCGCGCCCCTTCCAGCACCAGGAAGCCGCGCAGCCGCTTGCCCCCGCCGATCGCGGCGTGGCGCATGGCGTCGAACAGGCGCGCTTCCGGTCCTTCGGAGGGCGGGATCAGCAGGTCGAGCGCCTGGTCGATCTCGGCCGCCGCCTCGGCCATGGCCGTGCGCAGCGCCTCCGCCTGCTGGCTATTCGACATCGCGCAGCGTCAGCCCCGATGGCGTTTCGACGATGGCCTGCACCTTCTGCTCGGCCTCTGCGAGCTTGCGCTCGCAATGCGTCCGGAGCGCCGCGCCGCGCTGGTAGGCGGCGACCGACGCTTCGAGCGCGCCCTGGCCGCTTTCCAGCGCCTTCACGATGCCTTCAAGCTCGGCCAGCGCCTGCTCGAAGGTGAGGGTATCGATGTCGGCGGGCGTCTGGCCCGCCTCGGTCCGTGTAGTGGCCATGCCCGGCCATTCTACCGCCAAAGAGCGCGGCGGGCTATTCCGGCTCGATGCCCGCCATGCGGATGGCGGCGGTCCATTTGGCGGTCTCGGCGCGGACGAAGGCGACGGCGTCGGCCGGGGTGGACCCGCGGATGTCCATGCCGAAAGTGCCGAGCCGGGCGCGCGTTTCGGGCAGTTCGAGCGAGGCGTTGACCGCGCGGTTGAGCCGCGTGACCCGCTCCGCCGGCGTGCCGGCCGGGACGAACAGGGCGAACCAGGCAATCACTTCATAGTCCGGCAGGTTGCCGGCTTCGCGCACCGTCGGGATCTCCGGCACCGCACCCGAGCGTTGGCCAGAGGTGACGCCGAGGATGCGAAGGGCGCCGGCCTGGGCCTGCGGCAGGATGACGGCCTGGTCGGCAATGAACAGGTCCACGCGGCCCGACAGCACGTCCTGCACCGCGAGCGGCGAGGAGCGGTAGGGGACGTGCAGCATCTTGATGCCGGCCATCGCCGCGAGCGATTCGGTCGCGACCCGCTGGGAGGCCGAGGCGGAGGCGAAAGTGATGCCCTCGGGCCGGGCCTTCGCCGCGGCGATCAGCTCGGCCAGCGTCCGGTAGGGGCTGTCGGCCTTCACGGCGACCAGCAGGGGGACCGTCGCGATGGTGGAGACGGGGATGAAGCCGTTCTCCATGTCGAACGGAACACGGCGGAACAGGGCGTTCGCGGCGGCGTTGGTGGAGTTCGTGCCGATCAGGACGGTGTTGCCGTCCGGGGCGGCGCGGGCCACGGCCTCGGCGCCGATCAGGCCATTGGCGCCGGCGCGGTTCTCGACCACCACGGGCTGGCCGAGAGAAGGGCGCATGCCCTCTGCGACGACGCGGGCGACGGTGTCGGTGGCGGAACCGGGCGCGAAGGGGACGATGCCGCGGATGGGTTGGTCGGGCCAAGCCTGTGCGCCGGCGGTAGCGGGCAGGAGGGAGGCCGCCGGCAGGGCGGCGAGCAGGGCGCGACGGTTCATGGGCGTTCCTTCCCGAAGGATGGGGGCGACATAAGGCGCGGCGCCGGCCCCGTCCAGCGTGCTGCTCGCAGCTCCGTGTGTGGGCCTATTGCGCCGCGCGCCGGTCGCGGATGAACAGCGCCTTCGATTGGCCGTCCCCGCGTGCGCGTTCCTCGACCTCGAAGTGGCGCGACAGCGACTTCACCAGGCCGCTGAGCTTGGCGTGGCCCCAGCTTCTGGAATCGAAATCCGGCGACTGCTTGGCGATGATGCTGCCCACGGCCGAGAGCGCCGCCCAGCCTGTGTCGTCCGATGCGGATTCGACGGCGTTGCGGAGCAGGTCGACCGGCACGCGGCTTTGCTCGGGCGCGGCCTTGGCCGCTGCCTTTGCCGCGCGCGGCTGGAGTAGCTCCGTGTAGACGAAACGATCGCAGGCGGCGACGAAGGCCTTGGGCGTCTTCCGTTCCCCGAAGCCGATCACCTGCAGGCCATTCTCGCGAATCCGCCGCGCGAGGCCGGTGAAATCGCTGTCGCTCGACACGATGCAGAACCCGTCGAGTCCGCGCGTATGCAGCAGGTCCATCGCATCGATGATCATCGCGCTGTCGGTCGAGTTCTTGCCCTTGGTGTTGGCGAACTGCTGCATGGGCTGGATGGAATGGTCCAGCAGCACGGTCTTCCATCCGCCGAGCTGCGGCGTGGTCCAGTCACCATAGGCGCGCTTCACGCTCGAGACGCCATACCGCGCGACTTCGGTCAGCAGGGCCTCAATGACCTTCGGATTGGCGTTGTCAGCGTCGATCAGCACGGCGAGGCGGTCGGAACCCGTAGCATCCGACGTCATCGGACAGCCCCCGTCCTCATGCGCGCATCAGCGTTCGGACATGGGTCGCCGCCGACCGGCCCAGGGCCTCGAGGTCATATCCACCTTCCAGCAGCGAGACGATCCGGCCGCCGCAGCAACGGTCGGCCAGGACGCAGAGCGCCTCGGTGACGGCGGCGAAATCCGGCTCCCGCACACGGAGCTGCGCCAGCGGGTCGGCGGCATGGGCGTCGAAGCCGGCGGAGATGACCAACAGCTCCGGCGCGAAGGCCTCCACCGCCGGAATGATCCGGTCGGTCCAGGCGGTACGGAACGCCTCGCCATCCGAACCAGGCGGCAGGGTGACGTTGAGGATGTTGCCGACGCCGTGCTCGTTCACGTCGCCGGTGCCGGGGTAGAGTGGCCATTGGTGGCTGCTGGCGTAGAAGATCGAGCCGTCCGTCTCGACGCAGGCTTGGCTGCCATTGCCGTGATGCACGTCGAAATCCACGATGGCGACCCGCGCGGCGCCGTGCGCGGCCTGCGCGTGCCGCGCCGCGACCACGGCGTTGGAGAACAGGCAGAAGCCCATCGGTCTGGCGGGCTCGCAGTGGTGCCCGGGGGGGCGGGTGGCGCAGAAGGCGCGCAGGACTTCGCCCGTCATCACGGCATCGACCGCGGCGACGGCGGCACCGGCCGCGCGCAGCGCCGCCTCCGCGCTGCCCCAGGACATCACCGTGTCGCCGTCCAGGGCAACGTGTTCGTCCGGTTCCGGCCGGATTGCCAGGATCGCCGAGACATAATTCTCCGGATGCACGCGGCTAAGCTGCTCGGTGGTCGCGAGCGGCGCTTCGCCGCGGATCAGGTCTGTGAATTCTCCGGCGTCGAGCGCCTTCAGCACCGACCGCAGCCGATCCGCGCATTCGGGATGGTGCGGGCCCGGATCGTGGTGCAGGCAGGCCCGGTGGGTCAGGAGGAGCACGCTCACGCGGGCGGGTCCGCCCGCTTGCGGATCACGAAGCGATAAGCGCCGGCTTCCTCCCCGAAGGCGACCAGAGCATGGCCGGTTTCCTTGCAGAAGGCGCGGAAATCGGCGACTGAGGCCGGGTCGGTCGTCAACACGGTCAGCCGCGAGCCGGCGGGCAGGCCGCGCAGCGCCTTGTTGGCCTTGAGGACCGGCAACGGGCAGGTCAGGCCCTTCACGTCGAGCAGCGTTTCACCCATGCGCCGATTGCACCACCCGGCGCGGCGCGGAGCAAGCGCGGCGGTTGGGGTGCCGCGCCGTGCTTCATGGGGTACAGAATGCTCCGGTAAGGACAGGAGCGAGGATGCCGGATTCGATCGCGATGCTGACCGCTGGCCAGCGCCGGAACGAAGCGTGACGGGGATGCGGTTTGGAATCGACTTGGGCGGCACGAAGGCCGAGATCGTCGCGCTCGACCGCGATGGCGCGGTGCGACTGCGCCGCCGGGTTGCCACCCCGACGGGCTATGAGGAGATCGTCCAGGCCATCGCCGGCCTGGTGGGGCAGGCGGAGCAGGAAACGGGGGAGCGCGGCAGCGTCGGCATTGGCATTCCGGGCAGCCTCAGCCCTGCGACCGGCCTTGTGCGCAACGCCAATTCGCAGGCGCTGAACGGCCGTCCGCTGGACCGGGACGTGGCGGCGGCGATCGGCCGCGATGTCCGCGTGACCAACGACGCCAACTGCCTGGCGATGAGCGAGGCAGCCGATGGCGCGGGCGCGGGGTATCGCACCGTCTTCGCGGTCATCGTCGGGACCGGCTGTGGCGGCGGCATCGTCTCCTCCGGCCGATTGCTGGACGGGCCGAACGGCACGGCCGGGGAATGGGGCCATACGCCGCTGCCCTGGATGCGGCCGGCGGAGTTCCCGGGCCCTCGCTGCTGGTGCGGGCGGCATGGCTGCCTGGAGACGTTCCTGTCCGGGCCGGCGCTGGCCGCGGATTGCGACGGGCCGGGCGCGCGCGATGCCGGCCGCATTCCCGCCCGCGCGGCGGCGGGGGATGCGCTGGCTGTCGCCGCGCTGGCGCGGCATGCGGACCGCTTGGCGCGCGCGCTGGGGCTGATCGCCAACATCATCGACCCGGACGTGATCGTGCTGGGCGGCGGGCTGTCGAACATGCCGCACCTATACGCCGACCTACCGGGGCTGATGGCGCCGCATGTGCTGGGGGACGTGGCGCGGACGCCGATCGTGCAGGCGAAGCACGGGGATTCGTCGGGGGTCTTCGGCGCGGCGCGACTATGGGATGCCGGGTGATGCCGCAGGGGTAGGCGCTGACCCTCCCGCGCGCTCGGTCCATCGCTCGGACTCGGTTTCGCGGGGAGCGCTTGCCCCCCGGACCACCCCACCAGGATGCTGGGCGTCCTAGACCGCAATCCGTCGGCACGGGGCGCGAGGGAGAACCACGACCCTGTCCGCGCGTTTGGGACGCACGGGCGGACCCCGGCACTGTTCCCGCCACGGCGCGCGGCACCAAATTGAGGTTTGCAAAGGCCCTTCGGCCTTTGCTGGGGTGGTTTGGAGGGGCAACGCCCCTCCAACACCGACCTGCCCGTTTGAGAACCGCCATGCCCGCCCTCTGCCGTGACTGCTTTCACGCCGCCGAGCCCGTGTTCTCGCGCTGCCCCGTCTGCGCATCGCGGCGCGTCGCCGCGCATCACGAGTTGTTCCGCCTGACCGTCGCGCATGTCGATTGCGATGCCTTCTATGCCAGCGTCGAGAAACGTGACCGGCCAGAACTGCTGACGAAGCCGGTGATCGTGGGTGGGGGTACGCGCGGGGTGGTATCGGCCTGCTGCTACATCGCGCGCACGCGGGGCGTGCGGAGTGCGATGCCGATGTTCAAGGCGCTGGCGGCCTGTCCGGATGCTGTCGTAATCAAGCCGGAAATCGCCAAGTACGTGCGTGAGGGCCGACGCATCCGCGCGATGATGGAGGCGCTGACGCCGCTGGTGCAGCCGATGTCGATCGACGAGGCGGTGCTCGACCTGGCAGGCACGGAGGCGCTGCATGGCGCGCCGCCGGCGGTGGTGCTGGCGCGCTTTGCGCTCGCGGTCGAGCGCGAGGTCGGGGTGACCGTCTCGATCGGCCTCGCGGCGAACAGGCTGATGGCGAAGCTGGCCGCGGAGCGGGACAAGCCGCGAGGCTTCGCGGTGATCGGCGGCCCCGAGGCTGCCGGTTGGCTGGCGCCGCAGCCGGTGTCCGTCCTGCCCGGGGTGGGGCCGGCGGTGACGAAGCGGCTGCAGGCGGCGGGGTTCTCGACGCTCGGGCAGATAGCGGCGCTGGATGTGCGGGAGGCGATGCGGCGCTTCGGGGAGGACGGGCCCGCCCTGGCCGCACGGGCGCGGGGCGAGGATGTGCGCCGTGTGAATCCGGACCGGGAAGCGAAGTCGATCAGCGCCGAGACCACCTTCGAGAGCGACATGACGTCCCGCCAGGCGCTGGAGGCGCCGCTGTGGCGGATGTGCGAGAAGCTGGCCCGGCGGCTGCGGGAAAAGGAACTGGCGGCGAGCGGCGTGACGCTGAAGATGAAGACGGCGGGCTTCGCGACGCGAACGCGCGCGGTGCGACTGCCGCAGCCGACGCGGCTGCCGGACGTGCTGTTCGCCGCCGCGCAGCCGATGCTGGCGAAGGAGACGGACGGGACCGCTTTCCGCCTGATCGGCATCGGTGCGCAGCCGCTGGTGCCGGCGGCCCGGGCCGATCTCGGCGATCTGGCGGACCCCGAGGCGCCGAAGCGCGCGGCGCGCTGGCAGGCGGTGGAAGCGCTGCGCGCGAAGTTCGGCGAGGATGCGGTGCTGCGCGGGCGCGGCTTGCCCCATGCGCGGCCCAAGCCGTCCTCGAAGGGGTAGCGCTCCACGCCCACCCAGCCGCAGAGGTGACGCATCGGCTCGTCGTCGCGCGAGGCCTCGCCGGTCATGGTCCCCGTCGTATCGTCGTGCTGGCGCGGGATGCAGTCAGCGGCTGCTTTCCTGCGAAGACCATGCGCGCGGCGTGACCTGGTTTACGCCGCGGCGTCCTCCCGGATCATCGCCGCCCCCTTCTCCCCGATCATGATGGTCGGGGCGTTGGTGTTGCCGGTTGTCAGCGTGGGCATCACGGACGCGTCGATGACCCGCAGGCCCTGGAAGCCGCGCAGGCGCAGGCGGCTGTCGACCACCGCATCGGGTCCTTCGCCCATGCGGCAGGTGCCGACCGGGTGGTAGATCGTCGTGCCGTATTGGCGGTTGAAGGCGAGAAGCTCGTCGTCCGTGGCGACGCCGGGGCCGGGCAGGATTTCCTGGACGCTGTGCCGGGCGATGGCCGGCTGGGCGAAGATGTCGCGCACCATGCGGATGCCGGCGGCGAGCAGTGCCTGGTCCGATCGTGCCGAGAGGTAGTTGGGCCGGATCGCCGGCTTGTCGAACGGGTCGGCGGAACGCGCCATGACGGTGCCGCGGCTGTCCGGCTTCACCGGGCAGATGGCGCAGGTCATGCCTGGTTCCGTCTCCAGCACGCCGAACTTGCCTGCTGCATAGGAGGCCGGGGTGAACGACAATTGCAGGTCGGGGCTTTCCAGGCCCTCGCGCGAGCGCGCGAAGACCTGCGCCGTCGTGACGCCGAAGGTCAGGGCGCCGTCGCCACGCAGGAAGAAGCGCGCGACCTCCCCGGCGAGACGCAGGCCGCGCGCGAGCTGGTTCGTGCTGACGCTATCCCTCACGCGATGCTGCACGCGGGAGACGTAGTGGTCCTGGAGGTTGGCGCCGACCGCGGGCATGTCGGCCAGCACGCCGATGCTGAGTGACCGCAGGTGCTCCGCCGGCCCGATGCCGGACATCTGGAGGATGTGCGGGGAATTCACCGCGCCGCCGGACAGGATCACCTCCCGCCGCGCCGTGATGCGGCGCGTCTCCCCGCCCTGGCGGTACTCGGCGCCGACGCAGCGGCGTCCGTCGAAGATCAGGCGGGCCACCTGCGCATCGGTTTCGACCTGCACGCGGTTGCCGGCGCCGCGCAGATAGGTCCGCGCCGTCGAACCCCGCCAGCGGCCGATGCGCGTCATCTGGGAATAGCCGACGCCTTCCTGTTCCTGCCCGTTCAGGTCCTGCCGGAACGGATGGCCGGCCTGCTGCGCGGCCTCGATGAAGCGGTGGGTCAGCGGCAGGATGGTGCGGTAGTCCTCGACCTGGAGCGGGCCGTCGGTGCCGCGATAGTCGGGATCGCCGCCGCTGCGATAGGTCTCGGACTGGCGGAAGAAGGGCAGCACCTCGGCATAGGACCAGCCGCGGCAGCCCATCTGCGCCCAGATGTCGAAATCGGCCGGGTTGCCGCGGACATAGAGCATGCCGTTAATGGAGGAGGTGCCGCCGAGCGTGCGGCCGCGCGGCCAGCGGATCTCGCGGTTGTTCACGCCCTCAGCCGGTTCGGCGACGTAGCCCCAGTTCACGAGGTTCTGGTTCTGCAGCAGCTTCAGCATCCCGGCGGGGATGTGGATCCAGGGATGGCGGTCCTTCGGCCCGGCTTCGAGCAGGGTGACGCGCGCACCGGTCTCGGACAGGCGCGCCGCGACGACGCAGCCGGCCGAACCGGCGCCGATGACGAGGTAGTCCGTTTCCATCCCGCGACTTCCGCTGTGGTTGCGGGCAGGGTCCTACGGGGCGGGGCTGAAATCCATCCCCTCGAACGCACCGAGCATGGTGCGGAGCTTGTCCGGAACCGGCACGGGGCGGCGCGTCGCCTGGTCGGTCAGCACCCACACGATCTCGCCCGTGGCGAGCAGCGTATCGGCATCCTTCGGGAAGATGCCGGGCTGGAAGGTGACGGAGCTGCGGCCGATGCGGGTGCAGCGGACGCCGACCTCGATCTCCGCCTTGCGGCCGATCGCCACCTTGTACTCGACAAGGCCGCGGACGACGTGGAAATCGCAACCGGAGGCCTTCACCTCATCCTGGTACTGCCAGCCGGCGGCGCGGATGTAGTCCGACACGGTCTCGTCGTACCAGGTCAGGTAGTGGGCGTTGAAGACGATGCCCTGCGTGTCGAGTTCGACGTAGCGAACCCGATGGGCCATGAAGAAGCGGAAGTCGGCGCGGCTCAGCGGGCGCTTCGCCACGCCGTCCATCCGGTCAGCCCCGCGCGGTCTTCACGGCGGCGGTCGCGGCCTGGCACATCAGCCCGACCTCGTTCGCGATGGTGACGAGCTTGAAGCCCTTCTGGATCATCTTGTTGGCATAGGCCGGGGTGCCGTTGTGCAGGCCGGCGGCGATGCCGCGCTTGCCCGTCTCCTCAAGCAGCATGTCGTAGATCGCGAGGATCTCCGGGTCCTCGACATCGAGCTTCGGCTCCTTGCCGTAGGAGAAGCAGAGGTCCGAGGGGCCGACATAGATGCCGTCGATACCCGGAACATCGAGGATCCCCTTGATGTTCGCGATCGCCTGCTTGGTCTCGATCATCGGGATGACGAGGATCTCGTCATTCGCGGTCTTCTGGTAGCCGCCCGAGGAACCGTAGGCGCCGGCGCGGATCGGCCCGTTGGACCGCGTGCCCTTCGGCGGATACTTGCTGTACTGCACCAGGGCGCGGGCTTCCTCGACGGTGTTCACCATCGGGCAGATGACGCCCATTGCGCCGGCGTCGAGCACCTTGCCCACGATGCCGGGCTCGTTCCACGGCACGCGCACCATCGGCGTCGCGGTGGAGAGCTGGATGCCCTGGAAGCAGGCCACGCAGGACAGGTAGTCCTGGACGCCATGCTGCATGTCGACGGTCACGCTGTCCCAGCCGCATTTGGAATACATCTCGGCAGAGAAGGCGTTCGGGATGGCGAGCCACCCGTTCACCACGGCCTTGCCGGCCTTCCACGCTTCCTTGACCGCATTCGCCATGGCGCCGTTTCCTCTGTTGTTGGCACTGCTATGGCAGGGACGCTAGGACGCGCCCCGGCCAGCGTCAAACGCACCCCCTGGACGGGCAGGCATGCGCCCGGCAGGCTGCGCTGCATGTCCACCTGGGCCGTCAGTTCCGAGACCGGCGCGCTGACCGATGTGCTGGTCTGCCCGCCGGATCACTACCGCTGGATCCCCACCAATTCGATCGTGCGCCGCACGCTCGCCGGGGCGCAGCAGCCATCCGCCATGGCGCTGGCGGCACAGCATCAGGAACTGGTGGCGGCGCTGCGGCAGGGCGGGGCCCGGGTGCATGTGCTGCCGCCGGAAGCGCACCTGCCCTACATGGCCTATACGCGCGATTCCGCGGTGGTGACGCCCTGGGGGCCCGTGCTGACGCAGCTCGAACGCCCCCAGCGGCGGGGCGAGTATGCCGCGGTCATCGACTTCCACGAAGGTGCGTTCTGGCGGAAATCCTCGGCCGGGACGCTGGAGGGTGGGGACATCCACATCATCCGGCCGGGGCTCGCGGTCGTCGGCGCTTCGGGCGGGCGCACCGACCTGGCCGGCGCGGAGCAGTTCGCGGCCTGGCTGCGGGCCGAGGGGTGGGAGGTGCGGGTCGAGAGCTTCGACGAGCATTTCCTGCATCTCGACGTGCTGTTCTGCATGGCGGCGCCAGCGCTGGCGGTGGCCTGCCTGGATGTGCTCGATCCGGACTTCGTCGGCTGGCTCGGCGGGCATGGAATCCGCTGCATCGACGTGGCGTATCGGGACGCCATGCAGCTTGGCTGCAACATCCTGGCGCTGGGCAACGACACGGTCGTCTCGGCCCGAGGATCGGCGCTGCTGAATGCGGCGCTGCGGGCGGAGGGGCTGACGGTGCTCGACCCCGACCTGTCCCTGTTCACTGCCGGCGGGGGTGGGCCGCATTGCCTGACCTGCCCGCTGGGCAGGACCGAGCCATCCGCCTGACCGTCTTGCCAGCGTCCCGGAATCGTCGTTCCTGGCGCATCGGACTGGAGCAGATTCCGATCAGGTGGACTGACCTGATCGCGTGGAGATGCTCGTCCGATCACTTGCCTGGAGCCGCGGCCAGACGCCGACGCGAACGGAGGCGGCTTTAAAGTTCCGCGTGGAAGGAAAGCCAGCATGGAAGCCAGTACCGCCGTTTCGGCCGTGATCGCCGCCGCGCGCGAGATCCTGGGCGACCGCCTCAGCGTGAATGCCAGCGTCCGCGAACAGCATAGCCATGGCGAGGACACCACCACCCCCACCCTGCCGGATGCCGTCGCCTTCGTGGAGACGACCGAGGAAGTCTCGCGCCTGCTCGCCTTGTGCCATCAGCATGGCGTGCCGGTGACGCCCTTCGGCGCGGGCACCTCACTGGAAGGGCATGTGAACCCGGTACGCGGGGGTATCTCGCTCGACCTGTCCACCATGAAGGCGGTGCTCGAGGTGAACGAGGAGGACATGGACTGCCTTATCGAGCCGGGGGTGACGCGGCAGGAGCTGAACACCTTCCTGCGCGACAAGGGGCTGTTCTTCCCGGTCGATCCCGGCAGCCACGCCTCGCTCGGCGGCATGTGCGCCACGCGCGCCTCCGGCACCAATGCGGTGCGCTACGGCACGATGCGGGAGGCGGTGCTGGGCCTCGAGGTCGTGCTCGCCGACGGCCGTGTGATCCAGACCGGCGGGCGCACGCGCAAGGCGTCGAATGGCTACGACCTGACGCGGCTGTTCATCGGCTCGGAAGGCACGCTCGGCGTCATCACCAAGGTGCGGCTGCGGCTGCAGGGCATCCCGGAGGCGACGTCCGCTGCCGTCTGCCAGTTCCAGTCGCTGGCCGCCGCGGTCGAGACGGTCATCACCGTCATGCAGACCGGCATTCCCGTCGCGCGCATCGAATTGCTGGACGACGACCAGATGGCGGCCTGCATCAAGTATTCGAAGCTGGAGGGCTTTGCCCCGATCCCGACGCTGTTCCTGGAGTTCCACGGCACCGAGGCCGGCGTGAAGGAACAGGCCGAGGCGGTCGAGGCCATCGCGACCGAGTTCGGCGCCTCCGGCTTCACCTGGGCGACCGATGCGGAAGCGCGCAGCAGGCTGTGGCAGGCGCGGCACGACGCGTATTGGGCGGCGATCGCGTTGAAGCCGGGCCATCGCGGCATCACCACCGATGTCTGCGTGCCGATCTCGCGCCTCACCGAAGCCGTGCTCGGGGCGAAGAAGAAGTCGGAGGAGAGCGGGTTGACCTCCTGCATCGTCGGCCATGTCGGGGATGGCAACTTCCACTGCCTGATCCTGTTCCCCGAGAACGAGCCGGACGGGCTGGAGCGCGCCTGGGCCCTGGACCGGGCGATCGTGGCGGAGGGGTTGTCGCTCGGCGGCACCTGTTCGGGCGAGCACGGCGTCGGCCTCGGCAAGCGGGAGTTCCTGGAACAGGAGCACGGGCCGGAGGCACTGGCCGTGATGCGCAGCGTGAAGACGGCGTTCGACCCGCGTGGCATCCTGAACCCGGGGAAGATGTTCAGGAACTGACGGCCATGCCCATCATCACGCATGACGCACCTGATGCGCCGCCGACGCTCGGGGGCTATGCCCAGGCGGCGGAGGTTGTCGCACCCGCGCGGCTGCTGTTCGTCTCGGGCCAGGTGCCGCTGCTGGCGGATGGCAGCCGGCCGGAAGGCTTCGCGGCGCAGTGCCGCCAGGCCTGGGCGAATCTCGAGGCGCAGCTGCGCGTCGCCGGGATGGGTCTCGACAATTTGGTGAAGGTGACGACCTTCCTCGCCCAGCGCGAGGACGCTGCGGAGAACCGTGCCATCCGCAATGAGGTCCTGGCCGGGCGGCGTGTCGCCCTGACCGTCATCCTGCCGGCCATCTTCGACGAGGCCTGGCTGATCGAGATCGAGGCAGTGGCGGCGGCGTGAACGCGCTGGGGCTCGCCATCCTGACCCTTGCGCTCGGGCATGTCTTCTCCAATGCGGTGCGGACGCTGCCGGCGATGGCGGCGGATGTGCTGCAGCGGGATCTCGGCCTCACGGCGGATGGGCTGGCCGCGCTGACGGGCGCCTTTCCGGCGGCCTTCGCGCTCGCGATGCTGCCGGTCGGCGTGGCGCTGGACCGCTACGGCGTGAAGCCGACGGCGCTGGCTCTGCTGGCGATCGCCGCGGCGGGTTCGCTGCTCGGCGCGGCGGCGACCGGGCCGTGGTCGATGCTGGCGGCGCAGATCGTGCTCGGCATCGGCTGTTCGGGGATGCTGATGTGCCCCGTGACCTATGCCGCCAAGACCATGCCGCCGCAGCGGTTCGGGCTGTGGGGCGGGATCATCCAGGCCTTCGGCAATACCGGGATGTTGCTCTCCGCAAGTCCGTTGGCGCTGCTGGTGGACCATGCCGGCTGGCGCAGCGGCTATGTCGCCTGCGCCCTGCTCGCGGCCGGTGCCGCGACCGCGGTCGCGTTGGTGGTGAAGGAGATGCGCGCCGCGCCGCAGGCCCCGCGCAGCATGCTGGCGGATGTGCGGGAGGTGCTGGCTCTCAGCCTGTCCCGCGATATCCGCGGACCAGTGGTGATCGCCTTCGCCTCCTTCGCCGCCGTGCTCGGCGTGCGCGGCCTGTGGGGTGGCCCCTGGCTGATGGAGGTGAAGGATTTGGCGCGCGTGCCCGCCGGCAATGTGCTGCTGGCCTGCACCGTGGCGCTGATCATCGGGCCGGCGGTGGCGGGGGTGCTGGAACGGCGCTTCCAGCGGCACCGGAGCGCGATACTGGTGGCCGGGCATCTGGGCGCCGCGGCGGTGATCGGGCTGATCGTGGCGGGCGGGCCGCTCGGCTGGGGGGTGGCGGCGGATGTGGTGCTGCTGGCGGCCTTCGGGCTGCTGATCTCCGCGCAGGTAATCTGCTTCGCGCTGGTGCGGGCGGCGGTGCCGCCGGAACGGGTCGGCCGGGCGTTGTCGGCGATGAACATGTCCTTCTTCGGCGGGGCGGCGGTGCTGCAGGCGCTTTCCGGGCTGGCCGCATCGGCCGGCGGGATCGGCGCGGCGCTGCTCGTCTTCGCCGTGGCGCTCACCATCTGCTCCGTGGCCTTCCTGCGGCTGCCCGGGCCGCGCTGACGCGTCACGTTGGCCTGCATCGTCGCGGCGGCTAGCATGCTGGAGGGGGGCCATACCGCATGATCCGCAGCATCCTGTTGGCGTTGGACGATACGAAGGGCGCCGTCGCGGCGCGCGATCTGGCGATCGGGCTGGCGCGCCGCACCGGCGCGGCACTGACGGCGGCAGCCGTGCTCGACGTGCCGCACGCACGAGACGCGCATGAGGCGGTGCCGCCTGGTGGCGGCGCTTTCAAGGAACGCCGGGACGCCGCGCGCGCCGCCCGCCTGGAGACCGAAGCCGATCTCGCCCTCGCGGCCTGTGTCGGGGCGGCGGGGGAAACGCCGGTCACGCCGCTGCGACTGACCGAGGCACCCGACGCCGCGTTATTGCTGGCCGGTACATCGCATGACCTCATCGTCATCGGTCGCGATTCGACCCTGGGGCTCGAAACAGCTCCGGACGGGCTGGCGCCGGTGATCGGGGCGCTGTTGCAGGACGGGGCGCGACCGTTGCTCGTCGTCCCACCGGCGCCACCGCGGGTCGAGGGCGGCGTGCTGGTCGCCTATGACGGGTCCGTGGGTGCGCAGCGCGCGCTGCAGCTGTTCACGCTGCTCGGCCTGGGCGAGGGCATGGCCGCGCGCGTCGTCTCGGTCGATCCCGCGGAGCCTACGGCGGCCCTCCTGGCGGAACAGGGGGCCGCCTATCTGCGCCGGCACGGCATGGCTGCCGAGGCTGTCGGGGTGGCTGGCTCGCATCCGCTCGACATCCTCCTGGCCGAGGCGGCAGCGATGCCGGCACGGCTGCTGGTCATGGGCGCCTATGATCATTCAGGGTTGCGCCTGCTGTTCACGGGCTCCGCCACCGAAAAGCTGCTGCTCGGCGCATCCTGTCCGGTCTTCGTCGCGCACTGATGCGGCAGAGGGCCCTTCCGGCGTACTGAAGGCGGGCCATCGCCCGTCGCGTTCCTGCTTGACGCGCCGCACCGTGAACCGCCATGTCGGAGCGCCTCGAGTGGATGCCGTCATGAATCGACTTTTCGCCGGTGCCGTCGCGCTGATCCTGCTCGCCGGCGCCCAGCCTGCCGCCGCGCAGTTCGGCCCGCAGGGGCCGCCTGCTGTCGGCGTGATGACGGCCGAGCGGAAGCCGATCACGGAAACGTCGGAATTCGTCGGGCGGGTCGAGGCGACGGACCGCGTCAACATTCGTGCCCGCGTCACGGGCTTCATCCAGGAACGGCTGTTCCGCGAGGGCGGCGACGTGACCCAGGGCGAGGTGCTGTACCGCCTTGAACGGGCACCCTTCGAGGCGCAGCTCGAGCAGGCGCAGGCAAGCCTGGCCTCGGCCCAGGCGCAGCTGGAGAATGCGAGGGTGGCGCTGACTCGCGCGCGGGACCTGCGGCAGACCGGCGCGGGCACGCAGGTCGCGCTGGACAACGCTCAGGCGCAGGAACGAACCTCGTCTGCACAGGTGCTTTCGGCCCAGGCAGCGGTGCGGGTGGCAGAGATCAATCTCGGCTACACCGAGATCAATGCGCCGATCGCCGGACAGATCGGGCGCACCAACCTGACCATCGGCAATGTGGTGGGCCCGGATGCCGGCACGCTGGCGACCATCGTCAGCCAGGACCCGATGCGGGTCGCCTTCACGGTCAGCCAACGCACGGCGCTTGACCTGCGCAACCGCTTCGAGGGCCGTGGCGGGCCCGATGCGGTGCGGGTGCGCATCCGCACGACGGACGGGCGGATGTACCAGGAAACCGGCCGCGTCGACTTCGTGGACAACCAGATCGACCGCAACACCGACACCATCCTGGTGCGGGCGCTCATCCCGAACCCGATACGCCGGCAATCGGACAGCAACGTGCCCGTCACGCCGCGCGAACTGGTCGATGGCCAGTTCGTCACCGTGTTCCTGGAAGGTGCGGAACCGGTACTGACCATCACCCTGCCGCGCGCGGCCGTGCTTCAGGACCAACAGGGCTCCTACGTCTTCGTCGTGGGTGCGGAGAACAAGGCGGAGAGGCGCAACGTCACCCTCGGCCGGTCCTCCGGCCAGACGGCCGTGATCGAATCCGGCCTGCAGGGCGGCGAGACGGTGATCGTCGAGGGTATCCAGCGCGTACGCCCCGGCCAGCCGGTGAACCCGGCACCTGCCGGGGCGCCGCCCGGGCCGCAAGCGCCGGCGCGGGGCTGAGCGGTCGTGTTCTCGGCCGTTTTCGTCGATCGCCCTCGCTTCGCGATCGTGATCGCCATCGTCACGGCACTCGCCGGGGCGCTGGCGATGACGCGCATCCCTGTCTCCCAGCTGCCGGACATCGTGCCGCCGCAGGTGTCGGTGGTGACGCGCTTCCCTGGCGCCTCCGCGACCGTCATCGAACAGACCGTCGCGCAGGTGATCGAGGCCTCCGTCAACGGCGTGGACCGCATGATCTACATGCGGTCGAACAGCGCCAATGACGGGTCCTACAGCCTCAACGTCTCCTTCCAACTCGGCACGGATCCGGACCTCGCCACCGTCAACGTCAACAACCGCGTCCAGGCGGCGCTCGCCCGATTGCCGCAGGAGGTGCAGCGGCAGGGCGTGACGGTGCGCAAGCAGTCCTCCGCCGTGCTGCAGTTCATCTTCCTGTATGCCGAAAGCGGCGACCACACGCCGCTGTTCCTGTCGAACTACGCCACCATCAACATCGTCGACCGGCTGGCACGCGTGCCGGGCATCGGCCAGGTCAGCCTGTTCGGTGCCATGGATTACTCCATGCGCATCTGGTTCGAGGTTGACCGGCTGATCAGCCTGAACCTCACGCCGTCCGACGTGGTGGCGGCGATCCAGGCGCAGAACGTGCAGGCGCCGGTCGGGCGGCTCGGCGGACGGCCGATGCCGGACGACCAGCAGTTCCAGATCAACCTGGAGACCCAGGGCCGGCTTTCCACGCCCGAACAGTTCGGCGACATCCTGATCCGCGCCAATCCGGACGGGTCGGTGCTGCGGGTGCGGGACGTCGCGCGCGTCGAGCTCGGCGCCGCCAGCATGGACACCGAAAGCCGCTTCGACGGCCGGCCGGCGGTGACCTTCGGCGTGTATCTCCAGCCCGGCGCCAATGCGGTGACGGCCGCGGAGAATGTCCGCCGCACCATGGACGACATGCGGACCCGCTATCCCGCGGGCGTCAACCACCGCATCTTCTTCGACACCTCGGACTTCGTGAACGACACGATCCGCGAGGTGATCAAGACGCTGGTCGAGGCCTTCATCCTCGTCGTCATCGTGGTGTTCCTGTTCCTGGGGAACATGCGGGCGACGATCATCCCCACCATCGCCGTGCCGGTCAGCCTGATCGGCACCTTCATCATCCTGCTGGCCCTCGGCTATTCGGCGAACACCATCTCCCTGCTGGCGATGGTGCTGGCCATCGGCATCGTGGTGGATGACGCGATCGTCGTCGTCGAGAATGTCGAGCGGGTGATGGAGGAGGAGCCGAACCTCACCCCCGCCGAGGCCACCAAGAAGGCCATGGCGCAGATCACCGCGCCGATCATCGCCATCACGCTGGTCCTGCTGTCGGTCTTCGTACCGATCGGCTTCATCCCCGGCCTGTCGGGCGAGCTGTTTCGCCAGTTCGCGGTGACGATCAGCGCCGCGATGGTGATCAGCGCGATCAACGCGCTGACCCTGTCCCCAGCGCTGTGCGCCGTGTTCCTGCGCCCACACGCCCATGCAGGCGGGCGGCGGCCGGGGCTGATGGGGCGCTGGCTGCGCGGCATCGACTGGGTGCGCGACCGCTATGCCGGCGCGGTGTCGCGGCTGGTGCGGGTGTCGCTGCTCTCGCTGGTGCTGACCGCCGGCTTCTT
The DNA here is from genome assembly GCF_018129025.1 of Neoroseomonas terrae. Classification (GTDB taxonomy): domain Bacteria; phylum Pseudomonadota; class Alphaproteobacteria; order Acetobacterales; family Acetobacteraceae; genus Neoroseomonas; species Neoroseomonas terrae. The sequence continues at coordinate 22,043 of NZ_JAAEDI010000017.1, read as the reverse complement.
CTTCGGCATCTGGCAGATGTCCAAGATCACCCCCTCGGGCTTCCTGCCGCAGGAGGACCAGGGCGCCTTCTTCGTGCAGGTGCAGCTGCCGCAGGGCGCCTCCGTCTCCCGCACGCGGGAGGCGGTGGTGCAGGTCGAGGAGATCCTGAAGAACATCCCGTCGGTGCAGGGGACGCTTGCCATCGTCGGCTTCTCGCTGATCGACGGCGGGGCGCAGTCGAATTCCGCCTTCCTCGTTGCGCGGCTGAAGCCCTTTGCCGACCGGACGACGGCGGCGATGTCGGTGAATGCGGCGATCGGGCAGGTCTTCGGCGCGGGGCAGGCGGTCCGGACCGCCAATGTCTTCGCCTTCAACCTGCCGCCGATCATCGGCCTCGGAACCGGCGGTGGCTTCGAATACATCCTGCAGGATTATGAGGGGCGGCCGCCGGCGGAACTCGGCGCCGTGATGCTGTCCCTGATCGTCGCGGCGAACCAGAATCCCGATTTGACGGCGGTGTTCTCGACCTTCAACGCGACCAACCCGACGCTGTATCTCGACCTTGACCGGGAGAAGGCGCAGGCGCTGGGGCTGCGCATCTCGGACGTGTTCACGGCGCTGCAGGCGACGCTCGGCGGCTTCTACGTCAACGATTTCAACCTGTTCGGCCGCACCTGGCAGGTCAATCTGCAGGCCGAGGCGTCCGACCGGCGGGATATCGACAACATCTGGCGCATCCATGTCCGCAACAGCCGCGGGGAGATGGTGCCGCTGCGGGCGGTCGCCGATGTGCAGACGCGGATCGGGCCGCAGACCATTTTCCGCTACAACAACTACCGCGCCATCTCGATCAGCGGCGCGCCGCGGGCCGGCGTGTCATCGGGCGATTCACTGGCCGCGATGGAGTCGCTGTCCGCCCGCATCCTGCCGCCGGGCTATGGCTATGAATGGACCGGCACGGCGTATCAGGAGAAGCTGGCGGCGGGGCAGACGGTCTACATCCTCGCGCTGGCGGTGATGTTCGCCTATCTGTTCCTGGTCGCGCTGTACGAATCCTGGGTCATCCCGATCCCGGTGCTGCTGTCGGTGGCGGTCGGCGTGCTCGCGGCCTTCGGGGCGCTGTTCGTGGCGAGCATGCCGCTCGACATCTATGCCCAGATCGGCCTGGTGGTGCTGATCGCGCTGGCGGCGAAGAACGGCATCCTGATCGTCGAATTCGCGAAGGAGCAGCGGGAGGCCGGGCTTTCCATCCGGGAGGCGGCGATCATGGGCGCGCGGCTGCGGTTCCGCGCGGTGATGATGACGTCCATCGCCTTCGTGCTGGGGCTGGTGCCGCTGGTCTTCGCGACCGGCGCCGCCATGCTGTCCCGCCGGGCGGTGGGCACGGCGGTGTTCGGCGGCATGATAGGCGCCGCGGTGATCGGCATCTTCGTCATCCCGATGCTCTACGTGGTGTTCCAGTCGATGCGGGAGGCGACGAAGCGGCGGTTTGGCCGCAAGGAGCCGGCCGCGGGGCACTGAGCGGGGGGTGCCGGCGACGGCGCCCCTTCCCATTTGGCCGCCGCATCGCAGATGATGGGTGCAGCCAAGGGAGAAACCGCGCATGGCGAAGTTCGGCCTGAGCCAATCCATCCGTCGCGTCGAGGATCCGCGCCTGCTGAAGGGCGCCGGCCGCTACACGGATGACGTCGCGGTGCCCGGGCAGGCGCAGGGCTATGTCCTGCGCAGCCCGCATGCCCATGCGAAGATCACCGGTATCGACACGTCGGCAGCCAAGGCCATGCCAGGCGTGCTCGGTGTCTGGACGGGGGCGGACCTCGCCGCCGTCGGGGTGGGGCACCTGCCCTGCCTGGCGCCGGTGAAGTCGGTGGATGGCACCCCGACCTCCGACACGCCGCACCCGGTGCTGGCCGAGGGCGTCGTGCGCTATGTCGGCGATCCGGTCGCCTTCATCGCGGCTGAGACGATCACCCAGGCGCGCGACGCCGCCGAGGCGATCATGGTCGATTACGACCTGCTGCCGGCGGCGACCGATCTCGCCACCGCGACCGAGCCCGGACAGCCGCAGCTCTGGGGGAGCGCGCCGAACAACACCTGCTTCGACTGGCATGTGGGCGACGCGGCCAAGGTGGACGCGCTGATCAAGGGCGCGGCGCATGTGGCGCGGCTGCGCGTGGTGAACAACCGCGTCATCGTCGCCTCGATGGAGGCGCGGGCCTCGCTCGCCGAGTACGATGCGGCGCGCAACCACTGGACCATCACGACCAACACCCAGGGGTCCTGGCTGGTGCGCGACGTGCTGGCCAAGAACATCTTCAAGCTCGAGCGTGACAATTTCCGCGTCATCACCCCCGATGTCGGCGGTGGCTTCGGGATGAAGATCTTCATCTATCCCGAGCATGTCCTGACCGCCTTCGCGGCCCGCGAGATCAACCGCGCGGTGAAGTGGACGTCCGAGCGCACTGAGGCCTTCCAGTCCGACACCCATGGGCGCGACAACATCACCGTCGGCGAGCTCGCGCTCGACAAGGATGGGAAGTTCCTTGCCCTGCGCACGAAAAACTGGGCGGGGATGGGGGCCTATCTCAACACCTTCGCGCCCTTCATTCCGACCGGGGCCGGGACCAAGGTGCTGGCCTCGGTCTATGGCTTTCAGGCGATTCATGCGCAGGTCATCGGCGTGATGACCAACACCGTGCCGGTCGATGCATATCGCGGCGCCGGGCGGCCGGAAAGCAACTACCTGGTCGAACGGCTGATCGACACCGCGGCGCGCGAGATGGGCATCGACCGTGTCGAGATCCGCCGGCGCAACATGGTGCCGTCCGCGGCCATGCCCTACGTCTCCGCGATGGGGCAGCGCTACGATTCCGGCGAGTTCGCGCAGCTCATGTCCTCCGCCCTGACGAAGATCGACTGGGCGGGCTTCCCGGCGCGCAAGGCGGGGGCGGCGAAGAGCGGAAAGAAGCGGGGCATCGGCCTTGCGTATTATCTGGAAGCCACTGGCGGCGCGCCGACCGAGAACGCCGCGGTGAAGTTCACCGATGACGGTTTCGCCGATGTTTATGTCGGCACCCAGTCGACCGGCCAGGGCCATGAGACGGCCTATGCCATGATGACGAGCTTCGAACTCGGCATTCCTATCGAGAAGATCCGCGTGAAGCAGGGGGACTCCGATACTCTGCCCGATGGCGGCGGCACCGGTGGCGCGCGCAGCCTGTATTCCGAAGGTCAGGCGATCCTGGTGACGACCGCGAGCGTCGTCGAGAAGGGTAAGAAGGCCGCCTCCGAGCATCTGGAAGCCTCGGTCGCCGACATCGAGTTCGCCCCGCGCGATGGAGGCTTCACGGTCGTCGGCACGGACCGGTCGGTCGGCATTCTTGACCTGGCCGCCGCGCAGCGGAAGAAGGTGGCGGCGGGGATCGAGGCGACGCTCCTCGATGCGCAGGAAACCGCCGAAATCAAGTCCCACACCTTCCCCAATGGCTGCCACGCCGCCGAGGTGGAAGTGGACCCGGAGACGGGGATCGTCAGCGTGCTGCGCTACATCGTCGTGGACGATGTCGGCCACGCGCTGAACCCGCTGATCGTGCGGGGGCAGGTGCATGGCGGGGTGACCCAGGGCATCGGCCAGGCGCTGCACGAGCGCACCGCCTATGACGGGGAAAGCGGGCAGCTGCTCTCGGCTTCCTTCATGGATTACGCGCTGCCGCGGGCCGAGGACCTGCCGGACATCGACGTCGACCTGATCGAAGTGCCGTGCGAGACGAATCCGCTCGGCGTGAAGGGTGCGGGCGAGGCGGGCGCGGTGGGCTCACCCCCGGCGGTGATGAACGCGCTGGTCGATGCGCTTTCCGATGCCGGCGTGCGGAGCATCGACATGCCGGCGACGCCGGAGGCCGTTTGGAAGGCGCTGGCCAAAGTCGCCGCGTGACGTGATCGGGCAGGGGAGACGCCGCGCTCCCCTGCCTGGATGAAACCCTACGGCGCGCGGCCGGTTCCTCTGGATGCAACCAGGAGACGCGCCATGCGCAGCAGCATCCTTTCGGCTGATGGTGGTCGCCGCACCCATGTCGTCATCCTTGATGAGGGCGAGGATGCCGTCGCCGCTCTCGGTAGCTTCGCCAAGGAGCATCGGATCACCGCCGCGCAGCTCACGGCGATCGGGGCGTTCAGCGCCACCGAGGTCGCTTTCTGGGACACTGGAGCCAAGCAGTACCGCTCGGGCCGTGTCGATCGGCAGGCCGAAGTGCTGAGTCTGGTGGGTGATATCGTGCTGGACGAGCACGGTGAGCCCGCCTGCCATATCCATGTCGTGCTCGGCCTCGAGGATTTCAGCGTGCGCGGCGGCCATTTGAAGTCGGCGACCGTCCGTCCGACGCTCGAGGTGATCGTGAATGAAAGCCCCGCGCATCTGCAGCGGCGCTTCGACCCGAAACTGGGCCTGGCGGTGATCGTGCCGCAGGCATAGCCATCGCGTCGCTCAGGGACGGGCATTGAACGTCCCGGATCGAGGTCAGTTGCCGGCGCTACGACGCTTTGTCAGGTCGCGCGGCTTCCTCAGCGCCGAGGCGGCGGATCGTGTCGAACCGCGGCCTCGGCCCGTGGCATAGCATCCTGCACCGGCTGCCGGTGGCGCCGGCGCTGGGACGCCTATTCAGCCTCGCGTCGGCGCGGCCGAGACATAGCCGGCAGCACGATCCTGCGCCGCCGCCGTCACCGCCCGCTGGCCCGGGTCGCCATGGCCGCCACCGCCGGGCGTGGCCATCGAGACGGTGTCGCCGGCCTTCAGCACGTATTGCCGCTTCGGGTCGACCTTCTCGCCGTTGATCTTCAGCACACCCGGTGCGCCGTCCTGCCCGCCCTCGATCCCGAAGGCCGGAAAGATGGTGCGTTCGGCCAGGAAGGAAACTGCGATGGGCGTGGGGGACCGGCTCTCCAGCAGGATCTCCTGTCCCAGCCCGCCGCGATGGCGGCCGGGCCCGCCGCTATCCGGCCGCAGCCGCTTGTGGCGGATGCGGAGCGGGGCGATGTGCTCGCTGATCTCGACGGCGGTGGAGGAAACGTTGGACGGCCAGGACAGGCAGGAAATGCCGTCCCCATGCACGTTGCCGCCCATGCCGCCGTTGAAGAAGAACATGTTGGCGTAGGGCTTGCCGGATGCGTTCACGCCGGACTGGTTCATGCCCCACATGGGGGACCCGCAGGCGGCCATCACCCGGTCGGGCACGATCTGCCCCAGGCAGCCGAAGACCAGCATCGGCAGGTAGTGACCGATCAGCATGCGCGACCCGCCGGGCGAGGGAAATTGCGGGTTCACGATGCAGCCGGGCGGCGCGACGATCGAGATCGGCCGCCAGGCGCCCTCATTGTTCGGCAGCGTGGGGCTGGTGCAGACCTTCACCCCGTACACCACCATCGCATAGGTGTAGCAGAGCGCGCAGTTGATCGCGCGGTCCACCTGCGCGTCGGTGCCCGTGAAGTCGGCCGTGACGGTGTCGCCCTTGATCGTCAGTGCCAGCTTGATGGTGATCGGCGTGTCGAGCAGGCCGTCGGTCTTGAGCTCGCTGCGATAGGTGCCGTCCGGTAGGGCCGCGATGGCGCCGCGCATCGCCGTTTCGCAGCGCCGATGGATCTCGGCGGCAAGATCCGTGAGGTCGGCGAGCTGCGCCTGCTCCATCAGCACATGCAGGCGTTCCTCCATGAGGTCGAGCGCGACGACCTGGGCCCAGAGATCGCCCATCGTCTGCTCGGGCGTGCGGACGTTTTGCCGGATCATGGCGACCAGCGTGTCGTCGGTCACGCCGGCGCGCATCAGCTTCAGCGGCGGGATCTGCAGGCCTTCCTCGAAGACCTCGCGCGGTTCGGGGCTGCGGATCTTGCCGCCGATGTCGGGCGCATGCGCCGTGCTCGCGCTGAACGCCACCACGCGCCCGTCGCGAAAGATCGGCTTGGCCACGGTGATATCCGGCAGATGGCCGGTGCCGAGCCAGAGGTCGTTGGTGATCAGCACGTCGCCGGGCTGCAGCGTCTCGATGGGGAAGAAGCGGATGAAGTGCTTCACCGTCTCCGGCAGCGTGCCGATGAAGGACGGGATGCTCTCCGTCGCCTGCACCAGGGACTGCCCGTCGGCGTCGGTGACGACGCAGGAGAAGTCGTAGGATTCACGCACCAGCGTCGAGAAGGAGGTACGCACGAGCGCCGCCGCGGCTTCGTCGACCAGCGAGATCAGGCGGCGCCAGAGAAGTTCGAGTTCGACCGCGTCGAAGGTCCGGGTCATGCGATGCGCTCCGCGAGGATGGCGCCGTCCGGCAGCACTTCGATGCGCGCGCCGGGGCCGACGATGAAGGTGCTCTCGTTCTCCTCGAAGACCGCGGGGCCTTCGAGCTGCGTGCCGGTGGGAATCGCGTAGCGGTCATAGACCGGCGTCGAGACGGCGCCCCCGGCATCCGGGAAGTGTACCGCGCGATGGCCCTTCAGGGCGCTTGAGCCGCCACCGAGGCCATCGAGACGCAGCGTTCCGCCCGCGCCGGGCATCGGTGCGGAGACGGCCAGGCGCAGCGCGACGAACTGCGCGTTCGCGCCGGGCGGCGTGCGGCCGAACAGCGTACGGTAGGCGGCCTCGAAGGCCGCCAGCACCGATTCCAAGGTCAAGGCTTCCGGCAGTGCGACGGTGATCTCCGACCCCTGGCCGACATAGCGCATGTCGGCGAGCCGGCGGACCTCGCGCCGCGACAGGTCGGCGCCAGTCGCGCCCACCACGGCGAGCGCATCGGATTCGAGCGTGGCGAACAGGCGCGTCGCCTCCGTCCAATCCGCGCCGGCGAGCGGCGTATTGAACGACGCGACCCGATCGATGCGCGCCGGAGCCATCAGCATGCCGATGGTGCTGCCCGCACCCGCACCCGGCGGACAGACCACGCGGTTCACGCCGAGCTTGCGCCCGACATGCCAGGCATGGACCGGCGCGGCGCCGCCGGTCGCGAGCAGCGCGTAGTCCTGCGGGACGCGGCCGCGTTCGGCGATGGCGACGCGGGCCGCGCCGGCCATGTTCTCGTTGACCACGTCATGGATGCCGAAGGCGCCGCGCGCGGCATCCAGGCCGAGCGTGCCGGCGAGCCCGCCGAGCGCCTCCCCGGCCTTGCCGGCATCGATGGTCATGGTGCCGCCGAGGAAGAAGTCGGCGTTCAGATAGCCGAGGGCGAGATCGCTGTCGGTCACCGTGGGTTCCGTGCCCCCGCGGCCGTAGCAGACCGGGCCTGGCTGCGCGCCCGCGCTTTCCGGCCCGACATGCAGCGTGCCGAGTTCGCTGCGCCGGGCGATGGAACCGCCACCGGCACCGATCTCGATCAGCTCGACCGTCGCGATCTGGATGGGCAGGCCGGAGCCGCGCAGGAAGCGCTTGGTCCGCGCCGCCTCGAAGCCCCAGGCGACGAGCGGATCGCCATCGTCTACCAAGGCCAGCTTCGCCGTGGTCCCGCCCATGTCGAAGGCCAGCACGCGATCCAGCCCCGCATGCCGGCCGAACCAGGCACCCGCCAGCGCGCCGGCCGCCGGGCCGCTTTCCAGAAGCTGCACCGGCGCACGCTTGGCTTCCGCCACGTGCGTCAGCCCGCCATTCGACAGCATCAGGAACAGGCCGCCCGGAATGCCCGCACCCTTCAGCGCCGCTTCCAGCGTGTCGAGATAGGTCTCCGCGATCGGCCGCACATAGGCGTTGGCGCACGTCGTCACCATGCGCGGATACTCACGGATCTCGGGCGACAATTCCGAGGACAGCGAGAGCGACAACGACGGGAAGCGCTTCGCGACCGCCTCCGCGGCCATCCGCTCATGCGCGGGGTTAGCGTAGGCGTGCAGGAAACAGATGGCGAGGCTCGTCACGCCTTCCGCCACCAGTGCTTCGACCTCACGCAGCGCAGCATCGACGTCGAGCGGACGTTCCACGCTGCCATCGGGGCCGAGCCGTTCCAGCGCCGCCCGTCGCCAAGGCCGCGGCACCAGCGGTGCCGGCATTTCCAGGAACAGGTCGTACAGCTCATATTTCCGCTCGCGCGCGATTTCCAGCACGTCGGTGAAGCCATCCGTCGTGAGCAACCCCGTCGCCGCGCCTTTCCGTTCGATGAGCGCGTTGGTGAAGAGCGTGGTGGCGTGCACGACGCGGCCGATCGAGGACGGCGCGATGCCGCCCTTCTCCAGCAGCCGGTTCAAGCCGGTGATAGCCCCGCGCGAGGGGTCGTCCGGTGTCGTGCTCTCCTTCCAGATCACCGCCCGGCCATCCTCGGGGTCGAGGATGACCAAGTCGGTGAAGGTACCGCCAATGTCGATGCCAAGCGAAAGCGACGCAGCCATGGTGTTCCTTGGACGCGATGATGAGACGGGAATGCGGGGAAGACGGATCAGTCGCCGCGGATGTTGTTGGTCTCCACGACCTGGCGCCAACGGGCGCGGTCGCGCTGGATACGCTCGGCGAAGGCCGGACCGGGTTCACCGATGGGAATGAGGCCGCGCTCCATCATGGTGCGCGTGGTCTGCGGATCGCGCAGCGCGGCCTGGAAGATGTCGAACAGCCCGTCGCGAATGTCGGCCGGCAGGCCCGCGGGTCCGACCATGCCGAACCAGTTGTTGATCTCGAGCGTCGGGAAGCGGCCGGCCAGCGGTGCGAGTTCAGGCATCAGCGGCGTCGGCTCCGCGGCGGTGACTCCGAGCCCCTTCAACTGCCCGCCGCGGATGCTGCCGGCAACCTCGGCGACATTCGCGACCATCATGTCGACCCGCCCGGCCGAGACGTCCAGCAGCGCCGGTGCACCGCCGCGATAGGAGATGTGGTTCAGCGTGACGCCCGCAGCGTTCGCGAAGAGCAGCGCGCCGAGCTGATTGATCGAGCCATTGCCCGAGGAGGCGAAGGTCGCCGTCCCGTTGCGCTGCTTCGCATAGGCGATCAGCCCATCGATGTCGTTGAACGGCGCATCCGGCCGCACCACGAGGGCCATCGGCGTGCCCGCGAGATTGACAACGGGCGTCAGCTCCCGATCGAGGTCGAAGGGCACGGGAATGCCGGGGATCGCGGGCGCGACGCTCATCATGCCCATGATGGCGCTGGCCAGCGTGTATCCATCCGGCGCCGAGCGCGCCGCCGCTTGGGCGGCGATGAAGCCATAGGCGCCGGACCGCACCTCGGGCACCGTCGAGACGCCGCGCACGCGCTGCGCGCCTTCCGCCACGACGCGGAACAGGATGTCGACGGCGCCGCCGGGCGGGTAGCCGATGAACATGCGGATGGGCTGGGACGGCGTCCAAGCGGCGTGCGCCGGCGCCTGGGGCGCCGCGGCAACGGCGGCTGCGGCCCCGAACAGGGCGCGACGCGGCAGGGGACGGAACGTGTCGGTCATGAGGCCTCCTTGCTTTACCGTCCGGCCCAGCGTCCCCGTGCCGCCGGGTTGGGTCCGGCGGTGAGCAGGCCGCGCTGTTCATGCGCCGCCCGCATGGGCGGGGTGCTCCCCGCTCCGTGCATCGCCGAGTGTTTGGCGAATTTCGAGGACTGGCAACCGATACTCCCTCATGCCTTCATGACGGTTTGGCATGAAGTCCGGGGCCCACCATGCGCCGTCACACCCCTCCCACCGCCGCCTTGCAGGCCTTCGAAGCCTGTGCGCGCCACCTCTCGGTCTCCCGCGCGGCGGAGGAGCTGCACCTCACGCAGAGTGCGGTCAGCCGGCAGCTCGCAGGGCTGGAGGCGCTGCTGGGTGTGCGCCTGTTCCTGCGCGTGCGGCAGCGCCTGGTGCTGACTGCGGCGGCGGCTGCCTATGCGCCGCAGGTGCGATCAGCACTGGCGCGGATCGAGAGCGCAACGCTGGAGCTGGTGGCGCATCAGGGCGCGGGCGGCACGCTGACGCTCGCGGTGCAGCCGACCTTCGGCACGCGCTGGCTGATGCCGCGGCTTCCGCGGTTCCTGGCAGCGCATCGCGGCGTCGTCGTGAACTTCCGCAACTACACGACACGGCCGACGCCGCTCGACTTCGCGGCGGAAGATGTGGATGCGGCGATCATGCTGGAGGCGGCGGGCCGGCCGGGCATTGCGAGCCATCGCCTAGTGGCCGATCTGCGCGTGCCCGTCTGTGCGCCGGCGCTGATGGACGGCGGGCGGCTGACGAGCGTCACGGATCTCGCGCGATATACCCTGCTGCAGCATTCGACGCGCCCGCGCGCCTGGGCGGAGTGGTTGGGAATGGTGGGCGCCGGCGAGGTGGTGGATGGCTTCCGCGGTCCGCAATTCCATCATCACGCCATGGTCGCGGAGGCGGCGGCGCAGGGGCTGGGCATCGCGCTGATGCCGCGCTTCATGGTCGAGGACGAATTGGCGCGGGGCCGGCTGACCGTGCCCTTCGACCGCGCGCTCGACATGGGGGAGGCCTATGTCCTGGCCTACCCGGAAGCCTCGGCGGATATGCCGGCACTGCGCGCGTTCCGCAATTGGCTGCTCGCGGCAAGCGGTGCGTGAGAAGAGCGCAGAGCACTTCCCGCCGCACGACAGGGAGCGCTCCGGCTGAACCGCCGCCCTTCAGGGAAGCACGCTCGCGGTGCCAGTGAAGAATGCGGAGCTACGGAGCGGCGCCGGCAGGCGCAATGCATGCTCAACTTGCCTTGTATTTTAGAATTGTAAAACGTACTAAAATAGTGCAATTATGTGTGCCATGAAGCGCGATAACATCAAGTGGAAAACCTCCGGCCGAAGTGCCCCGCGATGTCGCGGCGCGGCGACCATGGTGGCCATGTCGCCGCAACACTGACCCGCCCCGGCCGGGGCGGGCGGTTCCCTCCTGCTTGAAACGAGCCGCAGCCGAACGCTGCGGTCGCCGGCGCGGGCGCGCCGCTGGAAGCGCGCGCCCTGCCCGGGAGATCGAGGTCGTATCCATGATCAGCCGCAGACACATTCTCCTGGGATCGGGGGCCGCATTGCTCTCGCGTCCCGCACCTGGCCAAACGGTCGCTGATTGGCCCCACCGGCCGATCCGCATCGTGGTTCCCTGGCCCGCCGGCGGGCCCACCGACATCTATGCGCGAGCGCTGGTGAAGGAGATCGCGGCGGGCATCAGCCAGCCCGTCGTGATCGACAACCGGACGGGTGCCACGGGTACGATCGGCGTGCAGCATGTCGCACGCGCTCCTGCCGACGGGCACACCCTGCTGGTCGCCAACGTCACGGCAATGATCGGCAGCGTCGTCGCCCTGGGCGACGTGGTGCAGTTCGATCCGATACGCGACTTCGCGCCGATCGGCATCTTCACGGAGTCATCCAGCATCATCTGGGCCAACCCCAGGCTTGGCGTACGCAGCTTCCGGGAATTCCTCGACCGGGCACGCGACAGCAGCCGGCAGCGCATCGCCTTCGGCACGACCGGCAGCGGATCGGTGTCGGAGCAATCCGTTGAGCAGTTGGCGCGCGAGTTCCGCCTCGATCTCCTCAAGGTCCCTTACCGGGGCACGGCACCGCAACTCATCGATCTCGTGGCCGATCATGTGCAGATCGGTGGCGCAGACTATCCGACCGCCAGCCCGCATTATCGCGAAGGCCGCCTCGTCCCCCTCCTCGTCATCGGTCCACAGCGGCTGCCTGAACTGCCGGATGTGCCGTCCTTCGCGGAGATCGGCCTGACGGAGCCGGACTTCACGGTTTGGAATGGCTTCTTCGCGCCCGCTGGCACGCCGCCGCCCACGATCGAGCGTCTGGAGGCTGCGTTGGTCACGGCCTCGCGCAGCGAGACGTTCCGCGCCGTCACCAACGGTAACGGCAACCGGGCGATCCTTCTGCGTGGCCAGGACGCGACCGCGCGGCTCGCGAGGGATCTGGCATCGCGGCAGGCATTTGCGCGCCAGGGCGCGGCGTCGGGCTGAGACTCCCGTTGAGGCGTCGCGCACCGGGCGTGGCAGCGCGTCTCCAGACAGGCTGTGAGCACCTGGCCAGGCATGAACGGCAATGCACGGGGCGCCCCCTCGGGGGCGTCTCGCTGGTCGCGGCCGGCGCCGTCGTGCCATCGTTGCGCCTGGGACAGCGACATCCATCAAGCGCCGTACCGCCTTGACGGGCACGGGCAGTGAGGAGGCATGACGTGAACAAGACTCTGATGCGGGCCAGCGTGATCCTGGCGGTCTCCGCCGCACCGGCGATGGCGCAGACCCTCGCGATCGGCGTGGGAAACCCGGTGAACTCGGCGGACCCGCAATTCACCAACACCACCTCCAACATCGCCATGGGCAACCATGTGTTCGATCGTCTGGTGCACACGGATGCCGCGCTGCGCCGCGAACCGGGCCTCGCCGAATCCTACCGGCCGATCTCGGACACGGTGTGGGAGTTCAAGCTGCGGCCCGGCGTAACCTGGCATGATGGCCGGCCGTTCACCGCTGAGGACGTCGCCTTCTCCATCCGGCGCGTGCCGAATGTCCCGGGCAGCACCGGCGGATTCACCTTTGCTGTGCGGCGCATCACGCAGGTGGAGGTCGTGGACGCGCTGACCATCCGCTTCCACACCAACGGGCCGCACCCGTTGCTGCCGACCGACCTGTCGCAGGTCGCGATCCTGGCCCGCCACGTCGGCGAAGGCGTGGCGGCGGAGGATTTCAACAGCGGCCGCGCGGCGATCGGCACCGGGCCCTTCCGCTTCGTCTCCTACCACCCGGGAAGCGGCGCGGTCTTCGTCCGCAACGACGCCTATTGGGGGCCGGCGCCGGCCTGGGCGCGGGTGGACTACAAATTCCTCGCGAATGATCCCGCGCGCACGGCGGCGCTGCTTTCCGGCGATGTCCAGATCATCGACCAGGTGCCCACATCGGACCTGCCGCGCCTGCGCCGCGACGCGCGCTTCCGCATCAGCGAGGTGGACGGTGTCCGCGTCATCTTCCTGCAGCCGGATTTTTCGCGCACCGGCGAGGTCCCGCGCGTGACGGACAATCAGGGCCGCCCGCTGCCGCGCAATCCGTTCCTGGACCTTCGCGTCCGGCGTGCGCTGAACCACGCCATCGACCGCCAGGCGCTCGCCGAGAGGGTCATGGAAGGCACCGCCGTCGCCACGGGGCAGTGGCTGCCGGCGGGTTTCTACTCCTACAACCCGGATGTCGGCGTCCCGGCCTACGACCCCGCCCTGTCGCGGCGGCTGCTCGCCGAAGCGGGCTTCCCCGACGGCTTCCGCCTGGTCCTCACCAGCCCGAGCGACCGCTATCCGAACGACGCCAAGGTGGCGCAGGCCGTCGCGCAGTTCTGGACGCGTGTCGGCGTCCGGACGGAGGTCGAGGCGCTGCCCTGGGCCGTCTACAGCCCCCGGGGCGCGACGCAGGCCTATGCGGTTCGCCTGCATGGCTGGGGCAGCGGCACCGGGGAGGCCTCCTATCTCCTGCGCAACATCATCGGAACCTATGATCGCGCGGCCGGCACCGGCACGGCGAACCATATGCGGTACTCGAACCCGGCGCTCGACGGGTTGACGGAACGGGCCATCACAACGCTCGATGACGGCAGCCGGGAGCAGATCCTGCGGCAGGCCGTGGCGATGGCCAGCGAGGACCTCGGCTTCATGCCGCTCTTCCTCCTCCGGAACGCATGGGCAAGCCGCGCCGATCTCCGACATGAACCGCGGGCGGACGAACAGACGCTGGCCCAGGGCGTCACGCCCGCGCATTGACGCGACGGGGCGCCACCAAGCACCGCGGCATCGTCATGCGCAACGACCCCGCCCAGGATTGCAGAGCAGCCATGCAGCTGGTAGCGCATGGCTGAGCGGGACGGCGCCAGGTTCCGAGAGTGCGCCCTGTCCGATGAACGCGTGCCTTGTTGCGCGCGATGCGGCGTGCCCGTGCCCGGCGCCGGCTGCCTTGGTGAGGGAGTAATGGAATGGCGATGTCACACCGCATCTCGGCCGATGATGTCGTCCTGGACCTAAGTGCCGGGAGCAAGCGCGCCGTTCTGAAGCTCCTCGCGGAGGAGGCGGCCAGGAGGCTGGGGCGGGACGAGGCCGAGATCCTTGCCGCCCTGACCGATCGCGAAGCCCTTGGCTCGACCGGCCTCGGCCGCGGCATTGCCCTGCCGCATGCCCGGCTTCCCGGCGATCAGCCGCCACTCGTGCTGTTCGTGCGGCTTCAGCGGCCCATCGACTGGGAGGCACGGGACGACGAGCCGGTAGACCTCGTCATCCTGGTGCTTTGGCCCGAAGCCTCCGCGGATGGCTTCCTGCCCGCCCTCTCCGATACATGCCGAGGGCTTAGGAACCCGCAGGCGCTCAGGTCGCTGCGGTCGGCCGCTTCGGCCGAGGAGGCGGCGACTCTGCTGGACCGCTACAATCAGGCACCGCCCGCGGAGGCGGAGGACGCCTGATGCGGGGTACGGCCAGGGGCGGGCGCCGCGATGCCTGACAGCGTCCTTCTCCTCACCCTGATCGTCCTGCCCTTCGTCGCCTCCATCGGCGCGGGCCTGCTGCCGACGGGCGCCCGGGACACGGCCTCCGCGCTGGCGGGCGCGGTGGCACTCATCGGGCTCGGCATGGTGTGGGCAGCCTATCCGGCGATCTCGGAAGGCACCGTTCTGCGGGCCGAATTCGCCTGGATGCCGTCGCTCGGCCTGAACTTCGTGCTGCGCATGGACGGCTTCGCCTGGCTGTTCTGCGGGCTGATCACTGGCATCGGCGCGCTCGTGGTGCTTTACGCGCGCTACTACATGTCGTCCGAGGATCCCGTCCCGCGCTTCTTCGCCTTTCTGCTCGCCTTCATGGGCGCGATGACGGGCGTGGTCATCTCCGGAAACCTGATCCAGCTCGCGTTCTTCTGGGAGTTGACGAGCCTCTTCTCCTTCCTGCTGATCGGATATTGGCACCACCTGGCGGCGGCGCGGGACGGCGCGCGCATGGCGCTGACCATCACCGCCACGGGCGGGCTTTCGCTGTTCGCCGGCATCCTCGTCCTCGGGCACATCGTCGGCAGCTACGACCTCGACGCCGTGCTGGCCGCGGGGGATCGCATCCGCGAGCACGCGCTCTACCTCCCGGCGCTGCTTCTCATCGTGCTGGGGGCCCTGACCAAGAGCGCGCAGTTCCCCTTCCATTTCTGGCTGCCGCACGCCATGGCGGCGCCGACGCCCGTTTCGGCGTATCTGCACTCGGCGACCCTCGTGAAGGCGGGCGTCTTCCTGCTGGCGCGGCTGTGGCCGGCGATGGCGGGCACCGATGCCTGGACCTGGACCGTCGGCCTCGCCGGGCTGATCACGATGCTGATCGGCGCCTACATCGCGATCTTCCAGAACGATCTCAAGGGGTTGCTCGCCTACTCGACCATCAGCCATCTGGGGCTGATCACGCTGCTGCTGGGGCTAAAGAGCGAGCTCGCGCTGGTCGCGGCGATCTTCCACATCATCAATCACGCCGCCTTCAAATGCTCGCTGTTCATGGCGGCCGGAATCATCGACCACGAGACCGGGACGCGGGACATCAGGCGGCTATCGGGCCTCAACCAGTCGATGCCGTTCACGGCACGGCTGGCCATGGTGGCCGCGGCCGCCATGGCCGGGGTACCGCTGCTGAACGGGTTCCTGTCCAAGGAGATGTTCTTCGCCGAGGCCCTGTCGGCCGAAGCGCCCGTCTCCACGCTGCTGAACATCCTGCCGATCGCGGCGATGACAGCGAGTGCGTTCAGCGTCGCCTACTCCCTGCGCTTCATCCACGGCGCCTTCTTCGGCCCGGAGGCGACCGATCTGCCGCGCAAGCCCCACGAGCCGGCGACATGGATGCGCTTCCCGGTCGAGATCCTGGTCCTGACCTGCATCGTGGTCGGCGTGCTGCCGGCGGCGACCGTCGGGCCGTTTCTTTCCCTGGCCGTTCACTCGGTGCTGGGCAACCACGTGCCGTACTACAGCCTGGCCGTCTGGCACGGCTTCAACCTGCCGCTGCTGATGAGCGTCGTGGCGATGGTGGCTGGCATCCTGCTCTACCTCCTGCTGCAGCGTCGGCTGCGCAGCGATGTGGAAGGGCCGCCCGTGATATGGCGGCTCGAGGGGCAGCGCATCTTCGAGCGCGTGATGGTCTTCGTGTCCTGGCGGCTGGCCCGGCGGTTGGAAGCGGTGCTCGGCACGCGCCGTCTGCAGCCCCAGTTGCGACTGCTGGTCGGTATCGCGATCCTGGCCGGTGCCACGGCCGCCTGGTGGCGCGGCTTCGGACCCGGCAACTTGCCGCCATCGCCCGTCGATCCTGTCCTGCTGCTCATCTGGGTGGTCGGCGGGGCGTGCAGCCTTGGTGCGGCGTGGCTCGCCAAGTTCCACCGGCTGGCGGCGCTGATCCTGGTGGGCGGCGCGGGGCTGGTGGTCTGCATCACCTTCGTCTGGTTCTCCGCCCCCGACCTCGCCCTGACGCAGTTGACGGTGGAGGTCGTGACGACCGTCCTTCTGCTGCTCGGCCTGCGGTGGCTGCCGAAGCGCGTTCAGCTTCCCGGCGAGCGGGGGCCGGAAGTCCTGTCCCGCACGCGCCGCCTGCGCGACCTCGCCCTCGCGACCGGCGCGGGGCTGGGGATGGCGGCGCTGGCCTATGCCACGATGACGCGGACGCCGCCGGACCTGCTCGCCCGTCATTTTCTCGCGCGCGCCTATACGGAGGGCGGCGGCACCAATGTGGTGAACGTCATCCTCGTCGACTTCCGTGGCTTCGATACACTGGGCGAGATCTTCGTCGTCGCCGCGGTGGCGCTCACGACCTATGCGCTGCTGCGGCGGTTCAGGCCGGCGCAGGACAGTGTCGAGATTCCGGAGCAGCAGCGCGACCAGGCGGCGACCGACGCCAACGAAGCCGGGCGCGCCGAGCCCGGCCGCGTCGCGGACTGGCTGCTGGTGCCCTTCACGCTGACGCGGCTGCTGTTCCCGGTCATGCTGATCGTCGCGATGTACCTGCTGTTGCGCGGCCATGACCTGCCGGGTGGCGGCTTCTCGGCGGGCATGGTCGTCGCGATCGCGATCATCCTTCAGTACATGATCGGCGGGACGGAATGGACCGAGGACAGGCTGCGCCTGCGCCCGCAGCTCTGGGTCGGTGCGGGCCTGCTGCTCGCGGCCGGGACGGGGCTGGCGGCCTGGCTCTTCGGCCGCCCCTTCATGACGTCCT
This sequence comes from Neoroseomonas terrae, assembly GCF_018129025.1. GTDB lineage: Bacteria > Pseudomonadota > Alphaproteobacteria > Acetobacterales > Acetobacteraceae > Neoroseomonas > Neoroseomonas terrae. Next base: position 4,931 of record NZ_JAAEDI010000017.1, on the reverse strand, counting down.
ACTTCGCCTATGGCGAATTACCGATCATCGGCAAGGTACCGATGGCCAGCGCACTGATATTCGACATCGGCGTCTTCGCGCTGGTGGTCGGCGCGACGCTGCTGATGCTGGTGGCGCTGGCGCACCAGTCCGTCCGTGCTCACCGCGCCGCTCCGCGCCGGGCCGCTACCGAAGCGGGAGACGATTGATGGAACTCGTCCTCTCGCTCGGCATCGGCGTGCTGGCCGGCTCAGGCGTGTGGCTGCTGCTGCGGCCGCGCACCTTCCAGGTCATCATCGGGCTGGCGTTGCTGTCCTATGCCGTGAACCTCTTTATCTTCTCGACGGGTGGGCTGCGCAGCGGGTCGCCTGCCATCCTTGAACCGGGGGAAGTCGGGACGATCGCGGAGTATGCGGATCCGCTGCCCCAGGCGCTGGTTCTCACGGCGATCGTCATCGGCTTCGCGACCACCGCGCTGCTGCTCGTCGTGCTGCTCGCGGCACGCGGCCTGACCGGCACCGACCATGTGGATGGACGGGAGCGCGAGCGGTGACGGGCTGGATCGACCACCTCCTCATCGCGCCCATCGTCGTGCCGATGCTGGCCGGCGCGGCGATGATCCTGGTCGGCGACAGGTCGCGGACGGTGGTCCTGGCGCTCGGCCTGCTGTCCACGGCTGCGCTCGTGGTGCTCGCCATCGTGCTGCTGGGCCTCGCGCAGGAACCGGTGGTGCGCATCTACCGGCTGGGCAACTGGCCCGCGCTGTTCGGCATCGTGCTGGTACTGGATCGTCTCACGGCGCTGATGCTTACCCTCGCCGCAGTGCTTGGTTTCTCCGCCTTCCTGTTCGCGATCTGCCGCTGGCACCGGGCAGGGGCCCATTTTCATCCGCTGTTCCAGTTCCAGCTCATGGGCCTGAACGGCGCCTTCCTGACGGGCGACCTGTTCAATCTCTTCGTCTTCTTCGAGGTGATGCTGGCGGCGTCCTACGGCATGGCGCTGCACGGGTCGGGCGTGGCGCGTGTCCGCGCCGGACTGCACTACATCGTCATCAACCTGGTGGCGTCGCTGCTGTTCCTGATCGGGGCGAGCGTCGTCTACGGGATCGCCGGCACGCTCAACATGGCGGACCTGGCGGCGCGGATGCGCAGCGTGGCGGTCGAGGACCGGGGCCTGCTCGAAACGGGTCTCGGGATTCTCGGTATCGCCTTCCTCACCAAGGCGGCGATGTGGCCGCTCGGCTTCTGGCTGCCGCCCACCTATGCCGCGGCCACCACGCCGGCGGCGGCGATCCTGTCCATCCTGAGCAAGGTCGGCATCTATGCCGTCCTGCGCGTCTGGCTGCTGCTGTTCGGGGACGAGGCCGGGGCGTCGGCCGGCTTCGGCGGAACCTGGCTGCTGCTCGGCGGGCTGGCGACCATCGCCTTCGGCTCGATCGCCGTGCTCGCGACGCAGAACCTGCCGCGCCTTGCGGGGGCGAGCGTGATGGTCTCCTCCGGCACGCTGCTGGCCGCGATCGGCACGGGGCAGGTGGCCGTCACCGGCGGCGCGCTGTTCTACCTGACCAGTTCCGTGCTCGCGATCGGGGCCTTCTTCCTGCTCATCGAGCTTGTCGAGCGCGGGCGGGAGGTCGGGGCGGACGTGCTTGCCGTGACGCGCGAGGCCTTCGGCACCGGCGAGGAGGACGAGGAATCGCCCGAGCATGAGGAAGTCGGCGTCGCCATCCCCGGCACGGTGGCAATCCTCGGCGTCACCTTCATGGCCTGCGCGCTGCTGCTGGCCGGGCTGCCGCCATTGTCGGGCTTCCTGGCCAAGTTCGCCATCCTCGCCCCGCTGCTCACCTATGGCGATGGCGGCGTGCCGGCGACGACCTGGGCGCTGATGGTGGCGCTCATCCTGTCGGGCCTCGCGAGCCTGATCGCGATGCTTCGCGTGGGCATCGATGTCTTCTGGGCATCCCCTGCACCGCGGGTGCCCCGGATCGCATTGCTGGAGATCGCGTCGGTCTCGTTGCTGCTGGTGCTGTGCGCGGCGCTGACGGCGGGTGCCGGCCCGGCCATGGAATACATGCAGGCGGCGGCGCGGGCGCTGCATGCACCGGGCGACTACCTGAACGGCGTGCTGGCGGTGCCCACCACCTTGCCGGGGGGCGGCGGATGAGGCGCTGGCTCCCCTATCCGCTGGTCGCGCTCTCGCTGCTGGTCCTCTGGCTGCTGCTGACCGGCAGCACATCGCCGGGCGCCTTCCTGCTCGGCGGGGTGCTTGCGGTCGCGGGATCGGGCGCGTTGGCGGCACTGACGATGCCGGCCGCGCATCTGCGGCGGCTGGCCACCATCCCGGCCCTGCTGCTCGACATCCTGGTCGAGATCGTGCGGTCGAACAACGCTGTCGCCCGGATCATCCTTTCGCCGGGGGGCACGTCGACCCGCCGTTCGGGCTTTGTGCGCATCTCGCTCGACATGCGCAGCCCGCACGGCCTCGCGGCGCTGGCCTGCATCCTGACCGCCACGCCCGGTACGGTCTGGGTGGAATATGATTCGTCGGACGGCACCATGCTGTTGCACGTGCTCGACCTCATCGACGACGAGGCGTGGGTCCGCATCGTCAAGGATCGCTGGGAGCGGCGGCTGATGGACATCTTCGAATGAGCGCGGCCATCATCGGCAGCGCGGTTCTGATCGCGCAGATCATGCTGGTCGCCGCAATGGGCTGCGCGACGTACCGCATCCTGCGGGGGCCGCGCGCGCAGGACCGCGTGCTCGCGCTCGACACGATGTATGTCAACGCCGCCATCCTGCTGGTGGTGTTCGGCATCCGAAGCGGCAGCATTTATTATTTCGAGGCGGCGCTGTTGATCACGCTGCTCGGCTTCGTCGCCACGGCGGCGGCATCGAAGTTTCTGATGCGGGGGGAGGTGATCGAGTGAATCAGGCAGCCGATCTGCCTCTTTGGGCGGCGTTGCCCGTCGCGGCGCTGGTGTTGCTGGGCGCCGGGCTGGCGCTGGTCGGTTCGATCGGGCTGCTGAAGCTGCGCAGCTTCTACGACCGGATTCACGCCCCGACGCTTGGTACGACGCTCGGGATCGGCTGCGTGCTGCTGGCCTCGATGCTGTTCTTCTCCGTTCTCCAGACCCGCTTTGTGCTCCACGAGATCCTGATCACGGCGTTCATGGTCGTCACCACGCCGGTCACGCTGATGCTGCTCGCGCGCGCCGCGCTTTACCGGGACCGGCAGGAAGGCAGCGCGGAGGTGCCGCCTGTCCCGCCCGCCGCGCCGCCGGTAAAGGAATAGCCGCCGCGCCAAGGCGGTCGTCGCCCGGCCGCCGATCCGCGATCAGTCGCCGCGCTGGCTCCGCAGCACGCGGCGCAGACCGTCCTGCCAGCTCGGCAGGCGCAGCCCGAATGTCTTCTCCAGCCGCGTGCCATCGAGCCGGCCGTCTGTCGGCCTAACGGCCTTGGTCGGATACTCGGAGGTCGTGATCGGGTGCAGCGTCGGGCGTTGTACCCCGGCCTCCGCGAAGATCGCCTCGGCGAAGCCGTGCCAGGTCGTGAAGCCGGACCCCGTGGCGTGAAAGACCCCGGCGTGCCGTTCCTGCCACCCTTCCTGGCGGATCTGCGCCAGGATCGACGCGATCGCATCGGCCAGGTCCGGCGCGGCGGTTGGGCTGCCGTGCTGGTCGGCGATGATGCGCAGCTCGGGGCGCTCGGCACCGAGCCGCAGCATGGTCCGCATGAAGTTGTTGCCGTTGGGGGCAAAGACCCAGGCTGTGCGCAGCACCAGCGTCTGCCGGTGGGCCGCCAGCGCTGCCCATTCCCCGGCGAGCTTGGTTCGTCCGTAGGCGCTCAGCGGATTCGGCGTGTCCGTTTCGAGGTACGGCGCGCCTTTTCGGCCGTCGAAGACGTAGTCGGTCGAGACCTGGATCAGCGGAATGCCGAGGGCAGCGCAGTGCGCGGCCACCAGCGCAGGTCCCAGTGCATTGGCGTGGAACGCGGCAGGCTCATTGTCCTCGGCGGCATCGACGGCGGTCCAGGCGGCGCAATTGACCACCGCGTCGGGCTCGGCCGCGGTGAAGGCGGCTGCGACGGTCGCCGGGTCGTCGAACTCGAATTCCGGCTGCCCGACGAGAATGGCATCGAAGCCCTGCGCCGGCAGGGCGGTCTCAAGACCCGTCGCGAGCTGCCCGCCGCGGCCGGTGACAAGGATGCGCCGCATCACCACGCACCCTGCGGAAAGGGCGGGGCGATCGTCGCAAGCCGGGGGGCGCCGCGGTCCTTCTCCGACAGCATCGGCGTATCGACCGACCAGTCGATGTCGAGGTCCGGATCGTCCCAGGCGATGCCGGCATCGGCTTCCCGGTCGTAGTAGTTGTCGGTCTTGTAGAGAACCTCGGTATCCGGCTCGAGCGTCACATAGCCATGGGCGAAGCCACGCGGCACCCAGAGCTGGCGCCAGTTGTCCGCACTCAGTACTTCCGACACGTGACGGCCGTAGGTCGGCGAGCCTTTGCGGATATCGACGGCGACGTCGAGGATGGCGCCGCGCGCGACCCGCACCAGCTTGCCCTGCGCCGAGGGTGGGCGCTGGAAATGCAGCCCGCGCAGCACGCCGGCCTGGGCTGAGAAGGCGTGGTTGTCCTGCACGAAGTCGATGTCGACACCGTGCTCCGCCAGGCTGCGCGACGACCAGACCTCGCTGAAGAAGCCGCGCGCATCGCCGTGGCGGGCGGGTTCGATCAGCAGCACGTCGGCGATATGGAAGGTCTGGATGTTCATGCGAGCTGCCCCCCTGCAAGGTCGCGCAGATAGGTGCCATAGGCCGTCTTGCCCAAGGCATCGGCCCGCGGCCGAAGTGTCGCGGCGTCGATATGGCCCATGCGATAGGCGATCTCCTCCGGACAGCCCACCTGCAGCCCCTGGCGTTCCTGCACGGTCTGCACGAACAGCGCGGCCTGC
>NZ_JAAEDI010000016.1 GCF_018129025.1 Neoroseomonas terrae | reverse complement strand
GGGCGCCGGCGCGGCGGCCTTGGGGCCGCCTTCCGCAGCCGGGGCCTTGGCGCCGGCGTCCGGCACCGCCTCCCCTTCCTCGACCAGCACGGCGATCGGGTCGTTCACCTTCACGCCCTGCGTGCCGTCCGGCACCAGGATCTTGCCGAGGATGCCCTCATCCACGGCCTCGACTTCCATCGTCGCCTTGTCGGTCTCGATCTCGGCGATGACGTCGCCGGCCTTCACGCGCTCGCCTTCCTTCTTCAGCCAGCGCGCCAGGTTGCCCTCCGTCATGGTGGGGGACAGCGCCGGCATCAGGATGTTCGTGGCCATGGATCGTTCCCCCCGGCTTACTTGTAGGTCACGCTTTTCACGGCATCGACCACCTGTTCGAGCCGCGGCAGCGCGAGCTTCTCGAGGTTCGCCGCATAGGGCATCGGGATGTCCAACCCGTGCACACGCACCGGCGGCGCATCCAGGTAGTCGAAGCAGGTCTCCATCATCTGCATCGCAACCTCGGAGCCGATGCCGGCGAAGGGCCAGCCTTCCTCCAGCGTCACCAGCCGGTTGGTCTTGCGCACCGAATTGGCGATCGTCTCGGTATCCAGCGGGCGGATGGAGCGCAGGTTGATCACCTCCGCGCTGATCCCCTGCTCGGCCAGCTTCTCGGCCGCCTGCATCGCCATGCCGACCATGATCGAGAAGGCGACGATGGTGACGTCGCTGCCCTCACGCTCCACCTTCGCCTTGCCGATCGGCAGGATGAAGTCTGGATCGGTCGGGCAGTCGAAGGAATGCCCGTACATGATCTCGTTCTCGAGCACGATGACCGGGTTCGGGTCGCGGATGGCCGCGCGCAGCAGCCCCTTGGCATCCGCCGCATTCCACGGCGCGACCACCTTCAGCCCCGGGCAATGCGCGTACCAGGACGCGTAGCACTGCGAATGCTGCGCCGCGACGCGGGACGCAGCACCATTCGGCCCGCGGAAGACGATCTGGCAGCCGAGCTGGCCGCCCGACATGTACAGCGTCTTGGCCGCCGAATTGATGATCTGGTCGATCGCCTGCATCGAGAAGTTGAAGGTCATGAACTCGACGATCGGCTTCAGCCCGGTCATCGCCGCGCCCACCGCCATGCCGGTGAAGCCGTGCTCGGTGATCGGCGTGTCGATCACGCGCTTCGCCCCGAACTCCTCCAGCAGACCCTGGCTGATCTTGTAGGCGCCCTGGTACTGGGCGACTTCCTCGCCCATCAGGAACACGTCCTTGTCGGCGCGCATCTCGGCCGCCATGGCATCGCGCAGCGCCTCGCGCACCGTGATGGTGCTGGTGGCGCCCCAATCCTTCTCGGGCGCGGAAGCCGGGCCTTTCGGCGCGGCCGGCACGGAAGCCTGCGCCGCCGCGGCGGGCGGTGCCTGGGCGGGTGCCGGTTCGGCTGCCGGCGCGGGTGCAGCGGCCGCACCGCCCGACCCGCCATCCAGCTCGGCGATCGGCGCGTTCACCTGCACGCCCTCGGTGCCTTCGGCCACGACGATCTTCGTCAGCGTGCCTTCGTCCACCGCTTCGACTTCCATCGTCGCCTTGTCGGTCTCGATCTCGGCGATCACGTCGCCGGACTTCACCGCATCGCCTTCCTTCTTGAGCCAGCGGGCGAGCTTGCCCTCCGTCATGGTCGGCGATAGCGCCGGCATCAGGATCACGGCACCCATCTCAGCGGGCCTCCACCAGCACGTCGGTCCACAATTCGGATTCGGGCGGCTCCGGCGATTGCTGCGCGAAATCCGCGCTGTCCTGCACGATCGCCTTCACCTCGTCGTCGATCACCTTGAGGTCGCCCTCGGTCACGCCGAACTGTTCCTGCAGCATCTTGCGCGCCGTCTCGATGCAGTCGGACGTCTCGCGCATCTTCTGCACTTCCTCGCGCGTGCGGTACTTCGCCGGGTCCGACATGGAATGGCCGCGATAGCGGTAGGTCTTCATCTCCAGCAGATACGGCCCCTTGCCCGCGCGGCAGTGGGCGACGGCGCGCTCACCGGCCTCGCGCACGGCGATAACGTCCATGCCGTTCACCTGCTCGCCCGGAATGCCCCAGGCGGCGCCGTTCTGCGACAGGTCGCGGGATGCGCTGGCGCGCTCCACGCTGGTGCCCATGCCGTACTTGTTGTTCTCGATGATGAACACGCAGGGCAGCTTGAACAGCGCGGCGAGGTTCAGGCTCTCGAACACCTGCCCCTGGTTCGACGCGCCCTCACCGAAATAGGTCAGCGCGACCGCACCGTCCTCGCGATACCAGTTCGCGAAGGCGAGGCCCGCACCCAGCGACACCTGCGCACCGACGATGCCGTGCCCGCCGTAGAAGCCCTTCTCGCGCGAGAACATGTGCATGCTCCCGCCCTTGCCCTTGGAATAGCCGCCGATGCGCCCGGTCAGCTCGGCCATCACGCCGCGCGCTTCCATGCCGGTCGCCAGCATGTGGCCGTGGTCGCGATAGGAGGTGATGACCTGGTCGCCCGGCTTCAGGCACATCTGCATGCCGACGACGACGGCTTCCTGCCCGATATACAGGTGGCAGAACCCGCCGATCAGACCCATGCCGTAGAGTTGCCCCGCCTTCTCCTCGAAGCGGCGGATCAGCAGCATGTCGCGATACGCGCGCTGGAGATCATCCCGCCCGATCGGCGGCTCCTTCCCCCTGCCACGGCGCTTGCTGGTTGTCTCCGCGGCCTGGGCCATGGCGCGTCTCCCTCGGGAAGCTGTCCTGATCCCGTATTAGGCGCCAGAAACCGAAATCTGCAAGACGGGCCTCTCGAAAACCCTTCTATTGCAATGCAATAAGACACTTAACCGAAATGCGGTTAAGTGCTTCAAACGGCGAGACTCAGCGCCCGCCGACCCGCCTTCTACCTGCCGAAGCAACGCGGTGTCCGGCGGCCGCCCGGCGGTTCAATACAGTCGTCGTTCCGGCGTGTAGGGAACGACGATCTCATCGCGTCCGACCATGTTGAGCAGCGCCCGTGCCCTTTCATCGAGCTGGTCGCGGTCGACCCGGTCCCCGCGCAGCCCCGCCACGCGGCGTTCCATCGCATCGCGATCGGCCTCCGCCCGTGCCAGATCCACGCGGGCGGCGGCGATGTCCGCCAGTCGCTGCTCGCGTGCGATCAGGCCGCGGTCGCCATGCATCGCATGCCAGACGAAGTAGCCCGACAGCGCCACGAACAGACACGGCATGGCGATGGCTTGAATGAAGCGCTTGAGAAACCGCAACGCTGACACCTGACAGTGGGCGAGGAGGCGCCGACTCTAACCGCCGTGGCGAATCCGTGTCACGCGCTTCGTCCAGGATTTCGTCGCACCGCACGGGGTTTTGCGCGGCGGCGCGACAAAATGGACTCACATACCGGCGATCAGCGCCGGAGGACGCCCCGCCCGGCATAGCGCGCCGCCGGCCCGAGGCCCTGCTCGATGCGGATGAGCTGGTTGTACTTCGCCAGCCGATCCGAACGGGAAAGGGAGCCGGTCTTGATCTGCCCGCAATTCGTCGCAACGGCGAGGTCGGCGATGGTCGCATCCTCCGTCTCGCCCGACCGATGCGACATCACCGCGCGATAGCCGGCGCGGTGCGCGGTCTCGACCGCTTCCAGCGTCTCGGTCAGCGTGCCGATCTGGTTCACCTTCACCAGGATGGCATTGGCGGTGTGCTGCTCGATGCCCTGCCGCAGGCGCTCCGGGTTGGTCACGAACAGATCGTCGCCGACCAGCTGGACCTTGTCGCCGATCTTGTCCGTCAGCGCCTTCCAGCCGGCCCAGTCATCCTCGGACATGCCGTCCTCGATCGAGACGATCGGCCACTTGGCGCAGAGCGCCGCGAGGTAGTCCACCATGCCCCCGGCATCGAGGGTCTTGCCCTCCCCCTCCAGCTTGTACGCGCCGTCGTGGAAGAACTCGGTCGCCGCGCAGTCCAGGGCGAACACCACATCCTCGCCTACGCGATGGCCGGCCGCCTCGCAGGCCTTGGCGATGAAGCCCAGCGCCTCGTCCGCCGAGCCGATATTCGGCGCGAAACCGCCCTCATCGCCGACATTGGTCGAATGGCCGGCGTCGTGCAGCGCCTTCTTCAGCGCCATGAACACCTCGGAGCCGACGCGCACGGCATCCGCGATCGTGCCGGCACCGACCGGCATGATCATGAATTCCTGGATGTCGATCGGGTTGTCCGCGTGCTTACCGCCATTGATGATGTTCATCATCGGCACCGGCAGGGTGCGGGCGAAGACACCGCCGACGTGGCGATACAGCGGAATGCCGAGATCGGCGGCCGCTGCCTTCGCCACCGCAAGCGACACCGCCAGCATCGCATTCGCGCCGAGCCGCGCCTTGTTCGGCGTGCCGTCCAGCTCGATCATGATCTCGTCGATGCGGACCTGGTCCTGCGCCTCGAGGCCGGAGATCGCGTCGAAGATTTCGCCTTCGACGTTGGCGATGGCCTTCAGCACGCCCTTGCCGCCATAGCGCTTCTTGTCGCCGTCGCGCAGCTCCACCGCCTCATGAGCACCGGTGGAGGCGCCGGAGGGGACGATGGCATGGCCGATGGCGCCGCTGTCCAGCACCACCTCCGCCTCGACGGTCGGGTTGCCACGGGAATCGAGGACCTCGCGGGCGATGATGTCGGCGATGGCAGCCATGGGGCGCTCTCCGGTCGTTCAGGATGCGGGGTGGCTACACCGGGCGGGGCGGCGCGCCAAGGGCGCCGGGTCTATCGCGGCTGGGCCATTACGGCCTGGAGCCGGGCGACGGCCGCGCCGAAGGCCTCGACCCCCGCCGCATCCCCTGCCCCGGCCGACGCGTGCCCTGCGGGCAGTGCGTCGAACATCCGGCTCAGCTCCGCCGCCGTCACATCCGGCGGATCAGCGGCGAGCCGGGCCTGGGTCGCCCCCCAGATCCGCATCCGCTCATCCGGGCCGATGTTGGGATCGTTGCGGACCCTGTTCAGCATCGCCGTCTGGGCCGAGCGCCACGCCTCGTGGCGCTGCGCCAGCGCGCCACGCAATCCGCTGCGCCGGTCGTCGCCGACGACGGCGCGCATCAGCAGCACCGCATCGCCCATGGCACCCTGCCGGGCCAGGGCCAGGCCGGCCGCATTTATGCCGGGCGGCGCCGGCTCGGCCAGCGTGGCGAAGCCCGCCAAACCCCGCCGCCGCACTGCCTCGGACGGCCAGCGCCCCGGCACCCGACCCAGCGTCGCCAGCGCATCCCGCAGCCGCCCCATCAGCGCGGTCCCGACCTGCCCTTCAGCCAGTGCCTGCCCGCCCGACAGCGCCGCGAGCCGCTGCGCCTCCAACTGGATCAGCTTCATCGCCGGGTCCAGCACGGCGCCGGCAACCGGCGCGGCGGGCGGCGGCGGCGTGGGTGGCATGCCGCCGGCCGCGAAGCGCATCGAGGATGCCTCCTGCACCTCCAGCCGCTCCCGTGCCGCAAGATGATCGACCACCTGTCCCGCAGTCTGGTCCGCCGCGGTAACCAGTGCGGCATAGCGCCCGGCTGGGGTCGGCGGCGTCGGCGGTACGGCAGCACAGGAGACGGTCGCGAGGGAAAGGCCCAGCGCGAGCCCGGAACGACGGGATATGATGGCCATGGGGCGGCACCCTGCGTCAGCGCTTCGCCTCTCGGCAAGCCGGGGGATGCGCGATTCCGCGTGAGCCAAAGCCGCCCTATATCGACAGGAATGATCGAGCCTCTGCATTCCCTCGACGACCTCGTACCAGGCCAGGCCTGGGATCTCGGCACCCTGGCCTTGGGCCGCGAGGAGGTGCTCGCCTTCGCCTCCCGCTACGACCCGCAATATTTCCACCTCGATGCCGAGGCGGCGCGCGAGAGCCTGTTCGGCGAACTCGTCGCCAGCGGGTTGCACACGCTGTCCGCCGTGTTCGGCCATGTCATCCGCAGCGGGCTGATCACCGGCATTTCGATCGGCGGCAACCGGATCGACAGCCAGTGGCCCGCGCCACTGCGCCCCGACGAGGAGATCGCCGTGCGTGCCGAGGTGGCCGAGATCCGCCCCTCCCGCTCGGGCCGGCGGCTCGGCGTCGCGAAGATGCGCTACACGGCGCGGCGGGTGGCCGACGGCGTGGTGGTTCTCGATGCGGTGGTGACGCACTTTCTCAGGCGCTGAACGGCACGAGGCCGGTCAACGGCAGGAACGGGCGCGACCGGCGCCGCCAGATGTTCCAAACCTGGCACCGGATATGGAAACGGCGCGGCAGGTTGCCCCGCCGCGCCGCTTCCAAAGCCCGGTTCAGGCCGCGTGGATTACGCGGACTTCGCCATGATCTCTTCCGCGACGTTGCGCGGCACCGGATCGTAGTGGTGGAACTGCATGGAGAAGGACGCGCGGCCCTTGGTCATGCCACGCAGGTTGGAGATGTAGCCGAACATCTCCTTCAGCGGGACGTGCGCGCGGACGATGACCGAGGTGCCGGCCATGTCCTGGCTCTGGATCACACCACGGCGGCGGTTCAGGTCGCCGACGACGTCACCCACGTGATCCTGCGGCGTGGTCACTTCCACGTCCATGATCGGCTCGAGGATGACCGGGCCGGCCTTCTTCATGCCTTCGCGGAAGCAGGCCTTGGCGGCGATTTCGAAGGCCAGGGCCGACGAGTCGACGTCGTGGTACTTGCCGTCCGTCAGCGTGTACTTGAAGTCCACCGTCGGGAAGCCGGCGAGCACGCCGGTGTCGGCCTGCATCTTGATGCCCTTGTCGACCGCCGGGATGTATTCCTTCGGCACCGTGCCGCCGACGATCGCGTTGACGAACTCGATGCCCTCGTTCCGCTCCTTCGGCTCGAAGGTGATCTTCACCTCGGCGTACTGGCCCGAACCGCCGGACTGCTTCTTGTGGGTGTAGACCTCGGTGTGCGGCTTGGTGATCGTCTCGCGATAGGCCACCTGTGGCGCGCCGATGTTCGCATCCACGCCGTACTCGCGCTTCAGCCGGTCGACGATGATCTCGAGGTGCAGCTCGCCCATGCCGGACAGAATGGTCTGGCCGGTCTCCTGGTCGGTCTTCAGACGCAGGGAGGGATCCTCGCCGGCCAGCTTCTGCAGGCCGATCGTCATCTTCTCCACGCCTTCCTTGGTCTTCGGCTCGACGGAGATGTCGATGACCGGGACCGGGAAGGCCATGCGCTCCAGCACCACCGGATCGTCCTGCGCGGCCAGGGTGTCACCCGTACCGGTGTCCTTCAGGCCCACGAAGGCGGCGATGTCGCCGGCGAAGACTTCCTTGATCTCCTCGCGCTTGTCGGCGTGCATCTGGAACATGCGGCCGATGCGCTCGCGGTTCCCCTTGGTCGTGTTCATGACCATGTCGCCCTGCTTCAGGACGCCGCGGTACACGCGCACGAAGGTCAGGTTGCCGTACTTGTCGTTGATGATCTTGAAGGCGAGACCGGCGAAGGGCGCGTTCTCGTCCGCCGGGATCACGCGGCGCTCGGCGTTCTCGTCCTGGCCTTCCTCGGGGGCGACCTTGATGCCCTCGATGTCCACGGGGGACGGCAGGTAGTCGATCACCGCGTCCAGCAGCGGCTGCACGCCCTTGTTCTTGAAGGAGGAACCGCAGACCACCGGGCGGAACTCACCGGTGATCGTGCCCTTCTTGATGGCGCGCTTCAGCAGCTCGACCGAGACGTCGCCATCCTCGAGATAACGCTCCATCGCCTCGTCATCGGCCGCGACCACGGCGTCGAGCAGCTTCTCACGGTATTCCGCGGCCTTGTCCTTCAGGTCGGCCGGGATCTCGACGACGTCGTACTTCGCGCCGAGGTCGTCGCCCTGCCAAACCAGCGCCTTCATCTCGACGAGGTCGACGACGCCCTGGAGGTTGTCCTCGATCCCGATGGGGATCTGCAGCGCCACCCAGTTGATGCCGAGCTTCTCGGTCAGCGTCTCGGCGGCGCGGAAGAAGTCTGCGCCCGTCCGGTCCAGCTTGTTGATGTAGATGATGCGCGGCACGTTGTAGCGGTCGGCCAAGCGCCAGTTGGTCTCGGACTGCGGCTGCACGCCGGCAACGCCTTCGATCACGAACACCGCGCCGTCCAGCACGCGCAGCGAGCGGTTCACTTCGATGTTGAAGTCGATGTGGCCCGGGGTGTCGATGACGTTGATGCGGTGATCCTTCCACTCGGCCGTGACGGCCGCGGAAGTGATCGTGATGCCGCGCTCGCGCTCCTGGTCCATGTAGTCGGTGGTCGTCGCACCGTCATGGACTTCCCCGATCTTGTGCGACTTGCCGGTGTAATAGAGGATGCGCTCGGTCGTCGTCGTCTTGCCGGCGTCGATATGCGCCGTGATCCCGATGTTCCGGATCTTCTCAAGCGGGGTGCGCGCCACGGTGGGCCTCCATCAAGCAGAAATGGGCGCCCGCACGGGAGCATCCGCTCCGCGCCGCCCCCAAGGGTTCACGCCGATCAGTCGGTGCGGCTATCTGCGACGTCCGGCGGCGGTTTGCAAGCGCCCCATCACCGAAACTGCCCTGCAATGATGCCGTGGCGGCCATGCGACCGCACGGGCGACACGCTTTGTTGCATGCCTCGCACCGGCATTCGCGCCTAGAATATAGGGATGGATGCCCAGCCTGTCATCGCCGCCATCCGCTTCGCACAGGGGCGCCGCCCGGCAGACCCCATCCCGGCCGACCCGATGGCTTGGCTCGACTCGCAGCTTGCCCCCGGCCTGCCCGGCCCCGACCTGCCAGCGGACCTCCCGGCCACCCTGCCCGCGATATTCGCCGCCGGGCGGGAGGATACGGAGCGCGTGCGCGCCGGCGGTATGGGGCGACCGAACCAGGCCCGCATCGTCCAGACGGAAACCGCCGCCGCCATCGCTTTGTCGGTCGGCGGCGCGCAAGGGTTCCGCGAAAGGCTGGTCGCCTTCTGGGCCAATCACCTCGCCATCCAGCGGGGCCGCGTGCCGCTCTTCGCCGGCCACTATGTGCGAGAGGTCATCCGCGCCCATGTGACCGGCAAGTTCGAGGACATGCTCGTCGCCATGGCCCGGCACCCGGCGATGCTGGCCTATCTCGACAACAACGGATCGATCGGTCCGAACAGCCCGGCAGGGCAGCGCATGCGACGCGGGCTCAACGAGAACCTGGCGCGCGAGATCCTCGAACTGCACACCGTGACCCCGGCGGCCGGCTACACGCAGGAGGACGTGACCTCCTTCGCGCGCATCCTGACCGGATGGTCCTTCCAGGGCCAGCGCGAACCCTACGGCTTTGTCTTCCGCGCCAATGCCCACGAACCGGGCCCCAAGCGGCTGATGGGCCGCACCTTCCCGCCGGGCCAGGAAGGCGGCGTCATGGCGCTGACCTGGCTCGCCCGGCATGAAAAGACGCACCGGCATCTCGCCACCAAGCTGGTGCGCCACTTCGTTGCCGATGATCCGCCGCCGGCCGCCGTGGACCGGATATATGGCGTGCTCCGGGACACTGGCGGTGACCTCGGCGCCGCCACCCGCGCGCTGGTCCGTCTGCCCGAAGCGTGGCAGCCGCCGCTCGGCAAGCTGCGCAATCCGCAGGACTACGTGATCGCCGTGCTGCGCGCCGTCGAAGCGCCGGACGACATCGCGCCACGTGCCGCGAACTTCATGCAGAACCTTGGCCAGGGCTGGTGGAGCCCGCCGGCACCGATCGGCTTCCCCGACAGCGGTGCGGCCTGGTCCGGGCCTGAGATCATGGTCCGCCGGCTCGACTGGGCGAACAACATCTCGGGCCGCGGCGCCGGGCGCGATGCGGCCGAGGTCGCGGAGGCCGTGCTCGGCCCGATCTGCCGACCCGAAACGCTGCGGGCAGCAGCCCGCGCCGGCTCCGCGCGCGAGGCCCTGACACTTGTGCTGGTGAGCCCGGAGTTCCATCGCCGATGACCGCCCATCTGCCTGCCCTGGGCCGCCGCTCGCTGCTGCTTGGCCTCGGCGCCGCGATTACCCTGCCGCGCGCCCGCGTCGCCTTCGCCCAGGCACCCGGGGAGGCCCGCTTCGCCGTGGTGCTGCTGCGCGGCGGCCTGGATGGGCTGTTCGCCGTCCAGCCCTATGGCGAGCCCGGCTTCGGTGAGCTGCGCGGCGCCCTCGCTTTGCCCGAACCGGGCCAGGAAGGCGGGTTGCTCGACCTCGGCGGCCGTTTCGGGCTGCATCCGCGCATGCCGCAGCTCCATGCGATGTATGCGGCGAACGAGGCGCTGCTGATCCACGCCGTCGCCGGCAACTGGCGCACGCGCAGCCATTTCGACGCGCAGGACCTGCTGGAATCGGGTGCCGACCAGCGGCTGAACAGCGGCTGGCTGAACCGCGCCCTGTCGGCCGTACCGGCCCGTCCGGGCGCGCAGCCCAACGGGCTCGCCGTCGGTGCGGACCTGCCGCTGCTGATGCGCGGTCCGACGCAGGTGGGCACCTATTCGCGGCGGGGCGGCGGGGCACCCTCCCCCGATCTGATGGCGCGCATCGCCGAGCTGAACCACACCGATCCGCTGACCGGCCCGGCCATCATCGAAGGGCTTCAGGCGCGGGGCTATGCGATGGAGGCGCTCGGCATGGATGCCGGCGCCCGGCCGCCGCCGGGCGGCGCGTTCCGCACCCTCGCCCAGGCCGCCGGCCGGCTGCTGGCGCGACCGGACGGCCCGCGCATCGCGGCCTTCGAGCTGACCGGCTGGGACACGCATGCCCAACAGGTCAATCGCCTGCCCGGGCCGCTCGGCCAGCTCGATGACGGGCTGGCCGCGCTGAAGGAGGCGCTCGGCGACCACTGGCGGCGCACCGCGGTGCTGGTGACGACCGAGTTCGGCCGCACCGTACGCATCAACGGCACCGGCGGCACCGACCACGGCACCGGCGGCATCGCCTTCCTGGTCGGCGGTGCGGTGGCCGGCGGTCGGATCGGCGGCGACTGGCCCGGCCTGTCGGAGCGCACCCTGTTCCAGGGACGGGACCTGGCGCCGACGACGGACCTGCGCAGCCTCGCCAAGGGGCTGCTGCGCGACCACCTGAAGCTCCAGGACCAGGCGGTGGCGCGCGCCTTCCCGGGCAGCGACGCGGCGGCGCCGAGCGGCGGGCTCCTGCGCAGCGGCTGACGCGCGCGGTTTGCGCGGCCTGGCGCCCCACGAGCTCGCATCGCGGCAAGACGCCCCTCCCGCACTGTGATCCGAGGGACGGCGCGCGGGTCCCACTTCTTCGATCTGTCGCAGCCTCCGTGGCGACGGCGTTGCTCCACCCGTGCCATGATGTTCCGACTCAGCCACAAACAGCCGGGAATTACAGATGAGCACAGGCCTGCTGGCACTGCTGGACGACGTTGCGGCCATCGCGAAGGTCGCCGCTGCCTCGATCGACGACGTTGCGGCACAGGCCGCCAAGGCCGGCGCCAAGGCAGCCGGCGTGGTGATCGACGATGCGGCGGTCACGCCGCGCTACGTCGTCGGCTTCGATGCGAAGCGGGAACTGCCGATCATCGGCCGCATCGCGATGGGCTCGCTGTTCAACAAGTTCGTCATCCTGCTGCCGGCCGCCCTGCTGCTCGCCGCCTTCGCTCCTTGGCTGATCACCCCGCTGCTGATGCTGGGCGGCATCTACCTGTGCTTCGAGGGTGCGGAGAAGGTGCTGGAATGGACCCGCCCGCATCCTGAACAGGCGCAGTCCTCGGACGTGCCGATGGATGCGAAGCAGCTCGAGGATTCGCGGGTGAAGGGCGCGATCAAGACAGACTTCATCCTGTCGGCCGAGGTCATGGCGATCGCGCTGTCCACCATGCCGGAGGCGACCGTCTGGACGCAGGGGGCGGCGCTCGCCGTCGTCGCCTTGGCCATCACGGTCGGCGTCTATGGCGTCGTCGCGCTGATCGTGAAGGCGGATGATGTCGGGGCGGCGATGGTCCGCCGCGGCATCGGTGCCGGCGCATTGCTGGTGCGCGGCATGCCGAAGGTCCTGAAGCTGCTGTCGATCGTCGGCACGGTCGCGATGCTGTGGGTGGGCGGCGGCATCATCCTGCATGGGTTGGAGTTCTTCGGCCTGGCGGCGCCGTATCACTGGGTGCACGGGGCCGGGTTGGCCGTGGGCGGCGGCTTCATCGGCTGGATCGTGGAAGCCACGCTCGCCGGCATCCTGGGTTTCGCGGTGGGATGGGCATCGATCCCGCTGCTCTCGCGCTTGCTGCACAAGGGGCATTGACGCAGCGGCCCCGACGCGGAGGATCGTGGCGGGAGTAACGCCATGACCGGATTGCGCTTCGACCTTCGCGACCCGCCGCCGGGCGCGGCCGCCTTGCGGGCGGAGGTCCGCGCCTTCATCGCGGAACACGAACAGGGCTGGGCGCCCGAAGTGCGCGCCCGATCCTGGATGGGCTTCGACCGCGACTTCACCCGGGCGGTCGGCGCGCGCGGCTGGGTCGGCATGTGCTGGCCGAAGCAATACGGGGGCGGTGAGCGGTCCTTCCTCGACCGCTTCATCGTGCTGGAGGAAATGCTCGCCGCCGGCGCGCCGGTGGGTGCGCATTGGATCGGCGACCGGCAGTCGGGGCCGCTGATCCTGCGGCTCGGCACCGAGGCGCAGCGGCAGAAGTTCCTGCCGAAGATCGTAACCGGCGACTACGCCTTCTGCATCGGGTTGTCGGAACCGGATTCGGGGTCCGACCTCGCCTCCCTGCGCACGCGCGCGGATCGCGTCGATGGCGGCTGGAAGCTGAACGGGCGGAAGATCTGGACCACCTTCGGCCATCTCTGCGACTGGATGATCGCACTGGTGCGGACATCCCCCGCGCCTGAAAGCGGATCGAAGCACCAAGGCCTGTCGCAGGTGCTGGTGGATCTGAAGGCGCCGGGTGTCACCATCCGCCCGATCCGCGACCTGGTTGGCGAGGAAGGCTTCAACGAGATCACCTTCGACGACGTGATGCTGCCCGAGGACGCGCTGATCGGCCAGGAAGGCGCGGGCTGGGCACAGGCGACATCCGAACTCGCCTTCGAGCGCTCCGGCCCCGACCGGTTCATGTCATCCCATCCGCTGTTGGAAGCCGGCATCGCGGCGCTGCGCGACGATCCCGCCTCGGCGGCCACGCTCGGCCGGCAGGTCGCGCGGCTGTGGACGCTGCGGTCCATGTCCACCGCCGTCGCCGGCATGTTGCAGGAAGGCGAGGACCCGATCCGCCAGGCAGCGCTGGTGAAGGATCTCGGCAACGACTTCGAACAGGCCTTGCCCGACCGCATGCGCGACGTCATCGACACCGAGGACATGCCGGAGGCAATGCGTCGCATGCACGCCTACCTCACCCAGATCGTGCCGACCTTCTCGCTGCGCGGCGGCACGCGGGAGATCATGCGCGGCATCATCGCGCGCGAGCTGGGGCTGCGCTGATGAGCACGACGATCGGGGCGGAACTCGCCGAGCAGGTCACGCGCGCGCTGGACGACGCCGCGGGCGTCGAGGTGCTGCGCAGGGTCGAGGACGGCATGTTTCCGGATGCCGCGTGGGACGCGCTGAACGCGCTCGGCCTCGGCGCCGCGCTGGTGGCGGAGGATCGCGGCGGCGCGGGCCTCGGCTTCCTCGATGTCGTGCCGGTGCTGGAGGCGCTAGGGCGCGCCGGTGCGCCCGTGCCGCTGGCGGAAGGCATCGGCAGCGCCGCGCTGCTGGCGGCCGCGGGCATCGACGTGCCGGATGGTGTGCTGACCTTCGCCGCATCGGGCGCGGCGGTGCCCTGGGGCCGTCACGCCAGCCATGTCGCGCTGGTCGATGGCGCGCGGGTCGCGCTGTATCCGGCCGCGTCGCTACGCTGGACGGACGGCACCAACACCGCACGCGAGGCGCGCGACCGGCCCGCGATCACCGGTGCGCCGATCGCCGAGGGCACGCTGCCGAACGGCTGGGGCGCGGAAGCCGCCATGCTCGTCACCGCGCTGCTCCGTGCCGCGCAGATCGCGGGCGCGATGCAGGCAGCGCTGGCGCTGGCCGTTGAACACGCCAACACCCGCAAGCAGTTCGGCCGCCCGATCGGGCGCTTCCAGGCCGTGCAGCAACAGCTTGCGGTCTTCGCCGCGGAGACGTCGGCAGTGTCCGTCGCTGCCGCTGCCGCAGCGCGCGCCGCGGACCGGCGCGGGCTGGCCGGCGCCGCCTTCGAGATCGGCTGCGCCAAGGTCACGGCCGGCGAGGCCGCCGCCAAGGGCGCGGCCATCGCGCACCAGGTCCTCGCCGCCATGGGCATCACCGAGGAGCATTCCCTGCACCACCTGACGCGCCGCCTGTGGTCCTGGCGCGAGGAAGGCGGCACCGAACGCTTCTGGTCCGCGCGCCTCGGCGCGACGGTGCAGGCCGCGCCGGGCAGTCTCTGGACCTTCATCACCGACCGCGACGAGGAACCCGCCGCATGACCGACTTCGTGAAGATCGAGCGCGACGGGCATGTCGTGACGCTGACGCTGAACCGGCCGGAGAAGCGCAACGCCATCTCGACCGCCGAGGAATGCGCCGAGGTCGCGGACGCCTGCCGCGCGCTGAACCGCGACGGCGATGTGCGCGTGGTAATCGTCACCGGCGCCGGCACGTCATTCTGCGCCGGCGGCGATCTGAAGGGGATGCGCGATCGCACCGGCATCACCCGCGGCGAGACCGGCGCCGAGATGCGGGATTCCTACCGCTTCGGCATCCAGATGATCCCGCTCGCGCTGTATGAGATGGACATCCCCACCATCGCCGCGATCAACGGCCCGGCGATCGGCGCGGGCCTCGACCTCGCCTGCATGTGCGATATCCGCATCGCGAGCGACACGGCGCGCTTCGCCGAATCCTTCGTGAAAGTCGGCATCGTGCCAGGCGATGGCGGCGCCTATCTGCTGCCGAAGGTCGTCGGCATGTCCAAGGCGCTGGAGATGTCGCTGACCGGCGACGCCATCAACCCGGCCGAGGCGCTGGCCTGCGGGCTGGTGTCGAAGGTCGTCGCCCCCGATCAGCTTCTGCCCGCCGCACGTGAGATGGCGGCCCGCATCGCGGTGAACCCACCGCAGGCCGTGCGCATGACCAAGCGTCTGCTGCGCGAAAGCCAGCACATGCGCCTGTCGACGCTTCTGGAGATGTCGGCCGCGTACCAGGCCCTCGCCCACGGCACGCGCGACCATCGCGAGGCGGTGGATTCGATGCTGGAGAAGCGCCCCCCATCCTTCGAAGGGCGCTGAGCAACGTCCCCGCCGGCATCTGACAGAATGACCTATGTCGATGGCTACCTCGCGCCTGTCCCCGCGAACAAGCGCGAGCAATACGTCGCACTGAGCAAGCGCACCGGCGCCGTGCTGAAGGAGTACGGCGCGCTGCGCATCGTCGAATGCTGGATCGACGACCAGTCGGGCGACGACGCCCAGTTCCACGCCGACGACGCCCGCGATGGCCTTGGCGCACGAACGCCGGCGATGGTCACGAGCTTCGCCCAGGCCATGCGCCTTCAACCCGGCGAAGCCATCGTCTTCGCCTGGACCGAATGGCCCGACAAGGAAACGCGCGACAGAGGCCTCGCCGCCGCGATGGCCGACCCGCGCATGCATGTCGCCGACACCGAGGAAGCGATCTTCGACGGGAAGCGCCTGATCGCTTCAGGCTTCATCCCTATCGTGGAACTCTGAGCGACCGCCAGACGCGCCGAGTTCGGTCCGTTCGCGCCAGCGCTTGACGGTCGGATCAGGAAGGGGCGCTGCCCCTTCCCGAACCCTTCCCCGGCAAAGGCCGAAAGGCCTTTGCAAACCTCCACTTGTCGCTGTGCGCGGAGGGTTCAAACCATTGTCGTGACACGCCTTTGCGCAAAGCAGGGGACTGACCGTCGCGCTCAAGGCCAAGTCACTGCGGTCCAGGTGCTCCAAGCACCTGGCGGGGAGAGGCTCGGAGAGGGGCAGCGCCCCTCTCCGATCTTACCGCCGCGCAAAAACCGCCGAGCCCCTCCACAACACGCCTCTCACCGCACGCCCGGCACGTCGTTGATCCCGAGGCTCCGCGCCGCCTCGACCAGGTTCCCCCAGGTCGTCGCATCCACCGGGATGCCGCCTGACAGCCGCTTCGCCTTGGTGATCCGTTCCTTCTCCCCCGCCACCAGCACGGGGTTGTCCGGATCGGCCGCCGGCGACGCCTTCACATCCGCGATCACCGCGGCGAGTTCCTCGCGGAACGCCGACACATCTCCGAACCGCGCGGGGTCCAGCACGAAGGCCAGCCAGGAATTGACGATCCCGCGCTCGCGCATTTCCGGCCGCCAGGCGGTCGCGCCGCCGAGCAGCGCGCCGGCCAGCACCTCGCAGACCAGCGCCAGTCCGTACCCCTTATGCGCGCCGAAGGACAGCAGCGCGCCGCGCGGATTGTCGCGATACAGCACGCCGGGGTCGGTCGTCGGCTGCCCCTTCGCGTCGACCAGCGCGCCTTCCGGCACCGCCTTCCCCGCGTTGAACGCGACGCGGCACTTGCCGAGCGCGATCGCGGCCGTCGCAAAGTCCAGCACCAGCGGCTGCCCGCCTTCCGCGGCCGGCGGGATCGTCACGCAGACCGGGTTGGTCGACAGCCGTCCATCCGACCCGCCGAAGGGTGCCACCGACGGCGGCCCCGACACGCCGTTGACGAAGTGGACGGAGATCATCCCGGCGCGCGCCGCCTGCTCCCCATAGGTCCCCACGCGCCCGATGTGGTGCACGTTGCGCAGCCCCATCACCGCATGGCCATGGGTGCGCGCGGCCTCGATCGCCCAATCCATGGCGATGCGCCCGACATGCTGGCCGTAGCCCATGTTGCCGTCGAACAGCGCGAGGGACGGCTCCTGCCGCACCGGCGTCGGCCCGACATTCGGATGCAGCTTGCCCTCGCGGACATGCTGCACGTAGCGCGGCAGCAGCATGATGCCGTGGCTGTCATGCCCTTGCAGGTTGGCTTCCAGCAGGTGGGCGGCGACCTCCGCCGCCTCCTGATTCGTGCTGCCGGTTGCGCCGACGATGGCGCGGAGGAAGTCGCCGAGGGATCCTACCTCGACGTGAACGGTAGCCGCTTCGGTCATGATTCCTTCCAGGGCCGGCGCTGCCACAGGCCGCGCAACTCGACCTCCAGCGCCGCGATGTCGTTGCGGAAATCGGCGCCGATGCGCGGCGCCAGCGGCAGGCCCATCCGCTCGGCCTCCCGCACGAAGTCGGTGTCGGCCAGCGCCTGCCGGAAGGCCGTCTCCAGCCGCGCGGTGATCTCGGCAGGCATGTTGGGCGGGCCGACGATGCCGCGCGTCGCACCGCTGATCAGGTCCACGCCCTGCTCCTTGAAGGTCGGCACCTCCGGCGTGCCGGACCAGCGCGCGGCCGCGGCCTGCCCCAGGCAGCGGATGCGGTTGTCGCGCAGCAGCGCGAGCCCCTCGCTCATGTTGAACGCACCCACCTGCAGATGCCCGCCGACCAGCGCAGTCGACAGCGGCGCCATGCCGTTGAACGGCACATGCGTCATCGGCGGCAGGCTCAGCTTGTCCTCGAGGCCCAGCACAAGCAGGTGGTCATCCGAGCCGATGCCCGTGGTGCCGTAGCTGATCGCCCCCGGCCGTGCCTTCGCCGCGGCAACCAGATCCTCCAGCGTGCGCAGCGGCGAGTTCGGCGAGACGAACAACCCGCCAGGATCATCCACGACATTCGCGATGAAGGTGAAGTCCATCGCCTTGTACCGGGTGGTGCGTTCCATCGGATACGTCACCATCGCCGGCACCGACGTCGCCGCCAGCATGAAGCCGTCGGCCGGCGCGTTGTACACCACCTCCCAGCCGAGCTGCCCGCCCGCACCGGCGCGGTTCGTCACGATGAAGCGCGCGCCCGGCAGCCGGTTCTGCACCGCCGGCAGCACCATGCGCGCCATGGTGTCGACGCCGCCGCCAGGCGGATAGGGAACGACGACCTCGATCGGCCGATCGGCCGGCCAGGCGGCATGGGCAATGCGCGGCAGGGCGAGTGCGCCCGTGGCGGCGATGGTGCCGAGCGCGGCGCGGCGAGTGGTCATGACGGGGTCCTCCAGGCGCTATTGTGGTTATGCCGCGGAGAGTGGACGCTGCCGCGGCGCCCGTCCATCCGCCAGCAGCACGCCCTTACCCTCCCGGCAGAGCGCGGCATGCTGCGCGCCGTCGTCGTCCGGCGTTCCCGCCGCAGCGCCACGCGGGCGACAGCGCGGGCACAACGCGGCGACAACTCGTCGCAGCGGCCACCGATTCGACCGTCGCAGCCCTTTGCAGCCACCGCCAATGCTGCGACGCTCCCGCGCAACGAAATCGGGAGATGGTTCATGTTCAGGACAGCGCGTCGCGGGGTGCTGGGGCTTGCGCTCTCGGCCATCCTGGCCGGCACAGCCGCAGCGCAGGGTGGTGCGCCCGCCGAATTCCCCAGCCGCCCCATCACCATGGTCGTCGGCTTCGCCCCCGGCGGCCCCGCCGACATCATCGCCCGGCTGATCGCCCCGGCACTCAGCGCCGATCTCAGCCAGCCCGTGGTGGTCGAGAACGCCTCCGGTGCCGGCGGATCGATCGGGCAGGCGCGCGTCGCTGCGGCACGGCCCGATGGCTACACCATCCTGTTCGGCAGCCTGGCCCAGGCGACGATCCCGACGCTGATCCGCAACCCCGGCTTCAACCCCATGGCGCTCGAAGCGATCGGCATGGTGAACGAAGTGCCGATGTCCATCATCGCACGGCCGAACTTCCCCGCCGCCAACCTCATGGAACTCGCCGCCGTCGTGCGGCGGGAGGGGCTGCGGCTGAACCTCGGCAATGCCGGGGTCGGCTCGACCAGCCATCTTTGCAGCCTGCTGCTGATCTCGGCCATCGGCACGCCGGTCACCATCGTGCCCTATCGCGGCAATGCGCCGGTGATGAACGACCTGATGTCCGGGACGCTCGACCTCGGCTGCGACCAGACGACCAACAACGCCGAGCAGATCCGCGCCGGTGCCATCCGCGGCTATGCCATCAGCACGCCCCAGCGCGCCGTTGCCCTGCCCAATGTGCCGACCACCGCCGAAGCGGGGCTGCCGGCGATGAGCATGTCCGGCTGGAACATGCTGTTCGCGCCCGGCGGCACGCCGGCGCCGATCGTGGCACGGCTGAACCGCGCATTGCTCGCCACGCTGCGGGATGAAGCGGTGACGCGGCGCATGGTCGAACTCGGCAGCATCCCCGCCACCGGCGAACGGACCACCCCGGCCGGCGCGCAGGCCTTCTGGCAGGCGGAGGTGGCGCGGTGGAAGCCACTGCTGGAAGCGTCAGGACAGTTGTCGCAGTAGGGCCACGCCCGCTCCTCCCCAAATCGTCGGGCCGCCCCCTCTTCACAGTTCCCCGCAGTCCGGCCAGCCTGTGCGGAGGGAACGGGGGGAGAAGCTCCGATGCGACTGGACCGCACGTGCCTGCCGGCGGATTTCATGCAAGGCAATTTCGCTGCGCGCGTGATGACGGCCGACGGCCCCTCCATCATCGGCTTCATCGGCGGCGCAGCCTTCGACATGACACTGAAGTTCGGCACGATGTCCCGCTGGATGGAGTCCGAGACGCCAGCCGCCTGCATCCGGACACGCGGCGTGCCGATGGCGATCGACCTCGATGCGTTGCTGGCGAATTCCGCGCATGACGCACGCGATCCGGCGAAGCCATGGCTGCTCGCGCCGATCGACCTGCAGGCGGTCAAGGCCGCCGGCGTCACCTATGTGCGATCCATGCTGGAGCGCGTTATCGAGGAACGCTGCCGCGGGGATGCGTCCCGCGCCGAAGCCGTTCGCGCCGAGGTGCGCGCCATCATCGGCGACGATCTTGCCAACCTGGTTCCCGGCAGCGCCGAGGCGATGAAGGTGAAGGCCGCGCTGGTCGAGAAGGGCTGGTGGAGCCAGTACCTCGAGGTCGGCATCGGCCCGGATGCCGAGATCTTCACGAAGTGCGCGCCGATGGCCGCCGTCGGCACCGGATCGAAGGTCGGGGTGCATCCCGCGTCCCAGTGGTCCAACCCGGAACCGGAGGCGGTGATGGTGGTGAACAGCCGCGGCAGCATCCAGGGCGCGACGCTCGGCAACGACGTGAACCTGCGCGATGTGGAAGGGCGCAGCGCGCTGCTGCTCGGCCGCGCGAAGGACAACAACGCCTCCGCCGCGCTCGGCCCGATGATCAGGCTGTTCGACGAAGGCTTCACCCTGGAGGACGTCCGCCGGGCCGAGATCACCCTGACCATCAGTGGCGCCGACGGCTTCGCGCTGGAGGAACGCGGCGCGGTCGGTTCGATCAGTCGCGACCCGACCGCGATCGTCGGGCAGATGATCGGCGCCCATCACCAATACCCGGACGGCGCGGTGCTGTATCTCGGCACGCCCTTCTCACCCTCGAAGGACCGCGGCACGGCAGGGATGGGCTT
Source organism: Neoroseomonas terrae (assembly GCF_018129025.1). GTDB lineage: Bacteria > Pseudomonadota > Alphaproteobacteria > Acetobacterales > Acetobacteraceae > Neoroseomonas > Neoroseomonas terrae. The sequence continues at coordinate 127,325 of NZ_JAAEDI010000016.1, read as the reverse complement.
CACGCACAAGGAAGGCGACGTGGTGCGCGTCGCCTCGCCGCGACTGGGTGCGCTGGTGAACGAGGTCGACCGCACGGATGAATGCCCGCCCTGGGTATTCGGGACGGGCGCGCTGTTCGCGTCGCTGACGCGGCGTGGATTGCCACGGCCATGACGGCGCGGCGGGCGGTCTGGCAGCTCAAGATGCTCCGCCGCGCGGCCTCGGCCGGGATAAGGGTTGGCGGGCGGCGGCATCTCTCTCCAACGGCCGCACCATGAAGGAGGAAACCGGCACCCTCGACCGCAGCGACGGCGTCCGCCTCGCCTGGCGTCGCATCGCCGGCAGCGGCACCGGCGTGGTCTTCCTCGGTGGCTTCAACTCGGACATGACGGGCAGCAAGGCGGAGTTCCTCGCCGGCTGGTGCGCGGCGCGCGGCGCGCCCTTCCTGCGCTTCGACTATTCGGGGCACGGCGCGTCGGAAGGCCGCTTCGTGGACGGCACGATCGGCCGCTGGGCCGCGGATGCCGCCTGCGTTATCGCTGCGTTGACGCCCGGACCGCAGGTGCTGGTCGGATCGTCCATGGGCGGCTGGATCGCGCTGCTGCTCGCGCGCCGGATGGCGGTGCGCGCCCTGGTTGGCATCGCACCGGCGCCGGACTTCACCGAGGACCTGATGTGGGCCGAATTCACGCCCGAGATCCGCGCGGCGATCGAGCGCGACGGCGTCTGGCACCGCCCGAGCGAGTACGGCGCCCCCTACCCCATCACGCGCGCGCTGATCGAGGACGGTCGCGAGAACCTGCTGCTGCGCGGACCGCTCGCGGTCGGGGTGCCGGTGCGCATCCTGCAAGGGCAGCGCGACCCAGACGTCCCGTGGCAACATGCGCTGCGCATCGCCGAGGCGCTGACGGGCGACGATGTTCGCGTCCACCTGATCAAGGATGGCGACCACCGTCTGTCGCGGCCGCAGGACCTCGCGCTACTGGGCGAGACGCTCGCGCCGTTCCTCAGCGAGGATGGCGGCTAGGCCCTCGCGATAGGTGGGGTAGCGCCAGGCGATGCCGAGCGCGGCCTTCGTGGCCGCATTGGCGACGCGACGGTTCTCCGACCAGAAGGACAGCGCCATGGGAGACATCGTCTCGCGGGCGGCCTCGAAGGCGATCGCCGCCGGCGGCTGCACGCCGAGCAGCGTGGCGGCGTACTCCGTGACAGCGGCGCTTTCGGCCGCCTCATCATCGACCAGATGCAGGACGCGCGCTTCCGGCGCGCGGCGCTGCGCCATCGCGGCGAGCGCCGCGCCGGCGATGTCGTCGCGATGGATGCGGGAGAAGGCGTGGCCGGGCTTGAGGATCCGCCGCGCCGTGCCGGCCCGCAGATCATCGATCGCCGAGCGCCCGGGTCCGTAGATGCCACCGGCACGCATCAGGTCGAGCGCCGCGCGCCCCCGCGTGACGTCGCGCCAGGCCTGCTCGGCCGCCACGCGGCGCCGGCTGCGCGGTTGGCCAGGCGCGGGGGGCGTCGCCTCATCCACCTCCGCGCCGCCCCGATCGCCATAGACACCGGTGGTCGAGACGTAGCCGACCCAGCGCAGCGTGCCGGCCGAGAGCGCCGCCTCCAGCGCCGCGCGGTGCGCCAGCAGCGTGGGATCGCCGACCTCCCCCGGCGGCGCGGTGAGGAGGAGATGCGTCGCAGCGCGGAACGCCTCCCCGGCGCCGGCGAAGGGTATGATCGGCACCGGTGCGGCCGTGCCGGGTTCCCGTGCCGTCCCGGCGACCGGAAGGCCCGCCGCTGCCGCAGCCTTCGCCACCGCCGTACCGGCAAAGCCGAGTCCCACCACCAGAAGCATGGCTACCTCCCACGGTCGTGATCTGGCACGGCTGCGCAGCGGGCACTAGATTGCCCGGCATGACGCCATTCCGCCTCCTGCTGACCGGGGCCGCGATGCTGCTCATCGTGGCCGGGGGTGGCGCATGGTGGTGGTTGTCCGCCAGCCCCGGCATCGACGAGGCCCTGCCCACCCCGCCCGACCCTCCGCGCCTGACCGATGCGCCGGAATACGAGCGCTGCCTGCAGATGCTGGACGAGGACCCCGAGGGCGCCCGCAGCCTCGCGGATTCCTGGGCCATGGAAGGCGGCGGCGAAGCGGCGGCGCATTGCGCGGCGCTCGCCATGCTCTCGCTGGGCGAGGCGGAACGCGCCGCTGAAGCCCTGGAGCGCATCGCGACGCGCAGCCGCGCGGGCATCGCCGCGCGCGCTGCCGTCTTCGGTCAGTCAGGGGAGGCCTGGATCGCCGCCGGCCGACCGGAGCGCGCCCATGCGGCGCTGTCGCTCGCCCTGGCGCTGACGCCGGCCAATCCCGAGCTGCTGGCCGAACGGGCCATGGCGTCCCTGGCGCTGAACCGCCCGGCGGAGGCGCTGACCGATCTCGACCAGGTCGTCGCGGCCGAACCGTCCTTCGCCGAGGCCTGGGTGATCCGCGCCTCCGCGCTGCGACGGCTGGAACGGCTCGGCCCGGCGGCGGAGAGCGTGGTGCATGCGCTGCGGCTCGAACCGGACAATGTCGAGGCGCTGCTGGAGCGCGGCATCATCCGGCAGGCGCAAGGCGACGCGGCTGGCGCGCGCGCCGATTGGGAACGGGTGGTGGAACTGGCGCCGGATGGAGCGGCCGCGGACCTCGCGGCGCAAAACATGGCGCTGATCGAGGCCGGGCCGGTGCGGTAGCGCCGCCAGCACCATCGGACTGCGTCCGCACCACACACGACACAAACCGCCCACGCGGCGCGAGCCGAGGCGCCCGGCATCTGACGGAAAAAAAGCCCTCAGCCGCCGGCCCTCGGTAACGTCAGAAATCGAGGTCCGCGTAGTGCGCCGGCGGTGTCACGCCGCTGACCCGGTCCGTCAGCAGCGGGCGGAAGGACGGGCGGGATTTCATCCGCGCATACCAATCCTTCGCCGATTCATTCAGCGTCCAGTCGAGATCGCCGGTGAAGTCGAGCGCCGAGAGATGCGCCGCCGCGGCCAGGTCGGCCAGCGTCAGGGAGGTGCCCGCCAACCAGGGCCGCGTCTCCGCCAGCCAGCCGATGTATTCCAGGTGCGGCCGCAGATTGGCGTAGCCGGCGCGGATCGCCGTCGCATCCGGGTTGCCGCGCCCCATCAGCCGCTTCATCTGCTTCTCGTACAGCAGGTTCATGCCGACCTCGGCATGGAACTTGCCGTCGAACCACGCGACCAGGCGGCGCACTTCCACACGCTCGGCCAGGGTACGGCCCAGCAGCGGCATGTCCGGATAGGCTTCGTCGAGGTACTCGCAGATCGCGGTGGAATCGGCGATCGTCAGGCCGTTGTCCTCCTGCAGCACCGGCACGGTGCAGGCAGGATTCATCGACAGATAATCCTCTCGCCGTTCCCAGACGCGCTCGATGCGCATGTCGAACGGGATGCGCTTCTCGGCCAACGCGAGGCGCACCTTACGGGAGAAGGGGGAGAGGGGAAGGTGGAAAAGCAGCCTCACGATGGGCTGCTTATGCCACCCCCCCAGCGCCGGCGCAAAGCCGTCGCGTCACATCCGACGCGCGCAGTTGAGGAAGGCTTCGGTCACCGCGCGCGTCCCGCGCAGATTGGCGCCCCAGGGCGAGACGTCCTCGCCCGGGAAGGATACCTGCATGCGGTTGCCGAGCGCGAAGGCGCGCACGAAGTTGAGGAAGTTCTCGAAGGCGCCACGATAGGATGCCTCAACCATGTCGGGCCGCGAGGTGCCGGTGTAGTTCAGCTCGGCGCGCTGGCGGTCGATGCCGACGACGATGCGGCCCTGCGCCTCCTGGCGCACGTTCCAGCTCCGGTCGCCTACCTGGATGAAGCCGTGCAGGTTGCCCCGTAGGCGCTCGACCTTGATCCAGAAGAAGCGGCCGACGGAGTTGGCCTCGGTGCCCATCCCGCAAAGCGGTCCGGCATTGCTCTGGGCCGTATAGGCGACCCAGCCATTGTTTGACGCGAGGTTGCGGACCTGCTGCGCCGCCGCGGGCGCTGCCATGGCAAGGGTGGCCACCAGGGCCAGGGCAAGACGGCGCACGACTCTGCTCCCCTTCTCGCGACGCGCCGGACGCGCATCGCACGGGTGTAGATTACCCCGTCGTCATGGGAACGGAAGATGGCAGCACACCGCCCGCTGAATCGCTTCAGTGGGCGGTGTGCCAGGTCACTCCGCGGCGACGGCCGCGGCCTCGGTCATCGGCACCGGCAGGTACTTCAAGAATTCACGCGGCACGACATGCCAGAAGCGCGTGCGCTCCACCGCCCACTCGTTCAGCAGGCGAGCAGCGAAACGGCTGCCCGTCTCGGCAACGTGGCGGGCGATCAGGTCGCACAGCACGCCTTCCCAATGCGGATGGGCAAGCCGCGACCATTCCAGCGTCTCGGGATTCACTCGCACGCCGAAGGTATCATCGGCGTCGTAGACGAAGGCCTGGCCGCCGGTGAAGCCGGCGCCGAAATTATCCCCCACCGCGCCGAGAATCGCGACCGTGCCGCCGGTCATGTACTCGGCGCCATTGGCGCCGCACCCTTCCACCACCGCCGTCGCACCGGAATTGCGGACCGCGAATCGCTCGCCCGCCTGGCCCGCCGCGAACAGCTCCCCCGCCGTCGCGCCATACAGGCAGGTGTTGCCGATGATCGTGTTGTCGTTCCACACCAGCGGCGATGACGGCGCCGGCCGCACCACGATGGTGGCGCCCGATAGCCCCTTGCCGACATAGTCGTTGGCATCGCCGAACACTTCGAGCTTCAGCCCGCGCACCGCGAAGGCGCCCAGCGACTGCCCCGCCGTGCCACGCAGCCGCACCGTGAGATGCCCCGGCTGCAGCCCGGACATCCCGAACTGCCGCGTGATACGCGACGACACCTTGGTGCCGATCGCACGATGCGTGTTCCGGATGTTGTACTGGAGCTGCATCTTCTCGCCGTGGCGGAACAGCGCGTCGGCGTCGCGGAGCATCTCGGCGTCGAGGGTCTCCGGCACCTCGTTGCGGCCTTCCAGCGTGCAATAGGCCGGGTGCGGCCCCGCATCCGCCTGCACCAGCAGTGGATTGAGGTCGAGGTCGTCGAGATCCTCCGACCCGCGCGAGACCTGCTGCAGCAGGTCGGTGCGGCCGATGATGTCCGTCAGCTTTCGGAAACCAAGCGAGGCCAGGATCTCGCGCACATCCTCCGCCACGAAGGAGAACAGGTTGATGACCTTCTCCGGGGAGCCGGTGAACTTCTCGCGCAGCGCCTCATCCTGCACGCAGACGCCGACGGGGCAGGTGTTGGAATGACACTGCCGCACCATGATGCAGCCCATCGCGACCAGCGAGGCCGTGCCGATCCCGAACTCCTCGGCGCCCAGCATCGCGGCGATGACAACGTCGCGCCCGGTCTTGATGCCACCATCGGTGCGCAGCTTCACGCGATGCCGCAGGCGGTTGAGCTGCAGCACCTGATGCGTCTCGGACAGCCCCATCTCCCAAGGCAGGCCGGCATATTTGATCGACGTCTGCGGCGACGCACCTGTGCCGCCCGAATGGCCGGACACCAGGATCGCATCCGCCTTCGCCTTCGCGACACCCGCCGCGATGGTACCGATGCCCGACCGCGAGACGAGCTTCACGCAGACCGACGCATCCGGGTTGATCTGCTTGAGGTCGTAGATGAGCTGCGCGAGATCCTCGATCGAGTAGATGTCGTGATGCGGCGGCGGGGAGATCAGCATCACCCCCGGCGTCGAATGCCGCAGCTTCGCGATCAGCCCGGTGACCTTGAAGCCGGGAAGCTGCCCGCCCTCGCCGGGCTTCGCCCCCTGCGCGACCTTGATCTCGATCTCGCGGCAGTTGTTCAGGTATTCCGCGGTCACGCCGAAGCGGCCGGAGGCGATCTGCTTGATCGCGGAATTCGCATTGTCGCCGTTGGCGCGCGGCTTGGCGCGCGCGGGATCTTCGCCACCCTCGCCGCTGTCCGACCGCGCACCGATACGGTTCATCGCGATCGACAGCGTCTCATGCGCCTCGGGCGACAGCGCGCCGAGCGAGATGCCGGGCGCCAGCAGGCGCTTGCGGATCTCCGTGATGCTCTCGACTTCCTCGAGCGAGACGGCCGTGCGGCCCTCCAGGCGGAAATCCAGCAGGTCCCGCAGCGCGACCGGCGGCAGCCGCCGCACGGCCTCCGTGTAACGCTTGTAGGTCTGGTAGCTGTCGGTCTCGACCGCCTTCTGCAGCGTGTGGATCAGGCTGCCGTCGAAGGCATGCACCTCGCCCCGCCGCCGCAGCTTGTACAGCCCGCCGACCGGCAGCGTCACCGCGCCGATCTGCCACGCCTTCGCATGCAGCCCGAGCACGCGCCGCGCGATGCCCGACAGGCCGATGCCCGAGATACGCGACGGCGTGCCGGGGAAGAATTCCGCCACCAGCGCGCGCGACAGGCCGATCGCCTCGAAATTCATGCCGCCGCGATAGGAGGACAGCACACCGATGCCGATCTTGGACATGACCTTCAGCAGGCCCTTGTCCACCGCCTTCTTGTACTTGCCCACCGCCTGGCCGAGCCCGGCATTGCCGAACAGCCCGCGGCGGTGCCGGTCCGCGATGCTCTCCTGCGCCAGATAGGCATTCACCGTCGTCGCGCCCGCGCCGATCAGCACGGCAAAGTAGTGCACGTCCATGCACTCGCCCGAGCGAACGTTCAGCGAGGTGAAGGTGCGCAGCCCGTGGCGGATCAGATGCGCCTGCACGGCACCGACCGCGAGGATGGTCGGGATCGCGGCACGTTCCGCCGATTGCGCCTCATCCGTCAGGATCACATGCGCGCAGCCGGACCGGACGCCCTCCTCGGCTTCCCGCCGGATGCGCTCGATGGCGCGGCGCAGGCCCGTCTCACCGTCGCTGGCCGGCCAGGTGCAATCCACGGTGCAGACGGTGCTGCCCATGTAGTCGCGCATCGCCTCGAACTGCGCGTTCGACAGCACCGGGCTTTCCAGCATCAGCATGTCGCACTGGGACGGGTCCTCGTCGAGGATGTTCCCGAGGTTCCCGAGCCGCGTCCGCAGCGTCATCACGCGCGTCTCGCGCAGCGAATCGATGGGCGGATTCGTCACCTGCGCGAAGGTCTGGCGGAAATAGTGATGCAGGCCGCGGTACTGTTCCGACAGCACGGCGATCGGCGTGTCGTCGCCCATCGAGCCCAGCGCCTCGGCCGCCTCGTCGGCCATCGGGTGCAGGATCTGCTCCAGTTCCTCCAGCGTGTAGCCCATGGCGAGCTGGCGGCGGCGCAACTCCTCGACGCCGTAATGCGCACGCTCGTCCGCCTCGGCCTTCACGATCTCATCGATCCGCGTGGTCCGCGCCGTCCACTTGCCGAAGGGCTTGCGGGCGGACATCAGGTCCTTCAGCGCGGCGTCCTCGTAGAACTTCGCCTCTTCGAGATCGACGCCGATGCACTGTCCCGGACCCACGCGGCCCTTCAGCACGGTGCTGTCCTCGGCAACCTTCACCATGCCGGTCTCGGAGCCGACGATCAGCAGCCCATCGGTCGTGACGGTATAGCGCATCGGGCGAAGCCCGTTGCGGTCGAGCCCGCCGATCACCCAGCGGCCATCCGTCGCGGCGATCGCGGCCGGCCCGTCCCAGGGTTCCATCACCGCGTTGCAGTACATGAACAGCTCGCGGTGGTTTTCCGGCATCGTCGCGTTGTTGCCGGTGCTTTCCGGGATCAGCATGGCCTTGGCCATCGGCGCGTCGCGCCCCGCCCGCACCAGAAGCTCGAACACGTTGTCGAGCGTCGCCGTATCCGACCCGCCCGCCTGCACGATGGGCTTGAGGTCGTCCATGTGGTCGTCGAGCAGCGGATGGGCGAGCCGCGTCTCGTGGCTCTTCATCCAGTTGGCGTTGCCGTGCAGCGTGTTGATCTCGCCATTGTGGGCAAGCATGCGGAACGGCTGCGCGAGGCGCCAGGTCGGGAAGGTGTTGGTCGAGTAGCGCTGGTGATAGATCGCGAAGCGCGAGACGAAGCGGTCGTCCACCAGATCGGGGTAGAACTCCGTCAGGCTCTCGGCCAGGAACATCCCCTTGTAGATGATCGAGCGCGCCGACAGCGAGCAGAGATACAACTCCGGGATCTGCGCGGCGATCGCCTGCTTCTCGATGCGCCGCCGGATCACATACATGTCGCGCTCGGCGGTCGCGACCTCGCGCTGCTCGGGGTCGAAGATCAGGATCTGCTCGATCTCGGGGCGCGTGGCATTCGCCTTCTCGCCGATGCAGGCGACGTTGATCGGCACCTGCCGCCAGCCATAGATCAGGTAGCCGGCGTTCAGGATCTCGGTCTCGATAATCTGGCGGCAGCGTTCCTGCGCGCCGAGGTCGGATTTCGGCAGGAACACCATGCCGACGGCGATGTGGCCGGGCTTCAGCTTGTCGCCGCCGCGGCGCACGACTTCCGCGAAGAAATCCTGCGGGATCTCGATATGGATGCCCGCGCCGTCGCCGGTCTTGCCATCGGCATCGACTGCGCCGCGGTGCCACACCGCCTTCAGCGCATCGATACCCGCCTGCACCACCTTGCGGGACGCCTTGCCGTTGAGGGCTGCGACCATGCCGACGCCACAGGCATCATGCTCGGTCAGGTCGAGATGCGCGTGGCTCTCCAGCGCCGCGCGGCCGGCGGCGTAGGAAGCGACGAAGTCGGGACCGGATTCGAACTGCGACATGGTGGCTGTCACTCCGCCGCGATGGCCGGGCACTCGGCCCGCGCCTGGATGTAGGCATGGATCTGGTCGGCGGCGTCGCGCCCGTCGCGGATGCCCCAGACGACCAGCGAGGCGCCGCGCACGATGTCGCCGGCGGCAAACACGCCGGGCAGCGCCGTCATCATCGTGCGGTGATCCACCTTCAGCGTGCCCCAGCGCGTCACGCCGAGCTCGGGCTCACCGAAGGCGGCCGGCAGATCCTCGGGATCGAAGCCGAGCGCCTTGATGACGAGGTCCGCCTTCAGGTCGAACAGCGCACCCGCGATCGGCTCCACCTGCTGGCGGCCGGTCGCGTCCGGCAGGCCGAGATGCATGCGCTGCGCGCGCACCGCCTCCACGGCCGTCCCGCCGAGAAACGCCTCGGGCGCCGCCAGCCATTCGAAGATCACGCCCTCTTCCTCGGCGTTCTTCACCTCGCGCATCGAGCCCGGCATGTTCGCCTTGTCGCGGCGATAGAGGCAGGTGACGGAAGCCGCACCTTGCCGCACCGCGGTGCGCACGCAATCCATCGCGGTGTCGCCGCCGCCGACGACCACGACATGCCGGCCCTCGGCATTCAGCGCGCCGCCCTCGAACTCGGGCACGGCATCGCCCAGGCCCTTGCGGTTCGCGGCGATCAGATAGTCCAGCGCGGCGACCACACCCGGCAGCTCCGCGCCGGGATTGGCGATGTCGCGCGCCTTGTAGACGCCGGTCGCGACCAGCACCGCATCATGCTTGTTGCGCAGCTCGCCAAGCGTGACATCGCGGCCCACCGCGACATTCAGGCTGAACTCGATGCCGCCATCCTCGTACTGCTTTTGGCGGCGGAGCACGACGTCCTTCTCCAGCTTGAAGTTCGGGATGCCGTAGATCATCAGCCCGCCGGCGCGGTCATGCCGGTCATAGACCGTGACCTGGTACCCCATGACGCGCAGCCGCTCGGCCGCCGCCATGCCGGCGGGGCCCGCGCCGATGATGCCGACCGACTGGCCACGTTCCATCGCCGGCTTCGGCGGCTTGACCCAGCCGCGTTCCCAGGCGGTGTCGGTGATGTACTTCTCGACCGCGCCGATGGTGACGGAATCGAAGCCCTTCTCGATGACGCAATTGCCTTCGCAGAGCCGGTCCTGCGGGCAGACGCGGCCGCAAATCTCGGGAAAGGTGTTGGTCGCGGCGGCGATCTCGTAGGCCTCTTCCAGACGGCCCTCGGCCGTCAGCTTCAGCCAGTCCGGGATATTGTTGTTCAGCGGGCAATGCACCTGGCAGAACGGCACGCCGCATTGCGAGCAGCGCGAGGCCTGGGTCGCGGCGGCTTCCTGCGCAAAGGGGCGGTACACCTCTTCCCAGTCGGCACGGCGCTCCCCGGCATCGCGCTTGTCGGGCTGCCGCTGCTGCAGGCGCACGAACTGGAGCATTTTCTCGGCCATGCGAACCCCCGCGGCGGCATCGGTATTGCTAGGTCGCGTTCAGGGACCACCCGAACGAGCCGGCGCGCGTGGGGCATTAACCCAATGCAAGGGCGCCGGCTTCGGTCACATACGGCATGAATAGAGCCGACGCGAGTCCTTTCCGAGCCGATAAGGCAGCTTTTATGTCCTAATTTTCTCCGAAATGCCGCACAGCTGATTGCGAGAGGCTCGCAATATCGGATTTTATGTCCGAATCGGCCTTACCTTCACAGCGGCACCGCCTGGCGCACCCCGCCGCGCCGGAATCGCGCCAGATAGGCCGGCACCACGGCCTCCACAGCCTTGGGCTGGATCCCGAGTGCGCCGAGGTCATCCGCCGCCGTCACCACATTGTCCCGCCGCAGCATGATCAGCTGGTCGCGCGTCAGCGGCGGGGTCGGCAGCCATTCCCCGAGCCGCGCCTGCAGCGACACGAGCCATTCGGGCAGCGCCACCAGCCGCCGGCGGCGATGCGTATGCTCGAGCACGAATTCCAGCACCTCCCGCATCGTCATCACGCGGGGCCCGCCGAGTTCGAAGATCCGGCCGGCCGTATCGTCCCGCTCGATCGCCGCCATCACCGCGTCCGCCACGTCGCCGACATGGACGGGCTGGAAGCGAGTCCCGCCCTCCACCACGGGCATGAACGGCAGTGCCGCCGCCAGCGCGCCGAAGCGGTTGAAGAACTGGTCGTCCGGCCCGAACACCAGTGAGGGCCGCAAGATCGTCGCGCCAGGGAAGGCGGCGAGCACCGCTGCCTCGCCCTCCCCCTTGCTGCGCGCGTACCGGCTCTCTGCTGCCGGGTCCGCGCCGATCGCCGAGACATGCACCAGGCGCGACACGCCCGCCGCGGCTGCGAGCCGCGCGATGCGGCCGGCGCCCTCCGCCTGGATACGCCCGAAGTCGCCCGGCCGCCGTTCGAACAGGATGCCCACGAGGTTCACCACGATCGACGCCCCCGCCACGGCGCGCGCCACCGATCCCTCATCCGTCACCGAGGCGGAGACCGGCACCACCTGCGCGACGTCCCCCTGTGTGCGCAGGCGGTGTGCCCGTTCCGTATCGCGCCCGGCAATGCGGACGACATGGCCCTGCCGCGCGAGGCGCTGCACCACGTGCCGGCCGATGAACCCAGCGCCGCCGAACACCGTCGCCACCTGCCGCATCATCACCCTACCCCTCGCCCGCCTGTGTCGCCCTCATATGGGGCAGGGACGGGGGAACCAAGCCGGCGGCGCAGCGGCCGCGGAACGGTCACGAAAGCTGGCGCAATTCCGATCGGGGACGCTTGACGGCCCGCCGGACCGCGGGTAATTCCCCGGCCCTCGCCGCAAGGCGCCGGCCTCCTTGCCCAGGTGGCGGAATTGGTAGACGCGCTGGCTTCAGGTGCCAGTGACCGCAAGGTTGTGAAGGTTCGAGTCCTTTCCTGGGCACCAAGCACTTGAATTGCCTTTCGAATCAACGGTTTGGTTAGCGTTTTCGTCCCACTCAGCCGTTGCACCGGCTGGTGGGACTTTTTGTTGGGCGGCAGCCGCCCCCGCGAGGCGGCCAAACGCCGTTTCCGCCCGCGTCCGTTGAGAGGCGGCGCGCGTGTAGTGCACCACCTCCTTCGAGGTCCGATGGCCCGTGATGGCCATGATTTCGAGTTCCGTGGCGCCGGTCTCAGCCAGGCGCGCGGCCGTCGCCTTGCGCAGGCCATGCGCGGAGCAGTGCGGTAGGCCGGCCTCGTTGCACCATTTGCGGAACATGTTGCCGAACGACTCGGCAGAGAAATTCCCGCCGGTGCGGGTCGACAGGAACGTCAGCCCCGCTGACGGTGTCGCATCGATGATCGCCTGTAGCTCCGGCCGAACAGGTATCGTCAGATGGACCGGCTTGCGCTTTCGGTTCTTTTGCTGCGTGAAGGACAGCCACCGGTCCTTCACATGCTGCCGGCCGAACAGCACCACGTCGCTACGGCGCTGGGCGGTGTAGAGAAGCAGCGCGAGCGCTAGGCGCGGCTTCGTGCCGATGGGATGGCGCGCCTCGAACTGCGCGACCTCGTCCATCGTCCATGAATGGAACCCGTCGGGGTTCTTGCTGGGCAACAGTGGCACCGCAGCGGCCGGGTTGGCGCTCACCAGCTGCCGACGCACCCCGGCCTTGTAGACGGCCCGCAGCGCCTTCAGGAGGCCGTTGAACGCCTCCGGCCGATCGGCCAGGGCGTCGCTGATGTCCCACAGCGCCTTGGCCGTCAGAGAGGCCGCAGGGTTGGTCCCGTTCTTCGCCCGGAAGCGGTCGAGGATCTGACGGCGGACGCGTTGCCCGCGCTCGTCCAGGCCCTTGTACTCGGCCGTGCCGAAGTAGGCGACGCACAGCGCGTCGATGGAGCCAGAACGCACCTCGCCGATCGGCAGGGGCTTCGCCTTGCGCGACACTGGCCCATGCATGGCGGCGCGATATTCGGCTTCAAAGGCGTCGGTGCCAGGCGTCTCGGTCAGGCGCACCTTTGGCCGGCCGGGCACGCGCAGGTAGGTCCGCACGTTCCCATGGCGGTCCTTGTCCTGCACGACATGCTTCCACCGGCGGGGCTTCGTGATCATGGCGCTACCCAGGATACGGACGCAGGAACCTCCCGCATTTCTGCGGTAGCTTTCCGGTCCTCGAACCAGCGGTCCAAGGCCTCGCGGTCCCAGGCCTCAACACTACCCACCAGGGGGACCGGCTTCGGGAAGGTCGGATCTTCCTTGCGCGCCTTGTCGAGCATGGAGCCGGACAGCCCGAGGTACTCGGCTGCATCCTCGCGGCGCAGGCCGCGCCCCCAGCGGGTCCGGACGGAGCGATCACCCATCGCCGCCCTCCCGCGTCATCTCATTCGCCCAAGCATCCAGCGCGGTGCGCTGATAGATCACATCGCGCCCGCACTTCTGGAACGCCGGCCCACCGCCGACGGAGACGCACCGCATCTTCGCCAGCGTCTTCGGCGTGCGCCGGATGGCCCACACGGCGGCGAGGTAGCGCGAGGCGTCAGGCGGGCTCAGGCGTGCCGAGAAGCCCAGCGCAGCCGGCACCGGCGCGCCACGGGGCACGGCAGGGGTGGCAGGCGCGCGCGGGGTGGCGGGTGCGGTCACGGGGCGCGGTTATCAGTTGGCCTTCGCCGTGGCCGGCACGCCGTCGTCATCGGGGGACTTCTCGCCTCCGCTGGGCTCCTCGTCAGCCTCCGCGCCGGCCTCCGGCCAGTTTGCCCACAACTGTACCGCCCTGTGGAATGGCGCCATGATTGCCGACATAGGAAAGACGATCCGCGGCCCGCGTTCAGCGGCGACCGTGATGGACATCTTCTCCGTCGCGTTGTCGTTCCAAGTGATGACACGGCCATCGTCACGGACAGTCCAGACCAGTACGCCGCCGTCGCTATCGAAAGCGATGCGCACATCTGCATGTGTGCGGTCTTTGGTGCCGTCGGCCTTCTTCGCGTTGCCGATGACCCAATAGACGGACTCGACCACTTCCCACGCCGCAGCGGGCGCCATGCGCAGGGTGGTGTTCAGCTGCCACAGAACATTGATACCGACGACGTCCTTGAGAGCGAACAGAAGGCGGCCGGTGCGATGCTTCGTCCCGAGCCGGCCGTCCTTGTCCCTCTGCAGGAGGGTGCGCAGCCAAGCGCTCTCCGTACCGACCACAGTCAGCACTTCAGCGAAGGTGAACGTGGGCTCGGCCCAGGGGAGTGTTTTGCTCATGCCTTCGCGTTTAGCAAACGCTTACGATTCGTGTAAACGACTATTGTGCAAGCGAGCGCGAAAAGGGCCGGGTCTCCCCGGCCCCCCTTTTCACCACTGCGGCGGCGGTTCGGGCTTGTCGCCGGGCTTGGGACGCTCCGGCCAGCGGAAGGGGCGGGTCACCGGGCGTAATCCGCGAGGGTGACGTGACGGATGCGGCGGAAGCACCGGACCCGGCGCGGGACCGGCTGCAGACTTGCCTCCTCCCCGTCGTCCTCGTCCGTCTCCGGCTCCATGTCCGGGTCGCCGTCCACGGCGTCGAGCAGGTCCACCAGATGCGCGACCAGGGCCTCGATGCGCTGGCGGCGACGGCGGGACAGGTGGAAGCGGGGGCGGGTCATGCCGGCACCCCGCCGTCTGGCAAGCCGCCCGTCGCCACCCACGCTGCTTCCCAGGCCACGCAGGCGGCGTGCGCCTCGTCCAGGCAATCGGCGAGCTGGAGGTAGAGCATTCCGCTACCCATCGTCGCCGCAGCGTCTTTCTGCGCGAAGAACTCCGTGAGGAACTCGAGGCGGGTGCGCAACTCGTTCACCGGCCCCTCGATCGGACCGAGAAGATCCAGGCGCGTGCCGCCGGTGAGAGTGATAGTGTTAGGCTCAGCCATAGTCGCGGTCTCCCGGATCGCGGTTTGGTCAGGCCGGGTTGTGTGTTCCAGCACACAGTCCGGCCGAACTCGCCGTAGCGAATGTGACTACAATCTGCTAGATTCGACGCCGGCCGTCAACTAGTTTGTAGTCAAAGGTGCCCCATGGCAGACGTCTATCCCACGAGTGTCCGCTTGTCGGCTGAGGTGAAGGCAGCCGTAGAGCGCGCGGCGAAGGCCGATGACCGCTCGGTCTCGAACTTGGTCGAGCGTGTCCTGCGCGAATGGCTGGTAAGGCACGGCCATTTGAAGCTGGAGCGCTCCAAGCCATGAACGGGCGCGCCTTCTGGCAGTACGTGGCTTGCCTATTCGTGGCCGCTGCTCTCGTCGCGTGGGCGATCATTCGCTGAGGGATGCGCGTTCAGTCGGCCGGCAGCCATACGAGGAACGTGATAACCGCACTCCATCCATCACGGGCGACTTGCCCCTTCGCAGCTTCGAACTCGCGGCGGCTATGAGCCAGCATCGACATACGGGCCGATAGATCGCTGGCTCGAATGACGCCTTTGAGCCGCTGGTCGAGCATGGGTGGTGCGTGGTTGATGCGCACGCCATAGAACGATGGATTTGGGGGGAGGGTCTCCGGCGGCGTCATGGCTGGTGACCGTGCTTTCAGGATGAACTTCGGTTTACTCGTAGCGCGGTGGCGAAAATTTGGTTGCGCCGGGGCATCTCGCTGAGGTGCCATCGTCTTGCACGTTCCCGGCATCGCGAACGCTATGCGGAATCGGTCGCGCGCGCCGCACCCCAACGGCGGGCTTTCTTTTGCCGACAGCAGGCCGCGCCCGGCTGCTGTGGCACGCGCTGCCGAAAGGGTCCCCCGCGCTTTGCGGGATCACTCTGTCGCGACACTCGTTTAACCGCTTTCAATCTCATCACGTCTGGCCGCTATTCACCCAGGTCAGTGACACCCCTCGGCGCTAGGACAATCAATGCCGACGATATCGGAGCTTGAGCTTGAGCTCCTGCGCCACGAAGAAGCTCTCTTGCGACAAATCACAGGCGGCGAAGACACGCCGATCCATCATAGGGCGCTTGCTAACGTTCAAAGCCTTTTGGCGCTTCTCGAAGCAGATAGGCGTTGAACGGCTCGCCGACTAAGCGGAGGAAAGCGCTTTACCGGCGCTGCTGAGCAACGGCGTCTGACGAGGGCATCGGTATGGTGGACTCACTTGTCGCGTACGAGCAACATGCTCGCGTGATCCGCGAGATGCTTCAGCGACAGATGGAGGTCGTCGCGGCTGAAGATGATGTGGAAGCTGCGTTGGAGGCACGAGACTTCCTCGCGGAAATCCTCCGTCTTCTAAAACTTGCCGAGGGCTATGGTACTGGTGAACGAAAGCGGCAGGCTGCGAGTCGACGTAGGTAGCACCTAACCTCTGCGCCGCCCTACCCCGCCACCACCTCCGGCCCGGGCGTCGGAACCATGGCGAATCGCCTCTCGGTTGCGTTATTCTTGGTGCGTAACGCAACAAGGGTTCGCAAACATGGACTTTTCACCGGGCGACGTCTTCAAGCTGAAGTCAGGTGGCCCTCCCATGACCGTGACGCACATCAACAACGGCATTGGCGGCGTTCTCGTGAGCTGCGCCTTTTTCGACGGAGCGCAGAAGCGGCAGGACGAAGCCTTTCAACCGGAGGCCCTGAAGAAGGTCCCTGCCTGACTGAGGCAGGGCCTTCCCGCTCCCCCGTGCTACCCTCTCGCCAACAGGGAGGCACCAATCGTGGAAACCCCGTTGGAAGTGTGCGAGCGCCATGTGGCGGAGGGGCATGTGCGGATCCGACGCCAGCTCGATCTGATCTATGCGCTGGAGAAGGCCGGCAACGTCGGCATGCTGCATCAGGCGCGGCTCGTCCTCGGGGAAGTGATGGGTTTCCAGCGCGCGGCGGAGGAGCAGCTAGAGCGGGAAAGGCTGCGCAAGGCGGAGTAATACCTCAGATCCTCCGGCCCTACTGCACGCCCCTTCATCGTTGCCGCAACATGTGACGCGACGGCAGCCGCGCGCGTCGTAGAGTGCCGACGTTCGATCGCTAGTGAACGTGATGTTTCACGGTATCAAACTAACCCGCCAGAGATGACTGGCGGGTTTTCTTTGTGCCGATGCAGAGTCATGCGCGCACCTTGTCGGCATATCGTCGAATAGAGTCGACACCGGGACGGAAAGCGCGCCCCGTGCCGTTGGCTCCGTCCTCGCATAGTGCCTCGCCGGCTTGGCCCAACCCACATCACCCGCGGAGAACCGCGATGGGGCATAGTGCCTACTGGATTCGCGTCGGCTGCATATTGGGTGCCCTTCTCGCCGCCGTCTTTATTCTGCTGCGGTAGCCACCACCTCCAGCGCCGACCTACCTCTCCCCCTTCACCACGCTGAACCGCGCCCGGCGGGCGTCGGTGGGCGGCGCGACTGTATCTTCGGCGAGAAGCCGGCGAAGCAGCTCCTTTGCCTCCGGGTCGCCGCCCAGCTTCGAGAGAGTGTTCCGCAGGGCGCTGGTGAAGCTGCCATACGCCTCCGACGTGCCGAGGAAGTCCCGTGCCGTCGAGATGACGCCGGGCGCCGCTCCCGCGAACCCTTCGAGGTCACCAGCACGGCGGTACTTGTCCAGCACCGCGACGCCAGAGGCCTATCGCGCGCCGCTCGTCGTGCCGGAGGACTACCCATAGAGGAGCTCCTGCATTCGGCCCGATGTGTTGCCCGCCGCGGTGCTGTTCACTTGCTTGCGCTGAAGCGCGCTCCCTGCGACCGACAGCGTCTATGTAGCGGCGACCCAGGAGTCGGTGGCCACCATCTTCAACAGAATTCCGTTAGGCGGGGGCTGAAAGCGGAGAAATGTAACGGGTAGTACGCACGTCTGCGTGCGATGCATCTGCGGGCCAATAATGCGTGTATGCTGAACGGTCAGTCTCCGGAGGCCGCCATCATGAGCGCGCCACTCGAAATCAGAACCATCGGTCCTGAAGGCAAACTGCTCCAGATCAGCGACGGAAAGCGCTTCGGCCATCTGGAAATCGGCTCTACTGCCCCGATATCGGTGGTGCGCCTCGAACGATTGGAGCACCCCGAAGTCAGTGGCTATTTGCGGCGCTGGCTGTTGGAGAATGGGTCGCGGAAGGGCGATCTGCTTCCCCCGCGGATTGATTGGCAAACCGTCGTCACGGAGGTGTTGGCGGCGCGCGGGCCTTAGCTTCCTGCTTCGCCTCGTCATGGATCTGCCGAACCTCCCGCAACGCGTCCGCAAGTTAGCCTGATCGGCATCGGGGCGGCGCTCCCGACGGCGCCCGCCTGACCGGCGCTAGGTACTACCCAGACGCGAGGAGCGCCATGAACGACCGACGATTCTGGATTGCAGTGGTTTTGGTCGCAGCCATGACCGTAATTCTTGTCGGTTACTTTCCAGGAAGGTAGCGGCAAGCGGCACTGACGTCGGGGAGGTCAGGCCGGCCTCTCCATTTTTGCGAACAGAACGGAGGATCCGGTGGCGCTGATCGAAGAAGCGTTCGTGCTGATCCAGGCTAGTGCTGCCTCCGGTAACAGAGTTGATGTGGAGCAGGTATCTGAGACAATCCTGGCCGCTTGGAAGACCCGCGCGGCAGGTTTGGGGTTCGGCTCATCGGACAATCAACTCGGATCGGCGATAGCCGCTCTGCAGCAACGGGTGTGGGATCTGGAAAACGAGTATCGGAGTGACGCCACCCGCCTAACAGCGGATGGCCACCATCAAGCTGCGGCCGCGGCCATGCAGATCGCAGATGCTCTGGATGGTTTCAGCGCCGTCCGCAAGCGCCAGTAGCGCGAAGCATCGCCTGCACTGTCTCGAGAGATCCCTGACGAGGAGGGCAAGAAAAAAGGGCACGGCTGTCGCCTGCATCATAAGCGTCGATGACTTCTCCGTGGTGTGAGGGAGATGCGCAAACTATTCGGAGCCACGGCGCGTTCCATATGGTGATCGCTAGCGCCTTGGGTGGTTGAGACGAACGGGCGCTGGTCGCCACAGTCTCTTCGCAGCAGCAGTGTCCAGCGATCGATCCCCACATCCCAGACGGGCGGCGCATAACTGAGCCGTCGCGCCGAAGGAAACCGTCATGAACTTCTTGATCGATCAGGTGCGCGAGCATATGGCCGTTGTCGACATCAATGGTCTCCACGTTGGGACCGTCGATCGCGTCGAGGGTCCCCGGATCAAGCTTACTCGTAGCGACAGCCCGGATCCAACGGAGGCCGGCGACTCCCATATCGCGCTGAGTTTGGTGCGCAGTGTCGATGACGACACGGTGCGGCTCACGGTTTCCGCGTTAGCGCTCGCTGAAGCGAGCAAAGGGCTCGACGACGAGGGGCCTGAAGACGACGACACTGTGCGTATGACCCCCGCGCCTGTGAATGGCGGCTCACCCGACATTGATGAGGAGGACGAGCGATCCGTTCCGTTGGGGCGTTAGCGCTGCGCAGTATGGGATGCTGTGAAATGCCGATCCAACATCCGGAACGCACAACCAAGGAGGCGGGAATGCCGCACAAGATACACCCGTCTTCATCAGGCCTCGTCAGCTACATATCCAAGCATCGTTTCAGCCTAATGATGGCAGCGTGCGCGCTCGTGTTCAGTGTCATGATGGTGGTCATCTACTCTACTGTTGGCTTCGCACCTGTCACAGACAGCCACAACGCTTCTACCGCGCCGTAGAAGACTCCACCGGGGTCTCGCCCCTGCCCGTGCGCTCATGGCTTCTCGCGCGAAGACGGATACATTCCGGCGACGGGTCTTCTAGCCACATCATTTGGCCGCGGCCCCCTGCGGCCAGGGTGGCCCGGTTGTTCGCTAGCACCGCAGCGCGCCGCCCGCCGTCAGCAGGTCGTCGCAGAGGCACGCGACGTGGTTGTCTGCTCCACCCGCGTGCCGGCCGCTACCACGCCTTCGCCGGAGCGCGCCATGCTGGCGTTGGCGGCTTCCACCTGCTGCGCGCCGCGCTGGTACTGCGACGCGTCGAGGCCGGCCTGCACGATCGAGCGAGTTACCTGGTCCATCTTCTCACCTCACACGAACAGAAAGCCATCAGGGCGCGCGCCGTCGCGGTCGTAGACCGACAGCGTCACCTCGTTCGCCAGCGCCCGCCCGATCGCCATCGCGACCGCCGCGGCACCGTCGATCTTCCCGTCAGCCTTGCTCTTGCTGAATTTCACGTTGCCCGCGGCATCCATCTCGATACGGATGTTGCCCATGTTCCAGCGCAGGATCGGGTCGCCGCCGGCGTGGAACTGCCGACCGAGGATCGCGCGCTCGATTTCCTTGCAGGGTGCCGACATGGACGCGAAGCCCTGCCCGAACGTCGCCACCGGCAAGCCGCGATCCTGCAAGCGGTTCAGGAAGCCCGTGGCGCCCCACCGATCGACCGCGATCTCTCGCACCGCGACCTCGCCGGCGAGGTCGACCAAGTCCGCGATGATGCGGTCCTGATCGATGCTGTTGCCGTCCGTCACCACCAGGCGGCCCGACGCCTCAAACTCGGCATAGGGCAGGTTGTCGGCGCAGCGGCGGCGGAACTGCTCGCGGGGGCAATACTGCCGGCCCCACACCAGCCATCCCCCCTCGCCATCCGACGCCACCGCGTACACCGCAGCGAGGTCGGAGACGCTTGCCAGATCCACGCCGACAAAGACGTCGCGCCCCGCCAGGTCGCCGAGCTCGACGGGCCGCGCCTTGTCGCCCTCGTCGTACACCGCCAGGTCAACCCACGTCGCCGTCGCCGAATCGCCCCAGATATTGAGGTACAGCCGGCGGAACATCTCGCGCTGCGACGGAATTTCCTTGGCCTGCCGCGCGGTGATCCGCATCTCCTCGAGGCTTCGGAAGCCCGCGGCCATGGCCGGGTTCACCGCCATCCACACGGCCTCGTCTTCCCAGTCGCAGTTGTGCGGTGCCTGATAGAGAACGGGCAGGAATGTCTCGTCGACAACGTCGCCGCGCTCAACCTTCAGAGCATAGTCGTAGAGGTCCCAGGCGAGATTTCCGCGCCCCACGCCGGCCGTGGTGGTGACGATTGTCAGCGGGGCCAGCCGCTTGCCCATGGAGGTAATCAGCACCTCCCACAGCTCGCGCGACGGCCACGCATGCACCTCGTCGGCGAGCAGCAGCGACACCGCGAGGCCGTGCTTCGAGAACGCCTCGTGCGACAGGGCCTTGTACGTGCTCTCACTGCCCGGGTACTCGCTGCGCTCGACGCCGAGGTAGACGTGCAGCCACGTCCCGAGGCGGGGATAGCCGTCCCACTTCAGGCCGGTGAGATAGTCACGCACCGGATGGAAGGCGTTCTCCGCAGCGACGATTTCCACTGCCTGATGCGTCGTGTCTTTGCCGACTGTCTCCAAGCCTTCGCGCTGGAGCATCGCCTGCAGTCGACCGACGTGCACGTCGGTCGCAGGGATGATCACTTCCCGTTCCTTGAACACCGTCGCGCACAACATCTCGTCACGGCGGAAGACACCACGCAGCCGCTCGTCTTCACGCATCGCGATTAGCGCGTTGTGCAGGTTGCCGCGGGCGGTGCCGTCGTTCCCCATATGGCACTTCGCCAACCACGGCGCAGCAGATTCGCGGAGCTTGTCCCATGTCCTCCGCATCTTCTGCTGATTGTTCGCCATGCCGTGCTCGGCGAGCCATGTGGCGGTGCGGGGATCGGCGGCGAGAGCGGCGAGGCCGTTCTCGTAGCTGCCGCCCTCCCGCTTCACCCGGCCCGCGATGCTGTAGACCAGCTTCATCACATCGTCGGCGGTGTGCACCTGCTCGAGGTAGTAGGTGACGCCGCTGCCGACGTCGTGCAGGCGCGGGATGCCGTCCGCGGCGACGGAGACCACCGCGGCTTCCGAGACCGAGGCGCGGAACGGCGTCTCGCAACGCATCGAATCGCCTGCCTTCAACGTCGCGAGCCACGCGCGCAACGCCTTGGTGGTGCCGCGCCGCTCGATCTCCGTGTCGAGGGTGAGCTCGCCCCAAGTCCGCATGGAGACGATGCGGTTCGTCTCGCTGAGCTCGACGCGATGCCCGGTGCGCTCGCGGTACTCGGTGAGCGCCGGCGCGTCCGGCAAGGCGATGCCGGAGATGTCGAGCGCGCCAGCGCCGGCGTTCACCAGCGTGATCCCGGCATCCGCGACGCTGTAGCCCGGCATCTGTACGTCAGGTCGCGCGCAGAAGACGAGCCGGCCGGTATCCCAGACCGACAGGTCGACGACGGTGCGCTGCTGGTGCCCCACCACCTTGCCCGGCTCCGAGCGTGAGTAGCGCGGGGAGGCGAAGGACAGGCCAGCCGTCACCATTGCGATCGTGGTCGCCGCCTTCAGCGTGGCGATGCGCGAGGGAGTGGAGACGCGGAACCAGGCGTGCGTCGGCTCGCCCGGAACGTCCCCATCCTTCACCACCCGCGCACTGCTCCCACGGAGCTCGATGCGCTCGCATGTGGATATGCCGGGGATGATGGCGTCGAGCATCCGGAGGCGCTCGCCGATCGTGAGCCCTTCCCACTCCTCCGGCATGCCGGGCGGGTTGTCGGCGTCGATCAGCATCCACTCACCGTCGACGATGCCGCGCTTCAGGCGCGCGGCGATTCGCTCGCCGTTGATGACGTGAACGCCACCATCCACCTCGCCCACCTTGCCGCCCAGCTTCCGCGCCAGGGTGGCCTCGTCGACGAGCCTGAACAGCTCCGTTCCCGCGCCCATGAAGGCGCCGGGACAGATGACAAGGTTAGACGCCTCGGTCACCTCGGCGAGGATCTCCATCATCGCCGCGGCGTCGGGCACATCGCGAGCGAAGGCCGCGCCCTCTGTCACGGAGGCTACGGCCGCCTTCTCCGGGCCGTTCGGTCCCATGGTGTACCGCTTGCACACCATGGCCGGCTTGAGCGACCGGATGATGGTGACGGGCGCGGTGATGGCGGCCGCGTTCGGGGGCGGTGTGCCGAAGGACATGCCGTCAGCCATGGCGCACCGACACCAGGGCCATGCCCTCAAGATAGCCCGCGACCGCGTGGTCACCTCGCCGGCGGTGCTCGCCGGCCTCGGTCAGGAGGGCGCGAATGGACAGCGATCTCGCTTGCTTCGGTGGGACAGTCGCCGTATGAAACCTAGAGATTCCTTGGGTCTCCGGGTTGTCCCACTTTCCGCCAAGACGCTGATTAGCCTGCCTTGGTAGGCTTCTTTCCTGGGCACCATCCTTTGTCCGCAAGACATCGGATCAGTTGAGACATTCTGGCGCGGCCCGGACGTAACCCCGACCGTACCTCCAGACAGCGGCTGGATTGAGCCAGACGGGTTGCGGCCCAGCCAAGTCCCCGGTCGTTTGCTGACGTGGCTTTTCATCTGCCACCAAGGCGCGCTCCAGCCAGCTTGCTCCGGCATCAGAACGCTCTGCTGCTCGCTCTTCGAGAGCAAGGGCACCGCGGAGCCTCGGCGAGCACTGACGAACGTGCGGAGCTGCTTGCAACGCTCGAAGCGTAACGCTGCGGAAAGTCGATCCTCAAGAACGCCGTCTGCCTGATGCGGGCTGGTTTCATCCCAATGATGAAGCTGCTCCCGAAGGGCAGGAACGATGCCGTGGCTGGCGCGCTGGATCCGAATGGATAACGATGTCTGGGCGGGGCGCCCGCAAGACACCTGGCGATCACGAACGCGACGAGGAAACCCACTCACCACGCGATGACGCCACCGACGACGTTGCCGCTCCTCGGCGCGTGCCGCTTTGTGTGCAACCCGACCAGGCCGGGGCCTCAACCATTATTGAAACATCTTGGCGAACAAAGCGCCTAATTAGTTTATTGTGTCGTGCTTGCAACTAGTCTTTCTATTCTCGAAAAGACGCGCTGATTTCGGACCGGACCCCATTGCCATTTGTGTCAATCTCGGCCTGCAGCCAACCAAGAAGCAGCGAGAGGCGACGGCGATGAAAACCAGAATGCTCCTCCTGGCGACCACGCTACTGTCGGTACCTGTCATAGCAAAGGCGCAACCCGTCTCAGGTGTCTATGTGGCAGGCGGCGCCGGCCTAAATTGGCTGACGGATTCCGACGGAGGAAACCTACAAAGCTTCATCGACAGTACAAATATCAATCCCACAAACCTCGGCCTGACGCCCTCAGGTAACTTCAACGTCTCGTTCAGTCTGGGTTTTGCCGGCGTTCTTTCCGTAGGTTGGGGGTTTGGAAATGGCCTTCGAGTTGAGCTCGAGGGGAACTACCGCCAGAACGAAGTCGATCAGATCACCGTCACCGGCTTCGGGGGCTCATCGAGCGGAACGGCGCGCACCTACGGCATCATGGCGAACGCCTTCTACGATTTCGGCGCGGTTTTTGACTGGCCGGTCTATCCCTACCTCGGCCTCGGTGTCGGCTATGCTTGGCAAAACTACGACAATGTGACCATTCGCGCGTTGGCGACGGCCGGCAATACGCTCCCCAGCGCCAGAATCGACGGTACCGGCGGGGAATTTGCGTATCAGGCAATCGTCGGTCTGGGCTTCCCGATCCCGTCCGTGCCTGGACTCGCGGTCACGGCGGAGTATCGCTTCTTCGGCACGCTGTCGCAGGACTTCAACGCAACCGCGATCAATGCGAACGGCGTGGTCCAGCGGAGCTCGGTCGAGGTGGACAACTTCAACCACTCCGTCCTGCTCGGCGTTCGCTATGCCTTCGGAGTCGCCGAGGCGACACCCCCGTTGCCAGCCGCCGTGGCGCCGGTGCCGGCGCGCACCTTCCTCGTGTTCTTCGATTGGAACCGGGCGGACCTGACCGACCGGTCACGACAGATCATCAGCGAGGCCGCGCAGGCCCGCACGCGCCAGGCGGTCACCCGCATCGAGGTCAACGGCTACACCGACACCTCTGGTTCGCCGCAATACAACCAGGGCCTGTCGGTTCGCCGCGCCAATGCAGTGGCGGCCGAACTGGTGCGGCTTGGCGTGCCGCGACAGGAAATCGTCGCGCAAGGCTTCGGCGAGACGAACCTGCTGGTTCCGACGCCGGATAACACCCGTGAGCCGCAGAATCGACGCGTGGAAATCATTCTCCGTTAATGCTGCGCAACAACGCTATCTGGGGGCGCCGAACAGCGCCCCCTTTGCGCATTGACCAGGGATGTCATCGTCGCCGTCCATGCGGCGGCACAGCCCGAAGCGGCCCCCAGTGAGTGCGACGACTACCCCCCTTTCCAGCCGGTTTCCTCGTGCGCCGCGAACATCGGAACGGCCCCAGTGGCACCCGGCGTCACCTCCGCCTTGTCACCGCCTTCACACCTGTCGGAGTGATGGAGGCCGGGCCTTAGCCGGCCTCACATTGGCACTCTCAAGTCCCTTCATGGCGGCGCCAACGTGATGCCCAGATTGTCGCCTCAACGCTGAGTCTCGATCGCGGGCGCCACCCCGGTATTGAGCGTCCCGTTGCCCGCACTATCAGGCCGCGTTTGGACATCAACACCGGTTGGATGATGCAGGCCATCACGGCCAAGTGCGACACCTGCGATCTGCCGTTGTTCCAGCAAGCTCAGCTCTACATGGCGCGATGCCTCGGCGAGCCCGCGGACCGGCGGTGCCTGCGGCGGCGGCACCGGCGTCGCCTCTGCGGGGTGGCGGTTGCCGATGGCACCGCTTCGCCGTAAGCCTCGGCACGCCGCTCCGGGACGCTTCACGCCCGGGGCTCCCCCCTCTGCGACAAGGCACGGCCACATCCGATGGGCACAACGCTTTTCACCCATGCCGGCGTGACCATCCGCCTGCATCGCAACGACCTGCCCGATGGGCTCGACCTCGGCCGCATCGTCGCCATCGACACCGAGACGATGGGGCTCAATCCGCATCGCGACCGGCTGTGCCTGGTGCAGCTTTCGTCCGGCGACGGCTCGGCGCATCTCGTGCAGCTCATCCCGGAAAGCCTGGGCGGTCAGGGCTATGCGGCGCCGAACCTGCGGCGGCTGCTCACCGACCCGGCGGTGACCAAGCTGTTCCATTTCGCGCGCTTCGACGTCGCCGCGCTGTACCGCTATCTCGGCGTCACCGTCGCACCCGTCGTCTGCACCAAGGTCGCCGCCAAGCTCGTGCGCACCTTCACAGACCGGCACGGGCTGAAGGATCTGTGCCGGGAACTGCTCGGCGTCGATCTGTCGAAGCAGCAGCAGACTTCGGATTGGGGCGCGCCGGAGCTGACGCCGGAGCAGCTCGCCTACGCGGCCTCCGATGTGCTGCACCTGCATGCGCTGTGGGCGAAGCTCGAAGGGCTGCTGAAGCGGGAGGGCCGCCTCGACCTCGCCGAGGCGTGCTTCCGCTTCCTTCCCGCTCGCGGAAAGCTGGATCTGCTGGGATACGAGGATCCGGACATCCTCAGCCATTAACAGGTCCGTTTGGACGGTCCGGCAGCGGCTTCGGCCCCTGGACCATGCCGCAATCGACGAGGAAGCGCGCGCGACCCGTCTCGGCGCGCATCCCACCCCCGCCCGACACGGAAACGCGTCTTCAGGGACGCTTCCCGAGGCCCTCGGAGCCGGGAGGAAATGGGGTTCTGCCATTCTATTGCCGCAGTTGGCACGGTTCTTGATTCTCGTCAGCGCACATTTGTTGACCCCCGCCCGCCGCCGCACCATACAGATGGCGTGAACGCCCCGATCCCTCATCCTGATCTCGACACCGCGCGCCAGGTCCTGGCGCTCGAATCCGAAGCCCTGACGGCGCTGGCCGCGAGCCTCGACGACGGCTTCGCGCGCGCCGTCTCGCTGCTGGCCGGCACCACCGGGCGGGTCGTCGTCTCGGGCATGGGCAAGTCGGGCCATGTCGGCCGTAAGATCGCCGCGACGCTGGCGTCGACCGGCACGCCGGCGCTGTTCGTCCATCCCGGCGAGGCCTCCCACGGCGACCTCGGCATGATCGTCGCGGGCGATGCGGTGCTGGCCCTGTCCAATTCCGGCGAGACCTCGGAACTCGCGGACCTGATCGGTCATGCCAAGCGCTTCGGCCTGCCGCTGGTCGGCATCACCGGCCGCGACGGCAGCGCCCTGGCCCGCGCCGCCGACGTCGCCCTGGTGCTGCCGGCGGCGCCCGAGGCCTGCCCGATGGGCCTCGCGCCGACCACTTCCACGACCATGCAACTCGCGCTCGGCGACGCGATCGCGGTGGCATTGCTGACGCGACGCGGCTTCACGGCGGCGGATTTCCGCGTCTTCCACCCGGGCGGCAAGCTCGGCGCGAAGCTTTCCCGCGTGCGGGACCTGATGCATGGCCCGCAGGAACTGCCCCTCGCCCCGCCCGAGATGACGATGGACGCCGCCATCGTCGCGATGACCGCGCGGCGCTTCGGCTGCCTCGGCGTGGTCGGGCCGGACGGCGCGCTCGCAGGCATCGTCACCGACGGCGATCTGCGTCGCGCGCTCGATGGCGGCGCGGCCAGTCTGCTCGCCCGTACGGCCGGCGCGGTGATGAACCCCAACCCGCGTAGCATCGCCCCGGACGCCCTGGCCGCCGAGGCGCTGCACGAGATGAACGCGCGCTCGATCACCGCGCTGTTCGTCGTGGATGCCGCGCGCCGCCCGGTCGGCATCCTGCACATCCACGACCTGCTGCGCGCGGGCGTTGCATGAGCGGACGCGACGAGCCACGCCCGGCGCCGGCAGTGCCGCTGCGCGCCGAGCGTAGCGCTGCCGCCTCGCGCCACATGCTGCCACCCTCGCGGCGGCGCTGGTCGCCGTCGGCGGGACAGATCGCGCGCCGCCGCTTTGCCGTGCAGGTCGCGAAATGGCTGCTGCCGATCGCCGGCGTCGGCCTTCTGGCGGCCATCGCCGTCTGGCCGGAACTGGACCGCATGGAGGACCGCGCCCGCGTCTCCTTCCGTCGGGTGATCCAGGCGGCACCCGAGGCGGTGCGCCTGGTCTCGCCGCGCTACCAGGGGCTGGATGAGGAAAGCCGTCCCTTTACCGTCACCGCCACCGTGGCGACGCAGACCGAGAACCCGGACATCGTCGATCTCGACCGTCCGCGCGCCGACGTGCTGCTGACGGATGGAAGCTGGGTGTTGCTGGAATCCGAACAGGGGCGCTTCGACAAGGGCCGGCACCTGCTCGACCTCTGGGGCGAGGTCACGCTGTGGCAGGATGGGGGGAACATGCTGGTCACGGCCGCGGCGCAGGTGCAGCTCCAGGAAGGCTCCGCATCGGGAGACCAGCCAGTCGCCGCGCAGGGGCCGTTCGGAACATTGGTCAGCGAGGGCTTCCGCCTGACCGAGCGCGGACAGGTGGTGGTCTTCACCGGCCGCGCCCGCGCGATGCTGGAGGGCGGGCAATGAAGCGCAGAATCGTCACCGGCCTTGCCGCCGCGCTGCTCGCGACGGCGGCCGCCGCGCAGGGTCTCGACATGACGCAGGGCGGGCCGGTCGAGGTCACCGCCAATGACGGCATCGAATGGCGCCAGCAGGAACAGGTGGTGGTCGCCCGCGGCGAAGCGCGCGCGGTGCGCGCCGGCGTCACGGTCGACGCTGACCGGCTGATCGCTCGCTACCGCCCGCGCGGCGGCACCACCCAGGCACCCGCGCGGCCGGCCGCCGAGGGCCCGGCCGGCGGCGGTGAGATCTGGCGCCTGGAAGCCGACGGCAACGTCGTCGTCACCTCGGCGACCGACCGTGCCGAGGGCGACCGCGCCGTCTACGACATGGATCAGGCGGTGATGGTGATGACGGGCGGCAATCTCCGCCTCATCACGCCGGACAACACGCTGACGGCGCGCGACAGCATCGAATACTGGGCGCAGCGGCGCATGGCGGTGGCGCGCGGCAACGCCGTGGTCGTGACGAATGACGGCCGCCGCGTCCGCGCCGACACGCTCGTCGCCTATTTCGCCGAGAATGCGCAGCCCGGCGCCACCGCGCAGCCCGGCGCCACGCCGCCGCGTGGCCAGCAGGCTGCCACCCGCCCGGGCCAGCCGCCCGGCGAGCAACCCTCCTCGATCGAGCGGGTCGAGGCCTATGGCAATGTCGACATCCGCACTGCCGAGGAAGTCGTCCGCGGGGATCGCGGCGTCTACAACCCGAATTCCGGCCTCGCGCGTCTGCTCGGCGACGTCCGCATCACCCGGGGGGACAACACGCTGACCGGTCAGGAAGCCATCGTGAACATGAAGACGGGCGTCGCCCGGCTGGTCTCCGCGCCCGGCGCGCGGGTCCAGGGGCTGGTGGTGCCGCAGCAGGGGCAGACCGTGCCCGGCGGCCCGCAACAGCCCGCCCAACCGTCGCAGGAGCCGGCACGATGAGCGAGAGCCTGCGCGTGGTGGACGGCAAGTCCGGCGGCGGTCTCATCGCCCGTGGCCTCGGCAAGCGCTACAAGAAGCGCCCGGTGGTACGGAACGTCTCGATCTCGGTGAAGCGCGGCGAGGCGGTCGGTCTGCTCGGCCCGAACGGCGCCGGCAAGACGACGACCTTCTACATGATCACCGGCCTCGTCCAGCCCGACGAAGGCCAGGTGGTGATGGACGGCCACGACGTCACGTCGCTGCCGATGTATCGGCGTGCGCGCCTCGGCCTCGGCTACCTGCCGCAGGAAGCGTCGATCTTCCGCGGCCTGAATGTCGAGGACAACATCCGTGCGGCGCTCGAAGTCGTGGAGCCGGTGCGCAACCGGCGCGAACAGATGCTTGACGCGCTGCTGGCGGAGTTCGGCATCTCGCATCTTCGCCGCGCCCCTGCGCTGGCACTGTCGGGCGGCGAGCGCCGGCGCTGCGAGATCGCCCGCGCACTCGCGACGCACCCCTCCTACATCCTGCTCGACGAACCGCTGGCGGGTATCGACCCGATCGCGGTCGGTGAGATCCGCGACCTCGTGAAGCATCTCAAGGATCGCGGCATCGGCGTGCTGATCACCGACCACAATGTGCGTGAGACGCTGGAGATCATCGACCGCGCCTACATCCTCCATGACGGCCAGGTGCTGATGGAAGGCAGCCCGCGCGACATCGTCGCGCATGAGGGCGTGCGCCGCGTCTACCTCGGCGAAAGGTTCAGCCTCTAGTCTGGCAGCGATGCGCGCAGCCGCCACACCGACTGTTGAGGCAGGGCGGCGCCCGGCGATGGGTGCGGCGTGATGTCGCTCGGCCCTCGGCTCGACCTTCGCCATTCGCAGCAGCTCGTGATGACGCCGCAGCTGCGTCAGGCGATCAAGCTGCTGCAATCCTCCAACCTCGAGGTCACCGCCTTCGTCGAGGAGGAGCTGGAGCGCAATCCGCTGCTCGAACGCGATGAGCGCGCGCCACCCGGCCCGGATGCCGGCCGCAGCACCGACCCGCTGCCGGTCGTGAACGACGTACCGGATGCCGCGGCCGCCGCCTCCTCCGACGCGCTGCCGGCCGAGAACGCCGCGCCGCTCGATGCCGAATGGGACAACGTCTACGATGGCGGCACGCCGCCGGTCGGTCGCGGCGGCAGCGCCGATTTCGACGACGATCTCTCCGGCATCGAGGCGATGGCCGCGCCCGACCGGACGCTGCGCGAGCATATCGGCGACCAGGTCCGGCTGACCTTCGCGTCCCACCAGGACCGCGTGATCGCGGCGAATCTGCTGGCCCTCGTCGATCCCGCCGGGCGGCTGAACGTGCCGGATGCCGTCATCGCGGCCGCCCTGGGCTGCCAGGAAGCGACCGTCACGGCGGTACGCCACCGCATGCAGCGCTTCGACCCGGTCGGGATGTTCTGCGCCGACCTGCGCGAATGCCTGATGGTGCAGCTTCAGGACCGAAACCGGTTCGATCCGGCGATGGGCGCGATGCTCGACAATCTCGACATGCTGGCGCGGCGCGACCTGCGCGGCTTGCAGCGCGTCTGCGGCGTGGATGCCGAGGACATGGCCGAGATGGTCGCCGAGTTGCGGCGGCTCGACCCCAAGCCGGGCGCGCGCTTCGATGCGCCACCCGCGTTGACCCTGGTGCCCGACGTGCTGATGCGCCGTGGCCCTGCCGATGACTGGATCATCGAACTGAACCCGGAAACGCTGCCGCGCGTGCTGATCAATCGCGGCTTCCACGCCCGCGCGGTGGTCGGTGCGAAGTCGCGCGACGAGAAGGCCTGGGTCGCCGAGCGCTTCCAGGTCGCATCCTGGCTCGTGAAATCGCTGGAGCAGCGGGCCAACACCATCCTGCGTGTCTCGGCCGAGATCGTGCGTCGCCAGGATGGCTTCTTCCGCCATGGCGTCGTCCATCTCCGCCCGCTGATCCTGCGCGACGTGGCCGACGAAGTGGGCATGCACGAAAGCACCGTGTCCCGCGTCACCTCCAACAAGGCGATCGCCACCCCGCGCGGCACCTTCGAGCTCAAATACTTCTTCACCACCGCCATCGCCGGCACGGCGGGAGGCGAGGCGGTGAGCGCGGAAGCGGTCCGGCATCGCATCAAGTCGATGGTCGAGGCGGAGGTGCCGTCCGATATCCTGTCCGATGACGCGATCGTTGAGCGGCTGCGTACGGAAGGCGTGGACATTGCCCGCCGGACCGTGGCCAAATACCGCGATGCGCTGCGGATACCGTCTTCGGTGCAGCGCAAAAGGGAGAAGGCCGTCCCGGCCTAATCCGACCTTGCCTGGGCGGCCCGCTTGAGGATGTGGGCCGGCGATCGGTCGCCACGGGGCGGCCCCTCCCCTTCACTAGAGGAAGGAGGGCAAGGCCCCATGCACGTTACTGTCGCAGGCAAGCAGGTCGAAACCGGCGAGGCGCTGAAGGTCCATGTGCGCGACGGCCTCGATGCCATCACGCGCAAGTATTTCGACCATGCGCTGGAAGCGAACGTCACCTTCCATCGCTCGCGCGCGCTTTTCGCCTGCGACATCAATCTCAAGGCCGGTCGAGGGCTGACCATGCGCGCCGAGGGCGAGGGCCCTGACGCTCATCGCGCCTTCGAGGTGGCCTCCGAGCATCTCGCCAAGCGGCTGCGCCGCTATCGCCGCCGAGTGAACGAGCATGCGCGATCCTCCGCGCCCGACCGCATCGACGCGCCGGAAGGCCGCGAGCGCGTCCTTCAGGCGATCGAGGACGAGGAGGGCGAGGAAGCCGCCCCCATGGCGAACGGTGCCGACCATGGCGCCATCGTCGCCGAGCACCCCGCCGAGATCGCCCTGCTGACGGTGGGCGAGGCGGTGATGCGGATGGATCTCGGCCATGTGCCGGTGCTGATGTTCCGCAACAAGGCCACCCGCGCGCTCAACGTCGTGTACCGGCGCGGGGATGGGAATGTCGGGTGGATCGATCCGGGCGGGGTATGACCGCTCGCTAGGCCCCTGACGGCGCGGCTTCCGCGAGAAAGCCGCGCAAGTCGGCCTCGAGCGCCGGGATGTCGGCGGACCACGTCTCGGTCCGCTCGTCGCACGGCGTGATCCAAAGGCGGTGCGGATGGCCGAACATTCGCGACATGCGCGCCATACAGATGCGCACCGGCAGGGTGGCGGGCATGAAGGGCAGTAGCTCGTAAGCGACGGCGCCGGGCCGGGCAGCGAACAGCAGCGTCAGCCCGGCGCCGTGCGACCCCGCAATGACCGAGGCGCGGCGCACGAGCCGGATCTGGTCGACCAGATCCAGGGAGGACAACATCACCGGCGTGAATCCCTGCCGGACAAAGGCCTCCTCGATCTCCGGTTCATTGTCCGGACGGCGGCGCCTGGAATCGCGACGCGAGATGAACAGCCGATCCGCCGTGGGCGGCCCACCCGGCGTATCTCCGGCCGCGGCCAGGCGCTCCATCAGGCGGCGCCCGGCGCCGCCCGGGTCGATCCGCACCGAACCCCGGTCGCAGACATGCAGGCGTCGCACGAAAGCCGCCGCGCCGACCGGCGCCATCGGCACGTCCGCACCGCCCAGCAAGCGGAGGCTCGCCGCCTGAAATCTCGGCGCGTCGTCGCGCAGCAGGATAGGCAGGTCCGGCACGCCCGGCTCGAAGCGCCACGCAATGCCGGGCAGCCAGTTGGCGAACCAATGGTTGAAGTTGCCGGTGTCGCCCGTAGCCAACACGCCTTCGTTGACGACAGGCGCGCGATCCAACGCGGCCATCGCGGAATCCTCCAGCAGGGGGATTCCCGTACTGCGCACCACGACCCCGTCCCGGCGCCAGATTTGCCCGGCGCGATTCACGAAGACATCCGTATAGACGCGAACGTCGGGCGCGTTGCGCAGCCGCTGATGCTGCCGTTCCGCTTGCAGCAGCGTGCGTCTGACGACATCCGCCGCGTCCGCCGGCGCCAACGGGTCGAGGCCGATGCGCGGCGGCGGTGGTGCCGCCACGACCGGTTCCTCCGGCGCGAAGCGGAAGGGGCTGTCCGACCAGCCCGATTCATCCACGTTGAGAATGCGGCGAACCAGCGCGCGAGAAGCCCAGCGAAGATCCTCGGGCGCCACGGCGCTGCGGCCGATGCCGTTCAATGTCGCGATCACCTGCCGCCGGGCGGAGACGTCCTGCAGGATCGCGGGATCGGCGGTGAGCACGGCATAGGCCTCGCGCAGCCGGTTCCCGCGCATGAACTGCCAGGCGATGCCGGCGCGCGCGCGGCCCGGCAATTCCGCTTCGATCGTTCGCAGCACGGCGAGGCGGAGCGCAGCGCCGTCCTTGGACAGGAATGCCGCGTCGACCAGACGACGCAGCAGCGGCGGAGCGGCGTGCCGCGCCGTTGCGGTGAGCAGCAACGCGCAGGCGGCGGCATGGTCGCCGGTGTCGATGAGTGCCGCAGCCTCGGCGGCCAGTTCGGCCACCCCGGCGCCGCGCGCAGCAGGCGGATGCGCCGATGCGCGCGCGGCCCCACGCGCTGTCGCCGCCTCGTCCATAGGGGCTCCTTCAACAGTACCCGGCGCCGCATGATCGCCGTGCCCGCGGCGCGCCGCGGGCTTGACCGGGCCAGGGGCAGTCACCCTAATGACGCGGCTTTCTGCTGCCAATGTCAGGCACTCCGCTGCCTCCAAGGATGATTTCGTGCACGCGTCCGCCTCAGTCCCGTCCGTGACCGAAGACCTGCCGAATCCTGCGCCGGAAGCTTCCGGCGAACGCCCCAAGATGGTCGTGGGCACCTTCCACAAGACCGGCACCTGGCTGATGATCGGCATCTTCTCGCGGATCTGCAAAGAGCTCGGCTATCGGATGTGGATGCGCGGCACCGAGAAGACGCGCGACGAGTGGGACCTGTTCCTCGACCCGCTTTCGCGCTTCGACCCGTGCCATCTCGAGGGCAATTTCCGCGGCACCGTCGTCATCCGCGACCCGCGCGACGTCATCATCAGCGGCGCGTTCTATCACAGCCGGCTCAAGAAGGGGCAGAACGACGCCTGGGTACACCTGCCCTCACCCGCCTATGACGGCATGACCTATCAGGAGAAGCTGAACTCGCTGCCTTCCGACGAAGCTCGCTTCGCCTTCGAGATGGACAACATGGGCGGGCGCACGATCGAACGCATGCAGCGCTTCGTATCGCTGCGCCCCGAATTCCGCCTGACACGCTTCGAGGATCTGGTCACTGACGAGGAACTATTCGAGTTCCATCGCGTCTTCGCCTGGCTCGGCATCCGCGGCGAGCATCTGGGCCCTGCGCTTGCCATCGCCTACGCGCAGAGCCTGTTCTCCGGCCGCCGGCGCACGAGCCATATCCGCAGCGGCCAGCCGCAGCAGTGGCGGGAACACTTCACACCCGCCCTGCATGCGCGATTCCGCGAGAAGTTCGGCGATGTCGCCGAAAGGCTGGGCTACCCCGCGGCGTAGACGCCGCGCCGGTCAATGCACCAGCGCCGCGCCCATCCCATGCTGCACGATCGCCGCAGTCGCCAGCGCCACGGTCGGCGCCGCGCCGATCGGGGTGCCGTCGGCCGCATGGATCGCCACGGCCGCCTGCCCGTTCACCACCACCGGACGGGCATAGGCTATGGACTGCACACCATACCGCGCCCAGGCCAACGGCGAGAGCCGCCGCAGTTCCTCCGCGGTCGGGACCATCGCATCGCCGTCCTCGACGATATCGATGTCGTCATGGTCGTCGGTCATCGATCTGTCCTCCTGCCGCTGCGTCCCACTGGGCCCGCACGGCGCTTTGATGCCGGCCCGGATGGGCCCGGCTGGGAAGTGGGTCAGCCCGGCTCCGGGGGCGCTCCCACGAGTGCGGTCGGGCCGTTGCCGCGGGCACCGATCCGGATGGTCTTCACGCGCGTCTCCGGCTGCGGTCGCTTGAGCTCGAGGTGCAGCAGCCCGTTATCGAGCCAGGCACCTTCGACCTCCATGCCCTCCGCCAGGACAAAGGCGCGCTGGAACTGCCGCGCGGCAATGCCGCGATGCAGGAAGATGCGCCCTTCGGAGTCGTCCTTCTGACGGCCGCGGATGACGAGCTGATTGTCCTCCTGCGTGATCTGCAGGTCGTCCATGCCGAAGCCGGCGACG
Source organism: Neoroseomonas terrae (assembly GCF_018129025.1). Taxonomy (GTDB): domain Bacteria; phylum Pseudomonadota; class Alphaproteobacteria; order Acetobacterales; family Acetobacteraceae; genus Neoroseomonas; species Neoroseomonas terrae. Next base: position 92,337 of record NZ_JAAEDI010000016.1, on the reverse strand, counting down.
GCCAGTGTGATCCGCAGGCGGTCCACGCTGATCTGCTCGATATTGTAGGGCGGATACCCATCGGCGTTCTTGCCCACCCGATCGAGCATCTGCTCGAGGTGGTCGAAGCCGAGAAACAGGGGCGAGCCGAACAGCGATTGGCGAGACACGAATGCGGGCCTCCTCATCCGAGAGCGAAGCGGGCGGCGGGACCCGAAGCACCCCGCCGAGCCTCAATTTTGGCGGCCGGGCCGGTAGTTGCAAGGGGGCACGTCGAGGGCTACATGCCGCCGTTCCCGCCATGACCGACGCCACCCTCCTGCCGATCCTGCTCGTCCCCGACCCGCGCCTGCGCGCCAAGGCGAAACCCGTCGCCGCCGGCGATGACGTGCGCGCGCTGTCCGAGACGATGCTCGCGACCATGTACGCCGCCCCCGGCATCGGTCTCGCCGCGCCGCAGGTGGGCGAGATGCGGCGCCTCGTGGTGATCGACCTGCAGAGGGACGACACGCGCAGCCCGATCGTGCTGGTGAACCCGGAGATCATCGCCGAGAGCGGCGAGCAGGCGACGCGCGAGGAAGGCTGCCTCTCCCTCCCCGGCCAGTATGCCGAGGTGACGCGGCCGGCGCGGGTGAAGGTGCGCTACCGGGACCTGACCGGTGCCAAGCGCGAGATCGAAGGCGACGGCCTGCTTGCCGCCTGCCTGCAGCATGAGATCGACCATCTGAACGGCGTGCTGTTCGTGGACTACCTCTCCGCGCTGAAGCGGAACATGCTGCTGCGGAAGCTCGCCAAGGATCTGAAGTCGAAGGAACGGGAGTAGGACCCGAGGGGCCTCGCCTCTCTCCGGACCTGACCCCACCAAAGGCCACGGGGCCGTCGGAAACCAATACGTCTCGGGAGTGACCCGCCCATGCGCATCGCCTTCATGGGCAGCCCGGATTTCGCCGTGCCGGCACTGCGCGCCCTGCACGATGCAGGGCACGAGATCGCCGCGGTCTACACGCAGCCGCCGCGACCCGCCGGCCGTGGGCATCGGGAAACGCCCTGCCCCGTGCATCGCGCGGCGCTCGACCTCGGTCTCGAGGTCCGCACCCCGGCGCGCGTGAAGCGCGATATCACACAGCACGATGCCTTCGCCGCGCTGAACCTCGATGCCGCGGTCGTCGCCGCCTATGGGCTGATCCTGCCAAAGCCGATGCTCGACGCGCCGAAGCGCGGCTGCCTCAATATCCACGCCTCCCTGCTGCCGCGCTGGCGGGGTGCTGCGCCAATCCACGCCGCCATCCTGGCCGGGGATGCCGAAAGCGGCGTGACCATCATGCGCATGGAGGAAGGCCTCGACACCGGTCCCATGCTGCTGAAGGAAGCGACACCCATTGGCCCGGACACCACGGTCCAGGTCCTGCACGACGCACTGTCGGAGATCGGCGCCCGCCTCATCCTCCGCGCCCTGGCCGAGGACCCGCCCGCCACCCCGCAGCCCGAGGCCGGCGTCACCTACGCCGCAAAACTGACCAAGGAGGACGGGCGGCTCGACTGGTCGCTCGACGCTGCCGCACTGGAACGGCGCGTCCGCGCACTGAACCCGTGGCCGGGCACCTTCTTCGTCCATTCCGGCGAGCAGATCCGCATCCTCGCCGCCCGCATCGAACCCGGCAGCGGCACGCCCGGCACCTTGCTGGACGATACCGCACTGGTGGCAACGGGCAGCGGCGCGCTGCGCCTGCTCCGCCTGCAACGCCCCGGCCGGGCCGCGATGGATGCCGACGCCTTCCTGCGTGGCTTCGCGATGCCGCGCGGCGCCGCGCTCGACTGATGCCGTCCTACGCCCTGCTCCTGGAATACGACGGCACGCCCTTCGTCGGCTGGCAACGCCAGGACACCGGCCCGTCCGTACAGCAGGTGCTGGAGGAGGCCGCCGCGCATCTGAACGGCGGCGAGACCCCCGTCGTCACCGCCGCCGGCCGCACCGATGCCGGCGTGCATGCCGAAGGCCAGGTGGCGCAGGTCGCCCTTTCCGCCACCCTGACGCCGGAACGGGTGCGGGAGGCGCTGAACTTCCACACCCGCCCCCATCCCGTCGCCGTGCTCGGCGCGGCTGTCATGCCCGAAGACTGGTCAGCCCGCTTCTCCGCCACGGGCCGCGCCTATCGCTTCCGCATCCTGAACCGCCGCGCGCGCCCGGCGCTCGATCTCGGCCGCGTCTGGCATGTCCAGCGCCGGCTGGACGCCGCGGCGATGCATGCGGCGGCGCAGGGCCTCCTCGGCCAGCACGACTTCTCCGCCTACCGCGCCGCCGCCTGCCAGGCGAAGTCGCCGCTCCGCACACTCGACCGACTGGACGTCACCCGGCTGGGCGATGAGGTGGTGATCACCGCCGAGGCCCGATCCTTCCTGCACCACCAGGTCCGCAACTTGGTCGGCACGCTGGTCGAGGTCGGCATCGGCAAGCGCCCCGTATCCTGGCCGCGCAGCGTTCTGGACGAGCAGGACCGGACCCGGGCGGGCCAGACAGCGCCGCCCGAGGGGCTGGTGCTGACGGGCGTGCGGTATGCCGATGCCATCGAGTGGGCGTGAGAGGCGGGGAAGTCTTGGGCGCTCAAGTGGATCGGGAGGGGCGCCGCCCCTCCCGAACCCTCCCCGCCAAAGGCCGAAAGGCCTTTGGAAACCTCAAGCCGCCATTGCACATGGGCAGTGCCAGGTATGGTCCGGCTTCGCGGCGCGGGTGAGTGAAGGCGCCGACCTATCTCAAGACGAAGGTCCGCACGTTCCGGCGGTGCCGGGCTGCGTTGCCTCAACGGAAACTGGCAGCATGCATGATGCCCGGTGCCTGAAGGCATCCCAGGCACCCTGCCCGGCGCCTGCGGAAGCGCCAACCTCGCCCGGCGCCAGGTCGAGGTTTCCAAAGGCCTTTCGGCCTTTGGTGGGGAGAGGTCCGGAGAGGGGCAAAGCCCTTCTCCGGGAACCGCCAACCCGACTCACCCCGCCGCCATCGTCGCCGCCAGCCCCGACAGGAACACCGACAGCCCCAGGTCCAGCGCGACGAACGCCACCGCCTTGGGCCCTGGCAGCCCCAGCGCGACCCGCGTCGTGAACCATTGCAGCCACAGCGCGTAGCCGAGGCCCGACAGCGCCATCGCGCCGGCGATGATCCCCGTCAGCCCCAGCAGGTCGGGCAGCGACAGCAACGCCATCACCGAATACTGGACCAGGTTCACCCAGTTCCACGCCGCGATGAAGCGCGGCCAGAGCGCCCGCCGCCCCATCGCCTCGGCGATCGGGATGGAAGCGAGGGCGAAACCTGCCCAGGAACAGACGAAGGCGATCAGATCCGCGGCCAGCGCACGCCCCGGGTCGGCCGCCGACCCGGCGCCGGCGCGCAGCAAGAGGAAGATCGGCAGGCAGAGCGCCGCGGCGATGAAGGACGCACGGGCGTCCTGCATGGTGGATCTGAACGCGTTTATGCCCTCGGGCCTTGCCCGCGCCAGCATCAGCGCGCCGGCGATGCCACGCACCGCGGGCCCGGCGGGCGGCGGGGCGCCGCTCAGGCGAGGACCTCCTCGAGGATCGCGCGATAGGTCGCCGCCAGCCGGCGCAGCTCATCGACCGGCGCACTCTCGTTCACCTGGTGCAGCGTGGCGCCGACCGCCCCGAACTCTGCGACCGGGCAGTACCGCGCGATGAAGCGCGCATCGGATGTCCCACCGCCGGTATCGAGCGCCGGCGTCTCCCCCGTGCTGCGCGCGATGGCGCGGGACAGCGCATCGACGAAGGGCCCGGGCCGCGTCAGGAAGGATTCGCCCGAACAATCCGCCTGCATCTCATACGCACAGCCCGCGGCGCGCAGCGCGGCGTGCAGGCGTTCGGTCAGCGTCGCGCTGCTGTGGTGGTCGTTGAAGCGGATGTTGAGCATTGCCCGCGCGACGGCGGGAATGACGTTGGACGCCTTGTTGCCGACATCGAAGCCCGTCACCTGCAGCGTGGTCGGCGGAAAGAACTCCGACCCGTTGTCGAGCGGCGCGGCGAGCAGCGGCCCCAGCGCGGCGACCAGCCGATGGATCGGGTTGTCGGCCAGCGCCGGATAGGCGCTGTGCCCCTGCTTCCCCTGCACGGTGATGCGCGCGGTCAGGCTGCCGCGCCGACCGATCTTGATGGTGTCGCCCAACGCGCGGCGGCTGGTGGGTTCGCCGACCAGTGCCATGTCGGGGACCTGACCGTTCGCCTGCATCCATTCGAGCACCTTCAGCGTGCCATCGACGGACCGATCCTCCTCATCCCCCGTGATCAGCAGTGAGATTGAGCCAGGATGGTTCGGGTTCGCGGCCAGGTAATCCGTCAGCCCGGCGATGAAGGCCGCAAAGCCGCCCTTCATGTCGCAGGCGCCGCGGCCATACAGCGTGCCGTCGCGGACCACGGCGGCGAAGGGGTCGTCGGCCCAGGCGGCCGGGTCCCCCGGCGGCACCACATCGGTATGCCCGGCATAGCAGAAATGCGGGCCGGCAGTGCCGCGCCGGGCGAACAGATTGTCCACCCGATAGTCGTCCGGCCCAAAGACCAGCCGCGTGCAGGTGAAGCCGAGCGGCTCCAGCGCGCGCTGCACCACGTCCAGCGCGCCGTCATCCGCCGGCGTCACCGACCGGCAGCGGATCATCGCCTGGGCGAGGGGAACCGGATCCGCCGCCATCAGAGTTCCTTCCGCCACCGGTTCACGCTCCGCTCCTAGCTGCGCTGTTCCGTAGTGCGTGCGATCAGTCGCGCAGCAGCTCGTTGATGGCCGTCTTCGCGCGCGTCTGCGCATCCACGCGCTTCACGATCACGGCGCAGTACAGCGATGGGCCCGGCGAACCGTCCGGCAGCGGCTTGCCCGGCAGCGATCCCGGCACCACCACCGAGTAGGACGGCACGCGGCCGATGAAGACCTCGCCTGTCGCGCGGTCGATGATCTTGGTCGAGGCGCCGAGGAAGACGCCCATCGACAGCACCGCGCCCTTCTCGACGATCACGCCCTCCGCGACTTCGGATCGCGCGCCGACGAAGCAGTCATCCTCGATGATCACCGGATTGGCCTGCAGCGGCTCCAGCACGCCGCCGATGCCGACGCCGCCCGACAGATGCACGTTCTTGCCGATCTGCGCGCAGGACCCGACCGTCGCCCAGGTATCCACCATCGTGCCTTCGTCGACATAGGCGCCGAGATTCACGAAGGACGGCATCAGCACGACGTTCTTCGCGATATAGGCCGACCGCCGCACCACGGCACCCGGCACGGCCCGGAAGCCTGCTTCGCGGAAGCGGTTCTCACCCCAGTCGGCGAACTTCAGCGGCACCTTGTCGTAGGCGCCGGCAGCCGTGTCCATCGGCGCGGAATCGACCAGGCGGAAGGACAGCAGCACGGACTGCTTCAGCCACTGGTTGACCTGCCAATTGCCCTTCCCGTCCGACTGCGCCACGCGGGCCTTGCCGGAATCCAGCATCTCGAGCGCGTCCTCGATCGCCTGGCGGTCGGCGCCGCCGGTGCCGGGGTTCACCCGGTCGCGGTTCTGCCAGAGCGTTTCGATGCGCGACTGCAGGGCGGAATGGTCCATGGACGTCCTCGGGCGATCATGAAAGGCATGGGTGCTTGGGGCCGCCGCAGCGGACTGTCAACGTACCGCCGCGCCCCGCATCGGGCGCCAGCCAGTCCTGGCGCAGGGCGCGCCGGATCGCCGCCGGCCCCGGAGGGGCACGAGCAAGTCGCTAACCGCCCGTTCATCGCCGTGGCGCTTCCATGGCGGCGATGACAATGGCCCTGCTGCACAAGGAGCGTAGCGCTACGATCCCACCCGCGGCGGCCGCGGCGACGGCGCTGCACGGCGCCCTGCTGGAATCGCGCCAGCGCTGGCAGGACCTCGCCGGCCTCGCCGCCGATTTCGTCTTCGAGACGGACAGCGAGGGCCGCTTCAGCTTCCTCTGGCCCGGCACCGTGCTCGGCCATCCGGCCGCGGGCCTGCTCGGGCGGCGGGCGGACTCGCTGTTGCTCGGCACCGTCGGCGATCCCTTCGCGCTGCGGCAGGCGGTCCGCAACCATCGGGCCTGGGTCGCCGGCGCCGGGGGGCGGCCGCGGTGCCTCTCGCTCTCCCTGGCCCCACTCGGCGATGCGCGCGGCCAGTTCGCCGGCCTGCGCGGGGTCGCCCAGGACGTGACCGACCAGGAAGCCGCCGCAACCGCCGCGGCCGCCGGGCTGCGCCGCGCAGCGCTGCTGGATGCGCTGGGCGAAACGGTGCGCCATGCCGGCACGGCGACGGAGGCCCTGACCCACGGCCTGGTCGAGTTGCGCGACGCCCTGGGCTGCGCCGGCACCACCATGGTCGTGCCGGCCGCGGCCGGCGCGGAGATCATCAACCCGACCGCCCCGGTGCCGACGGAACTCCCGTCCGTCGCCGCCCGGTCGCTGGCTTCGGCCGAGGATTGGGTGGGGCAATTGCCCGGGCACCTGCCGGTTGCGCTGTTCCACCATCACGGCCGCCCGCCCACCGTCTCGGCGTTGGCCGCCTGGCGCGCGCCGGGCGGTCGCGACTGGGATGCCGAGGATCTCGCCGTGCTGCGCGCCATGGCGGCGACGCTCGGCGGCGTGCTGGGATTCGGCCGGGTGCAGGCCGAACTCGAACGCCAGGCCGGGACCGACCCGCTGACCGGCCTTGCCAACCGCCGGGCGTTCCTCGCCGGCCTCGCCGCCTCGATCGGCGATGGGGCCCCAGGCGGCGCGCTGCTGTTCATCGACCTCGACAATCTGAAGCCGCTCAATGACCGGCTCGGCCATGACGCGGGCGACGCCGCCCTGCGCACCGCCGCACTGCTGCTGCGTGACGCGGCGGGATGCCGCGGCGCCGCCGCGCGCCTCGGCGGGGATGAGTTCACGCTCTGGCTGCCGGGCGCGGCGCCGGTGGAAGCCATCGCCTGCGCGGAATCGCTGATCGCCGCCGCCACCGCCCTGCCCGCCGGCAGCGCGGCGCCGCGCTTCAGCATCGGCCTCGCCTGCCGCGAAGGTGGGGCCGCGGAGACCGCCGGCGGGCTCCTCGCCCGCGCCGACGCCGCTCTCTACGACGCGAAGCGTGAGCACCGCGGCGGCTGGCGTCTGGCCCCGCCCGCCGCATGATGGACATCGCGGCCATCGCCCGACTGTTGGCGGACGGCCCTCCGGCCGCCCGCGCCAGCCTCGCCACCGATCCCGCGACGCCGCCCGAGGCGCTGTACTACCTGATGGGCGACCGCGCCGCCTCCGTCCGCGCCACCGTCGCGGCGAACCCGGCAAGCCCCTACCAGACCTTCGTCACCCTCGCGGCGGATGAGGACGAGGCCGTGCGCCAGGCGCTGGCAAACCGCCTCGTCGCCCTGGCGCCCGGATTGCCGGGCCGCCAGCAGGACCGCATCGCCCATGCGGCGTGGGAGGCAATGACCCGGCTTGCCGAGGATGCCGCGGAGCAGATCCGCGCCACCATCGCGGAGGCTTTGAAGGACCTGCCTGACGCGCCGCGCGCACTGGTGCTGCGGCTTGCCCGCGACACCAGCCTGCGCGTCGCCGACCCGCTGATCCGGCTGTGCCCGCTGCTGACCGAGGGTGATCTCCTCACCCTCATCGCCGCGCCGCCCGTGGCGGAGACCCTGGCGGCCATCGCGCGGCGCCCGGCGATCAGCGAGACGGTGGCCGAGGCGCTGGTGGGCAGCGGCGATGCCGCGGCCATCGGCGACCTGCTGGGCAACCGCAGCGCCGCAATCCGCGAGAGCACCCTCGACGCCCTGGTGGTGCAGGCCGCCGAGCAGACATCATGGCAGGCACCGCTGGTGCGCCGGCCGGACCTGACCGCCCGCGCCGCTCTCGCGCTGGCGCAGTTCGTCGCCGAGGAGTTGCTTGCCCCGCTAATGGAACGTGCCGATCTGCCGGCGGAGGTCGTGTCGCAGCTCCGCGCCGCCGTCGCCACCCGCCTCGCCGGCACGCAACATCCGCATGAAACGGCGGAGGACGCTGCGACACGCGTCGCCATCCTCCAAAGCGGCGGGGCGCTCGACGATGCGGCGGTCCTGCAGGCCGCGCGCCGCGGCGAGACGGCCTTCGTCGTCACCGCGCTGGCCGGCCTCGCCGACATGCCGCGAAGCGTCATCGATCACGCCGTCGCGACACGATGCGGCAAATCCCTCGCCGGGCTCTGCCGCAAGGCCGGGCTCAGCGACGACACCGCCGAGGCCACGGTCGCCCTGCTGGCGCCCTCGCCGCCGGCCCTGACCAGCCCGGCAGCGGTCGGAGACAGCGAGTTGCGGTGGCGGATCAACGCCATCGACCGCGCCGCACGGCGGTAAGATGGATAACGGCGCGGGGCGATCGACTCGAAGCGCCGGGCAACCCGGGATCACGCGCCGGGCGAGCTTCCTGAAGGCGTCCGGAGAGGAGCAACGCCTTCTCCGGCCCACTGCTCAGGGCCGGATCAGCGTCCCCGGCCCCGCATCCGTGAACAGCTCGGACAGGATCGCATGCGGCACGCGGCCGTCCAGGATCACCGCCGCCTTCACGCCGCGCTCGATCGCGTAGATGCAGGTCTCGACCTTCGGGATCATCCCGCCGGCGATCCAGCCCGCATCGATGCCGGCCTTGACCTCGGCGACCGTCATCTCGGGGATCAGCCGCTTCGCCGGGTCCAGCACGCCGGCCACATCGGTCAGCATCAGCAGGCGCTCGGCATTCAGCGCGCCGGCGATCGCGCCGGCCGCCGTATCGGCGTTGATGTTGTAGGTCTGGCCGTCAGCGCTGGCGCCGACCGGGGCGACCACGGGCACGATGTCGGCGCTGATCATCAGGCGCAGCACCTTCGGGTCGACGCTCTCGGGCTCACCGACGAAGCCGAGGTCGAGCACCTTCTCGATGTTGCTTTCGGGGTCGCGGTAGGTGCGCTGCAGCTTCCGCGCGCGGATCAGCCCGCCATCCTTGCCGGAGATGCCGACGGCGACGACGCCCGCGCGGGTGATCGCCTCCGCCACCTGCTTGTTGACCGGGCCGGCGAGGACCATCTCGACGACGTCGAGCATCTCCTCATCCGTCACGCGCAGGCCCTGGACGAAGTTGGACTTCACGTTCAGGCGCTTGAGCATGTTGTTGATCTGCGGCCCGCCGCCATGCACGACGACCGGATTGACGCCCACCTGCTCCAGCAGCGCGATGTCTCGGCCGAAGCGCAGCGCCGTCTCTTCCTCGCCCATCGCGTGGCCGCCGTACTTCACGACGACGGTGGCGTCGTCGTAGCGCTTCAGGAAGGGCAGCGCGCCAGCCAGGATATGCATGGCGTCGAGCGTTTCGGCAGGCTCAGTCATCGGCGTTCCTCGCCCCGTCCGAGGGGTGCCGGTATCTGACTTCCCGTCGCCGGGCGGTCAAGTCGTGCCTGCCGCTGCCTGCAACCTAGGCGCGCGGCGCGCCGGCGGGCTAGCCTTCCCCCGCATATCCGGATGAGGTCAGCATGGTGCGCGCCGTCGCCCTGGCCGCCTTGGCCACGCTCGCTGCCTGCGGCCCTCGCACGGCGGCTGGCCGCGCCGAGGCAGGACCACAATTCTGGCGACCGAGCGTGACCAAGGAATCCTGGCTGATCGGTGGCTACATGGACACGCGGCGCGTGCCCGCCGGCCTGACTACGCAGCCCCAACATGAAGTGTTCATTACGGTGAATGGGCGGGTGGCGATGCAGGGCGGCATGCCGCGCGAGCATGCGGTCGAACTGTCCGGTGCCGCCGAAGGATCGCGCCTCTCGGCCCTGTGCACCCCGCGCATGGTCGCGCGCGCGACGTTGCAGGTGAACTGCCTGGTGCTGGTCGGCAACGAACGCGCGGCAACCCTGACCTTCACCGCAGGTCCCGCCCAGCCGGGCTGACACCGTTCCTTGCCGCTCCCCGGCCGCGCCCGCATAGTCCGGCGAACCGCCGAACGCCGGCACGGCCTTACGGAGACCGAACGTCCCATGGCCCGCACCCCTTACCGCCGGAACCGCACCGCATGACGCAGCGCCGGATGCATCTGGTCGCCTATCTCAAAACCGGTCCCACCGCGAACCACCCGGGCGCCTGGCGCCACCCCGAGGCGCCGCTCGACGACATCCTCTCCCCCACGCGTTACGAGCATATCGCCCGCGTGCTGGAGGAGGCGCGCTTCGATGCCTGCTTCTACGCCGACACCTTCGGCCTGCCCGACATCCATGGCGGCAACTTCGATGCCTATCTCAGGCTCGGCGGGCAGATCTCCTACCTGGACCCGCTCGTGGTGCTGCCGATCATGGCGCGCGTCACGCGGCATCTCGGCCTTGGCGCCACGCTGTCCACCACCTTTCTTCATCCCTACTGGATCGCGCGGACCCTCGCTTCGCTGGACCTGCTGACGGGCGGGCGGATGGCGTGGAACATCGTGACCTCCGCGACCAACCTCGAAGCGAAGAACTTCGGCCTCGACGGCATCCCCTCGAAGGACGAGCGATACGACCGGGCCGATGAGGTCCTCGCGGCCTGCACCGCGCTCTGGGAGTCCTGGGACGAAGGCGCCCTCGTGCTCGACAAGGAGGGCGGCGTCTTCATCGATCCGTCCAAGGTCCGGTACACGAATTTCGAGGGACGCTGGGTGAAGACGCGCGGGCCGCTCGCCATGCCGCGTTCGCCGCAGGTGCGGCCCGTCTTCATGCAGGCGGGCTCCTCCGATCGTGGGCGCGACTTCGCGGCGCGCTGGGCCGAACTGATCTTCTGCACGCCGCACAGCAAGGCCGACACGCTCGCCTTCACCACCGACGTGAAGGCCCGCATGGCAAAGTACGGCCGGGCACCGGAGGATTGCAGGATCCTGCCGAGCTTCATGACGGTGCTGGGGGAAACCGAAAGCATCGCGCAGGAGAAGTACGAATACCTGCAATCCCTGATCGACCCCGAGGCGCAGCAGATGCTGAACTCCTCGCTGATGGGCGCCGACCTGTCGAAGCACCGCGATCCGCAGAGCTTCGCCGAAGCGACCGGCAACCAGGGCATCAGCGGGTCGATCGACCGCGTGATGCAGGTGATGCAGCAGGAAGGCATCAGCTTCGCCGACGCGACGAAGCGCCCGCGCGGCCTGCTGGTCGGCACCCCGACGATGGTTGCCGACCAGCTGGAGGACTACTTCACATCCGGCGCCTGCGACGGCTTCATCATCACGCCGACGGTGCATCCCCGGATGTTCGAGGAATTCTGCCGGCTGGTCGTGCCGGAACTCCAGCGGCGCGGCCTCTTCCGGACGGAGTATGAGGGGAAGACGCTGCGGGAGAACCTGGCGCGGCCGTAGCCGCGCCAGGGCAGATCCCGATCAGGTGGAATCCCCTGATCGGGTAAAAGCAAGGGAATGGAGCATTCGCCGTGAGCCAGGGCGAACGGAGAATGCTCTAGGCCGCGCGGATTTCGGCGAGGAAGCTTCCCACCCGCCCGCGCAGCCGCTCCGCCTGCCGTGAGAGCTCTGCCGAGGCGCCGCGCACTTCCCCCGCCGACTGGCCGGTGCGTTCGGCCCCATGCTTCACCCCGGCCGCGTTGCGGGACGCATCCTGCGTCCCCATCGCCGCCTCGGCGACCGCGCGGCCGATCTCCTGCGTCGCCGCCGCCTGCTCCTCACTCGCCGCCGCAACCTGGCTGGTATTCGCGTTCAGCTCCTCGATGGTCTTCGCGATGCCGGCGATGGCGTCCACGGTGCGCGTCGTCTCGGCCTGGATCGCCGAGATCTGCTGCCCGATCTCCTCCGTCGCCCGCGCCGTCTGCGCCGCAAGCTGCTTCACCTCGCTCGCCACCACCGCGAAGCCCTTGCCGGCCTCGCCGGCCCGCGCCGCCTCGATCGTCGCGTTCAGCGCAAGCAGATTGGTCTGGCCGGCGATATCGCTGATCAGCCGCACCACATCGCCGATCCGATTGGCGGCATCGGCCAGCCCGCGCACCGTTCCGTCGGTTTCGCGCGCCGCATCGGCGGCACGGCCGGTGATGCCGGCGGTGCCGCGCACCTGGCGGGCGACCTCGGCGATCGACGCCGCCAACTCCTCGGCGGATGCCGCAACGGTCTGGATGTTGGCACTCGCCTGCTCGGTCGCGGCGGCGACCGCGGTCGCCTGGCTGGTGCCGTCATCGGCAGTGTCGGCCATCGACTTCGCCGTGGCGTCGAGCTGCGTCGCCGCGGCGGCGACCGTGCGCAGCGCGTCACTCGCCTCCTCGTCGAAGGCCGAGACGAGTGTGTCGATCCGCCGCCCGCGCTCGGCAGCTTCCTGTTCCGCCGCCCGCTGCCGCGCAGCAATCTCGTCCGCCGCCTTCAAACCGTCGCGACAGGTATCGACAGCGCGCGCCAGTTCACCGATCTCATCCTGGTCATGAGTCTCAGTCAGGGTGAAGCCGTAGTCACGCTGCGCAAGCCGCCCCATCGCCGCCGCCAGATGCGCCACGCGGCTCGCCATGCTGCGTCCGATCAACAGCGCGATGCCAATGGCGATCACCACCGCGGCGGTCATCAACGCGATCAGGCCCCAGTTCAACCGACCCGACAGCCGTTCGGACGCCTCGGCCTCCAGACCGGCCTGCTCGGCGTTGAACCGGCTCAGCGCCTCGACAGCCGCGACGAACCCCTCATAGCGCTGGCGCGAGCCCATGAAGACGCGCAGGGCCGCCGCGTTGTCATTCGCCGCGAGCAGCGCGATCAGCTCGCGATGCACCGGCATGTATGCGGCGTCCTGCGCCCGGACCTCGTCGGCCAGCCGCCGTTCTTCCCCGGCACTGACCAACGGCTCATAGGCCGCCCAGGACCGCTGCATCGTCTGCAGCAGCGGTGCGACGCGCGGCATCCGCGCCGCACGGTCCGCGGGGTCGTCGAACAGCTGCAATGTCGTTTCGGTCTGACGCAGCTGGGTCAGCGCGATGGAATAGGCGCCGAGATACCGGATGGACGGCACCCGGTTCTGCGCCAGCGCATCGACCGAACCGCGCAGGCTGGACGTTGCGAACAGGCTTCCTGCGCCGAGCGCGCACAGCAGCAGGATGACCACGCCGAACCCCCCGAGGAGCTTGGCGCGGATGGACAAACTGGAGAGCATGCGGCGACCTTCCTGGTTGGCAGTTCGCCCCATCCTCACGGAAATTCCTTTCCGGACCCTGATCGGCGCAGGGCTGGGTCGCCCGCCGGGCTCTTTCCCCCCGGCGCCCACTTCGCCACCATGCGCGACCCGCGGGGCACGGCCCCGTCCGAACGGCCATCAAGACCGAGGCGCAGAAACCATGGACCACTCAGACTGCATCGCGCCCATCCGCCGGCCCCGCTCCCACGCCGCCCGGCCGCGCCCCGGAGCCCCCACGTGAGCGACGAGACGACCCCTGCGGCCCCGGCGGTCGCCAAGCCCCCCCAGAAGCGGCGCGTCAGCCTCGCCCTGCAGGGCGGCGGCACCCACGGCGCCTTCACCTGGGGCGTGCTGGAACGGCTGCTCGAGGACGAGCGGCTGGAGGTGGACGGCCTGTCCGGCACCTCCGCCGGCGCCATCAACGGCGCCATGCTCGTGCAGGGCCTGCTGGAAGGCGGCCCCGAAGCCGCCATCGCCGCGCTCGACCGCTTCTGGCGCTCGATCGCGCAGCGCCTGTCCATGTCCCCCGTGCAGGCGACGCCATTCGAGAAGCTGGTCTGGGGCCACGACCTAACCTGGTCCTTCGCCTACCGCACCTTCGACACGCTCTCCCGGGTGCTGTCCCCCTACCAGCTCAACCCGTTCCCGATCGACTTCAACCCGCTGCGCGATGCGCTGACGGACAGCATCGACTTCGAACGGCTGCGGATGGAAGCCAAGGCGCCGCGCCTGTTCGTCTCGGCAACCTCCGTCCGCACCGGCAAGCCCCGCGTCTTCACCCGGCGCGAGGTAACGGTCGAAGCGCTGCTCGCCTCCGCCTGCCTGCCGCAGGTGTTCAAGGCCGTCGAGATCGACGGCGAGCCCTTCTGGGACGGCGGCTACCTCGGCAACCCCGCGCTGTGGCCGCTCTACGACCAGGGTGGGCCGCCGGACATCGTCCTTATCCAGCTCAACCCACAGTTCCGCGAGGAACACCCGACCTCCGTCTCGGACATCGTCAACCGGCTGAACGAGATCACCTTCAACGGATCGCTGATGGCGGAGATGCGCGCCATCGACTTCGTGCAGCGGCTGCTCGACACAGGAAGGCTGGAACAGCCGCGCTACCGCCGGCTTTTCGTGCACCTGATCGAGGATGAGGACCGGCTGCGCGGCTTCAAGCTGTCCACGAAGTTCAACGGCGACTGGGAATTCCTGTGCATGCTGCGCCAATACGGGCGCGAGGCGGCAGAAGCCTGGATCGCGGAACACTTCGACAAGCTGGGACGGGAGAGTTCCGTCGATATCCGGGCGAGATTCCTGTGAGGGCGTGACGGAGAGGGGCTCTGCCCCTCTCCGGACCTCACCCCGCCAAAGGCCGAAGGGCCTTTGGAAACCTCGACTTGGTGTTGGGGAAGGAAGCTGGGGCAGCGCCTGATCAGGTGGATCACCAAGTCCGGTGAATATGCTTGCGGAGACAGCGGCTTACGTTGGCTTGAGCCGAGGCGAACGGAAGCACATCTGGCCGCCCGATGCCTGCGTTGCACGGGGCCGAGCAGCAGTCGGGTCTCGTGCGAAGGACGTGCCCCGCCGCCGCTTCTGCGGGCAAGGCAAAACACCAACCGGAGATTTCCAAAGACCCTTCGGCCTATGCGGGTGCTCAGTCACGCACCTCCGCAACGTGATTGGGCAGCTTTGGTGGAGGCGTCGCGAGGCGGCGACGCGCTCTCCGGTCCGTGCGCGAGGCGCAGCAACCCCCATCACCTTGACGCCTCCCCGCCCCCGCCCCTCCAATCCCGGCCCTTGAACGATGGAGACCGTCGCCATGAGCGCATCCTCCTGGGACGCCAGCCAGTATCTGCGCTTCGAGGATGAGCGCCTCCGCCCCGCCCTCGACCTGATCGGCCGCATCCATCATTCCGCACCGAAGCGCGTCATCGATCTCGGCTGCGGTGCGGGCAACGCCCTGCCGGCGCTCGCCACGCGCTTCCCCGGTGCGACCGTCACGGGCGTCGACGGCTCCGCCGCCATGCTCGCAAAGGCAGGCGCGACCGGCTTCGCGACCGAGCAGGCGGACATCGCCACCTGGTCCCCCACCCAGCCTGTCGACGTGCTGTTCAGCAACGCCGCCCTGCAATGGCTCGGCGATCACGAGACGCTGTTTCCCCGCCTGCTCACGCACATCGCGCCCGGTGGGGTGCTGGCGGTGCAGATGCCCTCCATGCACGCGGCGCCGCTGCGCTCGACGCAGGACCGCATCGCCCGCGAAGGACCCTGGGCGGCGACGCTCGCCCGCGTGACCAGCGCACCGCCGATCCTGGCACCCGGCGACTACTATGACCTGCTGCGGCCGAGCGTCGCCGCGCTCGACCTCTGGATCACCGAATACGTCCATGTGCTGCGCGGCGAGGACCCCGTCGTGCAATGGGCCATGGGCACCTCGCTGCGGCCCTATCTGGATGTGCTGCAGGGCGCGGAACGCGACGGCTTCCTCGAAGCCTATCGCGCAGCCATGCGCGCGGCCTATCCGCCGCAGGCGGATGGCGTCGTGCTGCTGCCCTTCCGCCGCCTGTTCATGCTGGCGAGGCTGCCATGAGCGACGCCGCCGCCCTGCGTCAGATGATCGAGGCGGCGAGCCGCATCGCCGTCTTCACCGGCGCGGGCATCAGCACGGAATCCGGCATCCCGGATTTCCGCGGCACCAACGGCGTCTGGACCAAGATGCAGCCGATCATGTTCCAGGATTTCGTGACCTCGGCCGAGGCACGGCGCGAGACCTGGCGCCGCCGCTTCGCCGGCGACGACACGATGCGCGCCGCCCAGCCCAATCGCGGCCATCGCGCCGTCGCGCTGCTGGTGCGGCAGGGCAAGACACAGGCCGTCATCACGCAGAACATCGACGGGCTGCATCAGGCGTCGGGCATCCCCGAGGCACAGGTGATCGAGCTGCACGGCAATTCGACCTACGCGCATTGCCTCGACTGTGCGCGGCGCTATGAGATCGGCGCCCTGCGCGTGGCGTTCGAGCGCGACGGCGACGTGCCGGCCTGCACCGCCTGCGGGGGCCTCGTGAAGACGGCGACCATCAGCTTCGGCCAGGCCATGCCGGCGGAACCGATGCGCCGGGCGCAGGAGGAGACGATGGCGGCGGAACTGTTCATCGTCCTCGGTTCGTCGCTGGTGGTGTATCCGGCCGCGGGCTTTCCGGAGATCGCGAAACGCCACGGTGCGCGGCTGGTCATCGTGAACAAGCAGGAGACGCCGCTGGACGACATGGCCGACCTCGTCATCCGCGATGGCATTGGCGATGTGATGGCGACGGCCGTCGGCCTGAACTGAGTCTTTCGATTTCGCAGAAATCGCCCGAAGGTGCAGGAAACTCGAGTTTCCTGCCGGGGTGCTCGAGGGGCGGCGCCCCTCGATGCTGTCAGCCGCGCCCGACCACTCGCCGGAAGACCAGGAACAGCACCAGCGCGCCGACAAGCAGCCCCGCCGCGAACAGCACCGGCACGGTGGCGCCGCCGGTCTGGTCGGCGAGCCACCCGGCCAAGGGCGGAAAGCCAGTGCAGCCGCCGTAGAACCACACGAAATACACCCCGAGCCCCTGCGCCCGCCGCTCCGGCGGCACGGCGAGCGCCGGCAGCGCCGAGAACACCGTGATCGGCAGCGCATAGAGCAGGCCGTGCAGCGCGAGGATCACCGCCGCCCAGCCCAGCCCGGCATAGGGCAGCGCCGCCGCCAGCGCGGCAGAGGCCGTGATGCTGCCCACCACCATCGGCAGGATGATCGACGGCCGGCGCGCCAGCATCGCCCCGGCGGGCACGGCGACCAGGTTCACCCAGGACATCAGCGACGTCGCGAAGCCGGCCTCGGCGACGGACAGCCCGCGGGCCGTCAACAGCGGCGGCGCGAAGGTGACGAGCACCATGTAGGTGCCGTTCACCATGGCCCAGCAGCCGCCGGCGAGGCACATCAGCCGGATCTCCCGCCCCGTCAGGCGCCCCGATCCTGCTGGCGGCGGCGCGACGCTCGCCGAGGGCCTCGACGCCGCCGCGATGGCGAACAATGCCAGCGCCATCGCGGCCGCGCCGGCGAGGAACGGAAGCTGCCAGCCGACATCCACCGCGAGTCCCGGCAGCACGGCCTGCGCCGCGGCGATGCCGACCGGCCAGCCGAGCACGTAGACGGCCATCGCGGGGAACAGGTCCGCACCCTTGAAGCGGTCCTGCATCATCTTCGTCATCAGCACGATGACCATGACGGTGCCGCACCCCATCAGCAGGCGACCGATCGTCAGCAACACGGGCGCGTCGACCGTCGCGGCGGCGGAGACGAGCCCACCCGCGACCAGCAGCGTCATGCCGGCCAGCACCATGCGCCGATCGCTCAGCCGCGGCGCCGCAAGGCCGATCGGGATCGCGAGCAGCAGGCCGGGCAGCCAGAACAGCCCGACCAGCGTGCCGAACTGCGTCCAGTCCATCCCGAAGGCGGGCACCAGCACCGGCCCCGCGGCGCCCGGAGCCTGGAACAGCACGCCGAGGGCGGCGCGCAGCAGAAAGACGGCGGCGAGGAACCCGATCGCGCCGGTCATCGCAGCACCAGCAGCCGGGACAGCGCGCGCAGCCGCACACGCAGGATGGCGTGCTGCCGAAAGCGACGCGCGAGCACTGCGGTCCGCCGCACATCGCCAAGGATCAGCAGATGCTGCTCGCACCACGTCGGTCTGTCAGCCCGCCCGATGCCCTCGACCCAGCGCAGCCGCGACGCGGCCTGCCGCAGCCGCGTCAGCGCCCGGTCGTTCCAGCCGCGCGGCCGCGCGCGGCTCAGGGGGTTCCAGGCGCCTGCAAAGGCCCCTTCGCGAACGCCGGCCGCCATCAGCAGCGCATCCACGGATGCCGAGCGCCGGCCCAGCCGCGCCACGGCGCCCCCCGCCTCATACGCCGTGAGCCGCCACCCGCGGGCAAGCCGCGCCCCAACCGGCAGCGGCGCGGGGTGCAGGAAGCGGGCGTGGGGCGGCGGCATCACGGCAGGTGCAACAGCATGCCCTTCAGATACTGGCTTTCCGGCAGCATGGGATGCAGCGGATGGTCCGGCCCGGCGCCACCCATGTGCAGGATGCGCGCCTCGCGCCGCGCGCGATGCACGCCCCACGCGACCGCATCGGCGAACTCGCCCGGCCCGACATGATGGCTGCAGGATGCGATGAACAGGAACCCGCCGCGCTCCACCAGCGTCGCCGCCAGCCGCGCCAGCTTGCCATAGGCGCGCAGCGCCGCGGGTTGGTCCTTCCGCGTCTTCGCGAAGGCCGGCGGGTCGGTGACCACCACGCCGAAGCGCTGCCCCGCACCGACCATGCGCTCCAGCGCCTCCATCGCCTCGCCGCGCTGGGTCGTGACGCGGTCGGCGACGCCGTTCAGCACCGCGGCCTGCTGCGCCGTCGCCAGCGCATGCTCGCTGCGGTCGAGCAGCGTCACTTTCGCAGCGCCCGCGACGGCGCAGCCGATGCCGAACCCACCCGTATGGCAGAAGGCGTCAAGCACGCTCGCCCCCGCCGCGAGGCGCGACACGCGCGCCCGATGCTCCCGCTGGTCGAAGAACCACCCGGTCTTCTGCCCGCCGAGCAGGTCGACCGGAAAGCGCCGCCCATTCTCCTCGACCGCCGTGCCGGCAGCATCGCCGTGCAGCAGCTTCGTCTCCTCAGCCAACCCCTCCAGCCCGCGCACCGCGCTGTCGTTGCGCGCCACGATGCCGCGCGGCCCCAGCAGCCCCGTCAGCGCCTCGACGATCAGCGGCGTCGCCGCCTCCATCCCCGCCGTGTTCGCCTGCATCGCCAGCACGTCGCCGTAGCGGTCGATGACGAGCCCCGGCAGGCCATCCGCCTCGGCATGGACCAGGCGGTAATGCGGCGCGTCGAACAGCTTCTCGCGCAGCGCCAGCGCTTCGGCGAGCCGCGCCCGGAACCACCCGGCATCGCAGGCAGCTTCCGGATCGGCCGACAGCCGTCGCGCCGCGATCAGCGAATGCGGGTTGAAGTGGAAGGCGCCGTGCTTCACCCCGTCATCGCCTTCCAGCCGCACCACGCTGCCCGGCGGCAGCGCCTTCGCCGCGGGCGTCATCGCGATCTCGTTGGAAAAGGCCCAAGGGTGGCCGGCCTTGATCCGGCGATCGCGGCCGGGCTGGAGACGCAGGGTGATACGGTCGGTGGACATGCCGCCGACTAGAGCAGATCGCGTTCCGATGGAACCATGCGAAGGTGCGCCGATGCCCGCCGATCACCAGGCGGGGCGAGCGAAGGCGGGGCGCTGGCCCTGCCGGCCCGCGGCGGCAACCGACGTCCACAATCCAGCCCCTGCGCCCCGT
Organism: Neoroseomonas terrae; assembly: GCF_018129025.1. Lineage (GTDB taxonomy): Bacteria > Pseudomonadota > Alphaproteobacteria > Acetobacterales > Acetobacteraceae > Neoroseomonas > Neoroseomonas terrae. The sequence continues at coordinate 72,901 of NZ_JAAEDI010000016.1, read as the reverse complement.
GCCGGATTTCGGGCCGGCGCAAATCGCATTAAGAACCGGCCATGCAGATCTGCCGTGACCTCCCGTCCCTTCGCGCCGCCAGCGCCGCCCTGCACGCCGGCGGCAAGCGCCTCGCGCTGGTGCCCACCATGGGCGCGCTGCATGACGGTCATATCGCGCTTGTCACGGCTGGCCGCGCGGCGGCCGACGCCGTCGCCACCTCCATCTTCGTGAACCCGCTGCAGTTCAATCCGAACGAGGACCTCTCCCGCTACCCGCGGGACGAGGAAGGGGATCTGGACAAGCTCCGCCGCGCCGGCTGCGACCTGGTCTGGATGCCCCCGGTCGAGGCGATGTACCCGCCCGGCAGCGCCACCGTCATCGAGGTCGCCGGCCCGACCGCCGGCTGGGAGGGCGATGCCCGCCCCGGCCATTTCCGCGGCGTCGCCACCGTCTGCTGCAAGCTGTTCCTGCAAAGCCAGGCGGATGTCGCCGTCTTTGGGGAGAAGGACTGGCAGCAGCTCCAGGTCGTGACCCGCATGGCGGCCGACCTCGACATCCCGACCCGCATCCTCCCGGTCGAGACGGTGCGAGAGGTGGACGGCCTCGCCATGTCCTCCCGCAACCGCTTCCTTTCGTCACAGGACCGCGAGACGGCGCCCGTCCTGCTCCGCGTCATGACGCAGGCGGCGGCGGCGATCGCCACGGGCGGCACGGTGGAAGCGGCGCTCCAGGACGGCCTCGCCACGCTCCGTGGCCACGGCTTCGCGCCGGACTACCTGGCGCTGGTCGAGGCCGAGACGCTGAAGCCGCTGGCCGCCCGGCGCACCGCCGGGCCGATGCGCCTTATCGCCGCCGCGCGGCTCGGCACGGTGCGCCTGCTCGACAACATTGCCGTGGGGTAACGCCCCGCGATCTGTGCTATCGGCCCGCCGCCCCTTCAGGAGACGGCATGCCCCATGCAGCGTGACACCCAAGCAGCGCCCCCGGTCCGGCTCGGCCTCATCGCCCAGCTCATCTTCGGGTCGCGCTGGCTGCAATTCCCGCTCTATGTCGGGCTGATCGTCGCGCAGGCGGTCTATGTCTTCCTATTCCTCAAGGAACTGGTGCACCTCGTCACCCATGCGGGCGACTTCACCGAGCAGCAGATCATGCTCGTGGTGCTCGGCCTGATCGACGTGGTGATGATCTCGAACCTGCTGGTGATGGTCATCGTCGGCGGCTACGAGACCTTCGTCTCCCGCCTGCGGCTGCACGGGCATCCGGACCAGCCCGAATGGCTCAGCCATGTGAATGCCGGCGTGCTCAAGGTGAAGCTGGCGATGGCGATCATCGGCATCTCCTCGATCCACCTGCTGCGGACCTTCATCGAGGCGAGCCGGATCGGTCTGCCGAACGCCACGGTCACGTCGGAATCCGTGATGTGGCAGACGATCATCCACATGGCCTTCATCGTCTCGGCGATCGGCATCGCCTATGTCGACCGGATGACCCAGACCAGGCACTGATTGCCGATGGGGTCGGTGCTTGACGTTGTTGCTTGTCCGTTGGGCGCCACCGGCGCGGAGCTGGAGCCGGTGCGCGGAAAAGCCTGAGCGCGGCGAGCGCTCAGGCGTGTGTCGGGGCCGGGAAGCCTAACGCTGCGTCTCTCCTCCGCTACCCATACTCAGCAAGGCCGGCGCTGCGCTGGGAATTCGGGGAGGCTGCGAGAGGCGCCGCACGGTCCCTTCGGGGCCGCCCGTGAACACATTGTTCGGCAGGGCGCCGGCAAGGGCGGCCCGATCGCCCGCATCTATTGCGGATGCCGCCCCCATAAGGCCGCTGATGACCGACTGCGGTGACGCACTGCCGGGGATTCCCAATGCGGAACGGCCTTCATTCTTGGCCGTCTGAAGCTGCGTCAGCGCTTGCGCGGGCGCGGCTTGCCACCTCGGGTCCCTCGGCACGGCCTCCGCCAGGAACTCCATGTTGGCGATAGCGCGCGCTGCCTCGGCGGGCCGGTTGGCCTGGGGTCGTCGGAAGTAGCTGCCGGCACTCATCATTGCACTGCGAATGGGATCGGTGGTCGCACTCGATGCGACGGGAGGCGCTACCGCAGGCATCGGATCGGTTTCAGACGCACAGCCGGCGACTGAACAGGCGGCAAAGACAATGGCACGGCGTAGCATTGTGCTTCCTCCCTTTTTGTTCCGATTTCGATACACTCTACGGCCGTGAGGAACCCTCCGTCCAGTTTCTCGACTGCGGCCAATGCGCCCAGCCGCTGCTGAGCGCGGGATCTGGCCCTGTCGCGCTGAAACATTGGCGTTATCCCATGTGCAGGCGGAAGGTTTGCGTCGCACCGTGGCATGTCGCGAGCGCGCCCGGCGACCATCTCGCATTGCCGCCAGGATCAGCCGAACCCGCCCGGCTCACATCGTTGTCCGATCACGGCCCGCCGCCCCCGCCTGATCGGGGATCCCCTGCCGTACCACGCCCTTTCCCGACGGGCAGAAAAAGGAGGGGCGCCGGGAATTCTCTCCCCGCGCCCTGTTCACCCTCGGATCGCCAACCCCACCCCCGACAGCGTCAGCCCCATCGCCGTCGCCTCGCGCCAGCCGAACGGCTCGCCGAGGAACAGCGCAGCGCTCGCCACCCCAACCATCGGCGTGATCAGCGTGCCGAGCGATGCCAGCGACGCCGGCAGCCGCCGCAATGCCGCGAACCAGCTCAGGTAGCAAAGCCCCAGCGCGAAGACGCCGCCATAGGCCAGCAGCCCCCATTCCAGCGCCCCCAGCCGTCCCGTATCCGGCTCGTCGAAGGCCACCGACAGCAGCACCAGCGGCAGGATGCCCAGCCCCACCTGCCACACCGTCGCGCAGGTCGGCGGCAGGCCGAGCGGCCAGCGCTTCGTCACCACCGTGCCGAGCGAGAACAGGATCGCCGAGCCCAGCCCGAACGCCACGCCCGGCGCCTTTTCCAGCCCCACCGCCACGCCCCGGCCGAGCACCAGCAGCACCAGCCCCGACAGCGCCAACCCCAGCCCGAGGATGCGCGCCGGTCCCGGCTTCTCGCCCAGGACCGCCCAGGCCATCAGCACCGCCCAGACCGGCATGGTGTAGCAGACGATCGTCGCCTCCGCCGCCGAGAGCCACAACAGCGAGAAGGAAGCGAGCCCCATCCATGCCGTGACGTTGAGCAGCGAAACCAGGCCCAGCCGGGGCCAGAGCGCAACCGGCACCGCCAGGCTCTCCCGCCGCGCCAGCGCCACCGCCAGCAGCACCGCGAAGCCGAGCGTGCCGGAGACGGAGCGCGTCGCCAGCACCGGCCATTCGGCCAGCAGCAGCTTCATCGCCGGCCAGTTCAGACCCCAGCCCATGGTCGTCAGGACCAGCAACGCCAGCCCCGCACCGTCCGGCCGCGAGGGCGGCCCCGCCGTCATCAGCGCGGCCGAGCGGCGGTCAATGCATGAAGTCCGGCTCGTCGCGCGCCAGGATGCGCTTCACGCTTTCCAGGTGCAGCCTTGCGCTCTCGCGATCGCCCTCGCGCATCTGCTCATAGGTGCGCTGCGCCATCTCGGGCGACACGGGCTTGAGCTGCCGGCCGGTCGCCAGCGCCAGGCGCTGCACCTCGGCGGCGCGCTCCAGGTAATACAGGTCGTCCCAGGCCTCCGATACGGTCGGCCCGACCACCATGACGCCGTGGTTCTTCATGAAGACGATGTCGGCATCGCCGATGCTGGCCGCGATCCGGTCGCCCTCCGTCTCGTCCAGGGCGAGCCCGCCATACTCCTCGTCCACCACCGTGCGGCCGTAGAATTTCAGCGCGGTCTGCCCGGCCCAGACCAGCGGCGGCCCCTCCAGCATCGCGAGCGCCGTCGCATTCGGCATGTGCGTGTGGAACGCCGCCTTGGCGCGCGGCAGGTGCTTGTGGAGGCGGGCGTGGATGTAGAAGGCGGTCGCCTCCGGCACGCCGTCGCCGGCAACCACGTTGCCGTTGAAATCGCAGACCAGCAGGCGCGACGCCGTGATCTCGCTGAACGCCCAGCCATAGGGGTTCACGAGGAACAGGTCGTCCCGCCCCGGCACGACGAAGGAAAAGTGGTTGCAGATCCCCTCCTGCAGGCCAAGCCGCGCGGCCATCCGGAAACAGGCGGCGAGGTCCACCCGCGCCTGCCGCACCGCATCGGCGTCGAGCTCGGTGTTGCGCAGGATGGCGGGGGCGGCGGGCGCGCCCAGGGCATGGGCCATGGCGTAGTTCTTTCACGGCGTTGTCGCGACGAAGGTTCCTCCAGCCGCCGCCCGGGGGCAAGATGGAGCCATGGCAGCACCCCCCATCGCCGGCGTCCTGGAAACCGCGATCTACGTCGCCGACCTCGACCGGTCGCGCCGGTTCTACGAGGATGTCCTCGGCCTCGCCCCCGTCTTTTCCGATGCGCGGCTGGTCGCCTACGGGATCGGCCATGCGGTGCTGCTCGTCTTCCTGCGCGGCAGCACGACCGAGACCGTGCACATGCCGGGCGGCGTGATCCCCCCGCATGACGGCTCCGGGCGCATCCACTACGCGCTGTCGATCGCCGAGGCCGACCTGCCGCGCTGGGCGGCACGGCTCGCCGAGCACGGCGTGGCGGAGGAAGGGCGCACGCGCTGGCCGCGCGGCGGCACCAGCCTGTACTTCCGCGACCCGGACGGCAATCTCGGCGAGTTCGCGACGCCCGGCATCTGGCCGAACGAAGGCCGATAAGCCCTTCCGGAGGCCGTCGCCGAGCCTCCCTACCAGCGGCGCCCTTCCCCATCGACGAGATCCGGGCGGCACGCGCGGCCCTTGCCGCCTTCCTGGGTTGCGCCGCGGACTGAAGCGCCCCGCGCCCGCCAGCCCTGCGCGCCCCACCCCGATCGGCTGACCGGGATCGCCCCTCGTCACTGCCCACGCCCATGCCATGATGCGCGCCAAGAACCAGACCAAGGGAGACGAACGACCATGAACCGCAGGCACCTCCTTGCCGGCGCCGCTGCGCTGCCGCTCGCCGCTATCCACCCTTCGGCGGGCCACGCCCAGTCCGGCATCTCGGACGGCGTCGTGAAGATCGGCGTGCTCGACGACATGTCCGGCGTCTTCGCCGACCAGCAGGGCATGGGCGACGTCGTCTCCGCCCGCATGGCGGTCGAGGATTTCGGCGGCCGGGTGAACGGCATGCCCATCGAGCTCGTCTATGGCGACCTGCAGAACCGCCCCGATGTGGGCCTGTCGATCGCTCGGCGCTGGTACGACCAGGAACGCGTCGATGCCATCTTCGGCCTGGGCAATTCCGCCGTCGCCCTCGCCGTGCAGAACCTGTCGCGGGAGAAGCAGAAGATCGACGTGGTGGTTGCCGCCGGCACCACCGATCTCACCGGCAAGGATTGCTCGCCCTTCGGCGTGCACTGGACCTACGACAACTACGCCCTCGCCCGCGGCACCGTCGGTGCGGTGATGAACGGCGGCGGACGTAAATGGTACTTCATCACTTCCGACTATGCCTTCGGCCATTCGCTGGAAGCCAACGCCGCCGCCGTCATCCGCAGCCTGGGCGGCGAAGTGGCCGGCAATGCCCGCGCCCCGCTGGGGGAGACGGACTACTCATCCCACCTGGTTCGCGCCGCGCAATCCGGAGCGAATGTCGTCGGCATCGCAGCCGCCGGAACCGACTTCATCAACATCGTGAAGCAGATGGGCGAGTTCGGCCTGACCCGCCGTGGCATCCAGCCCGCCGCCCTGCTCTGCCTGCTGACGAATGTGAAGGCCATCGGCCTGGACACCGCGCAGGGCATGGTCTTCACCGAGGCCTACTACTGGGACCAGAACGACCGGACCCGCGCCTTCAGCGAGCGCTTCGCCCGCCTGCACGGCCGCCCGCCGACCATGTTCCAGGCGAGCATGTGGGGCGCCGTGACGCATTACCTGAAGGCGGTGCAGGCCGCGGGCACCGATGCCTCGGCGCCCGTCATGGCGAAGATGCGCGAGACGCCGATCAACGACTTCATGACGAACAACGGCACGATCCGCGCCGATGGCCGCGTCATCCGCGACATGTATCTGATGAAGGCAAAGCAGCCATCCCAGGCGCGCGGCGAGTGGGACCTGCTGGAAGTCGCCCAGACCATTCCCGGCAACGAGGCGTTCCGCCCACTGGCGGAAGGCGGCTGCCCGCTGGTGCGATGACGGGCCAGCCCGACCTCGCTGATACGTCCGCTGTTGCAGTTGGAGGGGCGTCGCCCCTCCAAGCCACCCCAGCAAAGGCCGAAGGGCCTTTGCAAACCTCCATTTGGCGCCGCGCAACACAGGCAGGAACGACGCCGGAACCCGCTCTTGCGCGCGAAGCATGTATGGAGGGTCCCGCGTGCCTGTTGCGCCGGGCGCCAACAGATTGCGGTCCAGGGGGTCCAACCCCCTGGCGGGGTGGTTCGGAGGGGCAGCGCCCCTCCGATGGCCGACACGACCCCTTCAGCCTCAGCCGGGCCGAGGGCCGGCCCCGCCGCCTGCCGCGCCCTGCCTTATTCCGGCGCCTCGGCCAGCTCCACCGGCACGATCTCCACCGGTGCGACCCCGCTCCGCATCATGTCGAGATGCTGGGCAATGCGTGGGCTGAGATCCACGATGCGCCCGCGGGTCCAGGGTCCGCGATCCTGCACCGTCCCCGTGGTGGTCAGCCCGTTTCGCAGGTTCGTCACCCGCACCACGGTCCCGAAAGGCAGGGTGCGGTGCGCGACGGTGTCGGACCCGGGGTCGAAGCGAGCGCCGCTCGCGGTGCGTCGCCCGGTGAAGTGCCGCGCATAGTAGGAGGCAGTGCCGACCTGCGGTTCGCCGATGGGCCGGCCGACCTCGGCAGTCGGGGCCAGCGCGGGCGCAACCGGGGCAGCCTCCTCGGCCGACTGGGCGCAGCCCATGGTCATCGCCGAAAGCCCGAACACCACGCAGCCCGCCATTGCACGCAGGGCGCCCCGCCGGATGCTGCCCGGCCGGGGTGCCGCGGCGGCGCGGGGGGGCGCGGCTCGGCGGTCACGGAAGGCGGGAAGATGGCTTCTGAACCCCATCGGGGAGCTCCTTGGTGGTCCTGGCTGCATGAGCCGTTGGGGGGGGAATGCGCCGCCGGGCGGCGCATGGGAGTCTCCAGCAGGCAGAATGTGACCGTCGGCATAGACAGCGCTGACGCTGCCCCTATGCCATGCAACAATTCCCCTCGTCTGGCAACAGTCTCGGCGCCGTGCAGCGACCCACCGACCGGACCAGCATCCGCACGGACTGGCCTCCACCCCGCATATTCGTCAAGTATTACCACTCGGCTGGTATTTTGACTTCGCGACATCAAAACTGAACTCATTCGTTAATATACTGTATTCGCCGGTCAGCGGGCGATCGTGCCAACCAGGCCCGACGGGGCACAGATGCCTCGCGGAAGGATTGGAGTAACCGGCGGGCGGCAGGCCGTTGCCGTACCTCCCGCGGCGCCATCCTGCGCGACGTCCATCCCCGCCTCCGCGCCTTGTTCGCACTCCGCCGCTCCGGTAACGGAGGAGAAGCGGCATCATCCGGACGGACGGCACCAAATGAGCGGCACCAACCAGCGCATCGACGGCAAGCGGCTCTGGGACAGCCTGATGACCATGGCCGAGATCGGCGCGACGCCGAAGGGCGGCGTGAAGCGGCTGACGCTCTCTGACGTGGACAAGAAGGGCCGCGACACCTTCAGGACCTGGTGCGAAGCGCTGGGCCTCACCGTCCGCGTCGATGCCATCGGCAACATGTTCGCCCGCCGCGCGGGCCGCGACCCCAAGCGCCTGCCCGTGCTGCTCGGCAGCCATCTCGACAGCCAGCCCACCGGCGGCAAGTTCGACGGTGCGCTCGGCGTCATCGCGGGGCTCGAGGTCATGCGCTCGCTCAACGACCTCAACATCACGACCGAGGCGCCGATCGAGCTGGTGAACTGGACCGATGAGGAAGGCTCCCGCTTCGGCCATTCCCTGATGGGCTCCGGGACCTGGGCCGGCATCTACAGCCTCGACAAGACCTACGGGCTGAAGGATGTCGACGGCATCTCCGTCTCCGACGCGCTCGACAGCATCGGCTACAAGGGCGAGCACCCCGCGAAGCCGTTCCCAGCCGATGCCTATTTCGAGCTGCACATCGAACAGGGCCCGATCCTGGAGCGCGAGGCGAAGCAGATCGGCATCGTCACCGGCGCCCAGGCGCAGGTCTGGTACGACGCGGTCATCACCGGCCAGGACAGCCACGCCGGCACCACCCCGCCCTCCGCCCGCAAGGATGCGTTGGTCGCCGCCGCCCGCATCGTCACCCTAGTCGACAAGCTGATGCGCGCCCGCGGCGAGGATGGCCGTGGCACCGTCGGCTGGCTGCAGATCCCCCAGCCCTCCCGCAACGTCGTCCCGGGCGAGGTGCGCTTCAGCGTCGAGTTCCGTCACCCCATCGATGGCGAGATCACCGCCCTCGCCGAGACCTTCCCCGCCGACGCCGCGCGGCTGGTCGCCGAGACCGGCTGCCGCCTCGACCTGACCGAGCTGTTCCGCATCCCGGCCCAGCCCTTCGACCCGTCCTGCGTCGATCTCGTCCGCCAGGCGACGCAGCGGCTCGGCCTGTCCTCGCGCGAGATCATCTCCGGCGCCGGCCACGACGCCGTCTATGTCGCGCGGTCGGTGCCGACGGCGATGATCTTCACGCCCTGCAAGGACGGCCTCTCCCACAACGAGGCCGAGAGCATCCTTCCCGAGGAAGCCGAGGCCGGCTGCCAGGTGCTGTTCGAGGCCGTGGTGGCACGCGCGAACCGCGCAGCCTGAACGGTTCAGGCGGAGACGAGGACCTCCCCCCGCGTCACGACCGGCGGCTGCGGCAGCAGTTCCGCCAGGTTCGCCGCTACGATGCCGCGCACGGCTTCATGCGCGGCCTCGGCCTCGGCCCGGCTGTCGAACAGGCTGATCGAGAAGACCCCCTCCTCGCTGCGCCCGGCGTGGTAGGCGCGGAAGCCGGGGCGATCCTTCAGCATCGGCAGGACCAGCGCTTCGACCCCGCGCACGATCTCCTCCACCGATCCCGTCGCGGTGTAGCTCCGGATGATCGCATACATGGTTTGGTTCCTCCCTGGCGCGGCAAGCCGCCGGCGAGGCGTGCGCCCGCCGCCATGCCCGCGTCAAACGGTCGCTTCGCACATGCGGTAGCCCGCAGTGCCGACCCGCCATGTCCGCACCGCCGGCCATTGGTCTTGCCGCGGGTCGCGCCTATCCTTCGCGTCCCGGAGGATACGACCATGCCCAACCCGACCGCCTGCGTGCTCATCATCGGCAATGAGGTGCTGTCGGGCCGCACCCAGGACGCCAACCTGAAATTCATCGCGAGCCGGCTCGGCGAGATCGGCATCCCGGTCCGCGAAGTCCGCGTCATCCCCGACGTCGCCGAGACCATCGTCGCCACCGTCAACGAGGTCCGCGCGAAGTACGACCACGTCTTCACGACAGGCGGCATCGGGCCGACGCATGACGACATCACCAGCGAATGCGTCGCCGCCGCCTTCGGCGTGCCGTGGGAACCGCATCCCGAGGCCTGGCGCCGCCTCGAATCCCACTATGCCCGCCTGACCCCACCGGGCGACTTCAACCCGGCCCGGCAGCGCATGGCGACGATGCCGCGCGGCGCGGCGCTGATCGACAACATCGTGTCCATCGCGCCCGGCTTCACCATCGGCAACGTCCACGTCATGGCCGGCGTGCCACGGATCATGCAGGCGATGTTCGAAGCGTTGGCGCCGACGCTGCAGGGCGGCCCGCCCGTCGTCTCCGCCGCCGTCCACGCCAACGGCCTGATGGAAGGCCGCATCGCCGAAGGCCTCGCGGAGATCCAGAAGCGCTACCCCGAGATCGACATCGGCTCCTACCCCTACTACCGCCCCGGCGGCGGCGGCGTGGCAGTGGTGGCGAAGGGCTTCGACGACACGGCGGTGAAGCGGGCGGCGCATGACGTGCTGGTGTTCATGCGCGCTTGCGGCGTGGTGCCGACGGAAGGCGAGCCGGCCTAGGCAACCGGACCGGATCCCGCGCATGGACGGCATGGAACTGAAGCCCGGCTGGTGGTGCTGGCTTGAAGCACCCGTCGTGTCCCCGGGGTGGGGCGCCAGCCCGATCCTCTTGCAGCATGTCGAGCCGCTGAAGACCGGCAAGGGTCTGCTGCGGCTCCACCTCGTCCAGCCCATCCACCCGATCGCCGCCCGCGAACGGGTGGTCGTGCTCCGGGTCCTGTTCCGCGGGGACCGGCACCTCACCGGCACGATGAAGGACGATGACGGCACCATCCGCACCGTCATCGTCGCCATGCCCGACTATGGCTGGCTCGAGACATACTGCCCCATCCTCATGCGGCGCCGCCCGCCCGCCATCCCGACCTTCTCCGTCGTCGGGCAGCCGCCGCTTCCCGGTCCGACCGCCACGGAACACCTCGACGCCATCTTCGGCCGGACACCGGCCCGCATCCTCCGCGGTGCGAGCGCGGACAGCTTCGGCAACCACCATCCCCCGATGCCCGCCCGCCAAGGTTCCTTCAGCCTCGATCGGACCTATCCCCCGTTCGACGCATGGATGATCGCACGCGGCTTCGTCCCGACGGTCATGGAGGAAAAGTGGTTCATCTATCTCGAAGGCGGCCGGCTGCTGTTCCGCCGGAGCTGGACCGGCATCCTCGTCTATGAGGTCGAGGCAGGCTGGCGTGGCGACGAGCTCCATCTCGGGCAGGTACGCGTGAACCGCGATCCGGAGCAGTACGGCGAGACCCAGGACGACCACGACCGGCGGCTGCTCGCCTATCTCATCACCGTCGTGCTGCTCGGCGACTACGCGCCCTTCCCGACGAAGGAAGCGCCGGGATCCGAGGAGGCCGCCCTGCAGGCATGGTCGCAGGCCGGCAAGGCGTCGCTCCCCTAAAGCATTCTCCGCTGATCGAGTTCGAACAACAGCAGCAGGCTGCGCTGGTTCGGCATGTGGTTGTCGTCCGCCACGATGCCGACCAGCGTCCGGCCCCCGTGCCGCAGCACCGCGACGCCCTCGAAATTCTCCGCCGGGATGGGCATCCCGTCGATGCGCAGGATCTCCTGCCCCTCCATCACCGCGCCCGGCGACAGGTCCCCCGCCGCCACGCGCACCAGACGGCCCGAAAACCCCTCCCACACGCGGAAGCGCCGTTCCAGCACCAGCGCCCCGCCATCGGGCAGCCCGGCCGCATCGACCGGCTCGAACCCCGGCGCCGGGCGATAGGCCAGCGGCGCCCAGCCCCCCGGCCCGCCGACCCAGCCCTGGCGCAGGGATGGGATGCCGGCCGGCGGCAACGCCTCCGCGATGGCCAACAGCCTGCCATCCTCGAGCAGCGCGAGCGCCTCCAGCCCACCATTGCGCGGCGCGGCGCCGAGCCCCGCCGGCGCCTCGAAATACGCCCCCGGCCCATCCAGGTGCCTATAGGCCCGGACGCGATGCCACCGCTCGAAACCCACCAGCCAGGTGCCGTCCGGCAAGCGCGCCAGCGCCTCTGCATCCCCGCCGAAGCCACGCGGCAGCACCCGGCCCGCGCCATCCCGCAGCGGCCCTGAGGCGATCGGCGTCAGCGCCTGCGCCAGCCCGTCACGCAGCACGATGCGCGCCTGCGCCCAGCGCGTGCGGTCATCGACGAAGGTCGCGACGAGGTCATCGTCGATCAGCATGCCCGACAGGCCGCCCGCGCCCAGGCGCTCATTGTCGATGTCGAGCCCGCCGAGGCTACGCAGCGGGCCGGTGAGCGGGAATGCGGGTACGACGACGGCGGCGCTGCCGGGGGGTGGGTCGAGGCGACAGCCGGCGGCGGTGAGTGCGAATGCCAGTGCGGCACGCCGAGGGAGGGCTTTGGAAACCTCAACTTGGCGCTGGGCAAAACGGTTCGGTCTTTGGGCCGGACGACGCTGCGCCATGCGCGTCAGTGAGCGGTCGCGGCGCGCCGTCCAGCCATGCCAGGTGTCGATGTGAGCACGCTGCGTGATGCATCGGCGCCCGTGTCATTCGGTCGACCACGATTGCGCCTGTCGCGGTGGCCAGAGGATCCGCGCCGATCGGGACCAGCCCTCGCCCGCTCGGCCCGACACCAAATTGAGGTTTCCAAAGGCCCTTCGGCCTTTGGTGGGGTGGTTTGGAGGGGCAACGCCCCTCCAACTCAACAGTCGCCTCTGAAGACCCTCACACCAGCACCGGTCCCCGTTCGGCCGCCGCCCGCTGCCAGGCCTCCGCGGCGTCCTCGTCAAACAGCTCCGCGAGTTTCTTCATCATCGTCCCGCCGAGTTCCTCGGCATCCACGATGGTCACCGCGCGGCGATAATACCGCGTCACGTCATGTCCGATGCCGATGGCGATCAGCTCGACCTGGTTCCGCCCCTCGATCTCGTGGATCACCTTGCGCAAGTGGCGTTCCAGGTAGTTGCCGGGGTTCACCGACAGCGTCGAATCATCGACCGGCGCGCCGTCGCTGATCACCATCAGGATGCGCCGATGCTCCGGCCGCGGCAGCAGGCGCTTGTAGGCCCACTCCAGCGCCTCGCCGTCGATGTTCTCCTTGAGCAGCCCCTCGCGCAGCATCAGCCCGAGATTCTTGCGCGCGCGCCGCCACGGCGCATCCGCCGCCTTGTAGACGACGTGGCGCAGATCGTTCAGGCGCCCAGGGTTGCGCGTCTTGCCTTCCTGCACCCAGCGCTCGCGGGACTGCCCGCCCTTCCAGGCGCGCGTCGTGAAGCCGAGGATCTCGGTCTTCACCGAGCAGCGTTCCAGCGTGCGCGCCAGGATGTCGCAGCACATGGCGGCGACGGTGATCGGCCGCCCGCGCATCGACCCGGAATTGTCGATCAGCAGGGACACGACGGTGTCGCGGAAATCCGTGTCGCGCTCATGCTTGTAGGACAGGGCGTGCATCGGGTTGGTCACGACGCGCGTCAGCCGCGCGGCATCGAGGATGCCTTCCTCGAGGTCGAATTCCCACGCCCGCTGCTGCTGCGCCAGCAGCCGTCGCTGCAGCCGGTTCGCGAGCTTCGAGACGACGCCCTGCAGATGCGACAGCTGCTGGTCGAGCTGCTGGCGCAGTCGCACCAGCTCATCCGGATCGCAGAGATCCTCGGCTTCCACCACCTCGTCGAACTGCGTCGTGAAGGCGTGGTAGCGTGTGGTGTCGTCCACCTGCGGCACCTCGCGGCGCTGCTGCGGGCCGCCGGGCTTGTCGTCGCCATCCGCGGCGGCGCCGTCCTCCTCGGTCTCCTCGCCCTCCTCGTCGGAGGCCTCGCCCTGCATCTGCTCGGGCTGGGCGCCGAGCATCTGTTCTTCCTGCTCGGACTGGGACTGGCCCTCGCCGGACTGGTCCTGCTGCGGGCTGCTCTCGCCGCCCTCCTCGCCTTCCTCGTCCTGCTGCTCGGATTCCGCCTCGACCTCGGCTTCCGCCAGGTCCAGCGCCGTCAGCAGCTTGCGGGCGGCCTTGGCGAAGGCTTCCTGGTCCTCGCTGGCATTTGCCATCTCGGCCAGGGCGTCGTCGGCCTTCTCGCCCAGCGTGTCGCGCCACAGATCGAGCACGCGATGCGCCACCTGCGGCGCCGGCTCGCCCGACAGCTTCTCCCGCGCCAGCATGGCCAGCGCCGCGGGCAGCGGCAGCTGGTCCTTGCGGGTCATGCGGTCATAGCCCTCGGACTCGCATTCCTCGGTCAGCTTGGCGCGCAGGTTCGCGGCCACGCCCGCCATGTGCTTCGAACCCACGGCCTCGACGCGCACCTGCTCCAGCGCGTCGAACACCTCGCGCGCCTCGCGCCGCCCCGGCACGCGGGAGGCATGCAGCGCCTCATTGTGATGCCGCAGCCGCAACGCGGCCGCATCCGCCGCACCGCGTAGCTTCGCCATCTCGGCGGCCGGCAGCGCGCGGGTCGGCAGCGGCAGCCGCACGCGCTTGCCCGCGACGCCGGAGGGGCCGGGCTGGAACGCCACCTGCACCTCGGGGTCGGCATGGGCGATGGCGCGCAGCGCGCCCGCCGTCGCCCGCTTGAATTCTTCCTGACGGGTCAGGTCCTGCTTGCCGCTCATGATGCCTCTGCCGCCTTCTGCGCGGCGTCCTCGATGGCCTTGGCGCGCACCATGGCGGGCCTTTCCTCCAGCGCGGCGAGGTAGCCCGCCGTCACCGGACCCGGTTTGAACATGCCGAAGCCGGCGGCGAAGCGCAGCAGCCCGCCGCACATCGCATCGGCCATGGTGAAGTCCTGCCCCAACAGATACGGCCCGCCGGAGGCCGTGATCTGCCGCTCGACGCGCGCGACGCCATCATCGAAGGACGCCCAACCGATCGTCGAGGGCGGCGGCGCTTCCTTGCGCGCGAAGGCGACATCCGTCATCGCCGGTTCCAGCACCGCCCCGGCATAGGCCAGGAAGATCGCATAGATCGCGCGATCCGGCGTGCCGATCGGCGGCGCCAGCAACTCCATCGCATCGGCGAGATAGGCGCAGATCGCCCCGCTCTCCGTCACCACCACGCCGGCCCAGTCGCCATTCGGCCCGCGATCCTCAAGCGCCGGCAGCTTGCCGTCGGGATTGATCGCGAGGAAGTCCGGCGCCTTCTGCGTCCCGTGCTGCAGGACATGCGGCACACGCTCATACGGCGCGCCCAGCTCCTCCAGCACCCACAGGATGCGGAAGGCGCGGGAGCGCGGGGCGTGGTGCAGGCGGAAGCGCGGCGCCATGCCGCCTCACCCGGCCTTGCGGAGCAGCCCCGTCGGCACTTCCTCGTTGAAGCAGCGCTGGTAGTACTCGGCCACCGTCGACCGCTCCGCCTCGTCGCACTTGTTGAGGAAGGTCAGCCGGAAGGCGAAGCCGACATCGCCGAAGATGCGCGCATTGTCCGCCCAGGTGATGACGGTGCGCGGCGACATGACGGTGCTGATGTCGCCCGCGATGAAGCCGGCGCGCGTCAGATCGGCCAGCGCGACCATCGCCTCGACCTGCTTGCGCATCTTCGGGTCGCTCTCCTGGCCGAGCTTGGCCAGCACGATGTCCGTCTCCTGCTTGTGCGGCAGGTAGTTCAGCGTGGCGACGATCGACCAGCGGTCCATCTGGCCCTGATTGATCTGCTGCGTGCCGTGATACAGGCCCGTGGTGTCGCCGAGGCCGACCGTGTTGGCGGTCGAGAACAGGCGGAAATACGGGTTCGGCCGGATCACCTTGTTCTGGTCGAGCAGCGTCAGCTTGCCCTCGACTTCGAGCACGCGCTGGATCACGAACATCACGTCCGGGCGGCCGGCATCGTATTCGTCGAACACCAGCGCGCAGGGATGCTGCAGCGCCCAGGGCAGGATGCCTTCGCGGAATTCCGTGACCTGCTTGCCGTCCTTCAGGACGATCGCATCCTTGCCGATCAGGTCGATGCGCGAGATGTGGCTGTCGAGGTTCACGCGAATACACGGCCAGTTCAGCCGCGCCGCCACCTGCTCGATATGCGTCGACTTGCCGGTGCCGTGGTAGCCCTGGATCATCACGCGCCGATTGAAGGCAAAGCCCGCGAGGATCGCGAGCGTCGTCTCCTTGTCGAAGCGATAGGTGTTGTCGACCTCCGGCACATGTTCCGTGCGGACCGAGAACGCCGGGACATCCATCTCGATGTCGACGCCGAAGACCTCGCGCGCCTTCACCGTGGTGTCCGGCGCCTCGATGGCCGAGGTCGGGCGGATTTCGGAAATCTGGGCAACCTTGTTCATCGCAAGTCCGGTTCCGTGACGGTCGGGGGACATACTATGCCTCTCGCGCGGGCACCGCTACCCGGCGGCCGCAGCTTCCGGCTGCGTCGGGGCCGGCCTTCGTGCCGGAACCCGCCGCTTCAGCAGGCTGTATGCCCGGTTGATGTCCTTCAGCCTTTCTTCCGCGCTGCGATCCCCCCCGGTCACATCCGGGTGGTAGCGCTTTGCCAGTTCCTTGTAACGGCTACGCAAATCGGCCTGGTCCAACGGCCATGGCAGTTCCAGCAGGTCGAGCGCCGCACGCAGCTCGGGCGGCGGCGCCTCGGCCGCCTCGCGCGGCCGCCGGCGGGCCGTCGGTGCCTGCTGGCCCAGCACCGAGAATGGATCGCGCAACAGTTCGGGGTCGAAGCGTCCCGCCCCGCCCAGCCGCCCGAGCGGCCAGGACGGCCGCTGCCAGGAACTGTCCGACCGCAGGGCCTGCTCGATCTCGTTCGGACCCATGCCCTTGTAGAAATCCCAGGCGGCATTGTAGGCGCGCACATGCGGCAGGCAGAACCAGTGGAACTCCCGCAACGTGCGATCGCGCGGCGCGCGGAACAGCCCCGCCTCCTCGCAGCCGGGGTGGTCGCAGTGGCGCAATGGCGCGCCGTCATCCGCTGGTTCCGGCGCGCGCTTCCTGCCTTGTCGGGACATTCGCCCGTTATGGGTCGCCACGATGCGTCCCGCAAGCAGCGGCTGCCCCTTGGCAGCGCGGGCCAGAGGCGAGAGAAGCGCCGACCATGAGCACGCGCGCCGATCGCATCCGCACCGCCCTCGAAGCCGCCTTCGCGCACGCCCGCGTGACGGTCGAAGACGACAGCCATCGCCACGCCGGCCACGCCGGGGCCCGGCCCGAAGGGGAGACGCATTTCTCCGTCACGGTCGTCTCACCCGCCTTCGCCGGCCAGTCCCGCGTGGCACGCTCCCGTGCGGTACACGCGGCGCTGGCGGGGGAGTTCGCCGGCGGGATGCATGCGTTGGCGTTGCGATTGGCGACGCCCGAGGAGGAAGCGGGCTAACGCCGGGTCGGGAAATGTTTCGCTCTGCATAGCGCCGGCGCCGGCCCCGCCATCAGTAGGCAAACGGCAATCGCAGCCGCGCCCCTGGCGCCGGCTGGCGCAGCAGCCGGTCCTCCCGCGATTGCAGGCTGCTGCGGTCGCGCTGCGTCCCTATCTGGGGGTCGTCCGGATCGATCAGCACCGGGTTGACCTGGGGCGCGGTGCTGTCGGCCGTCCGGCTGCGCGGTGCCTCGATGTCGTTGTTGGGCACGGGCGCGGGTTCGCCGAAGCTCGATGCTTCCGGCGGCGGTGGCGGCGGCGGCAAGGGTAGCGGGTCGTTCCGCCGGCCCCGCCGCGCCTGTTGCGCCAGGACCGGCGTCGCGACCAGCAACGTCGCCGTCGCCAGCAGGGTCCGTCGCGCCATCATGACGCCGCACCGCCGGGCAAGGGGCGGACGCCGCGGCGGTCCTCGGGCGGGTTCAGCGCCACAGCCCCGCCGGCCGCGCCATTCCGCCACGCCTTCAGCGCCCAGCGGACGGAGGGAAAGGCGATCTCGTCCCAGGGGATCTCATCCCAGGCGAAGCGCCGTACCTCCAGGCTCTCGGGGCCGGCTTCGAAGCCCGGCTCGTCGAAGCGCGCGCGGAAGATCACCTGCACCTGGCCTATCCGGGCAATGGAATAGACCGCGAGGACGCCGTCGAGTGCGATGCGCGCCCGTGCCTCCTCCCACGCTTCGCGGCGGGCACCCTCCTTCACCGTCTCGCCCATCTCCAGGAAACCGGCGGGGAGCGTCCAGAAGCCCGGGCGCGGCTCGATGGCGCGACGGCACAGCAGGACGGTATCGTCCTCGGCCACGACCGAGCCGACGACGATCTTAGGATTCTCGTACGCGACATGCCCGCAATCGGCGCAGATCAGGCGCTCGCGGTCGTCGCCATCGGGAACGCGCCGGACGAAACGTGACATGCGCGAATCATGGTGGCGCACACCCCCGCGGCGCAAGCGCAGGCTGCGAAGCGCCGTCGCGATCCGGCAATAACGTGACCGCTAGACCCGCAGATCCAGCAGCGAGCCCCGCGGCAGGGATGCCCCGCCGGCGGGCGGGGCGCTGCCGGTCGGCGGTGCGCTTTCCAGAATTCGCTGCGGCGGCACGCCGGCGCCGCGCGCCGCATCGGCCCGCTCCGGCCCGCGCACCGGCTGAATGCCAGCGCTGCGCGTGACCTCCTGCGTGAAGGCGGAAAGGGTGTTGAGGCTCAGCATGGACAGCATTGTCCAGCCGAGCCGTGAAGAATGGCTTAATCGCTGCCAGCGACGAACGGGTCCGATGCGCATGGCCAAACCCTGCGCCGACGGCCCGTTAATCTTCCAGCAACCTTTGCGTGCAGCTCCGCCGAGCCGCAATCACGCCTTGGAGAGCGCCGCCACCCCCGGCAGCGTCTTCCCCTCCAGCCATTCCAGGAACGCGCCGCCGGCGGTCGAGACATAGGTCATGCGGTCCGCCACATCGGCGTGGCGCAGCGCCGCCACCGTGTCGCCGCCGCCGCCGATCGACTTCAGCGCGCCCGACTGCGTCATCGCGGCGACGATCTGCGCCACCGCCACCGTCGCCGTATCGAAGGGCGGCGTCTCGAAGGCGCCGAGCGGGCCGTTCCACACCAGGGTGGAGGCACCACGCAGCCGCTGCTCGATCGCCTCCTCCGACTTCGGGCCGAGATCGAGCGCCATCCAGCCCTCCGGCACCGCATCCGCCGGCACGATGCGGGTCGGCGCGTTGGCGGCGAACTGCTCCGCCACCACCAGGTCGACCGGCAGCAGGATCTCGCAGCCGCCGGACTTCGCCTCGGCCAGGATGGCGCGCGCCGTGTCGTGCATCTCGGCTTCCTGCAGCGACTTGCCGACGTTGAAGCCCTGCGCCGCGAGGAAGGTGTTCGCCATCGCCCCGCCAATCACCAGCACATCGACCTTCTTCGACAGGTTGCCGAGCAGGTCGAGCTTCGTGGACACCTTCGCCCCGCCGACGATCGCGACGACCGGGCGCGCCGGCGAGCCCAGCGCCGCATCCAGCGCGGTCAGTTCCGCCTCCATCAACCGCCCGGCATAGGCCGGCAACAGCTTCGCCACGCCTTCGGTGGAAGCATGCGCCCGATGCGCCGCGGAAAAGGCATCGTTCACATAGGCGTCCGCCAGCTTCGCGAGGCCCGCCGCCATGGCCGGGTCGTTCTTCTCCTCGCCCGCATGGAAGCGGGTGTTCTCCAGCAGCAGGATGTCGCCGTCGGCGAGCTTCGCCACCGCCGCCTCGGCCTCCGGCCCGATGCAGTCATCGGCGAAGGCGACCGGGCGCTTCAGCGCCTCGGACAGCGCCTCGGCCAGCGGCTTCAACGACATCTCGGGCACGCGCTTGCCCTTGGGGCGGTCGAAATGGCTGCACACGATGACGCGCGCGCCCGCATTCGACAGCTCGGCGATGGTCGGGCAAAGGCGCTCGATCCGCGTGCGGTCAGTGATGCGGCCGTCGCGCACCGGCACGTTCAGGTCCGCCCGCAGCAACACCCGCTTGCCCTTGGCGTCGAGTGCGTCGATCGTTTCGTAGGACATCGCGTTCGGTATCCCGCTGAGGAGTTTCGAATGATCCGCTGGATCGCGGCCTTCATGCTTCTCCCGGTCCTAGCATCCGCGCAGGAGGCGTTCCAGTTGCCCTCGGGCAACATCCACTGCATGGCCTTCGAAGGCACGTTGCGCTGCGACGTCCTGCAATCGACCTATCCCCGCCCGCCAAGGCCGCGGGACTGCGATCTGGATTTCGGAGATTCCGCGGAACTCGGTCCGCGCGGGCCGGCCCGCTATGTCTGCCACGGCGACACCGTGGCCGATCCGTCCTCGCCGGTGCTCGGCTATGGCCGCGCCTGGCAGGGGCGCGGCCTGTCCTGCACGGCGAGCCCGACCGGCCTGCGCTGCAGCAATGCGGAGGGACGCGGCTTCGAGATGTCGAGGGCACGCCTGGTTCTGTTCTGACAGCCTGCCTGCAACCGCGACGGGAACGTCGCGTTGGCCGGTCAGCGCGTTCAGGAGCCCCGCCATGAAGATCCGCTCGGCCCTTCTCCTCGCTGTGACGACCGTCGCCGTCGGGACCGCCGCCTGGATGCAGCCCTGGACGCCGTCCGGCATCGCGCCGGCCCAGGCTTCCGACAACACGCCGCCCGAACTGGAAGACCTGGTAGGCGGTCGCGCGACCCAGGGGGAAGTCGCGTTCCGCGAGCGCGGCTACGTGGCCGCGCGCTATCGGGGACTGACCGCGCATTGGTGGCATGCGGCGTCCCATCGCTGCGTCCGCAGCGTGACCGCGAAGGGCCTGTACCACAGCGTCGATGCGGTTCCGCCGGGGCAATGCGGGATGATGTGAGGCGGGCGGCGGCAATGCAGCCTGCCGATCCGCTTGACCGCGCTGCATGACGGATGATATAGGAATTAAATCACTATCCGGACCTGTGCCCACCGCGCGCCTTGACCGCCCGCAGCGCCTCAACCAGCACGTCCCGCGTGATTCCCTGCTTGCCGAACAGCAGAACAGCTTCGTCCAGTGTGGCTGCGATCGCCGGGCGCAACACCAAAGCCCCGTTCTCGATCCGGGCTTCCAGGTGCCTTGGGTCGCCCAGCGCCTTTCGGACTGCCCGCCGCAAGGTGACCTGCCCCTGCGTGGAAACCTTGAGAAGCCCGATCTCGCTCATCGTCGATGCCTCCTGGCAGACAGGCACCGGATAAAAGCATAAATTCCTAAAAAAATAAAGCGCCCTGTTGGGGCGCTACCGCACGACGCAGCCTGGTCGGGAAGCCCGGGAGGAGCGGCGCCCCTCCCGGGCCGTCGCTCACAGCGACCCGAACAGCTTCACCGTGTCGCTCATGCGGTTCGAGAAGCCCCACTCGTTGTCGTACCAGGACAGCACGCGCACGAGGCCGCCATCGACCACCTGGGTCTGCGTCGCGTCGAAGGTCGACGACATCGGGTTGTGGTTGAAGTCGATCGAGACCAGCGGGACCGTGTTGTAGCCGAGGATCCCCTTCAGCGGCCCGCTCTCGCTCGCCGCCTTCATCGCTGCGTTCACCGCTTCCTTCGTGACGCCTTCCTTGGCCGGCACGAAGTCGAGCGAGACGAGCGACACGTTCGGCGTCGGGATGCGGATGGCGGTGCCGTCCAGCTTGCCCTTCAGCTCCGGCATCACGAGGCCCACGGCCTTCGCCGCGCCGGTGCTGGTCGGGATCGCGGAGACAGCCGCCGCACGCGCGCGGTGCAGGTCCTTGTGCAGCGTATCGACCGTGTTCTGGTCGCCGGTATAGGCGTGGATCGTCACCATGTAGCCGCGCACGATGCCGAAATTGTCGTGCAGCACCTTGGCGATCGGCGCCAGGCAGTTGGTGGTGCAGGACGCGTTGGAGATGACAGTCATCTCCTTCGTCAGCGTCTGGTGGTTCACGCCGTAGACGATGGTCGCATCCGCATTGTCGCCGGGCGCGGAGATGACGACCTTGCGCGCACCGGCGGTCAGCAGCGCGGAGGCCTTCTCCTTGCTGGTGAAAATGCCTGTGCACTCCATCGCGACGTCGACGCCCTTCAGGGGCAGCTTCGTCGGATCGCGCTCGGCGGTGATCTTGATCGGGCCCCAGGTCTTGCCCGCGTTCTTGATGGTGATGCTGTCGCCTTCGACGATCACTTCGCCGGGGAAGCGGCCATGCACGCTGTCGTAGCGGAACAGGTGGGCATTCGCCTCGACCGAGCCGAGGTCGTTGATCGTCACGAATTCCAGGTCGTCGCGGCCCGCTTCGCAGGCGGCGCGCAGCACCAGGCGACCGATGCGCCCGAACCCGTTGATGGAAACCTTCACCGGCATGGTCTTCTGTCCTTCCCCTAGAGCGTGATGGCCGCAGGTGCGAATGCACCGGAGGTCTGAATCACGTGATCAAACAACCGGCTGGAGCGTGTGCGGCGAACGGACGTGAAACAACCCACGCTCCAGCAGTGTCGAGTTCAGGCGAGCCGCTTCTTCACCGCGGCGGTCACGGCGTCGGCAGTGATGCCGAAATGCTTGAACAGCTCCTCGGCGGGTGCCGAGGCGCCGAAGCCCGACATGCCGACGAAGATGCCATCGGCGCCGAGCCAGCGCTCCCAGCCGAAGCCGATCGCGGCCTCGACGCCGACGCGCACAGCATCGCCGAGCACCTGGTTGCGATACCCGGCATCCTGCGCCGCGAATATCTCCCAGCAGGGCAGCGACACGACGGCGGTCGGAATGCCCTCGGCCTCCAGCGTTTCCCGCGCGGCCACCGCCAGATGCACTTCCGACCCGGTCGCGATCAGCGTGGCCTTGCGCGGCCCGGACGCCTCGGCCAGCACATAGCCGCCACGGGCGCAGCGGTTCTCGCCGGCGTCGGACCGCAGCGCCGGCAGGTTCTGCCGCGACAGCGCCAGCAGGGACGGCCCATCGGCCCGCTTCACCGCCAGTTCCCAGCACTCGGCCGTCTCCATCGCATCCGCCGGGCGGAAGACGAAGACATTCGGCATGGCACGGAAGGAGGCGAGGTGCTCGACCGGCTGGTGCGTCGGACCGTCCTCGCCAAGGCCGATGCTGTCATGCGTCAGCACATGGATGGCGCGGATGCCCATCAGCGCCGCGAGGCGGATCGCCGGGCGCATATAGTCGCTGAAGACCAGGAAGGTGCCCGAATACGGGATGATGCCGCCATGCAGCGTCATGCCGTTCATCGCGGCGGCCATGCCGTGCTCGCGCACGCCCCAATGCATGAAGCGGCCGCCGAAATTGCCCGGCGTGATCGCCGGGATGCCCTTCACATTGGTGTTGTTCGATCCCGTGAGGTCGGCCGAACCGCCGACCATCTCCGGCACCGACGGCACCAGCGCCTCGAGCGCGCGCTGCGAGGAGACGCGCGTCGCGAGCTTCGGCTTCTCCTCGGCGTGCTTCGCGCGCAGCGCGGCGAGCGATTCATGCCACGCCTCGGGCAGCTTGCCCGACATGGCGCGGTCGAATTCCGCTTCCTGCGGGTGCTTCGCCAGCCGCTTCAGCCAGGACCGGCGCGTGCCAGCGCCGCGGCGTCCGGCGGCCTCCCAGGCGGCCTTGATGTCCTCAGGCACGCTGAAGGCCGGCGCCGTCCAGCCGAGCAGCTCCTTGGCACCCGCCACCTCGGTCGCGCCCAGCGCCGCGCCGTGCGAGCCCGCCGTGCCCGCCTTGGTCGGCGCACCGAAGCCGATGATGGTCCGGCAGGCGATCAGCGTCGGCTTGCGGTTGCGCGTGGCCCAGGCCATCGCGCTCGCGATCTCCTCCGGGTTGTGCCCGTCGATGCGGCGCACTGCCCAGCCATAGGCCTGGAACCGCTTCAGCGTGTCGTCGGTGAAGGACAGCGCGGTGTCGCCGTCGATCGAGATGTGGTTGTCGTCCCACAGCACGCACAGCTTCGACAGGGCGTAATGGCCGGCGAGCGAGGCGGCCTCATGCGACACGCCTTCCTGCAGGTCTCCGTCCGAGGCGATCACCCAGGTGCGATGATCCACCAGCGACGCCCCGAAGCGCGCGGCAAGCATCCGCTCGGCCAGCGCCATGCCGACCGAGGTCGCGATGCCCTGCCCCAGCGGCCCGGTCGTCGTCTCGATGCCCGGATGCTCGCCGTATTCCGGATGCCCCGCCGCCGGCGAATGGAGCTGGCGGAACCGCTTCAGCTCCTCGACGCCCATGCCGGCATGCCCGGTCAGGTGCAGCAGGCTGTAGAGCAGCATCGACCCGTGGCCGGCGGACAGCACGAAGCGGTCGCGGTCGGCCCAGCGCGGATCGGCCGCGTCATACTTCAGGAACTTCGTGAACAGCACCGTCGCGACATCCGCCATGCCCATCGGCATGCCGGGGTGGCCGGACTTCGCCGCCTCCACGCCATCGATGGCGAGCGCGCGAATGGCGTCGGCGAGGCGGCGGCTATCCGTCGCCGGGCGGGCGAGAATTTCCGCCTGCGCGGCAAGCGCCGGGTTCTGGGAGGCGTCGGGCGTGGGGGCGATGCTGGCCAAGAGAGCTATACCTACGGCTGCGTCGGGGGCGGGGCCGCTATAGAGGCGGGGTCGCCCGGGGGCAACCGGCCGCGGCCGGGGGCGGCCATGCGCAGGCCGCGTCGCCTTCCTGTTCTGCCTAGGGGGCGGCCCGCGCCAGCCGCAGCAGCACCGCGCCGTCCTCGCCGGTCAGAAGCAAGGTCGGCCCATCCATCCGCCAGCCGCGAACGAGTTCCAGCGCCTGGTGGAAGCGCTGCTCCTGCGCCATGATCGCCTCCTCGCAGGCCATGCGGGTGCCCGCCACCGGTCCGAAGCGCAGCCCGGACGCCCCTTCGCGCGTGAACGCCCCGGTGAAGCGGTTGCAGCCGGAACTGCCAGAGGCCCGGCCTTCGGCGGCGAAGGTGATGTCCACGCGCGGCGAGGCGCCCATGCGCGTGACGCCGATCGCTTCGACGACCCAGCTCCCAGCCGGGCCGGCGGCCTGCTCTGCCAGGGCGGCAGTCGAAGCGGTGGCGAGGCAGGTGGCTATGGCAAGGCGGCGAGGGATGACCATGCGTTCACGCTACCGGCTCACCGCGGCAAATGCATGGCGAAGCTGCGGCGCGATCAATCCCCCAGCAGCAGGTCGCGCGCCGCGTTCAGCCGGGCTGCAAGCCAGGCACTGCCGCCCTGGTCCGGGTGCGCGGCCCGCATCAGGCGGCGGTATGCGGCCCGGATCTCCGCCTCCGTCGCCCCTTCAGCCAGGCCGAGCACGGCCAGGGCCTCCGCCCGGTCCATGGCGCCTTCGGAGGGCTGCGCGGCGTCCCGCCATTCGGGATGCGCGCGGTCCAGCCAGGCCTCGAGCAGCGGGACGCTTTCCGGATCCTGCCGTTCGCAATCCGCAAGAAGGGCGCGCAGATCGGCGAGCGCCAGCGCGGCAAGGTCGGCGCCGGCGAAGACCCCCGCCGTGACCGTGCCGGTCATCCGCCCGCTGTCGTGATGCAGCACCATCGCGAGCGTCGCGGTCTCAACCCGGGTTTCCTGCCCCGGGCTCGCCTGCCCACCCCGCGAGAAAGTCCTGGCGCTCCGCCATGCGTGCCAGGACCGCATCAGCAGCGGCGCCAGCAGCGCAATGGCCCAGATGGCCTGCAACCCGCGCCCGCTGAACAGCAGCGCAGCGAACAGCACGACGCCGAGCCCGCCTGCGATCCAGGCAAGCGCGGCCTTCACCGTGCCGACGCGCGCATTCGCGAAGGCCCGCAGGCCCAGCATGACCGCCACCAGCACAATGCCGCCCAGCGCGACCCAGGTCATCGCGCCGCCTTCGGCGCTGGCAACTGTCCGGCGATGCGCAACGCCGCCGGGCCGCCAAGCCGCGCCAGCGCGGCGCGCCCCCCGGCGGCAAAGACGGCGACCGCGCGCAGCAGGTCCCGCAGCGTCTCCGCCGATGCGGAATCAAAGGGCGCATAGGCACCGCCGGACACTTTCGCGATCTGCCGGAAGGCATTGCCGGCAACGGCGTCGTTGCCCTCATGGAAGCAGAACACCGGCGTGCCGCGCAGGCCGAGCTCGCCGGCGGCTTGGCACAGCGCGTCGATCTCCTCCTCCACAGCATCGCCCACCAGCACCAGCGCGCCGATCCTTTCCCGCTGCGTCTCGGACGCCGCGTGCCGCAGCGCGCGCAGGATCTGGGTATGGCCGCCCAGGCAGGTGACACCGGCCATGCGGCGCGCAAGTTCCGCCCCGTCGGTCAGGAAGGGGGTCGCGGCAAACTCACCGAAGCCGCGCCAATAGGCCAGGGAGACGGCGAGGCCGCCGAGGTCCCGCGTGGCGATGAACATCTCCCCGGTCAGGGCGCAGGCACGGTCCCAGGCCGGCTGGCGGGACGCCGTGGCATCGACGGCGAAGATCAGCCGTCCGGGCCGGGCGTTCGCCGTGCGGACGGAGGGCATGCGCGCCACCTTGTCGAGGAAGGCGGCGACCTCGGCGGTCGGGCCTGGGCGAGCGGGAGGGCGGGGCATGGTCGGGTCCGATGGTGCCATTCGTTGAAGGTGATGTGAAATGCCTCACTCGCCACGCCAAGGGTCGCCGGGTCATGTTGGCACCCATTATCGCCGCGGTCTTAACTGCGGCTGCGCAGCAGGAAGAGAGGTTCACCGGGATGACAGCAGCACCCCTCACGGGTTTCAGGGCGTTCGCGCTCGCCACGGTCGCGGGATTGGCGCTGACCGGTGCGGCCATCGCGCAGAAGCCCGCGCCGCTCGGGGCGCCGGGCGCGGCACCCGCGGCACCGTCCCTGCCGACGGCCAAGCCGCCCCCGCTCGGCGGCGCTGCGCCCGCCCCTGCCCCTCCCCCGCTGCAGATGCTGCCGCTGCCGCGGCGGACCCCGCCAGGGGTGACACAGGCGCCGGCCGCCCCGACGCCGCCTTCCTCCCTGCCCGCACCACAGGCGATCCCGCCGAACGAGCCCGCTGCCATCACGCGGCTCCGCGGTCTCCTCGGACGCGAGACGCGGCTGTCCTACGCTGCCGCCGAGGCGCAGGACGCCACGGGCGAGCAGGCGCGCATGACCGGCGTTGTGCTGGAACGCCCCGGCAAGCGCGTGACCATGGACGAAGTCACCCTGATGGGCCTGCGCCAGGACGGCGTGGCCGAGACGGTGATCCGCGGCTTCGCCACCACCGAGGACGGCAACACCGTCCGCATCGGCATGCTGCGGATCGCGGGGCTGACAGTGCCGCGCACCGCCGCGGGCGCGCCGCCGCAGCCGGATGACGTAACGCTGGATTCGCTGCGCCTCGAGAACCTGCGGGTCACCGGCGGTGCGAACGTCGCGGTGAACCTCGTCACCGTCGAGGGCTGGGGCGCCAACCGCCCCGCGCGCCTCACGGTCGAAGGTGTCGAGAGCACCGGGCTCGATGGCGGCTTCGTCGACGGGCTGCGCATCGCGCGCATCGGCATGTCCGGGATGGACATCGCCCGGATGCTCGGCGCGCTGATGCGCGAGGAACGCGTGCCGAGCCTGGTCGGCCAGACCAGCCTCGAGATGACAGGCTTGCAGCTGACGGGTGGTGGCCGGCCCGTGGGCGGCATCGCCGAGTTCCGCATCGCCGGCGACATCACAGCCACCGACGGGTCGGGCACCGGCACTGTCGCCGTGCGCGGCATCCGCGTCGAGCCGGTGCCGATGATCGGCGAGTGGCTGACCCGCTTCGGCTACCAGGCGATCGAGGGCGAGATCACCGCCTCGACCGCACATGACGGCAAGACCGGCCGCGTCGAGGTGCGCGACCTGTCGATCGGCGCGCGCGACGCCGGCACGCTGACCATGTCGGTCACGCTGGACGGGCTGACATCCGAACGCATGCAGGCGGCCGACTTCTCGCAGGCGCGGCTGATCTCAGCGGCGCTCGGTTATGCCGACGCCTCGCTGTTCCGTCGCTTCCTCGCCATGCAGTCCCGGGAGACCCGCACGCCGGAAGCGCAGCTGCGCGAGCAGTACGCCGCGATGGCCGGCGGCGCGCTGAGCCAGCCCGATGCGGCGGCGCTCGCCCCGGTTCGGGATGCGCTGGTGCGCTTCATCCGCGGCCAGGCGCAGGCGGTCGATATCCGAGTGAACCCGCCGCAGCCGATCGGGCTCGAGGAAATGCAGCAGGTGCCGCCGAGCCCGGCGGAGATGCAGCGGGTGCTGGGCATCACCGCCACCACGCGCTGATGGCGCGATGAAGCGGAGAGGGGCGCCGCCCCTCTCCGGACCTCACCCCGCCAGGCCATGGATGGCCTGGACCGCCATCATTTGGTGCCGGGCGTGAAGGCCGTTCTCCGATCTCTCACCCCGTCCGTGCGCAGAGCTGCGGGACGACAATGGTCCGACCGTCTGCGCAGAGTGCCAGGTGGAGGTTTGCAAAGGCCCTTCGGCCTACGCGGACCCCATTCACATTGCCAAGGCAATGTGAATGGGTACCCGTGCCGGGGTAGGGTTCGGGGACGGGCAGAGCCCCTGATCCACCCTGCGCGACCTAGCCGGCCGCGGCGTTCGCCTGCGCCACCGCCAGCGCCGTCACGTTCAGGATGCCGCGCGCCGTCACGGACGGCACCAGCACGTGGATCGGCTTGTTCATCCCGAGCAGCAGCGGGCCGAGCTGCAGCCCGTCAGTCGCCGCCTTCACCAGGTTGAAGGCGATGTTGGCGGCGTCGATCCCCGGCATCACCAGCAGGTTCGCCGCGCCTTCCAGCGGGCTGTCGGGCACGGCGCGGCTGCGGATGGCCGGAATGAGCGCGGCATCCGCGTGCATTTCGCCATCCACTTCCAGCCCTGGATTTTGCTTCTGGATCAGCGCGAGCGCCTGGCGCATGCGCCGCGCCGATGGCGCGTTCGATGCACCGAAGGAGGAATGCGAGAGCAGCGCGACCTTCGGCGTGATGCCGAAGGCGTTGACCTGCTCGGCGGCGAGCAGCGTCATCTCGGCGATCTGCTCGGCGGTCGGCTCCAGGCAGAGATGCGTGTCGACGACGAACAGGTGCTCGCCGGCGCGGGTGACGACGCCGGAGAGCGCGTAGACGCGACCGACATCGTCGCGCTTGCCGGTGATGTCGAGCACATGCTTCCACTGACCCATCCAGTCGCCGAGACCACCACAGATCGCTGCGTCAGCGTGGCCGGCTTCGAGCAGTAGGGCAGCGGCGACGGCCGGGCGCGTGCGCACGCGGCGTTCGGCGGCGTCGGGCGGGGTGCCGCGGCGGCCGGCCTTGCCGCGATACAGCTCGGTCAGCGGGCCGAAGACCTCCGTATCGCTGCCTGGATCGAGGATGCGCACGCTGTCGCCGAGCGCCATGCGCAGGCCGAGCGCCTTGACCTTGGCGGCGATCACCTCCTGCCGCCCGACCAGGATGGGTTCGGCGATGCCTTCATCCACCACCGACTGCACGGCGCGCAGCGTGCGCTCGTCCTCGCCCTCGGCGTAGACGACACGGCGGGGGCGCTTGCGGGCAGCCTCGAAGACCGGGCGCATGAGGTTGCCGGACCGGAAGACATTACGCTCGAGCTCACGCCGATAGGCGGCGAAATCCTCGATCGGGCGCTGCGCGACGCCGGTTTCCATCGCCGCACGGGCGACGGCCGGCGCGATCTCCAGGATCAGCCGTGGGTCGAAGGGCTTCGGAATGATGTAGTCCGGCCCGAAGACCGGCGCGATGCCACCATAGGCAGCGGCGACGACTTCGGAGGCTTCGACCCGAGCCAGGGCGGCGATGGCGTCCGCCGCGGCGATCTTCATCTCCTCATTGATCGTCGTCGCGCCACAGTCGAGCGCGCCGCGGAAGATGAAGGGGAAGCAGAGGACGTTGTTGACCTGGTTCGGGTAGTCGGTGCGGCCGGTCGCCACGATGGCGTCGGGGCGCGCCGCGCGGACGGCTTCAGGAAGGATCTCCGGTTCCGGATTGGCCAGCGCGAGCACCAGCGGCCGCTGTGCGAGGTGCTTCAGCCATTCGGGCTTCAGCACGCGCGGCGCGGACAGGCCGAGGAAGACGTCAGCCCCCGGCAGCACGTCCTCGAGCGTGCGCGCCTCCGTCTCCTGTGCATAGCGCGCGCGGTGGGGGTCGAGGTCGTTTCGCCCCGTATGGATCACGCCGCCGATGTCGCAGATCGTGACGTTCTCGCGCTTCAGCCCCATCTCGACGAGAAGGTCCAGGCAGGCTAGCGCCGCCGCGCCGCCGCCGGTGTTGACCAGCTTCACGTCTTCCAGCCGCTTGCCCTGCAGCATCAGGCCGTTGCGCACTGCGGCGGCGACGATGATGGCGGTGCCGTGCTGGTCGTCATGGAAGACCGGGATGTTCATCCGCTCGCGCAGCGTGCGCTCGATGACGAAGCACTCCGGCGCCTTGATGTCCTCGAGGTTGATCGCTCCGAAGGAAGGTTCGAGCGCGGCGACGACCTCGATGAACTTCGCGGGGTCGCGTTCCTCCACCTCGATGTCGATGGAATCGATGCCGGCGAATTTCTTGAAGAGGACCGCCTTGCCTTCCATCACCGGCTTCGACGCCAGCGCGCCGATGGCGCCGAGGCCCAGTACCGCCGTGCCGTTGGTGATGACCGCGACCATGTTGCCGCGCGTGGTGTAGTCATAGGCGGCGGTCGGGTCGGCGGCGATCGCCTCGCAGGCCGCGGCGACGCCAGGGGAATAGGCCAGGCCCAGGTCGCGCTGCGTCGCCATGCGCTTGGTCGGCTCGACCGCCAGCTTCCCGGGGCGCGGGAGCCGGTGATAGTCGAGTGCTGCGCGGCGGAAATCCTCGTCCATCAGGTACCTCCATGCCCCGGTGTAGAGGGTTTCGTGCCGGGCGGGCAGGGTCTACGGCCAGACGACGACGCGCCGTTGTTTCCCTGGAATGGCAGTCGGCCTATCCTGCTCACCGGATCGGGATCGCGCGCCCCGCCGGGGTGGGGACGGGCGGAATCGGGTGGCTTCCGCATGGACGACAGGCGACAGGTCGCGGGAATCGTCAGGGACTACCTGGCGCGGCAGCGCATCTCACGGGAGGAATTCGCCTTCCGCACGCGCCTCGGCCGCTCCACCGTCGACAAGCTGCTGGTCGGGCTGTTCTCCGAACGTACCCTGGCGATGGTGGAAGGCACGACGGGGCTGGTGCTGCGCGGCCCGGTCGCAGCACCCGTCCTATCCGAAGCGCCGACGCCCGCCGGCGACGACGATGCCGGCCCCTCCATCGCCGTGCTGCCCTTCACCTTCATGGGCGATAGCGGCCAGGACTGGCTGGCCGATGGCATCAGCGAGGACATCACCACCGACCTCGCCCGGCTGCGCTGGCTGTTCGTCATCGCCCGCAACTCAACCTTCACCTACAAGGGTCGCGCGGTGGACGTCCGGCAGGTCGCCCGGGACCTTGGCGTGCGCTACGTACTGGAAGGCAGCGTGCGCGTGGCCGGCGGGTTGATGCGCGTGACCGGCCAGCTGGTTGATGCCGGCACGGGGCGGCACATCTGGGCCGAGCGCTATGACCGCGCGCTGTCCGACATCTTCGCCGTGCAGGACGAGATCACCCGTCACGTCGTCGCGGCGATCGAGCCGCATCTCTACGCCGAGGAGGGATACCGCGCCGCTGCGCGACCAACCGCGAACCTGTCGGCCTGGGGCCTTGCCGTGCGCGCCATGAGGCTGATCAGCCGCGTCGGGCAGGCGCAGAACGAGGAAGCGCGCGCGCTGCTCAGCCAGGCGATCGCCGTCGAACCCGGTTATGCGCGCGCGCATGCGCTGCTCGCCTGGGCGGCGTGGTGGGCGGCGCTCTGCTACTGGTGGCCTGACAATGCCGAGGGCTACCGGATCGCCGCACGGCAGGCGGCGCAGGCGGTGACGCTGGACCCCGCCGAACCCTGGGCGCGCATGACCCACGGCATCTGCCTGTCGTCCGGCCGCCAGCATGAGGCGGGGCTGGCGGAACTGCACGCCGCGCTCGACCTCAACCCCTGCTTCGCGTTGGGACGCACCCTGTATGGCTGGGGTCTGCTGCGGGCCGGCCGGATGGAGGAAGCGGTCGATGAAACCGGCCTCGCCCTGCGGATGAGCCCGATGGACAGCTTCGCCGGCATCTACACGGCGATCCACGGCCTTGCCCTGCTGGGCTCGCGCCGCTTCGAGGACGCACTGCCGCATCTGCGCGCCTCGGTCGCGGCCTTCACGGCCTATCTCGGCCACTACAACACGCTGATCTCCTGCTGCGGCCATCTCGGACGGATCGAGGAGGCGCAGGGCTACATCGCCGCGCGCAACGGCATGGGCGCGGCGATCCGCGTCGGGCTGCTGCGACGGAACCTGGCTGGCTTCGCCCATGCTGAGGTCTTCTGCGAAGGGCTGGTGAAGGCGGGCGTGCCGGAATAGGCCCGCCCGGTGTGACCCGTGTCACGGCCGGGAAGGATTCCGGAAAGCCGCGGAAAACTCCGGCGATGGCTCCGGAACGGCGCTGCGGCGAATGTCGCGGCAGCGCCGGGACGTCGCGTCCCGCGCTCCAGGAGCCCGCGTCATGCTGACCATTCTCGCCCGTGCGGCCGTTGCCGCCTCGCTGCTTGCCGCCATGCCGGCCGCTGCCCAGCAGGCCGGCGGGCCGAATGCCCGTGGCGAGTATCTGTCCCGCATCATGGATTGCGGCGGCTGCCACACCGGCGGCGCGCTGGCCGGGCGGCCCGATCCGCGGCTGAATCTCGCCGGATCGAATATCGGCTTCGGCATCCCCGAGGTCGGTGTCTTCTATCCGCCCAACCTGACGCCAGACCGCGAGACCGGCCTCGGCAGTTGGAGCGAGGCGGACATCGTCCGCGCCGTGCGCACCGGCGTCCGGCCGGATGGGCGGGTGCTGGCGCCGGTGATGCCGTGGCACTCCTATGCGGCGCTGAATGATGCCGATGCACGGGCGCTGGCGCGCTACCTTCGCAGCCTGCCGCCGGTGCGCAACGAGACGCCGCGGATGGCCGGCCCCGGCGAGACGCCGCCCGCGCCCTATCTGGGCGTCATCATTCCCGGCCGCTGATGCGACGCGCCCGCTGCCGCGACGTGTGGCGCGGCAGCCGGTCCCACGGAATCCGCACGGTTTCCAAGGTGACGACCATGCAGATCATGAACGACAACCGCCCGCCTCCATCGCGGGAAGACCTGTTCGGCCCGCTGCCGCAGCCCGCCACCCTGCTGCGGCTGCTGGAGAGCATGCTGACCGAGGATGAACTCGGCACGCTCGAAGGGCGCATGCTGGCGGCGATCCCTCTCGATCGCGCCCAGGCGATTCTCTCGCACATGCTGCCGGCCATGAGCGGACCGGAGCGCGCGGCCTTCGTCGCCCGCAGCCGCGCCGCGACGGAGGGCGACACGGTGCTCGCGGTGGTGATCGCGGCTGCGAAGGCGAGCCTCGCCCCAGAGCATGAGCGTGAAGCCGCCGAGCGCGCGTTGGCGCAACCAGAGTTGCGCGGATCGCACTTCCGGCGCGCCCGCCGACCAGGCACGACCTCCTGAACGCCGCAATCCATGACGTTCCCGGCACTGGCAGGGAAGCCGGCGCGACAGGCCCAGGATGGGGCGCCGGCCGTCCGGTTGAGGGATGACCTCAGTCGACGCTGATACTGGCCGCACGGGCGATCGCCGCGTTGCTTTCATTCTCGGTGCGCAGCAAGGCCGCCGCCGAGGCAGGCGTTCCGCCGCCGAGCATGAAGCCACTTTCGCGGAGGCGCTGGGCAACCTCCGGCGCCGCGAGCGCGGCGTTCAGCGCCGAGGCCAATCGGTTTACGATCGGCGCAGGAAGACCGGCAGGCCCGACGATCATGTACCAGACCTTGCGGTCAAAGCCGGGAAAGCCGAGTTCAGCCACCGTCGCCACATCGGGAAGCCACTCCACGCGCTCGGGCGTGGTAACCGCCAAGGCGCGCAGCTTGCCGCCACGGATATGCGGCAGGTTGGTCGGCAGGGTATCGACGTTGAGGTCGACCTGGCCCGCCATCAGATCGGCAAGAGCCTGACCGCTGCCGCGGTAGGGAACATGGGTCATCTCGACGCCAGCCGCACGGGCGAGAAGCTCGCCCGCGAGATGCTGGGAAGTCGCGATACCGGATGAAGCGAAGTTCAGCTTGCTAGGATTGGCCTTCGCGTAGTCGAGCAACTCTCTCAAGGTGCGGAAGGGCGAGTTCTCGTTCACCACGACCACCTGTGGCACGGAAGCTACCAGGAGTATGGGCGTGAGGTCGGCCAACGGATCGTAGGGCTTGTGCGCCATCACCTGCGGCAGCACCGATAGCGAGCTGATCGTGCCGATAGCCAGAGTGTAGCCATCGGGCCGCGAGCGAAGCACGCCCGCCATGGCGACTGTGCCGCTGGCACCCGGACGATTCTCCACGACCACTGGCTGCCCCAATTCGGAGCGCAGCTTCGACGCCAGCAGACGCGCCACAATGTCACTGCCGCCGCCCGGCACGAAGCCATCCACGAGCGTGATCGGCCGATCCGGATAGCCGGCCTGCGCCCGGGCATCAGCCGGAAAGAAGGACGCTGCGACAAAGCCCGTCGCACCGGTGAACAGCCGGCGGCGCGAGGTACTGGAATCCATCATTCTTTCAATCTCTCCTGACGGCCAGCGCGCCGAAACACTTGCCCGGAACAGCGGCCCAAACATGCTCTGCCGCCACCTCCTTTAGATTGCAATCAGCCGGGGGCTTTGGTGCAGGGTCTGTTCGGCGGCATCGTGAATCAGCGCACCCGGAGCACGGCTTTGAATAGGGGGCAGAATCCTCGAGTGCGCTGAAAGAAGGTGCGCTACCGTTACGGCTGTGTCGGACGAGTCACCGGGTTTGCGATCCGGGCTTTCGCCCTAACTGGCGGCAACGGATTCGTCCGGGGCTGTCCGTTTCTTCAAATCCCGCCACTCGGCGAGTGCGTACCCTCGGAGATGTGGATGAGGATCGCGGCGCCTCCGCTTCGACTTCCGAGCCATGCCGTTGCCGTGCCGGCGGAGGCATGATGAGGAGGCACAGCCGGCCCTCCTCATCCGCAGTCACGAACTGCTCTGCTGCTCGCACCGCCGAATTGATATGGCGATGCGTCAGCTCCCTACTCGTCGCGCAGTTGCCCGCCATAGGCGGCAGCTGCGCTGGCGATAAACGCGCCGATGAGAAGCGCCAGCGCCCCCAGAAGCGCCAGGGTCGCCGCGGTCTTCCGCGCGGTATCCGCCGCCTCCTGCGCCCGCACCGCTGCCTGTTTGGCGCGCTCCACGGCCGCATCCACGCGCTGGCGCGCATCCGCCGCCGAAATTTCCGATCGTGCGGCAACGATCTGCGCCAGGTAGTCGCGGTCACCTGATGGCACATCCCCCGCCGTGATGCCGTTGGCCAGTATGCGCATCACTTCCGGGCCGACGTCGGGAAGCTCTCCGGCGCTCGGCGTCGCGCCGGGTCGTGCAGGGCGCAGGAGCGTATCAAGGTCGTATTGGCTCACAGGCCCGACTGCTGACGCCGCGGCCGAGACCGCACCCTGCGAGACTGCGGCGGCGCCCCGCGCCCCGGCGCCCACGAGGCTCGTCAGCGCGGAACTCGCGAGCAGGATGCCCAGGACGGTCGCCAAAGCCCAGGCGAGGAGGCCGTGCACTGTATCGCGGAAGAACACCTCGTCCCGATGCAAGCCGGTCCATGTGGTCCGCAGCCGCCCAGCGACATAGCCACCCAGGCCCGACGAGATCCACTGGACGATGACGAGCGCAACCACCGATCCGATGGCGATGGTCGACGCGGCAGCTCCCTCTCCGCTCCACGGGGAGATCGAGGCGAAGCCCACCCCCGCGCTCACCATCGTCAGGATCAGCGTTGCCGCGACGGCCGTGAGGCCGCCCGCGATGATGGCAGCCCACGATACGGCCGAGACGTCGCTTTCGACTGTCCCTGCCACAGTGGGCGCCACGGGGCGATGCGCGCTCATCTGAAGAGAAGCAGGAGAATGATGATCACGGGGATGGGGATCCCCAGCAGCCATAGAAGAATTCCGCGTCCCATAACAATGTCCCTCCGCCTCGGAGCATCGCGAGGCCGGCCGGGTAACGCATTGAGCTGGTTTCCGGTTGCGCCGGGAGGCATTCGCCGGGCCGGGCTCGTTGCCCGAGGTGACGGCGGACTGGCCGTCCGCGAGGGTGTTAGCCTCACCAGCGGGGCCGCGGGCCTCGACCGTCGTATGCCTCCGCCAAGCCCTCGCGAATCAGCACCGTGGCCACCTTCCGTCCACGCTGGTCCCGCACGCGGGCCGGCAGTCTGCCGTAGCGATCCCGGCCGCGTGGTTGCAGCGTGATTCCTACGGCGACCAGCGCCGCCATGCGTGGCGGAACCGCCCTGTTGCGAGAGCGCCGGCACCGTCAGCCGTCAACGCGGTCTGCCCCGGTGTCATCGATACCCCGATGGTGCAGACCATGCTGGAAGGCCAGTCGGAAGCGATGGCCGAGATCATGAAGGCGCAGCCGATCGGACGCCTCGGTCGGGCGGAGGAAGTCGTCGCGGCGGTGCTCTGGCTGTGCAGCCCGGCGGCCAGCTTCGTGGTCGGTGTCGCGCTGCCGGTCGACGGCGGCTTCACAGTTACCTGAGGAGATAGCCTTCAGCGCCGACCCCATATCTTGCTGATCCCGCAGGCCGGCTTCCCGCGCCCCTCTCTTAAAATAGGACTTCACCATGAACATCGTCCGCAGCGGCACACAGGCGTCCGGCAAGGGGCCGGCCGAGTGGTTCACCGGCACTGTGCGCGTCGATCCGCTGTTCAGCCCGCCCGAGCCCGCCCGCGTTGCCGGCGCGCTCGTCACCTTCGAGCCGGGCGCACGCACCGCCTGGCACACGCACCCGCTCGGCCAGACCCTCATCGTCATGACGGGCCTCGGCCGGGTGCAGCGCGAGGGTGGCGCCGTCGAAGAAATCCGGCCCGGCGATGTCGTCTGGTTCGAGCCTGGCGAAAAGCACTGGCACGGCGCCAGCCCGGCCACGGCCATGAGCCACATCGCTGTCCAGGAGAAGCTCAATGGCTCGCCCGTCGATTGGATGGAGCAGGTCAGCGATGAGCAATACGGACAGTGACGATCAGCTGGTGCGGATAGCAGAAGAAAAATCGGGAGGAAGGCGAGCTATGCGCGCAACGATCATGTAGGGAGGCACGACGTTCGTGCTGAGAATGTCCCTAATGCAACGATTGAACTGCCTACCGACGCCGTTGTGCGTGTGATGTCCGGCCTACTGGGGCTCGCTCAAAGGGGCCGCGCCGGGTTGGCCCGGGTCATGATTTGGGACCGTCCGGGCCCGTCGCGGCCTCGCCTCACGGATATTGCGAAAGGCACTCGGAGGCGGCTTCGTGCGTCAGATTCGATCGCATCGGATCTCAGCAGCATACGCCCAATGTGGGAACTGTTGTCGCAACCGTACGCGCCGGATTGGCGTGATTGCGCCAAGCCAGTGCCTTGGCTTCGTCGGATGGTGCGGTCGAGAAGATTCGAACTTCCACAGGGTTGCCCCTACCAGCACCTCAAGCTGGCGCGTCTACCATTCCGCCACGACCGCAAACCGGGTAGAGGGCGCGGCGTATAACCCATGACCGCGCCGTCAGCAACACACCCCCTCGACTGGATCGTCACCGATGGCCGCACCCCCTATGCCGGGGCGCTGGAAGCCATGGAGGCCCACGTCGCCGCCATCCGTGCCGGCACCGCCGCCGAGCGCGTCTGGCTGGTCGAGCACGACCCAACCTACACTGCCGGAACCTCCGCCCGACCCGAGGATCTGCGCGATTCGCGCTTCCCGGTCTTCGCGGCGGGCCGCGGTGGGCAATGGACCTATCACGGGCCGGGGCAGCGGACCGGCTATGTCATGCTCGACCTGAACCATGCCCATGGCTCGGTCCCGCCGCGGGACATCCGGGCCTATGTCCATGGGCTCGAGGAATGGCTGATCCGGGCGCTGGACCGATTCAACATCCGTGCGGAGCGCCGGGAGGGCCGGGTCGGGCTGTGGGTTGCGAACCGTGCCGCCGGCACCGAGGACAAGATCGCGGCCATCGGCGTGCGCGTCACGCGCTGGGTGACCTGGCACGGCATCGCGCTGAACGTCGACCCGGACCTGTCGCACTTCGGCGGCATCGTGCCCTGCGGCATCGCGGAGCACGGGGTCACGAGCCTCCACGCGCAGGGCGTGCCCGCCACCATGGACGAGGCGGACGCGGCCCTGCAGGGGGCGTGGACTGAAGTCTTCGGCTGATCCGCGCATCGCCGCCGGCACTATGCAACCGTCGCGCGTTTGCAAGGCGGCTCCGGCTTCGGGCATGAAGACGATGGTCAATCAACGCTCGGGAGGATCAGACCATGCAACGCCGTCACATGCTGGCGGGGGCCGCCTTCGGCCTCACGGCCGGCGGGCTGCTTCGCGCCGCCCATGCCCAGCCGCGCAACGCGTCCTGGCCACGCGCGCTCAACATGGGCACCGCCGCACCGGGCGGCACCTATGCACTGTACGGCCCCGCTTGGGGCCAGCTCGTGCAGGAGGCGACGGGGGTCAACATCTCCTACCGCACGACGCAGGGGCCGAACCAGAACATCATCCTGGTCCAGCGCCGCGAGGTCGAGATCGGCATGACCACGATGGGCGTGGCGCTTCAGGCCTGGAACGGCCAGGGTGCCTGGACCCAGGGCAACAAGTTCAATGACATCCGGGCGCTGTTCCCGATGTACGACACGCCCTTCCACGGCATCTCGCTGAAGCGCAGCGGCATCACGCAGATGTCCCAGCTCGCGGGCAAGAACATCGGCGTCGGGCCGCGCGGCGGCACGCCGGGCACGTACTTCCCGCTGATCATGGATGCGCTGGGCTACCGGCCGGCGGCGGTGCGCTACGGGTCGGGCTCCGACATGTCAGGCCAGTTGCAGGACGGGCTGCTCGACGCCTTCCTGTTTGCGTCGGGCGTGCCGATCCCCGCCTTCAGCGAGGCGGAGACGCAGAGCGAGGTGAATTTCCTCGACTACACCGCCGAGGAAGTCGCGAAGCTGACCCGCGCTTTCCCCGAACTCTCCGCAGGAACCCTGCCGGCGAGCACCTACCGCTCTGCGGGGCGGGAACTGCGCGTCGTCGGCATGTTCAACTTCGCCATCGGCCACAAATCGCTGCCCGAGGATCTCGTCTACGAGATGGTGAAGGCAGTGCTCGGCCAGAATGAGCGGCTGAAGCAGGCGATCGCGGCCGGGTCGGAGACCCTGGCCTCCAATGCGAGCAAGAACAGCTTCCTGCCCTATCACCCCGGCGCGGCGCGGTACCTGCGTGAAGCCGGGCAGACCATTCCGGACAATCTGGTGCTTGCCTGAAGGAAGCGGCCGGGGCGGCAACGCCCCGGCCGTCTCATCAGGCCCGCCGCAGCGCGGGCACGATGTCCTGCGGATAGAGTCGGTGCTGCCGATAGAGCAGCAGCCCCGCCACCACGAGCCCGCCGACATCGGTCCAGAGTTCCGGCACCATCAGCCCCAGCCCACCGACGGCGGACACTAGGCGTAGCGGCAGCGGCAGCGGTCCGTTCTGCATCCAGCCCTCGGTCGCACAGGCCAGCAGGTAGACCCCCAGTGAGGCGGTCAGGAAGGCCTGCACGATCTCGACCAGCGGCCCCTGCGCCAGCAGGGCGGGCGAGATCCAGAACATGTACGGCACGATGAAAGTGGCGAGGCCGAGCTTCAGCGCGATGACGCTGGTCTTCCACATATCCGCCCTGGCCATCGATGCCGCGGCGAAGGAGGCGAGCGCGACCGGCGGCGTGATCGCCGACAGGATCGCGAAGTAGAAGATGAACATGTGCGCCGTCAGCGGCGGCACGCCGATGCGGATCAGCCCCGGCGCGACGACCGCGCCCGCGATCGCATAGGCCGCGGTGGTCGGCACCCCCATGCCGAGGATGATCGCGACCAGCATGGCGAAGACCATCGCGAGGAAGGCCGAGGTGCCGGCGACATCGAGCAGCATCGTCGCGAAGCGGCCGCCCACGCCCGTCAGGCCGATCGCGCCGGCGACGATGCCCGCCGCGGCGCAGACGGCGATAAGCTGCATCATCTCCCGCATCGACCCGTGCAGCGTGGCGTAGATCGCCGCGGCGGTCTCGGTGACGGCGCCGATGGCGGCGGTGATCGGGTTCTGCCCCTGGCGCGTCACGCGGTGCACGAGCGTCGTGCAGAGCATGATCGTCAGCGTGGCGGCGATGCCCCAGGCCGCGGCACGGAAGGGCGAGAAGCCCTGCACCAGCATCCAGATCAGCAGCACGAGCGGCGCGGCCATGTAGGCGTGGCGCGCGATACGGGCCCAGCGCGGCAGTTCCTCCCGCGGCAGGCCGCGGATGCCGGCCTTGCGGGCGTTGAGGTCGCAATGGATGTAGTTGGCAACATAGAACAGGAGCGCCGGGATCAAGCCGGCCAGCGCGATCTCGGTGTAGGGAATGCCCAGCACCTCGGCCATGATGAAGGCGCCGGCCCCCATGACCGGCGGCGTGATCTGCCCGCCGGTCGAACTCGTCGCCTCCACCGCACCGGCGGTCGCGCGGTCGTAGCCGACGCGGCGCATCATCGGGATGGTAAAGGCGCCGGAGGCGACGACATTCGCCACCGCCGAACCCGAGATGGTGCCGAACATGATGCCCGAGATGACCGTCACCTTGGCAGGCCCGCCGCGCAGCCGTCCGACCAGCGCCAGGGCAAAGTCATTGAAGTAGTCCCCGGCCTTCGAGGTCTGCAGGAAGGTCGCGAAGACCACGAACATGATGATAAAGGTGGCGCTGACCTGAACGATCGTGCCGAGCACGCCGTTGTTGTTGAACAGCTCGACCAGCGCCTGGTCGAGTGACACGCCCCGGTGGAACAGGATGCCCGGCATCCAGGGTCCGACGAAGCAATAGGCGATGAAGACCATGGCGATGATCGGCATGACGATGCCGGCGGTACGCCGCGCGAATTCCAGCACCAACAGGATGCCGAAGCCCGCCGCGAGCAGGTCCTGCGTGTTCGGTCCCATGAAGGATCGCATCTCGATGCCGTCGGCATCCAGGATGTAGTGCAGCGGAATCAGCAGCGCCGGCACGATCAGCAGCAGCTCGTACCACGGCACGCGCGTGCCTGGCGTATCGGTCGAGCGCGCCGCGAACAGCGCGAAGCCGAGCGCGGCGCCGACGAAGACATGCACCGCCCGCGAGACGGTCGGATCGACCGGTTCGACCA
This sequence comes from Neoroseomonas terrae, assembly GCF_018129025.1. Taxonomy (GTDB): domain Bacteria; phylum Pseudomonadota; class Alphaproteobacteria; order Acetobacterales; family Acetobacteraceae; genus Neoroseomonas; species Neoroseomonas terrae. The sequence goes on along the minus strand of NZ_JAAEDI010000016.1, from coordinate 32,391 downwards.
GCAGGATCCAAAGATGCCAGAAGACGAAGACGGCGGCGCAGATACGCCAGGCATGGCCCTGCCATCCGCCAAGCTCGCGCCTGGCGGAGGCGAACTCCATGTCGTCCACATCGGTATTGACGGTATCCGTCACCGCACGCGTATCGGCCAACGCTTCAGCCCCCTTATCGTTAGGGACGGGGCTTAGACTGAAAAGGCGCACCGCGAAAAGACCAAGCTGGCGGCTGACGGGATCCCTTCCGGGCTTGCGCGCGGAACGGGTGGTCGCGCCCCGCCCTGCACGTCTAGACCGGCAGCAGTTCGATCTGCGCGTGGTCGAGGTCGTATCGCGCAGCCACGACCTTCAGCGAGCCGCCGTCGATCCGCGCCGCGAAGGCCGGATGCCGGATCAGCGACCTGGCGCCGGCACGCGCATTCTCCCGCACGGCGTTGTCTATCAGGTCGCCCGGCTCGTCGCGCACCGCCTCCACTGCGGCGATGATCGGCGCGAGAATCGGCAGCATCAGCGGCGGCACCGGCAGGCCGCGCGTCACCGCCTCGACCGCCGCGATCACCGCGCCGCAGCGTTCATGCCCCAGCACCATGACGGCCGGCGTGCCGAGCGCCTCGACGCCATAGGCAATGGTCGCGAGCCCCGCGGGCGGAACAGTATTGCCGGCCACGCGTGCGACGAAGACCTCCCCCAACCCCGCCCGCACCAGCAGTTCCGGCGCGACGCGGCTGTCGGCGCAGCAGACGATGGAGGCGAAGGGCGCCTGCCCTGCCGCGAGGCTCTGCCGCCGCACCGCGCCGGCGTCGATGGGCACGGGGTCGTCGGCGACGAAGCGCCGGTTGCCTTCCATCAGCCGGGCAATCGCCTGATCGGGGCTCAGTGCGCTGCGCGGCGCCGGGCCGGCGGCACGCAGCGGACTGATCGGCAGCAGGCCGGTACAGGCGCAGGCCAGGGCGCCAAGGGCGGATCGGCGGGGCAGCATGGACATCCTTCTCGCGGGCAGGGCGCGGATCCGGCGCGCCGAGCCATGAAGAAGCGGTGTCCGGCCGCCCGCCCCTTGTTTTCGCACCTGCGAAGGCGCATACATGCAACACCGTGCGGATTGCCCGTGCGCCACGCGCCACCCGGCCGCGTGATCGGTCCCCGTCGCTCCATCAAGAAGCGCGGTGCGGGCCCGGGTCGGGAACAGGCGCGCCACCCACTGGACGGTCCCAATCCCGCGGGGCTTTCTCACCGCAGCGACGCGCGCCGCGAAATTCGCCGTGCGCGTGCGACAGGACTTAGCTTGACCAATACCTTCGAGGCTCTCGGCCTCGACACTCGCATCCTCCAGGCCCTTGCCGAGGAGGGTTATTCCACCCCCACCCCCATCCAGGCCCAGTCCATCCCGATCGTGATGGAAGGCCGCGACCTGCTCGGCATCGCCCAGACCGGCACCGGCAAGACGGCCGCCTTCAGCCTGCCGATCCTGCACCGGCTGGCGGCGACGCCCGGCCGCCCGCCGCGCGGCGGCTGCCGCGTGCTGGTGCTGTCGCCGACGCGCGAGCTCGCCTCGCAGATCGCCGACAGCGTGAAGGCCTATGGGCGCCATCTCGGCCTGTCGGTCGCCGTCATCTTCGGCGGCGTCGGCTTCGGCGCGCAGCGGCAGGCGCTGGCGCGCGGCGTCGACATCCTCGTCGCCACCCCCGGCCGCTTGCAGGACCTGCTCGACCAGGGCGCCGGGCGGCTCGACCATGTCGGCACGCTGGTGCTCGATGAGGCCGACCAGATGCTCGACAAGGGCTTCCTGCCGGCCATCCGGCGCCTGCTGAAAGCGATCCCGGCGAAGCGCCAGACGCTGTTCTTCAGCGCCACCATGCCGTCCGAGATCAACAAGCTCGCCGCCGAGATGCTGTCGGACCCGGCCCGCGTCGCCGTCGCCCCGGTCTCGACCACCGCCGAGAAGGTGGCCCAGCGCGTGATCCACGTCCCGGCCGCCGGCAAGCGCCGCGTCCTGGCGGAAATCCTGAAGGGCGAGGGCATCGGCCGCACCCTGGTGTTCAGCCGCACGAAGCACGGTGCCGACCGCATCGTGAAGCAGCTGGACCAGGATGGCATCAAGGCCAACGCCATCCACGGCAACAAGGCGCAGAACGCGCGCGAGCGGGCGCTTGCCGCCTTCCGTGACGGCTCGGCGCCCGTGCTCGTCGCGACCGATATCGCGGCGCGCGGCATCGATGTGGACGGCGTGACCCACGTCATCCAGTTCGACCTGCCGGAAGTACCGGAGACCTATGTGCACCGCATCGGCCGGACTGCGCGCGCCGGCGCCTCGGGCGAGGCGATCGCGCTGTGCTCGCAGGACGACCGCGACAAGCTGCGCGCGATCGAGCGCCTGATCCGCCAGCAGATCCCGGCCGAGAAGCGCGAGGCGACCGCCGAGGACTTGGCCGCCCCGCGGGAGGCTCCGCGGCCGCCGCGCCAGCAACAGCAGCAGCGCAAGCCGCAGCGGCAGTCGCAGCACCGGCCCGCAGGCCATAGCGGCGCAGCGAAGCCGCCTGCTGGCGGTGGCGAGCAGTCCCGCCGCCGTCCGGCGGGCACGTCGGCGGAAGAACCGCGGCGCGACCGGTCGTGGCGGGAAGGCGACTTCCGTGACGGCTCGACGGCACCGGCCTTCCTACGGCGCGGGCGGTAACGGTCGGACCCCGAGGACGTGCCCGGCCGGTCCTACGACGGCCGGCCGTCCGTCGGATCCTTCGCGGCGACATCCAACCGCCGCACCACCGTATCGAGTTTCCGGACCCGGGCCGCGACCTCCAGCAGGATCGGCCCGGCAACGTCGTCGAGGGTCGCGACCCGGGCCAGTCGGCGAAACAGGTTATGGATCATGTCCCCGCCCGGCCGGAACATGGTCATGCCATCGAACAGGCTGCCATCGGGCCCGCGTGAGCCCTGGGCAGCGGCGGCAGCCCCCGTTGCGTCGGTCCGCCGCCGCTCCGTCTCGGTAAGCTTCATGCTGTTGGCGAGCACCGAGCCGCTGAGCGCCAGCGCGCGCTGCACGGGGCTCTCGCCGATATCGGCGAGCGTGTCGCAGGCGGAAACGAGCCATCGAAGCGACAGTTCATGCAGCAGGAAGCCGTGCTGCTCGCGCCAGAGACGAAGGTAGAGCGGCTGGAAGTGGTCGATTGCCAGACGGCGACGCAGGGCCACGACACAGCCGGCATGAACGACAAGCAGTTCGCTGCGATCGATGAACTCGCTGCGCAGCTCGTTGACGTGCTCGAAGAAGTCCGGCCGTCTGGCACCGAAGATCCGGTTTCGGCGCTCGCCGCGCGTGAAGCCGTTGTCCGCCTCCACCACCATGCTCTCACGCAGCGCCGAGAAATCCTGATCGGCGGAAACGAACTCACGCGGATCGCGTCGTCCCGCAGCCCGGCCTCCCGTCTCCTGGCGGCTCATCAGTTTCCGACAGCCGCGATGGCGCGATACAGCGCAAGATCCTCGGCATAGAAGGTCTCGATCGTGTTGCGCGCGGCGGCGGACACCCGCACATCCTGCGACCGCGACATGTTCCGGTGCGAGAGCGCCGAGTTCCCTCCGATCCGGCGCGCCACGTCGGCCCAGGCCTGGGGCAGATCGTCAAAGCGGTAGAGACGGCTGACGGCGACGCGCCCGGCCGCCTTCACATGGGCCGCCTGCGAAGGAAAGCTCTCGCAGGCCAACGGCGCGAAGGCATCGAAGTCGAGGCCTGCGGCCGGCCCCGACAGGGGATGACGACCTGGCGGCCCGTCACGCAGCCACCGATAGAGGGAGACAACCCGGCCGACCGGATCGCGAATGAGGGAAAAGCTGAAAGCCGCCGCGAACGCTTCGGTGCCAGCCGCCTGCATGATCGACCGGGCGCCCGAGTGCTTGTGCAGCCCGAACCGGGTCCGATAGTGCTTCTGCAGCATCTCACCCAGCGCCGTGCCACCCAGGATGATGTCATCGAACAGCATCTGCGGTTCGTAGGCTGCCGTGATCGACGTCCCACCCGTCTTCGGAATATGCACGAAGCAGAGCTTGTTGCGATTGGACCAGATCATAGCGGCATGCCCGCGGGAGAGGCCGGCCGGAGTAGCCGGAGCGGCCCCCGCGGGAGCCCCGATGCCGTCGGCCGGTACCTCACCGCGCCGCGGCGCTCGCCTCGGACCGTGTCGCGCCCACGCGCTGGGCGAGTGCCGCCGCCATGAATTCGTCGAGGTCGCCATCCAGCACGGCGTCGGGGTTGCCCTTCTCCACGCTGGTGCGGAGGTCCTTCACCATCTGATAGGGCTGCAGGACATAGCTGCGGATCTGGTGGCCCCAGCCGATGTCGGTCTTGCCGGCCTCGACGGCGTCGGTGATCGCCTCTCGCTTGCGCAGTTCGAGTTCGTACAGCCGCGCCTTCAGCATCTCCATCGCGATGGCGCGGTTGCGGTGCTGGCTGCGGTCCTGGGTGGATGCTGCGACGATGCCGGTCGGGATATGCGTGAAGCGCACGCCCGATTCCGTCTTGTTCACGTGCTGGCCGCCGGCGCCGGAGGCGCGGAAGGTGTCGGTCTTGAGGTCAGCCGGGTTGACCTCGATCTCGATCTTGTCGTCGATCACCGGATAGACATACACGCTCGCGAAGGACGTCTGTCGGCGTGCCGCGGCGTCGAAGGGGCTGATGCGCACCAGCCGGTGCACGCCCGATTCCGTCTTCAGCCAGCCATAGGCGTTCGGCCCGCTGACCTGCACGGTCGCTGACTTAATGCCCGCCTGCTCGCCTTCCGACTGTTCGGTCAGCGTCACCTTGTAGCCGCGGCGCTCGGCCCAGCGCATGTACATGCGCAGCAGCATCTGCGCCCAATCCTGGGCCTCCGTGCCGCCGGCGCCGGCGTTCACTTCCAGATAGGCATCGTTGGCATCGGCCTCGCCGGACAGCAGGCTCTCGATCTCGAGCCGCTTCGCCTCGGCGGCGAAGCCTTCCAGGTCGGCGATGGCGGCGTTGATCGTATCCTCGTCGCCTTCGGCCTCGGCGAGTTCGATGAGGCCGAGCGCGTCGGCGACATCACGGTCGAGCTTCTGGACACCTTCGACCTGGCCGGCCAGCCGCCCGCGCTCGCGCATGACGCGCCCCGCTTCGGCCGCATCATTCCAGAGCGTCGGATCCTCGGCGCGGGCGTTCAGTTCTTCGAGGCGGCGAACGGCGGCATCCCAGTCAAAGATGCCTCCTCAGCAGGGACACCGAGGCGGTGATCTGCTCGTTCAGGGATTCTGCTTCAGCTCGCATGGGACGCGCTCAATAGAGCCCGCCCAGGTTGCTGTCGAGGCCACTCGCCGTTCCGCCCCCGGGCGCGGCCCCGCCCTCACCGCCGCCCCAGCGCCGCGCGGCGTTCTCGGTGCCCGGACGGAAGGCTTCCAGGATCGAGCCGTTGCCGACATTGATGCGCACGAGCGCGACGCCGGGCGGCGCGCGGAAGGGCACCGCCGGGCTGTCGCGCAACGCCGCCGCCAGCACGTCGTGGAAGATCGGCGCGGCATTGCCGCCGCCGGTCTCGCCATTGCCGAGGCTGCGCGGGTCGTCATACCCCATCCACACCGCGATAACGATGTCGGGCGTGAAGCCGACGAACCAATTGTCCTTGTAGTCGTCGGTCGTGCCGGTCTTGCCGGCGATCGGGCGGTTCAGGCCGGTGCCGGCGCGGGTGCCGGTGCCGCGCTGCACGACGCCCTGCAGCAGAGACACCATCTGATAGGCGGCGATCGGGTCGGTCGCCTGCTGGCGCTGCGGGTCCACGAGCTCCGGCGGGCCGGCATCGGGGCTCGCCGCGTTGCAGGTGGCGCAGCCGCGGCGGTCGGCGCGCCAGATCACCCGCCCCCGGCGGTCCTGAACGGAATCGATCAGGGTCGGCGTCACGCGGTGGCCGCCATTGGCGAAGGCGGCATAGCCCGCCGCCATGCGCATCACCGTCGTCTCGCCGGCACCGAGAGACAGCGCGAGGTAGCGCGGCATGTTGTCGATGACGCCGAAGCGCGAGGCGGCGTCGGCGACCGCATCCATGCCCACCTGCTGCGCCACGCGCACCGTCACGAGGTTGAGGCTGCGCTCCAGCGCCTGGCGCATCGTCACCCAGCCATTCGCCTGGCCGGCGGTGTAGTTCTGCGGCCGCCACAGCCGGCCGCCCGACATCACCTCGATCGGCTCGTCCAGCAGTTCCGTGTTGGGCGGCACGCCCTGTTCCAGCGCATTGATGTAGACGAACGGCTTGAAGGACGAGCCCGGCTGCCGCTGCGCCTGGGTCGCGCGGTTGAACCAGGACCGCTCGAAAGACCAGCCGCCCGCCATCGCCAGCACGCGGCCCGATTGCGGGTCCAGTGCGACGACCGCACCCTCGACCTGCGGCATCTGGCGCAGTTCCACCCGCTCCGGGCGCGCCGCGCGGCCCTGGGCGGGCATCTGGGTCGGCATCTGCTCGACGAAGACGACGTCGCCGACGCTGACGACCTGGTTCATGCGGGAGGGCTGGCCACCCACCCGGCCGTCGCGCGCCGGCCGCGCCCAGGAGAGATCCTGGAGGTACATCAGCCCGGTCTGCGCCTGCGGCGCGCCGCGCCCGCCTTCACCGCGATCGATCCAGCCGACCCGCGCATCGGTCCCGCGGACTTCCAGCACGACCGCCAGCCGCCATTCCGGCAGGCCGCCGGGCGGGCGTTGGAAGGCTTCGAGCGCCGGCATCCATTCGGTCGGGCGGGCGGCGATCTGGCCGAAGGCACCCCGCCAGCCGCCACGCCGGCGGTCATAGGCCATCAGCCCGTCGCGCAGCGCCTTCTCCGCCGCCGCCTGGAGCTGCGGTTCAAGGCTGGTGCGCACCACCAGCCCGCCCATCGTGGTTTGCTCCGCGCCGTAGCGCTGGATCAGCTCGCGCCGCACTTCCTCGGTGAAGTGCTGCCCGACGGGGACGACTTCCGGACGGCGCGTCGGGCGCGGCGAGATCGATTCAGCCTTGCCGTAGCGCGCCTCCTCCGGCGTGATGTAGCCGTCCTCGGCCATGCGATCGAGCACCCAGTCGCGGCGCGCCCGTGCACGCTCCGGGAAGCGGATCGGATTGTAGTTGTTGGGCGCCCGCGGCAGCGCGGCGAGGAAGGCCGCCTCGGCGACCGTCAGCTCGTCCAGCCCCTTGTCGAAATAGGCCTGCGCCGCGGCCGCCACGCCATAAGCGGATTGCCCCAGGAAGATCTCGTTCAGGTACAGTTCGAGGATGCGATCCTTCGACAGCGCGCGCTCGATGCGCACGGCAAGGATCGCCTCCCGCACCTTGCGCATGATCGAGCGTTCGTTGCCGACCAGCATGTTCTTGGCGACCTGCTGGGTGATGGTCGAGGCACCTCCCATCCGCCGGCCGGAACCATAGTTTTCAGCCGCCGTGAGCAGTGCCCGGCCGATGCCCAGCGGATCGACGCCGGCATGGTCCCAGAAACGCTGGTCCTCGGCCGAGACGAAGGCCTGCTGCACGCGCGCCGGAATCGCCTCGATCGGCACGAAGACGCGGCGCTCGGTCGCGAGTTCGGCGGTCAGCCGGCTGTCGGCCGCGTAAATGCGGCTCATCTGCGGCGGGTCGTAGTCCGCCAGCCAGCGATAGTCGGGCAGATCCTCGGAAACCTGATGGTAGACGCCATAGGCGGCCACGGACCCTACCACGCCACCGACAACCAGGATCATGAACAGCAGGCGGAACAGACCGAGGCCGCGACGGCGGCGCTTCGCGCGCGCCGGCTTCTCGCGGCGCGGGGTTTCCCCCGGCGGGGGGGCGGGATCGGCGGCGGCAGCCTGGTGTCGCCCATTGCGTCGGGGGGCGAGCGGCGCATCGGCGCGGAGGTCAGGGGAGGTCATCGGGGGAAAGATACACCCTCAGGGTACTTGGTGCGACATGTGGTGACAGGCTTGGGGCGTTGCAGGGTCGGCGCCGCCGTCTCGTCACCCTGTCGGCGTCGAATCGAGCCACTGCTTCACCGCCCGCGACAGGGCCACCGAGAGCCGCGCACGGTGGTCGCGGCGCTGCAGCGCTGCCTCATCGCGCGGGTCCGACAGGAAGCCCAATTCGATCAAGGCGGAGGGGATCTCAGGCGCCTTCAACACGACGAAGGAGGCTTCCCGATGGGTGTTGGGCAGGAGCCGCACCTCCTCCCCCAATTCCTGCACCGCGAGCCGCGCGATGCGGTTCGACCCCGCGCGCGTCTCCTGCCGCATCAGGCTGATCAGGATGCGTTGCACCTCGGGGCTGACGGAGGGCAGACGCAGACCACCGGCGAGGTCGGCACGGTTTTCGCGCTGGGCGAGCGCCGCACTCATCGCATCCGAGGCGGTGTCCGAGAGCGTGTAGACCGAGGCGCCCCGGGCGCCGGGGGCGGAATCCGCATGCAGGGAGAGGAACAGCGCGGCCTCGCGACGGCGGGCAATCTCGACGCGGTCGGCCAGCGGTACGAAGACGTCGCGCGAGCGCGTCAGCACCACGCGGCAGGTCCGCGCCTGTTCCAGGCGGCGCTTCAGTTCCAGCGCGGCGGCGAGGACGATGCGCTTTTCCTGCGTGCCGCTGACGCCGATGGCGCCCGGGTCGCGCCCGCCATGGCCGGGATCGAGCACGACGAGGGGCAGCGTGGCCGATGTGCGCGCCGTTCCCGCCAGCACGTCCCGCCCCGCGCCGGCGGCGGCCTGGAACCTGGCCGGTGTCACGCGGGCGATGTCGATGACGATCCGCCCCTCCCGCGCCGGGCCCGCGGTGGGCAGCGCCGGCGTGGCGAGGTCGAGGACCAGCAGGTTGTCGGCCGCCACGAACCGCCCGGCGCGGACGGGACCGGCGCCGCGCAGCGTCGTGCTGCCGCGCCAGATCGCTTCCGGCAGCGCGATGACCAGCCGCGACGGATCGGATTGCGGCCGGATCGACCAGCGCTGGGCGCCGGCCACCATCAGGGTCAGCCGCGCCCGGCCGCTTACGACCGACAGGGCGGCGCCCGACAGTGTTCCGGCCTGCGCAAGCGCCGGCATGGCGAGAGTGGCGAACAGGCCGAGCCCCAACAGGGGACGTCGGCCGAAGCGTGACATCGAGGCAGCTCCCCATGCGGCCCGAACCCCCCGGGCCGCCGCGCAATATGCCAAGGCTTTCCACGGCTTGCCACGCCTTAATTGAAGTGCCGTATGATCTTGCGCCACGGCTGCCCGGACGCCCTGCCCCGCCGCAACGGCGCCTTGTGACAACGCGCCGTCGCGATTATGGTGCCCTGCCCCGGCGGCAAACGCTGCGGGCGGATTCCCCGGGCAGGTTCGCCCGGCGCGCGACCCGAGGGCTCAAGGCCGGGCGCGGTGCCGAGGCGGACGGATGGGGACCCGGCCTGGAGCCGGGGCGGCAATCATGCCCCCCGCGCCTTCCGTGGTTCAGCCGGGTGCCCTGCCCCTGGATCCGTCTGCGCGGAGACGGGTGCGCGCATGGTCCGCCTGCCCCCAGCCGGCAATCGGACCGCCGCACAGCGTCGCCGGCCCGCCCGTGCCTGGGACCACCGCGCTTGCGCGGCCGTTCAAGGGTTACCGGGGCAGAGACCAGGCGCGCCCACCCCGGGCCCGTACCGCCTTGCTGCGCGGTGCGTGGTCCACCGAGCGAGGATTGTCGCCGCCGCATGCCAAGGGACGCAGCGCCGCGAATTCATCCTCGTCCGGGCCCCGCCATTTCGTTGCGCCGCCGGCCCCGCCGCGGCGCGGAGCACCGACGCCCATGACCAAGCGCATGCTGATCGATGCATCCCACCCTGAAGAGACAAGGGTGGTGGTGCTGGACGGCAACCGCGTCGAGGAATTCGACCTCGAGACCGCCACCCGCCGCCCCCTGAAGGGCAACATCTACCTGGCCAAGGTGGTGAGGGTCGAACCGAGCCTCCAGGCCGCCTTCGTCGAGTACGGCGGCAACCGCCACGGTTTCCTCGCCTTCGGCGAGATCCATCCCGACTACTACCAGATTCCGATCGCCGACCGGCAGCGCCTGATTGAAATGCAGGCCGAGGAAGCCCGCGCCGAGGACGAGGACGACCTGCCGCCGGAATCGGCGATGGACCGCGCCGACTGGAACGGTGAGGCCACCGAGACCTGGACCAATGGCGAGGAGGCACCAGCGGCCGCAGCCGAGGGTACCCCCGCCGAGGCCTCCGCGGTCGCCCAGCCGCTCGACATGGCTGATGACCGCATCACCGGCACACCGGATGCGGGGCTGCCGATCGAACCGCCGGCCGACGCCGCGACGGAAAGCGCCACGGAATCCGCCGCAACCGTCATCGTCGCCGCAGACGCGGTCGCGGTCGCGGTGGAGGCCGTAGCGGGCGAGATGGAAACGGACGGTGCGGCCGAGGAGATCAGCCGCGTCGAATCCCTCCCCGCCGAGGACGCGCCCCCGCCGGAGACGATCGGTGGCGAGGACCTGCCGGCCGAAGCCGATGCCGAGGAGGACCGCCGCGAGCGCCGGATCCCGCCGCGCTTCCTACGCCACTACAAGATCCAGGAAGTGATCAAGCGCCGGCAGATCATGCTGGTGCAGGTCGTCAAGGAGGAACGCGGCGGCAAGGGTGCCGCGCTGACCAGCTACATCTCGCTGGCCGGGCGCTTCTCCGTGCTGATGCCGAATTCCCCGCGTGGCGGCGGCGTCTCCCGCAAGATCACCTCGGCCGCGGACCGCAAGCGGCTGCGCGAGGTGCTGGAGGAGATGAGCCTGCCCGACGGCATGTCGCTGATCGTCCGCACGGCCGGCGCGCAGCGCCCGAAGCCGGAGATCCGGCGCGACTGCGAATACCTGCTGCGGCTATGGGACAGCATCCGCGAGCGCACGCTCGCCTCCACCGCGCCGGCGCTGATCTATGAGGAAGCGGACCTCATCAAACGGTCGATCCGCGACGTCTATGGCCGCGACATCGACGAGGTGGTGGTCGAGGGCGACGACGCCTACAGCCAGGCGCGCGAGTTCATGCGCATGCTGATGCCGGCGAATTCCGGCCGCATCCGCATGCATCGCGAGGCGGTGCCGCTGTTCGCGCGGCACAATGTCGATGCGCAGCTCGACGCGATGCACTCGCCGGTCGTGCAGCTGAAGTCCGGCGGCTACATCGTCATCAACCAGACCGAGGCGCTGGTCGCCATCGATGTGAACTCCGGCCGCGCGACGCGCGATCGGCACATCGAGGACACCGCGCTGCGCACGAACCTCGAAGCGTCGGACGAGATCGCGCGGCAGCTGCGGCTGCGCGACCTCGCCGGCCTCATCGTCATCGACTTCATCGACATGGAGTCGTCCAAGCATGACGGGATGGTCGAGCGCCGGCTGAAGGAGGCACTGAAGCACGACCGCGCGCGGATCCAGGTCGGCCGCATCAGCCATTTCGGCCTGCTGGAGATGTCGCGCCAACGGCTGCGGCCTTCCATCGCCGAACAGACCTTCGTTCCCTGCCCGCATTGCCAGGGGCGCGGCACGGTGCGGTCGGTGGACAGCAGCGCCATGCAGGTGCTGCGGGCGATCGAGGAGGAAGGGGCGAAGCGCCGCGCCGCCGAGATCTGCGTCCATGTCTGCTCCTCCGTCGCGCTGTGGCTGCTGAACCGCAAGCGCGACAAGCTCGCCGAGATCGAGGCGCGCTTCGGCATGTCGGTGCTGTTCGAGCCGGATGACGAGCTGAAGGGCCCGGCGCTGAAGATCGAGCGCCTCCGCGCGGCCGAGCCGGCCGCCATTTCCGCCGCCCCTTCCGCCCTGCGCATGGACTACGCACCCGAGCCGGTCGAGGCCGAGGAGGAAGGCGAGGAAGCCGAGGAGACCGAGGCGGCCGAGGAGGCTGAGGCCGCGCCGCACCGCGCCGAGGAGAGCGGCGAGGATGCCGATCGCCGCCGCCGCCGCCGCCGCCGCCGCCGTGGCGGTCGCCGGGAGGATGGCCGCGAGGCCGCGCCCGGCGAGGAGGCTGCATCGGAGGGCGACACCGAGGGTGAGGCCGAGGCCGAGGGTGCGGAATCTGCCGAGGCTGCCGAGGCGGCCGAGCCCGCTTCTGAGGCGAGCGCGGAGGCCGCTGCCGCCGAGGCAGATGGCGATGCGGAAGCCAAGGCTGACAGCCGCCGCCGTCGCGGGCGCCGTGGCGGCCGCCGCCGGCGCGAGGATGGCGCGACGCCGGAGCTGATCCCACCGGCGGAGGAAGGCGAGGATGCCGCGCCGGCTGCGGCACCGGCAGCGGCCCCAGCCCCGCGTGCGGCGCGCTATGCCGGCCCGACGCCCGCCGATCCCTTCGCCGGGCAGATCGACGACATTTTCGACGTGATGGAAGCGGCAGAGGCGGCCGCCGAGCGCGCGGCCTCCGCCGCGCGGGCGAGCCGTACGGCCGCCCCGGCACCGGAGGCCGCCGACGCCCCCGCCGCCGATGCGTCTGTGGCGGAAGTACCGGTCGTCATGGAAGCGGCCATCGCGGCGGAGCCAGTCGCCGAAGCGCCGATCGAAGTGCCGGTCGTCGCCGAGCCGGTCGTCGCCGAGCCGACCGCCGAGGCGCCGTTGGCGATGGCGGAAGCGGCCGCCGAGCCGGAGCCGGTCGTGGCACCAGAGCCTGCCGGTCCGGCCGAGCCAACCGTCGGTGCGCCTGTCCAGCCGGTCGTCCTCGGCGCCGGCACGGAGGCAGATCGGCCGAAGCGCCAGGGATGGTGGCGCCGCTGACGCGCTTCCGGTCGCGACGCCGTCCGGCCTGGCTGGTTGATGCCTGAGCCGGACGGCCGCCGCCCCTGACGGCGCGCGCCGGTCCACCCTGCGCCATGGCCTCCGCTCCGCGACTGCTGCTGCCCGACGTGCCCGCCATCGTCGCCGGCCTCGGCCGGGCCGTGCTGGTGACGCCGGATGGGGAGATCGAGACCCTGCCGGCGGATGCCGCGGCGGCGCGGCTGCGGGGCACCGCGCCGATGCTGGTGCACGCCCCCGCGACCGCCCGGCGCCTCGGCATTCCAGGGTTCGAGGCCGCGCACGACCTGCTCGAACTCTTCGCCTTCTGCCATCCGGCGGAGTCCTGCGCGCCGACACCGCGCGGCTTGGCCCTGGCACTCGACCTGCCGCAGCCGACCGATGACGAAGCGGCCGCCGCGCTGTTGCCGGAGATCGCGACACGGTTGCTGCGTGACCTGGCCGACGCGCGGGACCTGCCGCGCAACCGCGACGCCGCGGGCCTCGCCGCGCGCATGGGGGAAGCGGGCTGGGCCTGGGCGCCGTCGGTGCTCGCAGCCCTCGGCGACCCGGCCGCGAAGGCCAGCGCCAATGCCTACAAGGTCTGGCGCCGCCTGCCGGAATGGGAGGACACGGCGCCTGCCCCGCCCGCTGCCTCCTTCCCCGTGGAGCCCGCGGAGGCGCGGCGGCGGCTTGCGGAAATACTCGGCGCCGGCGCGGAGCAGCGGCCACAGCAGGCCGACTATGCCTCGGCCGCCGCCGGCGCCTTCGCGCCGCGCGAACACCCCGGCGCCCCTGCCCTGGTGTTGGCGGAGGCTGGTACCGGCACGGGCAAGACACTCGGCTACATCGCTCCGGCCAGCGTCTGGGCGGAGAAGAACGGCGCGCCGGTCTGGATCTCGACCTTCACCCGCAACCTGCAGCGTCAGATCGACCAGGAGACGGCGCGGCTGTTCCCCGACCCCGAGCAGCGCCGCCGCCGCGTCGTACTGCGCAAGGGGCGGGAGAACTACCTGTGCCTGCTGAACCTGGACGACCAGACCGCGGGTGGACCGCCGCCCTACTGGGCGGTGGCGCTGGGGCTCGTCGCACGCTGGGCGCTCGCGACGCGTGACGGGGATCTTGTTGGCGGCGATTTCCCCGGCTGGATCGCCGAGTTGTTCGGGTCGGCGGCCGTGCTGCCGCTCGCCGACCGGCGCGGCGAATGCATCCATTCGGCCTGCCCGCACTACAAGACCTGCTTCGTGGAGCATTCGATCCGCCGCGCGAAATCGGCGCAGATCGTCATCGCCAACCACGCGCTGGTGATGGTGCAGGCGGCGCTCGGCGGCGGGGAGGACGGCCCGCCGCTGCGCCTGGTCTTCGATGAAGGGCATCATCTGTTCGATGCGGCGGATTCCGCCTTCTCCGCCGATCTGACCGGCGCGGAGATGGCTGAGCTGCGGCGCTGGCTGCTCGGCGCCGAGGGCGGCCGGTCGCGGGCCCGCGGCCTGCGGCGCAGGTTGGAGGAACTGATCGGCGACCGGCCGGAGCTGAACGCCCAGCTCGACGCCGCGCTGATGGCGGCGCGCGCCCTGCCCCTGCCCGGCTGGCCGTCCCGCCTTCCTGGCGGCGGCAGCGCGCGGCCGGACGAGACGCCGAATGCCGGCGAGGTCTTCCTTCGTGCCGCGCGCGAGCAGGTGCTGGCCCGCACCCAGGACGCGCGCGACGCTGGCCTCTACGATTCCGAATGCGACCTGTTCCCCGTCACGGCTGACCTGCCAGACGCGGCGGAGGGCCTCGGCCGCGCGCTGCGCAGGTTGGAGGAACCGCTGGTGGTGCTGCGCGATCGCCTGGCCGCGCGGCTGGAGGACGAGGCCGAGGAGATCGAGGTCGGTGATCGCATCCGCATCGAGGCCGCCTGCCGCGCGCTCGACAACCGGGCGCTGCGGCCGCTGCGCGCCTGGGGGCAGATGCTCGCCACCATCCAGGCCGACCCGCCCGAGCCCGGGCAGCGGCCGGCTTTCGTGGATTGGCTCAGCCTGGAACGGCGCGGCGGGGCGGATACCGATGCAGGGATGCACCGCCACCATCTCGACCCCACCGAACCCTTCGCGCGCGCCGTGGCGGCACCGGCGCATGGGCTGCTGATCACCTCCGCCACGCTGCGCGACGAGGGCGAGTCCGAGGATGACGATCCCGAGGCGACCTGGCGCGAGGCCGAGGCGCGCACCGGCGCGTCCCACCTTCCCACGCCGGCGATCCGCGCGGCGATGCCGTCGCCCTTCGACTATGCGTCCCGCACGCGTTGCCTCGTCGTCACCGATGTCGCGCGGGAGAATGCCGGGCAGGTCGCCGCTGCCTTCCAGGCATTGTTCCTCGCGGCCGGCGGCGGCGGGCTCGGCCTGTTCACGGCGATCCGCCGGCTGCGGGACGTGCAGGCGCGGATCGCGGGACCGCTGGAACAGGCCGACATCCCGCTCTACGCCCAGCATGTCGACGCCATGGACAATGCCACGCTGGTCGACGTGTTCCGCGCCGAGGAACATGCCTGCCTGCTGGGCACCGATGCCATGCGCGACGGCGTCGACGTGCCGGGCCGCGCCCTGCGACTGCTGGTGTTCGACCGCGTTCCCTGGCCGCGGCCGACCATCCTGCATCGCGAACGGCGGCTGCACCTCTCAGGTGGCCGGCCGAAGGACTACGACGACCGCGTCGCCCGGCACCGGCTGCGCCAGGCCTTCGGGCGCCTGATCCGCCGCGCGGACGACAAGGGGGTCTTCGTGCTGCTCGATCGGTCGGCGCCATCCCGGCTGCTGCACGGGCTGGCGCCGGGTGTGCTGATCCGCCGGCTGGGCCTGGCCCAGGCGGTCACGGAGACGCGCAACTTCCTCGCGGAACCATAGCCCCTTCCGCCGCGGCGCTTGTGGGAGCATCTTCGGCTCCTGTTTCTGGCGGGAGGAGAAATTCCATGCCCATGACGCTCGACGATTTCGTGGCCCGCGCGCGGGCGGCCCTCAAGAGCCATCCCGGCCTGGAAGGCCGCATCATAGTCTGCGACCTGGTGAGCGAGGCGCTGAAGGACACTGCCTTCGTCACCGCCCACATCAATGACAAGACGCCTGAGCGTCAGGTTCTCTACGAGGATCCAGAACTCGGCTTCACCGTGCTGGCCCACGTCTATCACGACGCCAAGACGTCGGCGCCGCACGACCATGGACCGTCATGGGCCATCTACGGCCAGGCGGCCGGCGAGACGATCATGACCGACTGGGAATGCCTCGCCCGGCCGACGGAGAGCACACCCGGCAAGGCGAAGCGCATCAAGGACTACGCGATGAAGCCGGGCGATGCCTATCTGTACGAGCCGGGTATCCTGCACTCACCGCGCCGCGACGGGCCGACAAGGCTGCTGCGGATCGAGGGGGTGAACATGGAGCGGGTGACGCGGCTGCCGTATCAGGCAGTGGATGCGGCGGCGGCGTAGGGCGCATCGGAGAGGGGCGCCGCCCCTCTCCAAACCTCACCCCGCCAAAGGCCGAAAGGCCTTTGGAAACCTCGACCTTGGGGCTTGGCACAGCAGTTGGACCAAAGGGGCAAGCGCGGTCCGTGCAGAGCTTTGGGCGTCGTGTTCAACGCCACTTTTGGTTCCGCGAACCCGTTCGGAAGCCTGGTGTTGGCTCCTGATGATGCTTCAGCCTCTGGCCGACCGAGGCCCGCGCCAGTGGAACTGACCTATCGGATCGCCAGAGCATTCCCCGGCGAGCCGATGCCGCCCCGCAGGTTCAACGGCGCCGCGGTCATGAACGCCGTGTAGCGCCTGTTTGCCGCGCTATCCGCGGCCAGCGCCTCGAAGTCGAAGAACTCACCCAGGCACAGGCCGAGCCGCGCGATCGCGAGATGCAGCGCCGGCTTCCAGGGGAAGATCGGCCAGACCTCGACGGTCGGGTTGTCGGCGGCGACGGCAGCGACGCCGGCATCCCACAGGAAGCGCCACATCGGCTCATTGCCGTCCAGGCCGGAATAGTCGCGGGCGCCATTCTCGCCCTGGATCAGCCAATGACGCGCGGCGGCGTCCGGCGCGGCCCGGAAGGCTTCGAGCCAGCCCGTTCGCACCTGTAGAATGTCACCCGGCCGCAGCGACACACCTTGCGCGTCGAGGCAGGCGGCGACGTCCTCGGCCGTGGCGCGTTTCCCGCCCATTGGCGTCCAGTCGCGGCCGGATCGTTCGAAGTGCCGGGCGAGGTCCGCCAACACGCAGCGCCCGGCGATGCCGTGCGCCAGCGCCTTGTCGATGCCGTTGCGGCTGTCCGCCCCATGCACGATCGAGGACAGCGGCGCGTTGTTGTAGAAGCCGTGGGTCGGATCGGCGAAATGCGACAGGCCATCCCACTGCGTGCTGGCCTGCAGCCAGAAGCCATCGAGCCGGTCGTCACGGGTGACCCGACCCGGATGTTCTTCCTTGACCATTACGGGGCTTGGCGCGGCCCGGCGGCGATGGGCGCCCTCCAGCGTCAGGCCGAAGGGCTCGTCCAGCGGCAGGTTGAGGTTGAAACGGCGGCCGGTGCGGATCTCCTCCCGCGCGGCGGCCACGGTCGCCTCGGTGATGCGGTTCAGCGTGCCGACCTGGTCGTTCGCCCCCCACACGCCCCAGGACAAAGGTAGGCCGGTCGGATCGTCGGATGGACGGGGCAGATCGTCATAGCGCGGCGGTTCGGTCATGCCACGCATCCTGCTATGGCCCGGCGCCGGACGCCATGCGGCTTGACGCTGGCTCCCCCAGCCAGCACAGGTCGGCGCCACAAAGCAGAGGAGGCGCTGCCGATGACCATTCGCCGCCGCACTGGTGGCCGCCACGGCCGTATCACCAACCCCGCTCCTGCGGCGTGGCTGCAGCGGGCGCTTGCCGCAAGGTCGGCAGAGGACGGGTCCGGGCGCGGCTTCACCGGTGGGGCACAATCGCGATGAGCAGCATGTCTGCCGACCTCACCCGATTCGCCGGCACCAGCCAGATGACGACGCTGCTCCGCGCCAAGGTTATCCGCGCCGAGTTTCTGGAGGGGAGAGGATCTTGACCCGCATCGGCCTGGCGGCCGCCATCGTATCGTTGCTCGCGGCACCCCTCACGGCGCAGGAGAGCATCACGGCGGTCATCGGCCAGCCCGTGCTCGCGCTGGCGCAGCGGCCCGAAATGACCACAGTGCTGCGCTTCAACAGTGGCGGGCACCGGACAGCCGTCGCGGCCCGGGTGCGGGATCCCGGTCCGCCGGTCGCGCTCGCCGACGACCGCTACGTCTACGGCTTCGGCTGCCGGCCGCAGGGCGGGTGCCGCGAGGGCGGCGTCTTCCTCGCCTTCGACGTCCATGACGAGCGCGTTTTCATGCTGCTGACCGAGGCGGGTAGCGTCCGGCTCTCCGTCCCCCCGGACCCTCGCTCCTGGCCGGAAGGACTGCGGTCCGGCGTGGCCGAGTTCATCCCGGCCTTGGCTGAGGCCATGGGCGGCCGGTAGCGCATCCTGCGTCGGCTTGCGCCCACGCCGCATGCTCCGTTCCGCGCAAAAGGGCGGATGGTTGCCCATCCGCCCTTCGCATTCCGTTACCGACCGCTGAGGTCAGGCCTCGGTCGCGTCCTCGGCCACTTCCGGCTTCGGGCCGCTGTCCTGGCCCTTCGCCTCGACATTGCGGTCCACCAGCTCGATCACCGCCATGGTCGCGGCATCGCCGTAGCGCACGCCGGCCTTCAGCACCCGGCAATAGCCGCCCTGCCGCGTCTTGTAGCGGTCGGCGATCTCAGTGAAGAGCTTCGCGACGATCTTCTCGTCGCGGATCTGCGCCAGCGCCTGGCGGCGGGCATGCAGGCCGCCGCGCTTGCCGAGGGTGATGATGCGCTCGACGTACGGGCGCAGCTCCTTGGCCTTCGGCAAGGTGGTGGTGATCTGCTCGTGCTTCAGCAGCGAGGTCGCCATGTTGCGGAACATCGCAACGCGGTGGGACGAGGTGACGCTGAGCTTACGCCCGGCCATTCCGTGACGCATGGTGGTGTATCCTTACCCGGGCAGCCCTCAGAAGGGCTCCTCGACCTTCTTCGCGAGTTCCTCGATGTTCTCGGGCGGCCAACCGGTGACAGTCATACCGAGGCCGAGGCCCATCGAGGCGAGCACTTCCTTGATCTCGTTCAGCGACTTGCGCCCGAAATTCGGGGTGCGGAGCATCTCCTGCTCGGTCTTCTGAACCAGATCGCCGATATAGACGATGTTGTCGTTCTTCAGGCAGTTCGCGCTGCGGACCGACAGTTCCAGCTCATCGACCTTGCGCAGCAGGTTGCGGTTGAAGGGCAGGTCGTCATGGACCTCCTCCTCAACGCGCGCGCGCGGCTCGTCGAAGTTGATCAGGATCTGCAGCTGCTCCTGCAGGATGCGGGCGGCGACGCCCACGGCATCCTCGGGGGCCAGCGTGCCATCCGTCTCGACCGTCAGGATCAGCTTGTCGAAGTCCGTACGCTGGCCGACGCGGGTCGGTTCCACGCGATAGGCGACACGGCGCACCGGGGAATAGATGGCATCGATCGGGATCAGGCCGATCGGCGCGTCCTCGGGGCGGTTGTCGGCGGCGGGGACGTAGCCCTTGCCGATGTCGACCGTCAGCTCCATCGCGAGCTTCGCGCCGTCATCCAGCGTGCAGAGCACGAGTTCCGGATTCGCGATCTCGATGTCGCCGCTGGTCTGGATCTGGCCGGCGGTGACCTCGCCCGGGCCGGTCGCGGTCAGCGCCAGGCGCTTCGGGCCTTCGCCCTGCATGCGAATGGCGAGCTGCTTCACGTTCAGGACGATGTCCGTCACGTCCTCGCGCACGCCCTGGATGCTGCTGAATTCATGCAGCACGCCGTCGATGCGGATGGCGGTGACGGACGCGCCCTGCAGCGACGACAGCAGCACGCGCCGCAGCGCGTTGCCCAGCGTCATGCCGAAGCCGCGCTCCAGCGGCTCCAGCACGACGGTCGCCGTGCGCAGCGGGTCCGCCCCCATTTCGACGGACTTCTGCGTCTCGATCAGCGAACGCCAATTCCTCTCGAGCACTCTTTCTCTCCTTCGGCGACCCGGGACAGCTCAGCGGCGCGTCAAATCAGACGCGACGACGCTTCCGCGGCCGGCAGCCGTTGTGCGGGATGGGCGTCACGTCCTTGATGGCCGTGACGTAGAAGCCCACCGCCTGAAGGGCGCGCAGCGCCGATTCGCGGCCCGAGCCGGGGCCGGACACCATGATCTCGAGCGTCTCCATGCCGTGCTCGCGCGCCTTGCGGCCCGCGTCCTCGGCCGCGACCTGCGCGGCATACGGCGTGGACTTCCGGCTGCCCTTGAAGCCCTGGGAGCCGGAGGACGACCAGGCAATCGCGTTGCCCTGGGCGTCCGTGATGGTCACGATGGTGTTGTTGAAGGACGCCAGCACATGGGCGACGCCCGAGCTGATGTTCTTCCGTTCCTTGCGCTTGACGGGGCCGCGGGCACCGCCGCGGGGTTCGCGGGCCATCTTACTTCGTCACCTTCTTCTTGCCGGCGATCGCCACGGCCTTGCCCTTGCGGGTGCGGGCGTTCGTGTGGGTGCGCTGGCCGCGGACCGGAAGGCCCTTGCGGTGGCGCAGGCCACGATAGCAGCCGAGATCCATCAGCCGCTTGATATTCATCGCCTGTTCACGCCGCAGGTCGCCCTCGACGCGATAATCGCGATCGATGAGCTCGCGGATCCTCAGGACTTCGTCATCCGTGAGCTGGTTCACCCGACGTTCATCGGGGATGCCGAGCTTGCCACAGATATCCTTCGCGTTCTGCGGCCCGATGCCGAAGATGTAACGGAGCGAAATGAGCACCCGCTTATTGGTCGGGATGTTCACGCCGGCGATGCGCGCCACAGTGCCTCTCCTGGGGCCGTGCCCCGAATACCGCCGTGCGGGGCGGGGGCCCCTCCGGCGCAGTGAACAAGTCCATGCAAAGACGATCGGCGGCCGGGGATAGCCCCGCCGCGGGAGGGGGCGATCTAGCCTCGCCCACCCCCCTCGTCAAGTCTTTCCGGACAGGATCGCACCAATCTGGCTCGCGACCTCGTCCATCGAAGCCATCCCATCCACGCCGCGCAGCTTTCCCTGGGCGTCGTAATAGGGCAGCAGCGGCGCCGTCTGGCGATGATAGGCCTCAAGCCTCGCCGCCACCGTCTCCGCCTTGTCGTCCGCGCGGCGGGTGAACTCGGTCCCGCCACAGACATCGCAGACCCCCGGCTTCGCCGTGGGCTTGAAGGTATCGTGGTACCCCGCGCCGCAAGTGGCGCAGGTGAAGCGCCCGGCGATTCGTTCGACCAGGGCCCCGTCATCCACCTTCAGCTCAATCACATGGTCGAGCCGGAGCCCCTTATCGGTCAGCATCCGGTCCAGCGCGCCCGCCTGCGGCTCGGTCCGCGGGAAGCCATCCAGGATGAAGCCCTTGGCGGCATCCGGGCGGGAGACCCTGGCGGCAAGCATCGCGGTGATGACGTCGTCCGGGACGAGTTCTCCACGCTCCATGATCGCGCGGGCCTTCCGGCCGATCTCGCTGCCCGACTTCACTTCGGCGCGCAGCATGTCGCCGGTCGAGATTTGGGCAATCCCGTACTGGTCTTCAAGCCGCTTGGCCTGCGTGCCCTTCCCCGCCCCCGGCGGGCCCAGCAGGATCAGATTCATTCGCTCTTCCCCTCGCTCAGCGCGGTCGCGGCATGCCGCCGCGCCCACCCAGCCTGGCCTTCTTGATCAGGCCTTCGTACTGGTGGGCGAAGAGATGCGACTGCACCTGCGCCACCGTGTCCATGGTGACAGAGACAATGATCAGCAGGGAAGTGCCGCCGAAATAGAAGGGCACGCCGTAGTGGCTGATCAGGATCTCCGGGATGATGCAGACGATGCAGAGATAGATGGCGCCGACGACGGTCAGCCTGGTCAGCACCCGGTCGAGATAGTCCGCGGTGTTCTGCCCGGGACGGATGCCGGGGATGAAGCCGCCATACTTCTTCAGGTTGTCCGCCGTCTCGGTCGGATTGAACACGACCGCCGTGTAGAAGAAGGCGAAGAAGACGATCAGCGCCATGTACAGCGCCATATAGAGCGGCTGGCCATGCGCCAGGGCGGCGCTGATGGTCTGGAGCCAGCCCTCCTGCGTCGGATCGGTCGAGAACCCCGCCACCGTGGCCGGCAGCAGCAGCAGGGACGATGCGAAGATCACCGGGATGACGCCCGCCGTGTTCAGCTTCAGCGGCAAATGCGTGGCTTCCCCGCTGAACATGCGGTTGCCGACCTGGCGCTTGGGATACTGCACCGGAATGCGGCGCTGCGCGCGCTCGACGAAGACGACGAACGCGATGATGGCCAGTGCGGCAATCAGGAAGAAAATGATGAACACGGTCGACAGGGCGCCCGTGCGGCCGAGTTCGAGAGTGCTGATGAGCGCCGAGGGCAGGTTCGCCACGATGCCCGCGAAGATGATCAGGCTGATGCCGTTGCCCACGCCACGCGCGGTGATCTGCTCACCCAGCCACATCAGGAACATGGTTCCGCCGACCAGCGTGATGACGCATGACAGGCGGAAGAACATGCCTGGATCATAGACGGCTGCGCCGAACTGTCCGCGCATCGATTCGAGCCCGATCGCGATGCCCCAGGCCTGGAAGATCGCGATCAGCACCGTGAGGTAACGGGTGTACTGGTTGAGCTTCTTGCGCCCCGCCTCGCCTTCCTTCTTCAGCGTTTCCCACGCCGGGATGGCGGCCGTCATCAACTGCACGATGATGGAGGCGCTGATGTAGGGCATGATGTTCAGCGCGAAGACGGTCATGCGCCCCAGCGCACCACCCGTGAACATGTCGAACATGCCGAGGATCCCGCCGCCATGCTGGGCCAGGATCTCCCCCATCACCGCGGCATCGACGCCAGGGACCGGGATATAGGTGCCGATGCGATAGACGATCAGCGCGCCCAGGGTGAACCAGATGCGCTTCTTGAGCTCGGTCGCCTTCGCCAGAACCCCGAAATTGAGGTTCGACATCGCCTGCTCGGCTGCCGACGCCATGCCGCCTGTCCTCCTGGAGTCGCGCCGGCGCTGCGCCGGGACTCAAGCCAACCCGTACAAGACACTGCGGCGCACAGGTTCCCCCGCGCGCCGCAGCGAAGATCCGGACCCTGACCTAGCCAGCCGGCCGGTCAGGGACAAGGGGTCACTCGGACGCGGCGTCCGTGGCCGGGGCGGCGGGCGCCGTCACGGTCACCGAACCGCCGGCCGCTTCCACCGCCGCGATCGCGGCCGCCGAGGCGCCGGTCACCGTCAGGGTCACGGCGCGCTTGATCTCGCCCTTCGCCAGCAGGCGCACGCCCGCGAGCTTGGCCGAGGCGCGGACGACGCCGGCGCTGCGCAGCGCCGCCTCGTCGATCGGCTGGCCGGCCGGCAGACGGCCCGCTTCGATCGCCGCGTCCAGCGTACCGAGGTTCAGCACCGCATAGTCCTTGCGGAAGATGTTCACGAAGCCACGCTTCGGCACGCGCCGATAGATCGGGAGCTGACCGCCCTCGAACCCGTTCAGCGACACGCCGGTACGCGCCTTCTGACCCTTCACGCCGCGGCCGGACGTCTTGCCCTTGCCGGACCCGATGCCGCGCCCGATGCGCTTGAACTTGGCCCGCGCGCCGTCGTTGTCGCGGATTTCATTGAGCTTCATGGCTCAGTCCTCGACGCGCACCAGGTGCGCGACCTTGCGGATCATGCCACGCACGGCCGGAGTGTCCTCCAGTTCGCGCGTACGATGACGCTTGTTCAGGCCGAGACCGATCAGGGTCTCCTTCTGGCCCGGCTTGCGCCCGATCGGGGACCCGAGCTGGGTCACCTTCACGGTCTTCTTCTCGTCAGCCATTCGTGGCCTCCGTCGCCTCGGCGGCGTCCTTCTTCTGGCCGAGCATGTCGGCGACCTTCTTCCCGCGACGCGCCGCAACGGCGCGCGGGGAAGTACAGCGCGTCAGCGCCGCGAAGGTGGCCTTCACCATGTTGTGCGGGTTCGCGGAGCCGGTGCACTTCGCGACGACGTCGCCCATGCCCAGCGTCTCGAACACCGCGCGCATCGGGCCGCCGGCGATGATGCCGGTACCCGCGGGGGCAGCGCGCAGGATGACGCGGCCGGCGCCGAACTCGCCGATCACGTCGTGATGCAAGGTGCGGCCCTCGCGCATCGGCACGCGGATCATCGTGCGCTTCGCACGTTCCGTCGCCTTGCGGATCGCCTCCGGCACCTCACGCGCCTTGCCCGCGCCCCAGCCGACGCGGCCCTTCTCGTCGCCGACCACGACCAGTGCGGCGAAGGAGAAGCGACGGCCACCCTTCACCACCTTGGCGACGCGGTTGATGGTGACGAGCTTGTCCTTCAGCTCGTCGCCGTCCTGACGCTCCTGCCGGTTCTCGTTGCTGTCGCGACGACGGCCACGGCGCTCGCGCCCACCCTCGCCGCCACCTTCGCCACCGGACCTCGGTGCATATGCCATCTGTGTCAGCCTCTCAGAACGACAGCCCGCCCTCGCGGGCGCCGTCCGCGAGCGCCTTCACGCGCCCATGGTAGAGATAGGGACCACGGTCGAAGACGACTTCCGTCACCCCGGCCGCGATCGCACGTTCGGCCAGCAGCTTGCCCACCGCCGTCGCGGCGTCCTTGTCGGCGCCGGTCTTCAGCCCTTCGCGCATCGTCTTTTCGATCGTCGAGGCGGAGGCGAGCGTGCGCCCCTGCTTGTCGTCGATGACCTGCGCATAGATGTGCTTCCCCGAGCGGAACACCGACAGGCGCACACGCCCGCCGGACTTCTGCCGGAGCTGGAAGCGGAGACGGCGGCGGCGCCGCGCCTCGAGGTCGAGCTTGCTGGCCATTACTTCTTCTTACCCTCCTTCCGGAGGATCTGCTCGTTGTCGTACCTGACACCCTTGCCCTTGTAGGGCTCAGGGCCGCGATACGCGCGGATCTCGGCGGCCACCTGACCGACCTGGCGCTTGTCCGAGCCTTCCACCTTGATGGCGGTCGGACGTTCGCAGGTGATCTTGATCCCCTGGGGGATCGGATAGCGGATCTCGTGACTGTAGCCGAGGTTCAGCACCAGATCGGAACCCTGCACCGCGGCGCGGTAGCCGGTGCCGTTGATCTCCATGGCCTTCACGAAGCCGGTGGAGACGCCCGTCACCATCTGGTTGATCAGGCTGCGCGTCGTGCCCCACATGGTCCGCGCGCGGCGGTCCGTGCGGCGCGGCGACACCGCGACCTCGTTGCCCTTGATCTCGACATCCACGTCGTCCGTGAGGTCGAGCTTCAGCTCGCCGAGCTTGCCCTTGGCAGTCAGCGTGCGGCCGGCCATCGCGAGCGTGACGCCCGACGGCACCGGCACAGGATACTTCCCAACGCGAGACATTGCTGTTGCTCCCGTCAGAACACGCGGCAGAGGACTTCGCCGCCGACATTGGCGGCGCGGGCCTCATTCTCGCTCATCACGCCGCGCGGCGTGGAGAGGATCGACGTACCGAGCCCGTTGTAGAACTTCGGCAGCTCCGCGATCTTCGAATAGACGCGCCGGCCCGGCTTGGAGACGCGCATGATCTCCTTGATGGCGGGCTCGCCTTCCGAATACTTCAGCTCGATGTCGATGAAGCGGATGCCGGGACGCACTTCCTCGGTGCGCCAGGCGCGGATGTAACCCTCGCGCTTCAGCACCTCGAGCACGTTCTCGCGCAGCTTCGACGCCGGGGCCTTGCAGCGCGACTGGCGCGCCGACTGGGCATTGCGGATGCGGGTGAGCATATCACCCAGCGGATCGGACATGGACATGGCCGGTCCTTCCTTACCAGCTCGCCTTCACCACACCGGGGATCTGGCCCTTCGAGGCCAGGTCCCGCAGCTGGTTACGGCACAGCTTGAACTTGCGGTAGTTGCCGCGGGGGCGGCCGGTCACTTCACAGCGCAGACGGACGCGGTTCTTCGCGCCGTTGCGGGGAAACTGCGCGAGCTTCAAAGTCGCCTCGAAGCGCTCCTCCACCGACAGGTCGCGATCCATGATCACGGCCTTCAGGGCAGCGCGCTTCGGTGCATGAAGCTTGGAAAGCTTCTCGCGGCGCTTGTTCTTCTCGACAGACGAGGTCTTGGCCATACCGTCTAGGTCCTCCGGAACCTGCCGGGGGGCCACCCCGGCGGTTTTCCAAAAATCAGTTCTGGAAGGGAAGCTGGAAGGCCTTGAGCAGGGCCTTCGCTTCCTTGTCCGTCTTCGCCGTCGTGACGAAGACGATGTCCATGCCGCGGATCGCGTCCACCTTGTCGTAGCTGATCTCGGGGAACACGATCTGCTCCTTCAGGCCAAGGGAGAAATTCCCCCGCCCATCGAAGCCCTTGTTACCCGGAAGGCCACGGAAGTCACGCTGGCGCGGCAGGGCGATGGTCACGAGCCGGTCGAGGAACTCGTACATGCGCTGCTGGCGGAGCGTCACCTTCGTGCCGATCGCCATGCCCTCGCGGATCTTGAAGCCCGCGATGGCCTTCTTCGCCTTGGTCTTCACCGGCTTCTGGCCCGCGATCACCGTCAGCTCGGCGACAGCCGCGTCGAGCTTCTTCTGGTCGCCGGCGGCTTCGCCGACGCCCATGTTGATCACGATCTTCGAGAGCTTCGGCACTTCCATCGGGTTCTTGTACCCGAATTCCTCGACGAGAGCCTTGCGGATCACCTCATCGTAGTGCTTGCGCAGCCGGGGCTGCTCGTTCACGTCGCTCATGCGTCGAGCACCTCGCCGGAGGCCTTCGCCACCCGGACCTTCTTGCCGTCCTCGAGCACCTTAAAGCCGACCCGCGTCGGCTTGCCCGACGTCGGATCCAGCAGGGCGAGGTTGGAGAGGTCGATCGACGCCTCCTTCTCAATGATGCCGCCGGGGCGGCCCATGCCCTGCGGCTTCTGGTGCCGCTTCACCATGTTGATGCCCTGAACGAGGGCGCGGCCCTCGGTGGGTTCAACCTTGATCACCTCACCCTGCCGGCCCTTGTCCTTGCCGGTCAGGACCTGGACGCGATCGCCCTTGCGGATCTTCGCAGCCATGTCACAGCACCTCCGGCGCCAGCGAGATGATCTTCATGAACTTCTTCGCGCGCAGCTCGCGCACGACCGGTCCGAAGATGCGGGTCCCGATGGGCTCGTTCGACTTGTTGATCAGCACGGCCGCGTTGCGGTCGAAGCGGATCACCGTGCCGTCGGCGCGGCGCACCGGATAGGCGGTGCGCACGATCACCGCGCGCTCCACCGTCCCCTTCTTCACCTTGCCGCGGGGAATCGCTTCCTTCACGGAGACGACGATGATGTCGCCCACGCCGGCGGTCTTCCGCTTGGAGCCGCCCAGCACCTTGATGCACTGGACGCGGCGCGCGCCGGAATTATCCGCAACCTCGAGGTTGGATTCGACCTGGATCATGGATCAGGCCTCCGCCGCCACGGCAAGGAAGGCCGGGCGGTCGACCGAGGCGCCGTTGCGCTCGATCACGACCCAGGACTTCGACTTGCTGATCGGGCGGCACTCCTCGATCGCCACGACGTCACCTTCCTTGCACAGGTTGGCATCGTCATGCGCGGCGTACTTCTTCGAGCGCCGGATGAACTTCTTGTAGAGCGGGTGCATGACGCGACGCTCGACCAGGACCGTGATGGTCTTGTCCGTCTTGTCGCTGGTGACCCGCCCGGTGAGGACGCGCTTCGGCATTGCCGCTGGTCTCCTCTCAGGCCGTGGTGGCGGCGCTGCGCGAACGCTCGCCGATGATGGTCTTCACCCGCGCGATGTCGCGGCGGACCTGCTTGATGCGCGAAAGCGCCTCAAGCTGGCCGGTCGCGCGCTGGAAACGCAGGTTGAACTGCTCCTTGCGCAGGTCGAGCAGCATGGTGTTCAGCTCATCCGCGCTCTTCGCGCGGACATCGCCGATCTTGGTTGCAGCCATATCAGGCCTCCGCACCCAGACGGGTGACGAACTTGGTCTTGATCGGCAGCTTCGCCGCGCCGAGGGACAGCGCCTCACGCGCCGTCTCGACCGGAACGCCGTCGATCTCGAACATCACACGGCCCGGCTTCACGCGCGCCACCCAGTATTCGGGGGCGCCCTTGCCGGAACCCATGCGGACTTCCGCCGGCTTGGTCGACACCGGCACGTCCGGGAAGATGCGGATCCACACGCGGCCCTGACGCTTCATCGCACGGGTGATCGCGCGACGGGCGGCCTCGATCTGGCGCGCGGTGACGCGCTCCGGCTCGAGGGCCTTCAGGCCGAACCCGCCGAAGGACAGCGAGAAGCCGCCCTTGGCCAGGCCATGGATGCGGCCCTTATGGGCCTTGCGGAATTTGGTGCGCTTAGGCTGCAGCATTGTCCTTCACCTTCAGCGCTGCGGCGCCTGTTCCGCGGCGCGCTTGTCCTGCGCCATCGGATCATGGGCCATGATCTCGCCCTTGAAGATCCACACCTTCACACCGCAGGTGCCATAGGTGGTCTTCGCGGTCGCCGTGCCGTAGTCGATATCGGCGCGGAGGGTATGCAGGGGCACGCGGCCCTCGCGGTACCATTCCATGCGCGCGATCTCGGCCCCGCCCAGGCGACCGGAGCAGTTGATACGAATGCCGCCGGCGCCGAGGCGCATGGCGGACTGCACGGCGCGCTTCATCGCGCGACGGAAGGCCACGCGGCGCTCGAGCTGCTGCGCGATGTTCTCGGCGACCAGCGTCGCGTCGATCTCGGGCTTGCGGATCTCGACGATGTTCAGCGCCACCTCGGCACCGGCCATCTTCATGAGATCCTTGCGCAGCACCTCGATGTCCGCGCCCTTCTTGCCGATCACGACGCCCGGGCGGGCAGCGTGGATCGTCACGCGGGGCTTCTTCGCCGGACGTTCGATCACGATGCGCGAAACGCCCGCGCCCTTCAGGCGCTTCTGCAGCTTCTCGCGGAGCTTGAAGTCCTCATGGAGGAGCTTCGCGTAGTCGGCACCCGCGAACCACCGGCTGTCCCAGGTGCGATTGATGCCGAGCCGCAGCCCGATCGGATTGACTTTGTGGCCCATGTTACGCGGCCTCCTGCTCGGCGAGCTGCTGTTCCGCCACGACGATCTTGAGGTGGCTGAACCACTTCTCGACGCGCGCGGACCGGCCACGGCCGCGGGCATGGAAGCGCTTCATCACCTGCGCGCGGCCGACCTCGGCCTTCGACACGACCAGGCGGTCGACGTCGAGGCTGTGGTTGTTCTCGGCATTCGCGATCGCGGATTCGAGCGTCTTCTTCACAGTCACGGCGATGCGGCGCTTGCTGAAGGTCAGCTGCGCGACCGCATCCTGCGCCCGCTTGCCGCGGATCAGACCGGCAACGAGGTTCAGCTTCCGCGGGGAGACGCGGATGTTCCAGGTCACAGCCTGGGCCTCGCTGTCCTCGAGGGTACGGGGGTGCTTCGGCTTGCTCATCGGATCAGCCCCGCTTCGCCTTCTTGTCGGCCGCGTGACCCGTGAAGGTACGCGTCGGCGAGAACTCGCCGAACTTGTGGCCGACCATGTTCTCCGACACCTGCACCGGCAGGAACTTCCTGCCGTTGTAGACACCGAAGGTCAGGCCAACGAACTGCGGCAGGATCGTGCTCCGGCGCGACCAGATCTTGATGATCTCGTTGCGCGTGGAGGCACGGGCCGCCTCGGCCTTGTTGAGCAGGTAGCCGTCGACGAACGGCCCCTTCCAGACGCTGCGCGACATCGCGATCAGCCCTTCGTCGCGTTGCGGCGGCGGACGATGAATCCGTCGGACCGCTTGTTGTTGCGGGTCTTCGCACCCTTCGTGGGCTTGCCCCACGGGGTGACCGGATGCCGGCCACCCGAGGTACGGCCTTCACCACCGCCATGCGGGTGGTCAACCGGGTTCATCACGACGCCGCGCTGGTGCGGCTTCCTGCCGAGCCAACGGCTGCGGCCGGCCTTGCCCAGTTCCTGGTTGCTGTTGTCCGGGTTGGACACCGCACCGATCGAGGCCATGCATTCGGACCGGATCAGGCGGAGTTCACCCGACTGCAGCTTCACCTGCGCATAGCCCTGGTCCTTGCCGACCAGCTGCGCGAAGGTGCCAGCCGAACGCGCCAGCTTACCACCGGCACCGGGCTTCAGCTCGATGTTGTGGATGATCGTGCCCACCGGGATGGCGGCCATCGGCATGGCGTTGCCCGGCTTCACGTCGGCCTTCTCGGCAGCAACGACCGTGTCGCCGGCCTTCAGGCGCTGCGGCGCCAGGATGTAGGCGAGCTCGCCGTCCTGGTACTTGAGCAGCGCGATGAACGCCGTGCGGTTGGGGTCGTATTCCAGCCGCTCGACGATCGCCGGCACGCCGAACTTGGTCCGGCGCTTGAAGTCGACCAGGCGATAGGCGCGCTTGTGTCCGCCGCCACGGAAGCGGACGGTGATGCGGCCGTGCTGATTGCGCCCGCCCGAGGAATGCTTGCCCTCGGTCAGGCCCTTGACCGGCGCACCTTTCCACAGCTCGGAACGATCGATGAGGATCGTGCCGCGCAGAGAGGGCGTGACCGGATTGAAATTCTTCAACGCCATGGCTTACGCGAGCCCCGTCGTGAGGTCGATGCTCTGGCCTTCGGCCAGGCGCACCATCGCCTTCTTCCAGTCGGACCGCTGGCCGGGACGGCCGCGGAACGTCTTCGACTTGCCCTTCACCAGGATGGTGTTGACGGCAAGCACCTGCACGCCGAACAGACCCTCGACGGCAGCCTTGATCTCCGGCTTGGTCGCGTCGATCGCGACCTTGAACGTAACCTGGCCGCGCTCGTTGTTCAGCGTCGCCTTCTCCGTCACCAACGGCGACAGGATGGTCTGGTACATGCGCTCCCGGCCGATGACCGGGCGCTTCTGCTTCGGGGCGTCGCTCATGCCAGCCGCTCCTTCAGCGCCTCGACGCCGGCGCGGGTGACCGCGAGGACGTCGTGGTTGAGGATGTCATAGACATTCGCGCCGATCGTCGGCAGCACCTGCACCTTCGGCAGGTTGCGCACGACGCGGGCGAAGTTCTCGTCCGCCGCGGCGTCCACCACCAGCGCGCTGGTCCAGCCGAGCGCCTTGATCTGCTTCGCGACGGCGCCGGTCTTGGCGTCGGCGGCCAGCGCCGCGGTGTCGAGCACCACGAGCTTGCCCTCGGCCGCCTTCTGGCTGAGCGCGGAGATCAGGCCCAGGCGACGGACCTTCTTGTTCAGGCTGTAGCCGTGGTCGCGCACGACCGGGCCATGCACCACGCCGCCCTTGCGGTACTGCGGGGCGCGCAGAGAGCCCTGGCGCGCATTGCCGGTGCCCTTCTGGCGATAGGGCTTCTTCGTGGTCCCGGAGACCTCGCCCATGCCCTTCGCCTTGTGCGTGCCGGCACGGCGCTTCGCGAGCTGCCAGTGCACGACGCGCGCCATGATGTCGGCGCGCGGCGCGGCGCCGAACAGCGCCTCCGGCAGCTCGATCTCGCCGGCGGCGGCGTTGTCGAGGGTGATGACGTTGACCTGCATCGTACCAGTCCTCAGGCCACGGCCGCGGGGAACGGCGCGTCGGCGTGACGCGCGCGCTTCTCAGCGTCGCGGATCATCACGTAGCCACCCTTCGAACCGGGCACGGCGCCCTTGATCAGCAGCAGGCCCTTCTCCGCATCGACAGCGGCGACTTCCAGGTTCTGGGTGGTCACGCGCTCGACACCGAGATGGCCGGCCATCTTCTTGTTCTTGAAGGTCTTGCCCGGATCCTGGCGGTTGCCGGTCGAACCATGCGAACGATGGCTGACGGACACGCCGTGAGACGCCTCGAGACCCGCGAAGTTCCAGCGCTTCATCGCACCGGCGAAGCCCTTGCCGACCGTCACGCCGGTGACATCGACCTTCTGGCCCTTCACGAAATGCGCGGAGGTCAGCACGGCGCCGGCATCGAGCATCGCGTCGGTGCCGACGCGGAACTCGACCACCTTCTGCGGCGCCTCGACGCCGGCCTTCGCGAAGTGACCCTTGTTCGCCTTGGAGACGTTCTTGGGCTTCGCCTTGCCGATGCCGAGCTGGACGGCCTCGTAGCCGTCCTTCTCCTGGGTGCGCTGCGCCACCACGCGGACCTGGTCCACATGGAGCAGCGTCACGGGAACGGTCGAACCGTCCTCGTTGAACAGCCGGGACATGCCCAGCTTTTTCGCGATCAGGCCGGTGCGGCCCTTCTTCGCGGCCATGGCTCTATTTCCCTCTGGCCTTAGATCTTGATTTCGACGTCCACGCCCGCGGCGAGGTCGAGCTTCATCAGCGCGTCCACGGTCTGCGGGGTGGGGTCGACGATGTCGAGCAGCCGGCGATGAGTCCGGATCTCGAACTGCTCGCGCGACTTCTTGTCGACATGCGGAGAGCGATTCACGGTGAAGCGCTCGATATGCGTCGGCAGAGGGATCGGGCCCCGCACGCGCGCACCGGTCCGCTTCGCGGTGTTCACGATCTCCCGCGTGCTGCCATCCAGCACGCGGTGATCGAACGCCTTGAGGCGGATGCGGATGTTTTGGTTGTCCATGGTGTTGGGACCCGCGTTCCTGCCGTTCTTACTTCGTGATCGACGCGACGACGCCGGCGCCGACGGTGCGGCCGCCTTCGCGGATGGCGAAGCGCAGCCCCTCGTCCATCGCG
>NZ_JAAEDI010000015.1 GCF_018129025.1 Neoroseomonas terrae | reverse complement strand
GGTTCCACCAGCTTCGGCCGGAGCCTCACGGGGTGATCGCGGAAGTCCCCTTGGCGCGAAGGTGAAGAAGGGAGCGGCGGCAGATGGCGAGTGAGACTGACGACCTCATCGACCGCGATGGCGCGGTGCGACTGCGCCGCCGCGTGCGCCTCCGTCAGCGCCGCCAGACGGCGGGAAGCCGGCAGCCGCGCTGCCAGCGCCGGCGCCTCCAGCACCGCAACCGCACGGCCCGGCTGGCCGCTGCGGATTAGTGCCTCGGCCAGCGCCATGCCGAGGGCGGCCTCGCCGGGCGCCTCGGCGAGGGCGACCTCCAGCCGGGCAAGCGCCGGCGCGCCGTCCGGCGCCGAAGCCATGCGGGTGAGCTGCCGCAGCGCCGGTAGGTTGTCCGGCTGGCGGCGCAGCACCTCGCCGAGCAGGCCCAGCACCTCGGCCTGCGCGCCCTGGATGGCGGCGACGCGGGCGAGGCCGAGCCGGCCGGCGATGGTGTCGGCGTTGGCGCGGATCAGCGTCTCGAATTCCCGCCTGGCGCCGCGCAGGTCGAGCCGGATCAGGCGGATCGTGCCCTCGAGCACGGCGCGGGCCTCGCTGCGCGGACCGTCGGCGGCCGCGAGAGCGGCTTCTGCAGCGGCGACATCGCCGCGCGCCAGTGCCGCGCCCGCCAGCAGATCCTGCGCCGCGGGCTGGACGGGGGCGAGGCGCAGCGCGGCCTCGGCCGCCTGGTCCGGGCCCTGCGCATCGCCGCGCGCAAGCCGGGCGGCGGCCAGCCGCGTGCGGATGGCGGCATCCTGCGGCGCCGCCCGCGCCGCCTGTTCCAGCATCGCGACCGCATCATCCTGCCGGCCGGCCAGGGCGTAGTGCCGTGCCAGCATCTCAAGGGCCGCGGCATCGGCGTCACCGCGCGCGACCACGCGCTCCAGCACCGCCGTCGCTTCGGCCGCGCGACCCTCGCCGACCAGGATCGAAGCGAGCACGGCGACGCCGCGCGGATCCCCCGGCCGCTGCGAGAGGTAGCGACGCGCCGCCTCCTCTGCCTGCGCCGTCTGGCCCAGCGCGCGCTTCGTCGCGGCGAGCAGCAGCAACCCGTCGGGGAAGGTGTCCAGTGCCGGGCCCATGCGCTGGAGCATGTCCTCGGCACCGCGCCAGTCCTCCTCGCCGATCAGAATGACCGCACGCAGGTACAGCGCGGCTGCGCTCCCGGATACTTCGCGCAGGACAAGCTCGACCTCCTGCCGCGCGCCGCCGGGGCGATCGAGGCGGATCAGTGCCTCCGCCCGCCGCAGCCGTGCCTCGACCGACCCGGGCTCGGCCGCGATGGCGCGCAGGAAGGTCGCCTCGGCGCCGACGGCGTCGCCGCGCAGAAGCATCATGCTGCCCTTGCGCAGCAGAGCGTCGAGGGAGGTCGGAGCGATGGCCAGCGCCTCATCGGTGCGCGCCTCGGCGGCATCGCGGTCGCCACGCGCCAGGGCCACGGCCGCGGCGGCGAGCAGCACGGATACGGTGGCAGGGTTCGCACGCAGCGCCTCGGCCGCCGCAGTCGCCGCCTCCTCCGTGCTCCCCAGACCGAGCAATGCGTGGATGCGGGCGGCCGCCACCTCGGCGGCCAGGGCGGGCGGTCCGGCCGGAACCGGCATGTCGCGCAACAGGTCGCTTCCCCGCCCCTGCAGCAGATAGGCACGCGCAAGCATCGCCGTCGCCACGACCGGATCGTAGCCATGGTCGAGCGCGGCTCGCGCCTCCCGTTCCGCGGTGTCGCCATCGCCGCGATCAAGGCTCGCCTGCGCGAGCGCCGCCCGCGCGGCCGCCTGGGCCGGCGCCCGGCGAACCGCGTCGCGGTACTGGATCATCGCCTCGCGCAGCGCCCCGCGGGCCTCGGCGGCCCGGCCGCCCTCGATCGAGGCCCGCGCCGGCGTGGCGAGGAGCGGCAGCAGCAGCGCCGCAGCAAGAAGCCGGGCCATGCGTCGCCTCCTGTCAGGGGGTGGGTGCCACGTCCGGACGCTCCGGCTCGCCGCGGGGGGAAAGGCCATGGGCGTCGAGCAGGCCGTAGAGCGTCGGGCGGCTGACGCCGAGCAGCCGCGCGGCGCGCGCCACGTTGCCGCCCTGCGCCATGGCGTCCTCGATCGCGTCGCGCTCGGCGCGGCGGCGGACCACGCGAAGGTCCAGGGCGCGCGGCCCGGCTGGCTCCCCCTGGATGAGTTCGAGATCGGCGGCACCGACCAGCGGGCCTTCCGCCAGCAATGCGGCGCGGCGGATGCGGTTCTCCAGCTCGCGCACATTGCCCGGCCAGGCATGCGTGGACATGGCATCCAGCGCGTCCTGCGCGAAGCCGCGCAGCGGGCGGGCGTAGTCGCGGCCATGCTGGGCGAGGAAGCGCCGCGCGAGCAGCAGCACGTCGCCGCCGCGCTCCCGCAGCGGTGGAATGCGCAGCGTCAGCGCGTTCAGACGATGCAGCAGGTCGGAGCGGAAGACGCCCTGCTCCGCCTGCGCCTCCAGCGGCTGGTTGGTCGCGGAGACGACGCGCACATCGACGGCGATGGGCTGGCGCCCGCCAATGCGCAGCACCTGGCGGTCCTGCAGGAAGCGCAGCAGCTTCGCCTGCAGGGCGAAAGGCATCTCGCCGATCTCGTCGAGGAACAGCGTGCCGCCCTGTGCCTGT
The DNA here is from genome assembly GCF_018129025.1 of Neoroseomonas terrae. GTDB lineage: Bacteria > Pseudomonadota > Alphaproteobacteria > Acetobacterales > Acetobacteraceae > Neoroseomonas > Neoroseomonas terrae. The sequence continues at coordinate 166,709 of NZ_JAAEDI010000015.1, read as the reverse complement.
TCGATGCGACCCTGGGTCTGCTTCACCGCGCCGGTGAAGGCGCCGCGTTCGTGGCCGAACAGCTCGCTTTCCAGCAGCGTCTCGGGAATGGCGGCGCAATTGATCGCGATGAAGGGGGCCGCGGCGCGCGGGCCATGCGTGTGCAGCGCGCGGGCCAGGAGTTCCTTGCCCGTACCACTCTCGCCCAGAAGCAGCACCGGCACCGGAACACCCGCCAGCCGCTGCGCGGTGCGGCAGAGCGAGAGCATCGCCGGATCGGCGGTGAGCATGCCCGGGATAGGGCTGTCGCCGGCCCGGGTGGCGAGGCGTGCATTCTCCTCCGCCAGCGCGGCGACGCGCAGCGCGCGGTCGACGACCGTGCGCAGCACCTCGATCTCGACCGGCTTCTCACAGAAATCGTTGGCGCCCAGGGCGATGGCGCGCAGCGCATGGGCGTGCTCGCCCCGGCCGGTGACGACGACGATCGGCATCGACGGATGGGCGTGGCGGAGACGTTGCAGGATCGCGAGCCCCTCCTCGACGCCCTCCGGATCGGGTGGCAGGCCGAGATCGAGCAGCACGGCGTCCGGCCGCTCCCGCTGGATGGCGCGCTCGGCCGTCTGGCGGTCGCCGGCGACGGTGACGCGGCAGGACGGGAAGGCCCAGCGGTACTGGGCACAGAGGCCCGGGTCATCCTCGATGACCAGCAGCTTCGGCTTGCTCATGCGCGGTCCTCCAGCACAGCGGCTTCGGCCCGCGCGGTCGTCGCGAGCGTCAGGCGCATCGTCGTGCCGACGCCTGGCCTGCTCAGCACCGTCAGGTCGCCACCCGCCTCGCGCAGCAGTTCCCGCGCCTGCCAGGTGCCGATGCCGCTACCGTCCTGCTTGGTCGTGCCGAGCGGACGGAACAGCTCGTCGCGGATGAATTCCGGGCTCATGCCGGTCCCGCGGTCGGTGACGTCGATCGCCACGCGATGCTGCTGCCAGCGCAGGCGGATGCGCACCGGCTGGTCGGGCACCGAGGCGTCGATCGCGTTGTCCAGCAGATGGCCGAGGGCGCTGTCGAAGGCATCCGGCGTCATGGCCACCGGGGCGGCGACACCCTCCTGCTCGATGCGCACCGGATGGCGGCGCGATGCTGCCAGGGCACGCAGCCGCGCCGGCGCATCGGCCGCAGTCGGCGTTGCCGGCGCCGCGTCCTCCGGCGCTGACAGCCGCGTGATCAGGCCGCGGATGCGGTCGGCCGAGGCGCGCACCGTCACCAGCATGTCGCGCTGGAACTCCGCGTTGGCGATGTTCTCCTCGGCATTGGCGAGCAGCATCGAGAGCTGGCTCGCCACCGCCTTCACGTCATGCGCGACGAAGGCGAATTGCCGCGCATAGCCCTGCACGCGGCGCTGTTCGGCGAGCCGCTCGGCCGCGGCGTGCTCGGCGAGGAACATCGCGACCTCCCGCGCCAGGGTGCGCAGCAGGTCGAAGGCCTCGCGATCCAGCAGGAAGGGCGCGCGCGGCGAAGCCAGCAGTACCGCGCCGGTCAGGCCCAGCCGGTCGTGCAGCAAGGGCACGACGAGCCACAACGGCCCGAAGGCGTTGCGCAACCCCGCCGGTGTGACGGGGTCGAGCACCGCGACCTGCGGCCGCGCGGCGACGCTGATGCCGAAGTCGCGCGCGAAATCCCCATCGAGGGTACAGGCCGGCCGGTTCCACGACCGCGCCCATTCCAGGGCGACCGAACCCTGCCCGCGCAGCAGCAGCACGCCGGCCGGAGCATCCACGGCGTCCGCGATGGCGCGGATGGCGCGCAGGCCCGCCGGCATCTCGTTGTCGGGGGTCGAGAGCGTGCCGGCGCAGCGCTGCCACTCGCGCCGGTAGTCGAAGCGGAGGCGCTGGAAGTGATCGACCACCAGGCTGCGCAGGCGGGACCGGAACGAGGCGGTGGCCAGCGCCAGCACGAGGCCAATGCCCGCCGCGCCGAGCAGTACCGTCCGCAACACCGGCGCCCAGGCGGGCCCGAGGTGGCGCAATGCCTCCCCCGCCACGCCCACCACGGTGAGCAAAGCGCCGGCGACGATGAGCGTCGCGCCGTGGAAGACGGCATCGCGGGAGACAGGCGCATCACGCCCGAGGCGCCGATCGCGCAGCACGCCGAGCAGCAGCAGCGGCATCGCGAGCGCGGCGATTGCCGAGCGGGCCGCATCACCGTCGCCCGAAAGGCTGCCGGACAAGGCTGCCTCCGCATGCACCAGCAGGTCGAAGGCGGCGATGCCGCCGATGGCGATGGCGGGCAGGACAACATGCCAGCGCAGCGGTTCCCGCACGTTGCGGTACAGGTTCTCGGCGGCGAGCAGGACGATGAGGGTGAGGCCGAGCCGGGCGAGAAGGTCGCTGCCGACCTGCGGCGCGGCTGCGGCCAAGAGCAGGGCGAGCCCGGCCAGGAGACCACCCCCGGCCGCGAAAGCCTGCACCTGCCGGCGCGCCCTGCTGCCACGGAAGCGCAGGGTGAGCGCGAGCAGCAGGGCAATGCAGACGAGATCGCGCGTCAGGTCGAGCAGCAGCGGCAGTCCGGTCGGATGGGCCGGCACGGCGAAGACGCGCCCGAGCGACCAGAGCCCGACCACGCCGGCGACGAGCGCCGGCAACAGCGCGTGCCGGCCCCGCCCGGTCAGCAGGATCAGGGCGGCGCAGGCAAAGGCCACCACCATGGCGCCGGCATGGAGCAGCGGCGGTGCCGTCACCTCCATGGCACGCGCCGACGGAGCACCGGGAGCCGTGCGGATGTGCGCCGGTGCCCGCACCAGCCCGCACCAATATGCGCGAGGATTGGGCGCAGCGGCCGGATCAGGAAGGGGCTCTGCCCCTTCCCGAACCCTTCCCCGGCAAAGGCCGAAGGGCCTTTGCAAACGTTGATGTGGCGCAGAGCTCGCAGGGTCGGAACGTCGCCGTCATACGGCTGTGCGCACGGAAGGGTTTTGAGATCGGCAGAATTGGCCTTCGCGGCCGGCGCCAAATCGCGGCGGTCCATGCCATCGGTGGCCTGGTGAGGTGAGGTTCGGAGAGGCGCAGAGCCCGTCTCCGATCCAACCTTCGCACGAATGCAGCCCGCAACCACGGCGGTATCCGGCACGCTTGGCCGGGTGGCGGCGCGGGCCGCTGCCGGCGTCGGGCCGCGTCTCACCGGGATCCCTCCTGCAGCAACACCACGCGGACCGTGGCGGCGAGGATGCGCAGATCGAGCGCGAGGCTGCGGTGGCGGATGTAGTAGAGGTCGTAGCCGAGCTTCATCCGCGCATCCTCGACCGAAGCGCCGTAGCGATAGCGGACCTGCGCCCAGCCGGTGATGCCGGGTCGTACCGTGGCACGGTCGGCGTAGCGCGGAATGGCGCGTTCGAGCTGCGCGACGAAGACCGGCCGTTCGGGGCGCGGGCCGATGAAAGCCATGTCGCCGCGCAGCACGTTCAGCACCTGCGGGATCTCGTCGATGCGCGTCAGGCGGATGAAACGGCCGACGCGCGTCACGCGCGGATCCTGCGGCACCGCCCATATAGCGGTGCCGCCGGCCTCGGCGTCGACCGTCATGCTGCGGAACTTGAATAGCGTGAAGACGCGGCCGTTCAGGCCGACGCGTTCCTGCCGGTAGAGCACCGGCCCGCGGCTCTCGAGCCGGATCGCCAGCGCCGTCAACAGCAGCAACGGCAGCGTGAGAAGGAACAGACCACCGGAAGCCAGGATGTCGAAGCTGCGCCGGACGACGGCGGCCGATCGTGTCTCACCGAGCGCACCGCTGCCGTCGAGCCAGTCGGCCGGCAAACTGTCCATGTCGAGCCAGTTCTGCAGGCCCGGCCCACCGGGGCCGCTACCGATGGCGGGAACCTCGCCGCGACGGATCGTCTGCCCGCTCATCGCCATGATGGCCTCGCGCCGCGGCGTGTCGGCGACGGCGAAGTGCTGAATGAAGCCGGTGGCAGGCCGCGGAAGCGGTAGCGCAGGCCCTGCCTGGAGATCGGCCAGCGTGGCGAGGACGAGCCCGGCGACGCCGGCGGCGACGCGGAACACCACGAAGGCAGACAGCGCTGTGCCCAGCGACCGCGCATCGATCGCCCCGCGACCGAACCAGGAGGCAGCGAGCAGCACGGCGCCGGCCAGCAGCACGCCGACGACCTGCCGCTGCCACCCGGTATCGCGCAAGCCCGGTGTGCGGGATGTCACCAGCAGATGCACCGTGCCCATGCAGGCGCCCACCCATAGGTCCGCCTGCATGCCGAAGCGGATCGCCGGGGCCAGGCCCGATGCAGTCAACAGCGATAGCAGCCCTGCCCCGGCTTCGGCAGCCACCCACAAAAAGCGCGCAACGCCCCCCATGGAGCCAGTCCGTTCGGCCATGAACGCTCTCCTGCAACTGCTCTCGCCGTCGCAGCGCGAAGCGGCGACGACCCCAGGGCCCCCATGCACGGAACGAAACAAAATTGATGCGACGGCCTTATTTTCATCACACCAACGAAACCGCTTCAGAATGAAGATAAAGCCGATCACTAAGCAACCAAAAATTTCCATGCCATTACTCACTACTTTAAGTAGATCACCGAGCTGGCATTCCCTCATGACGCGTATTCGGTCGGTGCTCGCCGAATGGTTGATCAGGCAACAACTAATAATTGTACCGCCGAATTTGATCCCTTTCTCACTATCTGGCCATCGTCGTTGTTGATTTTCTATCGATCGCCGCCATACGATCCGGCTAAGAAACATCATGCGACGCAGCGATCTGGGTCACAGATCACCCCGCAGGCGCCGCGGAGTCCCCCCCGTCATGTCCGCACACCGGTCCCGTCGCTTTCACCCATTCCTCGTGGCGTTGCTCCTACTGCCAGCGGCCTGTGCGGAGCCGCGCGAGACGGCATTGCCTGCCGCCCCTTCCGTGGCAGCGGCGCCGACCTACGTGATCGGTCCGGGTGACACCCTCGATATCTTCGTCCACCTCGCGCCCGACCTCAGCGCGACGGCGCTGCCCGTCCGGCCCGATGGGCGGCTGTCCATTCCGCTGGTTCCGGACGTCCAAGCCGCGGGCAAGACGCCGACCGTGCTGGCGCGCGAGCTCGAGACACGGCTTCGTCGCTATGTCGTCGAACCCAATGTGACGGTGATGGTGCGCAGTTTCGTGGGCGCGCCAGAGAGCCAGATCCGCGTGATCGGTGAGGCCACGGAGCCCCGCGCCATGCCCTATCGCGAAGGCATGACGCTCCTCGACGTGATGATCACCGCACGCGGATTGACGCGCTACGCCGCTGGCAACCGGGCGGAGCTGGTGCGTCGCGCCGGGCCGGACGGCACCCGCACGGTCCAGCGCGTGCGGCTCAACGACCTGCTGCGGGATGGCGACATGTCGCAGGACGTGCCGATGCGACCGGGCGACACGCTGCTGATCCCCCAGGCGTGGTTCTGATCCATGGAGATGCACGCTCTTATCAAGCGCCACGCGGCGGCCGGATGGCGGCACCGCTGGAAAGCGCTCGCCCTCGCGTGGCTGGTCTGCACGCTCGGCTGGACCGCCGTGCAGCTCATGCCGAACCGCTATCAGGCGCAGGCGCGCATCTATGCCGACCCTGACGCGCTGCTTGGCACCGTCCTGCGCGGCATTGCCATCGACCCGACGCCGGCCGGCCAGGTGGAGATGCTCCAGCGCACGCTGCTCAGCCGGCCCAATGTGGAGCGCATCATCGCGCGCACGGGGCTCGACCTGCGCGCTGCCACCCCGGACGCGCAGGAGGGAATGGTCCTGCGGCTGATGACCGACATCCGGCTGACGCCGTCGACGCGCAACCTGTTCACCATCGAGTACCGCGACACCGACCCGCAGATGGCCAAGGACGTGGTGCAGGCCGTGCTGACGCTGTTCGCGGAGGCAGCGACCGGCACGGATCGCCGCCAGATGGAGAATGCCCGCAGCTTCGTCGCGCGGCAGATCGCCTCCTATGAGCAGCAGCTTCGCGAAGCGGAGCGCCGGCGGGCCGATTTCCAGGCACGCTATGCCGACCTGCTCGCGCTCGATGGCAACGTGCCGCGGCTCGATGCCATCCGCAGCCGGCTGCAGCAGCTTCGCGGCGAGCTGGAGGACGCCATCACCCGCCGCGACCTGCTGAAGCAGCAGATCGCCGAAGCGCCGGCCGTCGCGCGCCGCGGTGGCATCAGCGCCCAGGCGGCCGACGCCGAACGCCGGCTGCGCGAGCTGCGGCTGCGCTATACCGACCAGCATCCGGACGTGATCGCCGCGCGCAATCAGCTCGCGGCGGCCCGCGCGGCGCCGCGCCCGGCCGATACCGGCGCCGCGCCCGCCCGGCCGTCCCAGGAGCAGCAGCAGCATGCGCTGCAGCTCGTTGATGCCGAAGCGGCGGTCGCCTCGCTGGAACGCCAGGTGCGCGACGGCGAACTGGAGCTGGAGCGGCTGACCGACATGGCCCGCAATGCGCCGGGCGTGCAGGCGGAGTTCCTCGCCCTCGACCGCGACTACACGGTGATGCGCCGCAACTATGAGGAACTGCTGGCGCGCCGCGAGTCCATCCAGATCGGCGAGGCCGCGCGCACCAGCGCCGAGCGCGCCAAGGTGGAGATCATCGATCCGCCGACGGTGCCGACCCTGCCGGTCGCGCCGAAGCGCGGGCTGATGGCGGCGGCCGTGCTGGTCGTCGGGCTCGCTGCCGGGGTGGGGCTCGCCGTGCTGCTGGTGCAGCTCGACGGCGCCTTCTACACGCCGGGCGAGCTGCGGCGGATCGGCCTGCCTGTCCTGGGCGTGGTGTCCGATGCAAGGCCGAAGCGCCACGCGGCGGATACGGCGGCCTTTGCAAGCGGGGTCGCACTCCTGTTGCTCGCCTGCGGAGGGGTGATCGGCGGCAGCGGTCTGATGGCGAGGTTCATCGCATGACCGGACGTGCGCACCTTGTCGAGCGCGCCGTCGAGGCGTTGCATGAGGCCGAGGAACGGCCCACCGGCGCTCGTGCGGCCATCGCGCCCGATCCCATCGCGCCGCCACCGCCGGCGCCTGCGCCTGCGCCGGCGTCGCCCGAAGGCGATACCCGGCCGGTCGTCAGCCAGGCCGAACTCGAGCACGCCGGGCTGCTGCCGCGGCCGCGGGGCGAGGGTCGGTCGCGCCTGGCCGAGGAGATCGAACTGGTTCGCCATCAGCTGCTGCGCGGCATTCCTGCGCTGCCGCCGGGCGATCCGCGCTGCGCCCGCGTCGTGATGGTCACCAGCGCGGCGCCGGGCGAGGGGAAGACCTTCACCTCGCTGAACGTCGCCGCAGCCATCGCCGAGGGCGTCGCCGCACCGGTGCTGCTGATCGATGCGGATGGCCGTCGCGGGTCACTCGGGGAGATGCTGGGCCTTGGCGGGACGCCGGGGCTGCGGGCGCTGGCGGCGTCGCCATCGCTCGCCCCGGCCACGCTGCTGTGCCGTACCGCGATCCCGCGGCTGTCGGTGCTGACCAATGATGGGCTGCCCGGCGCCGGGGAGGCACCGGGCGCCGATGCGCTGGCGGCGGCGGTGCGGCAGATCGCCGCCGCCTTCCCCGACCATCTCATCATCCTGGACATGCCGCCGGCGCTGGCCGCCGCGGATGCCGGAGCCATGGCGCCGATCGCCGGCCAGATCGTGCTGGTGGTGCTCGCTGAGAAGACGCAGCGCAACGAGGTCGAGGCCGCGCTCGACGTCATCGAGGCCTGCCCGGACATCCGCCTGCTGCTGAACCGGGCGGGACTGACCGTGAACGACAGCTTCGGCGCCCATGGAGCCTATAATGGCCAACCAAGCCCCGAGGCAGCCTAGCCCAGTGGCACCGTTGCGATGGCAAGGTGCGGCCGTCGCGGCCGCGCTGCTCGCCCCCGTGTCGCTGCATGCACAGGACACCGGATCCGGCGTGGCGACCATCGGCACGCCGGCGACCGCCGGCACGCCCGCAACCCCGGCTTCACCCGCCGCGGGCATGGCAGCCGAAACCGGCGCGGCCGTCCCGGCAGGGCCCGTCGGGGCGCCAATCGGCGGCGGGTCGCTCGGCGACCCCGTGGGGGGTGCCGCGGTGGCGGCGCCGGTGCGGCTCGGGCCCTTCGGCGCGACGTTCAGCGGCGCCGAGCCTGAAGCCGCAACGCGTGCCTGGACGGTGACGCCCAGCATCGGCCTGTTCGGCGGCGCGACCAACAATGTCTATCAGGCTCGGCACGATCCGCGCGCGGACGTCTTCCTGGAGATCGTGCCGGGCATCGTCGTCGACGGCGCGACGGCGCGGGTCCGCGCGACGCTGAGCTACACGCCGAACGTACGGCTATATGCCCACTACTCGGACCAGAACACCGTGTCCCAGATCGGTTCGGGACAGGTCCTCGCCGAGCTGGTGCCGGGCGCGCTGTTCCTCGACATCCGGGGTTCCGCCTCGGTCGGCACCGCCACGGGGGGCTTCGCGCCGGGCACGGCGCAGAACGCACAGCGCGACAACCAGGTCCAGTACTACAATTTCTCGGCCTCGCCTTACTACGTGCATCGCTTCGGCAGCCTTGCGACAGCCCAGATCGGCTACGTGTTTCAGTATTCCAGCCAGACCGGCACGAATACTTTCGCACCCGGCACCGCGCAGCCGTTCTTCAACGACGATGATTACATCGCCAACCGCGGCTATGTCGTCGTGCGGTCGGGCGAGGACCTCGGGCGGCTGGCGCTGCAGGCGCGGGTGGACGGCACCGCCTTCATCGGCGACGGCGTGTATGACGACGCGCATGTCTTCGTGGCGGCGCTGGAGGGTCGCTACGCCATCCTGCCGACGATCGCCGTGCTGCTCGAGGGCGGCTACGAGAGCATCGAGTATGGCGGTACCGCCCCGCAGCGCATCAATGACGCCATCTGGTCGGTCGGGGTGCGGCTGACACCGACGCCGGAGAGTTACCTGGTGGCGCGCTACGGGCATCGCGGCGGCTTCGACTCACCGTCGCTCGAGGCCGGCATCCAGCTCGGCGCCTATACGCGCCTGACCGCGAGCTACATCGAGCGGCTGGGGACCTCCGCCACGATAGGACAGGACCTGCTGGCGACCACGACGCTCGACCGGCTGGGCAACCCGATCGATGCGCAGACTGGCGCGCCGGTCCTCTATGCCAACCCCTTCTTCCCGTCGACCAGCGGGCTCTACCGCATCAAGAACGGCAGCGTCGCGCTCACCTTCAGCTGGCCGCGCGACAGCGTCAGCCTGTTCGCCTACTACCAGGAGCAGACCCCGGTCTCGGCGATGCCGGGGACGATCATCGCGAAATCCACCGGCTACTATGGCGGTATCTCCTGGACGCACGCGGTCTCGACCGAGACCGCGGTGACCGCGAGCGTGCAGTACGGCCGCAGCGAGTACGGCAACGACCCTTCGCTCGACGCGCTCTACCTCACCGCCGGGATCTCGCACCAGCTCGGGCGCGGGCTGACGGGCATCGCCCAGATCTATTACGCCAGCCAGACCACGAAGCAGCCCGACACGGGTTACGGCCAGGCGACGATCATGATCGGCGTGAGCCAGAGCTTCTAGGGGGCCCCGATGAAGATCGACTGCTACGGCTTCCGAGAACACCCTTTCCAGATGACGCCGGATGCACGGCTGTTCTTCCCGAGCACCGTGCACAACCGTGCCTATGCGCATTTGCTGTTCGGCCTGGCGCAGCGCGAGGGCTTCGTCGTCGTCACCGGGGAGGTTGGCGCCGGCAAGACGACGCTGATCGAACGGCTCTGCACGGAGCTGGTGCCGAAGGGGCATGTCGTTGCCCGCGTGATGACGACGCAGGTAGAGGCGGAAGACCTGCTGCGCCTCGTCGCCGTGGCCTTCGGCGCCTCCCCTGCCGGCAGCAAGGCGGAGCTGCTGCGCACCATCGTCGGCACGCTGTGGGACGGCATCTCCCGCCGCGGCCTCCAGCACGTGCTGATCGTGGACGAGGCGCAGGCGCTGCCGGTCGGCGCGCTGGAGGAGCTGCGCATGCTGTCCAACGTCACAGAGGGCGAGCAGGCGCTGCTGCAGGTCGTGCTGATGGGTCAGCCTCAGCTGCGGCGCACGCTCGCGCGGCCAGATCTCGACCAGCTTCGGCAGCGCGTGCTTGCCGCCTATCACCTCGGCGGGCTGACGCGGGAGGAGACGCATGCCTATGTCCGCCACCGGATGACGGCGGTGGGCTGGGTCGGACAGCCGGCATGGGTGGAAGGCGCGCTCGACGTCGTCCACCAGCATACGGACGGAATTCCGCGGCGGATCAACCGGCTGTGCTCGCGCATCCTGCTGGCGGGCTCGCTCGACCAACGCACGGAACTCGACGCCGACCTGGTGGATTCCGTGGCGCTGGAGCTGGAACAGGACCTCAGCGAAATCTGCAGCCCCGACATGCCCGACCTTCCGGCCGATGCGACATCCGGGGTGATCCGGGACCTAGCCGACCGCCTTGCCGACCTGGAACGGGAGGTAGCGCGGCGCGAACGCGTGTTCCGCCGGCTGCAGGAACTGTTCGACGACCGCGCCGCGAGGTCCCGCCGATGACCCGCAAGCCGCGCCGCAACGCCATGAGCGTCGATGTCGAGGAATGGTTCCAGGTCCAGGCCTTCGCCGGTGTGATCCCTCGCGATCGCTGGGACAGCTTCGACACGCGCGTCGAGGCGAGCACCGACCGCATCCTGGCCCAGCTTTCGGGCGTGGGCGCGCAGGCGACCTTCTTCATCCTGGGCTGCGTGGCGGACCGGCACCCGGCGCTGGTGCGGCGGATCGCGGCAGAGGGGCATGAGATCGCGAGCCACGGCCAGGGCCATGAGCTGGTCCATGCGATCGGCGCCAGGCGCTTCCGCGACGACATCCGTCGCGCGAAGCGGACGCTGGAGGACATCGCGGGCGTGGCCGTGCGCGGATACCGTGCGCCGACCTTCTCGATCGGCCCGGCGATCACGCCCTGGGCGCATCGCGTGCTGGCCGAGGAGGGCTACCGCTACAGCAGTTCGGTCTTCCCGGTGGGCCATGACCTTTACGGAGCGCCGGATGCGCCGCGCGGGCCGCATTGCCCGGACCCCGAAGGCGTGCCGGAGCTGCCGATGACCACGCTGCGGGCCTTCGGGCGCAACTTGCCCTGCGCAGGGGGAGGCTGGTTCCGCCTTGCGCCTTATCCGCTGTTCCGCGCCGCGCTGAAGCGGGTGAACGCCGTCGAGGACCGCGCAGGCATCTTCTACTTCCATCCCTGGGAGATCGACCCGGGGCAGCCGCGCCTCGCGGCCGCGCCGGCGCGCGCCCGCTTCCGCCACTACGCGCGCCAGGGATCGATGGAGAGCCGCATCGCCCGGCTGCTGCACGACTTCGCCTGGGGCCGCGTGGACCGCGTCTTCGCCGGGGCGATCGGCGAGGCCGAGGCGCCCGCCGGCGCCGCGGCCGCGTGAGGAGGATGCGATGTCAGTCCGCATCCGCGATCTGGACGAGCGTTCCGCCCCCGCCTGGGACGCCTTCGTGCGTGAAAGTCCGGCAGCGACCTTCTTCCACCTGAGCCCCTGGGCGCGCGTCATCCGCGAGGCCTTCGGGCACGGGACGCACTATGCCTATGCCGAGCAGGACGGGGCGGTGGTGGGCGTGCTGCCGCTGGCGCGCATGCGGACGCGGCTGTTCGGCGACCTGCTCGCCTCGACACCCTTCTGCGTCTATGGCGGGCCGGTCGCGGCGACGCCGGAGGCGGCGGCGGCCCTCGAGGCGCATGCCGTCGGGACGCAGCGGCGGCTCGGTGTGCCCTGCCTGGAGTTCCGGCGGCGGGAGGTGCCAGACGAGGGCTGGCGCACCCGCGCGCCGCTCTACTTCACCTTCCGCAAGCCCATCGCGATCACCGGCGATGACGCCAAGGATCTCGAACGCAACATCCCGCGCAAGCAGCGCGCGGAGGTGCGCAAGGCGATGAAGCGCGGGCTGGCGGCAGTGACGGATGGCGATGTCGACCGACTGCATCGCGTCTATGCCGAGAGCGTGCGGAATCTCGGCTCGCCGGTGTTTCCGCGCCGCTACTTCCGCCTACTCGCCGCCGCCTTCCCCGATGCGCACGACGTGACGACCGTGCTGCATGAGGGCAACGCGGTGTCAGCCGTGCTGAACTTCCATTTCCGGGACGAGGTGCTGCCCTACTACGGCGGCGGCACGCGGGCGGCACGGGGCCTCGCCGCCGCCGACCTGATGTACTGGGAGGTGATGCGCCGCGCGGGCGCCGACCGCGGCGCCACGATGTTCGATTTCGGCCGCAGCAAGCTCGACACCGGCGCCTTCGCCTTCAAGAAGAACTGGGGCTTCGAGCCGATGGCCCTGAGCTACTGCTACCAGCTCGCGCCCGGCGCCACCGTGCCGGACAACAACCCGAACAACCCGAAATACCGGCTGGTCATCGCCGCCTGGAAGCGCCTGCCGCTGGCGGTGGCGAACCTGATCGGGCCGCGCCTGGTGCGCGGGCTGGGGTGAAAGCCATGATGCAGCGACTGCTCTTCCTTGCCCACCGGATCCCCTTCCCGCCCAACAAAGGCGACAAGATCCGCGCCTGGCACATGCTGGACCATCTGACGCGCAGCTGGCAGGTCGATCTCGGCTGCCTCGTCGACGACCCGGACGACCTGCAATACCTCAACGACCTGCGCTGCCGCTGCGCGAGGGTCGAACATGCGGTGATCGCGCCGGGCAGCCGCTTCGCGCGGGCGCTGCGCGGGCTGCGGCCGGGCCAGCCGATGAGCCTCGGCTGGTTCCGCGACGCAAGTCTCGCCGCCTGGGTGCGGCAGGGACTGGCGGAGGGGCGCTACGACGCCGTGGTCGCCTATTCCTCGGCGATGGCGCCCTATGTGCTCGGGCCGGAGTTGCGTGGCGTGCGGCGCGTGCTCGACATGGTGGACGTCGATTCCGAGAAATGGCTCGCCTACGCCGCCGATGCGCGGCTGCCGATGCGCCATATCTGGGCCCGGGAGGCACGCACGCTGCTCGCCTTCGAGCGTCGCGCCGCTGCGGCCTTCGATCGTACGCTGCTGGTCTCGCGGGAGGAAGCCGCGCGCTTCGTCGAGCTCGCCCCTGAATGCGCGGCGCGGATCGATTGGGTGGCCAACGGCGTGGACCTCGACCACTTCGACCCGTCCCGCGCAACGCCGGATCCCTATGGCGAGGAGGCGCCGGCGATCGTCTTCACCGGCACCATGGACTACCGCCCGAACATCGAGGCGGTGACGTGGTTCGCCGAGGAGGTACTGCCCGCGCTGCGCGCCGGCCAGGCGAGGCCGCCGCATTTCCACATCGTCGGCGCGCGGCCGGCCGACGCGGTGCGTGCGCTCGCCGCGCTGCCCGGCGTGCACGTGGCGGGCGCGGTGCCGGACACCCGCCCCTACATGGCCCATGCCGCCGTGGCGGTGGCGCCGCTGCGCATCGCCCGCGGCATCCAGAACAAGGTGCTGGAGGCGATGGCGATGGCCCGCCCGGTGGTCGCGTCGCCAGAGGCCTTCGAAGGCGTGCAGGCGCGGGCTGGCCGCGACCTGTTGGTGGCCGACGGCCCGGCGGCAACCATTGCCGCGGTGCAATCGGTCCTTGCCGGGGGCCATGGGGGGCTTGGGGCCGCGGCGCGGATGGCGATGGCAGCAGGGCATGATTGGCGCGCCACCTTGCGGCGGCTGGACGCAGCGCTGGCCCGAGCCGACACCGGGCGGGTGCCGGCAGAGACCGTGCCGTGAAGACGGCGGGCGGGCTCGCCGGGGTCGGGGCCGCCGCCGGTGCGCGCGAGTTGTGGCGCCCTGCCCTGCTCGTGCTGCTGCCGGCCCTGCTGTTCTGGGGGGTGCTGTTCCGTACTGAAATCGCGCAGGCAATCGGCACCTGGCGCGGGTCGAGCGCCTACGGTCATTGCTTCCTCGTGCTGCCGGTGGCGGCGTGGCTCGCCTGGCGGCGGCGGGTGTTGCTGCCCGGGCAAGGCCCGGAACCCTCCCCATGGCTGGCCTTGGCCGCCGTCCCACCGGCGCTGGCATGGTTGGCGGCGGAGCGGCTCGGGGTGATGGAAGGGCGCCAGCTTGCGGCGATCGGAATGCTGTGGGCACTGGTGCTGGCCGTGCTCGGCTGGGACGTGGCGCGGCGCATGGCGGTGCCTCTGGGCTACCTGGTGTTCCTGGTGCCCTTCGGTGCCTTCCTGGTGCCGCCGCTGCAGCGGCTGACAGGGGCGATGATCCAGGCGGGGCTCTCCGTGGCGGGCACGCCCTTCCATGCGGAAGGGCTGCTGATCGAGACCCCGGCCGGCACCTTCCACGTTGCCGAGGCCTGCGCAGGGCTGCGTTTCCTGATCGCGAGCCTGGCCTTCGGCGTGCTGTTCGCGGTGGAAATGTTCCGCAGCCCGTGGCGGCGCCTGGCCATGGTGCTGGCATCGCTGGTCGTGCCGGTGTTCGCGAACGGACTGCGCGCCTTGGGCATCGTGACGCTCGCTCAGCATGTCGGCAGTGCCGACGCGGCGGCGGCGGACCATGTCATCTATGGCTGGGGCTTCTTCGCCGTCGTCCTCGTCCTGCTGGTGCTGGCCGGGATGGCACTGCGGGAACAGGACGCGGCTACGCCGCCACGCGCCGCGTCCGGCCAGCCCGACGCGCCGCCCGGCGCGATGCGGACCGGCATGGCCGCGGCCCTCGTTCTGTTGCTGCCGGCCGCTGCACAGGCCGCGGCGACCCGCCTGAACGGTACGGCGGCTCCGCCCGGAATGCTGGCCGTGGCACTGACCGCGCCGGCCGGCTGCGTGGCCCGGGACGAGGCACTGCACTGCGAGCGAACCGTGGCAACGGCGCGGCTGCTGGTCTTCGCGCCACACTCTGGCTGGTCTGCGGTGACGGCGGCGCGGCGGCAGGCGAGCGGGGCCGACGACCTGGCGCTGACCTTCGTGCTGCACGCGGATGACGGGGCCTGGCGGCTGCGTAGCGCGGCGGAGCGCCGCGCCTGGGTCGCGACGCTGGCGTCGCTCGATGGCGAGGCCGTGGATGACGGGCTTGCGACCCGCGTGCGGCAGGCGTGGCGGAGCCTGGCGGGCGGGGGTGGCAGACCGGTGCTCGCGATCCTCGACCTGCATTCGGCATCGGATATTGCGCCCGAACGGGCGCGCCGCCTGTCCGCTGCGATCCTGGCGGCGCAGTCGCCGCCGCTTGGTTCACACGCGTGGCCTCCTTCTGTGAACCGACACTGAATTCGTGAGTGTAAAATCCTTCAGAAAAGTAATTCTACCCTCCTTCCCTCTGTAATTTGTCGCACATATTCATACGAAATTTCGGTCCGCTTCATCATTTCGGGATTGCAGTAAATCTTGAGATGGAGGATGGTCGGACCATGCCGATCAAGAATGCAGACCTGGGCGACGATGTTCTGATCACTCACCCGGAATTAGTGAATCTGTACGGCTGCACAATTGGTAGTGGTACGAAGGTGGGTCCCTTCGTCGAAGTGCAGAAGCGCAGCACCATCGGCTCGCGCTGCAAGATTTCCTCCCATTCCTTCATCTGCGAGGGGGTGACGATCGAGGACGAGGTCTTCATCGGGCACGGCGTGGTCTTCACCAACGAGCTGTATCCGCGCGCGACCACCGAGGGCGGCGCATTGCAGACGGAGGCGGACTGGCAGGTGGTGCCGACGCTGGTGCGTCGCGGGGCCTCCATTGGGTCCAACGCCACCATCGTCGCGGGCGTCACGATCGGGCGCGGCGCCATGGTCGGCGCCGGTGCGGTGGTAACGCGCGACATCCCGGACGGCGCGCTGGCGGTCGGCGTGCCGGCGCGCGTGGTCGGGCGGGTGGCGGACAAGGCGGGGCAGCGCAAAGCGACGGCGGAGATAGCGACATGACCGGCATCGGCATCATCGGCTACGGCTACTGGGGACCGAACCTCGCCCGCAGCGTGGCGGAGACCGAGAGCGCGACGCTCACCGCCATCGCGGATTTCTCCCCTGCCGCGCTGGCGCGGGCGGGCAAGCGCTACCCGGCCGCGCGGCTGGTGGAATCCTGGCGCGCCCTGCTGGACGACCCTGCGACCGATGCGGTGATGATCGCCACGCCGGTCTCAAGCCATTTCGAAATCGCCCTCGCCGCGCTGCGCAAGGGCAAGCACGTGCTGGTCGAGAAGCCGATCACCGACCGCTCCGCCGAGGCGCGGATGCTGGTCGAGGAAGCCGCGCGCCGCCGCCTGACCCTGATGGTGGACCACACCTTCGTCTACACCGGCGCGGTGCGGAAGATCGGCGAGCTGATCGCCGCCGGCGAGCTGGGCGACATCTTCTACTACGACAGCACGCGGGTGAATCTCGGCCTGTTCCAGCGCGACGTGAACGTGATCTGGGACCTCGCCGTCCACGACCTGTCGATCCTCGACTTCCTGCTGGCCGAGAAGCCGACGGCCGTCTCGGCCAGCGGCAGCGGCCACATCCGCGGCAGCCAGGAGAACATGGCGCATCTGACGCTGTTCTACCCGAACGGCACCGCCGCGCATCTCAACGTCAACTGGCTGGCGCCGGTGAAGGTGCGGCAGACGCTGATCGGCGGCAGCAAGAAGATGATCGTATGGGACGACCTCGAACCCAGCGAGAAGATCAAGGTCTATGACCGCGGCGTCTCGGTCGGCGACGACGCCGGGATGGTCGAGCGGCGCATCTCCTACCGCTCCGGCGACATGTGGGCGCCGCAGATCCCGGTGAAGGAAGCGCTGCTCACCGAGGTCGAGCATTTCGTGGACTGCATCGAGCGCGGCACCACGCCGATCACCTCCGGCGAGAGCGGCCTGCGCGTGGTGGAGACGCTGGAGGCGGCGATGCTGTCGCTGCGCCAGCGCGGCAACCCCGTCGAGATCGCGGAGCTGAGGAAGGCGTCATGATCCCCCTGCTGGATATCCGGGCCCAATACGAGGGCATCAGGACCGAGCTCGACGCGGCCGTGCTCGAGACACTGGCAAGCGGCGCCTATGTCTCGGGGCCGCGCGTCGACGCCTTCGAACATGACTTCGCCGCCTATTGCGGGGCGCGCGAGGCGATCGCCTTGAACTCCGGCACCTCGGCGCTGCATCTGGCGTTGCTCGCGCTGGGCATCGGGCCGGGCGACGAGGTCATCACCACGGCAATGACCTTCGTCGCGACGGTCGCGGCCATCCGCTATGCCGGCGCGACGCCCGTGCTGGTCGATGCCGACCTGCGCACCTTCAACATCGATCCGACCCTGATCGAGCGCGCCATCACGCCGCGTACCAAGGCGATCATTCCCGTCCACCTGCATGGCCGGCTGGCGGATATGGAGGCGATCCTCCGCGTCGCCGAGCGCCACGGCATCCCGGTGATCGAGGACGCCGCACAGGCGCATGGCGCGGAATGGGAAGGACGCAGCGCCGGTACGGTCGGCGCCATCGGCTGCTTCAGCTTCTATCCGGGCAAGAACCTCGGCGCCTGCGGCGAGGGCGGCGGTGTCGTCACCGATGATGCGGCGCTGGCCGCGACGATGCGCCAGCTTCGCGACTGGGGCCAGGCCGGCCGCTACAACCATGTGCGGCACGGCTTCAACTATCGCATGGACGGCATCCAGGGCGCGATCCTGCAGGTGAAGCTGCGGCATCTGCCGGCCTGGACCGAGGGGCGGCGGCGCGTCGCGCGGATCTATGACCGCCTGCTGTCCGGATCGGGCATCGCAACGCCCGCGCGGCCACTGGGCAACGAGCATGTCTACCATGTCTACGCCATCCGATCCCCGGCGCGGGACCGGATCGCCGAGGCCCTCGCCGGCGCCGGCGTCGCGACGGGCATGCACTATCCACGGCCCGTGCATCTCCAACCGGCCTACGCCGATCTCGGCTACCGCGCGGGCGCCTTCCCGGTCGCCGAGCGGCTGGCGCGGGAGATGCTCTCCCTTCCGATCTACCCCGAGCTCACCGAGGCGCAGCAGCAGCACATCTGCGGGGCGCTGATGCGGGCCAACGAGGATATCCATGAACGCGTCGCCTGACCTGCCCATCCCCGGCCTGCAAGGCGCGCGCTGCCTGGTGACGGGGGGCGCGGGCTTCGTCGGGTCGCAGACGGTGGACCAGCTCCTCGCCGCCGGCTGTGCGGCGGTGTTCGTCCTCGACAATATGGTGCGCGGGCGGCGGGAGAACCTGCATCGCGCACTCGGCAGCAACCGCCTGCACCTCGTTGAGGGCGACATCCGGGACGCGCGGCTGCTCGACAGCCTCGTCGACGGTTGCGACATCGTCTTCCACCAGGCCGCGCTGCGCATCACGCAATGCGCGCAGGAGCCGCGCGCCGCCTTCGAGGTGATGGCCGCCGCGACCTACGACCTGCTCGAAGCCTGCATGCACCACAAGGTGCGGCGGCTGGTCTATTCCTCCTCCGCCTCCGTCTACGGCATGGCGGACCATTTCCCGACGACCGAGCGGCAGCACGGCTACGACAACCGCACGCTGTACGGGGCGACGAAGATGTTCGGCGAAGGGCTCTGCCGGTCCTTCAACGAAATGCACGGGCTCGACTATGTCGCGCTGCGCTACTTCAACGTCTATGGCCCGCGCATGGACATCCACGGGCGCTACACGGAAGTGCTGGTGCGCTGGATGGACCGCATCGCGGCCGGTCAGGCGCCGATCATCTTCGGCGACGGCCTGCAGACGATGGACATGATCCACGTGAAGGATGTCGCGTGCGCCAACGTCCTGGCGGCGGCGTCGGGCGCCACGGACATCGCGCTGAATGTCGGCAGCGGCAGCGAGACCTCCCTGCTCGACCTCGCGCAGCTGCTCGCCCGTGTGATGGGCCGGCCCGACCTGGTGCCGGTGCATGAGGCGGAGCGCGCGGTGAACCCGGTGCCGCGGCGGCTCGCCTGCACGCGGGCGGCGCGCGACGCGATCGGCTTTGAGGCGGCCGTGCCGCTCGAACACGGCATGGCGGAACTGGTCGACTGGTGGCGCCGCGAGAAGACCGTGCGGCAGGAGGTGGCCTGATGATCCCCATCACCCAGCCCCTGGTGGGCGAGGAAGAGGCGGCGGCGGCGGCGGAGGTGATCCGCTCCGGCTGGCTGACCCAGGGCCCGCGCGTCGCGAAGTTCGAGGCGGATTTCGCCGCCCTCGTGGGCGCGCCGCACGCCATCGCGGTGTCCAACTGCACCACGGCGCTGCATCTCGCGCTGCTCGGCGTCGGCGTGCAGCCCGGCGATGAAGTCATCACCGTCAGTCACACTTTCATCGCCTGCGCCAATGCCATCCTGCAATGCGGCGCGGAGCCGGTCTTCGTCGACATCGACCAGAGGACCTTCACCATGGACCCCGCGCTGCTGGAGGCGGCGATCACGCGCCGCACCCGCGCGATCCTCTGCGTGCATCAGATCGGCATGCCCTGCGACATGACGGGCATCATGGCGGTGGCGCGCCGCCACGGCCTGCCGGTTGTCGAGGACGCGGCCTGCGGCCTCGGCTCCGACGTCCTTTATGACGGCGCCTGGCAGCCTATCGGCGCTCCGATCGGGGATGTCGCCTGCTTCTCGCTGCATCCGCGCAAGGTCATCACCGTCGGCGATGGCGGCGTGGTGACCACGCGCAGCAAGGCGCTCGACGCCCGCTTCCGGTTGCTGCGACAGCACGGCATGTCGGTGCCGGATACGGTCCGCCACGGCAGCGCGCAGGTGATCTTCGAGAGCTACCCGGAGCCTGGCTTCAACTATCGCCTGACCGACATTCAGGCGGCGGTCGGCATCGAGCAGCTCAAGCGCCTCCCGGAGATCGTGCGGCGACGGCGCGAACTGGCGGTCTCCTACCGCGCGCTGCTCGCGCGGCACGTGCCGGAGGTGCAGCCGCCGTTCGAGCCGAACTGGGCGCGCAGCAACTGGCAGTCCTTCGCGATCCGTCTGCCGCTCGGAATCGACCAGCGCGGCGTGATGCAGGCGATGCTCGACCGGGGTGTTTCGACCAGGCGCGGCATCATGTGCATCCATCGCGAGCCCGCCTATGCCGAGCGCAGGCCGCGCGTGCCGCTGCCCGCTTCGGAAGGCGCGCAGGACCGCACCATTCTGCTGCCGCTGTTCCCGCAGATGACGGCGGATACGCAGGTCTGCGTCGTCGCGGCGCTGCGCGCCGCGATCGATACCGGCACCACGCCCGTGCGCGCCGTCGCCTGATGCCACAGGCCGCCGCGCCGGGGCGGCTCGCCATCCTCGGCGCGAGCGGCAATGCGCTCGACGTACTCGACATCGTCACCGCACTGCGCGCCGCCGGCGTGGATTGGCAGGTCGCTGGCGTGCTCGACGATGCGGCCGGGCCGGACTTCATGGGCGTGCCGGTGCTGGGGCCGCTGTCCGCCGCGGGGCTGCTGGCGGCACCCGGCGGCGAGCTGGCGGGCGCGCGCTTCGTGCTCGCGGTCGGCAGCGATCGCAGCCATGCGCGACGCGGCGCAATCCTCGATGGAACCGGTCTCTCGGACGAGCATTTCGCGACGCTCGTCCACCCTGGCGCCGCGGTATCGACGCGGGCGACGCTGGCCCCGGGTTGCTGCGTCGGCTTCGGCGCGTCGGTCGCTGGGCGCTGCGTGCTGGGGGCGCATGCCTGGATCGGCCCCTGCGCCGTCGTCGGCCACGATTCGGTGATCGAGCCCTTCGCCATCCTCGCGCCGCGCAGCACGATCAGCGGCGGCGCGCGCGTCGGCAGGGGCGCCTATGTCGGCAGCGCGGCCGTGGTGCGCCAGGGTCTGAAGATCGGCGCCGGGGCGCTGGTGGGGCTCGGCGCGGTGGTGGTGAAGGATGTGCCGGAAGGCACGACGGTAGCCGGCAACCCGGCGCGTCCAATCAGGTCAGCCGCATCGCCGGCACGCGAGGAGCCGGTCGCCTAGCGGCCGGAGCGTCGCCGTCACCTCCTGCTTCGCGGCGGCAATGCGGAGCGCGGTGACCGCGGAACTGGTCGACCACCGTCACCCGTCAGGCGCCACACACTGTTCGTCCCCGCCTTGTTGCACGGCGCATCACCGTACGCGCGTCAGTTCGGCGTGCCTTTGGCGCTGAGGTCACGGAACAGACCTTCCCAGGCGGCAACCATCGCGGTTTCGGCAAAATGGTCCTCGGCGCGCCGGCGGTTCGCCGCGCCGAGCTGTCGCCGCATATCCGCATCCTGCACCAGTGCACCGAGCGCGCCGGCCAGTGCCGCATCGTCGCACGGCACGACGAAGTGCCTGTGCTGCGGATCGAGCATCTCCGCCACGTCGCCGACATCCGTCGCTGCAACCGGTAGACCCGCCGCCATCGCCTCCAGCAGTGACAGCGGCATCTGCTCGGTGTCAGAGGAAAGGGCGAAGACGTCGAAGTCGGCGTAGAGCGGCGCCGGGTCGTGGCAATGCCCGGCGAAGCTGACCCGCTCGGCAACGCCCTCGGCCGCCGCCAGGGCCTCGAGCGCGGGGCGCTCCGCGCCGTCGCCGACGATGACGAGCCGGACATCCGGACCGAGCCTGGCGATCGCGCGGATCAGCCGGGCGAGATTCTTCTCCGGCCGCAGCGCCGCAACGGTGCCGATGGTCACCGGCCGTGCGGGCCCCTCGCGCACAACCGGGGCAAAGCGGCTGGTGTCGACGCCGTTGGGCAGCAACCTGAGACGTTCCGGCGGCAGTTTCCATTCCTCCCGCGCGATGCGGAACAACGTGCGGGAGGGCAGCACCACCGTCGCCCGTCGCAACAGCAGGCGGCGCGCGAGGACCCGGCGCGGAAGTTGGCGGGATTGCTCCTCGGGACCGAACCCGTCCTCCAGATGCAGATGCGGCACGCCGGTGCCGATCCGCGCCCCGGCCCATTCGATGCTTCCCCAGTTGCTGGTTACCAGGAGATCCGGGCGGATGGCGCGCAGCGCGGCGCGGAAGCGCAAGACATTGCCGCCGACGGCGCGCTTCGCCACGCATACCGCAGGAAACCGCACATCCAGGGCCGGGTCGAGCAGGTTCCGCGCATCGTAGTTGCTGTCCATCGCCACCACGGCATGGCGAAAGGCACCTCCCATCCGATTGACCAGCCTGGTGAAGCGTACCTGCGGCCCGCCGGTGGCGAAGCTGGCAAAGACGTGTAGCAGAAGGGGCATTGTCGGGCTCATCAGGGCCCCGTCTGAAAGGTAGCCGTGCGAAACCGGAGCGTATCCGCCTCAGGCACCCAGCCCAGATCGCGCTTCGCGTCGCTGCAATCGAAGCTTGCGGTCAGGCCGCGCGACAGCAGGTCACGGCGCGACGGCGGCAGGGAGCGCCGCCTGCCCACCTGCTTCAGCAACCACTTGGCACCTTCCTCGGCCAGCAGCAGGTCCGGGAACTTCGGATGGAAGCGGACAGGGCGGCCGGTCGCCTCGGCGAGCCAGCCGAGATACTCGCGCGCGCTCGGTCGCACATCGCCCACCAGATTGTAGCATCGGCCCTCCGCACCCTCTGCCAGCAGGGCGCCGAGGATCGCGGCCGCCACATCCTCCACCAGCACGAACGGCAGCGGATTGCGGCCACGGTTCCAGCCGATGACATGCTGCTCGGCATTGAAGAAGCCGAGGCCGCTATGGAACGGCGAGGTCCCCTGCCCCACCACGAGGCCCGGCCGCAGGATGACGAGGGGCAGCTTCTCCTGCGCGTGCAGGCGCAGCAGCATCAGGTCGCATTCGGCCTTGGCGCGGGCATAGTCGGCCCGCCGCCCGGCCTGTGGGTCAGGCGGCGTGGCGCCGGTCACGCATGCCGCGCCAGGACCGAGATAGAGCGAGGCGATCGACCCGACATGCACCAACCGGCGCGTGCCGGCGGCAAGAC
Source organism: Neoroseomonas terrae (assembly GCF_018129025.1). Lineage (GTDB taxonomy): Bacteria > Pseudomonadota > Alphaproteobacteria > Acetobacterales > Acetobacteraceae > Neoroseomonas > Neoroseomonas terrae. The sequence goes on along the minus strand of NZ_JAAEDI010000015.1, from coordinate 143,945 downwards.
AGGCCTGCGCGACGATCTCCGCCCCACCCACCATCGCCTGCCGGATTGCCGCGAAATCCGCCCCTCCGCCGCCATGGGCCAGGTTCACGACCGCGCCGGCACCCGCCACGGCCTCCTTCACCGCAGTAGGATCGGCGATGTCACCGCGCAGCAGGCGGATGCGCGGCCCCGAGAAAAGCGGCGGCAGCCCCGTCGTGCCGCGCGCCATGACGGCAACGCTGAGGCCTTCCCGCACCAGCGCCGCAACCGTGGCCTTGCCGATGAAGCCGGTGCCGCCCAGCAGCGTGACATCGGCCATGCCCGCCAGCGTCGCCGGGGCCTGCGGCGCGGCGGGCCGGTTCTCCTCGGCCGGCAGCCGGGCGGCGATGTCCTCGCACAGGCCGACCAGCGCGGCGCCGAACGTCGCATTCGATTCAAAGCGCTGCGGCGCGGCGTGGAAGGCAGCAATGCTGCCCCGCATGCTGCGGAAGAACGGATCGCTCCGCTTCGTGATCCCGACCAGGGAGGCGCCGTAGCGCGCGGCGTTGGCCAGACCGGCCCCAACCATTGTCGCCGCCGCTGACGCCGGCGCAGCCATCCCGTCGATCGGATCGGCGAAGCGTGTCCGCTCCAGCCGATGGACGCGGTGCCCGAGTATATCCGCGACGATCATGCCATCGTCGCAAAGCACGCTGACCTGCCAGAGCGGGAAGCTCTCGCCGACCGCGAAACGCAGCGTCGCGGACAGATCCCGGCCACGCAGGGTGGCCGTCCACCCGCCGTGAAAGCGCCGCCCCTCCCAGAGCGTGCGCGGTGCGTCGGGGATCGCCTCCACGGCCTCGATGCCGCCGAGCAACGCCGCGATCTGCGACAGCGGATGCACGGCCTGCTCGAGAAGGATGTTCACCGGCGCGGCGAACATCCAATGCCCAACCTGCCCGGCCGAGAGCTGACGCAGCGGCACGCTGTACACGCAGTCGACGAAGCGCGGACGCCCGCATTTGCCGCTCGCCAGGGCCCGGCGAAGGGCGAGGAACGCCGGATGGAACAGGAAGTTCTGGTTGATGCCGAGTGCTGCGCCCGCCGCCTCGGCGGCTGCCATGAGCTGATCGCATTCCGCGCGCGACGTAGCCATCGGCTTTTCCATCAGCACATCGCGGCCCGCTTCGAGCAAAGGCAGCGCGATCGCCGCATGCGTGTCCGGCGGCGTCAGAACATGCGCAGCGTCAAAGCCGCCATCCGACAGCGCCTCCTCCGCCGAGGCCACCGGGCGCGCTCCCGGCAGCAAGCGCGATAGCGCCTCCGCCGCCGCGGGACGCGGATCGGCGATCGCGACCACCGAGACGCCCGGCAAGCCGCGCAACACCTCCGCGTGGGTCCGCGCGATGCTGCCGGCACCGATCAGGCAGATACGTCTCATGCTGAGCTCCGCTCCGTCATGGCGATGCCGATGACCGCTGCGGCGGCACTGGCGTCATGATGCTTCTCACAATCCGGTCCGCGCCGCCGTGGCGTCGGCCCGTTCACACAGGGCGAACAGCCGCGCGGCAGCGCCGGCACGCCGAGCAGGACGATGAACGATGGCGCCGCTGCGATCATGTCCACCGCCGCACCGGGCACAGCAGGCCACGAATCTCGTGCATCAGCGGATGCCCTCGGATGCAGAGCCGGCCCAGCGCTTCCTCGGCGATGAGCATAGCAACCGCGGCCCTGCCGAACGACAATTCCTTGCGGCGGAGGGCGCATCGCGCCTGTCGTCGCCGGCGCACATGGCGGCCCGCCATCGCCCAGAAGCTCGCCCGCGAGGCGCTGGGGCGGAGCCTGGGAAGACACTCGGCAGGCAGCGCACGCTCATGGCCCCGCCTCGGCAACCGTCCCGCCGGCCGCCGCGCCGCCGTGCCGCCGGACGCACTCGGCCTCGGCGAAGCCGATCACGCGGCGGGCATTGCCGGCCCAGGTGAGGTCGCGGCGCAGGATCTCGGCGCGCGCCGCGGCGCCGAGGCGGCGGCGCAGCGCGGCATCAGCGACGAGGCGATGCAGCGCGGCGCGCAGCGCATCGGCATCACCCGGCGGGACGAGCAGCGCGGTGCGGCCGTCCTCCAGCACCTCCCGCAGGTTCGGCTGGTCCGGGGCAATGATCGCGCGCCCCGCGGCCATGTACTCGAAGACCTTGAGCGGCGAAGCGTACTCCACCGCGGCGGGCTGCAAGGCGATGTCGAAGCCCGCGACGAGGCGCGGCACCTCCTCCCGCTCAACAAGGCCGGTGAAGCGCAGCCGGTGCGCGATACCGAGCTGGGCCGCGAGCCGTTCAAGCCCCGCCCGCGCCGGCCCCTCCCCGACCACCACGAGGTCCAGCCGCGGCCCGGCAGCCGGTTCGGCCATCAGGTGCAGGATGCGGTCCAGCCCATGCCAGTCGCGGACGAAGCCGACGAAGCCGAGGGTGACGACGGTAGGGCCGGCGGGGGCATCGCCGCTGTCCGGAAAGGCATCGAGGTGGATGCCGTTCGGCACCACCGTGATGCGCGCACGGGGCACGCCGGCATCGGCGATGCGCGCGGCGAGCACCTCCGTCACCGGCAGGACGCGGTCGGCGGCGCGCCAGACGTATCGCTCGGTCGCGCGGGCCAACCGGCCGAGCCGCAGGCGGCCATGGCGGGCGCGCTCCTCGGCGAGCGGCGCGTTCACTTCGAGCAGCAGCGGCAGGCCGCCGCGCTGCGCCAGCCAGGCGCCGGAGAGGAAGAATAGGTTCGCCCGCTCGTAGATCACGTCGGGGCGGAAGGCGGAGGCCGCGCGGCGCAGGCGCAGATAGGCCGGCAGGCTGTAGGCGAGTTCGAGCAGCTCGACCGCGAAGCCGGGCAACCAACGGCGGAGCAGCGGCACGAGCCGGCTCTCGCCGCCGAGCGCGGCCGAGTCATAGAGGCCGGGACCGACGACCAGCACCTCGTGCCCGGCCTCCCGCAGCGCGGCGACCATCGCCTCGAGGTGCACGCCCTGCCCGTCATGGGACTGGATGCGATGGCTGTAGAGGATCCTCATGCCGGTCCCTCCCCGGTTTCGCCGCGCGCCACGATGCCGCGAAGGCGGTGCCAGCCGCGCCCGGCGGCATGCCGCGCGAGCGCGAGCATTCCGGCCGGATGGCGCGGATCGGCGATCAGCATGCCGATGCGCTGGCGGCGCGACTTCGCCCAGAACCGCTTGTAGCCGTCGTCGCCCCGGCCGAGATCGATGCCGGCGACGCCTTCCGCGATCAATGCGGCGACCATCGCCGCCGTCAGGCCGGTACCGGGCGACAGGGTTCGGGCGGCCTCGTCGTGCACCAGCTTCAGCAGCGCCGCCTGTCCGCCGGAGACGACCCAGTACTGCGCGGCGAGCGGCCGGCCGTCAGCCCGCGACCGCAGCACGCCGAGCCGCAGCAGCCCGGCCGCCGCGGCACCGCGCATCAAGGCCGGATCGAAGGCGGGCGACGGCTCCGCGGCTTTCCAGCTTCGCGCGCGGACGTCGATGTAGGCGGCAATGCCCTTCTCCAACGCGGCGCCGGGTTCGGTCAGAAGGTCGATGCGGGTCTCGTCCTCCCAGCGCCGGCGACGGCGCATCAGCGTGCTGCGCATCGGCTGCTCGCGCGCAGCGACGTAGTCCGCCCAGCGCAGGCCCGGCGGCAGCGCCTCGTGCCAATTGCCGAAATGCGCGAAGGGACGCGACCAGAGCCCGGCGCGCCACAGCCCCGCCTGGAGCGGCAGGAGCAGCGTGTCATCGCTATCCATCGCCCGGAACAGGGTGGGAGGGCGCCCGCGCAGCAACTCGCCGAGCTCGGCCGCCGCCCGTTCCAGCGCAACGGCGCCGGCCCAGGCGGCGGTCAACGGGCGCCAGCGCAGCGTGTAGGGCGTCGTGAGGCTCTCGATCCGGCCGTCCTGCATCAGCAGCGGCACGACCATGGTTCCCGGCGGCCCGACCTCGGCGAGCATCGCCTGCGTGCCGGGCGGCAAGGCGACGCGGCAGGTCGTATCGTACCAAAGCCGGCTGGCGGCGAGGTCCGTCTCCGGCGGCGCCAGAAGGGCGTCAAGCGACGCCGGCAGCCCCTCCGGCCCGATCCGCCGCAGGCGAGGAGCGCGGGCATGGCCTGTGCCGTCATCCGGCTGGCGGAGCAGCAGGTCGCGCATCAGCCGCCATCCCTCACCGCATAGACGGCCCGGCCGAGCCACTCGCGCAGCGCGTACCAGGTCAAAGCAAGGTGATCCGGTCGCGGCACCCAGTCCCGGGCGCTGCCTTCGGGTGTCCGCAGACGGTGGACCGGTGCCGGGATGACGGCGAAGCCGTCGCGGCGGAAGGCCTCCATCGCGCGCGGCATGTGCCAGGCGTGGGTAACGAGGTAAGCGGCGCGGACGCCCTCGCCGCGCAGCTTGGCCGTGGCGAGAGCGGCATTGTCCCGCGTGTCGCGCGCGGCATCTTCCGTCCAGCGCGCGGGGGTGCCGAAATCCTCCGAGAGGCTGCGCGCCATCAGTTCGGCGATCGGCGGCTCGCGCGGCCGCAGCGGCCCGCCCGTGACGAGGATCGGCAGGCCGAGACGCCGATGCAGCGCCGCACCTGTCCGCAACCGTTCGAGCGTCAGCGGCCCGATATCGGCGTCCGCCGCGCCGGATGCCATCTCCGCCCCGAGGATGATGATGGCGCCCGGCGCCGGCGCGCCACCCGGCGCGGCAAGCGTGCTGCGGTCGAGGCTCGCGGCGAGCAGGCCCGCGACGACCGGGGTCGACAGCAGCAGCAGCACGACGCCGCCGGCCGCCGAGGCCAAGGCGGCACGCCGCCAGCCGCGCCAGGCCAGCAGCGCGAGGACGACGATGGCGATCACAAGCCCCAGCGGCGGCAGCAGCAGGCTGGCGGCGGCACCCTGCAAGAAGGTTACGATCATCCGCCCTGCCTTGCCGTGCGGCCAAGCATGCGGGCGACCTGTCTCACCTCCGTCATCATGGGATGTCCGCTGAGCGCGAGGCCGGCGAGCCAGCCCGCCGCCGCGCCCAGAATGGCCAGGACGAATGCCGGCGTCGAAAGGTCGAGACGGAAGCCGCCGAGCGCGATCATTAGCGCCGGCATGGCGGCGGCGCAGACCGCAACGATGGCGCTGGGGCGGATCGCCCGCAATATGTCCGACCAGGCGATCGGCAGCCGTCGGCGGATGAAGACGATGGCGACGACGACCTGCAGCGGCGCGTTGACGATCTGCGCTGCCGCCACCGCCTCCAGGCTGACATGGGACAGCGCGAGGATCACGAGGATGGAGGGTGGGACCGAGATCGCGCTCATCCACAGCGTGTCGCGGATGCGGCCGAGGGCCACCATGGTGGGAAAGGTCATGAAGGCGGGGAACAGGCTGAGGGACCCGAGCGCCATGATGCGCACCAGCGGCGGTACCTCCCCCCATTGCGGGCCGAGCATCAGGCGCACGATGGGGTCGGCCAGCAGGATCAGGCAGAGCAGGCCGGGCCAGAGCAGCGCGGACATGTGCGTGAGCGCGAGCAGGTAGGGCCCGCGCAGGTCGCGCCCTGCCCGCGCCTGCTCGGCCATCGCCGGCAGCATCACGGGCTGCAGCGCGCTCACGAACATCCGGTCGGGCAGTGCGCAGACCATCGTCGCGCGGCCATACAGCCCGACCGGCACCACACCGAGCAGGCGGCCGATGATGAGTTTCGGCAGGGTGTCGTGGAAGACGTTGATGATCGCCGTCGCGGTGGAGTAGCCACCGAAGGCCAGCACGCTGCGCCAGGCGGTGAGGCTGGGCCGGAAAGCGCCCGGCACCGGCCGGCAGAGAATTGCGGCCGTCGTACGGAACAGGCTCTCGGCCAGTGTCGCCCAGGCGAGGCTCATCGCGCCGTGGCCGAGGAGCGCCAGGGCGACGACCACGCCGAGTTGTACCACCGAGGCCGAGAGGTTGATCGCGGCGAGCGCATCGAACTGGAGGTCACGGCGCAGCAGGCTGAGCCCCGGTATGCCGACGACCGAGACCACCATGCCGGCCGCCAGCACCAGCACGATGTCGGCGACGCGCGCCTCCCCGTAGAAGCCGGCGATCGGCACGGCGGCGGCGGACAGGCCCAGGGCGCAGGAGACCGAGATGCCGAAAGCGATGGTGACGGCGGAACGCAGATGCGCCGGCGTCAGCTCGGGCTCCTGCACCAGGAAGGTGCCGATCCCGAAATCCCGGACGGCGTTGACCAACATCACGATGGAGGCACCGACGGAGAAAACGCCGAACTCCGCAGGGGTCAGGAGGCGCGACAGGACGACGATGCCGACGAGGCCGAGCAGGTAGCTGCCGTAGGTCTGGCCGAAGGAGAACGCCAGGGAGCGGCGAAGGCTGCTCATGGATCCATGCCGGGCGCGCAGGCAGGCCGGAACAGGGCGCCGCGAAGGCACGCATGCATGCTCACGCGAGCGGTTGTTTCGTCGAAACCTCTTGTACTCATCGGTCCCACAACCTCAGAAATCACAACCGGTGCGTGCGTTACTGCCAAAACGCATACCGAACGCGGTACGCTCTCGGCATGCTCACCATCGCGGGAATAAGGACGTTTCATATACTTATTCCCTTTCATGACATTATTAGCACCTTTTGGCGCGACAGACAGTCATTTCCCTAAAGTAATATTGATCGGATTGCCGCGATCCGATAAGCATCACCGTGCCGGTGCCCCCCAACGCCGAACGGCCGAAGCCTCTAAGGGACAGGGCATGAGGCATCCCCCGTCACAGGGCTTGGAGTTCCCATGGCCGAACCGTCGATCTCCGTGGTCATTCCCGCCTATCGGGCGACCGCCACCATCGACGCGGCGATCGACAGCGCGCGGGCGCAAACGGTATCGCCGGCCGAGATCATCGTCGTCGACGATGGCTGCCCCGACGGCGTTGGCGACCATGTGGCCCGCCGCCACGGGGATGTGCGCGTGATCTGGCAGGCGAATGCAGGATGCGGCATGGCGCGCAACACCGGCGCGGCGGCCGCGCGCGGGCACTGGCTCGCCTTCCTCGATGCCGATGACGCTTGGCTGCCTGGCAAGCTCGAACGGCAGGTGCGGGAGATCGGGCCCAAGGACGTTGCCGTCGTCGCCTGCCGTGATGTCGGGCAGACCACGCCCCCCTTCGTCGCGCGGCCTGACTTCGATGCGTTCTGGGAGGGCAACCAGATCGTCGTCTCCTCCACCCTGGTGCGCCGCGCGGCCTTCGAGCAGGCCGGCGCCTTCTGGAGCCGGCGCGCATGTGAGGACTATCACCTGTGGCTCCGGCTGACGGGCACTGGCTGGACCGTCGTGAATTGCCCGGAGGAACTCGTCGTCTACGCGCCGTCCGCGATGAGCCTGTCGCGCCAGATCGAAAGCTTCGCGGCCGCCGAGCTGGCCTGCCTGGCCGATGTCGCCGAACGCTTCCACCTGCCGCCGGCACGGCTGCAGCGCCGCGTTGCCGAATGCTGCCTGCGCCATAGCCGCGGTGCGGTTCATCATCGGCAGATGCGGGCGGCGCGGCACCTCGCGCTCTCCTCTTTCCGCGCCGGGGTGTCGCTGCCGCAGGTGACGGCGCTGCTCGCCGCCTTCACGCCGGTGGCCGTGCTCGAAGCCAGGCGGCGCATGATGGGCGGAGGCGCGACATGACGGCCGTCGACATCATCGTCCCATGCTACAATTACGGCCGGTTCCTCGGGCGCTGCGTCGGCAGCCTGCTGGTGCAGGAAGGCTGCGATATCCGCGTGCTGGTCATCGACGACTGCTCGACGGATGATTCGCTCGCTACCGCACAGGCGATCGCCGCGACCGATCCGCGGGTCCATCTGGTGGCGCATCCACAGAACCGCGGGCACATTGCGACCTATAACGAAGGTATCGACTGGATCGAGGCGCCCTTCATGCTGCTGCTCTCGGCCGACGATGTGCTGGCGCCGGGTGCGCTCGCGCGCGCGACCAGGCTGATGGAAGACGACCCGTCTCTCGCCTTCGTCTACGGCAAGGCCGTGAAGTTCACCGATGAGGCGGTGATCGCCGCGGAACCGACGGCCGATCCGGCAGCGGCAGTGTGCCACCGAAGCGGCCGCGACTTCATCGCGTCGATCTGCGGCAAGCCGGAAAACCCGGTCGAAACCGCGACCGTCATCGTGCGCAGCGCCATCCAGAAGCGCGTCGGCGGCTACCGGCCGGAACTGCCGCATTCCGGCGATCTCGAGATGTGGCTGCGGCTCGCCGTGCATGGGGACGTCGCGGAGGTGGAGGCGGTGCAGGCCTTCACCCGCATCCACGCGCACAACATGCGCCACGGCTATTCCACGGAGCGCATGCTCGGCGACTATCGCCAACGCATCGAGGCCTTCCGCCTATTCTTCGAGCGCGGCGCGGACGGGCTGGCCGATGTCGCGGCGCTGGAGGCGCTGGCGCGGCGTGGCCTTTCGTCCGAACTGCTCTGGGCCGCGATCCGCACCTTCGAGGAGGGCGCGCCGCGCGAGGCGGAGGCGATGCGGAACCTCGCCGTCGCGGCATTCCCGCCCGTGACCTCCTCCTCGCTCTGGTGGCGGCTGCGCGTGCGGGAGTTGCTCGGGCGGCGCGTCTGGGGCGCGGTCGACGGCATGCGGCGCCTGCGTCCATCCGGGGGCGCACCATGAGGGTGCTGCACGTCCTGCCCTACCAGGGTGTCGGCGGGACCGAGATCGCCGTGCGGCGCATCATCGACGCGGTGCGGCCGTTTGGCATCGAGGGCCGCGCGCTGCTGCTGGCGCCGACCACGGAGCTGACACGCTACCTGGACGAGGCCGGCATCCCCTATGATATCCCGGACCACCGGCCCGAGCCGAGCCTGCGCGGAGGCCTCCGCTTCCTGGTGGAATCCCGCCGCTTCGCGCGACGCTGGCTGCAGACGGATGTGATCCACTGCGCCGATGCGCAGGCGGCCTACTACGTCGCGACGGCGGGGCGGCTCGCCGGCGTGCCGGTGATCTGCCACGTCCGCAACCGCCTCGCGACCATGCCCTGGCGGGACAGCGTCTTCATCAACCGCGCGTCACACTTCGTCTTCGTCTCCGACAGCACCTGGCGGCAGTTCGGCCTGCACGTGCCGCGGCGTCGCGGCAGCGTGCTCTATGACGCTTCGGCAGTGGCGGAGGATGCGGTCCTCGCCGGGCGGGACACGGTGGCGCGCGCAGTCCGCGCCGAGCTGGGGCTGCCGGCCAATGCGCGCATCGCCAGCATGTTCGCGCGGGTGAACCCGCAGAAGGACTATCCGACGCTGGTGGCAGCCGCTGCGCGACTGCGGGCATCGCACCCGGCGCTGCGCTTCGTCGTTGTCGGCGACCACAGCAACGTCGCCATGAACCGCGAGCATCATCGCGAGGTCGCGGCGTCGATCGCCGCCGCCGGGCTGGCTGACCGTTTCATCTTCACGGGTTTCCGGAGCGACGCGCAGCGGCTGATGCTGGCCTCCGACCTCTGCGTGCTGAGCACGCATTTCGAAGGCCTGCCCCTGGTGGTGCTGGAAGCGATGGGCCTCGCGCGGCCCTGCGTGGCAACGGCGGTGGATGGTGTCCTTGAAGCGCTCGATCACGACCGCACGGGCCTGGTCCATCGGCACGGGGATGCGGCGGAACTCGCGACCTGCATCGCGCGCCTGCTGGACGACTCGGAGCTGGCAGCGCGGCTCGGCCAGGCCGCGCGGGAGGAAGTCCGGCGACGCTTCGGCGCCGACCGCTTCGCCGCCGACCTCCGCGCGCTGTATCGTGGGCTGTTGCGCAGCGACGCGGCGCCCGCCGAGCCTGGCGTCGGGATCGGCCCGACGACGGTGCGGCAGGAATGAGCGCCGGGCGGGGCACGATGCGCGATGTCGCCGGTGGCGGCGCGCTCGCCCCGACCCGGCGAAGGCCGCTGCCGACGGGGCGTCAGCCCTGGCGGCACAGCGACTTCGCCCATGCGCGCGCGGCGCGCGTCAGGGGTGATGATGCGCTGTGCACGGTCGTGATCGACGCCGAGGAAGCGTTCGACTGGCAGGACGCCGTGCACGGCACGCCGTATTCGACGGCCGGCATTCCACGCCTCGTGCAGCTCACCGGCCTGTTCGCGGCGCATGGTATCGTGCCGACCTATCTCGTGACCTATCCGGTGCTGGTGGATGCCGCGGCGGCGGCGTGGCTGCGGCAGGAACACGAAAGCGGACGATGCGCCCTGGGCGCGCAGCTCCATCCCTGGGTGACGCCGCCATTTGGAGAAGGCCGCGGCCACCGCCTGTCCTTCGCGGGCAACCTGCCGCGGGGGGCCGAGGAACGGAAGCTGCGCACGCTGTGCGACGCCTTCGCCGTGGCTTTCGGCTTCCGGCCGACGATCTACCGGGCCGGCCGCTACGGGCTCAGCCCCTCGACGCCGCGGCTGCTGGAGGCGCTTGGCTTCCGCATCGACACCAGCATTGCGCCGCGCACCAGCTTCGCGGCGGAGGGTGGGCCGGACTTCTCCGCCGTGGACTACGGCGCGTTCCATTTCGGCGAAGGCGAGGCGATTCTTGCACTGCCGCTGTGCCGGAGTGTCGTTGGCTGGGGCGGGTTGACGGGGGCAACGCTGCACGGTCTGCCGCCGATCCCGCACGCTGGCCGGCGAACCCTGCGCGGCCTGCTGGCGGCGACGCGCTGCGCCGAGCGGATCACGCTTTCACCGGAAGGCAACGACCTCGCCGAGATGGGGCGGTTGGCGCGCGGCCTGATCGCGCGCGGCGAGCGCGTGCTCGGCCTCAGCTTCCACAGTTCATCGATGCTGCCGGGCGCGAACCCCTATGTCCGCACTGAGGATGATCTGCGCGGCTTCCTCGAACGCCTGGCGGGCGCGCTCGACATGCTGGCGGGGCTCGGCGTGCGTTTTGTCGAGATGGGCTCGATTCCGTCGCGCCTGATGCCGCTGCCTGATCCATGACGCTGCGCATCCTCGCCGGGGAGGTCCACTGCTTCAGGGCCCTTGGCGAGACGTGGCGAGCCCTGGAGGCCGGGGCGCCGGCCTGCTCCTTCTTCCAGTCCTGGAGTTGGATCGGCTGCCTGGCCGCCGAACGGTTCGCGAATCCGGTGGTCCTGCAGGCGTTCAGCGGAGACCGGCTGGTCGGGCTTGCCTTGTGCAACCGGCGCGATGGGGCGCTGCATTTGACAGCGAGCGGCGACGCGCGGCTGGACGCGGTGTTCGTCGAGCACAATGGGCCGTTGCTCGCCGCCGACGCACCGGCAGGCACGGATGCGGCGATGCTGACGACAGCGCTGCGGCTGGCCGGCACGAGACGGCTGGTGCTCGACGGCATTGCACCGAGCCTGGCGGCGGCGCTGCCGGTCGTGACCTTCCGCCGGCAGGACCGGCCGGCGCCGCGCGTCGAATTGGCGGCGCTGCGGGCGGCGGGCGTGACGTATCGGCAGTCGCTCAGCGGCAACACGCGCCACCAGCTTCTTCGCTCGCTGCGCGGCTATGCGGCGCAGGGCACGGTCACGCTGGCGCGCGCCGGGTCATCGGAGGAGGCGCTCGACTGGTTCGAGGCGATGGTCGCGCTGCACGGCGCGGATTGGGGACGCCGCGGGCTCCCGGGCGCCTTCGCCAACCCCTTCATGTGGCGCTTCCATCGCGCGCTGATCGATGCAGCCTTCCCGCGCGGCGAGGTGGACCTGCTGCGCGTGACCGCAGGCCCGGACTGCGTCGGCTTTCTCTACAACTTCCGATGGCGCGGCTGGATCCACGCCTATCAGAGCGGGTTCGAGCGGCAGGGGATCGGGCCGCACGCCAAGCCAGGCCTGACCAGCCACCTGCTGGCCATCGAGGCTGCGGAGGCTGAGGGCGCGGCGGTATACGACTTCCTTGCCGGTGCGGCGCGCTGGAAGTCGAGCCTTGGCACGGCGGCACCGACGCTGAGCTGGGTGGAATGCGCCGCGGCGACGCCGTCGCGGCGCTTGGTGGCGGGGGCAAGGCTGGTTGCGGTGCGTTGGAAGCACCGGCTGCGCGGCTAGGGCGGCGTCTGAACAGAACTGACGATGTGGCTGCTTCTGCCGCGGGCATCGTGGGGCGCTGCCCGTTCCGCACGCCCATCGACGCAACGCCGACGGGCGCCCCTGTTGCTTCGAGCACCTGGGCCGCAGTCGGTTGGTGTCGGGCTTGGCGGGGTTTGTTGCCCCTCCAGGCGCGTTTCGGGCGCAAGGGCGGGACCCGCCACCCCATTCTGCCTGCAGCGCACCACGCCAAATGGAGTTTTGCAAAGGCCCTTCGGCCTTTGCTGGGGTGGCTTGGAGGGGTGAAACCCCTCCAACATCGACCGCGGATCTATCGGGCCACCAGAAAACAGAATGCCAAGGCCATCGCCCCCCGGCGCTAGGCAGCGTCCAGCACACTGTCGAGTGGTGCCCGCCAGCATGCGCTGCGATGCGCGGCCGCGACCTCGGCCAACGGCGGAACCTCGGCGCTGCAACGCGGCACCGTGAAGGGGCAGCGCGGGGCGAAGCGGCAGCCCGGCGGCGGGTGGCGCAGGTCGGGCACGGTGCCCTCGATGCTGGCCAGACGCTCACCCGGCATCCCCTCCCCCGGTGCGGCACCGAGCAGGCCGGCGGTGTAGGGGTGCTCGGGCCGGGCGAAGAGCGTCGAGGCCGGGGCCTGCTCCGCGATGCGACCGGCATACATGACCGCGACCTCGTCCGCATGGTCGGCGACGACGCCGAGGTCGTGGGTGACCAGGATGACGGCGGTGCCGGTCTCGCGCTTCAGCTCATCCAGCAGCGCGAGGATCTGCGCCTGCACCGTGACATCGAGTGCGGTGGTGGGTTCATCCGCGATCAGCAGGCGTGGGCGGCAGGCCAGCGCCATGGCGATCATCACGCGCTGGCGCATGCCGCCCGAGAGCTGGTGCGGGTACTGCCGGGCGCGCCGCGCGGCATCCGGGATGCGCACGCGGTCGAGCATCCGGATCGCCTCGGCAAACGCCGTGGCGTGGTCGAGGCGCTGGTGCAGGCGAAGCGCCTCGGCGACCTGCTCCCCGGCCGTGAAGGCCGGGTTGAGGCTGGTCATCGGCTCCTGGAAGATCATCGCCATCTCGCCGCCGCGCAGCAGGCGGCGCTCGTCGGGCGTGAGGCTCCGGAGGTCACGGCCCGCCAGCCGGATCGTGCCGCCCAGCCGCGCCGTGGCCGGCAGCAGGCCCATGATGGCCAGCGCGGTGACGGATTTGCCGCAGCCGGACTCGCCGACGATGGCGAGCGTGCGGCCGGCATGGACGCTGAAAGAGACGCCGTCGAGCACGCGCAGGTCGCGCCCATCCTGACGGAAATCGAGCGTGAGGCCTGCGACGTCGAGGACAGGGGTCACGGCGACGCCACGGCCGGGACGAATGCCGCGGTGGCGGCGGGCTGCGCGGGACCGATACGGGCCATGGCGCGAGTAAAGCGGCTTTCGGCGGCGGCGCAAGGGCCGCCGTCCCGCGCGGACCGCCGTGCCCGGCCGGGATGCCCGTGCACCGCGGCGCCGGCCGGCCTATGATGCCTCAGCACCGGAGACTTCCCATGGCTGATCGTGTCCCCCCCTGCCCGCGCCGCGCCTGGCTCGCCGGCCTGGCCGTGCTGTTCGCGATGGGCGCCGCCGCGCAGGGCGTACCGCCGGATGAGCGCGAGCCGAACCCCGCCGCCGTCCGTGCCGCCGAGCAGGCCGCCGGCGATGCGGCGAGCGCCGCCGAGGCGAGGCGCGACGCGCAGGTGACGAACCAGCTCTACCGAGAGCTGACCGGCCAGAACCCGCATGCAGCGCCGACCGCGCCGGCGCCCACACCGATGCAAACCCCGGCGCAGGATGCCCGGGCGGAGGACCAGCTCTACCGCGAGCTGACCGGGCAGAACCCGAACGCAGCGCCGCGGTAGACGACCGGCTGCCGGCAGGATGGATCGTCGCATGTCGGGACAGGGCGACAAGCCGCGACCGACCCTCGGGCAGTGGCTGCTGCTTGGCGCGGTCGTCGTGGGTTCGGCCGTGGCGGGGGTGATCCTGCCATGGGATGACCCGCGCCTCGGCGCCGCTGTCGGGCTGCTGGCAGGCGGCGTCGGCGCCCTGGCATGCGCCGCCGGGGCGGTCGCATTGTGGCGGGCAGGCCCGGCGCAGCGCGGCCGGGTGGCGCATTGCGCGCTGGTCGCCTGCCTTGCCGTGCTGGCGCTGTTCAGCGCGCTGCTCGCGATGGCGGCGTTACCGCTGGGCTGACGGGCGTCAGAACGCCAGCAGGTTCTCACGGAACATCGCGTGCTCGTAGGACCGCCGCGAAAGGCCGCGGCGCTGCAGTTCCGGAACCAGCCCATCGGCGATCTCGGCGATGACGCGACGGGAAGTCTCGTTGGTGGTGAGCAGGAAGCCGTCGCCACCGATCTCCTCCATCGCCTCGCCCATCCGGTCCGCGACCTGGGCCGGCGTACCGATCAGCGGGATGGAGCCGGCGTCGGAGTAGATCTCGGCGGCCTCCCGCAGCGTCTTGTTGCCGGCCTTCTTGAGGAACTCGTCCAGCGACTGCTGGTGGCCGTTGGTGGTCAGCGTCCCGAGCGGCTGGTCGAGCGGCAGCGCGCCGAAATCGAGGTTGGTGATCTTCGACAGATGCGCGAGGCGCTTGGCGATCTGGTCCTCGCTCGTCGCTAGACGGCGCTTGTGCTTCGCGCGGGCTTCCTCCTCCGTATCGCCGAGCACGGGGGAGACGAGGAAGAGCACCTTGCAGTCGTCCGGATTGCGGCCATGCGCGGCCATGCGCGCGCGGATGTCGTCCCGGTACGTCTTCATGCCCGCCGTGCCCTTCACCATGGCGACGATGGTGTCGGCATGCTGGGAGGCGAAGGCGCGGCCGCGCGGCGAGCCGCCCGCCTGGGCGATGACCGGCTGGCCCTGCACGCAGGGACCGGAATTGAGCGGACCGCGGACCTTGAAGTACTGGCCCTGGTGGTCGACCGCATGAACCTTGGTGTGGTCGACCAGCATGCCGCGTTCACGGTCCGCGACGATGGCACCGGGCTCCCAGGAGTTCCACAGGGCGCGCACGACCTGCATGTACTCGTCAGCGATGTCGTAGCGCGTGTCATGCGGCGGCATGCCGTCCAGGCCGAAGTTCCGCGCGGCATAGTCCGACGAACCGGTCACCGCGTTCCAGCCGATGCGGCCGGAGGAGACCTGGTCGAGGCTCGCGATCTGGCGCGCGAGGAGATAGGGCGGGTAGGCGAAGGTGCCGAGCGTGGTGACGATGCCGATCCGCTTCGTCTCCCGCGCGAGAAGTGCCGCGACGATGGACGGGTCCTGGCGCGGCACGGACAGGCCGTGATGGAGGTAGATCTCTCGCGAGCCGCCATAGGATTCCCCGACATAGGAGGAGTCCTCGATCAGCACGTAGTCGAAGCAGGCGCGTTCGAGGTTCCTCGTCATCTCGATGAAGAAGTCCGGCACCATCCATTCGGTGCCGATGTTGCCGGTCCAGGGTTCGCCCCAGCCCTGGACGGAGGAGCCCTGGAGGAACCAGCCGAGATGGAATTTGCGCGCCATGTCTGCCCTGCGAGTGAAGCGGGCAGGCAGCGTCGCGCGAGCGAACAGGCCGGGCAAGCCGGCTTAGCGGTTGAAAGTCCATCGCCGCGACAGGCGGTGCCGGCAAATTCGGCGCCCGCGTGCGGTTTCAGAGCAGGAAGGGACGCTCGTGGCAGCAGATTGTGCGCCAGGGGGCCAGATGCGCGAAGATTGGCGAGGAGCGGCCGGATCAGGAAGGGGCTCTGCCCCTTCCCGAACCCTACGCCGGCAAAGGCCGAAGGGCCTTTGCAAACCCTGACTTGGCCCTGCGCACGCAGGGCCGGAACATGGCCGTCAGACAGATCTGCGCACGGAACGGGTTTGAGACCGGGAGAATTGGGCTTCGCGCCCGCTGCCAGATGATGGCGGTCCAGGCCATACAATGGCCGGGCGGGGTGAGGTTCGGAGAGGGGCAGAGCCCCTCTCCGATCCAGCCTTCGCGCAACGAGCCGGCGCGCCGCTACAGCTTCACCTTCAGCAGATGCGCGATCTCCCCGACCAGCCCGCGCCGGAAAGCGAGCACCACGGCCACGAAGATCCCGCCCTGGATGACCGTGACCCAGGCGCCCATCTCGGCCAGGTAGTTCTGCATGGTGACGATCACCGCGGCGCCCACCATCGGCCCGAAGACCGTGCCGAGCCCGCCGACCAGCGTCATCAGCACCACCTCGCCGGACATCGCCCAGTGGACGTCGGTCAGCGTCGCGATGCCGAAGACCAGCGACTTCACGCCACCCGCAACCCCCGCGATCGTCGCGGAGAGGATGAAGGCGACGAGCTTGTAGTCGTCCGTGCGGTAGCCGAGCGAGGTCGCGCGCGGCTCGTTCTCGCGGATCGCCTTCAGCACCTGGCCGTAGGGCGAATGGATGACGCGATGGATCATCACGAAGCCGGCGAGGAAGACGGCGGCCACGAACCAGTACATCGACATGTCGGGCCCGAGGTCGATCAGACCGAACAACCGGCCCCGGGGGATCGCCTGGATGCCGTCCTCGCCGCCGGTGAACGGTGCCTGAACGCAGAAGAAATAGACCATCTGCGCGAGCGCGAGCGTGATCATCGCGAAGTAGATGCCCTGCCGGCGGATCGCGATCCAGCCGAAGATCCAGCCCTGGATGCCGGCGACGGCGGCACCGGCGATGACCGCGACCTCCGGCGTGAAGCCGTAGGCCTTGGCCGTGTAGCCCGCGATGTAGCCGCCCATGCCGAAATACGCGGCATGGCCGAAGGACAGCAGCCCGACATAGCCGATCAGCAGGTTGAATGCCGAGGCGAACAGCGCGAAGCACAGCAGCTTCATCAGGAAGACGGGGTAGAGGAAGTACGGCCCGACGATCAGCGCGGCAACCAGGATGACCAGCGCGACGAGTTGTGCGCGGCTGTAGCCCAGGAAGCCCCGCGCCTCACCCATGGTGGCGGGCATCGGTCCGGCGGTGGTTTCGGATGCCATGACTCAGGCCCTCCCGAACAGGCCGGCGGGACGTGTCAGCAGCACGATCGCCATGATGACGAAGATGACGGTGGCGGACGCCTCCGGCCAATAGACCTTGGTGAGGCCCTCGATCACGCCGAGGCCGAAGCCGGTCAGCACCGAGCCGAGGATCGACCCCATGCCGCCAATCACGACGACGGCGAAGACGACGATGATCAGATTGGTGCCCATCTGGGGGTTCACCGAGTAGATCGGCGCGGCGAGCACGCCGGCGAGTGCCGCGAGCGCGACCCCCGCCCCGTAGGTCAGCGTGATCATCCGCGGCACGTTCACGCCGAAGGCCTGCACCAGCGCCGCATTCTCGGTCGCGGCGCGGAGATAGGCGCCGAGGCGCGTCTTCTCGATCACCAGCCAGGTCGCCAGGCAGACGACCAGGGAGAAAACCACCACCCAGCCGCGATAGACCGGCATGAACATGAAGCCGAGATCCCACGCGCCCGAGAGCTCGGCCGGGATGCGGTAGGGCAGGCCCGAGGAGCCGTACTGGTTACGGAAGAAGCCCTCGATCATCAGCCCGATGCCGAAGGTCAGCAGCAGGCCGTAGAGGTGATCCAGCTTGTAAAGGCGACTGATCATCAACCGTTCGATGACCACCCCGGTGGCGCCGACGATCAGCGGCGCCAGGATCAGCGCCCACCAGTATCCGAGCCCCAGCCAGGTCAGCAGCATCCAGGCAACGAAGGCGCCCATCATGAACTGGGCGCCATGGGTGAAGTTGATGATGTTGAGCAGCCCGAAGATCACCGCGAGGCCGAGCGACAGCATCGCATAGAAGGCGCCGTTGATCAGTCCGAGTAGGATCTGCCCGAACAGCAGCGGCGTCGGGACGCCGGTTATGGTCTCGAGGAATTCGAGCATCGACGATCAGATCCTTGTCACGAACGCACGAGAGAGCAGCCGCCCTCCGCCAGGGGCCGGAACGCCTCCTCGGCCGGGGTGGTGGCGGCGATCTTGTAGTAGTCCCACGGACCGCGGGATTCGGCCGGGGTCTTCACCTCGAACAGGTAGACCGGATGGATCTTGCGACCGTCCTCGCGGATGCGGCCCGGACCGAAGGCGTCGTCGTCGGTCGGCATCGCCTTCATGCGCGCGACGGTGGCGCGGCCATCCGCCTTGGCGGCAGCGACACCGAGATCGGCAACGGCCTTGAGGTAATGCAGCGTCGCGCCGTAGCAGCCCGCCGGCACCTGGGAAGGCGGTCGATCCTGGTTCCGCGCCCGCACCCGCTGCGTCAACGCGCGGGTGCGGTCGTTGAGGTCCCAATAGAACGCCTCGGTCAGCAACAGCCCCTGCCCGGCTTCCAGGCCGAGGCCGTGGATGTCCGTGCTGCTCATCAGCAGGGCGGCTAGCTTCATCGACCGGTGCAGGCCGAATTCGCGCGCCGCCTTGATGGTGTTGAGCGTATCGCCCGAAGCATTCGCCATGCCGAGCACCTTGGCCCGCGAGGCCTGCGCCTGCACGACGAAAGCGGAGAAATCCGTCGTGGCGGGGAACGGATAGCGCGCCGCCCCGACCACTCGGCCGCCCGCGGCCTCGATGAAACGGGTCGTGTCACGCTGCAGCGCGTGGCCGAAGGCGTAGTCGGCGGTGATGAAGTACCAGCTGTCGCCGCCGGTCTGCACGATGGCGTTACCCGTGCCCTTGGCGAGCATGTAGGTGTCGTAGGTCCAGTGGACCGTGTTCGGGCTGCATTGCGGGCCCGTGAGGTCCGAGGTCGCTGCGCCCGAATTGAGGAAGACCTTGTTCTTCTCCCGCGCGATCTGGTTGATCGCGAGCGCGACCGAGGAGGTCGGCACGTCGACGATCGCATCCATGCCCTGGTCGTACCACTGGCGGGCGATGTTGGCGCCGACATCGGGCTTGTTCTGGTGGTCGGCGCCGACGACCTCGATCGTGAAGCCGCGATTGGCGAATTCCTCGGCGGCGACCTGCGTCATCAGCAGGCTGGCGGGACCGGTGCTGTCGCGATAAGGCCCCGACATGTCGGTCAGGACACCGAGCCGGATGGTGCCGCCCTGCGCACGCGCGCGCGAGAACGGCGCGACTGCGGCGGCGGAGCCCGCGGCGAGAAGGCTGCGGCGATGCATGTCCATGACCCTTTCTCCCTTCTTCCTGCCGGCGGACGGGGTGCTGGGCCCCGCCGCCATTCCTCAGCTCCGCACCAGCGGACAATTGCCCTCGGCCATCGGGCGGAAGCCTTCGTCGCCCGCGGTGGTCTGCAACAGCTTGTAGTAGTCGTACCGGCCGTGGCTCTCGGACGGCGCCTTCACCTCGAACAGGTAGGCGGGGTGCAGCTTGCGCCCGTCCTGGCGGATGCTGCCGGGGCCGAAGCAATCATCGTCGCACGGCATCGCCTTCATGCGGGCGACGACCTCGGCGCCGTTCTCCTTGGCGCGCGCCACGCCCATGTCGGCCACGGCCTTCAGGTAGTGGATCACCGAGGCATAACCGCCCGCATGGTTCATGCAGAGCGGCACGTTGGACTGGAGCTGGCCAGCGACGCGGCGCGTGAAGGCGCGCGTGCGGTCGTTGAGGTCCCAGTAGAAGGTCTCGGTGCAGATCAGCCCCTGCGTCTGTTCGAGGCCGAGGGAATGCACATCGGGCATGAACATCAGAAGCGAGGCCAGCTTGATGCCGCGCCGCGCCAGGCCGAATTCGGATGCTTGCTTGATGCAGTTGATGGTGTCGCTGCCGGCATTCGCCAGGCCGATGACCTTCGCGCGGCTGGCCTGCGCCTGCACCAGGAAGGAGGAGAAATCCGAGGTACCGGGGAACGGCGTGCGCGCCTGCCCCAGCACCCGCCCGCCGGCGGCGCGCACGAAGGTCGCGGTGTCGCGTTCCAGCGCATGGCCGAACGCGTAGTCGGCGGTGATGAAATACCAGCTATCCCCGCCGGCCCGCACCGTCGCGCCACCGGTCGACTTCGCCAGCATGTAAGTGTCGTAGGTCCAATGAACGAGGTTGGGCGAGCAGAACCGCCCCGTCAGGTCCGAGGTCGCCGAGGAGGAGTTGAGGAAGACCTTGTTCTTCTCCCGCACAACCTCGTTCACCGCCAGCGCGACCGAGGACGCGCCGCCATCGACGATGCAATCGACGCCGTCGCGGTCGATCCAGGTCCGCGTGATGTTCGAACCGACATCGGCGCGGTTCTGGTTGTCGGCGTACACGACCTCGATGTTGAAGCCGCGATTGGAGAACTCGGCGGCGGCCTGGCGGACGCATGCAAGCTCGTTCGGCCCGGTCACATCGCGGTAGGTGCCGGAGAAGTCACAGAGCAACGCAATCCTGATGGTGTTCGCCGCCTGCGCACGGGCGTGCGACAGGGGCAGGGCAGCGAAGGCCGCACCGGCGGCAAGAACGCTACGGCGGCTGGTCTCGCTCATTCGTCGTTCCTCCCATGGCAAGCGTTGAATGCGTTCGTTCCTCAGTCGCGGCGCGCGGCGACGGTCAGCCGCGCACGAGTGGGCAGCCTCCCTCGGACAGTGGCCGATAGGCCTCCTCGGCCGGCGTGGTCTGCAGCAGCTTGTAGTAGTCCCAGGGACCGCGGCTCTCGGACGGCGCCTTCACCTCGAACAGGAAGGAGGGGCAGAGCCGGCGCCCATCGACGCGGATGGTGCCCGGGCCGAAGCAGTCATCCTCGGTCGGCATCGCCTTCATGCGGTTCGTCAGTTCGAGCCCCGAGGCCTTGGCCGCAGGCACACCCATCGCGGCGACGACTTTGAGGAAGTGCAGCGCCGCCGAATAGCAGCCGGCATGGATCATCGACGGGTAGTTGGTCGGCGTGCGGCGGACGACGCGCTGCGTCCAGGCGCGGGTCTTGTCGTTGGTGTCCCAGTAGAAGGATTCCGTGCAGACGAGCCCCTGCGCCGTCTGCAGCCCGATGCCGTTGACGTCGTTGAGGAACAGCAGCAGCGCGGCGAGCTTGATGCCGCGGCGCGTGATGCCGAATTCCGCGGCCTGCTTCACGCAATTCGCGGTATCGCCGCCGGCATTCGCCAGGCCGATCACCTTCGGCCGCGCGGCCGCCGCCTGCACCAGGAAGCTGCTGAAGTCGGTGGTACCCGGGAATGGCGTCCGCACCGCGCCCAGCACACGCCCACCGGCGGCACGGATGAAGGTCGTGTTGTCGCGTTCCAGCGCATGGCCAAAGGCATAGTCGGCGGTGATGAAGTACCAGCTGTCGCCGCCCGCGCGCACCATCGCGCCACCGGTCGACTTCGCCAGCATGTAGGTGTCGTAGGCCCAGTGCAGCGTCGTCGGGCCGCATTGCGGGCCGGTCAGGTCGGCAGTGGCCGAACCAACATTGATGTAGAGCTTGTTCTTCTCCTTCGCGATCTGGTTGACCGCGAGGCCGACCGAGGAGGTCGGCACATCCAGGATCAGATCGACCCCCTGGTCGTACCATTGCCGAGCGATGTTCGAGCCGACATCGGGGCGGTTCTGGTGGTCGGCCTCCAGCACCTCGATGGTGAAGCCGTGGCTGGTGCCGAATTCCGCCACCGCCTCCCGCGTCGCGGCGACCGATGTCGGGCCGGTATTGTCGCGGTAGGTGCCGGACATGTCGGTCAGCACGCCGATGCGGATGGTGTTGGCCTGCGCCCGCGCGCGGGAGAGCGGCGCGATGGCGGCCGTGGCGGCACCGGCGGCGAGCAGGCCGCGGCGGGTAGTTTCCATCAGGCGAATCCTCCGTTGTTCGTTCATTGGTTCCGAGCGGAGTCGTTGCCCCGCCCGGGGTCGCGAATCAGGACCGGACCAGCGGGCAGCCCCCTTCCGACAGCGGCCGGAAGGCCTCATCCGCCGACGTCGTCTGCAGCAGCTTGTAGTAGTCCCAGGGGCCGCGGCTCTCGGCCGGCGTCTTCACCTCGAGCAGATAGGCCGGCATGATCCGCCGCCCATCGGCGCGGATCGAGGTCGCGCCGAAAGCGTCGTCCTGCACCGGCATCTGCTTCATGCGCGCGACCGTCGCGGCACCATCGGCCTTCGCCGCCGCCACGCCCATTTCGAGCACCGCCTTCAGGTAGTGCATCGTCCCCGAATAGCAGCCGGCCTGCGCCATGCCGGGTCGCAGCCCGCCCGGCATGTTCGGCAGCACGCGCGCGGTGAAGGCGCGGGTGTTGTCGTTGAGGTCCCAGTAGAAGGTCTCGGTGCACACCAGCCCCTGCGCCGTCTCCAGCCCCAGCGCGTGGACGTCCGAGATGAACATCAGCAGCGCGGCGAGCTTGGTGCCGCGCCGCGTCAGCCCGAACTCGGCCGCCTGCTTGATGGAATTGATGGTGTCGCCGCCGGCATTGGCGAGGCCGACCACCTTCGCCCGCGACGCCTGCGCCTGCACCAGGAAGGAGGAGAAATCCGTCGTGCCCGGGAACGGCGTCCGCACGGATCCCAGCACGCGCCCGCCGGCTGCCGTGATGAAGCGCGTCGTGTCGCGTTCCAGCGCATGGCCGAAGGCATAGTCGGCAGTGATGAAATACCAGGTGTCGCCGCCCGCGCGGACCATCGCGCCGCCCGTGCTCTTGGCGAGCATGTAGGTGTCGTAGGTCCAGTGCAGCGTGTTCGGCGTGCAGGCCGATCCGGTAAGATCGGAGGTGGCGCCTGAGGAGTTGATGTAGACCTTGTTCTTCTCCCGCGCGACCTGCGCGACGGCGAGCGCCACCGAGGAGGTCGGCACGTCGATCACCATGTCCACGCCATCGCGGTCGAACCACTGCCGCGCGATGTTCACGCCGACATCGGGGCGGTTCTGATGGTCGGCGACCACGACCTCGACATTCATCCCGCGCAGCGTCGCCCCGAGATCGGCGATCGCCTGCCTGGTGCAGGCCACCGATCCCGGCCCGTTCACGTCGCGATAGAGGCCGGACTGGTCGTTCAGCACGCCGATCTTGACGGTGTTCGCCGCCTGCGCACGGGCGCGGTGCAGCGGCAGTGCGCCCAGGGCGGCCCCGGTGGCGAGCAGGCTGCGACGGGTGGTCATGGTCATTCGTCTCTCCCTGTTGACGGCACGCATGGGGCGGGCAGGTTGGATCCCGCCTCGCCCCGCATCGGTCAGCTGCGGACCAGCGAGCAGCCGCCGGCGGCGAGCGGCCGGAAGGCCTCATCGGCCGGCACGGTCTGCAGCAGCTTGTAGTAATCCCAGGCGCCGCGCCCTTCGTCGGGCTTCTTCACCTCGAACAGGTAGGCGGGGTGGATCTTGCGACCATCGGCGCGGATCGAGCCGGCACCGAAGGCATCATCCTCGGTCGGCATCGCCTTCATGCGCGCCACGGTCGCCGCGCCATCGGCCTTGGCCGCCGCGACGCCCATCTCCTTCACCGTCTTCAGGTAGTGCAGCGCGGCGGAGTAGCAGCCCGCCTGCACCATCGACGGCGGTGCGTTGTTCGGCATGTTCGGCCGCACGCGCGTGGTCAGCGCCCGGGTGCGGTCGTTGAGGTCCCAGTAGAAGGTCTCGGTCAGCACCAGCCCCTGCGCCGTCTGCAGGCCGAGCGCATGCACGTCGGTGATGAACACGAGCAGCCCGGCGAGCTTCACGCCACGGCGGGTGATGCCGAATTCCGCCGCCTGCTTGATCGAGTTGATCGTGTCGCCGCCGGCATTCGCCAGCCCGATCACCTTCGCGCGGGATGCCTGCGCCTGCACGAGGAAGGAGGAGAAGTCGGTCGTCCCGGGGAAAGGCGTGCGTACCTGGCCGAGCACGCGCCCGCCGGCCGAGCGCACGAATTCCGCCGTGTCGCGTTCCAGCGCGTGGCCGAAGGCGTAGTCGGCGGTGATGAAGAACCAGGTGTCGCCGCCCGCGCGCACCATCGCCCCACCCGTGCCACGGGCCAGCATGTAGGTGTCGTAGGTCCAGTGGATGGTGTTGGGCGTGCAGGCCGAACCCGTCAGGTCGGACGCCGCGGCGCCCGAGTTCAGCATGATCTTGTTCTTCTCCTTGACCACCTGGTTCACTGCGAGGGCGACCGAGGAAGTCGGGACGTCCATGATGACGTCCACGCCGTCACGGTCGATCCATTGGCGGGCGATGGTCGAGCCGACGTCGGGCTTGTTCTGGTGATCGGCCTGCAGCACCTCGACCGTGAAGCCGAGATCGCCCAGTTCCTGCACCGCCTGGCGAACGCAGGCGGTCGAGCCCGGCCCGGACAGGTCCCGGTAAAGCCCTGACTGGTCGTTCAGCACGCCGATCTTGATGGTGTTGGCGGCCTGCGCGCGGGCGCGGGAAACCGGCAGCGCCCCCCAGGAGGCGGCGGCGGCACCGGCGGCGAGAACTCCGCGGCGGGAAAGTCCGGTCATGAACGCATCTCCTTCGATAGCCAGCGGCGCCTGCATCCGCGCCGCCTGTCACGGTGCGGCGTCAGACGCCGAGATACTGCTGAAGGCGGCCCATCGAGCCGGCGAGCTCCTCGTTGCGGACCATGTCCACGACCTTGCCGTGCTCCATGACGTAGTGCCGGTCGGCAACGGTCTGCGCGAAGCGGGTGTTCTGCTCCACCAGCAGCACGGTGAAGCCGCGGCTCTTCAGCTCACGGATCGTGCGGCCGATCTGCTGGACGATGACGGGCGCGAGGCCCTCGGAGGGTTCGTCGAGCAGCAGCAGCTTCGCCCCGGTGCGCAGAATGCGGGCGATGGCGAGCATCTGCTGCTCGCCCCCCGACAGCTTCGTGCCCTGGCTGCGGGCGCGCTCCTTGAGGTTCGGGAACAGCGCGTAGATCTCGTCCACCGGCAGGCCGCCCGGCCGCACGACCGGTGGCAGCATCAGGTTCTCCGTCACGTCGAGCGAGGCGAAGATGCCGCGCTCCTCCGGGCAATAGGCGACGCCGGTGCGGGCGATCACATCCGACCGCGCGCCGATCAGTTCCCGCCCCGCATACTGGACCGAACCGCTGCGTCTCGGGACCAGCCCCATGATGGCCCGCAGCGTGGACGTCTTGCCCGCGCCATTGCGGCCGAGCAGCGTGACCACCTCACCTTCACGGATGTCGATGTCGACCCCATGCAGGACGTGGCTTTCGCCATACCAGGCTTCGAGCCGGCGTACCGCCATCAGGGGCGTGCCGTCCTGCACGGGGCGCAGCCGTTCGGCGAGGGCGTCAGCCATGGGCGGCCTCCGTGGGCGCTTCGGTGCCGAGATAGGCGGCGACGACCTCCGGGTTGCGGGCGACAGTGGCGTAGTCGCCTTCCGCCAGCACGCGCCCGCGCGCCAGCACCGTGATCGTGTCGCACAGGCCGGAGACGACGGTGAGGTTGTGCTCGACCAGCAGCACGGTACGGCCGGCCGAAACGCGGCGGATCAGCGCGACGATGCGGCCGACGTCGTCATGCGTCATGCCCGCGGTCGGCTCGTCCAGCAGCATCATCACGGGATCGAGGGCGAGGGTCGTAGCGATCTCGAGAGCACGCTTGCGGCCGTAGGGGAGTTCGCCGGCCGTCAGTTCCGCATAGCCCGACAGGCCCACATCCTCGAGCAGCGCGCGCGCCCGGTCGTCATAGCGGCGCAGCAGCGCGTCCGACCGCCAGAAGTCGAAGGACCCACCCCGGCTGCGCTGGAGCGCGACACGGACGTTCTCCAGCACCGAGAGATGCGGGAAAACCGCGGAGATCTGGAACGAGCGCACGAGGCCGAGCCGCGCGACCTCGGCCGGCTTCATGCCGGTGATGTCACGCCCATCGTAGTGGATGGTGCCGCGGGTGGGCGGGAGGAACTTGGTCAGCAGGTTGAAGCAGGTGGTCTTGCCGGCGCCGTTCGGGCCGATCAGGCCGTGGATCGTGCCGCGGCGAACCGACAGGTTGACGTCGTTCACGGCAACGAAGCCGCGAAACTCCTTCGTCAGTCCCGCCGTCTCCAGGATGGCATCAGGCACCCTCGACGTTCTCCCCATATTTCGGCGGCCCGGACGACCGCTCATGTTCTGCCTTCCGATGTAGGCGAGGCGCGGGCGGCGGTGCAAGCAGGCCGACATGGAAGCCGCGCATTTACTTCCGCAGGCGGGATGGAGAGCATGAAACGGAGCCGCGCTGCATGAAAAAGGGGCAGCCGATGCCGGCTGCCCCTTGGCGAATCCTGCGATGCGCGGCCTCGGTCAGGCGGCGGCGGTCGTCAGCTCCTCCGGCGCCACCTGGCGCTCGGTGACCTTCGCGAGTTCGATCATGAAGTCCACGACCTTCTCCTCGAACAGCGGGGCGCGGAGGTTCTCCGCGGCCTGCGGGTTCTTGCGGAAGAACTCCAGCACCTGCTGCTCCTGGCCGGGGTAGCGCATCGCTTCCTGCTGGACGGCGCGGGCCATCTCGTCCTGGCCGACCTGCACGTTGTTGGCGCGGCCGATCTCGGACAGCAGCAGGCCGAGGCGGATGCGGCGCTCCGCGATGCCGCGGTACTCGGCCTTCAGCGTCTCCTCGTCCTTGCCCTTGTCGTCATCGTCCAGGCGGCCCGCCTTCAGGTCGGCCTCGACGCGCTGCCAGATCTGCGCGAACTCGGCCTCCACCATGCCTTCCGGCACCGGGAAGGACGCCTTGTCGGCCAGGCTGTCGAGCAGCGCGCGCTTCAGCTTCAGCCGCGCCAGCGCGTCGTACTCACGCTGGAGCGAGCCACGGATCGCATCCTTCAGCGCGGCGAGGTCCGCCATGCCGACGGCCTTCGCGAGTTCGTCATCGATCGGCTTCGCGACGCGGGTCTTGAGCGCCTTCGCGGTGATCGAGAAGCGGGCATGCTTGCCGGCCAGCTGGGCCGAGCCATAGTCGCCCGGGAAGACCACGTCGATCTCGCGGGTCTCGCCTGGCGCCATGCCGTCCATCTGCTCGGTGAAGCCGGGGATGAAGCCGGTACCGGCCACCTCGATCGGCAGATCGGTCGCGGTGCCGCCCGGGAAGACGCGCGCCTCGGGTTCCTCGCTGCCGGCGAAGACCCGGGCGGGGCCGACGCGCAGCGTGAAATCCACTGCACCGGCCGGCAGCGTCACGACGAAGCTCGGCCAGGCCTGCACAGGCGCATCACCTTCGGCGAGCGTCAGCGTCATGCGATCGCCATCGGCGCCCAGGGTCGCGGCGGCGCGCTGGTGGATGTCCTTGTCGCCCGAGATCTCGTTGAAGCCGGTCTTCGGCTCCGCACCCGCCGGCAAGGCGCCGTCCGCGACGCGCACCGCGGTCAGCAGCGTCAGCGTGTCGCCGCCCTTCACCTGGAGCTCGTCGACCGGCGCGAAGCGGATGCGCAGGATCGCCTTCTCGGTCGGCGTGCCTGTCACCTTCAGGTCGAAATACGGGCGGCCGGCCTCGCTGCCGATCGCCGCGATCTCATGGTCGAGCGGGCCAACCGTCTCGACGGCCCAGCCGGTCGGGAGGGAACCCGGCTTGCCCGGCACGGCGCCGAGGCCGGGGCCGTTCTTCAGCAGGTCGGCCGGCAGGCGGCCAGTGAAGTCGCTGACCAGGATGTCGCCCTTCGTCGCGGCGCGCGGCTCGGCATCGGCCAGCTCGCCGTTGCGCTCGGCGATGGAAGCAAGCGCCTTGTCGATCGCCTCCTCGGCCGGCTCGGCCTTCAGGCGCTCCAGCTCGATGCCCGAGAAATCCGGCATCGGCACATCCGGCAGGATCTCGAGATCCATGCGGTATTCGAGGTCGGCGCCCTCGTTGAAGCTCGTCAGCTCGACCTTCGGCTGCATCGCGGGCTTCAGGCCGCGATCGGTGATCACCTGGCGCGAGGTGTCGGAAACGGACTGCTCCAGCACCTCCCCCAGCACGGCGGAGCCGTAGCGCTGCTTCACCACCGACATCGGCACCTTGCCCGGGCGGAAGCCCGGCATGGTGGCGGTCTTGGCGATCTCGGCGAGCCGCTTGTCGCGCGAGGCGGCAAGATCCGCCGCGGAGACGGTGACGGAGTAGGCGCGCTTCAGCCCGTCATTCGCGAGCTCGGTGACCTGCATCGAGGGACGTCCATCCAATCCGAAGGCTTAGAGACAACCGGCGGCGCCTGTTGGTGCGGGCGAAGGGATTCGAACCCCCACGGCTTGCGCCACCGGAACCTAAATCCGGCGTGTCTGCCAGTTCCACCACGCCCGCCCGCAGAGGCGCCGCGCGGCGGAGAGGCGCGGTCTGTAGCGCAGGACGGCCGTCTTTCCAAGGCATGGCTGGACGATGACGGTCCGGACGGGCCGGCCCGCCGCCCTGCCCCGCGGAAAGGAGCCATCCCGTGATCCTGATCCGCCGGTACGATTCGCCATTCATGCGGAAAATCGTGGCTGCCCTCACCTCGCCGGACCGGGCGATACCAGCCTTCCCGGCTTCCGGCCGGCCTTTCATTACGATTTCGACCAAAAACCGACCCAACTGGCCTGATCGACGAGCCGACCCGCAGGGCCATCCCTCACGCCGCAGGATCGCTCCGGGCATGAGGCGTCGGCATCATGGGGCGTCGCACCCCCGCCCGGACGGCGCTACGCAATCCGCCGCGCGGCCCAACAGGAAATCTCGTTCCCGCTCGTTGCGCGTCATCCCGGCCGCTGCGGCGAAGGCAACTTTCGCCTCGCCTCGGCGCCCCAGCCGGAACAGCGCATCGCCGATCGCCGCTGGCAATGGCGCATAGCCGCGCAAGGCCCCCTTCTCTTCGATCACCGCTAGCAGCCGCAGCCCTGCCGCGGCGCCGAACGCCATCCCGTGGGCGATCGCGCGGTTCAGCGCCACCACGGGCGAGGGCATCGCGGCCAGCAGCCGGTCATACAGCCCGGCGATGCGCGGCCAATCGGTCGCGTCGGCGGTCCGCGCACGCGCGTGACAGGCCGCGAGCGCAGCCTGCAAGGCATAAGGACCTTCCGCACCGCCCAACGCCTCGGCCCGCGCCAACGCGGCCAGGCCAAGCCGTATGCGCGTCCGGTCCCAGCGGCGGCGATCCTGCGCGGGCAAGGGCACGAGGGCGCCATCCGTCCCGCTACGCGCCGCGAGGCGCGACGCCTGCAGCTCCATCAAAGCCAGGAGGCCTTGGACCTCGGGTTCCGCCGGCATGGCGGCAGCCAGGATGCGGCCGAGGCGGCAGGCCTCGGCACACAGGTCCGGCCGCGTCAGCGCCTCACCCGCCGTCGCGGCGTAGCCCTCATTGAAGATCAGGTAGAGCACCTCGAGCACCGAGGCGAGACGCGCCGCCAGCGCCGCACCCCGCGGCACCTCATAGACCAGCCCCGCCTCGGCGATGCTGCGCTTCGCGCGGGTGATGCGCTGCGCGATCGTCGGCTCGTTGGACAGGAAGGCGCGGGCGATCTCCGGCACCGTCAGCCCGCCGATCAGGCGCAGTGTCAACGCGGCGCGGGATTCCGGGGGCAGCATGGGATGGCAGGCGGTGAAGACCAGCGTCAGCACCTCGTCGCCGATCCCGTCATCCAACGCGGCATCGATGGCGCCGGCGACGTCCTGCGCCACCTCGCCTTCCCACCCGATCTCGGCATGGCGGCGGCCGAGCATGCGGTCGCGGCGGAAGCGGTCGATGGCGCGGCGCTTGGCCGTGGCCATCAGCCAAGCGCCCGGCCGCTCAGGCACGCCGCCGCGGGGCCAATCCGCCAACGCCGCTTCCATGGCATCTTGCGCCAGATCCTCGGCGACATCGAGATTCCGCACCAGGCGCAGCAGGCCGCCGATCAGCGCCGCCCGCTCGATGCGGAACACCGCCTCGACGGCCGCCGCCGCGGCCCCCTGCCCCGGCGGCGGCACAGCTCAGTTCCCGCCGGTCTGGCGGCGCAGGCGCTCCATCTGGTCCGCCATGCCCTTCTCGATCAGCTCGCCGAAATCGCTGGCCTCATAGACCGGCCGAATCTCGATCTCGCTCGGGCCGAACATCGGGTTGGGACAGCGCTTCACCCACTCGACGGCCTCGGCCATGTCTCGCACCTCCCACAACCAGAAGCCGGCGACGAGCTCCCGCGTCTCGGCGAAAGGCCCGTCGATCACGCTGCGGCCCGGCCCGTCGAAGGCCACGCGCTTGCCTTGGGAGGACGGCTTCAGCCCCTCGCCGGCCAGCATGACGCCGGCCTTGGCCAGTTCATCATTGAACTTGCTCATCGCTTCGAACAGTTCGACCGTCGGCGGCACGCCCGCTTCGCTGTCCTCGGTCGCCTTCACCAGCACCATCACGCGCATCGTTCCGTCTCCATCTCCGCAGACGACCCCAGCGGCCGCCCTGACCCTACGACGAACGAGGCCGGGCTGAATCGACAGGGTGGCGTGAAAAACATCGCGCTGCCCGTCCGGTTCCGCGCCTCGCCGCGCGGCGGTGCGTGGCGCGACCTAAGGTCGGAGGGGCGCTGCCCCTCCGAACCACCCCGCCAGGTGCTTGGAGCACCTGGACCGCAATCTCCTGGCGCTGGGCGTGCCTGGAAACATCGCCGCCTCCAGCGCGTATCGTGCGCAAGGGCGGATTCCGCCGTCCAGTCTGCCAGCGGCGCCCGGCGCCAGGTCGAGGTTTGCAAAGGCCTTTCGGCCTTTGCTGGGTTGGTTTGGAGGGGCAAAGCCCCTTCAATTCCGACCGCCGCTGCCCCGACACGCCTCAAACGCGCGCCGACAGCGTCAGCGCCGGTGCCGCCCCGCCCGGCGGGCGATGGTTCGCCGGCGCGTAACCCATTGGCGCATTGCGTTGCAGGGCGGCGCCCGCGATCGTCTCGATGACACGGGATTGCAGCGCCACGGCACGTTCCAGCAGGCGCCGGTTCTCCTGCCCTAGCTCCTCCAGCCGGCGGGCCAGCAGAGCGGCCGCCTGACGGATCGGCCCCTCCGGCGCCGAGCCATGCTTCGCCTGCGCCGCGTAGGCAGCGGCGAAGGCGTCCGACGCCGCGATCTTGCTGGTCGCGAGCGTGGCGGCACGGGGCAGGTCGAGCTGCGCCAGCGCGTCGTTCTCCGCGCGGAGGGCCTCGGCGAGGCGCTGGCCGGCCAGGATCAGGCTGTCCATCATGGGGTAATTTCTCCCGTATTGGGGGTGGTGTCCGCGCCGCGGAGGCGTTGCAGTTCCCGCAGCACGGCGTCGGCGAGGCCGATGCCATGGCCCGACCGCACGGCGGCGGCGGCATAGGCATCGACGAGAAGGGGCCGCCACTGCGCCTCCGCCGCGCCGCCGCCGAAGCGGGACCCGGCGGTATCCACCGTGGCGAAGATCGGCTGCATCAGGATGCCCAGCGCCTGGGCCTCGAAATCCTGGGCGGCGCGGCGCATGGCGGCGTCGCTGCCGGCAGCACCGGGCGCACGCAACGGGCGCGGCTGAACCGGGGCGATGGTGGGCGTGTCCATCAGCGGACCTCCAGCTCGGCCTGGAGGGCGCCGGCGGCCTTGATGGCCTGGAGGATGGTGATCAGGTCGCGCGGGCCGACGCCGAGGCTGTTCAGACCGCGCACGAGCTGGTCGAGCGTGACGGCGCGCGGCAGCACGCCTATGCGGCGGTTGGCCTGGTCGTCCACCTCGATCGAGGTGCGCGGCACGACGACCGTCTCCCCTTGCGCCAGCGGGTTGGGCTGGCTGACCTGCGGCGTCTCCGTCACCCTGATCGTCAGGTTGCCCTGCGCGATGGCGACGGTGGAGACCCGCACATTCGCGCCCATGACGATGGTACCGGAGGCTTCGTCGATGACGACGCGCGCCACCTGGTCGGGCTCGACGCGGAGCTGCTCGATGCGACTGAGGAAATCGACCGGGGATCGGCCGCCGAGGGCGACGGTCACGGTGCGGGAATCGGTCGCGGCAGCGACCTCGCCGCGCAGCGCCCCGTTGATCGCCGAGGCGATGCGCCGCGCCGTCGTCAGGTCCGGGTTGCGCAGGGACAGGCGGACGCGATCACGGGCGGCGAGCTGGAACGGCACCTCCCGCTCCACGATGGCGCCATTGGCGATGCGGCCGGCGGTCGGCACGCCACGGGTGACGGAAGCGCCGGCGCCGCGGGCGCTGATCGCCCCGGTCGCGACGGCGCCCTGCGCGACGGCGTAAACCTCCCCATCCGCGCCGAGCAGCGGCGTGACCAGCACCGTGCCGCCGGTCAGGTTCGTCGCGTCGCCCAGGGCCGAGACCGAGATATCGATCCGGCTGCCCGGCCGAGCGAAGGGCGGCAAGTTGGCGGTGATCATGACGGCGGCGACGTTGCGCGTATCGAGCTGGCGCTCATTGTCGCGCGTGTTCACGCCGAGCCGTTCGAGCATGCCGACCAGCGATTGCCGGGTGAAGACGGCCGAGCGCAGCCGGTCCCCCGTGCCGTTCAACCCCACCACCAAGCCGTAGCCGACCAGCTGATTGTCGCGCACGCCCTCGACATCGGCGATGTCCTTAATGCGGACCTGGGCGACGGCCGGCATCGCCAGGCCGAGGGCCAGCGCCAGGCAGGCCACCATCTTCTTTGTTCTCGCGTAAGCATTGGGGGCCAAGATGCTCCTCCCAGGCCGCGCTTGGCGGCGCGGCGCGGCTGATCGAACCGGTGCCACGGCAGTCGCCGGGCTGGCGTGGTCGGCGCAAGGGCCGTGCCAGCGATAGCAGCCGAGTCGGCCGGCAGTATCTGCCGGGAACCGGCGGGGGATTGCCGGTGGGGCGGAAGGGAAGGGCCATGGTTGGCGTTCGGGGCGTGTCGGGTGGTTTGGCAGGAGGCAGGACGCGGCCGACAGGTAGCGGGCGGGGAAGCTTCAGCCTGGGTGGGGTCAGGGCCCATGCGGCCGCCGGTACCCAGGGCGCGGTGCCGGCGCAGCCGCTCGGCTTGCTGGCGCTGCAGGAGTCGGGACCCGCGGCCGAGCGCGATGCCCGCGCCCGGCAGCAGGCGGATGCCCTGCTGCTGTCGCTTCGCGAACTGCAGATCGGGGTGCTGGAGGGTGCGCTGGACCAGGCCGCCCTTCACCGCCTGGCCGCGTTGCCGACTGGCGCGGAGGCGGCCGATCCCGCCCTGGCTGCCGTCCTTACGGCGATCCGGCTGCGCGCCAGGGTGGAACTTGCACGCCACGGCCTGGACCCCGCCGCGTCATCGGACTGAAAAGCGCGCTGTTTCAGGGATTTGTCGCTTTCTCCCCTCTTGGCTTTCGCCATGGCACGCGTCTATGTTCCGCCCGCATCGAGGGGGGGTGCCTGCTCCGATCGGAGCTGGGAGCACCCTCGGCCCGGGGGAATGGATAGATATGCTCGTGACGCTGCCGCCGGACTACCGCCCCTCGGACGCCGAGGAGTTCATGAACCCGCTTCAGCTGGAGTACTTCCGGCAGAAGCTCCTCAAGTGGCGACAGGACCTGCTCAGGGAGGCAGGCGAGACACTCTCCTCCCTCTCCGAAGGCGGGATCGCGGAACCCGACCTGACGGACCGCGCCAGTGTCGAGACCGACCGCGCCCTTGAACTCCGCACCCGGGACCGGGCCCGCAAGCTGATCAGCAAGATCGATCAGGCGATCGACCGGATCGAAACCGGGACCTACGGATACTGCGAGGAAAGCGGAGAGCCGATCGGCCTGCGCCGCCTCGAAGCCCGCCCCATCGCCACCATGAGCATTGAGGCGCAGGAGCGCCACGAGCGCATGGAACGCGTCCACCGCGACGACTGAACGCGTCAGGCGACCCCTGCGAACGGCGCCTGGCCGGGCGGCGGATCGTCCAGTTCCGGCGGTGCGACCGCCAAGGGGTCGCGCGCGATCAGCCCGGCGTCGTTTTCTGCCACCCGGCCAACCCGCGTCGGCACCGGCCAAAAGCCGAGGAGCGCATCCTCGGCTGGCTTGAGCAGCCCCAGCAACTCGGTATCGCCCGCGGTCGGGTCGAGCCAGCGGTCCCAGGCTTCCCGCGGCAGGATCACCGGCATGCGTTCATGGAGCAGCGCCTGCCGCCCGGCCGAGGCGCAGGTGACGATGGTGTAGCTGCGCAGCCATTCCCCCTCCGGCTGCTTCCAGCCATCCCATAGCCCGGCGCAGACCATTGGACCGCCGGAGCGCAACGCGCAGGCGAAGGGTTGCTTGGCGGCGCCGTGCTTCCGCCATTCGTAGAAGCCGTCCATCGGCACGAGACAGCGGCGCTTGCGGAAGGGGTCGCGAAAGGCCGCCTTCCCGGCGATCGATTCGCCGCGCGCATTGATCATCCGCGCCCCCCCCGAGGCATCCTTCGCCCAGTGCGGCACCAGGCCCCAGCGGAGGACATCGAGGTGCGCCTCCCCTGTTTCCGGGTGCCGGCGCACCACGAGGCCGTCCTGCGTCGGCGCCTTGTTGAAGGACGGCGGCAGGTTGGGGATCGCGGTCTGGACGCCCAGATGCGCGGCGATCTCGCCGGAGGAGCGTTGCTGGAAGTATCGGCCGCACATGGTCCGGGGAGCATAGCCGGGCCGCCCGTCGATGGGAGAGGGGCGCAGCGTCTGGCTCGGTCGATGTGGGACCCGCGTTCCTTCCATTTCGCAGTTGGAGGGGCTTTGCCCCTCCATACCACCCCAGCAAAGGTCGAGGGGCCTTTGCAAACCTCGACCTGGCGCGGCTGGCAGTCCCGCAGCCCCCGCGCACAACGGGTCGCCGCACCCCTGCTGCCCGGCACCAACAGAATGCGGTCCAGAATGCCCAGCATCCTGGCGGGGAGGTTCGGAGGGGCAGAGCCCCTCCGATCTGCCCGACGCGGTCCCTGCGCTTACCGCAGCGGGAAACCGAGCCCGATGATCTTCTCCTTTAGCTTCTCGCGCCCGTGCAGCGCCTTGAACGTCCCGAGCCGCGCGATCACCCGCTGGGACCAGGTGCTGCCCGCCATTTCCTGCCGGCGGGAGAATTCTTCCATGCGCGGATCATAGGCGGCGCGGTGTCCGCTATCGGCCGCGTCGTAGGTTTCCCGGTGCAGGATAGCGTCCTGCGGCAGGCGGGGCTTCACCTCCCCTTCCCGCCCCGGGAGCGGGTAGCCGATGCATAGGCCGAAGACCGGCGCCGCGCCCGGCGGCAAGCCGAGCAGCTCGGCCACCCGTGTCACGTCGTTGCGCACCGCGCCGATATAGACATTCGCGAGGCCCAGGCTCTCCGCCGCCACCACAGTATTCTGCGCGGCGAGCGCGGCGTCGATCGAGGAGACGAGGAAGGATTCGAGGTATGGCAACCCGGCGAGTTCCACCCCCGCCTCCTGCGCCAGACGCCCGTTGCGCGAGGTGTCGGCCAGGAAGACGAGGAAGATAGGACAGACCTCGATATGCTTCTGGTTGCCGGCGATCGCGGCGATTTCCTTGCGTACCTCCGGCCGGTCGACGGCCACCACTGACCAGGTCTGCAGGTTGGACGATGTCGCGGCCGACTGCGCCGCCGCGACCAGGGTCTCGAGCGTGCCTTCCGGCGGCGCATCCGTTCTGAAGCCACGAACGGAACGATGCGACATCAGTACCGCCAGCGTCTCATTCCACGGCCCCGCCTTGGGCTCGGCGCCGGCGCCGTAGCGGGCGGTCATTGCCGCCGCGGCGGCGGGCATCTGGTTTCCGTCCATCGTCATGGTTTTCCCCGGAGTGATGGGACGAACCCTAGCGTCCAGCGACATTCGGGCAAGTCACCGGGCTACGGCAGCGGCCGGATGGGGCGCGGCCAGACGCGGCCCGGCACCGAACAGCTTCTCCCGGTAGGTACCGGGCGCGTAGCCTCGCTTGTACCGCCCGCGTTCCTGCAGCGCCGGGATCAGCATCGTCACCACATCATCGAGGCATTCCGGCGTGACCGTGCGGGAGAGGTTGAAGCCGTCGATATCGGCACCATCCACCCAGCCGATCAGCGTCTCCGCCACCGCCTCGACGCTGCCGACGATCGGCGGCTGGCGGCTTCCCAGCACCATGCGGTCGATCAGCGCCCGCTTCGTCGCGCGCGGCGCGGCAGCGCGCAGCGCCTCGACATTCGACCGGATTGCCTCCGACGACGATGGCAGTTCGTCATCCATCCCGAAGCGCGCCAGATCGATGCCGAGCGATGCGGACGCATGCACCAGCGCGGCCTCGACGCTCGCATGCCGGCGGTAGTCCTCCAGCTTGTCGCGCGCCTCCGCTTCCGTCCGCCCGACGATCAGCGTCGCCCCCATGAACGCCCGGATCGGCCGCCCCCCTGCCCGGCGGCGCAGATCCGCGACGAGACCCGCCACATGCGCCTTCGGCCCGCCATTGATGAACACGCATTCCGCATGGGTCGCCGCGAACTCCCGCCCGCGTTCCGATGCCCCGGCCTGGTACAGCACCGGCGTCCGTTGCGGCGACGGCTCCACCAGATGCGGCGCGTCCAGCCGGTATTGCCGCCCCTCATGCCGCACCCGCGCGATCCGCGACGGGTCTGCGTACAGCCCCGCGGCCCGGTCCCGCTTCACCGCATCCGCAGCCCAGGATTCCTCCCACAGCCGGTACGCCACGGCCATGAACTCGTCCGCCATGCCGTAGCGGTCGTCATGCGCCATCTGCCGGTCGAGCCCCATCGCCCGCGCCGCGCTGTCCAGATACCCGGTGACGATATTCCACCCGATCCGCCCGCCGGTCAGGTGATCCAGCGTCGAGAAGCGCCGCGCGAGCAGCGCCGGCGGTTCCCACGCCAGATTGACGGTCACCCCGAAGCCGAGATCCGACGTCACCGCCGCCATCGCCGGCACCAGCAGCATCGGATCCAGCAGCGGGATCTGCACGCCATGCCGGATCGCCGCATCCTGGCTGCCGCCATGCACGTCGTAGACGCCGAGCACATCCGCGAGGAACAGGCCGTCGAACAGCCCGCGTTCCAGCAGGCGTGCCAGGTCGGTCCAGTAGCCCAGCGTCAGATAGTCAGGCGAGCGGTCGCGCGGATGCGTCCATAGGCCCTGCTGGATGTGCCCGACACAGGCCATGTCGAAGGCGTTCAGGCGGATTTCGCGCATCGGGCAGATAAGGCCGGGGGAGAGAACTCCCCCGGACCCCCTCCTTTTTCTGTCTGTCAGCAGGACAGCACGAACACGGCAGCATGGCCCATCCTGCGAATGCTGGTCCGGCAGCGGATGAGGACCGATCGCGCCCGAATTGGAGGCGCGGCGGGATTGTGCCGGCGGCTATGATGGTCGACATGCAGGATCCCTTCGACCTCGACCGCTTCGTGACGGCACAGGCGCCGGTGCTTGCGGCTGTGCGTGAGGAGCTTCGTGCCGGGCGAAAGCGCACGCATTGGATGTGGTTCGTCTTTCCACAGCTTCGCGCGCTCGGGCGGAGCACGACGGCCGTGCACTACGGCATCGCCTCGCTGGCCGAGGCGCAGGCCTATTTGACGCATCCGCTGCTCGGGCCGCGCCTGCTGGAATGCACGGGCCTCGTCTGCACCCATCGGGACCGCAGCCTCCAAGCCATCCTCGGCAGTCCGGACGACATGAAGTTCCGGTCCTGCATGACGCTGTTCGCGAAGGCCGACCCCGCCGCGATCTTCCCGGAGGCGCTCGCGATCTTCTGCGGCAGCGAACCCGATCCGCTGACCACGGAATTGCTCGCCGCCGGGTGACTACAGCCCGAGGCCCCGGACCAGCAGCGATTCGAGCGCGGCGCGGCGTTCGGCCGGGATGGCCACGGCCTTGCGAGCCTTGAGGTCGAAGGCGATGCCCACCGCCTCGGCCGCGGCGACGATGACGCCGGTCTCACCGTCATGGACCAGGTGCGTCCAGGTCGTCGTCTTCTCACCCAGCGCCTTCAGCCCGCTGCACACGGTCAGCAACTGCCCCGCGCGCAGCGGTTGGAACTGCGCGACCCGGTATTCCAGCGCAGCCGAGCCCATCCCTTCTTCCTTGATGCCGAGGCCGGTGCCGCGGTTGCGCAGGTTCGGCACGCCATCCCAGATGCGGGCGATGATGACATCGGCGCGCATCGTGCCATCCGGGTCGCATTCATGGGGGCGGACGGCGCCGCGATAGCCTTCCGTCAGCCCCATCGCCTGCGCCGCGGCGCGGTCCGGCAAAGGCGCCGGCGGATCGAAGCCGAGGCCCCGCGGGCCGGCATGCGCCGGCATCTCGACGAGCAGCGACCGGGCCTCCAGTTCTGCCGGCAGCGCCGCCAGACCGCCCTCCGGCCCCGCCCAGACGCCGAGGTCCGTCACCAGCGTCGCCGCCGGCGCATCCGCGGCGTTATTGCGGATCTCGACCACGGTTCGCAGCCGGTCCACCCCCAGCCGAAGCACCCCGCCGCGGATGATGAACGGCGTGCCGGGCGCCAGTTCCCGAAGAAAGCGCAGATGCTGGTCCACCACCGCAAGCCGGCCGCGCGATGGCGGCAATCCGGCCTCCAGCGCCAGCCAGGCGAGCGCATCCGCCGCGCGCGCGACGTAATGGCGCACATTCATGTGCCCCATCACGTCGCATTCCTCCTGCTGCACGCTGCCCCGGCCGATGACGATCACACTTCCACTCCCACGTCTGTGACCGCAGATCAGCGCGACGCGGGGCGCCCGGCAAGGCGTCCCTGCCAGGCCCAGCCGCTTGACCCCTGCCTGCCTGATTTGCCACGCTGCCCCCGTGGGGACTCTCGTCAGCGTCCGATCCCGTGAGGAGGACACGCTCTGGGCCGTCGTGGCGACGGTCGGGCGCAAGAGCCGCGTAGCGGAGGTCTTCCGCTCCCGCGCGCAGGCGCTGGACGACCGCGCGTGGCGGGACCAGCAGGTCAACGCCTATGCCGATTGGCTGGTGCGGGCGAAGCAGCCCGTGCCGCATTATTCCGTCACCCCCATCCGCCGTTCCGACCTGCCGAGGAAGTGGACGCCGCTGCCCGCCCTCGGCTTCCTGCGCGGCCAGATGATCTGACGCCGCGACTCGGGCACCGCGCCGGCCCGCCGGTTCTCGACTGGATGATGTGAACGGCATATCGCGCGCGGCGCGACGCCTTCGCCGAATCCGTCGGCGACCTACAACGTACGGTGAGCTCACGCGGCTTCGAACTGGGATCCTGCGGCGCGTCCAGGCCCGACGCGCGTCAGCCGCCATCCCCCGGCCGCCGCCCTGCCCAGAACAGCCAGGCAATCCAGCCAAGCGCGCCGACCACCACGGCGTGTGAGCCGGCGACGACCAGCACCGTCTCCCAGTGCCAGCCGGATTCGCGCAGCACGCGCAGCGCCGCGGGCAGGGAGAACCACAACACCGCCGCCAGCGCGGCGGCCAGCAGGATCGCGGGGATGGGCCGCTGCGGCATGGGCGGCAGACCGGGCGGGCGGGCCATCATCGGCTGTCGTCTCCGCCGTCCCAGGAAGTCGTGGAATGGATGCCGTCCCCCTTCGGGTCGGGCGGAATGCGCGAGCCGTTCCAGGCGAGGCTGGCACCGACCGCGATGCCGAACAGGCCCAGCACGGCAACCGCCTCGCCGCCACCGAAGCCCGCCATCGCATGAATGAAGGTGGCGCCGCCGACGACCACGAGGAGCAAGGCGACGGCGCGCCGAAGCACGTCAGCCCGCCTTGGCCAGCGCGTCGAACGCCTTGAGCCGCGCGATCAACGCCGGCATCTCGCGCAGCGGGATCATGTTCGGGCCGTCGCTCGGAGCGCGGTCCGGATCCTCATGCGTCTCGATGAACACCGCCGCGACGCCGACCGCGACGGCGGCCCGGGCCATGACCGGTGCGTATTCCCGCTGCCCGCCCGAGGAAGTGCCCTGACCGCCCGGCTGCTGAACCGCATGCGTCGCATCCATCACCACCGGATACCCCGTGGCGGCCATGATCGGCAGGGAACGCATGTCCGCGACCAACGTGTTGTAGCCGAAGGACGCGCCACGTTCGCACAGCATGATGTTCTCATTGCCCGTGGAGGCGATCTTCGCCGCGACGTTCTTCATGTCCCATGGAGCGAGGAACTGGCCCTTCTTCACGTTGATCGCCCGGCCGGTCTCGCCGGCGGCGAGCAGCAGGTCGGTCTGGCGGCACAGGAAGGCCGGGACCTGTAGCACGTCGCACGCCTCGGCCGCCGGCGCGCAATGGTCGGGCAGGTGCACGTCGGTGAGCGTCGGCAGGCCGGTGCGCTCACGGACCTCGGCCAGGATGGCGAGGCCCTCCTTCATGCCGATGCCGCGCGCGGCCGAGACCGACGTCCGGTTCGCCTTGTCGAAGGAGGATTTGTAGATCAGCGGGACGCCGGCAGCCTTGGCCATCTCCTGCAGCACGGCGGCCGTCTCCAGCGCATGCGCGCGGCTCTCGATCTGGCAGGGGCCACAGATGAAGGCGACCGGCAGGTCGTTGCCGATGGTGATGGGGCCGATCGAGACGTGACGCATTGCTTGCTCCGGATGCGCAGGCGGCCGAGCCGTGCCACGCGAGGAATTCAGTTATCCGCCCCGCCATCTTCCCGGGCAAGGCGGGGGCGCTCCTGATGGCCCTTGGTTCTCCGCTGTGGAACCGAGAGGGGCCTTGCCCCTCTCGGACTCACCCCAGGCCGAAGGGCCTTTGCAAACCTCGACCTGGCGCCGTGCGCAACGGTCAGGAACGGAGCCGAAACCCGGCCCTGCGCCCGGCGCGCGCCTGAAGGGGTGGCGGACCCGCTGCCGGGAACCAACAGTGTGCGGTCCAGGTGCTCCAAGCACCTGGCGGGTGGAGGCTCGGAGGAGTGCAGAGCCCTTCTCCGATCGACCAGGCCAGTCATTCGTATGGCCCGCGGGCCTTAGCCAGGGCGAGCCCGGCTATCAGACCAGCCGCGCCTGCTTCACCGCCGCCCCCACGAAACCCGCGAACAGCGGATGCGGCTGGAACGGTTTCGACTTCAGCTCGGGGTGATACTGCACGCCGATGAACCAGGGGTGGTCCGGGTACTCCACGATCTCCGGCAGCACGCCGTCGGGCGACATGCCGGAGAAGCGCAGCCCAGCGTCCTCCAGCCGGTCCTTGTAGGCGACGTTCACCTCGTAGCGGTGCCGGTGACGTTCCTCGATGGTGCCCTTATCGTCATAGACAGCGCGCACGAGAGAGCCTTCCGCGAGCTTCGCCGGATAGGCGCCGAGGCGCATCGTCCCGCCGAGGTCGCCGCTCAGGTTGCGGCGCTCCACCTCGTTGCCGCGCAGCCATTCAGTCAGCAGGCCGACCACCGGCTCGCTACACGGGCCGAATTCGGTCGAGGACGCGCCCTTGATGTCGAGCAGGTTCCGCGCCGCCTCGATCACCGCCATTTGCATGCCGAAGCAGATGCCGAAGAACGGTATCTTCCGCTCGCGCGCGAAGCGCACGGCTTCGATCTTGCCTTCCGCCCCGCGTTCGCCGAAGCCACCGGGGACGAGAATGCCGTTCACCTTCTCGAGCCGCGCGACGGCCTCGCCGTCATTCTCGAAGATCTGGCTGTCCACCCAATCGAGGTTGACCTTCACGTTGTGCGCGATGCCACCATGGGCGAGCGCCTCCGCGAGCGACTTATAGGCGTCGAGCAGATTGGTGTATTTCCCGACGACGGCGATCGTCACCTCGCCTTCCGGCTGCTTGAACGCGTGCACGATGCGTTCCCAGCGCGCCATGTTCGGCTCGCCATAGGCCGAGAGGCCGAAATGGCGCAGCACTTCCTGGTCGA
This sequence comes from Neoroseomonas terrae, assembly GCF_018129025.1. GTDB lineage: Bacteria > Pseudomonadota > Alphaproteobacteria > Acetobacterales > Acetobacteraceae > Neoroseomonas > Neoroseomonas terrae. The sequence goes on along the minus strand of NZ_JAAEDI010000015.1, from coordinate 102,500 downwards.
GCCCTTCCTCATGGTACTTCAGCGGCACCTCGTAGATGGAGCTCGCATCGAGGGCGGGGATGACGCTTTCGGGGCGGACATTGCAGAACAGCGCGATCTTGCGGCGCTCATTCTCCGGGATCGGCCGGTCGCAGCGGCACAGCAGGATCTGCGGCTGGATGCCGAGCCCGAGAAGTTCCTTCACCGAATGCTGCGTCGGCTTGGTCTTCAGCTCCCCGGCGGAGGGGATGTAGGGCACGAGCGTCAGGTGCATGAACAGGCCGCGCTGCGGGCCCAGTTCATTGGCGAGCTGCCGGATGGCCTCGAGGAAGGGCAGGCTCTCGATGTCGCCGACCGTGCCGCCGATCTCGACCAGGACGAAGTCGTAATTGTCCGTCTCGGCCTGGATGACTTCCTTGATCTTGTCAGTGATGTGCGGAATGACCTGAACAGTACCGCCCAGGTAATCGCCGCGACGTTCCGCCGCGATCACATCCGAATAGATGCGCCCCGTCGTCCAGTTGTCGAGCTTGGCGGCCGCGACACCGGTGAAACGCTCATAGTGGCCGAGATCGAGGTCGGTCTCGGCACCGTCGTCGGTGACGTAGACCTCGCCATGCTGATACGGGGACATCGTCCCCGGATCGACGTTGAGATAGGGGTCCAGCTTCCGGAGCCGGACCTTATAGCCGCGTGCCTGAAGCAACGCGCCGAGGGAGGCGGAAGCGATACCCTTGCCAAGGGAGGAGACCACGCCGCCGGTGATGAATACGAACCGCGCCATGGGCGGCCTCCATAACAAGCCGCGCGCGTCACCGCCACCCGCGCGATGCGCAGGGCGGCCACGCGCCCGGAAGTGGTTGAAACGACGGGTCTAGTTGTTCGGCACGGCGGGCAGCGCCGGCACCGCGGGGGCGGCCGGGGCGCTCGCGGGCGGCGGCGAATCGAGAATCGAGCGGCTCTGCTGGCTCGCCCCGCGCGTCATCAGCGCGAGGACCAGTGCGACGATGAAGAACAGCGTGCCGCAGATCGCGGTGGCCCGCGTCAGCAGATTGGCCGTGCCGCGCCCGCCCATGAAGGCGCCCATGCCCTGGGAGGAACCGATGCCGAGCCCCCCACCCTCGCTGCGCTGGAGCAGCACGAGGCCGATCAGGGCCAGGGCGATGAAAAGGTGCAGGACGAGCAGGACGGTGGTCATGGCGGCGCGCTTCTATAGAAGACCAAGGGCTGCGGCTACCCCGCCGCGCGGGCGATGGCCAGGAAATCCTCCGCGACCAGGCTCGCCCCGCCGACCAGGGCGCCGTCCACATGCGGCAGCGCCAGGATCGCCACCGCGTTTCCGGGCTTCACCGAGCCGCCGTAGAGCAGCCGGGTCGTCCCGCCCACGGCTTCGCGCAGGGTGGCGTGGATCGCGGCGATATCGGCCTCGGACGGCGTCTTGCCGGTGCCGATGGCCCAGACGGGCTCATAGGCCACCACGCCCCCGGCCGCCGCAAAGCCGTCCGGCAGGCTGCCGGCGACCTGGGCGCGGACGATCGCCTCGGCCTGCCCCGCCTCACGCTGGGCCAGCGTTTCGCCGACGCAGATGATGGGCGTCAGGCCATGGGCCATGGCCGTGACGGCCTTGGCCTTCACCACAGCATCTGTCTCGCCATGGTCGGCGCGGCGCTCGGAATGACCCAGGATGACATAGGTCGCGCCGCAATCCCGCAGCATGGGGGCGGCGACGTCGCCGGTGTGGGCACCCTTCACGGCGAGATGGCAGTCCTGCCCCCCCACCGCGACCGGCTGGCCGAGCATGGCGACGGCGACCGGATGGACGTAGGGCGCCGGCGGACAGACCAGGAGCTCGGCGGAGATGCCCCCGGCGCCGGCGCGGACGGCCTCGGCGAGGGTCACGGCCTCGCGCAGCGTGCCGTGCATCTTCCAGTTCCCGGCGATCAGCGGTCGCAGTCCAGGCGTCACGGGCGACTTCTCCCCTTCTCGTACAGCATTCGGTTAGCGGCGAGGGGGCGGGCTGTCCATGGCTGGGGGTGGACTCGGAATGGGCCTTGCCCATCCACCAAAGACCGAAAGGCCTTCGGAAACCCTTACTTGGTGCTCGGCGGTGAAGGGGCCGCGCTCCGGGCGCGATGCCCGCGATGACCCCGCACCGTGCACAGCGCGACCCTCACCCTTGCCAGGCGGTTGTCCTGCCCGGCACAGGTGAAGGTTTCCAAGGGCCTTTCGGCCTTTGGCGGGGCGAGGTCTGGAGAGCGGCGGAGCCCCTTTCCAACCCCTGCTGCGCCGCCAAACGCCCCCGCCCCTTCCGTCCCGCCCCCTGCCCGGCTAATCACGCGCGCATGCTCACCGCAATGCGCCGCCTGGCCGGCACCTGGCCCGCCAAGCTCCTCTTCATGCTGCTCCTGGCCTCCTTCCTCGTCTGGGGTATCGAGGACGTCGTGCGGAATTTCGGCCGCGACAGCGCCGTCGTGCGCGTCGGCGACAGCGCGATCGAGCTGCCGGAGGCCCAGGCCGCCGCGCGGCGCGAGATGTCGCGCATCGCCCGCCAGCTCGGCAACCGCTTCGAGCCCGATGAGAATATCCGCCGAGCGGTGGCGGCCACGGCGCTCGAGCGGCTGGTCCAGCAATATTCGCTGCGAACCGAGGCGCACCGTCAGGGCCTCGCGGCGCCGCCCGAGGTTGTGCGCGACGCGGTCTTCGCCATTCCGGGGCTGCGCGGGGCCGATGGCAGCTTCTCGCGCCTCGTCTTCGACAGCTTCCTGCGCAACAACGAGCTGAACGAGCAGCAGTTCCTGACCGTGATGTCGGATGAGGTGCTGCGTGAGCAACTGGCCGGCGCGGTGCGCTCCGGGGCGGCAGCGCCCGATGCGATGACCGGGCCGCTGCTCGCCTGGGCCTTCCAGCGGCGGACGGCGGAGGTTGTGCTGATCACCAGGGCCGCCATGCCGGCGCCGGAAACGCCGACCGAGGCGCAGCTCCAGCGGTATCAGGAGAACAATCCGGCGCGCTTCTCCTCGCCGGAGTACCGGGAGGTCGCGGTGCTGGCGCTGTCGGCCGAGACGTTGTCCGGAGAGGTTTCGGTCAGTGACGCCGATCTGGAACAGGCGTTCGAGCAACGCCGTTCACAATACGAGACACCGGAGCGGCGCCTGATCTACCAGGCCGTGGTGCCGAACGAGGAACAGGCGCGCGCCATCGCCGAGGCGTGGCGGGGCGGCGCCACTCTCGAAGCCATCGAGCATCAGGCCCGCGCCGACGACGGCGGGGCGGCCGATCTCGGCCTGCTCGACCGCGCGTCGCTGCCGCACGCCGCGGTGGCGGCGGCGGCCTTCGCGGCGCCGGAAGGCGGGGTGACCGATCCGCTGCAGAGCCCCTTCGGCTGGCACGTCATCAAGGTGGAGAAGATCGAGCCCGAGACGCGGCGGACGCTCGCCGATGTGCGGGACGAGCTGCGCCGCGCCGTCGCGCACGACCGGGCACTCGACATCGCCTATGAACGCGCAAACCGGGTCGAGGACGCGCTCGCCGGCGGGACGCCGCTGGCGGAGGTGGCGGAACGCTTCGGCCTGACGCTGACCGATGCGACGCTCGATGCGAATGGCCGCAACCAGGAGAACGCCGCCGTCACCCTACCGGTGGCCGAAGGCGAGCGGCCGGCGCTGCTGCGGGCGATCTTCGCCGCACGGCAGGGCGATGCGCCGCGCATGACCGAGATGGGCAACGCCTTCGTCGCCATCCAGATCCGAGAGATCGTCCCCCCCGCGCTGCGACCACTGGCGAGCGTCGAGAACGAGGTCGCCGCCGCCTATCTGACCGACCAGCGGCGGCGGGCGGCGGAGGAGCGGGCGGCCGCGCTTCTCGCCGCAGTCCGGGGCGGCAAGCCGATCGCCGAGGCGGCGACGGAAGCCGGGCTGACGGTGCAGGAGATGGGTCCGGTCACGCGCGACCCGGCGCTCGCCGCGCCGATGCCGCCCGAACTGGTGGCGCCGCTGTTCGAACTGACCCAGGACGGCGCGTCCATGGTCGAGACGCGGGACGGCTTCGCCGTGGCGCAGCTGACCAGCATCACCCCCTTCGACCCGACCAGCGACGACGCCGCGCGGGCGCGCGTGCGCAGCGAGATCGAGCAGACCATGCAGGACGAGCTCGATGCCCAGTTCGCGGCGGCGATCCGCGCGCGGGCGAATGTGCGGGTGAACACCCAGCTGCTCGAACAGGTGACCGGACGATGAGCGGCAGCGACTACACGGCGGCGCGCGCGGCGCTGGAGGCCGGGCGCGGCACGGTGCTGGTGCGGGAGCGCGTCGCCGACCTCGACACGCCCGTGGGCGCCTTCCTGAAGCTGACCGGCGGGGCGCAGCCCAATGCCTTCCTGCTGGAATCGATCGAGGGGGGAGCGGCGCGCGGGCGGTATTCGGGGATCGGCCTGGCACCGGACCTAGTGTGGCGCTGCAAGGGCGGCAAGGCGGAGATCAATCGGCACGCCCTGTCCGCACCGCATGCCTTCGAGCCGGAACCCGGCCCGGCGCTCGACAGCCTGCGCCGGGTAATCGCGGCCGCCCGAATGCCGGTGCCGCCGGGCCTGCCACCGATGGCGGCCGGGCTGTTCGGCTATCTCGGCTACGACATGGTGCGGCTGATCGAGAAGCTGCCAGAGACCAACCCGGACGTGCTCGGCATCCCGGACGCTGTGCTGACGCGGCCGACCCTGATGGCGATCTTCGACCATGTGCGGGACACGCTGACGCTCTGCGCGCCGGTCTGGCCGGGCGGGGAGCCGACCGCGGCGCTGGAAGCCGCCGAGGCGCGGCTGGATGAGGCCGAGGCGGCGCTCGACCGGCCGGTGCCGCGCCCTGCCCCGCCGGCGGTGCTGCCGAAGCTCGCCCAGCCCGACAGCAACTTCACCGAGGCGAGCTTCATCGCGGCGGTGGAGAAGGCGAAGGAGTACATCCGCGCGGGCGATGCCTTCCAGATCGTGCCGTCTCAGCGTTTCTCCGTGCCCTTCGCGCTGCCGCCCTTCTCGCTGTATCGGGCGCTGCGGCGGATCAACCCGGCGCCCTTCCTGGTGTTCGGGGATTTCGGCGGGTTCTCGGTGGTGGCGGCGAGCCCGGAGATCCTGGTGCGCTGCCGCGACAACACGGTCACGGTGCGGCCGCTGGCCGGCACGCGCCGCCGCGGCGCGACCCCGGAGGAAGATCACGCGCTGGAGCTCGAACTGCTCGCCGACCCGAAGGAGCGGGCCGAGCACCTGATGCTGCTCGACCTCGGCCGCAACGATGTCGGGCGCGTCGCCGCGATCGGCTCGGTGAAGGTGACGGCGCAGTTCCAGATCGAACGGTATTCGCAGGTCATGCATATCGGGTCGGAGGTGCAGGGGCGGCTGCGGAACGGGCTGGATGCGCTGGATGCCTACGCCGCCGGCTTCCCGGCCGGGACGCTGACCGGCGCGCCGAAGATCCGCGCCATGGAGATCATCGAGGAACTGGAGCCGTCGCGGCGCGGCCTTTATGCCGGCGGCATCGGCTATTTCGGCGCCGATGGCGGCATGGACACCTGCATCGCGCTGCGCACCGCGCTGGTGAAGGACGGCATCATGCACGTCCAGGCGGGCGCGGGCGTGGTCGCCGATTCCGACCCCAAGGCGGAATACGAGGAGACACACCAGAAGGCGCGCGCGCTGTTCCGCGCGGCCGAGGAAGCGGTACGCTTCGCCGCGGGCAAGCGTGAGCGCGGCAACGCCTGACGTCTCGGCGATCCTCGCCCTTGCCGAGGATGCCCGCGCTCGCGGGCAGGCGCTGGAAGCCGTGGCGGCCCTGCGCAACCTCTCGGCGCTCGTGCCGGGACATCCGCCGGTACAGGCCGCCCTCGCCCGGTGCCTGTTCCAGGCCGGCCTGTGGAACGAGGCCTGGGATACCTACGAGATCCGCTTCGAGCTGTTGCCCTCCGCCTTTCCGCGGGTAACGCGGCGACGGCCGGATGGCGGCGCGGAGCCGCTGCCGATTTGGCGCGGCCAGGGCCAGCCGGAAGCCGTGCTGGTGATGGGGGAGCAGGGGCTCGGCGACACCATCCAGTTCGCGCGCTACCTGCCGCTGCTGGCGGCGCGGGGCATCCGTGTGCATGCGGTGCTGGACCCGCGGCTGCACAACCTGCTGGCGCCGCTGACGGCGGGGATGGAACTGCGGTCGAGCACCGCGCCCGGCAGCATCGCCGGCGTCAGGGCCTGGCTGCCCCTGCTGAACCTGCCGCGGGCGCTCGGCCTGTCGCCGCAGCACTATCGCGGGCGGATCCCCTATCTGGCGGCGGAGCGGGACCGGCTGACACGGATGCGCGCACGGATCGGCGGGCAGGGCTTCCGCGTCGGGATCGTCTGGCAGGGGAATCCGGCGGCGCCGGTCGACGCCAACCGCTCGGCGCCGCTCGCCGCCTTCGCGCCCATCGCAGCGCTGCCCGGCGTGCGGCTGTTCGCGCTGCAGAAGGGACCGGGCGAGGAGCAGGAGGCTCCCTTCCCGCTCGACCGTCTGGGGCCGGAGATGGATGGCGGGCCGGACTGGTTCCTGGACACCGCGGCGGCGATCGAGGCGCTGGACCTGGTCGTGGCGGTCGACACCGCCGTGCTGCACCTGGCCGGGGCGCTCGGGCGGCCGACGCTGATGCTGACGCACGGGCGAAACGCGGACTGGCGCTGGCTGCACGCGGCGGAGGTGCCGGTATGGTACCCGACGGTACGATTGGTGCGCTGCCCGGACGGCACGGCGGATTGGGCGGCGGCGGCCCGGCAGGCGGCGCTGCTGGTCCACACGAGGAACCTGCCGCCGGCGGCCGCGTAGGGATTATCTTGCCCCAGACCATGTGAGCTCCCATATTGGCTCACATGAACGCCATCACCCTGATCGAGCCGCACGCGATCGCCGAGACGATGGGCGGCGAGAAGGTGCTGAAGGCCCCCGTGCAGTCGATGCTCGACCTGCACAAGGTCATCCTGGACGGCGTGCCCAAGGCGGCGGTGGCCCATCTCGCCCGCTTCTTCGCCGATGTGATGCCGAGCCAGGATTTCGCGGCGCTGTTCACCTCCGTCTCGACCATGAAGCGCCCAGGGCCGCTGCCACTGGCGGCGGGGGAGCGCGTGCAGCGCGTGGCACGGCTGACGGCCCTCGCCGAGCGCGCCTTCGGCGACCGCGCCAAGGGCGTCGCCTGGCTGACCACCGCGCATCCGATGCTGGGGCGGATGACGCCGCTGGAACTCGCCAGGACGGAGATCGGGGCGCGGCACGCCGAGCGGCTGCTGGCGAACATCCTCTACGACCTGCCGGCCTGACAGGCGTGCCGACGCGCGTGGTGCGGATCACCCGGGCGGCGCATCCGCTGTGGTCGGGCGCGGATGCAGCGATGGTCGGCGGTCGCTGGAACGCGGTCGGCGTGCCGGTCATCTACGCGGCATCCAGCAAGGCGCTGGCGATGCTGGAGGTGCTGGTACAGGGCGGCGACATGGCCGCGCCGCGCCATGCAGTGACCGCGACCATCCCGGACGACCTGCCCATCGAGGAGCTGACCACGCTGCCGCACGGGTGGCAGGAAATCGACAGCCCGGCCGCCATGGCGGCGGGCACGGCCTGGGCGGTGTCCGGCCGCACGGCCGTGCTGCGCGTGCCGTCGGTGATCGTGCCCGAGGAAGCGAACTACCTGATCAACCCGCTGCATCCCGACGCCGCCCGGATCGTCGTGGATGATCCCGTGCGGGTCGAGTGGGATCCGCGGCTGTTCGGCATTCCGGGGCCATAGCGGCACGGCGATCCCTACCCCCAGACGGGCGCCCCCAGCACCGCGGCGGCGGCGATCAGCAGGAAGCAGATGCTGCGGAACAGCCGTTCGCTCGCGAGGCCGAACAGCCGGCTGCCGCACAGCAGCCCCAGCCCGTAGGCAGGGCCGATGACCAGGGCCTGCTGCACCACCTCGACCGTCAGCAGCCCGCCGAGCAGATACACCACCGCGCTGATCAGCCCGCTCGCCGCGAAGTACAGGACGATGTTCGCGCGGACGCGGCTGGCCGGGATGGCGCCGCCGAGCCAGTAGGCCACCACCGGCGGCCCACCCATCTGCACCGCGCCCGAGAACAGCCCCGCCGTCGCTCCCACGCCCAGCGACGTCGGCAGCGACGGCTTCCCCTGGTACCGCCAGCCCGACACCAGCAAGGCGAGCATCGCCAGCGCCAGGCCGCTCATCGCCCAGCGCAGCGTCAGCGGGTCACCATGCAGCAGCAGCCAGGCGCCGATCGGCGTGCCGACCAGCGTGCCGGCGGTCAGCATGGCGACCTCGCGACGCGACGCCTGCCGCCAGGCCGCCGGGACCAGCGGTGCGGCGAGAACATTGTCGACCAGCATCAGCAGCGGCGCCGCGATGCGCGGCCCGAGCAGCGCACTGGCGAGGGGAATGAAGATCAGCGCGGCGCCGAATCCCGAGAAGCCGCGCGCCAGACCCGCCACCGCGGCGACCAGCGCGGTCGCCAGCACGGCGCCGTCCATCAGTCGATGGCGCGCAGCGCGAGCGCGATGCTCGCCACGATCCAGACCGCGCCCAGCGCCAGCGCAACGCCCATCACGATCGATGCGGCGCGCTTGCGCCCCGCACCGTGTCCGCGCCGCAGGATCGCGCCGGTTCCGACCAACAGCGTCAGCAGCGCGGGCATCGCCCAGGGCATGGCGTCGAGGGCGGCCATCATGCGCGGGACATCCCCTGCATCGCACGCCAGCGCCACCGCACCCCTGCGGGCCGGACCGGCAGCGCGATCCGCTCGCCGGCCATCCCTGTCGTGATCGTCATGCGCAGGCTCGTCATCATGATTGCTCGCTTCGATGCCGTGGCAGGCGGGGCGCCGCGGAGTTCCCGCCGCGCCGGCCTGCCGGGCGGCGCCGGCATACACAGGTCTCGCCACAGGATCGAGAGGCAGGGCACGAGCGCGGTCGCTAGCCCGGCTCGATCAGCGCCAGCGCCTGCGTCAAACTCCAGGTGAACCAGCCGGTGGCGACGCCGACCGCGAGCCCAGCAGCGCCATGCCGATCGCCGGTGCCCGGCCGCTTCCCCAGCGGCGCAGCGCCAGCCCGCCGAACAGCAGCAGCGCCAGGACCAGCGGCTGTACCCAGGGAATGCCGGGCACGTCATCGATCACGCAGCGCTGACCCGCAGGATCGCATCGTCACGCTGCGCCACGGCGGGCAGCAGCCTCGCCCCGAGGCCCGGACCTTCCATCGGCAGCACCCAGCCCTGTTCCACGCGCGGCAGCTCCGTCACGAGGTCGCGATACCACGTCGCGAGCGTCGCGCGCACCACCTCCTGGAACATCGCGGTCGGCGCGTGCATGGCGAGGTGGACGGAGGCGATCAGCGTGATCGGCCCCGTGCAATCATGCGGCGCGACGGGGCGCGACCACGCCTCGGCCAGGGCAGCGATCTTGCGCGCTTCCGTCAGCCCGCCGCACCAGGCGAGGTCGAGCATGACGATGTCCGTCGCCCCCGCCACCAGCAGGTCGCGGAAGGCGACCTTGCCGCCCAGCGTCTCGCTCGCGCAGATCGGCGTGCGGACGGCACGGCGCAGCTCAGCGAGCGAGGCGACGTCGTCCATCTTGGCGATGGGGTCTTCCGCCCAGGTGATGTCGAATTCCTCGAGCGCCTTGCAGATCTGGAAGGCGGCGGGCATCGACCAGAGCGAGTGCAGCTCGGCCATGATCTCCATCCGGTCGCCCACGGCGCGGCGGATCTTCGCGAAGGGCTCGATGCCCTTCTTGAGGTCCGACAGCGTGATCGACACGCCCTGCGTGGCGGGCGCGTAGATGTCGAAGGGCCAAATCTTCATGGCGTTGAAGCCTTCGGAGAGCAGGCTTTCCGCCAGCACCCCGGCATCGCGCATGAAGGCGACCTGGTCGTCATAGGGGCCGCGCGATTCGTCGGCGGCGCCGATGTCGCGCCGCTGCGCGGACTTCGTGTTGTAGTCGTAGCCGGCGCAGGTGTTGTAGCTGCGGACCCGGTCGCGGGCGCGGCCGCCCAGCGCCTCATGCACCGGGATGCCGTGGCGCTGGCCCATCAGGTCCCACAGCGCGATGTCGATGGCGGATGCCGCGCGGACCTCGGCGCTGGACGCGCCGAAGCCGACATAGGGGGTGAGCAGCGCGCGCGAGAATCCCTCGATGTTGCGGGAATCCTTACCGAGCAGCAGCGGTGCCGCACTTTCGTGGATGACGGCCTCGACCGCCGCGGCGCCGCGGAAGGCCTCGCCGAGGCCGGTCAGCCCCTCATCCGTAGTGATTTCGACCCAGAGGAGGTTGGGGCGTTCGGCGATCCGGATCGTGCGGATGCTCGTGATGCGGCTCATTCGGCGCGGATTCCCTGCTTGCGGACCACTTCCGCCCAGCGGGCGGCCTCGGCGCGGACATGCGCGCCCATCTGTTCCGGCGTGCCGCCGAGAGGCGTGGCGCCGAGTTCCGCCATGCGCGTGCGCACCGCCGGGTCCTGCAAGGCGCGGGCGAAGGCGGCGTTGAGCGCGGCGATCGCGGCCGGCGGCGTGCGCGCCGGCGCCATGAAGCCGAACCAGGAATCGATCGCCATGCCCTGCACGCCCTGTTCCGCGAAGGTCGGTACGTCGGGCAGTTCCGGGATGCGTTGGTCGCTCACCGCCGCCAGTGCCCGCACCGTGCCCGAGCGGATATGCGGCAGGATGGAGGGCAAATTGTCGAAAAACACATCGACGCGCCCCGCGACCAGGTCGGTGATCGCCGGGCCCGATCCGCGATAGGGCACATGCGTCATCTCGATCCCGGTGATCGACCTCAGCAGCTCCGGCCCGAGATGGTTCGACGCGCCGACGCCCGAGGACGCGAAGGACAGCGTCTGCCGCCGCGCGAGCGCGATGAATTCCTGCACGTTCTGGGCCGGCAACTCCCGCCGCGCCGTCATCACGTTCCGCACCGCGCCCGTCAGGATGACCGGCGCGAAGTCGTTCAGCAGGTCGTAGCCCGGGTTGGTGTAGAGCGCCGGATTGGCGCCGCAGGGGCCGAAGGCGCATTGGATCAGCGTGCTGCCATCGGCTGCACCACGCGCGGCCTCGGCCATGCCGATATTGCCGCCCGCACCGCCGCGGTTCTCGATGACCGCCCCGCGCGGCAGATGTGGCCCGGCCGCCTCGGCCAGGACACGAGCGACGATGTCGCTGGTCCCGCCCGGGGTGAAGGGCACGATGATGCGGATGGGCCGGTCGGGCAGGTCGGCGGCGCGGGCGGGCGCGGCCGCCGCCACGGCCAGCAGCCCGGCCAGCCCGCAGGCGAGGCGCCCCAGCGCCTTCACGGTCGCGCGGCCTGGACCGCCCGGAGACAGCAGCGTCATCGTTTCCTCCTGGATATTGGGCGATCGCCGATCGTTGCGGCGCCGCCTTGGTACGCGACCATACGCGATTCGGGGCGCGGCGAGAGGCCGGCTCCGATATCAGTCAGCGCTGACTTGATTTCATCGGCCAGCGGGGCCAACGATCCGCCCCATGATCCTCCTGATCGACAACTACGACAGCTTCACCTTCAACCTGTTCCACTTCCTGGGCGATCTCGGCGCGCAGGTGGAGGTCCGGCGGAACGACGCGATCGATCCGCAGGGGGTGCTCGCCATGAAGCCGGATGCGGTGGTGCTGTCGCCCGGCCCCTGCACGCCGGACCAGGCGGGCATCTGCCTGCCGCTGATCGGCCTCGCCGCCGAGGTGAAGCTGCCGGTGTTGGGCGTCTGCCTCGGCCACCAGGCGATCGGCCAGGCCTTCGGCGGGCAGGTCATCCGCGCGCCGGAACCGGTGCACGGCAAGGTGTGGCAGGTGCATCACGAGGGCCGTGATGTGTTCGCCGGCATCCCCTCCCCCTTCCCGGCCACGCGCTACCACTCGCTGATCGTCGACCGGGCGACCATGCCCGACTGTCTGGAGGTGACCGCCTGGACAGAGGACGGCATCGCGATGGGCGTGAAGCACAAGGAACTGCCGATCTCCGGCGTGCAGTTCCACCCGGAGAGCATCGCCTCCGCCCATGGGCACGATCTGCTGCGGAACTTCCTGACGCTCGCCGGCGCGCGCCTCGCCGCGCCCGCCGCGGCCTGACGGGATGTCCCTCAAACCCATCCTGGCCCGCCTTGCCAATGCGGAACGACTGACGGAAGCCGAGGCCGAGGACGCCTTCGGCATCATCATGGGCGGCGAGGCCACCCCCGCGCAGATCGCCGGCCTGCTGATGGCCATGCGCGTGCGCGGGGAGACGGTTGCCGAGCTGACCGGCGCCGTCCGCGCCATGCGCGCCCGCATGACGGCCATCGAGGCGCCGCCGGACGCCATGGACATCGTCGGCACCGGCGGGGATGGCGCGGGGTCGCTCAACATCTCGACTGCCACGGCAATGGTGGTGGCCGGCGCCGGCGTGCCGGTGGCGAAGCACGGCAACCGCAACCTGTCGTCTAAATCCGGTGCCGCGGATGCGATCAGCGCGCTCGGCATCTCGCTGGACGTACCGATCGACCACCTGCCCGCGGTGCTGGCCGAGGCCGGCATGGTGTTCCTGATGGCGCCGCGGCACCACGCCTCGATGCGGCACGCCGCCGGGCCGCGCGTCGAACTCGGCACGCGCACCATCTTCAACCTGCTCGGCCCCATGGCGAACCCGGCGCGGGTGAAGCGCCAGATGACCGGCGCCTTCGCGCCCGAATGGCTGCGCCCGATGGCCGAGACGCTCGCCCGGCTCGGCACGGAGCGCGCCTGGCTGGTGCATGGCCAGGGTCTCGACGAATTGACCCTGGCCGGGGAGAGCCAGGTCGTCTCGCTCGACGCCGACGGATCGATCCGCGAGTTCACCGTCACTCCGGAGGATGCCGGCCTGCCCCGCGCGCCGACGGAAGCGGTGAAGGGCGGCGATCCCGCCCACAACGCCGCCGCGCTGGAGGCTTTGCTGAACGGCGCCCCCGGCCCATATCGTGACGTGGTCCTGCTGAACGCCGCCGCCGCGCTTATTGTCGCGGGCCGCGCAGGGGACCTCCGAGACGGTGCGGCCATCGCCGCCCGAACCATAGACGAGGGCGCCGCGCTCGGCGTACTGACCCGGCTTCGCGCCGCCTGCCGCCCCCCCAAGGACGCCGCCGCATGAATGCGCCCGTTATCATGACCAAGCCCGCCGATGCCGGTTCCGTGCCCGACGTGCTGGTCCGCATCCTGGCCGACAAGGAGAAGGAGGTCGCGGCACGCATGGCCGCCACCTCCCGTTCCGAGATCGAGAAGGCCGCCCGCGACGCCCCGAAGCCGCGCGACTTCGTGGGCGCGCTGTGCCACCGCATCGGCGAAGGCCGCACCGGCCTGATCTCCGAGATCAAGCGCGCCTCGCCTTCCGGTGGGCTGATCCGCGACCCCTTCGATCCGCCGGCGCTCGCCAGGGCGTATGAGGAAGGCGGCGCCGCCTGCCTGTCCGTGCTGACCGACGCGCCCTATTTCGAAGGCAAGCGCGAGGACCTGGAAGCCGCCCGCGCCGCCTGCAAGCTGCCCGTGCTGCGCAAGGACTTCATGATCCACCCGTGGCAGGTCTTCGAATCCCGCGCCATGGGCGCGGACGCCATCCTGCTGATCATGGCGGCGCTGTCCGATGAGAAGGCGAACGAGCTGGAGGACATCGCCCTGTCACTCGACATGGCGGTACTCGCGGAAGTGCACGACCGTCGCGAACTTGACCGCGCGCTGGGCCTGCAGACCCGGCTGATCGGCATCAACAACCGCGACCTGCGGACGCTGCAGACCGACATCGCGACGACCGAGGCGCTGGCCCCGCTGGTGCCCGCCGACCGCCTGCCGGTGGCGGAAAGCGGCATCCGCACGCCCGCCGATGTGCGGCGCATGGCGATGGCAGGCGCGCATTGCATCCTGGTCGGGGAGCACCTGATGCGGCAGCAGGACGTGACGGCCGCGGCGCGCGAGCTAGTCGACGCGCGTTAAGCGCGGGGTGATGGATCGCGGCGAAGGTTGGAGGGGCTTTGCCCCTCCAAGCCACCCCACCAAAGGCCGAAAGGCCTTTGGAAACCTCGACTTGGCGCCGGGCGCGACGGTTGTGCGGCGTTGCCCTGGCGGAAGCGGGGCGCCGAGGGAGGGGAGAATTGGGGCCCGGCGCGGCGGGACGGTTGCCAGCGGGAAGGTTTGGCACGCCCTCGGCGGTATCGCCTCGCAAATGTCCTCCGGAGATCGGCAGATTTTCATTGCCCGTGGCGAGCGGCTGATCGCGTTGCGCACTGCCCGCGGTTCGATGTGCGGGAGCGCCCCGGACGCCCGAGGCCAAGTTAAGGTTTCCAAAGGCCTTTCGGCCTTTGGTGGGGTGGGGTCCGGGGAGGGGCAAAGCCCCTCCCCGCCTGCACCCGCCGCCGCAAGCAGTTCGGGTCGCCCATGACGCTCACCCATTTCGACGACGCCGGCCGCGCCGCGATGGTGGATGTCTCCGGCAAGGATGAGACGGCGCGCACCGCGACGGCGCGCGGGCGCATCGTCATGCAGCCCGCGACGCTGGCGCTGATTCGTGAAGGCCGTGCCGGCAAGGGCGACGTGCTTGGCGTCGCGCGCATCGCCGGCATCATGGCGGCGAAGAGGACCGCCGAGCTGATCCCGCTCTGCCATCCGCTGATGATTTCGAAGGTGACGGTGAATTTGGAGCCGGAGGGCGAGGACGCCGTGGCGATCGAGGCGACGGTGTCGCTGAACGGCCGCACGGGGGTCGAGATGGAGGCGCTGACGGCCGTGACCGTCGCGGCGCTGACCGTCTACGACATGGTGAAGGCCGTCGATCGCAGCATGCGGATCGAGGATGTCCGCCTGGTGCACAAGGCCGGCGGCAAGTCGGGCGAGTTCCATGGCGAGTGACCTGCTGCCTGTCGAGGAAGCACGCGCGCGCATCATTGCCGCGCTGACGCCGACGGCGGCGGAGACGGTGACGTTGGCCGAAGGTGCCGGGCGTGTTCTGGCCCGGCCTGTCGCGGCGCGGCTGACGCAGCCGCCGGCGGATGTCTCCGCGATGGATGGCTATGCGGTGCGCGCGGCGGATGCGGTGGAGGGCGCGAGCCTTGCCTTGATCGGCGCGGCACCGGCCGGGCGGCCCTTCGAGGGCACGGTGGGCAGCGGTCAGGCGGTGCGGATCTTTACCGGCGGCTTCGTGCCTGACGGCGCGGATGCGATCCTGCTGCAGGAAGATGCGACGGCGTCCGGCGGCAGCGTCCGCGTGAATGAGACGGTGAAGGCCGGGCGGCACATCCGCAGGCGGGGCCTGGATTTCAGCGAGGGGTCGGAGGTGCTGCCGGCGGGGCGGAAGCTGACGGCGCGCGACATCGGGCTGGCGGCGGCGGCGAACAATCCCTGGCTGGCGGTGCATCGGCGGCCACGCATCGGCATCCTCGCGACGGGGGATGAGATCGCCCTGCCCGGCGATCCGATCCCGCCGGGGGGCATCGTGTCCTCGAATGCGCATGCGCTGGCGGCGCTGGTGCGCGTGTCGGGTGGCGATCCGGTCGTGCTGCCGATCGCACCTGACGATACCGCGGCCATCGCGGAGGTCGCTGCCACGGCCCATGCGTTCGACATGCTGGTGACGACCGGCGGGGCGAGCGTCGGCGAGCATGACCTGATCCAGTCGGCGCTGGGCGGCGAAGGATTCGAGCTCGGCTTCTGGAAGATCGCGATGCGGCCGGGCAAGCCGCTGATCTGGGGACGGCTGGGGCGGACGCCGGTGCTGGGGCTGCCGGGCAACCCGGTCTCGGCGCTGGTCTGCGCGGTGGTGTTCCTGATCCCGGCGCTGGGGAAGCTGTCGGGCCTGCCCGGCGCGCCGGCGCCGACGCGACGCGTGATCTCGGGCGTGGCGCTGGTGGAGAACGACAAGCGCGCAGACCATCTGCGCGCGATACTGGCCGTGGATGCCGCCGGGCGGATGGTCGCGACGCCCGCGGCTACGCAGGATTCCTCGATGCTCGCGACGCTGGCGCGGGCGGATGCGCTGGTGTTGCGTGCACCTTATGCGCCCGCGGTGGAGGCAGGCGCGGAGGTTGAGGCGATCCTGCTGGGAGAGCTCGGCGTCTGATACCAGCGGCCGACGTGGTCGACCTTGTCCTGCCCTCTGGCGCCGGACGCTGGTCAGTGTCGACGGACTACCGGGTCCGCGGTCGCGGCTTTGGCACCGGTCAGCGCCGGCAAGGGTAGGCGCCGAGGCTTCCTTACCCTTCCCAGGGTGGCGTCACATCCGGGCGGCCCCGCCGCATCCTGCCGCGGGACAGTTCCGTGACCACGCCGTGCAGCGTCCGCAGTTCCTGCTCCGTCACTTCGCCCCGTTGGAACCAGTGGCGCAGGTTGCGCACCATCCCAGGCCGCTTCTCGATGTTGTCGAGGAAGCCCGTGGCGTCGAGCTCACCGACCAGGCGGTTCAGGAACAGCTCCAGCTCGCCCTTGGTCGCGACCCGCGTCTCGTTCGTCATCAGGGCGCGGGGTGGCGTCGCCTCGGCGGCCGTCCACCATTCATAGGCGAGGATCATCACTGCCTGCGCCAGGTTCAGCGACATGTGCTCGGGGTTCAGCGGATAGCGCACGAGCGTGTCGGCGCAGGCCATGTCCTCGTTCTCGAGCCCCGCGCGTTCCGGGCCGAACAGCACGGCCGAACGCAGGCCGCGGCCCGCGATCTGCCGCAGATCCTCGGCCGCGGCGCGCGCGGTGAAGACCGGAATCACGACGTGACGCGGCCGCGGACAGGTGGCGAAGACGCGATGGCAGTCCGCCACCGCATCCGGGACGCTGTCGAACACCATCGCCGCATCAAGGATCGCGTCCGCGCCCGAGGCGGATGGATAGGCGTCGGGCTGCGGCCAGCCATCACGCGGCGCGACGATGCGCAGGTGGAAAAGCCCGCCATTCGCCATGGCGCGCGCCGTAGTGCCGATGTTGCGCGCCATCTGCGGGCGCACGAGGACGACGATCGGGCTCTCGCCGGCGGGCGGCGTCAGCGTCGCGCGGCCGTCCTTGCGCCCGCCGGTCATCGCGGCGTGCGCGCGAGGAAGGCGCGGAGCTGGGCGATCTCGGCCTCCTGCGCGCGGATCACGTTCTCGGCGAGGGCGCGCATGTCGGGATCGGACCCGTACTGAAGCACCACGCGGGCCATGTCGATCGCGCCCTGGTGGTGCGGGATCATGCCGGCGGCGAAGTCCCGATCGGCATTGCCAGTGTAGGTGATGGTCATGTCGCGGTGCATGCGATCGCTGGCGGCGCGGTAGGCGGCCGTGGAGGCCGGCTCCTGCGCCGCCGTGGCCGGCGCGGGCGCGTGGGAACCGTGGCCGGCGTGCTGGGCCGCGGCGGGCAGGACGAAAAGCGCGGCAGCGGCGGCGAGGATCAGGCGGTTCATGGCAGAGCTTCCCGGTTGGTGATGACCGGGCGGGGTGATCGGGCTTCCCATGGCGGCAAGGTCAAGCGCGGCGCCAGGTGGTGCCGCCGGGGCCGTCCTCCAGCAGAATGCCCTGGGCGGTGAGGTCATCGCGGATGCGGTCGGCCTCAGCCCAGTTCTTCGCCTTGCGGGCGGCGAGGCGCGCGGCGATGGCGGCTTCGACCGCCGCGCCGTCGTCCGCGCCGCCCTGGCGCCAGGCGGCGGGGTCACCGGTCGCGACGCCGAGGATGGCAGCGGCCTCGCGGAAGGCCGCGGCGGCCACGCCGGGGACGGGCGGCGCGGACAGGCCGGCGCGTTCCATCGCCACGGCGGGCGATCCACCGACCGTCACCGCATTCTCCAGCGTGCGCAGGTCGCGCAGCCGCGCGAGGGCGAGCGGCGTGTTGAGATCGTCCATCAGCGGCGCGAGCACCCACTCGGTAAGGCGTTCGGCAGCACCGCCGGCGGGCGCTGCGGGCGCGCGCGACAGCATGGCGTAGTGGTCGTCGAGTTCGGCCTTCGCCTCGCGCAGCGCCTCGGTCGTGAAGTCCAGCGACTGGCGATAATGCGTGCGCAGCAGCAGCAGCCGGAAGGCCTCTCCGGCCCAGGGGCCTTCGGCGAGGATGTCGCGCACCGTGCGGAAATTGCCGAGCGACTTCGACATCTTCTCGCCGTCCACCAGCAGCATGCCGTTGTGCATCCAGTAATGCGCGAAGGCATGGCCGGGGAAGGCGCAGACGGATTGCGCGACCTCGTTCTCATGGTGCGGAAAGATCAGGTCGTGGCCGCCGCCATGGATGTCGAATTCCTCGCCGAGATGCTGCCAGGACATGGCGGAGCATTCGATGTGCCAGCCCGGCCGGCCCCGGCCCCACGGGCTGTCCCAGCCGGGGGTAGTGTCGTCGGAGGGCTTCCACAGCACGAAGTCGCCGACGTCGCGCTTGTAGGGGGCGACGTCGATGCGCGCGCCAGCCAGCAGCTCATCCGGGCTGCGGCCTGACAGCTTGCCGTAATCAGCGAAGGACGGGACGGAGAACAGCACATGGCCGTCGGCGGCATAGGCGTTGCCATTGGCGATCAGGCGTTCGATCAGCGTGATCATCGCCGGGATGTGGCCGGTCGCGCGCGGTTCGACGTCCGGCGGCAGCGCGTTCAGCGCCGCCATGTCGCGGTGGAAGTCTTCCGTGGTGCGCGCGGTGATGGCGGCGATGGGTTCGCCTGAGTCGCGGGACCGCGCGTTGATCTTGTCGTCAACATCCGTGATGTTCCGGACGTAGGTGACGCGCGGATAGAGCCGGCGCAGCAGACGGGCCAGCACGTCGAACACCACGACCGGGCGGGCGTTGCCGAGATGCGCGAGGTCGTAGACCGTCGGGCCGCAGACATAGAGCCGCACATTGCCGGGATCGATCGGCACGAAGCGACGTTTGGTGCGCGCGGCGCTGTCGTGGATGAGAAGGTCGGTCATGGTGGTGTCCGGCGGAAATGGGTCGGTCGAGCAGGCGCGCGGGGAAGTTCTTCCCCCGAGAGGCGGATCAGCGACAGAGCGCGGGCGCGCGGAGCCTGGACACGGACATGGCGTTCTTATGGCGCGGAATCCGCGCCAGGTTCAAGCGCCGGCTGCGATGCGCAGCCGCAGCGCCGCCTTCTCCCGCCCGATCAGCGGCAGCAGCGTCACGAGGTCGGGGCCATGGTCCTCGCCCGTCAAGGCGAGGCGCAGCGGCAGGAACAGCGCCTTGCCCTTGCGGCCGGTCGCGGCCTTCAGCGCGTTGGTCCAGGCCGGCCAGGTGTCCGCGCCCCAGGGTTCCGGCGGCAGGGCATCCAGCGCCGCGCGCAGGAAATCGCCCTCCCCCTCCAGCACCGGCGGCACGATCGTGCCGCGGACGATGTCGAACCAGGGCCGCGCCTCGCGCATCAGGTCGAGGTTGCCGCGGATGGCGACCCACCACGCCTCGTCGGCGCCGTCGGGCAGCCGGTCGCGGACGGTCTCGAAGTGCGCCTCGTGCAGCACGCGGCGGTTCAGCGCCAGCATCTGGCGTGTATCGAACCGCGCCGTCGCGTGGGAGACGCGGCTGATGTCCCAGCCCGGCGCGAGATCGGCCGGCATGCCCGGCACCGGATCGGCCGAGGTGCCGAGCGCGGCGAGGTAGCCGACCAGCGCCGCCGGCTCGATCCCGTCCTTGCGGAGATGCCGCAGGGAGATGGAGCCGAGCCGCTTCGACAGCGGCCCGCCATCCTGGTCGGTCAGCAGCGGCAGATGGCCGAAGGTCAGCGTCTTCGGATTGCCGCCCAGAGCCTCGAAGATGTCGAGCTGGATGCCGGTGTTGGTGACGTGGTCCTCGCCGCGGATGACGTGGGTGATGCCCATCTCGATATCGTCGACGACGCTCGTGAACGTATAGAGCGGCGAGCCGTCCGCGCGGACCAGCACGGGGTCGGAGATCGTCGACAGCTTCACGCTGCGCTCCCCGAGCACGAGGTCCCGCCACGCCACCGACCGCATCGACAGCTTGAAGCGCCAGTAAGGCTGCTTGCCGTTCGCGAGCGCGCGCTCGATCTGCTCGGGCGTCATCTTCAGCGCCTCGCGGTCGTAGAGCGGCGGCTTGCCTTCACGACGGCGGCGTTCGCGCTTGTAGGAGAGTTCTTCCTCAGTCTCGAAACAGGGATACAGCCGGCCGGAGGCCTTCAGCCGTTCGGCCGCCGCGGCGTAGCGGTCGAGCCGAGTAGACTGCGCAACCAGTTCGTCCCACGGCATGCCGAGCCAGCGAAGGTCTTCCTCAATCGCCGCCGCGTATTCCGGCTTCGAGCGTTCGAGGTCGGTGTCATCCAGGCGCAGGATGAAGCTGCCGCCGTGCCGGCGCGCATGCAGCCAGTTGGCGAGGGCGGCGCGCAGATTGCCGACATGCAGCAGCCCGGTGGGAGACGGGGCGAAGCGGAGTTTCATGTGTTGGGATCAAGCGCCTGGTAGTCGGTTTCCACCCGCTTGGTGGCGGGGGTCGCGATGCAGTGGGCGAGCCAGGGCTTTAGGTCGAAGCCCGGCGCGATGGCGTACTCACCGAAGGACAGGAAGGCCTGTTCCAGCGCCGCGGGGTCCGGGTATTCGGGCCGCAGCCCTTCCACCTGGTCGCGGATGAAGCGACGGGCGTATTCGGTCGCGGCGTCCGCGGTGCGGAAACCGTCGACGGACCATTCCTCGTCCGGGTCCTGGTAATGCGCGAAATCGCCGCAGAGGACAGAATGGCTCACGCCCCGACCCTGCCCCGGCCAGCCGGCGCCACGTCAAGGCGTCCAGCGTCCTGACGACGGGGCGGCTTCCGCTGAAGGATTGGAGGGGCCTTGCCCCTCCAAGCCACCCCACCAAAGGCCGAAAGGCCTTTGGAAACCTCAACCTGGCGCCGTGCGCCATCGGCAGAAGGCGCGCCGCTGTCGCCCGGCAGCAGATGTTTGCGGTCCAGGTGCTCCAAGCACCTGGCGGGGTAGTCCGGAGGGGCGGCGCCCCTCCGGTCCCGCATCATCCCGTTCACGCCTCATCCTCAGCGTCGTCGTCATCCTCGTCGCGGCGAGGGTCAAGGACGCGCCAGTTGCGTTCCTCGGCGTCGCGGACGGGCGCGTCGGCGAAGTCCTTCAACTCGGATCGGCTGACCCAGGCGTCGTCGCCAGCGCCGAGCACCTCCGCATCCTCGCCAAAGGCGAACCACGCATCGAGCGTCGCCTTGGCATCCGCCCCCGGCGCACGACAGCGCTCCACGGAATCGCGGACGTAGCGGCGCGCGAAGGCGTTGGCGTGCTCGATGCTGATGAAGCCCGTGACGGTCTCCACCGGCTCGTCGCCGTTCGCCCCCGACATGTCCATGATCTGAACGGCGTATTCGCCCTTCGGAAAGACCTCGGCTTCGAATTCTTCGCTCATTTGACCAGCGCCGTGAAACCGTTGGTGATGGGGTAGCGGCGGTCGCGACCGAAGGCGCGGGCGGTGATCTTCACGCCCGGCGGGGCCTGCCGCCGCTTGTATTCCGCGCGGTCGAGCAGCTTCCACACGCGCAGCACGGTCGGGCGGTCGAAGCCGTCGGCGACCAGGGCATCGACGGATTTCTCGCCCTCGATCAGCCCTTCCAGGATGGCGTCCAGCACCTCGTATTCCGGCAGGCTGTCCTGGTCCTTCTGGTTCGGGCGCAGTTCGGCGGAAGGCGGCTTGGTGATGACGCGATCGGGCATCACCGCCCCCGCCGGACCCAGCGCGCCGGTGGGAACATTCGCATTGCGCCAGCGGCACAGCGCGAAGACCATCGTCTTGTACACGTCCTTCAGCACGGAATAGCCGCCGCACATGTCGCCATAGATCGTGGCGTAACCGGTCGACATCTCGGACTTGTTGCCTGTCGTCAGCAGCATCGAACCGAACTTGTTCGACAGTGCCATCAGCGTGACGCCGCGGATGCGCGACTGCAGGTTTTCTTCGGTGATGTCCGGCGGACGATTGCCGAAGACCGGCGCGAGCATGCCGCCGAAGGCATCCATCGCCGGCCCGATGCCGATCGTGTCGTAGCGGATGCCGAGCAGCCGCGCGCAGTCCGCGGCGTCCTCCAGGCTTTCCCCGCTGGTGTAGGGCGACGGCATCATCACCGCATGGACGCGATCCGGGCCAAGCGCATCGACGGCGACCGCCGCCGAGATCGCGGAATCGATACCCCCCGACAGGCCGAGCACCACGCCCGGAAAGCCGTTCTTGTTCACATAGTCCCGCAGGCCGAGCGTCATCGCCGCATAGACCTGCCCGAGCGGCGCCGGCGGCGCGACCACGGCGCCGGGGGCACAGACCAGGCGCTCGCCCTCGCGCCGCCACTCCGTCAGGCGCACCTCCTCGACGAAGCTCGGCATCAGATGCGCGAGCGAGCGGTCGGGGTTCAGCACGAAGGACGCACCGTCGAAGACGATCTCATCCTGCGCGCCCACCTGGCCGAGGAAGACGAAAGGCAGCCCCGTCTCCACAACCCGCGTCACGGACAGCGGCAGGCGCTGCTTCTCGTGCTTGTCTTCCTCGAAGGGCGAACCGTTGATGGACAGCAGGATCTCGGCGCCCGTCTCGCACAGTGTCTCGGCGACGGTCGGCAGCCACCAATCCTCGCAGACCATCAGGCCGATGCGGAAACCGCGGAAGGGCACCGGGCCGGGCGCGGGGCCGGCATCGAAGACGCGCTTCTCATCGAACACGCCGTAATTGGGCAGTTCGTGCTTCGCCCGCCGGGCCGCGATGCGGCCGCCTTCGAGCAGGAAGGCAGCGTTGTAGAGCTTGTCGCCATCGGCCCAGGGCCCGCCGACGATCAGCCCCGGGCCGCCATCGGCGGTCTCGGCGGCGAGCGCCGCGATGGTCTCGGCGCAGGCGGCGACATAGGCCGGCTTGCGGACGAGGTCCTCGGGCAGGTAGCCGCCCACCGAGAATTCCGGCGTCACCACCAGATCGGCGCCGAGGCGCGCGCCCTCGGCGCGCGCGGCGCGGATGCGGTCGGCGTTCCTGTCGAGCGCCCCCACATGGGTGGTGTTGATCTGCGCAAGCGCGATCTTCAGCGTGTCGGCCATGATGGGCGGAACCTAGGGATGCGGGTTCGGGGGGTCAACGAGACGCCGACGTTGGCGGAGCGGGTGGCAGCCGGCCAGAGGAAGGACGATCGACGAGTGACAGACGGTCTGGGCCTGCCAGGCCTCCTTGGCGCCAAGGGGCTCATCATCGGGGATACGTATTCGGAGGATGGCGTGCGGCAATGGCTGCCCTACGAAACCGCCGTCGAGTTCGCCACGATTCCCGCAACCACGCGGGCGGTCCGATTCGGTGCCTTCGTGGGCTGGCCTGACAGCTTCGACCCTCTTCTGGCGCTCGCTGCGGAGGATATCGAGTCCGTCCGACCGATGATGGGCCTAAGTCATCAGACCGGCGGCCATCATTGCATCCAACAGTATTTCACGGTCTTTCCGGCATCAATCATGCCATCGATGGTTGGTCCTATCGGCGAGTTTTGCCGATCCTACTACCATTCTTTTGGCGGGAGCTTTTGCATCGACCACGAGAGCTTTCTGAAAACCGGCGACAGGGATCTACGAGATTACTACGAGAAGAACATTGCAGCCTACGAGGCCGCGATCGGCCGGCTCGGGTTTTCTGCCGAACATCATTTTCGACATCGGGTCTCGCGCTTCCTCGCCGAAGGTGCCTACCCGATCGATTTGAGCCGTCAGTCTCTTGATCGCCTGACAGCACTGCCGGATGAACTCTGGGGGCAGCTCGGGCCCTACATGCGCGTCAAGGCGCTCCGCGACGCGGCATCGATCTACATCATCACCGAGAACTCGGATTGAGCGCGACATCGAACGCAGCCGCGGCCGAAGTCGGGCGTGCTTAACGAGACGCCGCGACGCCCAGCGCCATCCCCGCCATGGCGAGGGCAACGCCCAGCATGCCCGCCACGCCCAGCGTCTCGCCCAGCAGGGGCCAGGCCGCGGCCGCAACCAGCCCCGGCACCAGCGCGCCGATCAACGTCGTCGAGGCCGGGCCGATCCGCGCGACCGCCGTCGTGTAGAGAAAGCCAGCGATGACGCTCGACAGGAAGCCCTGGTAGACGATCTGGGTCAGGATCGCGCCGGTCGGCGCCGCCGCCATCGCGGAGGGCAAGGCCACCCACCAGACCGGCAGGAACACCGGCGCCCCGAGCAGCGCGATCAACAGCGTCGTGCCGAGCGGCGGCAGCCCCCACCGCTTCACCAGCAGCGTATAGGCCGCCCAGGAGACGGACGCCGCCGCGTAGAACAGATCGCCGATCCAGGCACCTGGTGGGCTCGCCTTGCCATCCAGGGCCAACAGCAGCGCCGCAACGACCACCAGCGCGAGGCAGGCGATCCGGAGCAGGCTCGGCACCTCCCGCAGCATCACCCAGGCAAGCACCGTCGTCGCCAGCGGCAGGCCCGCCGACATGATCACCGCACCATGCGCCGCCGGCGCATTGGCGAAGCCGAAATAGGCGAGCAGCGGGAAGCCGAACCCCGCCATCAGCATCACCGCGGCCAGCCGCGACGGCGTGATCCGCGGCAGGCCGAAGTGCCAGGCGAGCGGCATGGCCAGGATGAAGGCCCCCAGATAGCGCAGCGCCCCCATGTCCCAGGGCGTGAAATCCTGCCGCACGGCATATCGGCCGATCAGCTGGAAGCCGACCCAGACCGCCAGCACGCCGAGCGCCGCGGCCCAGCCGATCCGCCGGTCACGGGCGCGCTGGCGGGCGGCGCCGGGTGCGGCGGCGGCTGCGGAGGACGACAAGGCGGCGCTACTGGCCGCCGCCGTTGCGCTTGCGGCGCTGTTCGTGCCGCAGCAGGAATTCGCGGCCCACCTTCACCCGCGGCGTGCCGTCATAGTCCACGATGTCCGCGGTGGCGTAGGTCTCGGACCAGGCATCGGGGATGAAGCTGCCGGTGCCGACCACGTCGATCGGCGCTTTTGCCTCGGCCATGACGCGGCACTTGCCGACACCGAAGCCGGAGGAGGCGACGATGCGCACCTTGGGAAACCCAGCGGCGTCGAGTTGTTCGCGCATGCTCCAGATCGCCGCTGCTGAAACGCCGGTGCCGACCAGGTAGCGCAGCTCGGTCTCGGAACGGTAGCGGCGGATCGCCCCCGGCGCGTGCCGTTCCAGCACGGCATAGGATTCTGCCGGGTCCAGCCCTTCGAGGAAGCGGCCGCCATGGGTGTCGAGCCGCATCGACAGCCGGCCCGCCGCCGCCAGTTCCGGGAAGCGCCGCGCGACGGCGAGGCCGTCCGTCACCTCCCGCCCGAAATAATCGACCAGCACGGTCAGCGCATCGCTCGGGAATGCCTCATGGAACATCTCGGCGGCGCGGACGGTGTTGCCGGCATAGCCGATCAGCGCATGCGGCATCGTGCCGTAGCCGGCCTTCTGGCCGAACCAGTGCGCGGTCAGGTCGTTGGCATTGCCGATGAAGCCCTTGGCGCCTTCGGCCTGCGCCGCGCGGCTGCCGATCGCCGCGGCATAGGCCATCATCTCCTGCATCTCGGCCCCGGCGCAGTGCCGGGCCTCCATGGCGAGGAAAGCGACCTTCGGCAGTTCAAGGCACATCTGGTACGCATTGTGGGCGGCGACGCAGGCCGCGCCGAGCTTCTGCAACAGCAGCGTCTCGAGGTCCGACAGCGCGACGAAGGACCCGGTGACGTAGATCAGCGGATCACCGGCGCCGACCCATGTCCCTTCCTCATGCACCAAATCGATCTGGATCTCGACGCCGCGGGCCTTCGCCACCGCCCGCATCCAGTCGAGCGCCAGCCGCGGCGCCGAGACGACCGGCCGGCGCAGGAACACCGCATAGGTCACGCGCGCATCGCCGAAGCGCTGCACGATCTGCTTGGTGCGGTTGAAGTAGGAATCGGTGCGCGCGGTGATGACCGCGTCGTCTGTGTCCGGCGCCGCCGCCGGTGCCGCCGCTCGCCGCGGGATACCCGTGGCGAGCGCCGCGCCCAGCGTGGCCTCGCCGAGCGCGGTGGGCTTGTTCACTGGGCCGCCTGGGCGGGGCTCGCCTGGATCGCGGCCTTTCGGGCCTTCAGCTCCTCGGCGATCAGGAACGCCAGTTCCAGCGACTGCTCGGCATTCAGCCGCGGGTCGCAGGAGGTGGCGTAGTTCGCCGAGAGATCCGTCTCCGACAGCCGATGCGCGCCGCCAAGGCATTCCGTCACGTCGGAGCCAGTCATCTCGACATGCACGCCGCCGGCGATGCTGCCCTCGGCCTCATGCACATCGAAGAAGCCGCGCACCTCGCCCATGATGGAATCGAAGACGCGGGTCTTGTAGCCGGCCACGGTCGTGGTGTTGCCGTGCATCGGGTCGCACAGCCACACCACGTTGCGGCCAGCCTTCTGCACCGCGCGCGCCAGCGGGGCGAGCTTCGCCTCGACCTTGTCGTGGCCCATGCGAGAGATCAGGGTCAGGCGGCCCTTCTCATTCGCCGGGTTCAGGATCTCGGTCAGGCGGACCAGCTCATCCGCCTCCATGGTCGGGCCGACCTTCATGCCGATCGGGTTCTTCACCCCGCGGAGGAATTCCACATGCGCGCCGTCCGGCTGGCGGGTGCGGTCGCCGATCCACAGGAAGTGGGCCGAGCAGGCATAGGCGTCGCCGGTCGTGGAATCGACGCGGGTCAGCGCCTGCTCATAGGGCAGCAGCAGGCTCTCGTGGCTCGTGTAGAAATCCGTCTCCCGCACCTGCGGCAGGTCGGACATGCCGCAGGCCTGCATGAAGTTCAGCGTCTGGTCGATGCGCGTCGCGAGGTCCGCGTAGCGATCGGCCAGCGGGCTGCGCGCGACGAAGCCCAGGTTCCAGCGATGGACATGGTGCAGGTCGGCATAGCCGCCCGTCGCGAAGGCGCGCAGCAGGTTCATCGTGCCCGCCGACTGCATGTAGGCGAACTCCAGGCGCGACGGGTCGGGGATGCGGGCGGCGTCCGTGAAGTCGGGGCCGTTCACGATGTCACCGCGATAGGACGGCAGGGTGACGCCGCCCTTGGTCTCGGTGTCGCTCGACCGCGGCTTGGCGAACTGCCCGGCCATACGGCCGAGCTTCACCACCGGCACCTGGCCACCGAAGGTCAGCACCACCGCCATCTGCAGCAGCACGCGGAAGGTGTCGCGGATGACGTTGGCGGTGAAGTCGCCGAAGCTTTCGGCGCAGTCGCCGCCCTGCAGGACGAAGGCCTCGCCATCCCCGGCGCGGGCCAGCGCCGATTTCAGGCGGCGCGCCTCACCTGCAAAAACGAGGGGAGGAAATCGCGCGATCTTCCCTTCCATCGCGGCAAGCGCCGCCTGGTCCGGATAGTCCGGCACCTGCCGGATCGGCATCGCCCGCCATGAATCAGGGCTCCAGCCACGCGCGGTCATTGTCTGGCACTCTCCTCCAAGAAAGTCGCGCACCTTAGCGCCGCATTGGAAACCCGCCAATTGGCGCGTTTCCCGATCGGGCACCCGGCCGCGCCCGGCCACATGCCGGGATGCTGAGGTAGGTGGCCGGGTGGGGGTGCGGCAAGGTGCCGGTCCTTCGTCCACGATCGCGGGGGTGGGGGAAGCCGCGGCGCCGTGCGAGGGTGGCGGGCGGCCATGTGGGGGGAGAGGCACGGATGCGAGGTCAGGAACAGGTCGCGCTGCGGATGCAGGCGGCGGTCCAGGCGGGGGATATACCGGGCGTCGTGGTGGCCGCGGCGGGGCGCGAGGACGCGGGCTTCGTCCAGGGCTTCGGGGTCCGGCGGCTCGGCGGGGCCGAGCCGATGGCACCGGATACCGTCGTCTGGATCGCCTCGATGACGAAGGCAGTCACGGCCGCGGCGGCGATGCGGCTGGTCGAGGCGAAGCGGCTGGCGCTCGACGCCCCCGCCTCGGAGGTCCTGCCGGAGATCGGGCGCATCCAGGTGCTGGACGGCTTCGATGCCGATGGCAAGGCGCTGCTGCGCGCGCCCCGCGTGGCGATCACCCTGCGCCATCTGCTGACCCACACCTCCGGCTTCTCCTATGAGATGTGGAGCGCGGACACGATCAAGGCGCGCCGGGCGCTCGGCCTGCCCCCGATGGCAAGCGGGAAGCTTGCGGCCCTGAACCTGCCGCTGCTGTTCGACCCGGGCGAGGCTTGGCACTATGGCATCGGCGTCGACTGGGCCGGGCGCATGGTGGAGGCGGTGACGGGCCAGAGCCTCGGTACTCACTTCGCCGAGACGATCTTCGCGCCGCTCGGCATGGCCGATACCGGCTTTCAGCTGACCGATGCGATGCGCGCAAGGCTCGCACCGATCCATGCGCGCGGGCCGGATGGCTCGCTGACGCCGCTCGAGCGTGGGGTGGAGGTGGAGCGCGAGTTCGACAGCGGTGGTGGCGGGCTCTACTCCACGGCGCGCGACTACCTGGCCTTCGCCCGGATGATCCTGAATGGCGGGCGGCACGGGCGGGAGAGGCTGCTGCGGCCCGAGACGATCGCGATGATGGCGCAGGACCAGATTCCGCGCATGGCGGTGCAGCCGATGATCTCAGCCGTCCCGGCGGCGAGCAACGACGCCGATTTCTTCCCCGGCCAGCATTGCGGCTGGGGCCTGTCCTTCCTGATCAACCGTCACCCCTCGCCGCAGGGCCGCTCGGCCGGCGGGCTGGCCTGGGCCGGGATGGCGAATTGCTACTACTGGATCGATCACGGTCGCGGGACGACCGGCATCTTCATCTCGCAGGTCCTGCCCTTCTTCGATGCCAAGGCCGTGACGTTGTTCCGGGACTTCGAAGCGACCCTGAACGCCGCCTGATGGCTCCCGGCCGCGGCGCCGGACCGACAGGCTGACAGACAGAAAAAGGGAGGGGGTTCGGGGGAGGTTCCCCTCCCCCGACCTTACTGCGCCGCCGCGGACGTCACGCCCGCTTCCCGCGTGCGGGTCCGAAGCGTCACCAGCTCCTCCGCCGCCGTGGGATGGATGCCGATGGTCCGGTCGAAATCCTGCTTGGTGCCGCCCATGGCGATCACGATACCGACGCCCTGCATGATCTCCGCTGCATCTTCGCCGAGCATATGCGCGCCGAGCACCTTCTGCGTCCGCTGGCAGACGACCAGCTTCATTAGCGTCCGCCGCCCTTCCCGCTTGGTGATGGTGTGGCGAAGCGGCGTGAAGCGCGTCGCGTAGATGTCGACCGGGCCGATATTCGCCGCATCGGCCTCAGTCAGGCCGACCGAGGCGATGGGCGGCGACATGAACACCGCGGTCGGCACGTTCTCGTAGCTGGCGCGGCGAGGCTTGTTGCCGAACAGCGTGTCGGCGAGCGCGTGGCCGACGGCGGTCGCCATCGGGGTCAGGTTCACCCGGTCGATCACGTCGCCGATCGCGTAGATGTGCGGGACGCTGGTGCGGTGTTCGTCGTCGACGATGACCGCGCCGCCGTCCTTCATCTCGACGCCGGCCTTGTCCAGCCCGAGCGACGCGGTGTTCGGCGTGCGGCCGGTGCAGAAGAACACCGCATCGGCCTCCCGCACGCCGCTGTTCGACAGGGTGACCATCAGGTGGTTCTCGACCTGCCCAATGCGGACGGGGCTGACGTCGGGGCTCAGCACCATGCCCTGGGCGACCAGTGCCTCGACCGCCGCGGCGCGGATGTCCTCGTCGAAGCCGCGCAGGGGCTGCGGCGCGCGGTAGGCGAGTTCGACCTCGGACCCCAGCCCGGACAGGATGGTCGCGAATTCCACCGCGATGTAGCCGGCGCCGATGACCAGGGCGCGCTTCGGCAGGGCCTTCAGCGTGAACAGATCATCCGAGACATAGGCGAGTTCCTGCCCTGGAATGTCGAGCCGATGCGGCGTGCCGCCCGTCGCGATGACGATCCGATCGGCCGTCACGCGCTGCCCGCCGACATCGAGCGTGTGCTCGTCGATGAAGCTCGCGCGCGCGTCGAAGGAGGTCACGCCCGCGCCGGCCAGCAGCTTGCCGTAGATGCCGGAGAGCCGGGTGACCTCGGCATCGCGCGCGGCGGCGAGCTTCAGCCAATCATGGCCATGGACCTCCATGTCCCAGCCGAAGGCCGCGGCATCCTGTGCCCAGCAGCTGTATTCCGATGCGTTGACCATGATCTTCTTGGGCACGCAGCCGACATTGACGCAGGTGCCGCCCCAGAAGCGTTCTTCCGCCACGCCGACGCGGGCGCCGT
Source organism: Neoroseomonas terrae (assembly GCF_018129025.1). Classification (GTDB taxonomy): domain Bacteria; phylum Pseudomonadota; class Alphaproteobacteria; order Acetobacterales; family Acetobacteraceae; genus Neoroseomonas; species Neoroseomonas terrae. Next base: position 72,372 of record NZ_JAAEDI010000015.1, on the reverse strand, counting down.
AGCCCGCCGAGATGCGCCCCAGGCGAACGCCGGCCGAACCGCCGCCGATGACGAAAAGGTCGAAATCACGGGCGGGCATGGGCGGCAGTCTCCTGTTCAGTGCAGACAGGATATCGGGCCGAATGCGGATTTCGCCAACCGGGCCAATTGCGACTCATTATCAGATGCAGTAGCTTGCCGTCAGGACAGGGGCCGGCCAGCCCCTGCCCGGTTCCGACACCGCACCCCCAACCAGCCGCCTGATGCCACCGCAACCCGATGGGATCAGGCGACTGGGCCGCGGGGCTTGCCGGGACCCCCGCCGCCGCCCAGACACCGATCATGATCCGCCGCAACCGCCCGGCCCGCCCGCAGCGCCGTACCATCCCGCTCAGCACGATCCAGCAGGCCAGCCCCGAAACCCTCGCGGCCGCCTTCGCGGCGCCGCCCGAGGAGGCCGCGCCCTGGATCGAGGCCGCGGCGATGCTGGGCCAGGCGCGCGCGCAGGTGCTGTGGGGGCAGTACCTTCTGGATGCGCTGGGGGGCGTGGCACGGGACCAGGCGGCCGCCGCGGAGTGGTTCCGCTCCGCCGCCCGGGCGGGCGATGCCGCCGGCATGAACATGCTGGGCCGCTGCTATGAGAATGGCTGGGGGATCGCCGCCGACTACGCCGAGGCGGTGCGCTGGTTCCGCGGCGCGGCCGAGGCCGGCTTCGACTGGGGCCAGTACAACCTGGCCAACATGTATCTGCGCGGGGACGGCATCGCCGAGGACCGTGCCGAGGCGCTGCGCTGGTATCATGCAGCGGCGGCGCAGGGGCACGCCAAGTCGATCAACATGGTCGCCCGCTTCTACGAGGAAGGCTGGGTGGTGGCGCGCGACCCCGCCCGCGCCGCGCTGCTCTACGCGGCGTCCGCCGAGCGGGGGGATTTCCGCGGGCAGTTCAATCTCGGCGTGCTGCTGGCCGACCGGGGGGAGATGGACGAAGCCACGCGATGGTTCCGCGAGGCCGCGCGCACCGCCCATGACGACTTCCGCCGGGGCATGGTGGAGCGGCTGGCGGCGCGCCCTGAGCCGGCGCTGCGGCAGGTGGCGGCGGAGATCGCGGCTGGCCTCACCTAGGGCAGATCCTGCCCGGCTGCGCCCGGCCGAGCAGGCGACGATGCTCGCGGACGGCAGGATCTGAGGTGAACGGACGTCTCCGGCGCAGATCGCGTTCGGATGAATGTGAGCGCACGCGAAGGCGCCAGCCCACCGCCTTCCGGCTGTGAGGCACTTCGCTGCGCGGACGCACCGCCGACGCCTAGTCTCCGCCGGACCGAGAGGGATTGCAGGATGTTCCGCACACTCGCCGCAATCGCGATGATCGCCGCAGCCCTCCCAGGCACGGCGATCGCCTGCGGAATTCCGACACACGCGCCCGTGCAGGATGGCGCGCAGGCCGCCCCGATCGACCGGCCCGAAACGCCGCGCGCCAACGGGACGGCCGACCTGCCCCTCGGCGCGTGGTTGTCGGAACCGCGGACCGGCATGTCGCGATGCGGGACCTGGCAGGCGTCGCTCCTGGCTCAAGCCGCGGCCGGCAGGCAGCGCCGTCCGGGCGCCAATGCCGCCCGCGACACCGCCACGCGGCGATGACACCGCGAACCGACACGCCGCGCCGCTGCCTTGTCGCGCTCGTGGCAGGCCTGCTCGCCGCGCCGGCGCCGCTGCTCGCCTGCGCCCTGCCGACCCGCATCGAGCTGCGCAACGAGACCGCGCAGCAGGTGGTGGCGCTCTACGTCGACAGCGCGCAGGAAGCGCCGAGCACCTTCAACCGCCTGCCGAACGGCCTCGCGCCCGGCGCGGCCGAGACGATCACGCTGCCATCCTGCATCGGCCTCTACGCACTGCGCGCGACCTTCGCTGACGGGACCGCGCAGCGCCATGACGGGATCGACGCGCGGCGCATCCGCGGCCTTGCGCTGCGCTGATCCTGGTCAGCCCATCGGCGAGCAGATCTCGACCAGCGCGCCGTTGAGGTCGCGCACATAGCCGACCGTCTGGCCCCAGGTCTTCTCCTTCGGCGGCAGCAGCGGCACCGCGCCCGCGGCGACGGCCGTGGCGAAGGCGCCGCGGACATCCTCGGTGACGAGGCCGATCTCCATGCCCGGCGGCGTCTCGCCGGGACGCGTGCGGCGGAAGCTCGCACCCTGCTCCTCGATCATGGATTCGGACGCGAAGGCCAGCACCGTCGCGCCGGTATCCATCTCGGCATAGGTGCCGTCCTCGGCGGCGAAACGCTGCGCGAAGCCGAAGGCCGCCGCGTAGAAGGCGACCGTCGCGGCCACGTCCGGCACGTAGTGGATGACGTAGCCGAGCTTCATGGCGCGGGCCTACGCGGCACGACGATGCGCGGGGTGAAGGTCTGCACCTCCTCCCCGTTCTGGTTCAGGACGCGGATGTGCATCACCGCCGTTCCGCGGTCGGGGCGCGAGCGGGAGGGCGTCGCCTCCGTCACCTCGATCTCGACGGACAGGCTGTCGCCGGGGCGCACCGGCCTCGGCCAGCGCAATTCGCCGCCGCTGCCGATGATGCCGCCGGCGATGTTGCCCGCGGCCTGGACGACCAGCGGCATCGCCAGCGCCGCCGTATGCCACCCGCTGGCGGCGAGGCCCTGGAACACCGGATGCTTCGCCGCCGCCGCCGGATCGGTGTGGAAAGGCTGCGGATCGTAGCGGGAGGCAAAGGCGATGATCTCCTCCTCGGTGATCGTCACCGGGCCGGCGGTGAAGCGCCGGCCCACGGTCAGGTCCTCGAGGTAGATCGGCTCGCTCACGTCCCGATGCCGCCGAGGGCGAGGTACTTCACCTCCAGATACTCCTCGATGCCGAGATGGCTGCCTTCGCGGCCGAGGCCGGACTGCTTCAAGCCCCCGAAGGGCACTTCGGCCGTCGAGATGATGCCCTCGTTGATGCCGATAATGCCGTATTCCAGCGCCTCGGCGACGCGGAAGATGCGACCGACATCGCGGGCGTAGAAATAGGAGGCGAGGCCGAACTCGGTGTCGTTCGCCAGCCTGATCGCCTCTTCCTCCGTCTTGAAGCGGAACAGCGGGGCGACGGGGCCGAAGGTCTCCTCACCGAAGATCTTCGCGCCATGCGGCACGTTGGCGAGCACGGTCGGTTCGAAGAAGTTGCCGCCGAGCTTGTGGCGGTGCCCGCCGGTGACGATCGTCGCACCCTGGGCGAGCGCGTCGGCGATGTGCTCCTCGACCTTCGCAACGGCATCCGCGTTGATGAGCGGGCCCTGCGTCACGCCCGGTTCCATGCCGGGGCCGACCTTCAGGCCTTCCACCGCTTCCTTCAGCTTCTTGGCGAAGGCGTCATAGACACCGTCCTGCACCAGGATGCGGTTGGCGCAGACGCAGGTCTGCCCGGTGTTGCGGTACTTCGACGCCATCGCGCCCTGCACCGCGGCATCGAGATCCGCATCGTCGAACACGATGAAGGGCGCGTTGCCACCCAGTTCCATCGAGGTCTTCTTGATGGTCGCGGCGCATTGCGCGAGCAGCACGCGGCCGACCTCGGTCGATCCGGTGAAGGACAGCTTGCGCACGATCGGGTTGGCGGTGAGTTCCTTGCCGGTCTCACCGGACGGCCCGGTGATGACGTTGCACACACCCTTCGGCATGCCGGCGCGTTCGGCCAGCACGGCGATGGCGAGCGCCGAGAACGGCGTCTGCGACGCCGGGCGGATCACGCCCGTGCAGCCCGCGGCCCAGCCCGGGCCGGCCTTGCGGGTGATCATGGCCGAGGGGAAGTTCCACGGCGTGATCGCGGCGAAGACGCCGATCGGCTCCTTCGTCACGATGACGCGGCGGCCCTTGGCGTTCTGCGGGATCGTCTCGCCGTAGACGCGGCGGCCTTCGTCGGCGAACCACTCGATGAAGGAGGCGGAATAGACCACCTCGCCCTTGGCTTCCGCGAGCGGCTTGCCCTGCTCGGCCGTCATGATCGCGGCGAGATCGTCCGCATTCTCATGCATCAGCTTGGCAAGCTTGTGCAGGATGACCGCGCGGTCCTTCGCGAGCATCGCGCGCCAGGCCGGCCAGGCGGCATTGGCGGCCTCAATGGCGCGACGCGTCTCGGCGCCGGACATGGCGGGGACGGTGCCGATCACCTCGCCCGTCGCGGGGTTGCGCACGGCGAGGGTCTTGCCGCTGTCGGCCTGGACCCATTGGCCGTCGATGTAGTTGGCCTGGCGGAAGAGCTCCGAATCCTTCAACGGAACCTTGGCGGCGGTGTCGAGCATGGCGGCGTCCCTTTCCTCCGGGTGTGGCCGGAAGATAGGCCCGGTCGGGGCTGCTGTCAGGGTGCCGGCGTTTCCCCCAGCATCGCCAGCACCCGCGTCGACGTCGTCCCGATATGGTCGCGCATTCCCTGCAGCGCCGCCGGATCGCGCGCCAGCACGGCATCGGCCAGGGACTGGTGCGCGGCGGAGCTGCGTGGCCAATCCTCCATCGCGCTCTTCATCAGGCGACGATAGCGCGTGGTCTGCATGTAGAGCTCGTCGCAGAAAGCCCTCAGCGCGACCAGCGGGCAGGCGGCGATCAGCGCGCGATGCAGCCGGTGGTGCTTGGCTTCGTAGATGTCGAGCCAGTCCGGGTCGGCGCGGCGGCGCTCGATCTCCCGGCGCATCAGGGAGACGGAAGCGACGATCTCGTCCTCCCAAGCCGCGTCGCCGTGTTCCATCGCAAGGCGCAGCGCTTCCGGCTCCACGAACTGCCGTGATTGCGTGATGTCCAGCAGATGCGTCCGCGTCACCGGCGGCACCGAGAAGCCCTTCTGCCCCTCGAACAGAACGAAGCCTTCGGCGGCCAGGCGCGACAACGCCTCCCGCAGCGGCGTCGCCCCGTAGCCGAAGCGGGCCGTCAGGTCGCGCAGGCGCAGCCGCGCCTCTGCCGGCAGCGATCCGGCGACAATCTCTTCCCGCAGGCGATGAGTCGCGGCCTCGACCGCGGTCGCCGGTTCTGTCTCCATCTCGAAAATATATTTCGGGTTGCCATCTCGATCAACACGCGCATGATCGTGAGCATTCGGAGCGAAACGGAGCGACCCTTGGCCCAACGCGATGCCACTCATGATCCTGCGCGGAAGAGCTGGGTCGCCTCGGCGCAGGCGCCGGGCACGGACTTCCCGATCCAGAACCTCCCGCTCGGCGTCTTCACGACGGATGGCATGGACCCGCGCTGCGGCGTGGCGATCGGCGATTCGATCCTCGACCTGACGGCCGCCTATGCCGCGGGGTTCGTGACCAATCGCGCGGTGACGGATGGCTCGCTCAGCGCGCTGATGGCGCAGGGGCGGCCGGCCTCAGCGGCGCTGCGGGCGGAGGTGTCCACGCTGCTGGCGCAGGGCTCACCCGCGCAGGGGCAGGAGGACGCGCTGCTCGTGCCGATGGCCAAGGCGCGGATGCATCTGCCGGCCACGGTCCGCAACTTCACCGATTTCATGGTCAGCTACGACCACTGCCTGCGATCCGGCCGCCGGCGGGACCCGGCCAATCCCCTCCCCCCGGCCTTCCATCAGCTCCCCGTCGCCTATCATTCGCGCGCGTCGTCTGTGCGCGTGTCGGGCGAGGCCGTGACGCGCCCGCACGGTCAATGGAAGCAGCAGGACGGCGCCATGCGCTTCGGCCCGACCGAGGCGATGGACTACGAACTGGAAATGGCGATCTGGATCGCCGGGGACAACGCGCTCGGCCAGCCCGTGCCGATGTCCGCCGCGCCCGATCGCATCTTCGGGTACGGCCTGCTGAACGACTGGTCCGTGCGCGACGTGCAGCGGTGGGAGATGCCGCCGCTCGGACCGTTCCTCGGGAAGTCCGTCTCGACCTCCGTCTCCCCCTGGATCGTCACCGCCGAGGCGCTGATCCCCTTCGCGGTCGCGGCCCCCGCGCAGGACCCGCCCTGCCTGCCGCATCTCGACAGCCCGTTCAACCGCAGCAACGGCGCGCTGTCCGTGCGGATGACCGCGCTAATCCAGACCGCGCGCATGCGGGCCGAAGGCATCGAGCCCTTCCTGCTGACCGACACGCAGTTCTCCGACATGTACTGGACCGCGGCCGCGATGGTCGCCCACCACACCTCCAACGGTTGCAACCTGCTGGCCGGCGACCTGCTCGGCAGCGGCACCGTCTCGGGGCCCGTCGACATCGCGCGCGCCTGCCTCGCCGAGATCAACCAGACCGGCGCCGTCACCCTGCCGACCGGCGAGGAGCGCCGCTGGATCGAGGATGGCGACGACATCATCTTCCGCGGCCGCGCCGAGGCGCCTGGCGCCGTGCCGATCGGCTTCGGCGAATGCCGCGGCGTGCTGAACCCCGCCATCGCCTGGCCCGCATAATCAACAACAGGAAACGCTGAACATGCCCCGTCGTATCGTCGACATCTCGGTCGCGCTGAAATCCGGCATCGCCTCGGACCCGCCTCGCTCGCTGCCCGAGATCGAATACCTCGACCACCAGATGACCGCGCCGATGATGGCGCAGGAATTCGAGATCGCCATCGACCAGCTGCCGGAAGGCAACTACGCCGCGGTCGAGAAGGTGAAGCTCAGCACGCACAACGGCACGCACCTGGACGCGCCGTACCACTTCTTCCCGCGCATGAACGAGCGCACGGTGCCCGGCGGCGAACCGTCCTGGCGGATCGACGAGATCCCGCTGGAATGGTGCTTCCAGCCGGCGGTGAAGCTCGACTTCCGGCATTTCGACCATGGCTATGTCGCCACGCCCGGCGACGTGCAGGCGGAGCTGAAGCGCATCGGCCACACGCTGAAGCCGCTGGAGATCGTTGTCGTGAACACGAGCGCGGGCGCGCGGTATGGGGAGGACGACTACATCCACTCCGGCTGCGGCATGGGCAAGGCCGCGACGCTGTGGCTGCTGGAACAGGGCGTGCGCGTCACCGGCACCGACGGCTGGTCCTGGGACGCGCCCTTCTCGCTGACGAAGAAGAAGGTGCAGGAAACCGGCGATGCCGGGCTGATCTGGGAAGGCCACCGCGCCGGCCGCGAGATCGGCTACTGCCACATCGAGAAGCTGTCGAAGCTCGAGACCCTGCCGTCAGACGGCTTCATGGTCGCCTGCTTCCCCGTGAAGATCCATCGCGCCTCCGCGGGCTGGACCCGCGCCGTCGCGATCATCGAGGAGTGAGCAGCGTGCGTCGTCTTCTTCTCGCCCTCGGCCTGCTCGCGCCCTTCGCCGCGCAGGCCCAGAACTTCCCCGACCGGCCGATCACCGTGGTTCTGCCCTACGCACCCGGCAGCGCGTCGGACGCCTATGGCCGCGCGCTCGGCGAGCACTTCACCCGCATCATGGGCCAGCCTGTGGTGGTGACGAACCGCGATGGCGGCTCGGGCGTCGTCGGCATGCGCTTCGTCGCGCAGTCCGCGCCGGATGGCTACACGCTGGGCCTGACGCCGGTGACGCCCGTCGCGGTGCAGCCGCACATGGTGCGCAACCTCGGCATCGGGCCGGACAGCTTCGCCCCGGTCTGCGGCACCAACGAGAACATCATCGGCATCCTCGTCCGCGCCGACAGCGACATCCGCGACCTGCCGGGCCTGGTGGCCGCCGGCCGGCAGCGGTCGCTGACCTTCGGTAGCCCGGGGCCGAACTCGCTGCCGCAGCTTGGCGTGGTGCGGGTGACGAAGGCGACCGGCGTCGAATTCACCCACATCCCCTTCCGCGGCGACCCGCCGCACCTGAATGAGCTGGTCGCGGGGCGGCTCGACTTCTCCGCGGCGGTCGTGGCCTCGGCGAGCGGGTTGATCGACGGCGACCGCGTGCGGCTGATCGCGGTGTTCTCCGCGCGCCGGCACCCGGACTACCCGAACGTGCCGACGGCGCGCGAACAGGGGATCGATGCCGAACAGCTCAGCCAGGTCGGCATCTACGCCCCGCGCGGCACGCCGGAACCGGTGATGGCGCGGCTTGAGGAAGCCTGCCGCACCGGCGTGGAAGACGCGAACTTCCGCCGCGTCGCGGCTGCCCAGCGCGTGCCTGTGAACTACATGTCGCGCGCCGACTTCACCGCGATGGTGCAGCGGGAATACGAGGCCTACGGCCGCATCCTGCGCGACCTGGGCGTGCGGCCGGAGTGACTCGGCGCTGAGAGAATTGGAGAGGGGCCCCGCCCCTCTCCAAACCTCACCCCGCCAGGATGCTGGGCATCCTGGACCGCAGTCTCTTGGTACTCGACCCTCCTGGCTGAAGCACGACAAGCAATCCTCCTCCACATCGCACTAAGCTTCGGCGGCATTCGCTATCCCGCCGCCACCCTCGACGGACTGAGGCGCAGATGGGACACACTCGCAGGCTTTAGGTTTGTCGTAGGGAGCGTAGTGACGTGGGGGAGGCGGTCTGCGGGCTTTACGTGCATGACGGCTGGATAGTGATTGCCTTGTCATTCCTGGTTCTATTCGTCGCCTCCGTTGCAATCTGGTGGCGTCGAAAGCCAGACATGAGCCTCGGGCAATTCCTCTATCATGTGTTCAACAATCGCGAGCGGATCAGCACATCGGATCCGGAGGCTCGGGCACGCTTCGCTGATCCGGCTGTGGGTGTCGCCTTGAAGATCGGCGTGGCGATCATCGTCTTCAACTTCGCCGTCCTCGCTGCCTGTCCAGGCAGCATCTTTTACACCAAGTAGCTTACAAGCAGGCGCTACAAGGTACCGATCGAGCGGCATCACGTCGTCGGATGGTGATGCTCGGCGAACGGGGGCCGAAGTCGAAGCCGCGCCGGCGCGAATGGAAGCAGCCCTGTCCCCGCCATCGCTCCGATTCGGGCCGCGCGTGTGAGAAAGTAGGAAGAGCAGCGCTCCACCGGGCCCGACAGTCAGGCCGGCACCCACACCACATGCCCGCGGATCGCATCCGGGTCGGACCGCGTCCACCCTTTGCTTTCCGCGTACTTCATCATGTTGGCGAACTCGTACCGCCAATCCGCCCAGTCGGCGCGGTTCGACGCTTCCAGCAGCCAAGCCACCGACACCCAGGCATGCTCGCTGCCCTCGAAATCCACGATGCCGCGAAGCCCCTCCGCCAGCACCGGCAGTGCCTCCGGCGTACCCGCGACGGTCACGCTGAACCGCCGCAGGTCGGTCGGCTCGATCAGTTGCGCCGCCTCACCCGGCACCAGACGTACTTCCATCGCCTCACTCCACCGTCACACTCTTCGCCAGGTTACGCGGCTGGTCCACATCCGTGCCCTTCAGCACCGCGACATGATACGCCAGCAACTGCACCGGGATGGCATGCAGGATCGGGGCCGAAAAAGCACCGACGCGCGGCAGCACCACCACGCGCTCCGCGAAGGCACGCAGCCGCGTCGCGCCGATGTCGTCGGTGAAGGCCATGATCCGCCCTCCGCGCGCGGCCGCTTCCTGGAGATTCGACGCGGTCTTCTCGAACATCGGCCCCGACGGGCACAGCGAGATCACCGGCACCGCGGAATCGATCAGCGCGATGGGGCCGTGCTTCATCTCCCCGGCGGCGTAGCCTTCGGCGTGGATGTAGCTGATCTCCTTGAGCTTCAGCGCGCCTTCCATCGCGATCGGGAACAGCGTGCCGCGGCCGAGAAACAACACGTCGCGCGCCTTCGCGACTTCCGCGGCCATGGCGCGGATCTCTTCATCCTGTTCCAGCACCTGGGCGGCCATGCCGGGCACTTCCAGCAGAGCGGCGGTCAGTTCCGCCTCCTGCTCAGCCGTGATCGTGCTGCGGGCGCGACCAAAGCCAATCGCCAGGCACGCCAGCACCGCAAGCTGCGCCGTGAAGGCCTTGGTGGAGGCGACGCCGACCTCGGGGCCGGCGACCGTCAGCACGGCGCCGTCCGCTTCGCGCGCCATGCTGCTCTCCGGCACATTGACCACCGCGACGACCTTCTGGCCGTTGCGCTGCAACAGGTGCATCGCGGCCATGGTGTCGGCGGTCTCGCCGGACTGGCTGACCAGCAGCGCCGCGCCGCCCTTGGGTAGCGGCGGCTCGCGATAGCGGAACTCGGAGGCGACATCGGCATCGACCGGGATGCGCGCAAGCTGTTCGATCCAATATCGCCCGACCTGCCCGGCCAGGAACGCGCTGCCGCAGGCGGTGATCGTCATCCGCGGCACGGTCGCAGGGTCGAAGGGCAGCGGCGGCAGGGTCACGCTGCGCGTCATCGGGTCGAGATACTGGGTCAGCGTGTCGCCGAGCACGACGGGGTGCTCATGCAGCTCCTTCTCCATGAAGTGGCGGTAGTTGCCCTTGCCGGTCGCCGCACCCGACACCGACGTCAACCGGATGGCGCGTTCCACCGGCGCGTCATGCACGTCGAAGAAGCGCGCGCCGGCCTCGTCCACCACGGCCCAGTCGCCTTCGTCGAGATAGGCGATGCGGCGGGTCAGCGGGGCGAGGGCCAGCGCGTCGGAGCCGACGAACATCTCCCCTTCCCCGTAGCCGACCGCGAGCGGTGCGCCCTGCCGCGCGCAGATCAGCTTGCGCGGATGGCCGGTGAAGATCATCGCCAGCGCATAGGCGCCATGGGCGCGCTTCAACGCCGAACCCGCCGCCTGCTCCGGCGTCATGCCCTCGGCGATGTTCTGGTCGACCAGCCGGGCGAAGGTCTCGGTGTCGGTCTCCGTCTCGAAGACCTGGCCCTTGGCTTCCAGCTCGGCGCGCAGGTCGGCGTGGTTCTCGATGATGCCGTTGTGCACGACCGAGACGCGCGGCGTGCCGTGCGGATGCGCGTTGCGCTCGGTCGGCGCGCCATGCGTCGCCCAGCGCGTGTGGCCGATGCCGGTGGTGCCGGGCAGCGGGTTGTTGTCCAGCACGACAGCGAGGTTCGACAGCTTGCCCTCGGCCCGCCGGCGGTCGATGTGACCGTTCACCAGCGTGGCGATGCCCGCACTGTCATAGCCGCGGTATTCCAGGCGCCGCAGCGCCTCCAGGATGCGCGGCGCGGCCGCTTCGCGCCCGACGACGCCGACGATTCCGCACATGCCGTGCTACCCCTTCTTGCCCTTGAAGCCACGCCCCGGCTTCACCGCCTGCTGCCCGCGCGCGATCGCCAGCGCATCGTCCGGCACGTCGGCGGTGATGACGCTGCCCGCGCCCACCAGCGCGCGATCGCCCACCTGTACCGGGGCGACCAGGGCGGTGTTGCTGCCGATGAAGGCGCCCTGCCCGATCGCCGTCCGGTGCTTGTGCACGCCGTCATAATTGCAGGTGATGGTGCCGGCGCCGATATTCGCCCCCGCACCGATGCTGGCGTCGCCCAGATAGGCCAGGTGGTTCGCCTTGGCGCCCTCGCCCAGCGTCGTCGCCTTCAGCTCCACGAAATTGCCGACATGGGCGCGCGGCTCGACCACCGTGCCCGGGCGCAGCCGCGCATAGGGGCCGATGACGGCGTCGCGTTTCACCACGCAGCCTTCCAGATGGCTGAAAGCGCGGATGGTCGCGCCCGCTTCGACAATGACGCCCGGGGCGAAGACGACATGCGGCTCGATCACCACATCCGCCGCCAGCGCCGTGTCGTGGGACAGGAACACGGTCTCCGGCGCCGTCATGGTCACGCCGGCATCAAGCGCCGCAACGCGCAGGCGCGATTGCAGCTCGGCCTCGGCGGCGGCGAGTTCCGCCTTGCTGTTGATGCCGCGAAGTTCGGCCTCCGGGGCCTCGACCGCCACCACGCGACGGGTGCCGGTCGGCGAGCGGTAACCCATGGCGACGACGTCGGTCAGGTAGTACTCGCCCTTGGCATTGTCGTTCTTCACGCGGCCGAGCCAGTCGAACAGATCCTGCGCCGGCGCGCAGACGACGCCTGCATTGCACAGCGGCACAGCGCGCTCCTGCTCCGTCGCATCGGCCCATTCGACGATGCGCGTCACCGACCCATCCGCATCCTGGATCACCCGGCCGTAGCGGCCCGGATCGGCCGGGCGCATGGCCAGCAGCGCGAGGATGCCGCCCTCCCGCCGTGCCGCGAGCAAGCGCCCGATCGTCTCCGGCGTGACCAGCGGGTTGTCGCCATAGAGGACCGCGACATCGCCGTTGTATCCGCCGAGCAGCGACCGCGCCTGCAGCGCCGCATGCCCGGTACCGAGCCGTTCGTGCTGCACCACCACCTGGTGCGGCGCGACCGCCTTCTCGAGATCCGGCATGTCCGGGCCGACGACGATCACGATGCGCTCGAATTGCGCCTCACAGGCCGCGAGCAGATGCCGAATCATCGGCCTGCCGGCGAGCGGGTGCATAACCTTGGGCCTGGCGGACCGCATGCGGGTGCCCAGGCCGGCAGCGAGGATGATGGCGGCAGCTGACATGCCTCCCGGTAACAAGTCAGGGCGCGCCGCGTCCAGCGCGCTCGTGGTCAAGTTGGTTTGCCGCGTGTGTCGCACCCCCTTGCGGGCCGCGCGTGGCCTGCGTACGCCCATCCCATGGACAGGATCGCCGTCTTCGACCTCGATGGCACGCTGGTGGACAGCGCGGCCGACATCCACGTCTCGCTGGACCGGGCGATGGCCGGGCTCGGCCTGCCGGGCTTCAGCCGCGCCGAGGTGGTCGCGATGATCGGCGACGGGGTGCGCGCCCTGATGACCAAGGCGCTGGCCGCCCGCGGGCGGCCGCTGGACGAGGCGGTGCTGGCGCGCTTCGTCGATGACTACACCGCCCAGGCCACCGTCCTGACCCGGCCCTTCGAGGGCATTCCCGAGGTCCTCGACGCGCTCGCCGCCCAGGGTTGGCGGCTTGCCGTCTGCACCAACAAGCCGGCCGAGGCGACGCGGGTGCTGCTGAACGAACTTGGCCTCACGGATCGGTTCGTCACGCTCGGCTGCGGGGATTCCTTCCCGGTGCGGAAGCCCGACCCGCAGCACCTGCTGGCGACCCTGGCCGCGGCCGCGAGCAGCGCGGCGGGGGCGGTGATGATCGGCGACCACCGCAATGATGTGCAGGCGGCCTCCGGCGCCGGCGTACCCTGCATCTTCGCCGGCTGGGGCTACGGGCCGGTCGCCATGGCCGATGGCGCGCCCGTCGCTACCGCGCCGGGCGAGCTGCCGCGGATGATTGCGGGGCTATTCGCCTGAGCGGTTGACCCTAACCAGGTCGAGCCGCAGCGAGCCGACGAAGGTCGACGGGAATTCCACTCGCAGCGGCATCGGCGGCAGTCCGGGACCAAGGGCGGCGATCCAGGCTTCCGCTTCACGCGGGCGGCCGGCCTGGACGGGGTCGTCGCCGCGACGGAAACCGGCGACGAGGCGGCTCTCCAGCCGGCACCGCAGCGCCTGGGCCGATACGCCGTCGAGCGGCGACGGCCCCACGCCGAGCGTGCGCGACGACCATTCGAGCCGCCGCCGCCCGTCGAACACCGAGCCATCCAGGTCGCAGCGCCCCGTTGCCGCCGCGGCGAGGGACAGCCGGACCAGCGCCGAAAGCGTGTCGATCGTGCCCCGCATCTGGTCAGGCGTCACCGGGATCCGGTCGGGGCCCTCGGGCGGCTCCAGCACCGACAGGCGCGGCGTTCCGGCCAGGAAGTCCATCACCGTGCGCCGCGTGCCGCTGCGCCAGTTGCCCTCGGCCGTGTAGCGCTGCGGCCGCACGTCCCGACCGGCCAGCCCGCCCTGCACCTCGGCGCGCTGCTCGCTCGGCAGGAACAGCCGGGCAATCCCCCGGGCGCGGGATATGCTGGACAGGCGGTAGGACGCGTCGGTGAGATGCAGTGCAAGCTGCACATCCATCACCGGCAGGCCGGATTGATAGACGGAGTAGTGCGCTTCGAACGGCGCAGCCGTCGCGGGGCGCGCGCCGCCCGGCAGGGCAGCAGCAACCAGCAGCGCGGCGGCGAGGCGCGGGGTCATATCAGGAGAATGGTCGTTCCTTTCGCCGGAACAAGAGGGCGGGCGCTTGACACCCCCACCCCACGCCTTCTATGTCCGCGCTCCCCGCAGGATGGGCGCGTAGCTCAGCGGTAGAGCATTCGCTTCACACGCGAAGGGTCACAGGTTCAATCCCTGTCGCGCCCACCATCCCAAGCCTGCCTCAGCCTGTGATCCGGCGCACACTGTCGCGAATTCGTTGCGAGCGCGCCGGCCATCGCCGGAGTAGCGTCCACGCAGCGTTCGCTGCGGAGGCACCCCCCAATGGCCAGCATCTATCTCGACGTCCCTTTCATCACCCAGCTCGGATACGGGCAGAACGGCACGATCGATGACCCCACCGGCTGCTGGTACGCCAGCGCCTGCATGCTGGGCTACTACTTCGAGGTTGGTCCGCGGCTCGGCGACCCGACCCTGTGGACGCCACAAGGCCACGAGGTGATCTCGGACAGCACGAACCTGCAGCAGAACGAGCACCTCGTTGAGGTCCAGTATCCGATGAACGACTGGACGATCTCCGGCCTCGCGGACCTGCTCAACAAATACGGCCCGCAGCTCATCTCCTGGACCAAGACGCACAACGGCGCGACCTACGGGCATTGCTCCGCGCTGATCGGCGTGGACGACGCCTCGCAGGAGGTGATCATCCACGACCCGGAACGCGCGCCGGACAGCCGCATGTCGATCGCGGACTTCAACAGCCTGTTCATGTGGGGCATCCCCGACGGCATGCTGCGGAAGGATGTTACCGGCCACACGCCGCGCCTTGGCACGCCGCCGGTCGCCGCCACGACGCCCTGACCGGCAACGGCGTATCCGGTCGGTATCGCAGCCGGCCGGAACGGCCCCGTCAGTACGATTTCGGCAGGCCGAGCACCCGTTCGGCCAGGTGGCTCAGGATCAGTTCCCGGCTGACCGGGGCGATGCGCGGGATCAGGCTTTCGCGCAGGTACCGCTCGACATGGTATTCCTGGGCGTAGCCCATGCCGCCATGGGTCATCACCGCCGTCTCGGCGGCGGTGAAGCCTGCTTCGGCGGCGAGGTACTTTCCAGCATTCGCCTCGGCACCGCACTCCTTGCCGGCGTCGTAGAGCGCGGCAGCCTTCATCGTCATCAGCCAGGCGGCTTCGAGATTCGCCCAGCAGCGTGCGAGCGGATGCTGGATCGCCTGGTTCTTGCCGATCGGGCGGTTGAAGACGATGCGCTCCTTCGCATAGGTCGCCGCGCGGTTCAGCGCGGCGTGGCCGATGCCCACAGCCTCGGCAGCGATCAGCATGCGCTCGGGGTTCATCCCGTGCAGGATCTGCTTGAAGCCGGCACCCTCGGGGCCGATGCGGTCTTCCTCCGGGATTTCCAACCCGTCGAAGAACAGCATGTTCGAATCGACGGCGTGGCGGCCCATCTTCTCGATCAGCCGCACCTCGACCTTCGTGCGATCGAGCGCCGTGTAGAACAGGGTCAGCCCGTCCGTCTTGCGCTTCACCTCCTCGATCGGCGTGGTGCGGGCCAGCAGCAGGATGCGGTCGGCGACCTGGGCCGTGGAGATCCAGATCTTCTGCCCGTTCACGACATAGCGGTCGCCGCGCTTCTCGGCGCGGGTCCTGAGCTCGGTGGTGTTCAGCCCGGCATTCGGCTCGGTCACGCCGAAGCACGCCTTCTCGCGACCGGCGATCAGCGGCGGCAGGAAGCGCTGCTTCTGTTCTTCCGTGCCGAACACCACAACCGGGTTCAGCCCGAAGATGTTCATGTGGATGGCCGAGGCGCCCGTCATGCAGGCGCCGCTTTCGGCCACCGCGCGCATCATGATGGTGGCTTCCATCATGCCGAGGCCGCCGCCGCCGAATTCCTCCGGCATGGCGATGCCGAGCCAGCCGCCCTCGGCCATGGCGGCGTGGAATTCGTGCGGGAAGACGCCGTCGCGGTCGCGGGCAAGCCAGTAATCGTCATCGAACCGCGCGCAGAGACGCAGCACCTGGGTGCGCAGTTCCTCCTGGTCTTCCGTCAACGCGAACTGCACGACCGCTTCCCCCGATACCGTCCTGACGGCGGGAAACTGCGCGAGCATGTCCGGGGGGTCAATGCGGATGGCGGACACGCGAAGGCCGTCGCGGAGCGTTCCGCGACGGCCCTGCATGGTGACCCGGGGCGGCGAGACAGCCGCCCCGGATCAGGATCAGCGCGGCGTGGCGGGGGCCGGCTGGGCCGGCGCCGCCGGCGCGCCGCGGCGCGGGCCGGGGCCATTGCGGAAGCGCACTTCCTCCCGCGACAGGGAACCGTCGCCGTCGCGGTCGGCGGCACGGAAAGCCGCTTCGACCATCGGGCGCAGCTCATCCATCGTCACGCGGCCGTCCATGTTGACGTCCACGAAGCGGAACATCGCCGCGCCGCGCTGCTGCATGCCCTGCCGCGCGCCCGGGGGCGGACCGCGGCGGCCCTGCGGACGCTGCGCGTCCACGAAAGCGCGGAACTCCTCGATCGTCGCGCCATCACGGTTCACGTCGATCTCGGTGAAGCGAGCCTGCACCCACGTCATCGCTTCCTCGCGGCTGACCTTGCCGTCGTTGTTGGTGTCGGCACGGGCGAAGGCCTCGCCCATCGCGAAGCTTCCGGCGCCGCGCGGGCCGCCATGGTGCGGACCACCGCGATGGCCCGGCGGGCCGGCATGCTGCCGTTCCGCCGTTGCGCCGGGCGCTGCCGGCGTGGCGGGGGCGCCCGGGGTGGGCTGCGCCACGGCGAGGCCGATGCCGCCCGCCAGAACCACCGCACTCAGCGCCGCGATTGTCGTCTTCCTCATGATCTCAGTCCCCTTTCTTCCGGCGGCCTTGCGCCGCTGATCGGAAAACTGCGCCCGCTCTGTAACGCCGGCATTGCGGGGCATGCCCGAACGGGTGAGGAAGGGTAACGCAACCGTGGTCAGGGTGTGCCGGGCTCGCCCAGATCCCACCACATTCCGGCGAAGCCCAGGATGCCCTCGCGCGCCGGAGCGATGAGGTAATGCTCATCCGGGCCGTGCTGCTTGCAGCCATTGTAGCTGTGCGGCACCCAGACCAGCGGCACGCGGAGATGGTCCACGAAGACATCGCCCGGCAGTCCGCCCGAGGAATTCGGGATGATCTGCACCTTCTTGCCCAGCGACTTCTGCATCGACGCCTGCGCCCAGCGCACCCAGGGGTGGTCGGGATCGGTGCGGGACGCCGGCATGCGCAGCCCCGCCTTCTCGACCGCGATGTCCTGGAAGCCATGGGCGTCCAAATGGTCCCGCACCGCCTTGGCGAAGGTCGCCGGGTCGCTGTCCACCGTGTAGCGCACCTGCATGTGCGCGCGCGCCTCGGGGGCGACGGCGTTCACCGGGTTCTCCGGCCGGCCGGAGATCATCGCCAGCACGATCAGGCTGTTCCAGCCGTAGATCTTCTCGGCGGAGGACAGGCCGGGCTCGCCCCAGCCCTCGTCGATGGTCGCGGCACCGTCTCCGCCGCCGACCGGGCAGCCGTCCAGCACCGAGCGGACGGAATTGGACAGGGATGGTGGCAGGATGCCACGAACCAGCACCTTTCCGTTACGATCCATCATGGTGGACAGCGCATGGGCCAGTAGGATCGCCGGGTCGCGCGTCAGCCCGCCCCAGTGGCCGGAATGCACGCCGCCCGGGCGGAGCTTCAGCACCAGGTCGAAGTGGAAGGTGCCGCGGGTGCCGGTCGCGATGGTCGGGATCTCGGGTTCGACCCGCGGACCGTCGGAGGCGATCAGGACGTCGGCCTTCAGCTCCTCGGCATTGGCCGCGATGAACTCACGCAGGCCGGTGGAGCCGCGCTCCTCGGCCATCTCCAGCACGACCTTCACGTTGAAGCCGAGCTTGCCGCCGCGTTCGGCGATCACCGCCTCCAGCGCCGCGATGTTCAGCGCGTGCTGGCCCTTGTTGTCCGCGGTGCCGCGGCCGTACCAGCGGCCGTCTTCCTCGATCAGCTTCCAGGGCTCAAGGCCCGCGCGCCACTGGTCGTCGAGGCCGCGGACGGTATCACCGTGGCCGTACAAGAGAACCGTGGGGCGGGAGGCGTCCTCGATGCGGATGCCGGTGAGGATCGGGCCGAAGCCCTCGCGCGGGTTCGGCCGCACCTGGACGGCGAAGCCGAGGCGTTCCAGCCAGGGCCGGATCGCGCCATTCAGGTAGCGATCGAGATCGGCCTCGCGCCCTTCCTCCTGCGCCGTCGAGGGAATGGCGACGAGGTCGGAGAGCAGCGACTTGAAGCCGCCATCGTCGAAGAAGGAGGCGGCGCGGGACAGGGCGGCTTCACGCGTGGGCATTGTCTACTCCATGCATCCGGCAGGATCGTTCGATCCCGCACCCGTAAGCCGGCTTGCGCCGAAGCGCAAAGCCCCTCCTGTCGAAGCCGGAACAATTTATCTCCGCCGGCGGGGGGTTGTGGTAATGCGACGCGCCGGGTCACGGATCCACGGAGGGCATGGCTATGACCGCCTACCTCGTCGCAAACATCACCGTAACCGATCCCGAGCGGTTTCCGCCCTATCGCGCCAAGGTCCCCGCAGTCGTCGAACAATTTGGCGGGCGCTTCCACGTCCGCGCCGGAACTGTCCATCCGCTCGAAGGCGATCTCGGCTTCGACCGCTTCGTGGTGATCGAGTTCCCGTCGATGGAAGCCGCACGCGCCTTCTACGACAGTCCCGAATATGCGCCGCTGCTGAAGCTACGGTCCGAGACCACGCGCTCGAACGTGGCCTTCGTCGAGGGCTACGCGGAAGGGTAGTCCCCGCCGTGGCGGGGACCGTTCGCGGCGCGCTCAGTCAGACGATCTGATTGACCAGCGCCGCCTCGCCCCGCTGCAGCCGGGCGATGTTCTCGACCATGAAGTCGAGCACATTGTCCTCGTACATATGCGTCTCGCCACCGGTATGCGGCGTGACCAGCACGTTCGGCATCGCCCAGAGCGGGCTGTCGGCCGGCAGCGGCTCATCCGCCGTCACATCGAGCGCGGCGCCGACGATCTTCCCGGCCTGCAACGCCGCGATCAACGCTGGCTCGTCGATGACGCGACCTCGGGCCACGTTGATGATCTGCGCGGTCGACTTCATCGCCGCGAGGGCCGCCGCATCCACCAGGTTGCGCGTCTCATCCGTCAGCGGGCAGGACAGGATCAGGAAATCCGCGCGCGGCAGCAGCGACTTCAGGTCGCGGAAGGAATGCACCTCATCCGCGCCTTCCGGCCCACCGGCGACGTTCTGCCGGACGCCCACGACCTTCATGCCGAGCGCCTTGCACAGCCGCGCGATGCGCCCGCCGATGCGACCCAGCCCGACGACGACCGCGGTCTTGCCGCCGGCCTCGTCCTCGCGCTTCGCGAAATCGCCCTGCATGCCGCGCCAGATGCGCTTCGCCTGGTTGTCGCGCGCTTCCGGGATGCGGCGCAGCAGAGCAAGCATCAGCGCGATGGCATGCTCGGACACGGCGTTGGCGTTGATCCCCTGCCCGCTCGCCAGCCGGATGCCGGCCTTCTTCAGGACCTCCCGATCATACTGGTCGGTGCCCGCCGAGCAGGACTGGATGAAACGCAGCTTCGGTGCGATCGCCGGGATGTCGTTGCGCCACATACCGGAACAGACCAGCACATCCGAATGCGGCAGGTTGGCGTCGAGTTCCTCGCGCGAGCGCGCCTCGATGAAGCGGATGCCGGTGTTGCGCGGAGCGAAGCGATCACCGAAGCGATAGGCGACATGGGCGAAGAGGACAGTGAGTTGATCGCTCGGCGGCAGCATTGATGGTCTCCGGATTCAGGTCCGGCGCGACCCTGGCCGCGGCCCCGTCGCCGCGCAAGGGGGGTGTCAGCGGCCGACGGTGCCGCTCGCGCTGCCGGTGGCCGACCCGCCGCTGCTCCCGCCCCCTCCCCCGCCCGAACCGCCGGCGAACAGCACGGCGGCGAGCGCCGCCGCTGCCATCCCAGCGGCGACCCAGCCGGCGGGGCCGGACAGCGTTTCGCCCTGCGGCGAGACAACGACCATGCGTTGCTGCTGCGGCCGCGCGGGCGCCAGATGCGGACGCGGCGCGGGCTGGCTGCGTGGACCGATGACGACGGTGCTGCCCGGCGGCACGACCAGGCTGCCGGTCTGCGCGAGGGCCGGCGCGGAAGCACCGGACAGCAGCGCGATCATCGCCAGAATTCTACTCATGGTAGAAATCTACCGACCAATCATTGCCTCATTCAAGTGCTGACTCGCCAATCCCCTTCCGCGGCGCGCGCGGCGACCTCCTCGGCCAGCAGCGCGAGCACCGCCTCCGTCGCCCGGCCTGGCGGGCGGTCCGGTGGCAGGGCCAACACCACCTGGCGGCGGATCACGGGCCGGACCAGCGGCGCGACGGTCATGCGGCCTTCCGCTTCCTCCCGCCGGATGGCGGAGCGCGGCAGGATGGCGAAGCCCAGCCCGCATTCCACCAGGTCCTTCAGCACAAGGAAGGAATCCGCCTCATGCCGCAGGTTCAGCGTGATCCGGGCCCGGCCGGCGGCGGCATCGACGATGGCGCGCAGACCGTGCGGGCGGCTGGGCAGCACCAGGGGGTGCTGCGCCGCGGCGGCGAGGGTCACAGGCGTTTCCGGCGACAGCCCGCTGCCCGGCGGCCCGGCCAGCACCAGCCCTTCCACGAACAGGTCGCGCACCGGCATATGGAAATCGGTCGTGCGACCATAGAGCAGCGTCGCATCCGTCGCACCGCGCTGCACCCATTCGATCAGGTGGCCGGTGTAGCCCTCGACCACGCGCAGCGAGACCTGCGGATGGCGCTGCGCAACGCGACGGGACAGCGGGCCGGCCAGGACCGCCGCGACCGTCGGCATCATGCCCAGCGCCACCTGCCCGGCGACGGTCCCGGCCAGGGCGCGGACCTCGGCGACGGCATGTTCCAGCTGCCGCATGGGGCCGAGCACGCGCGCCAGCAATTCCCGCCCCGCCTCCGTCAACGACATGCCGCGGCCGTGGCGCGTGAACAGCGGCATGCCGGCTTCCGCCTCCAGCAGCCGCATCTGGCGGGACAGCGCAGGCTGGGCGATGCGCAGCCGGTCGGCGGCGCGGCTCAGCGAGCCGGCCTCGGCGATCTCCCGGAAGGTGCGGAGCTGCCGCAAATCCATCGCGCATCCCTTCGCATTCTGCGATGGCTTCTATCCCTGATTTCGAATTCCGCGAAGTCCGTGACAATCGCATAACGCCGGCCATCCGATGCTGGAGTTATGTCCATGGATGGAAGTGTTTCGGCCGAGGCCGTCGCCTGGCCCGATGCGATCTTCGCCGCCCTGCGGCAGTGGCAGGTGCGCCAGGTCGTCTATGTGCCCGATGGCGGCCATGCGCGGCTGATCCGCAGCATCCATGCCGAGCCGTCCATGCGCGCGATCCCCCTGACGACCGAGGAGGAAGGCATCGCGGTACTGTCCGGCGCCGCGCTCGGCGGGCAGCGGGGCGTGATGCTCATGCAGTCCTCGGGCGTCGGGAATTGCGTGAACATGCTGTCGCTGGTGAAGACCTGCGGCTTCCCGTTCCTCGCGCTGGTCACGATGCGGGGCGAATGGGGCGAGTTCAACCCGTGGCAGGTGCCGATGGGTTCGACCACCGAGGCGGCCTTCAAGCTGATGGGCGTCGAGACGCGCCGCGCCGACCGCGTCGAGGACGTGGCGGACACGGTGAACGCCGCGGCGCGCATGGTGTTTGAGGGCGGCAGCGCGGTCGCCGTGCTGCTCGGCCAGCGCCTGATCGGCGCCAAGGTATTCTGAGGGGGATGGGAACCATGCTCGACAGGCGGGATGTGGTCGCGCGGTTGCTGGCCAATCGCGGCGAGACGATGGTCGTCACGGGGCTCGGCGCCGCGACCTATGACGTGGCGGCGGCCGGTGACGATGCGCGCAACTTCTACCTCTGGGGCGCGATGGGCGGGGCGGCGCTGATGGGGCTCGGGCTGGCGCTGGCGCAGCCGGAGAAGCCGGTCGTCGTCGTCACGGGCGATGGCGAGCAGCTCATGGGCCTCGGCGGCTTCGCGACCATCGCGTTGCAGGCGCCGGCGAACCTGACGGTCGTCGTGCTCGACAACGGGCTGTATGGCGAGACGGGCGGGCAGCAGAGCCATACCGGCCGCGGCGTCGATCTCGCCGCCGTGGCGCGGAGCTGTGGGATCGCCGAGGCGTCGCGCATCGCCGACATGGCGGGCGTCGAGACACTCGCCACCGCGATCACGAAGCCCGGCAGCGGGCCGCGCGTCGCGGTGATCGAGATCGACCCGGCGGAGGCGCCGCGCGTTCTGCCATCCCGCGACGGCGCCTATGTCCGTGGCCGGATGCAGGCCGCGCTGGGGGTTGCCGCCTGATCGCGCCAACGGAACCGATTTCATCGTCGTTCTACGATCGGCCCGGGGCTCAGCCTCGGGCCGCACGCGCGTGGCACCACCATCACCTTGCCAGCCTGACCCCCCGGCACTAATCCCAAGCACAGCGGGAGAGAACCCATGGACCATCAGATGCCGCCCACCGACGCCCATGCCGAGATCCGGGAGGAGGTGCGCAAGCTCTGCACCCGCTTCCCCGGCGAATACTGGCGCGAACTGGATGCCCGCCGTGGCTACCCGACTGAATTCGTCCAGGCGCTGACCGAGGCCGGCTGGCTCGCCGCGCTGATCCCCGAGGAATATGGCGGGTCGGGCCTGCCGCTCTCGGCGGCCGCCGCGATCCTCGAGGAGATCCACGCCTCCGGCTGCAACGCCGCCGCCTGCCATGCCCAGATGTACACGATGGGCACCGTGCTGAAGCACGGCAATGAGGAGCAGAAGCAGAAGTACCTGCCGAAGATCGCGACCGGCGAGCTGCGCCTCCAGGCCTTCGGCGTGACGGAGCCGACCAGCGGCACCGACACCACCGCGCTGCGCACCGTGGCGCGCCGCGAGGGCGACAAGTACATCATCAACGGCCAGAAGATCTGGACGTCCCGCGCCGAGCATTCCGACCTGATGCTGCTGCTGGCGCGCACCACGCCGAAGGATCAGGTGGCGAAGAAGACCGACGGTCTCTCGACCTTCCTGGTGGACATGAAGGCCGCGCTCGGCAACGGCCTGACCATCCGCCCCATCCGCACGATGATGAACCACAATTCGTGCGAGGTGTTCTTCGACAACATGGAAGTGCCGGCCGAGAACCTGGTCGGCATCGAGGGCAAGGGCTTCCGCTACATCCTCGACGGCATGAACGCCGAGCGGATGCTGATCTCGGCCGAGTGCATCGGCGACGCCAAGTGGTTCATCGAGAAGGCGGTCGAGTATTCCAAGCAGCGCGTGCTGTTCGGCAACCCGATCGGCAAGAACCAGGGCGTGCAGTTCCCGATCGCGAAGTCCTACGCCGCGATGCGCGCGGCGGAAGCCCTGCTGCAGAAGGGCCTGCAGAAGTTCGAGGCCGGTCTGCCCTGCGGCGAGGAAGCCAACATGGGCAAGATGATCTGCGCCGATGCGGCGTGGATGGCGGCCGAGGCCTGCCTCCAGACCCATGGCGGCTTCGGCTTCGCCGAGGAATACGATGTCGAGCGCAAGTATCGCGAGACGCGGCTGTACCAGGTGGCGCCGATCAGCACGAACCTCGTGCTGTCCTATATCGGCGAGCACGTGCTCGGGATGCCGCGGAGCTACTGAGCGTGGCGCGAGATCCGGTGCCGGTGGCCATCGCCTACGACTTCGATGGCACGCTGGCACCGGGCAACATGCAGGAACATGTGTTCCTGCCGAAGCTCGGCCTGAATGTGCGGGCCTTCTGGGAACGGTCGAACCTGCTAGCCGAGGAGCAGCAGGGCGACCCGATCCTCACCTACATGCATCGCATGCTGGTAGAGGCCGCGCATGCCGACATCCCGATGCGGCGCGAGGACTGGGCGGCGCATGGCGCCGGCATCACCCTGTTTCCCGGCGTCGAGAGCTGGTTCGATCGGGTGAATGCGGCAGCGTCCGAACGCGGGCTGGCGATCGAACACTACGTCATCTCCTCCGGCCTGCGCGAACTGATCGATGGGACGCCGATCCGACGGCATTTCCGCGCGGTGTTCGCCTCGGGCTTCCTCTACAACGCGTCCGGTGCGGCGATCGCGCCGGCCATCGCCGTGAACTACACCACGAAGACGCAGTATCTGTTCCGCATCAACAAGCATGCGCTCGATCTCGCCGACAACACCGCGGTAAACGCATATCAGCCGCAGGACCAGCGGCGCGTGCCCTTCACCAACATCATCTTCATCGGCGACGGCGACACCGACATTCCCTGCTTCCGAACGGTGAAGGAACAGGGCGGGCATTCCATCGCCGTCTTCCCCGCCGGCGACGAAGGTCGCGCCGCACGCACCCGCAAGCTGATCAAGGAAGGCCGCGTCCATTGCGCCGTTCCCGCCGACTACAGCGAGGGCAGCGAGGTCGAGCAGCGGGTCTTCGCCGTGCTCGACCTTCTCGCCGCGCGCGAGCGGGTGCGCCGGGCCTGATGCGCGCCGCGGCCTGCATGATGTTGCTGCTCACCGCCACGCCGCTCCGCGCGGAGGATTGCGCGGCGCCGCTCGCCGCCGCCGAGGCGTATCGCACCGCTGCAATCGACGCCGCGCGCGGCCGCGCGCCGCTGCGGCGCGACTATCCGGATTGCCCGCCGCTGGGTGCGGCCGTCACCGAATGGCGCGACGCGGAAGGCGTACTGCGCCGCGCCTCGCTGCGCTCGGGCGGCGAGGACAGCGCCTTCACCGCCGAGACCTATTTCGACGCCCAGGGCCGCCCGCGCTTCGCCTATGTCAGCGGCGGCGCGGTCTCCGGCGCGCGGCTGACGCAGCGCATCGCCATCGGCGCCGACGGGCGCCGCATCTGCGAGGCCCGGCGCGTCACCGTCCCCGTCTATCCGTTTCCCAACCCCTGGCCCGACGCGTTGCTGCCGCTGGCCGCCGCGCGGGAAGGCCCCTGCCCGACCGAGCAAGAGAACGAACGTCCATGATCCAGCCGAACTTGCCCCTCGAGGGCCTTCTCGTCGTCGCGATGGACCAGGCGGTGGCCGCACCCTACTGCGCTTCGCGCCTTGCCGACGCCGGTGCGCGGGTGATCAAGGTCGAGCGACCGGAAGGCGACTTCGCCCGCGGCTACGACGCCGTCGCCAACGGCATGTCCTCCTACTTCGTCTGGCTGAATCGCGGGAAGGAAAGCATCTGCCTCGACATCAAGAAGCCCGATGACAAGGCGCTGCTGGAACGGCTGATCGCCAAGGCCGACGTGTTCATCCAGAACCTCGCCCCCGGCGCTATGAAGCGCGCCGGCTTCGGCAGCGCGGAACTGCGTGCGAAGCACCCGCGCCTGATCACGGTCGACATCTCCGGCTATGGCGAGGAAGGCGACTACGCCACCATGAAGGCCTATGACCTGCTGGTGCAGGCTGAATCGGGCCTGGCCTACGTCACCGGCCGCGCGGAAGGCCCGGGCCGCGTCGGCGTCTCTGCCTGCGACATCGGCTGCGGCATGCACGCCTACGCCGCGGTGCTGGAGGCGCTGCTGTCGCGCGGCATCACCGGCAAGGGCCGCGGCATCGCCGTCTCCCTGTTCGACGGCATGGCCGACTGGATGTCCGTGCCGCTGCTGCAATACGAAGGCACGGGCAAGAATCCGCCTCGGATCGGCCTCGCGCACCCGTCGATCTGCCCTTACGGCGCGTTCCAGACCAAGGACGGTCACGACGTGCTGATCGCCATCCAGAATGAGCGCGAATGGGCGTCCTTCTCCGCGCATTTCATGGATGAGCCCGACCTGCCGCAGAAGCCCGGCTTCACGGTGAACAACGACCGCGTCGCCCACCGCCCGATGGTGGATGCGCATATCCAGGCGATGTTCTCGACCCTGACCCGCGACGAATGCGCCGCGAAGCTGCGCAAGGCGAATACCGCCTACGGCTTCGTGAACGATTGCGGCGGGCTCAAGGAGCACCCGGTACTGAAGCGCAAGCCGGTGCAGACCGAGAAGGGTCCGGTGCTGATCGCCCTGCCCGCGGCGCGGCTGTCGGACGGCGAGCGGCCGTTCGGTGCGGTTCCCTCACTTGGGGAGCACAGCGCGAAGATCCGGGCGGAGTTTGCTGCCTAGGAAGGGGGGCCAGCCCCCACCAGTCGTCACGTCGGCCGCCGGAAGAACGGGACTCGCGCCGGCGGCCCCTCCACGGGGGGCGGTGCCGGCACTGCCCGCCCGATCGCCATGATCGGCGCCGCGCGGTAGGCATCGAGCCCCCTGCCCTGCCCGGCCGAGCTACGGGCCAACGGGATCACCTGAGCCCTCTCCGCCCGATTGGCCAGGCTCAGCGGCCCCGCCCCCCCCGCTGCGAAGCGCGCCAGCAGCTCGGCCTCCGCGGCCGGGTCGCTCGGCGGGCGCCCCTGCTCGCCGGCCCAGGCCGCAAGCACCCGCGCGCGATAAGGTTCCGCGCGCTCCGGCGTGTGGGAATGATAGTGGCCGGCCGCACGCGCCCAATCCCCGCTCGCCGCGTGCAGCTCGGACAGGAACTGCGCGGCGTAACGGGCGTTCGCGAGCGGGTCGAAGGCCTGTTCCAGGCTTGGGAAGGCGTTTGGGTGGTGGTGAAGGTTCACCTGCATGCAGCCGGTGTCGATCAGGCGCACGCCGCGGGCCTGGAGTTGCCGCGCCTCGGCAATCGCTGCCGCCGCACTGGGGAAGAACATGCCGCGCCCCTCGGCATTGATCGTCCAGGGCCAGGGGGAGAACGCACCGGTCGCCGGGTTGCGGCGGCCTGATTCAACCCGTCCGATCGCTTGCAGCAGGCCCGCGGGAATGGCCCGCTCGCGCTCGGCGGTCGCGATGGCGGCACGACAGGCGGCCCCGGGGTCGGGCGAGGACTGGGCTTGGCCGCTGCTGCCGAATCCCGTCAGGGAGAGCAGCGCGACCAGCCACGGCAGGGCGGAGAGGCGATTCCACATGCCAGCGAATGCGCAAGGCCCATGCCACGCAATTTCATGCGCGCCGTCATGCTGCATTGCGTCATTTATGCTGCATCGCAAAAAACCCCTTGCGCCGGCAAGGGGAGCATCATAAATAGTCGCCAGGCAGCGGGTTGGCCTAGCCGCTCGCTGTCTTTCTTGGACGTTTCCTCCCTAAACTTGGCGGTGCCCTCGGGCACCGCCTTTCTTTTTTCTGCCAGGCAGGAGCACAATCTTCTCCACAAGGAGATGATCATTCTCCGTCATGCTGCGGCGCATCAGGCGCGCAGAAACGTCCACTCCGTCTCCGCCAGATGGCGCATCAGGGTATTGAGGTCGCGCTGCAGCGCCGTCAGGCCCGCGCCGCGCTCGATCCGCGCCTCATCCATGTAGAGTGAGCGAGCAAGCTCGATCTGCAGGGCGTGTGTCGCCTCCCTCGGCCGGCCGTAGTGCCGGGTGACGAAACCACCGGCATAGGGATCATTGCGCCGGACGCGATATCCGAGCCCGAGCAGCACTTCTTCGACCAGCCGGGTCGCGCGCGGCGCGCAGGCGGTGCCGTGCGCATCTCCCAGCACCACGTCCGGCGGGTTCGCGGTCTGCGCGGGGTGCGCCGGCATGGAATGGCAGTCGATCAGCAGGCAGTAGCCGAACCGGGCCCGCGTCTCGGCAATCAGTTGGGCAAGCGCGGCGTGATACGGTTCCCAGCAACTGCGGATGCGGGCCTCCGCCTCGGCGAAGGACAGGCGACGGCGATACACGGCCTCCCCCGTCGCGACGATGCGGGCGATGGTGCCGAGCCCGGCTCCGACCCGGGGGCTGGACGTATTCACCCAGGGCGGCAGCGGCCCGTCGAACATGCCGGGGTCGAGTTCCCAGGGTTCCCGATTCACGTCGCACCACACGCGCGGGAAGGTTGCGGCCAGAAGGGGCGCGCCATGGGCGGGGGCGGCGGCAAACAGCTCGTCGACGAAGGAATCCTCGCTTCGGCGAAGCGCGAGCGGCGCGAGTCGCGCCTCGGCCACGAGCTGCGCCGGATAGGCCTGCCCCGAATGCGGGGACGCGAAGACGACCGGCATCGTCTGCCGCGCCGGGCGGGAGATCACGAAGGGCGCGGTCTCGGCCGGCGCTGCCAGGGCGTGGGCGGGAAGGTCCATGAGCGAACGACCAAACCATAGCGCCCCGTTCATGTCACGCGACAGGCATAGTTCCGCAATTCCGCGCCATGGTTAGGGGATTGGTCAGCACCCCCTGCGCACTGTCCGGACCCATGTCCGGCAAGGCAAAAGCGCCGCGGGGCGGCGGCACCATCGTCATCAGGCGCGAGGAAAGCGGGGAGGCCGGCCACCATGGCGGCGCCTGGAAGGTCGCCTATGCCGATTTCGTCACGGCGATGATGGCCTTCTTCCTGCTGATGTGGCTGCTGAACGCCACCACCGAGGAACAGCGCCGCGGCCTCGCCGACTATTTCGCGCCGACCAACCTCCTGGCGCGTTCGGTTTCCGGCTCCGGCCAGCCCTTCGGCGGCCAGACCCCGAATGACGACGGCAACGTCACCTCGACCCAGGGTGCCATGACCATCCAGCCCGGCCGGCTGCCGTTGGTGATGGACATCGAGGAGGACGACACAGACACACCCGCCCGGCCCATGACCCGCCGCGACGGGCCCGAGGGCCCTGAGGAGGCCGAGCACCCCCGCACCGCCCAGGCGAGCCCGCCGGGCACCCATGCCGGCCCCGAACCGCCCCGCGGCGGCCCGGCGGAAACCGCCGTGTCGGAGGCCCGCCCCGAGGCGATCGGCGAGGCCGAGTTGCGCCGCGAGCTGGCCCGCCGCGAAGGGGAGGCCTTCGAAGCCGTGGCCGCCCAGATCCGCGAGGCGGTCGCCGCCGATCCCGCGCTGGCCGACCTGGCCCGTCAGATGCTGGTGGAACAGACGCCCGAAGGGCTGCGCATCCAGCTGATCGACGCCGACCGCCAGCCGATGTTCGCCCTGGGCGGCAGCGCCCCGAACGACCGCGCGCGGGCGCTGCTCGCGCGCGTCGCGCAGGCGGCGCAGCGCCTGCCGAACCCCATCGCCATCGCCGGCCACACCGATGCGACCCCCTTCCGCGGCGGCGGGGACCGCAGCAACTGGGACCTCTCCGCCGAGCGCGCCAACGTCACGCGCCGCCTGCTGGTCGAGGCCGGGCTGCCCGAGGTGCGCGTCCGCAGCGTCTCGGGCCACGCCGAACGTGAGTTGCTTTTGCCGGACGCACCGAACGCCGCGGCCAACCGGCGCGTCTCCATCACCGTGCTGCGGCAGAATCCGGACACCCCGCCATGATCTCGCTCGCCGGATTCGGCTTCCTGCTCGCCTGCGTGTTCGGCGGCTACATCGCGGCCGGCGGGAAGCTGGACATCATCCTGAAAGCGTTGCCCTTCGAATTCGCCATCATCGGCGGCG
This sequence comes from Neoroseomonas terrae, assembly GCF_018129025.1. Lineage (GTDB taxonomy): Bacteria > Pseudomonadota > Alphaproteobacteria > Acetobacterales > Acetobacteraceae > Neoroseomonas > Neoroseomonas terrae. The sequence continues at coordinate 43,090 of NZ_JAAEDI010000015.1, read as the reverse complement.
CGGCGATCGGCACGCTGGTCATGGCGAACAGCGTGGCCGACCTGAAGCATGTCGGCGGCGGCTTCGGGAAGCTGCTGAAAGGATCGCGATACACGCGGCAGGACTACATGGACCTGCTGGGCCTCCTCTACTACCTGGTGCGCCTCGCACAGACCAAGGGGCCGATGGCGCTGGAGCCGCATATCGAGAAGCCGGAGGAAAGTGCGGCCTTCAACAGGTTCCCGCGCATCGCCGGCGACCACCACGTCGTCCACCTGATCTGCGACTACCTGCGGATGGTCGGCATGAATGCCGACGACCCGCACCAGATCGAGGATGTGATGGCGCGGGAGCTGAAGAAGATGAAGGAGGAGGAGATGCACCCCTCCCACGCCATGCAGTCGATGGCGGATGCGCTGCCCGCGCTCGGTATCGTCGCGGCCGTGATGGGCGTGATCAAGACCATGGGATCGATCGACGAGCCGCCGGCGGTGCTCGGGAAGATGATCGGCGGCGCGCTGGTCGGCACCTTCCTGGGCGTGCTGCTGGCCTATGGGTTGATGGGGCCTTTCGCGGCGCGGCTGAAGGGCGTGGTGGATGAGGAAAGCAAATTCTTCGAGGTGATCCGCGCCGTGCTAGTGGCGCATCTGCACGGGAATGCGCCGCAGGTGGCGGTGGAGACCGGCCGCAAGATGGTCCCCTCCGGCCTGATGCCGAGCTTTCAGGAACTGGAGGAGTCGTTGCAGGGCCTGCAGATCGCCTGATCGATCAGTTCAGATACCGCAGCGCAAGGCGCAGCGGCGCATCCGAGATGCGCAGCAGGCCCGCATGCGGATCCCCCAGCTCCAGGATGAGGAAGATCGCCCCGGCCACGGCAATCGCACCGGCCGCCAGTGCGAGGACGACCATGGTGTTCGCCCGCACGAACAGGCCCATGGCGAGGAACAGGATGCACAGCCACGCGACGAGCACCGTGAGGAACGGCCACTGCGTCCCGTCGGTCAGGCTGCGAACCATCAGCGTCGCACGCGCCTGGACCAGCCGCCCCGCCATGCCCAGCGCCTGCTGCTGTGCCGCATGCTGCGCCGCATTCGTCGTCTGTAGCGCCGCGATGGCGTTGTAGAAGGCGTCCATGGTGGCGGGCTCGATGGGCGTGCCATCGAACCGCCGGTCTATGGCATGCCCATCGACCGCCGCGGCGACCATGCCGCGCAGCGCGCTGCGAGCCCTGTCCGCATCGGGCCCCGCCTGCGCCAGTGCAGCATCGAGTACGAGGATGTCGGCCGCCAGCACCGAGACGCTGTCCGCCTGGTCGCGGAAATGACTGCTGGCCGAAGCGATGAGCAGGCTGAGCACCAGCGTCGCGATCGACGCGATGAGCGCCTGCACGAGGCGCACGACATCCTTCGATTCATTGCCGCGATGGTGCTCGGGCAGGCGGCCATGCAGGCCGAGCCCGATCAGCCCGGCGACGAGGGTGATGACGAAGACGCCCGCGCTGACCAGCAATGTCATCCAACTTGCCCTTCCAACCGACAGGACGCACACCGCCTGCGCGCATGCGCCGACATGGCGCCGTGCGGACGACCTCGCCAAGGAAGTCACAGAACCAAACCCACACCGGCCCGCTGTCCGACCTCGCGAAGCGACCGGATGGACCAGGAGCCGAATACAGGGCGAAAGACGTCTACCAGCGCTGCCGCGGCGCGAGCGAGGACATCAAGTTGTCGCTCGCGGCTGTCAAGGTCGAAGCGCTCATCCCGGCGGAAGCCGACCCGGCGCGCGGATTAAGGAATCCGGCCGACCACTTCCCGGCGCGTCTGGGCGACTCAACGGCGGACAGAACCTGTCCGCCGTTGCCATTCTCGAGGACGCGGCGCGGTTAGGCGTCAGCCGCCGCGAACGCCATAGACACGGCGCGCCGCCTCCGGGCTGACCAACCCGTCCTCGACATCCCGCTGCACCAGTTCAGGGTCGCGGTCCTTCGGGTTGCCCATGCCGCCGCCGCCGGGCAGCTTGAGCAGCAGGCGCCGGCCCTTGGGCACGATCTGGAAGCCCTTGGTGCGCAACACGGTGCCGTTCGAATCGTTCAGCCCGACCCAGCCGGTGGCCCCTTCCCCGCCGCCCTCGCGCCCCTTCGGCGCGTTGGCAACGCGATCGAAGATGGCGTTCACGGCGAATTCGGCATCGCCCTTCGCCCCGATCTCCATCACCTGGCCGAAGCCGCCGCGGGTGCGGCCGGCGCCGGCCGAATCGGGGCGAAGCTGCTTCTGCCAGAAGATCACCGGCGCGACGTTCTCTGTCGCTTCCACCGGCATCGTGCGCACGCCCGAGGGGAAGGCCGTGCCGTCCAGCCCGTCCTTGCCTGGCCGCGCGCCCGTGCCGCCCGAGTTGAAGGTGATGATCTCGAAATCCTCGGTCTCCGCCGCCTGGCCGGAAACCTGCGAGCCACCGCGCAGCGGCGGGTTCCAGAGCGCGGAGGAGCCTTCGGCATTGACGCGCCCCGGCACCGCCTGATGCAGGCAGCCCATCATCAGGTCCGGCAGAAGCTGGCCGACGATGTGGCGCACCGACACCGGATAGGGCCGCGGCGCGTTGAGGATGCAGCCCTCGGGGATCTCCATCTGGAACGGCAGCAGCGACGCCCAGTTGTTCGGAACCTCGGGCGCGACGACGCATTTGATCCCGAAGCAGGCATAGGCGCGGCAATAGGCCGGCGGCACGTTGATGCCGCGGTTGGACAGGCCGGAGGTGCCGGCGAAATCCACCACGATGCGATCGGCATGCGTAGTCATCGCCGCGTTGAGCGTGACCTCGGATTCATACCCGTCCGACTTGATCGACGCGCTGTAGGTGCCGCGCGGCAGCTTCGCGATCTCGGCCAGCGTCGCCCGCGTGCTCGCCTCGAAGATATAGCCCGCGAGGTCGTCCAGCGTGTCCATGTCGAACTCGTCGAGCATCTCGACGAGCCGCTTCGCGCCGGCATCGTTGCAGGCGCACAGCGAGTAGACGTCGCCTTCGAGTTCCACCGGCGTACGGGAGCCCGCACGCAGGAAATCGAAGAACGTCTCGTTCGCCATGTTGCGGTCGAAGCACTTCACGATGGGGATATAGAGGCCTTCCTCGAAGACGCTCCGACCCTCCGGCCCCATGCCGAGCCCGCCGATGTCGATGATGTGCGCGGTGTTCGCGAACAGCCCGACGATCTTGCCGTTGCGGAAGGCGGGCGTGACGACCGTCAGGTCGTGCAGGTGCCCCGTGCCGAGCCACGGATCGTTGGTGATGTAGTGGTCGCCGGGGTTCATGCCGTGCGGCGGGAACTTCTTCAGGAAGTGCCCGACCGATTCCGCCATGGAATTCACATGGCCCGGCGTGCCGGTCACGGCCTGGGCCAGCATGCGCCCTTCCAGGTCGAAGATGCCGGCCGAAAGGTCGCCCGCCTCGCGCACCGTGGTGCTGAAGGCGGTGCGGATCATGGTCTGCGCCTGTTCCTCGACCACCGCGATCAGGCGGTTCCACTGGATCTGGCGCTGGATGGTGGCCAGCGCGCCGGTTTCCTTGCTCATCACGCGGCCTCCTGCGTCAGGTCGAGGTATCCGAGCCCATCCATCCGGCATGTCCAGGACGGGCCGATCAGGGTGCTGGTCTCCGTCTCCGCCACGATGGCGGGGCCTTTGACTGTCGCGCCGGGCACCAGGTGCTCGCGGTCATACACCGGCCATTCGCTGACCGTGCCGTTCGCCGTGTCGCGCACCATCTGCACGCGGATCGGCTTGGGCGCGGCGGCGTCTGCCACCGCGGCGGCGGGTGCGACATGCGGCACCACGGTGCGCACGGTAACGGCGAAGGACAGGATCTCCACATCCGACCCCGGCACCGGGCGGTCGTAGAAGCGGGTGTATTCGGCGTCGTAGTCAGCGCGGATCGCGGCGACGTCCTCGGCCGTCAGCGCACGCGCCGGCAGGGCGACGGCGATCTCGTGGCCCTGGCCGACGTAGCGCATGTAGGCGATGCGGGTCTCCTCGACCTCGGCGCCAAAGGCGCCTTCGGAGACGACCTTCCGGGCTTCCTCGGACATCGAGGACAGCAGCCCGTTCACCGCCGCGATGTCGAAGGTGCCGAAGCGCTGGTAGAGCGACTTCACCACCTCATAGGCGACCGGCGCGCGCAGGAAGCCGATGGCGGAACCGACGCCGGCGCCCGACGGCACCAGCATGCGCTTCACGCCGATCTTTTCGCAGACGCGATAGCCATGGACCGGCCCGCCGCCGCCGAAGGCGATGACGAAACGGCCCTCATAGCCCTTGCCGCTTTCGATGGCGTGGACGCGGGCGGCGTTCGCCATGTTCTCGTCGACCATCTCGACGACGCCGAGGCCTGCCATCTCACCCGACAGCGCGAGCTTGCCGCCGACATGCTCCGCCAGCGCGGCGACCGACAGTTCCGGCTTCAGCGGCAGCGAACCGCCGGCGAACAGCGACGGCTCATAGCGGCCGAGCGAGAGGTTCGCATCCGTCACCGCCGGATGCGTGCCGCCGCGGCCGTAACAGGCCGGGCCCGGATCGGCGCCAGCCGATTCCGGCCCCACCTGGATGCGGCCCATGCTGTCCACCTGAGCGATGGAGCCGCCACCCGCGCCGATCTCCACCATCTCGATGACGGGAATGCGCAGCGGCAGGCCGGAGCCCTTCTTGAAGCGCCCGACGCGGGCGACCTCGAAGGTGCGCGACGCCTGCGGCTGGAAGCTGTCGATCAGGCAGACCTTCGCCGTGGTGCCGCCCATGTCGAAGGACAGCACCTTGTCGAAGCCGCGCTGCTTGGCGACGAAGGCGGAGAAGATCGCGCCGCCCGCCGGGCCGGATTCCACCAGACGGATCGGGAAGCGCGAAGCGGTCTCGATCGTCGTCAGCCCACCGCCCGACAGCATCAGGAACAGCGGGCAGGACACGCCCGCCGCGCGCAGCCCGACCTCCAGCCGACCGAGATAGGAGGCCATCAGCGGCTGCACATAGGCGTTCGCGACGGTGGTGGAGAACCGCTCCCATTCGCGCATCTCGGGCGAGACTTCCGAGGACAGCGACACTGCCATCCCGGGCCACATCTCCTTCACGATCTCCGCCGCGCGGCGTTCATGCGCGGGATTCACGAAGGCATGCAGGAAACCGATGGCGAGGCTCTCGATCCCCTCGCCCTTCAGGAACTCAACCTGCTCACGCAGCGCGGCCTCATCGAGTGGCACCAGCACCTTGCCGGTATTGTCCAGCCGTTCCGGCACCGCGACGCGCCAGCGGCGGCGCACCAGCGGCTGCGGCAGTTCGATGTTCAGGTCGTATTGGTCGTAGCGGGCCTCATTGGCCAGGGCGAGGACGTCGCGGAAGCCCTCCGTCGTGATCAGCGCCGTCTTCGCGCCCTTGCGCTCAATGATCGCATTCGTCGCGAGCGTGGTGCCGTGGATGACGAGGTCTAGATCGCTCGCCGCCATGCCGGCCTTGCCGAGCACCTGGGTGACACCCTCCAGCACGCCCTTCTCCGGCGCGGCGGGCGTGGTCAGGACCTTGGCGGTCCAGCGCTGATCGCCCTTTTCGATGGCAAGGTCGGTAAATGTGCCGCCGATATCGACGGCAAGGCGTGCTTTGGTCATGCTGTCCTGGAAGATCGGGAGGGTGATGCGCGGGGCATGCATACCCCGCGCCAGCGGCGATCAGAAGACCGCCAGACGGGAATTCATCAGGTCCGTCACCAGCATGCAGCCCGGTGCGTGGGTGATGCAGAAGGGTGGCTTGCTGGCGGCGACGACGGCCTGCGGGGTGACGCCGCAGGCCCAGAATAGCGGCAACTCATCCTCGGCGACGGTCACCGCGTCGCCGGCATCGACCTTCGACATGTCATGGATGCCGATCATCTCCGGCTTGCCGATATGCACCGGCGCGCCATGCACGGACGGGAAGCGTGAGGTGATCTGGATGGCGCGGATCGCCTCGGCCGGCGTGAAAGGGCGCATCGACACGACGAGCGGGCCATGGAAGGGACCGGCCGGCACGGTCGGCACGTCGGTGGTGTAGACGGGCACCGCCTTGCCCTCATCGAAATGCCGCAGCTTCAGCCCATCGGCGAGCAGCGCTTCCTCGAAGGAATGGGAGCAGCCGAGCAGGAAGGCGACAAGGTCATCCCGCCAGAGTTCGGTGATGTCGTGGACTTCCTGCACCATCACGCCGTCGCGCCAGACGCGGTAGGTGCCGATATCGGTGCGGATGTCGATGTCGCGCCCAAGGCTCGGCAGCGACGGGTCGCCGGGTTCCGAGGACGCCAGCAGGGGGCAGGGCTTCGGGTTCAGCGCACAGAAACGCTGGAAATCGGCGGCGAGGTCCCGCGGCAGGATGGCGAGGTTCGCCTGAACATAGCCCGGCGCCATGCCACCCGTCGGCCGCGTCCATTCCCCGCGGCGGATGCGCTGGCGCACCTCCCACCCCGTCTCGCGCAGAGCGGCACTGTGGTCCATGCGGATGCCTCCTCGGGGTTGCCTGTCACAGTTCAGACCCGAAAGCGGGCCCTGTCGAACGCGAAATCTGGATCGGCGCGATCGAAAATTCTAATCGGATGCCCCCGCAATCTCCCGGGCCAGCGCCGCGATGGTCGCGGCCACATGGCTGTCCGGCTGGCGGAGATAGGCCACATGGAAGGGAATATCCGGCAGTTCGACATCCGAGACCTGGAGCCGACGCAGCGCTCCCGACGCCAATTCGCGATCGGCCGCCACCATCTGCATGACGCTGACGCAGACCCCGGCCCGGGCCAGCTCCGCCATCGTCGCGATCGAGGTGCTTCCCCAAAGCCGGACCCCCGGCGCGCCGGCCTGGTCGAACAGCGCCCGCAGCGCCGCCGAGACCTCAGTATCATGCGAGAAGGACAGGATCGGCCACCGTGTCAGCTCCGCCAGGCGCAACGGCCGGTCCGGCAGGCCGAGCGCCGGGCTCGCCAGCCAGCCGAGCGGGTAGGAACACAGCGGCTGGTTCACCGCGCGCGGGTCCTCCACCGTGCCGGCCAGCATGGCGATGTCGATCTGCCCGGCAGCCAGGGATTGCCGCAGCGCCGGCGTGATGTCGACGACCATGTCCAGTACGATCCCCGGATGCGTCGCGCCGATGCGCTGCACCAGGCGCGGCAGCAGCGTATGCGCCAGCGTCTCTGAAATGCCGATGCGCAGCAGGCCGCGCATCGCCGCCGGGTCGGCGATGGCCCGCAGCATCTCCTCGCGCAGATCGACCATCTGCTCGGCGTAACGCAGCAGGGCGGTGCCCTCGGCGGTCAGCGTCACGCGCGCGCCGCGCTGGAAGATGCGGATGCCGAGTTCCTGTTCGAGCTGCGCGACGCGCGCCGAGATGGCTGACTGGGTGGTGTTCAGTCGCGCCGCGGCCGCGCGGAAGCCGCCGAGGCGGGCGATCCAGATGACGGTCTCGAGCGAGCGGAGGTCGCGCATGGGATTCCGAGAGGGGCGCCGCCCCTCGCGGGCTCACCCCGCCAAAGGCCGAAGGGCCTTTGGAAACCGTTACTTGGTGCCGGGCGCGGCTGTCAAAGCGAAGCCTCGGCAGCCCAGCGCTGCACCACCGCACAGGCCTTTGCGAAATCCTCCATCCGCATCGCCTCATGCGGATTGTGGCTGCCGTTCTGGTTGCGCACGAACAGCATGCTCGACGGGATCTTCGCCTCGGCGAAGGAGGCCGCGTCATGGCCGGCACCGGACGACATCGCGATATGCGCGATGCCGAGGCCGTCCGCCGCGCGCGCCAGGCCGTCGCGGATCCCCTCATCCATGATCGCGGCGCGGCTGCCGGTTTCCGGGCCGCACTCGAAGCGTACGCCGTGGCGTGCCTCGATCCCGGCCATGAAGCGGTGCAATGCCTCGAACATCAGGTCGCAGGCATGCGGGGAGACGCTGCGGACATCGAGCTGGAAGGTCGCCTCCCCGGCGATCTTGGTGAAGCCCGCATCGGCCGTGGTCGCCATGGTGCAGAAGGTGCAAACCAGCACCTGACCCACCGCATCGAGCCGGCACCATTCCTCGTCCATGCGGTGCACGAGTTCCGCCAGAGCCGCTGCCGCGTCCCGACGGTATTTCCGCGGCGTCGCGCCCGAGTGGTTGTATTCCCCGATCACCCGCCCCTGCCGCAGCCTGCGGCTGCCGGGAATGCCCGTGACGATGGCGATCGGCACCTGCTCCGCCTCCAGCACCGGACCCTGTTCGATATGCAGTTCCAGGAAGCCGGCAACGTTGTGCGGGCCGAGCGCATGGTCGCCCCGTGCGACGGCATCGGGGTCGAAGCCTTCCTCACGCATGTGATCCGCAAGGCTGCGGCCGCTGTCGTTGCGCGGAATGGCGAGCCCATCCGCCTTGAACAGCCCGAGCGCCATCCGCGAACCGGGATAGGACACCGGAAACCAGGCGCCCGCCTCCTCAGCCCGGATCGCCATAACGGTGATGTCGCGGCCCGGCACGAAGCCCGCGCGCTTCATCCCCGCCACCGCCGCCATCCCCGCGAGCACGCCCGCCGCGCCATCGTAATTCCCGCCCTGTTGGACGGAATCGAGATGGCTACCGATGATGATGCGCTTCGCCGCGCGGTCGGTGCCGGGCAGCGTCATGTACATGTTGCCCGCGACGTCGGTCGAGCATTCCAGCCCGATCTTCTCCGCCGCGGCGCGGACGAGGGCATGCGCCATGCGCTCACCGGGGCCGTAGGCCTCGCGCGTCACGCCCTCGCCATCGGTGCTGCCGGCCCTGAGGCCGGTGAAGAGTTCGTCGGCCAGATCGATGTCCGGCGTCAGGTTCGGCAGCATGGGCGGCCTTTCTTGATGATTGTCTTGATTCCGCTCGGGACGATCGGAGGAGGGCCCTGCCCTCCTCCGAACCTCCACCCGCCAGGGGCTTGGAGCCCCTGGACCACAATCTGTTGGCGCCGGGCATCACAGGCCCGCAGGCCACTACGCACGCTTCGGGCGCGAGAGCGCGTCTCGGCGGGGCATCCCGACAACGATGCCAGGCACCAGGTCGAGGTTTCCAAAGGCCCTTCGGCCTTTGGTGGGGTGGTGTCGGAGGGGCAAAGCCCCTCTGACGTCTGCAACCGCAACGCCTTTCCTATCCAGACCTCCGGGTGCTCGGCGCCTCGCGGCGCCTGCGCCCTTCGGTCATCGGATACTACAGCATCGACCGCACGCGCCCGCCATCCACGCGGACCATCGTGCCGGTGATGTAGGTGCCGGTCTTGCCCGCGAGGAACGCGCCCATCGGGCCGTATTCGCTCGCCTCGCCAACGCGGCCCATCGGCACTTCCTTGCCGGCGCGCGCGATCTCCTCATCCACGGTGGTGCCGGCCTTCTCGGCGCGCACCGCGGCGGTCTGGGTAATGCGGTCGGTGCGGATCGAGCCCGGCGCGAGGATGTTCATCGTCACGCCATCGGCCGCCACTTCAGCGGACAGCGTCTTGAGCCAGGCCCAGATGGAGGCGCGCAGCGTATTGGACAGCGCCAGCGTCGGGATCGGGTGGTGCATTCCCGACGACCCCACCACGATCACGCGGCCGAACTTCTGCGCCCGCATCGCCGGCATCAGCTTCATGGTGATGCGGATCGGCGAGACGACGATGTTCTGGAACCACTTCGTCAGGTTCTCCTCGGTCATCTCCGAGGCCGTGCAGACCGGCGGGCCGCCATGGTTCAGCACCAGGATGTCCACGCCGCCCATCGCCTTCACCGCGGCATCGGCCAGCTTGTCCATCTCGGCGCTGCTCGAAACATCCGCCTGCACCACGGACACCGACGGCGCGCCGAGCGCCTTCAGGTCAGCCGCCGCCTTCTCCATCGCGGCGACGTCGCGGCCGCTGATCGTCAGCACCGTGCCTTCGGCCGCCAGCGCATCGGCGATCGACCGCCCGAGCCCCTTCGCGCCGCCCATGACCAGCGCGCGCTTGCCCTTCAGACCGAGATCCATGCTCACCCTCCCGAAAATCGACTGTGGAAATGGGTGCGGACCCTGCCTCCTCCCCCGCCCCCTGGCAAGACGGCCCCCGTCGCGCCATGGTGCGCGCCCAACCCGTCACTCCAGGCAGGAAGCGTCCCATGGCAAAGCCGGTCATCCTCGTCACCCGCAAGCTGCCCGACCACATCGAGGCGCGGCTGACGTCCCTGTTCGATGCGCGGCTGAATCCGAATGACGAGCCCTGGTTCCGCGACGGCGCGGCGATCGCGAAGCGCGCGACGGAGGTGGGCGCGGCCGGCGTGCTCTGCGCCGCCGGCGATCCGATGAACGCGCAGACCATCGGCGCCCTGCCCGACAGCGTGAAGATCGTCACCACCTTCAGCGTCGGCGTCGACCATGTCGCTCTCGATGCCTGCAAGGCGCGCGGCATCGCCGTGACGCACACGCCGGAGGTGCTGTCCTTCGCCACCGCCGAGACCGCCTTCACCCTAATGCTGATGGCCGCCCGGCGCGCCGGTGAAGGCGAGCGCATGGTCCGCGCAGGCAAGTGGGAGGGCTGGGCACCGACCCAGCTGATGGGCGTCACGCTGCAGGGCAAGACGCTCGGCGTGCTCGGCTTCGGCCGTATCGGGCGGGAACTCGCGGACATGGCGCGCGGGATGCAGATGAAGATCCACTACCACGACGTCCAGCGCCTGTCGGCGGAACTGGAAAAGGGTGCGACCTTCCACGCCGATGAGGACAGCTTCCTCGGCGCGATCGACGTGATCTCGATGCACGTCCCGGGCGGCGACGCCACGCGCAAATGGCTGAACGCGGCGCGGCTCGCGAAGATGAAGAAGGGCGCCATCGTCATCAACACCGGCCGCGGCCCGTCGGTGGATGATGAGGCGCTGGTCGCCGCGCTGAAATCCGGCCAGATCCGCGCCGCCGGCCTCGACGTCTATACCGCCGAACCGAAGATCGACCCGGGCTACATGACGCTCGAGAATGTCGCGCTGCTGCCGCATCTGGGCTCGGCCACCATCGAGACGCGCGACGCGATGGGCAATCGCTGCATCGAGAACCTCGAAGCCCTGCTGCTCAAGGGCCAGAACCCGCCGCACCGCGCCGCCTGAAGCCAAGGACCACCCACAGATGCATTTCGACTTCACCACCATTCCGCACGAACAGGCCTACAAGCTCGTCGTCGCCTCCGTCGTGCCGCGGCCGGTCGCCTGGGTGGTCAGCCAGGACCGCGAGGGGCGCATCAACGCCGCGCCCTACTCCTTCTTCAATGCGTTCTCCGACAATCCCGTCGTGGTCGGCATCGGCTGCGGCCGCCGCCCGCCCGGCGCGGTGAAGGACACGCTCGCCAATATCGAGGCGACCGGCCAGTTCGTGGTGAACCTGGTTTCCGCCGCGAATGCCGAACAGATGAACGTCACCGCCATCGACTTCCCGCACGGCGTGAACGAACTGGACGAGGCCGGCCTCACCACCGCGCCGAGCCTTCGCGTGAAGGTGCCGCGCATCGCCGAAAGCCCGGTCGCGCTGGAATGCGAGGTGTTCCAGTTCGTCCCCGCCGGCAAGCACACCATCGTCATGGGCAAGGTCATCGCGCAGTACATCCGCGACGACTGCGTGCTGGATGCGGCGAAGTTCTATCTCGACACGCCGAAGCTCGAACTCGTCGGGCGCATGCATGGGCGCGGCTGGTATGCCCGTACCACCGATCGCGTCGAGATTCCGCGCATCCCGCTGGCGGATTGGGAATCGCGCAAAAAGTAACTGCCAAGTAACAAGCCGGCTCCGCGTCCGGGAGCCACTTGAAATCGCCCGCGCCTGGCTCACACTCGGCAGGTGCGGGCCGGTCCGCCTCGCCCGTGCCAACGACATCAGCGTGCCGAGAGGACGAGACATGACCCTGCCCCGTCGCACCCTGCTTGCCGGCCTCGCGGCCGGCGCCGCGGCCCCAGCCGCCCTCGCCCAGGCCGCGCCGCTCCTGAAGAAGCCGATTCCCAGCAGCGGGGAGCTGATCCCGATCATCGGCCTCGGCTCCGCCCGCCGGTATGAGGAAGCGAGCACCGAGGCCGACATGGCACCGCTGCGCGACACCTTCCGCCGCTTCCACGAACTCGGCGGGACGGTGGTGGACACGGCGCCGTCCTACGGCAACGCCGAAGCCATCATGGGCGACATCATCGCCAGCCTGAACATCCGCCGGGACCTGTTCATCGGCACCAAGGTCGGCGTCGACAACATCGAGCAGGGCCGCGCCCAGATTGCGGAATCCTTCCGCAAGCTCCGCACCGACCGGATCGATCTGCTGGCCGTCCACAACTTGCGCGACATCACGAACGAGCTCGCCTATTTGCGCGAGCTGAAGCAGGCTGGCCGCGTCCGCTATGTCGGCGCAACGACGTCCTTCGACCGGCAATACGAAGCCTTCGAGCAGATGATGCGGCGCGAGACGCTGGATGCGATCCAGATCGACTACGCGCTCGACAACCGCAACGCCGCCGAACGCATCATCCCCCTCGCCGCCGAACGCGGCATGGCGGTCTTCATCAACCTGCCCTTCGGCCGCGGCAGCGTGTTCCGCGCGACCCAGGGCAAGCCCCTGCCCGACTGGGCGGCCGAGATCGACGTGACGACCTGGGCGCAGCTCATGCTGAAGTACCTCGTCTCGCACCCCGCCGTGACCTGCGCGGTGCCGGGCATGGCGCAGGCGCGCTACGTGGACGACAACCTGAAGGCCGCGCAGGGGCGCATGCCCGACGCCGCGATGCGCCGCCGGATGGAGCAGTTCATCGATGGCCTCTGAGGCCGCCGCCGCCGTTCCGGCGGATGGGGTCCTGCACGGCTTGCTGCGGCGGGTGATCGACATCCGCCCCGGCGAGGCGCGCGCGCTGGCCTGGTCCTGGCTCTACGTCTTCGCACTGTTCCTCGCCTACTACGTCCTGCGCCCGATCCGCGACGAGCTCGGCGTCGCGGGCGGCGTGCGCAACCTGCCCTGGCTGTTCACCGGCACGCTGCTGGCGATGCTCGCGGCCAATCCGCTGTTTGCCTATGCGGTGCGGCGCTGGCCGCGCGAGACCTTCATCGCCATCGCCTACCGCTTCTTCATGCTGAACCTGCTGGTCTTCATGGTCCTGCTGATGGTGGCGACGCCGGAACAGCATGTGTGGATCGGCCGCGCCTTCTTCATCTGGACCTCCGTCTTCAACCTTTTCGTGGTCTCCATCTTCTGGTCCTTCATCGTCGACGTGTTCGACTCGGACCAGGGCAAGCGGCTCTTCGGCTTCCTCGCCGCAGGCGCGACGCTGGGCGGCATCGCCGGCTCCGCGCTGACCTCGGGTTTCGTCGAGCATCTCGGGCAGAACTGGCTGCTGCTCGCCTCGATCGTACTGCTGGAGGTCGCGGTCTTCGCCGTGCGGCGACTGTCCCGCATCACCGACGCCTTCCAGGGATCCGTGCAGGGGGATGATCCGCACCGCCCGCTCGGCGGCGGCATCTTCGCGGGCCTGACGCATACGCTGCGCTCGCCCTACCTGCTCGGCATCGCCGGCTTCATCCTGCTCTATTCGATCACTTCCACGGTGCTCTACTTCCAGCAGGCCTCCATCGCCGAAGCGAACTTCCCGGGCCGCGCGGCCCGCACCGCGTTCTTCGCGAACATCGACTTCTGGGTGAACGTGCTGACGCTCGGCTTCCAACTGTTCCTGACGGGGCGGCTGACGGCGTGGCTCGGCGTCGCGGTGATGCTGACCGTCCTGCCGGCGCTGAGCATCTTCGGCTTCGCGGCCCTCGCAAGCTGGCCGACGGTTGCGGTGTTCGTCGTGGTGCAGGTGGCGCGGCGCGTGTCCAACTTCGCCCTCGCCCGTCCGTCGAGGGAAGTGCTGTTCACCGCCGTTCCGCGCGAGGACCGCTACAAGGCGAAGAACTTCATCGATACCGTGGTCTATCGCGGCGGCGACCAAGTGGCCGCCTGGAGCTACGCCGGCCTGCTCGCGCTCGGCCTCACGCTCACCGGCATCGCCGCGGCCACCGTCCCTGTCTGCATTGCCTGGGCCGTGCTCAGCGTCTGGCTCGGCCTGCGGCAGCGCCGGGTGGAGAAGCAGGCCGGCTGAGGCTGGACAGGGCGACGCGCAGCGTCCAGCCTGAATCATGAAACCGCGGCCCGGCGAACCGGCCGCGCCGGAGAGAACGTCCATGACCCGACCGCGCCAGTCGCGGCGCAGCGTGCTGCTGCTTGCCGCTGCCGCCGGCCTGCCCGTCCCTGCCCTCGCTCAGGCCTATCCTGACCGGCCGCTGCGCTTCGTCATCCCCTGGCCGCCGGGCGGCACCAACGACATCGTCGGGCGCCTCGTCTCGGACGGTCTGTCGCATCGCCTGGGCCAGCCCGTCGTCATCGAGAATCGCGGCGGCGCCGGCGGCGCGCTGGGCGCCGAGGTCGTCGCGAAGTCGGCACCCGATGGCTACACGCTGCTGCTCGGCGGTTCGGGCAGCCTCACGATCAACCAGCTCGTCCGCAAGCGCCTGCCCTACGATCCGGCCACGGCCTTCGCCCCGGTCGGGATGATCGGTAGCGGCGCGAATGTCATCGTCGTGCATCCGTCTGTGCGTGCGACGAATTTGCGCGAACTGCAGGCCGCCGCGCGCGGCGCGAGCCCGCCGCTGAACTACGCCTCCCCCGGCGTCGGCAGCACGGGCCACGCGGCCGGTGCGCTGATCACCCAGGTGCTCGGCGCCGAGATGGAGCACGTGCCGTATCGCGGCACCGGCCCCGCGATGAACGATGTCGTGGCGGGACGCATACAGGTCTTCACCAACGCACTCGCGCCGATGCAGTCTCAGATCCAGGCGGGCACGGTGCGTCCGCTCGCGATCGCCGGCACGCGCCGCAACGCCGCGCTGCCCGATGTGCCGACGACCGGCGAGGCAGGCTTCCCCGACATCCAGGCGGCGACCTGGTATGCGCTGCTGACCACCGGCGGCACCCCGCCCGACCGTGTGCAGCGGCTGTTCGAGGCGCTGTCTGCGACGATCAGCGACCCCGAGATCCGCCGCAAGCTCGAGGATGGAGGCATCGACGTCGAGCCGAGCGAAAGCCCCGCCGCCTTCGCGCGCTTCGTCGCCGAGGACGCGGCGCGGTGGGAACCGGTGGTGCGTCGCGCGGGTGTCAGTATCGAGTGAGGCTGGCTTGCGGTGACGGCGGGATGCGGCAGGATGCGTGCCAGGGACTGAGGAACGCCTATCCATGATCGCCCGTCGTCACCTCGCGCTGGCCACCCTGCCGCTGCTGGTGCGCCCCGCCATTGCGCAGACACCATGGCCCGCGCGGCCGGTCCGCCTGATCGTCCCCTTCGCACCGGGCGGCACCACCGACGTCGTCGGTCGCATCGTCGCGGAAAGGCTCGGCGCGCGGCTCGGCCAGCCGGTCGTCACGGAGAACCGGGCGGGCGCCGGTGCGACGCTCGGCGCGCAGCAGGTCGCGCGCGCCGAACCGGACGGGCTGACGCTGCTCGTCTCCTCCTCCACCTCGCACGGGGTCTCCCCCGCGCTCTATCCGAACATTCCGTATGACGCGCTCCGCGACTTCACCCATGTCGGAATGATCGCGCGCTCGCCTTCCGTGCTGCTGGTCAACCCGGCCAGCCCGTATCGGAACCTCGGGGATTTCGCCGCGGCGGCCCGGACGGCCGGCGAGATCCGCTTCGCCGTCGCCGGCGTCGGCACCTCGTCCCATCTCGCGGGCGTGCGCCTCGCCATGGCGCTCGGCGTGCGGACGGAAAGCATCCCGTATCGCGGCGCCGGCCCGGCGCTGACCGACCTGATGGGCGGCGTGGTGCCGGCGATGCTCGACAGCCTGCCCTCCTGCGGGCCGCATGTGCGCTCGGGCGCGCTCCGGGCGCTGGCCGTCAGCGGCGCCGAACGCGCCGACAGCTTCGCCGAACTGCCGACGCTGCGCGAGGGTGGGCTCGACGTCGTCTCCTATGCCTGGTTCGGCATTTCCGGGCCCGCCGGCCTGCCTGCGCCGGTCGTGCAGCGCCTGTCGACCGAGTTGCGCGCCGTGCTGAACGATCCGCCGACGCGCGCGCGGCTCGAGGAACTGGGCGGCGCGCCGCCCGACACCACGCCCGAAAGCTACACTGCCTTCATCCGTGACGAACTCGCGGCCTTCGCGCCGCTGGTCCGCGCCGCCGGTCTCCAACCGCAATAAGGAACGCCCCATGACCCGCACCGTCGGCCGCCTCCTGGCCGAGAGCCTCGCCGCACACGATGTCGACATCATCTACTGCGTGCCGGGCGAATCCTATCTCGGCCTGACCGATGCGCTGACCGACGTGCCGAGCATCCGCCTCGTGGTCTGCCGGCATGAGGGCGGCGCGGGCTTCATGGCCGCCGCCGACGGGCGGATGCGCGACGGGCGCGCCGGCGTCGTGCTCGTCTCCCGCGGGCCCGGCGTGACCAACGCGATGATCGCGCTGCACACTGCCTATCACGACGCAACGCCGCTGGTTGCACTGATCGGCCATGTCGAGCGCAAGGACGTCGGCCGCGGCGCGCTGCAGGAACAGAACTACGCCCGCCTGCTGTCCGACGTGACCAAGGGCGTGCTCGAGGTCATGCAGCCGATCCAGGCGAGCGAGGTGATCGCCCGCGCCTTCCACCTCGCGCAGTCCGGGACGCCGGGCCCGGTCGCCGTCATCCTGCCCGAGGACATCTTCGATCTGCCCGCCGAGGGGCCGGTGGTGAAGCCCTCCCCCCTGCCGAAGGCGGGGCCGCGCAGCGACGACCTCGACCAGCTCGCCGAGATGCTCGCCAATGCCGAGCGCCCGCTGGTGCTGGTCGGCGGTGCGATGGCTGCCGGCGGGGACCAGGCGCTGGCGGACCTCACGCGCCTCGCCGAGGCCTGGACCCTGCCGATCAGCCCGACGCATCGCCGCCCGCATCTGTTCGACGCCAACCATCCCAACTACGGCGGCTACATGGGCATCCGCGTGCCCAAGCCGCTGCTGGACGAGATGAAGAAGTCGGACCTGATGATCTGCCTGGGCGAGCGCCTCTCGGACAGCATCAGCCAGTCCTATACCTTCCCTGCCGCGCCGCAGCCGCAGCTCCCGCTGGTGCAGGTGTGGCCGGACGCCAACGAGATCGGCCGCGTCTGGCGCGTCGACCTGCCCATCGCGGCCGATCCGCATGCCGTGATCCGTGCCCTGCTGGCGCGCAACGCGCCGGAGGCGAGCGAAGCGCGCAAGGCGTGGGTGAAGGGGCTGAACACCATCCATCGCGGCCTGCTGGCCCCAGAATGGGACAAGATGGAGGATGGCGTCAATTTCGGCGCCGTCTGCGCCGCCATGTCCCGCCACATCCCGGCCGATGCGGCCGTCACCTCGGACGCCGGCAACTTCTCCTCCTTCCTGCACCGCTACTTCCCGTTCAAGCAGAGCCACATGTTCCTTGCCTCAAATGTAGGCGCCATGGGCTCCGCGGTGCCGATGGCGGTGGCGGCGGCGCTGCGGCGCACCGGCAAGCGGGCGGTCGCCTTCGTCGGCGACGGCGGGATCCTGATGACCGGCAACGAGATCGCAACCGCCATGCGGGAAGGCGTCGCGCCGGTGATCATCCTGTCGGACAACTCGCACTACGGCACGATCGGCATGCACCATGAGGTCCGCTACCCGGGGCGCTCCTACGACAGGGCGATCAGCCTGGTGAACCCGGATTTCGTCGCCTGGGCCAAGTCCTTCGGCGCCGCGGCCTTCGACATCCAAAGCGAGGACGACATCGAGCCGATGCTGGCCGCGGCCTTCGCCGTGACGGACCGCCCCGTCGTCGTGCATGTGAAGTCCTCGGCGGTACAGGCCTCGGCCTGGCGCAAGCGGGCCATGCCGCTGCCGGCCTGACGGCGGCGCATCGACCCATTCGAAGGGCGGCCCCGGGGCACCGGCGCCGCCCTTCGTCTTTGCGCCGCAGCCGCCAATCGCCCATGGCGGCTCTACGCGCTGCTGCCCGATGCCGCGCGCGGCCAGCCCCGCATCCGGTGGCGCCGGGCCGCCGTAGTATTTTCGCAACACATTGCCCATCCGGTGATCAGCTCGCTCCACAGCGGCACAGGGCTTGCTGAACCGTTACGCGTCCCGTCGCCATCACGGCGCCGGCCATCGCCACGGGCGCAGAGAAGGAACCGAAGGTTCATGTTCAGGAAGATCGCCACCCTCGCCCTGGGGCTTGGCCTGCTGGCCAGCCCGGCCGCCGCACAGGTCGACCTCGGCGCGGGCTTCTCCATCACCGGAACCGCCACCGCCACCAGCGACTACGTGTTCCGCAACATCAGCCAGACACGCAGCCGGCCGGCCATCCAGGGTGCCCTGGAACTGTCACACGAGTCCGGCTTCTACATCGGCACCTTCGCGAGCAACGTCGCCTTCCCGAACACCAATGCGCGGCAAGAGGTCGATGCCATCGGCGGCTTCCGCCACACCATCGACAGCTTCAGCTTCGACGTCGGCGCCGTCTACTACAGCTACCCGGGCTACACCGCGCAGCCGGGCCAGTACGACATCGCCTTCTTCGAAACCATCCTAAAGCTGAAGTATGAGCTGGAGCCGGTGACCTTCGTCGGCACCGCCGCCTGGTCGCCGGACTTCTTCGGCTCCTCCGGCACCGGCTGGTGGCTCGAAACGGGCCTCGACGTGAAGCTCCCGATCCTCGACATCACGCTGTCAGGCCGCGTGGGCTACCAGTGGATCGAGCGGAACGCCCGCTTCGGCGCGCCCGACTACTTCGCCTACAGCATCTACGCCACCGTGCCGATCGCGCTCGGCTTCTCGGCGGCCGTCGGGTTCTACGGCACGAACATCAGCGAAGCGGAATGCGGCGGGCTAAAGATCTGCGACAACCGCTTCATCGCCTCGGTAAGCTGGACGTTCTAGCTGATCTCGGTGCCGGCGCCGCGGCTTTCGCGTCGTGGCACCGGCGGCGACTGGCCGTGTGACCACACTCGAGCCTTGCGGCCCGAGGCAGAAGCCCCGGGCCGCTCCTCTTCGCGGGCAGAAGGTGACGGCGTCTACCCTGCCGTGATGTTCGCCGTCCGAGCGATCTGCCGCCAGCTCTCCGTCTCCCGTGCCACCCGGTCTGCGAGCGCCTCGGCAGTGCTCGGTGCGACAAGCGCGCCGGCGGCGAAGGCGCGATCGCGGATGCCCTGGTCCGCCAGCACCTCGCGCAGCTTCTCCGACAGCATCGCCACCTGTCCCGCCGGCACGCCGCGCGGGGCGAACACCGCGAACCACACATTCAGCCCCAGATCCGGCATGCCCTGCTCAGCCGCGGAGGGCACGTCCGGGAGGCCCGGATGCCGCTCGTTCGAACTGACGCAGAGGGCACGCAACTGCCCGTCGCGCACCAGCGGCGTCAGCGGCGGCGGCGAGTTCATGTAGAACTGGATGCGTCCCGCGATCAGGTCGCGGATCGTCTCTCCGGTGCCGCGATAGGGCACATGGACCAGGTCGATCCCGGCGCGATGCTTCAGATACTCCGTGCCCATGTGGTGCATCGACCCGCTGCCGGCCGAGGCATAGTTCAACTGCCCCGGCCGTTGCTTGGCCAGCGCGATGAAGGACCGCAGGTCGGTTGCCGGCACCGAGGGATGGGTGACGAACAGCTGCGGCGTGTCGGTGATCTGCCCGACCGCCTGGAAGTCGCGGATCGGCTGGATCTCCCCGATGCCGCCGATCGCGGGCCGCGCCGTCATGGTGGCGCAGTAGCCGCAGAGCAATGTCGTACCGTCCGCCGGCGCGCGCAGCACGGATTGCAGCCCGACCACGTCGTTCCCGCCCGGCCGGTTCTCGACCACCATCGTCGCGCCGAGCGCGCGGCCGAAGGGCTCGGCGACCAGGCGGGCCGAGAAATCCGTGCCGCCGCCGGCCGGCGACGGCACGACGAGCGTGATGGTCTTACCCGCCAGGCTGCCCTGAGCCCAGGCGATGCCCGGCGCGGCGAGCGTGCCAACCCCAGCGCCGAGCAGCGACCGGCGCGATAGCTGGATGTTCATTGTCGTTTCCTCCGGTGACGCATCGTTCAGTTCAGGTCGCTTCGGGGAAGGGCCTCGGGTCAGGCACCGGCACCTCCCCGACATTGAGCACGAAGGAGAGCAGCGTGTAGTAGCCGAGCACGACCAGCAGCTCGACAAGCCGCGCCTCGCCCAGCGCCTCCCGCCCTTCGGCGAACTCGGCGTCGTTCAGTCGTCCGTGCTCCAGCACCGTGCGCGACAGGCGCCAGACGAGTTGTTCGGCCGCATCGGCGAAGCGCGGGTCCTCGCCCTGGCGCAGCCGTTCCAGCGCCGCCGGATCGACGCCCGCCTTCACCGCGATCGGGTGGTGGGCGAACCATTCATACTGCGCCGACCAGCGGCGGGAGACGGTGCAGATCGCGATTTCCCGCAACCGGTCGTCCAGCAGGCCGGAGAAGCGCAGGCTGGCGCCGAGCCGCTGCGCGGCATCGCCCGCGACCGGCGCGCGCAGCAGTACGTTGAAGGGCCCCGAGACCTGGCCGCGCGGGCCGGACACGATGGCGTCGAACACCGCCCGCTGCGCGTCGTCGAGTTGCTCGCGCGGAATGGGGGGAAAGCGCGTGCTCATGCGGAAGCTCCCGGCATCATGGCGGACATCCCGCCATCGACGATGATCTCGGTCCCGGTGATGTAGGCGGCCTCGTCCGAGGCGAGGAACAGCACCGCATGCGCCACGTCCCAGCCGGTGCCCATCTTGCCGGTGGGCACCTGCGCGTCGCGCTTCGCGATCAGCGTCGCCGCGTCATTGGCGCCGAGCTGGCGCAGCAGCCGGTTCTCCACCAACGGCGTGTTCATCAGCCCGGGGATGACGGTGTTGCAGCGGACGCCGTGCCGGGCCTGGTCCATGGCGACCGACTTCGACAGCCCGATGATGCCCATCTTGGACGCGGAATAGGCGATGTGCGGCCGGTCGCCGGACATCCTCAGCGCGGCGATCGAGGCGATGTTGACGATCGCCGCCGTCTTCTGCGCCCGCAAATGCGGCATGGCGTGCTTGCAGCCGAGAAACGCGCTGCGCAGGTTGATGTCGAACTGGCGGTCCCAGACCTCCTCGCTCATGGATTCGGCGCTGCCCGGCGCGGAGCCGCCGACATTGTTCACAAGGATGTCGAGCCGGCCGAAGGCGGCGACCGCGGCCTCGATGGCGGCCTTCACCGCGTCGCTGTCGGTCACGTCGGCCGTGTGGGCAACGGCGCGATTGCCCTCCTTGGCGATGATGCCGACCGTCTCGGCAACCGCCTCGGGGTTGTTGTCGATGCAGAAGACGGCGGCACCCTGGCGCGCCAGCAGCACGGCTGCAGCCTTGCCATTGCCCCAGCCCGGACCGACCGAACCCGCCCCCGTCACGATGGCGGCCTTGCCTGTGAGATCGAGCACGCTTCCTCCATATTCCGTTGCGGCACTTACCCGCGGGCTTACGCGGTTTCGCCCGGATTGGCGACGGCGGGGGGATCAATGCCTTGATTCGGCCCGATGAGTGCTGTTCCTCGTGCCTTCATGCGGGCCAGCCATCGGCCCACCGGGATGCCCCATGATGAGTGAAGCCGCGCCTGCCCTGTCCGTCGTCGTCCCAGCCTACAACGAGCAGGAGGTCCTGCCCGAGTTCCATCGCCGCCTGGCCGAAGCGCTGGTCGCCATCGGCATGGAGTGGGAGGTCGTCTATGTGAACGATGGCTCCCGCGACACCACGCTGTCGGTGATGACCGGGCTGCAGGCGGCCGACCCGCGCGTCGCCATCGTCAATCTTTCCCGCAACTTCGGGAAGGAGATCGCGCTGACCGCGGGGCTGGACCATGCGCGCGGCAGTGAGGCGATCGTCGTCATCGACGCCGACCTGCAGGACCCGCCCGAGCTGATCCCGGCGCTGATCGAGACCTGGCGGGAGGGCTTCGACGTCGTCTATGCCCAGCGCAACACGCGCGAGGGCGAGACCTGGGTGAAGAAGGCGACGGCCGCCGGCTTCTACCGCCTGATGCAACGCCTGGGCGGGAAGGTGCAGCTGCCGCCCGACACCGGCGACTTCCGCCTGATGTCCCGGCGGGCCATCGATGCCCTGTTGAAGCTGCGCGAGCAGCACCGCTTCATGAAGGGGCTCTTCGCCTGGATCGGATTCCCATCCAGGGCCGTGCGCTATGACCGCGCGCCGCGCGCGGCCGGCACGACGAAGTGGAACTACTGGAAGCTGTGGAACTTCTCGCTGGAGGGGATCACCTCCTTCACGGTCGCGCCATTGAAGGTGGCGACCTATGTCGGGCTCGTCACGTCCGTGGCCGCGGTGGCTTATCTCGCGCAGCTTCTGTTCCGCACCTTTTTCTTCGGGAACCCGGTCGCCGGCTATCCCAGCCTTCTGGCCGTCGTGCTGTTCCTCGGCGGGGTGCAGATGATGATGCTGGGGATCATCGGAGAGTATCTCGGGCGCATCTTCAACGAGACGAAGCAGCGGCCGCTGTACTTCACGGAGCGGTATGCGCCGAGCCGGATGGACGGGGTCGGATCATCAGGTCCGCCCGCGGCGCCGAGCACCAAGGCCGGGTTTCCAAAGGCCCTTCGGTCTTTGGCGGGGTAGGGTTCGGGATGCGGCGGCGCCCCTTCCCGATCACCGTCTCCGACAAACGAGCAATTCGCCCACATCGGCGCAGGCCGTCGCCGCTTCGGGCATCCCCGCCAGCGCCGCCTCACGCGCACCGGGCAGGATGACGCGCAACTCGCCGGGGGCGAGCGGCGCCGCGATCGCTGCCGTGTCGTCGCAGCGCGGCCGGTCACCGCGCCAGCGCGCCAGATACATGGTGTTCGCCGGCACTGGCCGTTCCGCGGCGAGGCTCAGCACCTGCAGTTGCCGCGCGTGATCGTCGCGTACGTCCGGCTTCGGCACGCAGAGCCAAGTCGGGAGCAAAGTCAGGCGGTCGGCCTCGGCAAGCAGCCGGCGCAGGGCGGGTGCATCGACGGTCCATGGCGTGCGGGCCTGGGCCCAGTCACGGATCGCGGTGCGGTTCGGCTGGGCATCGGCGAATTGCAGCAGCCCTAGCCCCAGCACGGCAAAGGCCGCGAGGCGCGGCGGCCGCAACCGCGCCAGCAGCGCGACCGTGCCGACCAGCAGCGCGGTGCCCACCGGCCAGAAGAAGCGCCCGGAAGCGCGGAACTGCTCGAGGAACCCCGGCGGCGTGCCGAGGTCGAGCACGATGGCGTCACCGAGCCCGACGCGAAATGAGACAGCGAGCAGCGTCAGCCCGGCCAGGACGATCGCAAGCCCGGCATGACGGCGCAGCATGCGCAACAGATCCCGTGGCGCCAGCAGCAGCGCGGCAACGAGACCCACGAGCAGGCCCAGGCCGAGCCAATTGTAGCCCTCCCAACCGCCGTGCCCGGTCGCATCGATCTCCTGCCCCGCGAACCCACCGAGGACCAGCGACCGATAAGGCCAGACCGGCGAGAGCACATTCAGCGCGTATGACCCATACCCGCCATCCCCCGCCGCGCCGAGATAGCCGAGCGCCGCCATGGACGCCCCGACAGCCGCGGCGCAGGCGAGGACGCCGAGTCCGGCGACGAACCAGCCGCGATCCCCGCGCAGCAGAACCGTCAGCGGCACGGCACCGAGCAGCGCGAGCACCATGGCCGCCAGATAAGGATGGATCAGCAGCGTCGCGGCCGATGCCAGCACCGCCGCCATCCACAGCCACCATGAACCTGCGCGGACAAGGCGCAGATACAGCCCGAGCCCGACCAGCAACGTGAAATGCCCTGTCAGCGCGGCGTGGCCGTAGCGGTTGATGAAGGCCGGCATGGCGGAGGCCGCGAGCGCAACCCCGATGGCCGGCACCAGCCGCTTCTCGCCGGCCCCCCGCAGGCACCACACCGCGGCGACGGGCTGCATCAGCCAGGCAATGCCATACCAGAGGCCGATGCCGTGGAATCCCTCCGGCAGCACGCTGCGCAGCAGCTTGAGCGGCAAGGCAAGCAACGGGATGCCATCGGCGAAGGCGAGGTTGAAGCCGTCGGGCGGCAGCATGTTGCCCACCTGCAGCAACGGCCAGCGCCACGCATCGCCGATGAAGTAGCGCTGCGCGATGGCGTGCTGCGCGGCATCGCCCTGCGGCGCCCAGGGGCCGCCCGCCCGGGGCAGCAGGAAGTCCGGCGGGAAGGTCGTGGCGACCAGCGTCGCGCCGAGCAATGCGGCGAAGGCGTATGACAGGACGGCGTCGAGCTTGGGGGTCAGGATTCGTACTCCGCAATCGGGCCGACGCCATCGCGATGCGCGACGATGCGCGCAAAATCAATGGCTACCGAGCGCTTGCCGACAGGGCGAATGAGCCGCAACGGGGGCAGGCAGCCGGACAACGCCGGCTGACCCCCTGAAATTCCAGCAGAAAATCCCGCATCCGGATGCTGCGTCGC
The DNA here is from genome assembly GCF_018129025.1 of Neoroseomonas terrae. GTDB lineage: Bacteria > Pseudomonadota > Alphaproteobacteria > Acetobacterales > Acetobacteraceae > Neoroseomonas > Neoroseomonas terrae. The sequence continues at coordinate 18,686 of NZ_JAAEDI010000015.1, read as the reverse complement.
CACAATTGCGCCGCAACCACGTCCCAAATCCGACAGCGCCAAGGGTCACTTTCACGGTGAACCGAAGGGCCGGTTTTGTCGTCTTCCCGTAGGGGGAACGGCGCCCGACCCCGAGTGATCCACCTTGGTCGTTGCCGGCCCCCGCCGGCGGCGCGACATCCAGAAGGTTGCTGACACCGATGTCCAGCGTTCCGGTTGGTCCCCTCCCCCCCCATGGCGCCGTCGCCGGCGTCGTTTCGGGCGTCCGTCCCGTCATCGGCTTCACGCCGGTCGTGAAGCGCGCGGCGGATGTCGCGATCGCCGCGGCCGCGCTGCTCTTCGCCGCCCCCTTCTTCCTAGTCGTCTCCCTGCTGGTACGGGCCGATGGCGGTCCGGCGTTCTATGCGCATCCCCGCGTCGGTCGGGACGGCCGTATCTTCGGCTGCCTCAAGTTCCGCTCGATGGTCGTGGACAGCCAAGCGCGGCTCGAAGCGCTGCTCGCCTCCGACCCCGCGGCACGGGAGGAATGGGAGACGACGCGCAAGCTGAAGAACGACCCGCGCATCACCCGCACCGGGCGCTTCCTGCGCGCCACCTCGCTGGACGAGCTGCCGCAGCTGATCAACGTGCTGCTTGGCGAGATGGCGATCGTCGGCCCTCGCCCGGTCACGCAGTCGGAGCTGGACAGCTACTACGGCGCGGCTGCCGCGCACTACGTGACGGTCCGCCCGGGCATCACCGGCCTGTGGCAGGTGTCGGGCCGCTCCGAGACTTCCTACGACCAGCGCGTCGCGCTTGATGTGGCCTATGTCTCGCAGCCGTCGCTGATGGCGGACATGCGGATCCTGATCAAGACTCCGGTGGCGGTGCTGTCCCGCCGCGGTGCGTGCTAATCCCCCGGGGCTAACCAGGGGTTCCATTCGATGACCGCTACGGCGTCCGAGGGCCCGGAAGACCGGGCCGGCGGACGCCGCCTCGTTTCCGGGGTGGTGTGGAACGCGTTGGGGCGCGGCGTTCCGCTGATCGTCGCGCTGGCGATTACGCCGGTGCTGGTGCATCTGCTGGGCACGGATCGCTGGGGGTTGTTCACCCTCGCGCTGGCCATGGTGGGCATCTTTGGGGTGTTCGACCTGGGCCTCGGCATGGCGCTGACGCGGGCGGTGTCGGAGGCGATCGGCGAAGGGCGCGGACGTGACGCGCCGGCCCTGGTGGGCGCCACGATCTGGGCGCTGCTGGGATTGTCCTCGATCATGGCCGCCCTCGCCTACACCTTCATGCCGCTGCTGATCGGACGGATACTAATTGTGCCGCCGGGGTTGGAAGCCGAGGCGCTGGCGGCGTTCCGCGTGTTGGCGGCCGCCGCGCCGCTGGTGGTGCTGAACGCGGCGCTGTGGGGCGTGCTCGCCGCATGGCAGCGGTTCCGGGCGGCGAACATCGTCAACATGCCGGTGAGCGTCTTCTACTATCTCGGCCCGGTGCTGGCGCTGATGGCGTGGGACAGCCTGGTCGGCGTGATGGTGGCGCTGGTGCTGGTGCGCCTCGTCAGCGGGCTGGCCTATGCCGCGCTGGCGTGGCGGGATGTGCCGGGGTTGGGGCTGGCGCGGCCCCGCTTCGGGCTGCTGCGGCCGCTGCTGCGCCAGGGCGGGTGGATGAGCCTGTCGGGCGCGCTGACCCAGATGCTTCTGTATGCGGATCGCTTCCTGATCGGGGCGCTGATCGGGCTGACGGCGGTGGCCTTCTATGCGACACCGCTCGACCTCGTCATGCGCATGTGGATCCTGCCCGTGGCGGTGGCGCAGGCGCTGATGCCGGCCATCGCGTCGTCCTACCGCTCCTCGCCCGAGCGCACCGTGCTGCTGCTGCGCCGCGGCGCGCTGATCGTGGCGGGGCTGGTGCTGCCCGCCTGCCTGGTGCTCGTCGCGCTGGCACATTGGCTGCTGTGGCTGTGGCTCGGCACCGCCTTCGCGGATGGCGGCGGGCTGGTGCTGCGGATTCTCGGCGTCGGGATCTTCTTCTCCTGCCTCGCCTTCGTGCCAGGCATCTTGCTGGACGCGATCGGGAAGCCGGAGGTGACGGCGACCTTCTCGCTGATCCAGGCGGCGGTGTTCCTGCCGTTGGGCGCGGCGCTGTTGCTGGTGATCGGGATCGAGGGCGCGGCGATCGCCTGGGTAGCGCGCGCGGCGACGGATTGCGCGGGGCGGTTCCTGCTGGCGGCGCGGTATTACCCGCCCGCGGCCGAGGCCGGGCGATCGCTGCTCCCGCTCCTGGCGGTGGCCGGTGCGGGGCTGGCGCTTATGGTGGTCTCGCCGGGCTATGTGCTGCCGATCCTGCTGGGGGTCGCGACCTTCGGCGCTGTGGCCCTGCTGGGCTGGCGCATCGCGCCGGAGGAGGATCGCACCATGCTGCTACGGCGGGTGCGGCTGGCATGATTGCGATCAACGGACGGTATCTCACCCAGGGCATGACGGGCGTGCAGCGCTTCGCGACGGAGATCGTCGCGGCGGCGGATGCGCTGGCCGCGCGGGGCGATTGGCCGGCGGCGCGGGTGCTGCATCCCGCCGGGGCGCGCGATGCCGGGCTGGCATCCTTCCATGCTGAGGCGGTCGGCCGCCGCGGCGGGCAGGCCTGGGAACAGATCGACCTGCCGCGCGCGCTGGCGGGCGATGTGCTGCTGAACCTTGGGAACACCGCGCCGGTCTTCGCCCGCGCGCGGCAGGCCGTGGTCATCCATGACGCCGGCGCCTTCGACACGCCGGAATCATACTCCTTGGCCTTCCGCACCTGGTACCGGCTGCTGCAGAAGCGGCTGGCGCGCGGCGGCGCGCGTATCCTGACGGTGTCGGAGTTCTCGCGCGGCCGGATCGCGGCGGCGCTCGGCATCGATGCGGCGCGCATCGGCGTGCTGCCGGAAGGCGGCGAGCATGTGCTGCGCATCCCCGCAGACGGCGCGGTGCTCGGCAAGCACGGGCTGGAACCGGGGCGCTATGCGCTCGTCGTCGGCAATCCGGCGGCGCACAAGAATTTGTCGGCGCTGACGGCCGCGGCGGAGGCGTTGGGGGAACACGGGTTGACGCTCGCGGTCGCCGGCGCCGCAGACCCGGCGGTGTTCCGCGCCGGCGGGGGCGTGGCTGCGGAGGCGGCGCGCGTGCTCGGCCGCGTGACCGACGCGGAGTTGCGGACGCTCTACGAGAACGCGCTCTGCCTGATCTTCCCGTCCCGCTACGAAGGCTTCGGCCTGCCGCCGCTGGAGGCGATGACCTGCGGCTGCGCCGTGGTGGCGGCCCATGCCGGCGCGGTGCCGGAAGTCTGCGGCGAGGCCGCCCTGTGGTTCGACCCCGCGCGGCCCGAGACGCTGCGCGACGCCCTGTTGCGACTGATCGAGGAGACTGGCTTGCGCGATGGCATGCGAGACGCCGGGCTGAAGCGCGCCCGGGGCTTCACCTGGGATGCGGCGGCGCGTGCGTTGCTCGCGGAAATCCAGGGGCTGCGCGCATGAAGGTCGCCATCGTCCATGAATGGCTCGACACCTATGCGGGGTCCGAGCGTGTCGTCGAGCAGCTGATCGCCGAATGGCCGGAGGCGGACCTCTTCGCCGTCTGCGACTTCATGGCGGAAGGCGAGCGCGGCTTCCTGCGCGGCAGGCCCGTGACGACCACCTTCATCCAGCGCCTGCCCTTCGCGCGGAAGCATTTCCGCAAGTTCCTTGGGCTGATGCCGCTGGCGATCGAGCAATTGGACCTGTCCGGCTACGATTTGGTGCTGACGTCGTCCCATGCTGTCGCGAAAGGCGTGCTGACCGGGCCGGGACAGCTTCATGTCAGCTACGTGCACAGCCCGATGCGCTATGCGTGGGATTTGCAGCACCAGTATCTGCGCGAAGCGGGCATGGAGACGGGGCTGAAGGGCCTCTACACCCGCCGCCTGCTGCATCGGATGCGCCTGTGGGATCGCGCCAGCGCGCTGAACCCGGACGTGGTGGTGGCGAATTCCAGCTATATCGGGGAGCGCATCCGCAAAGCGTGGCGACGCGACAGCATCGTCGTGCATCCGCCGGTCGATGTGGACCGCTTCGCGCTGCATGAGGCGAAGGAGGATTTCTTCCTCGTCGCGTCGCGCATGGTTCCGTACAAGCGCATCGAGCTGATCGCCGAGGCCTTCCGCCGGATGCCGGAGCGCAGGCTGGTCATCGTCGGCGACGGGCCGAATGCGCCGCAGGTGCGCGCGGCAGCGAATGGCGCGGCGAATATCGAGTTGCGCGGCCGCCTCGGCACCGAGGAATTGGTGCGCCTGACCCAAACCGCCCGCGCCTGCGTCTTCGCCGCCGAGGAGGATTTCGGCATCGCGACCGTCGAGGCGCAGGCCTGCGGCACGCCGGTCATCGCCTTCGGCAAGGGTGGCGCGCGCGACATCATCCTGCCCGGCCAGACCGGCCTGTTCTTCGAGGAACAGACGGCCGATTCCATCATCACCGCGGTGAACGCCTTCGACGCGCTGGCGGTCTCCCCCGCCGAGTGCCGCGCCAATGCCGAACGCTTCAGCCACGCCGCCTTCCGCGCAGCGATGCGCCGCGTGGTCGAGGATGCGCGGCGATGAGGTTCTCGCTCGTCGTCGCCACGCTGGGACGTGACGCGGATATCGCGGCACTGCTGGACACACTGCTGGCGCAGGGGCGGTTGGACTTCGAGGTCATCCTCGTCGATCAGAATGACGACGACCGGCTGGGACCGATCGAAGCGGCGTATGCTTCGCGCGTTACGCTTCGGCGGCTGCGGTCGTCCGTGCGCAACGCGAACCATGCGCGGAACCTCGGCCTGCGCCACGCGCGTGGCGAGATCGTCACCTTTCCCGACGATGACTGCCTGTATCCGCCGGGCGTGCTGGACAGCGTGGACGCAGCGTTCACCGCCGATCCCAAGCTGCATGTGCTGACCGGGCCGGCGGCCTCGCCGAAGGGCGGGCTTGGATCGGGCCGCTGGCGCGAGGAGACCGGGCCGATCGACCTCGTGACCGTCTGGACCAGCGTCATCGAGTTCAACATCTTCCTGCGCGGCGAGACGGCGCTGGCCCTGGGCGGCTTCGATGAAGGCATGGGGCCGGGCAGCCCCTTCGGATCCGCCGAGGGCAACGACCTGGTCTGCCGCGCGCTGGCCCGGGGTCTCGGCGCCCGCTACGACGCGGCGCTGCGCATCATCCATCCCGACAAGCGGCTGTCCGATGTCGCGGTCGAGCGCGCCGAACGCTACGGGCGCGGCCTTGGCTTCGCGCTGCAACGGAACGGTGCGCCGCTCGGTGCGCGCATGACCTTCCTCATGCGCCCGCTCGGCGGCGTCGCCGCCAGCCTGCTGCGCGGGCGGATGCACAATGCCGGGTACTACTGGATGACCTTCCGCGGCCGGCTCGCCGGCATGATGGCGCCGGAAGCGCGCCAGCCCGCCGTGCTCGCACCGCTGACGGACATCGAGTGATGCGCATCGCCATCGGCATCCCGACGCGCGGGCGCCCGGCGATCCTGGCCGGCGTGCTGGAGGACCTGCGTCGGCAGACCCGCCAGCCCGACCGCATCATCGTGTGCCACGTAACGCCGGATGACGTCACGGGCTGCACCCGCGCCGAGTTCATCACCGCCCCGGCCGGCCTGCCGCGCCAGCGCAACGCGATCCTAGATGCCGCGACGGATTGCGACGTGGTGCTGTTCCTCGATGACGATTTCCTCTGCGCGCCGGATTTCCTCGCGGTGCTGGAAGCGGCCTTCGTCGCGCATCCCGACATGGTCGTCGCGACCGGCACGGTCGTCGCGGATGGCGCGAATGGGCCGGGATATTCGCTTGAGGAAGGCGCCGCGCTGCTCGCCGCCGACACCCCGCCCGCCGACCCCACCGCCAGCGCTCCGCACTTCAACGGCTACGGCTGCAACATGGCCTTCCGTATGGCGACGGTGCGCGAGCACGGTATCCGCGTCGACGAACGTCTGCCGCTTTACGGCTGGTATGAGGATATCGACGTCTCGCGCCAGCTCGGCGTGCACGGCACCATCCTTCGCCTCGCCGGCGCGCGCGGCGTGCATCTGGGGTCCAAGTCCGGCCGCGTGACGCAGCTGCGTCTCGGCTACTCGCAGGTGGTCAACCCGGTCTATCTCGCGCGCAAAGGCACCTTCCCCTGGAGCCACGCCATCCCGAGCGCCGCGCGGCACTGCCTGATCAACCTCGTGCGCTCCGTGAAGCCGGAACCCTGGGCGGATCGCCGGGGTCGCTTCCGCGGCAACATGCTGGGCTTGTGGGATCTGCTGCGCGGCCGCGCGGCACCGGAACGCATCCTGGAATTGTAGGGCCGCACAAGGCCGCCCGGGTCGGACCACGCGCGCAGCAGCCTCCGGGCAGCCTGCAGGGCAGCGGCACCATCCCGGCCGACCGGGCGGTCGGGCCCCCTTTCCAGCCGCCGCGAGGCGGGCGAACATGCCGCCAATCCATGCAGGAGGATGCGATAGCATGACGCTCGAACCAGGCCGCCCGCGGCCCGAACCGACGCCCGAGACCAAGCATTTCTGGGACGGCACCCGCAACGGCAAGCTGCTGCTGCAGCGCTGCACCGACACCGGCAAGGCGTATTTCCCGCCCCGCCCCTTCAGCCCCTACACCGGCACGCGCAATGTCGAGGTGTTCGAGGCCTCGGGCAAGGCGACGCTGCATTCCTACGTCATCCACCATCGCCCCGTGCCGGGCTTCAAGCCGCCCTATGCGATCGCCGTGGTCGAGCTGGAGGAAGGCCCGCGCATGATGACGAACATCGTCGATTGCCCGCAAACGCCCGAGGCGCTGGTGCTCGACATGCCGGTGGAAGTCGCCTTCACCAAGATGGACGACGACATCACCCTGCCGCTGTTCCGCCCCGCGAAGGGAGCCTGACGCCATGACGATCAAGCCGGGCGAGATCGCCATCGTCGGTGCCGCGGAATCCACGCGCATCGGCACCGTGCCGGAGATGGCGCAGATCATGCTGCATGCGGATGCGGCGCTGAACGCGATGAAAGACGCGGGGCTGAAGCCCGCCGACATCGACGGCGTGGCCTGCGTCGGCCCGATGATGCCGCAGCAGATCGCGCATTACCTCGGCATCACGCCGAAATGGGTGGACGGCACCGGTGTCGGCGGCTGTTCCTTCATGCTGCATGTCCGCCACGCCGCGGCGGCCATCCATGCGGGCTATGCCAAGACCATCCTCATCACCCATGGCGAGAGCGGCAAGTCGCGCATCAACGCGACCCCGCGCCCGCCCGAGCCGCAATCGCTGAACGGCCAGTTCGAGGCACCGTTCGGCCCGATGGGCCCGCCGACGCTCTTCCCGATCCCCGTGCTGCGCTACATGAAGAAGTACGGCGTGTCGCATGAGCAGATGGCGCAGGTCGCCGTCGTGCAGCGGGAATGGGCGGCGAAGAACCCGCGCGCGGCGTTCCGCGACCCGATCACCGTCGCGGACGTGCTGAACTCCCGCATGATCGCCTATCCGTTCCGCCTGCTGCAATGCTGCCTGGTGACGGATGGCGGCGGCGCGCTGATCCTGACCTCGGCCGATCGTGCCAAGGATTTCCCGCAGAAGCCGGTCTACATCCTCGGCAGCGGTGAATCCGTCGAGACGACGATGGTCAGCCAGATGGAGGATTTCACCTCCTCCCGCGCCTTCCGCGTGGCCGGGCCGGAAGCCTTCCGCATGGCGGGCATCAAGCATGGCGATGTCGATCACCTGATGATCTACGACGCCTTCGCGCATCTGCCGATGTACGGGCTTGAAGACCTCGGCTTCGTTCAGCGTGGCGAGGCGAAGGACTTCATCTGGGAAGGCAATACCCGCCCCGGCGGCAAGCTGCCGCTGAACACCAATGGCGGCGGCCTGTCCTACACCCACACCGGCATGTACGGCATGTTCGCCCTGCAGGAGAGCGTCCGCCAGGTGCGCGGCATCGCCCCCGCCCAGGTGCCGGATGTGACCATCAGCGTGGCGCATGGCGTGGGCGGCATGTTCTCCGCCTCCGGCACCGTCGTCTTCTCGAACCAGCGGCCGTAACGTCGCGCGACCGGCCCCGCGGCAACGACCGCGGGGCCGCAAGACCGATACAATGCAGGGAGGAACAACAAGATGATCATCACGGCATCCCGCCGTGCGCTACTGGCGGCCGGCGGCGCGTTGCTCGCAGCACCCGCCGTTGCGCAGGCCGGCTTTCCCAACCGCCCCATCCGGCTGATCGTACCCTGGCCCCCCGGGGGCTCCACCGATGGGCAACTGCGCTCCCTCGCCGACATCGCGCAGCGACATCTCGGCCAACCCGTGATCATTGAGAACCGCAGCGGCGTGTCTGGTACGCTCGGCGCACAGATGATGGCGGCGGAGCAGCGCGGCGACGGCTATCTGGTCGGCCAGTTGCCGATCACCGCCTTCCGCATGCCGATGATGACCTCGCGTCCTGGCTGGGACCCGATGAAGGACTTCACATACGTCATCCACCTCACCGGCTACCTGTTCGGTGTCGTGGTGAAGGCCGACAGCCCGTGGCGGACCTGGCAGGAATTCATGGCGTACGCCAAGGCGAACCCGGGCAAGGTCGCCTATGGCTCGCCCGGCGTCGGCTCCACCCTGCACATCACCATGGAACGCATCGCAGCCGAGAACGGCATCGATTGGCTGCACGTGCCCTTCCGCGGCGGGGCCGACAACATCCAGGCCGTCCTGTCGGGCCAGACCCAGGCAAATGCGGATTCCACCGGCTGGGCGCCGCTGGTCGAAGCCGGACAGCTCCGCCTGCTCGTCACCTGGGGCGAGAACCGCGCCGCCCGCTTCCCCGACGTGCCGACGCTGCGCGAGGTCGGGATCAACATCGTCTCAGCCTCGCCCTACGGCCTCGCCGGCCCGAAGGGCATGGACCCCGGCGTGGTGCGCGCACTGCACGATGCCTTCAAGGCCGCCCTGATGGACCCTGCGCATGCGGAGGTGCTGGCGCGCTACGACATGCCCGTCATCTACAAGAACAGTGCGGATTACACGGCCTATGTCGGGCAGGTGATGGAAGAGGAAGGGACGATGATCCGGCGGCTGAACCTGCGGATCAACTGACGCTCTGCGCATCGGAGAGGGGCTTTGCCCCTCTCCGAACCTCTCCCCACCAAAGGCCGAAGGGCCTTTGGAAACCTCCAACTGGTGCTGGGGCCAAGCGTTCGGATCGCTTGAACGGACCGTTGCGCCGGCCGCCGGAGAAAAATCTCGCTGCCGGGCGCAACGCGACCTAAACCGTCAACGACCAGCGCGCTCTGCCCAACACCAGGTCAAGGTTTCCAAAGGCCCTTCGGCCTTTGGCGGGGAGGGTCCGGGAGGGGCAGAGCCCCTCTCGGTTCCGCCCGTTGACACCCTCACCCGCCCCCGGGCATCTCCACCTTCCCCGTATGCAGTTGCAGCCGCACGAAGTCCGGTGCGTCCTGCCCGGCATCCCGGAATGCCTGCTTCAGCGCCGCGATGTTGGGTGCCAGGATCGTCTCGCGGTTCGCGCTGACCCAGTCGCGCGACTGTTGCGGCATGGCGAGCGTCGCTTGGAAGCGCGGCATCACCCAGCGCGCGAACAACTCGAACGACCGCCAGGTCGCCTCGCGATCCGCCCACTCATGCGCGCGGAACAGGATGCCGCCCGTCCCGCCATCGGTGTAGGACAGCAGGCGTTCAATGCCGGCGGCGACGGTCTCCGGCGAGCCCACCAGCGTCGATCCCTGCGCCAACCCGTCACGCAGCGGGTCCTCCGACCGCATCGGCGGCCGGCCGAGCGTCTCGGAGAAATAGGTCAGCGTCTCCAGCGCCTCGCCATGGCGCACCTCGCGCAGCGCGCGCTCGTCATCCTCGGCGCAGTGCATGTTCACGACCAGCCGCCAGTTCCTGCGATCCATGGTCTTGCCGTTCTTCGCGGCCTCGGCTTCGGCCATGCGCCACTGCTCGGCGAGCATCTTCGGTCCACCATGCAGCCCCGCACCCAGCGACAGCAGCCCCACCCCATGCTTGCCCGCGGCGAGAGCGCCCGACGGCGTGGTGGATGATGCGACGGTCACCGGAAAGCGCGGCTCGGAATACGGCGCCATGTGCAGCCGCGCCTCGCGCAGCGTGAACCAGTCCGTCTCCATGCTGACCGGCTCCTCGCAGGCCAGGAGCTTCATGATCGCGGTCAGCGATTCATCCATGCGCCGCCGCTGATGTGCCGGGTCGATGCCCATCATGAAGGCGTCCGACACCAGCGCGCCCGGCCCGCAGCCGAGGATGACGCGCCCCTTCGTCATGTGATCGAGCTGCACGAAGCGCTGTGCCACGAGAAAGGGGTGATGGTACGGCAGGCTGGTGACGCCGGTCGCCAGTGTGATGTGCCGCGTTTTCTCGGCCAGCGCGCCGATCATGATCTCGGGGCTCGCGATCAGTTCCCAGCCGGCGGAATGATGCTCGCCGATCCAGGCCTCGTCATAGCCGAGGGAATCCAGCCACTGGATCAGCGCCATGTCGCGATCCATGGCGAGCGTCGGATTGTCGCCGACGCGATGAAACGGGGCCAGAAAGATGCCGAAGCGGAGGCGACGCGCAGCCATGGACGTTTCCTTCTGCTGGGGCCGGCCGCGCCGTCAGATCGATGGCGGGTCGCCGGCCAGGAATTCCTCGCCGCCGTAATCGGCTTCGATCGGCAGCCTGAGATAGCGGCCTTCCGGCGCATCGCGCTGGATCGGCTGCACCGTCACCACGGGCTTCGCGCGGGCTGCGGCGAAGGCCTCCGCAACGCTGTTGCTGCGCGCGAGCTTCGTCAGGTTCATCCGCGTCGGGAAGACGATCTTCTTCGTACCCGCCTCGGCCTCGGCCAGCGCATCGGCGGGGCGGATCCAGACGCTATCCACCGCTTCCTGCCCGTCATGAAGCGCATCCTGGTCCGATGGCGCAGCCGCGAGGAAGAAATGCGTGTCGAAGCGCTTCGGCACCCGCACCGGCGTGATCCAATGCGCGAAATGCGCCAGGCAGGCGCTGTCCGGCACCAGGCCGCGCTCGGCCAGCATCGTGGCGAAGGCCCCTTCAGCGGCCGGCGCCGTGCCCGGCGCCGCGAGCAGGACACCGCATTCTTCCCAGGTCTCGCGGATGGCGGCGACGCGGAAGGCGGCTTCGGCATCGCCGCCGGCGAGCACTTGGTCCGACGCCTCCACGCGGCCGCCGGGAAACACCAGCGCGCCCGAGGCAAAGTCGATCTGGTGGTGGCGCACCACCATGAATACTTCGAGCCCCTGCACCCCGTCGCGGAGCAGCAGGACGGTGGAGGCAGGACGGGCAGGCACAGGTTCGGACATCTGCCCATTGCAGCGCGACCGCAGCCCGGCGGCAAGGCGCGTTGACGCCACAGGGGACGCACAGCAGGCTTGCGCCGAAGAAAACAAGGGAGGAACAGGCATGGCGCAGATCGCGCGCTGGGCGGCGAAGTTTCCCGACAAGGTCGCCGCGCATTTCCCCGATCGCGGCATCGCCATCACCTTCGGCGAGTTGGACGCCCGGGCCAACCGCATCGCGCAATGGCTGATCGGCCTGGGCCTGCGGCCCGGCGAGGGCATCGCCATGCTGATGGACAACCGCCCCGAATTCATCGAGCTGGTCTATGCCTGCCGGCGCGCCGGCCTCTACTACACGCCGCTGTCGGTGCATCTGCGCCCGGCCGAAGTCGCCTACATGCTCGGCGATGCGGCCGCGAAGGCGATCATCGTCTCCCCCGGCCTCGCGGAACTGGCGACGTCACTGCTGCGCGAAGGCTCGATCGGCGCGATGCCGCGCTTCGCCGTCGGCGAAGGCCTCGATGGCTATGCGGGCTTCGAAGCGGCCCTCGCCGCCTATCCCGCACCGGCCGACCTGCCGCCCCGGCCGGTGGGGCGCGAATTCCTCTATTCCTCCGGCACGACCGGCCTGCCCAAGGGCATCAAGCGGCCGATGCTGGAGTGGGAAAAGCGCGACGCGCCTGACTGGGACATGACGTGGAAGTCGCTTTACGGCTTCGACGAGGACACAGTCTATCTCTCGCCGGCGCCGCTCTATCACGCCGCGCCGCATGGCTACGCGATCCGCCGCACGATCGGGGAAGGCGGCACGGCGGTAATCATGGCAAAGTTCGACCCGCTGCGGGCGCTGTCGCTGATCGACTCATACAGCGTGACCCACAGCCAGTGGGTGCCCACCATGTTCGCCCGCCTGCTGGCATTGCCGGGCGAAGAGCGGGCGCGCTTCGACCTCTCATCCCACCGCTGTGCGATCCATGCCGCGGCCCCGTGCCCCGTCGCAGTCAAGCAGCGGATGATGGATTGGTGGGGGCCGATCCTGTGGGAGTACTATGCTGGGTCGGAAGGCGTCGGGACGACGGTCGCCGCCCCGCAGGACTGGCTGGCGCGTCCCGGCACCGTCGGGCGGCCGGTGAACGGTGTCGCGCTGCACATCTGCGACGATGATGGCAGGGAACTGCCAGCGGGCCAGGTCGGGCGCATCTGCTTCGAAGGCGCGCCGCGCTTCGCTTACCACAACGCGCCCGAGAAGACCGCCGCCGCGTACACCGCGCAGGGTTGGGCGAGCCTCGGCGATCTCGGCCGCGTGGATGACGAAGGTTGGCTATTCCTCTCCGACCGCCGCGCCGACCTGATCCTGTCAGGCGGCGTGAATCTCTACCCGGCGGAGATCGAGGCGGCGATCACCCGCCATCCCGCCGTCGCCGAGGTCGCCGTGGTCGGCATCCCCAACGACGATTTCGGCGAGCAGGTGCATGCGGTCGTGGTCCCGCGCGACCCGCGCGCCAACCAGGCGGTACTGCGCGCGGAACTCGACGCGCTGTGCCGCGACCTGCTCGCCGGGCCGAAGCGCCCGCGCTCCTGGGAATTCGCCGAGGAACTGCCGCGCAGCGAAGCGGGCAAGCTGCTGCGCCGCATCCTCAAGGAACGCTACCTCACCCCGTCCTGAGTCCGAGCCGCTCCACGCGCTGCCGCTCCTCCTCATAGACCTGGAGCAGGTTGCGCCCGTAATCCTCGGCGTTGAGGTACTCCACCGGCTGGTCGAGCCGCCGCAGCACGGCGAGATGCGACGGGTCGTAGAGCGCCGCCTTGAAGCCATCATGCAGCGCGGCGCGCACCGCGGGGTCGAGCCCCGCCGGCGCGGCGAGCCCGTAAGGCGAGGTCACCACCATGTCCCGGTAGCCGAGTTCGATCAGCGTCGGGACGGTGGGCCAGCGCGGCGAGCGTTCCCGCACCCAGACGTTCAGCATGCGCAGCTTGCCTTCATCGACCAGCGCGCCGATTCCGGAGCCGGCGGCCTGGGCTTCGATATGGCCACCCATGAGTTGCGGCGCGGCCTCCGACTCACCGCGGAAGGGGACGTGGATGAACTCGATGTTCTCGCGCGCCGCCAGGTCGACCATGGTCAAATGCGGCGTGCCGTTCGCGCCCGTATTACCGACGCGCACCTGCCCCGGGCGGCGCCGCGCATCCGCGACCAGATCCTGCCAGGTCATGTAGGGGCTGTTGACGGAGACCAGCACGCCGAACAGGTAGCCGGTCAGGTGGATGATCGGCGTGAAGTCCTTGGTCGCGTCGTAGGGCATGCGCTGCATATGCGGCAGGCGCAGCACCGGCAGCGTGATCTGCGCGACGAGATAGCCATCGGGCCGTGCCCGCGCGACCGCGGCGGCGCCAAGCGTGCTGCCCGCGCCGGGCCGGTTCTCGACCAGCACGGTCTGACCGAAATGCCGCGTCGCGGCTTCCGCCAGGGCGCGCATCTGCACATCGGTCGCACCGCCCGGCGTGAAGGGCACGAGGATGGTGATGGGCCGGTTTGGGAAACGCTCCTGCGCCGCGGCACCGCGGATGAAGGGCACGGCCAGGGCGGCGCCGATGGCGCCGCGTCGGGTGATGGTCATTCTTGTTGTTCCTCCCTGGTGACTCAAAGGCTGCGCGCGATGATTTCCTTCATGATCTCGGAACTGCCGCCATAGATGCGCCCGACCCGCGCGTCGGCCCAGGCGCGGCCGATCTCATAGTCGGCCATGTAGCCATTGCCCCCATGCATCTGCAGGCAGTCATCCAGCAGGCGGTTCTGCATCTCCGTGCCGAGCAGCTTGGCCTGCGCGGCCATCTCGATCGACAGCCCGCCATTCATGTGCGCCGCCAGGCAGTGGTCGACGAAGACGCGGAACATGGTGGCGTTGGCGCGCAGTTCCGCCAGCTTGAAGCGGTTGTGCTGGAAGTCGAACACGGTCTGGCCGAAGACCTTGCGGTCCTTGGCGTAGTCGATGGTCTTCTGGAGCATCACGTCCATCGACATCGCCGCGCGAATGGCGATGACCAGGCGTTCCTGCGGCAGGTTCCTGATCAGGTAGGAAAAGCCGGCATTCTCCTCCCCGAGCAGGTTCTCCGCCGGCACGCGCACCTCGTCGAAGAACAGTTCGGAGGTGTCCGCGGCATGCATGCCGACCTTCTCCAGGTTGCGTCCCTTGGTGAAGCCGGGCGTCCCTTCTTCCACGCAGATCAGGCTGATGCCGTTCCGCCCCGCGCCGGGATCGGTCTTGCAGACCACGATGACCAGCCCGCAATTCTGCCCGTTCGAGATGAAGGTCTTCGACCCGTTGATGATCCAGTCCGACCCGTCGCGCCGAGCGGTGGTGCGCACCGCCTTCAGGTCGGAACCCATGCCGGGCTCGGTCATGGCGATGGCGGTGATGATCTCGCCCTTCGCCATGCGCGGCAGCCATTCGCGCTTCTTCTGCGGCAGCGCGAATTCCTCCACATACGGCACGACGATGTCGGAATGCAGCGGGAAGCCGATGCCCGAGGCGTTGCTGCGCGCGATCTCCTCGATGATGACGGCGGCATAGCCGAAATCCGCTCCCGCCCCGCCGTGTTCCTCCGCCATCATGGGGCAGAGCAGCCCCTCGGCGCCGGCCTTGCGCCACACCTCGCGCGGCACGATGCCGGCGCGTTCCCAGTCGCGATGGAAAGGAACGATCTCGCGTTCGAAGAAGCGGCGCACCTGGGTGCGGAAGATCTCGTGGTCGGCCGTGAAGACGCCACGCGCCATCCCGCCCGTCCGGGCTGCTGAGTCCATGATCGTTTCCTCGCCTGTTCCGGCGAGCCTACCGTGCGGTCGGTCGGCTTGTCAGCCGCCGCGAAGGGCCGCGATCACCTCGGCGGACAGGCCCCAGTCGGCGAGCGCAGCATCGCCGCCACTCCCGCGAGCCGGCGCCGGGGCCGGCATCGCCGCTGGCGTGCGGGAGAAGCGCGGGCTCGGCGCCGGCTGCATCGCTCCGCCGCGCGCGAGGAAGGTGCCGCGCGCCGCATTGTGCGGGTGGCGCGGTGCTTCCTCGAGGTCGAGGACCGGCACCACGCAGGCATCCGTACCGTCGAACGCGGCCGCCCATTCGTCACGCGGCCGCGTGCGGAAGATAGCGGCGAATTCGTCGCGCATCGCCGGCCAGCGTGCCGGATCGGTACGGTCGGCGAAGCGCGCGGCATCGAGGCCAAGCCCGTCCAGCAGCAGCGCGAAGAACTGCGGCTCCAGCGCGCCGACCGCGACGAACTTCCCGTCAGCGCATTCATAGGTGTCGTAGTAAGGGCAGGCGCCGTCGAGCATGTTGCTCTCGCGCGCGTTCCGCCAGCGCCCCTGGGCCAGCAGCCCGAAGAATCCGCCCATCAACGTGGCGGACCCGTCCGTCATCGCCGCATCCACCACCTGGCCCTGCCCGCTCCGCCCGGCCTCGAACAGCGCGGCCATGATGCCGTAGGCAAGCAGCATCCCGCCGCCGCCGAAATCGCCTACCAGGTTCAGCGGCGGCACCGGCCGTTCGCCCGCGCGGCCCATCGACCACAGCGCGCCGGTCAGCGCGATGTAGGTGATGTCGTGCCCCGCCGCCTGGGCGAGCGGGCCGTCCTGTCCCCAGCCGGTCATGCGCCCATAGACGAGGCGCGGATTGCGCGCGTGGCACGCCGCCGGCCCCAGTCCGAGCCGCTCCATCACGCCGGGACGGAAGCCTTCCACCAGCACATCCGCGCGCCCGACCAGCCCGAGCACCGCGGCGATGGCGGCCGGCGACTTCAGGTTCATCGCCACGCTGCGCCGCCCGCGCCCGAGCACATCCGCCGGATGCCCGCCCGGCGGCCCGTCCGGGCGGTCGATGCGCAGCACCTCCGCGCCCAGATCCGCCAGCATCATGCAGCAGAACGGGCCCGGCCCGATCCCCGCCAATTCCAGCACGCGCAGGCCGGCGAGCGGTCCGGGCACCGCTCAGCGCCCGTCGAAGTTCGGCGGCCGCTTCTCGCGGAAGGCCGCGACGCCTTCCTTGAAGTCCTCCGAGTTGCGGATGGCGGCCATGCGCTGCCCATGGATCGCCATCTGCTCGGAGGGGCCGCGCGGGATGATCTCCTCCGTCACCATGCGCTTGATCTCGCCCAGTACCATCGGCGCCATGCCGAGCAGGTCGGTCGCCCACTCCTTCGCCTTGGCCAGCGCCTCGCCCTCCGGCACCACCTCGTTCACCAGCCCCACGCGCTCGGCGCGCTGCGCGTCGATAGTGCGGCACAGCAGCGCGATCTCCATGGCGATCTTGTGCGGAATGCGGCTGACCAGGCCGGCGATCATGCCGCCTGTCAGGCCAAGTTTCGCCTCCGGGTAGTAGAACTTCGCACTCGCACCGCAGACCATCAGGTCGCACATCATGGCGAGCACGATGCCGCCGCCGACGCACCACCCTTCCACCGCGCAGATCACCGGCTTCAGCGGCTTGAAGCCGACGGTCGGGATCGCCCGCCACAGCTCCGGCGGGTCGCTGACATCAGCCCCGAAGGTGAAGGCGCGCGTGCCCTCGGCGGTGATGATGGCGACGCGCAGATCGGCCCGCTGCTCGAATTCCTGCATCGCGCGCTGCAACTGCTCGGCCATGGGCTTGCTGATGGCGTTGCCCTTGGCCGGGTTGTTCAGCGAGACGATGCGGATTGGACCCTCGTCCGAGACCTTCACCAATTCCACGTCAGTTCACTCCTGCTCCGGTACGACGAATGATCTCGGCGAAGATGGCGCGATCGCCGGTGATGCGGTTGGCGAAGGCCTCGCCCTGCTCGAAGGCCGGCCGCAGCCCGCCGAGTGCGAGACCGCGCGCGACATCCTCGGACTTCAGCGCCTGCTCCAGCGTAGCGGCAATCCGCTCGCGCACCGGCAGCGGCGTCCCGGCCGGCGCGGCGATGCCGAACCAGGACATCGCGCCGCGATCGGCGAGGCCGGATTCCATCAGCGTCGGGACGTTCGGGAACTCGGGATGCCGCTGCTCGCCGAAGGTCGCGAGCGGCCGTAACTGGCCCTGCCGCACCATGGGAAGGGTCGCCGGGTCGCACATCATCTGGATATGGCCGGCGACCAGATCATTCACCGCGAGACCCGAGCCACGATAGGGCACATGCTCCAGCCGCACGCCGGCATGGTCCCCGAAGATCTCGCACTGAAGCTGGGTGATGGTGCCGTTGCCGGCGGAGCCGAACCGCAGCGTTCCCGGATGCGCCTTCGCGTAGGCGACAAGTTCCTGGATGCTGCGCACCGGCACGTTCGGGTTGACCACGACGAAGGCATCCGAGGCAGCCGCGCGGGCGATCGGGACAAGATCCTTGTCGGTATCGTAGGGCGGCCGCATCATCGTCGGGCTGATCGTGAAGATCGCCGTCGGGAACAGCAGCAGCGTGTAGCCGTCCGGCCGCGAGCGGACGACGTATTCGGCGCCGATCGTGCCGCCGGCACCACCCCGGTTCTCGATAATGATGGTCTGGCCGATGATCTTCGACCATTCCTGCATCAGCGGTCGCGCGACGTTATCCGTGCTGCCGCCGGGCGGATAGGGGACGACCAGCACGACCTGTCGCGTGGGCCAGACCTCCTGCGCCCGGGCCAGGGCCGGGGCCAACAGGGTTGCGCCGAGTACGCGGCGCGACAGGCGGACCGTCATGGCGTCGTTTCCTCCGTCAGAGTGGCGCGGGCATCTACGGCAATCGCCCCCTGCCCGGCCGCGCGCAGGATCAGGGGGTTGATGTCAAGCTCGGCGAGGCGCGGGCCGAGATCGGCCGCGAGCCAGGACAGGCGCATCAGCGCATCGGCCGCGGCATCGATGTCCGCGGCGGGTCGCCCACGCAGGCCACCCAACAGCGGCGCGACGCGCAGCCCGGCGATCAGCGCCCGCGCATCCGCGAGCGAGAGCGGAGCGGGTGCCGTCGCCACATCCTTCAGGAACTCCACCAGCACACCGCCGGCGCCCGCCAGCACCATCGGGCCGAATTGCGGGTCGTGGGTGGCGCCGAGGAACAGCTCCGCCTCGCCGCGCGCCAATTCCTGGATCACGCAGCCCTCGCCGCTGCCCGGCGCGGCGCGGTCGAGCGCAGCGGCGACCTCCGCGAAGGCGCCGCGCACCGCCGCCTCGTCGCGCAGGTTCAGCCGCACGAGGCCTAGGTCCGACTTGTGCACCACCGCGCGGCTGACACCCTTCAGCACGACCGGAAAGCCGATGCGCTTCGCCGCGGCGACGGCATCATCCGCCGTCGCCGCACTCTCCTCCCGCGTGACAGGGATGCCATAGGCGGCGAGCAGCCGCTTCGCCTCGCCCTCCGTCAGCGCACCGCGCGGCAGGGCGGGCGCCGGGCCGCTGCGGGCCGGCC
>NZ_JAAEDI010000014.1 GCF_018129025.1 Neoroseomonas terrae | reverse complement strand
CCGGGCGGGCCGGCCGGTGCCCGAACCGTCGCCCGAGCCCGCGCCGGAACGCGCCGTCGCCGCTATCGGCCGGGGCGGGCGCGTGCAGCCCGTGGCGGGGCGCGTGCTGCGCGGCTTCGGGGATAGTGCAGATGGCGGTGCGGCGCGCGGTCAGACCATCGCCGCACCGGCCGGGGCGCGGGTGGTCAGCCCCTGTGCCGGGCGCGCCGTGTTCAGCGGGCCGTTCCGTAGCTACGGCCTGCTGCTGATTGTGGATTGCGCGGAGGGGCACCATGTCGTGCTCGCCGGGCTGGGCCGACTCGATGCGGAAACCGGCGCCCGGCTGTTGGCCGGGGAGCCGGTGGGCGTGGTAGGGCAAGGCGAGGGCGGCCGCGGGCGTATCTACCTGGAGTTGCGGCGAAATGGGCAGCCGGTGGACCCGCAGCCCTGGCTCGCCGCGGCGCGGGGCGGCTCCGGCTAAGCTCTGACGGGCGGTTCGCCTAAGGGCGCAGGCTGCGCGTCGAGTGGCGGGCTTGCCGATCCGTAAGCCAGTGATGGACGTACGGTAAGGCAGGTAACGGCTATGTTTCATCGCGGTTTCGGGCTGCGCCCGGGCCCGCGTTGCGCTACAGGTTGGTATCTTTCGCCGCGTGCTGACTGGCCCGGCGATGCTGATGGAAGGAATTCGGATGCGGCGCAGGACTGCGACCTTCGCGGCGGTTGGTGCGGCTTTCGTGGCAGGCGTGGCCGTCGGGCCGATGGTGAGCGCCTGGGCGCAGGACGGTGGCGGCCGGGCGGAGACCTATCGCCTGCTGAACCTGTTCGGCGACGTGTTCGAGCGCGTCCGCGCCGAATATGTCGAGCCGGTCAACGACCGCGACGCGATTGAGAATGCCATCAACGGCATGCTCAACGGCCTCGATCCGCATTCCTCCTACATGAACGCGCGGATGTTCCGCGACATGCAGGTCCAGACGCGCGGCGAGTTCGGCGGTCTCGGCATCGAGGTCACGCAGGAGAACGGCTACGTCAAGGTGATCTCGCCGATCGACGACACGCCGGCGGCGCGGGCCGGGGTGAAGCCGGGCGACCTCATCACGCACCTCAACGGCAATTCCGTTCAGGGGCTGACGCTGCAGGACGCGGTCGAGCAGATGCGCGGCGAGCGCGGCACCGCGATCCGCATCACCATCCGGCGCGAAGGCGCCGAGCGGCCGATCGAGCTCAGCATCACGCGCGACGTGATCCGCCCGCAGGTCGTGCGGTCACGGCTCGAGGGCGACATCGGCTACATCCGGCTGTCCTCCTTCAACGAGCAGACCGAGACGGCGCTGCGCCGCGCGATGCAGCAGCTCCGCCAGCAGGCGGGCAACAACCTGCGCGGCATCGTGCTCGACCTGCGTAACAACCCGGGCGGGCTGCTCGATCAGGCGGTGCAGGTCTCGGACGATTTCCTGGATCAGGGCGAGATCGTCTCGACCCGTGCGCGCCGGCAGGAGGATGCGCAGCGCTGGAACGCGCGCTCGGGCGACATCGCCCAGGGCCTGCCGGTCGTGGTGCTGATCAACGCCGGCTCGGCCTCGGCCTCCGAGATCGTCGCCGGCGCGCTGCAGGACCATCGCCGCGCCATCGTCATGGGCGTGAAGTCCTTCGGCAAGGGCAGCGTGCAGACGGTCATGCCCATTCCGGGCAATGGCGCGATGCGCCTGACCACGGCGCGCTACTACACGCCGTCGGGCCGGTCGATCCAGGCGACGGGCATCGAGCCGGACATCGAGGTGCTGGCCCAGCGCGAGGACGCGGCACAGACCGTCGCCGCGCGGCGCGACCGCGAGGCCGATCTGCGCCGCGCGCTGCGCAACGACAACGGCGCGCAGCCGCAGGCCGCACCCCCGCTGCCGCCGCTGAACCTGCCCGCCGGGCTGGTGGAACGGGTGCAGCGCATGCCGGCCGAAGGCGCGGCCGCCTTCGACCCGACCAAGCCTGAGACCGACCATCAGCTGCAGCAGGCGCTGTCGCTGCTGCGTGGCATCGCGGCGGCGCCCGCCAATCCGCAGCGCCGCGCCGCACGCTGACGCGGCCGGGCGGCCGGCCGATGCGCGTGCCGGGATGGAAGGCGCTCGGGGCTTACTGGGTGGCTGTGATCGCCGCTGGTGTCGGCGGCGCGCTGTGGGTGGAGCAGCTGGGGCCGCCTGGGCGGGCGGTCCTGGCCACGCCGGAGGAGGCCGCAGCGGCCGGCACGACGGGGCCTGTCGCGGAAGCCAGCCATCCTGTCGCGTCCCGGACGACGGAGCTGGTGCCGCCAGCAGCGGTTGGGGCAACGCCGCCTGCCTCCCCGGCGCCGACGGCCCCGGCCGGCGCGCCATCGACGCCGGATCCGCCCGCCGTGACGGGCGCCGCGCAACCGCGCGCGGGCCAGCCTTCCGTGCCTCCCGCGGTCGCGGCGCCCGCGGCACCACCGCTTGCACCGGAACCGCCACCGCTCGCTGCCGCAGTCGCGCCGCGTGCCCCCGCCCGGCCGATCGCCGCGCCTGACCCGGGGCTGTTGGAAGCCGGCCGCCACGGCATGCTGCCACGCGCCGGGACCGATGGACGGACTCCGATCCGCGCTTATGGCGCCGAGTTCGACCGGCGCGACACCCGCCCCCGCATCGGCATCGTCATCGCCGATATCGGCCAGATCGCGACGCAGACGGATGAGGCGATCCGTCGCCTGCCGCCCGCCGTCGCCCTTGCGCTGTCGCCCTATGCCGCGCGCCCCAGCCAGGCGGCCGAACGCGCGCGGGAGCGCGGCATGGAGACGCTGATGTCCCTGCCGATGGAACCGGCGGGCTACCCCAACAACCATCCGGGCGAGCAGGCGCTGCTGACCGGGCGGTCCATGCCCGACAACATGGACCGACTCGACTGGGTGCTGGCGCGCGCACAGGGCTATGTCGGCGTGATCGGCGCGATCGGCGGGCTGCGCGGCGAGCGCTTCGCCGCCATGCCCGAGGCGATGGGCACGGTGCAGGACGCTCTCCGCCAACGCGGGCTGCTGTATCTAGACCCCCGACCCGGCGCGCCGTCGCCGGCCCGCGCCTGGGGCCGCAGCGTCGATGTCGTGCTGGATGAGCCCGCGGGCACGCGCGGGGAGATCGACCGGCGGCTCGCGGAGCTGGAGGCCCTTGCGCGCGAGCGGGGCGCGGCGCTGGGCCTTGCCGGCGCGGCGACACCGGTGCTGGTGGAACGCATCGCCGCCTGGGCGCCGGGGCTCGCATCGCGCGGGCTGGTGCTGGCGCCGGTCTCGGCGATGATCCGCCGGCCCGAGGCCGTGGCCGATGGCGGCAACCCTATCCGACCCGCGAGCGCGCCATGACAGCCCCTCTCCCCTATCGCGACAATGTCGGCGCCGTGCTGTTCAACGCGGCCGGGCTGGTGCTGGTCGCCCGCCGCGCCGACCTGCCGAATGCCGAGGGCGCGCCGGGCGGCTGGCAGTTGCCGCAGGGCGGGATGGATGCGGGAGAGGACCCGGCGGTCGCGGTGTTCCGCGAGCTGGAGGAGGAGGTCGGCACCGCGAAGGCCGACATCCTCGCCGAGCATCCGGACTGGATGTTCTACGAACTGCCGCCGGAACTGCTGGGCAGGGCGCTGGGCGGGAAGTATCGCGGGCAGCGGCAGAAATGGTTCGCGATGCGGTTCACGGGGCAGGATTCCGACATCCGGCTCGACCTCGACCCGCATCCGGAATTCGACGCCTGGCGCTGGGCGCGGCTGGCCGAGCTGCCGGACCTCGCCGTCGCGTTCAAGCGCGAGATCTACGAACGGCTCGCGCGGGATTTCGCGCGCTTCGCGGGATAGGTGTCACGGCCCCGTCGGGCTGCCATCCGCCACCACGCGCCGCGCCCGCCGGGCGAAGACGTCCGTCGTGACCACAGGGTTGTTCAGGTAGAATTCGTCACGCGGAAAGACGTCGCTGAGCGGCGGTTCGCCGCGCGGCGCATCCGGCCCCCAGACCAGCGCCGGCGCCGCGTACAGCGCGGTCCAGTCGGCGAAGGCCGGGTTGCCGCGGCGCAGATGCTCGCGCGCCGTCTCGGTCTCGAAGGCGCGGGCGAGGCGGGCTGGGTCGAAGGGGATCGGCTCGTTCGATCCGACCAGCACGGCGACCGGCATCAGCAGCAGCGTGTGGGGGAAGACCGAGGCGAAGGTCTCGACGGAGCGCTGCGACGGCGCCCATTGCACATAGAGGCCCCCGGGCGCGAGGCGCTCGCGCACCTGCTCGAGGAACTCGGCGCTGTAGAGCAGGCCGGAATGCGATGATTCCGGCAGGATCGCATCAGCCTCGATGATGTCGTAACGGCGATCCTCCCGCGCCAGCGTGCGGCGGCCATCGCCGTATTCGAGGTGCCAGCGCGGGTCGCGGAAAAGCTGTTCCATGGGGCTGCCGGGGTGGCGGCGGCCGACTTCCTCCAGCGCCGCCAGCACCGGGCCGACGAGCTCGACGGCGCGGACGCGGCTTTCGGGTCGGATGCCGGCGGCCCAGGGCGTGCCGCCGCTGCCGACGCCGATCACGAGCACATCGCGCGGGTTCGGGTGCATCAGCGGGCCGACCGCGCCAAGGAACTGGTGGATCGGCAGGAAGGGGATGCGGCCCTGGCTGAAGCCCTGGATGAAGAAGGGGCCGTCGGCGCGGCCGTCATCGGCGCGCTCGTCGCGGAAATAGGCGATGCCCGAGCGGTCCTCGGCCCAGGCTGCCGGCTGGCCGGGGCGTTCGCCATGCAGCCGCGTCCACCAGGCGGCGTTGCCCGGCAAGGCGAAAACCAGCACGGCGCAAGCGGCGGCGAGCGCAAGCTCCGCGGGCCGCTTCGTCCAGCCCGCGCGCCAGATCCAGAACAGCACCAGCAGCAGCGACAGCACAGCGAGCAGCTTCAGGGTCCCGGCCATGCCGAGCAGATGGAAGGTGACGAGGCCGGTCAGGATCGAGCCCGCCGCATTCCCTGCGATGTTGGCGAGTTGCACCCAGCCGACGCGCGCGCCGACCGACGAAAGGTCCCGCTGCACCGCGCGCTGCACGAAGGGGAAGGTCATGCCGATCAGGAAGGAGGGCGGTCCGACGACGAGAAGCGTGAGCCCGATCGTGGTCAGTAGCGCGCTGCCGTGCATGCGGTTGCCATCGACCGTCATGACGTCTGCCAGCGGCTGGTGCGGCAGCACGAACCACAGCCCGACCAGCAGCAGCGTCGCGATGACGAACCCGGCCGACTGGGTGATGAAGAAGGCGGGCCGGGGGTCCTCGATCCGCCGCAGCAGGCGGGACGCGAGCGCCATGCCGGCCCCGTCCGCGAGCAGGAAGATGCCGAGCACAGTCGGGAACAGATAGGCATGGTACTGGCCGACCTGGCCCATGAAGCGGACCCAGACGATTTCCAGCGCGACGATGACGTAGCCGGACAGGAAGACGAGCAGGCACCAGAGCGGCAGGCCGCCATAGCGTGCATCATCCTGCTTCTCGGCCGCCGCCACCGGCGCGGGCGTGGCACTGAGCTGCCGCAGCAGCGTCAGCGACAGCGCCGCAGCGAAGAATTCGAGTCCGGCCGCTAACCATAGCGTCGTGACGAAGCCGAGATGCCCGACCAGCAGCCAGCCGCCGAGCAGCGCGCCGATGCCCGCGCCGAGCGTGTTCAGCCCGTACAGCGTCCCGATGCGCTCGGCGATGCTCTCACGCGAGGTTGCGACGGCGCGCGCCAGCAACGGGAGGGACGCGCCCATCAGCGTGGTGGGCAGAACGAGGCCCGCGAAGCACAGCGCGAAGATCGCCGGCGCGGCATCCACCACACCCGCCATGTCGGTCGCCAGCCAGTCGTACAGGAATGGCTTGGAGAGCAGCGCGAAAACGCCGACGCCGATCTCGGCGAGGGCGAAGCCGGCAAGCGCGCGCGCCGGGCTGAGGCGGTCTGCGACCTTCGCACCGATGATGGAGCCGAGCCCGAGCCCGGCCAGGAACGCCCCGACCACCAGCGCCGCCGAGACGGTGTCGGACCCGGCGAAGATGCCAAGCATGCGCTGCCACACGATCTGGCACAGCAGCGCCGCAAATCCCGTCGCGAAGAACGCGACGGCTAGGCGAGACATCATTCACCTGCTCCCCCGGCGTGCAGCGGCCCGCCGCCCCCGGCCGCCCCCGCACTCCTTTCACCGAAATGTGTCTCGGAAATTACATACTGTCCATCCGGACGCTTTGAGGGGTCGCGATACCCCGGCGACCCTGTGCCGCGCCACCTTGCCCGATCGCGCCGTCCCTTGCAGGGTGCGCCATCCTCGATACGGGAGAGACGCGGTGAACGGTGCAGAGAGCCTGGTCCACACACTTCTTGGCTGCGGTGTGGAAGTTTGTTTCGCAAACCCAGGCACGAGCGAGATGCACTTCGTCGCCGCGCTGGACCGCATCCCGGGCATGAAGTGCGTGCTTGGCCTGCAGGAGAACGTCGTCACGGGCATGGCCGACGGGTATTGGCGCATGGCCGGCAAGCCCGCCGCGACGCTGCTGCATTGCGGCCCCGGCCTCGCGAACGGGCTGGCGAACCTGCACAATGCGCGCCGCGCGCGCTCGGGCATCGTCAACTGCGTCGGCGACCAGGCGACCTATCACCGCATCTTCGACGCACCGCTGACCGCGGATACCGAAGGGCTGGCACGGTCGGTCTCGGCCTGGATGCGCACCTCGACCAAGGCGAAGGATGTCGGTGCCGATGCCGCCGCCGCGGTGCAGGCGGCGCGTACCTCGCCCGGCCAGATCGCGACCATGATCCTGCCGTCCGACACCTGCTGGGACGAGGGCGGCGTGGTGGCGCAGCCGCTGCCGGTGCCCGAGCCGCAGGCGGCCGATCCGCTGGCGATCCGCAACGCCGCGCGCATCCTGCGCGAGAAGAAGAACGTGCTGATCCTGCTCGGCGGCAAGGCGCTGGGCGAAGGGGGGCAGGCACTGGCCTGGCGCGTCTCCCAGGCGACCGGTGCGAAGCTGATGACGGAGGGGTCGAACGGGCGTCTTGCGCGCGGCCAGGGGCGGCTGCCGCTGGAGCGGGTGCCCTACCCCGCCGACCAGGCGATCAAGGCGCTGTCCTGGGTCGAGCACCTGATCTTGGTGAACTCGCGCGCGCCGATCGGCTTCTTCGCCTATCCGGGCAAGCCGTCGAAGCACTACCCGGAGAATGCCGAGGTCCATGTGCTGACCCGGTATGAGCAGGATGCCGAAGCGGCGCTGCGCGCGCTGTGCGAGGAGCTGAACGCGCCGGCCGTCCCGATGCCCGATGTCGGCAAGCGGCCGGAACGGGCCCGCGGTGCGCCGACGCCGGAAGGGCTGGCGCGCACGCTCGGCGCCCTGATGCCGGAGGATGCGATCATCGCCGATGAGAGCGTCTCCTTCGGCCGTGGCTTCTTCTCCGAGACCTTCGGCGCGCCGAAGCACGATTGGATGCAGGTCTGCGGTGGCGCGATCGGCGGCGGCATGCCGCAGGCGACGGGCGCGGCGATCGGCGGCGGCGGGCGGCGGGTGATCAACCTGCAGGCCGACGGCTCGGCGATGTACACGGTGCAGTCGCTGTGGACCCAGGCGCGCGAGAAGCTGCCGGTGACGACCGTGCTGCTGTCCAACCGCAAGTACCAGATCCTGCTCGGCGAGTACCAGAATGTCGGCGCCAATCCGGGGCGCACGGCGATGGACATGCTCGACCTCGGCAACCCGGACCTCGACTGGGTGAAGATGGCGAACGGCATGGGCGTGGAAGGCGCGCGGGCGACGACGCTGGATCAGGTCGGGGATCTGATGGCGCAGTCCTTCGCGCAGAAGGGGCCGTTCCTGATCGAGCTGATGATCTGACTGCGCTCGCGGAGAGGGGCTTTGCCCCCTCCGAGCGACCGCGCCAGGGGTGCGGAGCGCGTGGGGAACGCGCTCTCGCCCGACGTCACGGGCGGGCTTACGCTGTCCGCATGACACGCTTCAGCCCGCGACGGGCGCTAGCCCTGGTTCGCCTGATCGACCGGCGAGCCAGAGGAGTCGAGCCCGGGGACGACGCCCTGTCCCGCTTGCGGTTCGACAGGCTGGCGCCTGCACCGCGTCAATGGCTGGGTCACACCCTCGCCAAGCTGGCCGTGGTGCTCATATTGGCCGCGCTGGTCGCTGGGGTGTTCACAGGCGGGATTGCCGCCATGAAGGCGTTGGGCCTCGAGCGCTGAGCCCTGACGGAGCATTTGCCGCGGAAGCCCGTCCGATGGTTCCACGCATGACGGCATCCGAGGTTTGCAGAGGCCCTAGGTCTTTGGCACGAACGGACCGGGAGAGGCAGCGCCCCGCGCGGTCCTCCATCACAGGCACAGGGAAATCGTCCATGGACATGCAGCTTCAGGGTAAGCGCGTTCTCGTCACCGGCGGATCGAAGGGCATCGGCCTCGCTTGCGCCGAGGCGTTCGCGGCCGAGGGCTGCGACGTGGTGCTGGCTTCCCGCGATGCGGATGCGCTGGCCGCCGCAGCCGACAAGGTCCGCGCCGCGCGGCAGGTGCGCGTCGAGACCCTCGCTGTCGATCTCTCCCAGGATGCCGAGCGCGAGCGGCTGCACGCCGCCTTCCCCGACATCGACATCCTGGTGAACAACGCCGGTGCGATCCCCTCGGGGCGGCTGCAGGACATCCCGATGGCGCGGTGGAAGCAGGCCTGGGACCTGAAGGTGCTGGGCTACATCCACATGTGCCAGCTCTATTTGCCGGGGATGGAAGCGCGGAAGGCCGGCGCCATCGTGAACATCATCGGCATGGCGGGCCGTGCGCCGCGCGCCGGCTATATCGCGGGCGGCGCGGGTAATGCGGCGCTGGTCGCCTTCACTTCGGCGATCGGCGCGGCGGCGCAGGCATCCGGTGTGAAGGTCGTCGGCATCAATCCTGCCGTCACCAAGACAGATCGCATGCTGACCCAGGCACGTACGAACGCGAAGCTGAAATTCGGCGACGAGGAACGCTGGGCCGACACGCTGACCAACCTGCCCTTCGGCCGCCCGATCGAGGCGGGCGAGATCGGCGATCTCGCGGTGTTCCTCGCCTCGCCGCGCGGCCATTACGTGAACGGCACCGTGGTGGATGTGGATGGCGGCGGGATGTTCCGCGCCTGAGCGGCCCATGCCCGCGCCATAGTGGCGCGGGCATCGCGGACTCAGACGAGTTCGGGCTCCAGCACCGGCCGCAGCCGCATAACGACGTCGTTGTAGTCGAAATCCGAGTCCTCGGCGGCGGTGAGATCCTCGAAGCCGAAGGTGTTGTCACCGAAGATGCGGATGTATTCCTGGCCGCCGGCATTGCCGTTCCCGGGGACGAAGATCTGGCCCGACTGGGTGATGAGGACGGGCGCGTAGAAGCCGGTCCCGCCGGCGACGGTCCATTCCGCGGTGTCCCGGAAGGTGCCGCCGCCGACCTGGGCGCTGAAGCCGGCGTCGAGCGCATCCCGCACTGCCAGGCGGAAGGCGTCGCTGTCGGCATAGGCAACGCCACCGACCGTCGCCGTGCCCTCCGCCTGGTCGAAGTCGATCCGCACGAAGCCCAGCGTGTTGATGTTCGAAGCGCTGCCGGCCAGGGCGATCTCCAGCACCTCCCCCGCATCGAGATGCATCACCGGCAGGCCGTACATGCGCTGCACCGAAGCGGCCTGGAGGCCGGCGGAAAGGGTGTTGTCCACCGCGGCCGTCAGGGTGATCCCGCCAAGGTCGATGCTGAAGCTGCCGTCGCCTTTCGCCTCCGGCACGACAGGGCGCAGGTCCAGCGTGTCGCGCGCCGAGACGACAGCGAAGTGCAGTTCCTGCCCGAGCCCGAGATAGACGGCCTGGGTGCCGTCGAGCAGCGTCTCCCCGTCGTCGCTCGCGACGGAACCGACCCAGCCGAGGATGGCGTCGGCGACACTTGCGACGATGCTGCCGTCGGGGCCGACCGGATTGCCCGCCGCATCCGTCGCGTAGAGGGCGACCGCCACGCCTTCCGGCAGCCCGTCGCCCAGGGCGGAAAGGTGAATCCAGTTACCCTCGGTGCCGCTCTGGTCCGGCGACAGGGCAAGGCCGTCGCCGCTCGCGCCGAGGGCGAGCTTGGTCAGCGCGACGGTAACGGTCAGCGTCGCGCTTTCCTTGGTCAGCGGCACGGCCTCGTCGGGCTGGTTCGGCGCGTGCAGCTTGGCGGCATAGGCGGTCATCGACACGTCGTAGACGCCATTGCCGAGTTGCTGCGCCACGCTTCCCTGCCAGCCACCGACGAGATCGGCCTTCGCGTGGATCGGCGCGATGGCGTGGCCGCCATGATGGGCGATCGAGATGACGGCGATGGAGCTGCCCTGGACGAGGTTGGTGAAGGTCTCGGTCCAGGTCGTCCTGTCCGGGGCGCTGCTGAGCCCCGTCCAGCCGAAGGCGAGCTTGCCGGCATGGGCGGTGACGGCGAGATCGACGCCATTGCCCAACGTATCATGCACGTCGTCGGTCTGCCCGGCGACGGCGACGAAGGCGCCGGCATGCAAGACGCCGGCGACAGGTGCGGTGGCGGTGGTCTGGCCGTCGAGGAAGCTGCTGCTGGTGTTGGCCTGCATCAGCGACAGGTCGAGCGTCGGCGAGACGCCCGTGACATTGACCGAGAAGGTCAGCAGCCCGCCGCCGGTCGGCTGCATGGCGCCGGGCACCAGCGTCGCCAGGCCGTCGACGCCGAACAGCGACGGATCGGTGCCGAAATCCGAGAACTGCGGAAGCGTGGCGCCGTCGGGCAGGAAGGTGCTGGTGTAGAGGTTGTAGACCTTCTCGACGCCGCCGCGGTGCAGGACGATCTGGTACCAGCCCGTGCCGCTCTCGGCCATCGGGATGCCGGTGAGCACGAGGCTCTGCGAGGTCTGGCCCGCAGAGCCCCCGCCGCTGACCGAATAGGTCGTGCCGTCATGGGCGAAGGTCCAGTTCTGCCACGGGGACTGGCCGTTGCCGCCGAGGCGGATGTCCTGCCACTGCGGCGTGGTGCCGTCGTAGCCGGTCAGGATGCGGATCGAGATCGCGACGTCGTCGCGCAACACCAGCGACTGGGCGAGGCTATCGCCGGGATTGAAGTTGAGCGTGATGTTGGAGCCGTTGCCCTCGTACCACTGCGCCACTTCGTAGACCTCGGTTTCGAGGCCCGGCGCGACGTAGTTGTAGATCAATGGCGGCGTGTAGAGGCCGGCGGTCGGCGTTTCGGTATCGGCGAACAGCGTCACCGTCATCGTCGAGACGTTCTGGCCATTCGCATAGGTGGATAGCTGCGGCCCGCCCTGCGCGAAGCCCGTCATCAGGGCGTCGGCATACTGCGTCCCGTAGGAGTTCGAGTAGCGGTAGAAAATCTCCGAATACGGATCCCACCGCACCGTCACGTCGGAGCCCAGGTGGCTGTCGGTGTTGTTGCCGTAGGCGTAGTCGGGCGACCAGTTGTAGTTCTTGTTGAAGTCGATGCCGCCGGTGATCTCGGTGTTGGGCAAGATGCCGCTGGATTGCAGGTAGCCGGCCGTCAGGCCGAGCGTGAGCTGCTGCAGCACCTGGCCCCAGGCGTTGTTCGCGCCGACATTCATCTCGCTGGTGCCGGGATACAGCTCGAAAGGCGTGGCCGCGTGGGGCGTGTCGTAGAGCTCGACCGTGCCGAGGGTGGAGTAGATGCTGTCGGCGAGCTGGCCGGCGGTCAGCTTGATCGCACCCTGGATCTGGCTGCCTTCGGTGGGCGTCAGCCAGAAGGTGTTCTCATGCTCGTCCCAGTCCAGCCTGTAGCTGAAGAAGCCGGCATTGCGCCAGATGACGGGCGTGCCCGATGCCGCGCCGGCCTGGAGGTCGCCCGCGCCGTTGAAGTAGCCATTGATGATGATCGGCGTGTCGGGCGCCTTGAGGGCATCGATGTACCTCGTCCAGTCGTCGGCGCGGTAGAAGGCGTAGTCGTTGTGCGGGTCCACCGCGACGGCCGGGGAAACCGCCTCGCGGTTCTGCCCGGCGAGGCCGCCCTGGGTGAAGGTCGTCACCGGCTGGCTGCCGGCGACGGTATCCGTCGGTGCCGCGGCGAGGTCGGTGAAGAGCGTGCCGGCGGAGACCGCGTAGCTGCGCGAGCCGGTCGAGGCTTCGAGCGCCATGCCGATGCCGAAGCCTTCGATCGAGGTCAGGTTCGCCGCGTCGCCCGCAGCCCCCGTCAGGCTCACCTCAATGCTGTCGTACCGGTAGTCGAGCGCCGCCGCATTGGCCCAGGTGATGCTGGACTGGGCCAGCGTGGAGGGGTCGATCGCATCCGCCGTATCGTCCACGCTCTGGATGATGAAATAGACCTTGCCGCCATAGAGGTTCGGCTGGTCGCCCTTGGTCAGGTCCAGGGTGAAGGATCCGCCCGACTGCACCGCGCCGTCGCTGACCATGGTCTGCCACCCGAGCGGGGTATCGGCCGCGCCGCCCGCGACATCGCTGCCATAGAGGACGGCATAGGCGTAGACGCCGTTGCCGCTGCCCAACCAGGTCTGCATGTCCTGCGTCAGGTTGATCTGCAGCGTCGTGGTCATCGTCCGGTGGCCCCTCGGAGCGGCAGGCGTGGCATGCGGTCAGGATGCCGGCGGGACCATCTTCTTATGATGAACGCGATTCGGCCGCCGCATCGTGGCTGGCGGCCCATGCGGCGGCAAGCGGAGGCGGAACGAAATCGGCGGCGTCACTGCTTCCAGGGGCTGGTCGCCCAGATGCGGCGATAGGTCTCGGCCTGCTCCCGCACGAAGCTGGTCATGGTCGGGCGATCCATGTAGCGCACGACGAGGAAGTCGCGGTCCGTGATGGCGCGGAACTCGGGGTCCTGCGCGGTGCGGCGGATCGCTTCTTCCCAGCGCGCGATGATCGGCGCGGGCGTCGCCACCGGCAGCGCGAAGCCGCGCGCGGAACCCGCCGCGACATCGATGCCCTGCTCGATCCCCGTGGGCAGGTCCGGCGCCTTGTCCCAGCGTTCGCGCTCCATGATGGCGACGATGCGCAGCGTGCCCTGCTGGTGCGCCCGCACCGTCAGGCTGACGGTCGAGATCGAACCGGCGACATGCCCGCCCTGGACGAGCTGCACGGCCTGGCCCGCGCCCTGCGTCGGCACCCAGGTGAACTTCACGCCGGCTGCGCGCTCGATCGCCATCATCGCGAGATGCGGCGCGCCGCCCACGCCGGCGCCGGCGATGGTGACCGTCTCGGGTGCGGCGCGGGCGGCCTCCACCAGGTCGCGCAGCGAGCGATAGGGCGTCTCGTTGCCGACGAACACGGTATAGGGCTCGTCCGTCAGCAGGCCGGCATAGGCGAAGCTGTCGACGCGGTAGCGCGGCGTGTTGTCGTAGAGCGCCGTCACCAGCGCCGGAAAGGAGACGAGTGCGACGTGGCGCCCGTCGGGCGCGGCCGCCGAGACCTCGTTCAGCATCAGCATGCCGCCGGCGCCGGGCTTGTTGACGACGATGATCTGCGTGCCGCCCAGGTGCTTCTCAAGGAACGGCGCGGCCATGCGCGCAGCGAGGTCGATGTTCCCGCCCGGCGCGAAGCCGACATAGATCTGCACCGGACGATCCTGCGCGCTGGCGGACAGTGCCGGCAGGGAAAGCGCGCCCCCGACCAGGACCCGGCGCTTCATCGTCATGTGGCTCTCCCGCCTGATGCTGCGCAAGGCTGCATCGCGCCCCCCGGATGCGCAAGCGAGGACACTGCGGAATTCCCCGCGGGCGGCGCCGGCATTGCCTGCGGCGCGGGCGCAGGCGGATGCATCCAGCCTGCCGCGTGGGCGGCCGCGGTGCCGGGCGGCCGCGGCGATGCGGCCGGGTGATTTCGCCCCGCACCGATCTGCTCTAGCCTCCCCGTCTCACAGCGGAGACGGCGCGATGCTGCGCTTCAGCAACTTCCTTTTCCCCGAGAGCCGCGACCCCGATCGCGATGCCGACGTGATTGCCGACTGCATCGCCGAGGCGAAGCTGTGCGACGAGCTTGGCGTCGAGGTACTGTGGCTCGCCGAGCACCATTTCGACGGCAACTGCGCCTATGTGGACCCGGTGACCTTCGCGGCCGCGGTGCTGACCGCGACGAAGCGGATCAAGGTCGGCTTCGCGGTGGCGCAGGTGTCCCTGCATCATCCGATGCGCCTCGCCGAGGAGATGTCGCTGCTCGACAACATCGGCCGCGGCCGCGTGATCGTCGGGCTAGGGCGCGGCACTGCCTACAACGTCTACGAATACCAGGGCTATGGCATCCCGCATGAGGAAGCCGGCGAGCGGTACGAGGAGGCCGAAGGCATCATGCTCCAGGCCTGGACCAGCCCGAACGGCTTCACGCATGAGGGCAAGCACTGGACGCTGAAGGTGCCGCGGCTGCGGCCGACGCCGTTCACGAAGCCGCACCCCTACCTGATCCGCGCGGCGTCCTCCGAGGAAGGCGCGCTGCACCTCGCGCGCCGCGGGCTGCCGTTCCTGATGAATGTGCAGACCAACGAGACGACCGCGAAGCGGATCGCGCTCTACAAGCAGACGATGACCGAGGCCGGCTTCGACGCCGCGCATCTCGCGCGCTGCCTGGACGAGACATGGGTGTGGCGCAACATCGTCGTCGCCGAGACGGATGAGGAAGCGCGCCGCATCGGCATCCCGGCCTTCGAGGCGATGCAGGAGCACCGCAAGACCCTGCGCGAGAAGATCTATGCCGAACAGGGCATCATCATGAAGCGCGAGACGGCGCCGCCGGCGCGCGTCGGCATCGATTCGGGCCTCGTCGTCGGCTCGCCGGAGACGGTGGCGGCGAAGATGGCGGAGATCGAGGCGACGGGCGTCGGCGGCGTGATCTGCTCCTTCCGGCTCGGGCCCATGCCTGCGGATGCGGCGGCGTCCTCAATCCGGCTGTTCATGGAGAAGGTGGCCCCGCGCTTCGCGCCAAAGCTGCGCGCCGCGGCTGACTGACACCGGGTACCAGCGCGTCGGTTTCGCGCGGCGGCCAGCCTGCTCCGTGATCAGCCTGGCCCCGCGCGCGCCTGCGTGAGCGGCAGCACCAAGTCGCAAACGAGCCCTTCATCCGGCCAGCGGCGGTCCACCCCGCCGCCCAGCTGTCCCTTCACCGTGGCCTCGATGACACGCGAGCCGACGCCGCGGCGCGTCGGGAAGCTGGGCGGCGGGCCGCCCGTCTCGGCCCACCGGATGCGCAGCACGCCCGTGGCCTCGTCGACGACCCAGGTGATCGTCACCTGGCCTTCGGGAACTGACAGCGCGCCGTGCTTCGCCGCATTCGTCGCCAGTTCGTGAAACACCATGCCGAGCGCCTGCACGGCCTCGGCGCGGATGCGGAAGGCCGGGCCGTCGAGCCGCAGGCGCGCCTCGGCCCCGCCGGCGGCGGGGACCGCCTTGCCGAAGGGTGTAAGTTCATCTGCGATCAGCGCCGCGAGCGGCGCGCCGGTCCAGTGCTCCGCCGCGAGCAGCGACTGCGCGCGGGCCAGCGCCGACACCCGCCCCTCGACGAGGCGCGACAGCTCGGCCGCGGTCCCCGCCTTGGCGAGGCGGAGGATGGACTGCACGATGGCCAGGGTGTTGCGCGCCCGGTGGTTTACCTCCTGCGTCAGGAGTTCGCGGCGTTCTTCGGCCTCCCGCCGTTCGGTGATGTCCTTGATCGTGCCGGCGAGGCGCAGCGGACGACCGGTGGCGGGGTCGACGCGCACCGCGCTGCCCGTGCTCTCCAGCCAGCACCAGCCGCCGTCGCTGTGTCGGAAGCGGTACTCCACCTGGTAAAGCGCGAGCCTGCCGGCGCCGAGTGCGTCCCAGGCATCGAGGATTCGGCGGCGATCGGCCGGGTGGATGCGGGAGCGCCAGTCCTCGGCCGATGAGACGGCAATGCCGGGGGTCAGGCCGAAGATCTCGACGGCGCGCGGCGATCGCGTGGTCATGCCGCTGGCGAGCTCGGTCTCCCAGGTGCCGAGCTGCCCGGCTTCGACGGCGAGGCGCAGGCGCTCCTGCTCCTCGCGCAGCGATTCCGTGCGCTCGGCGACACGATGTTCGAGTCCGTCGAGCGCAATGCCCAGCGCCTGCTGCTGGCGCCGGACGACAAGGGCGAGGCCGAGCAGCGCGAAAACCGCCGGCAGGCCGACGCCCAGCAGCGGCAGGACCGCCTGGCGCCAGCTCTGCACCACGACGGCGCGTCGGCGGACCACCGCCACGGCGAGGTCCGGCATGCCCGGGACGCGCTGGAAGGCAATTGCGACCGGCATCCTGCTGCGCGGCATCACGCCGACGAGGCTGCCGCGCTCCCGCCCGGCCGCAAGCGCCTGCATCAGCGGCGTGTCGGAGGCCAGTGGCGAGGGAACCGCCTCGAAGGGGGGGGAGCGCGACAGCACCTGGCCGTCCAGGCGCAGCAGGCCGGCCATGTCGGATTCACTGGTGATGTGCCGCGCCAAGCCGCGGCCGAGTTCGACGGCATCCACCACCAGCACCACCGCGCCGCCCGGTGCCGGCAGCCGGAGCCCGATGGCGAAGACCGGTTCTTCTCCGTCGCGGCGATAGGCGCTGCCGGTCACGACGGTGCCGGGGGTCGCATCGTCCAGCGCCTCGAACAGCCCGCCGGCGGGGCGGCCTGGCGCGCCGCCGCCACGACTGTCGATCCGCAGCTGTTCTTGCCCGCCGGGGCCGTAAACCAGCACGGTGCGCAGCAGCGGGGCATCACCAAGCAGGGCGACGACGCGGTCCGACGTCGCGCTTCCAGCCTCGTCCGGTTTGCCACCGACGGTCTGCGCGATGCGAGTGCCGGCCTGGACCAGCCCCTCGATGCTGCGCTCCACGTAGTCGGCGTTGAAATCGGCGGCGCGGGCGAGGTCCCGCGCGGCGTCAGCCCATGTCAGGCGCCAACTGGCCCAGGCCCCGGTCGCGAGAATGGCAACCGGCAACGCGACAGCCGCCGCGAACAGGGGCCAGAGGCGCGGACTGCGCCGCCCGACTCGCCGCGGCTCTACGGCGCCATCGCGAAGGGTGGCGCTTTGCTGGAGGGCGGCGTCGTCCATTAATCATCCGCTTGCGACAGCGGGGCGGCGCCGCGGCCGCCGGCTGGCTCCCTCGGCGACTATTCCGTGGGGTCTCCCGCGGTGCAAGACGAATTACCGTTATTCAATCTTTGGAGAGGCGCCGCTACCTCAGTCCACGCGCACAACGAGCTTGCCGAAATTGGCGCCCTTCAGCATGCCGATGAAGGCCTCAGGTGCCTTACGGAGACCATCCACGACATCTTCGCGCCAGCGCACCCGGCCATCGCGGATCCATGCTTCCATCTGCGAGCGGAAGTCACCGTAGCGTGACCAGCCGGTGTCGCTGACGATGAAGCCCTGGATGCGCAGGCGCTTGCGGACGACGGGGCCGAGGTTGGGGCCCGGCGGCGCGCCGGCGGCGTCCGCGCCCGGCGCCTCGTTGTACTGGGAGATCATGCCGCACATGACCATGCGGCCGAAATCGCGGAAGCGCGGAAAGACGGCGGCCTGGGTCTTGCCGCCGACATTCTCCCAATAGACGTCGATGCCCTCGGGTGCCGCGGCATCGAGCTGCGCATCGAGGTCGCCATGATGATCGACGCACGCATCGAAGCCGAGCTCCTTCACCACGAACTCGCACTTCGCCGCGCCACCCGCGACGCCGACGACCTTGCAGCCGCGGAGCTTCGCGATCTGCCCCACCACCTGCCCGACCGCGCCGGAAGCAGCGGAGACGACGACGGTCTCGCCGGCCTTGGGCTGGCCGATATCCTCGAGGCCGGTCCAGGCGGTGAGGCCCGGCATGCCAAGCACGCCGAGGCTGCTCGACAGCGGCGGGTCCGACACCGGCACCTTGAACAGCCGCTCCGGCCCCACGACCGAGAAGCGCTGCCAGCCATAGCCGCCGAGGACGACGTCGCCCGGCTTGAAGCCCGGATGGCGGGAGGCGACGACCTCGCCCGCCGTCTGGCCTTCCATCACCGCGCCGAGGGCGACGGGCTTCGCGTAGGATTTCACATCGGCCATGCGGCCGCGCATGTAAGGGTCGAGCGACAGGAAGCGTGCGCGGACCAGCACCTCGCCCTCGCGAGGTTCCGGGGCGGGCGTCTCGACGATGTCGAAATCCTCGGGCACCGGCGCGCCGACGGGGCGGCGCTTCAGCAGGATCTGCAAGTTGGTCTCGGGCATGTCGTGTCCTCCGCTCGGCGCGGAGGATGGCATGCGGTAGCGGGGTCGCCTACCGCGGTTGCGTGCGGGCACGTTCCGCGCGACACGGGCGGCGACCGAGCGAGGGAAGGATCATCCATGGACCTGCCGCAATACGAGACGCTGGCGCTGGAAGCGCCGGAGCCGCACATTCTGGTCGTGCGGCTGAACCGCCCGCAGGTGTCGAATGCGCTGAATACGCAGATGGGGCGCGACCTGCATGCGGTGTGGATGCATCTGACGGCGGAACCCGGCGAGACGCGCTGCGTCGTATTTGCCGCCGCCGGCGAGAAGGCCTTCTGCGGCGGCGGCGACCTGAAGGAACGCCACGGCATGACCGATGCCGCCTGGCGCCACCAGCACGAGATCTTCGAGCGTGCCTATTGGGCGCAGCTGGACTGCCCGATCCCGATCGTCGCGGCGGTGAGCGGCCATGCCTATGCCGGCGGGCTGGAGATGGTGCTGGCCTCGGACTTTGCCTACGGCGTCGCCGCCGCGCGCTTCGCGCTGACGGAAGTGACCATCGGCATCATGCCGGGGGCGGGCGGCACGCAGACGCTGCCGCGCATCGTCGGTGAGCGGCGGGCGAAGGAGATCATCCTGACCGGCCGCCCCTTCACCGCTTCCGATGCGCGCGACTGGGGCATCCTCAACCGCGTGGTCGAGACCCGCGAGGAATTGTGGGACGCCGTGATGGAAACCGCGCGCACCATCGCGCGCAACGCCCCGCTATCCGTGCGGCAGGCGAAGCGGTCGATGCATTTCGGGCTGCAGATGGATCTGCGCTCCGCCCTGCGCTTCGAGGTGGAGTGCTACAACCAGCTCGTCGGCACCGAGGACCGGCGGGAGGGCATCGCCTCCTTCAACGAGAAGCGGAAGCCGGTCTTCAAGGGCCGCTGATCGAGACGCGCGCCGCAGAGGCGGCGCGCGCCCGCCAGGTCAGCCGACGGTGATGTTGCCGGCGGCAAGCACGCCGCGCCAGTTCTCCGCCTCCGTCCGCAGCCGCGCCGCGAAGGCCGGCCCGGCCAGCGGCGCGGGCGTGAAGCCGGAGGCTTCCAGTCGCTCGATCACCTCGGGGCGCGCGAGGGCGCGGGCGGATTCAGCCGCCATGCGCTCCGTGACGGGCGCGGGCACCCCGCCCGGCGCGATC
Organism: Neoroseomonas terrae; assembly: GCF_018129025.1. Lineage (GTDB taxonomy): Bacteria > Pseudomonadota > Alphaproteobacteria > Acetobacterales > Acetobacteraceae > Neoroseomonas > Neoroseomonas terrae. The sequence goes on along the minus strand of NZ_JAAEDI010000014.1, from coordinate 156,056 downwards.
AGCCCGTACCAATTGTCGAAGGACACGCCCGGCACCGCCTCGGCGATGGTCGGCGTGCCCGGGCTCGGCGCCCAGCGCTCGGCGCTGCTGACGGCCAGGAGGCGCAGGCGCCCCTGCTGCACCAGCGGCCAGGCCGTCGCGTCGCTGATCAGCACATCCGCATTGCGTGCGTAGATATCCGTCAGCGCCGGCGCCGCGCCGCGATAGTGAACGGGCTCCGTCCGCGTGCCGAGCTTCTGGTTGAGCCATTCGATGCCGAGATGCGTCGAGGTGCCGACGCCCGCCGAGGCGAAGCGCACCGAATCAGGCCGCTGCCGCATCCGCTGCAGCAGCGCGGCAAGATCGGTGTAGGGCGTGTCGGTGCCGGCCACGAGCAGGAAGGGACTGACCACCAGTCGCGAAATGTGCGTCAGCGCCCAGGGATCATACGGCGTGGCGCGAAGCTGCGGGCCGAGCGTGATGGTCGATCCGCTGCTGATGCCGAAGCTGTAGCCGTCGGGCTGGGCCCGCGACAGCGCGTCGATGCCGATGGCGCCGCCGGCGCCGGCCACGTTCTCGATGACGATGGTCTGGCCGATGGCGCGGCCGATCGGCTCGGCGAGCAGGCGGCCCACCAGGTCGAGCCCGCCACCGGCGGGGAACGGCACGATGATGCGGGCGGGACGGTCGGGCCAGGCGGCGAGCGCCGGGCGGGCGAGGATCGGGACGGCGGCGAGCAGCGCCAGGCTGCGGCGGGTCATGGTCATGGTCAGAACCTTTCGGTGCGCGGCACGGGGCGGCCTGCGGCCGCGGCCTCGGTGATGCGTGCGGTGTCGGGACGGGCGAGATCGAAGCGGTCGCGGATCCGCGCATAGGCGGATTCCCCGTGCAGCCGGCCGACGAGGTCGAGCTTCGGCGTGTCGATGTAGCGGCGCTGCGGGTCGAGTACGCAGTCGTCATGCACATGCAGCGCGATGATGCGACCGAGCACCGCGACGCGGCGGCCGAGCGGCAGCCGATCGTGCACCACGCATTCCATCGCGACCGGGCTTTCCGCGATGCGCGGCACGCCGATGCGGGTCGAGGGCACTGGCGTGAGCCCCGCGAGGGCGACTTCATCGACCCCGGCGGGAACGTCGGCGGCGGTGACGTTCATCGCCTCGGCCGTGGCGTCGGAGACGAGGCAGACGGTGAATTCCCGCCGCGTCTCGATGTTGAGCAGCGTGTGCTTCAGCTCCCCATCGGGCCGTGGCGCGATGCCCACCGAGAGGATCGGCGGATCGTCCGACAGCAGGCCGAAGAAGGAATAGGGCGCGGCGTTGACGCGGCCCTCGGCATCGGTGGTGACGACCCAGGCGATGGGCCGGGGCACCACCGTCGAGACCATCAGCTTGTACCGTTCCCTGGCCGGCAGGGCATCGAAGTCGAATTCCATGGCCGGTCCCTCAGCTCAGCAATTCGGGTTCGTCTTCGACGATGCCTTCCCACAGGGACTGGTAGCTGAGCAGGGCCGAGCGCGGCCGGCCGATCTGCTTCTGCGTCAGCCGCGCCGTCTCCGCCGGGATCAGCTTCGGCGTGCCGGCGGCTTCGGCGAGGAGCTGCGCCTGCGCGACATTGTCGAGCGCGAGGAACCACCAGGCCGCTTCCTCGACGCTGCCGCCGACGGTCAGCAGGCCGTGGTTCTGCAGGATGACGGCCTTCTTTGAGCCGAGCGTGTGGGCGATGCTGGCGCCCTCCGATCCTTCCAGCACGACGCCGTTGAATTCGCTGAACAGGGCGTGGTCCTCGAAGAAGACGCAGGCATCCTGGGTGATGGGGTCGAGCAGGCGGCCGAGCGAGGACCACGCCTTGCCATGCATGGAATGCGTATGGGCTGCGGCGATCGCATCGGGCCGCGCCGCATGGATCTCGGAATGAATCGCGAAGGCGGCCTGGTTGATCGGCTTGTCGCCCTCGACCACGCGACCTTCATGGTCGACCAGCAGCAGGTCGGAGACGCGGATGCGCCCGAAATGCACGCCGAAGGGATTTACCCAGAAGTGATCGGGGAATTCCGGGTCGCGTGCCGTGACGTGGCCGGCGAGGCCCCAGCCGAAGCCGGCGCGGGCGAAGATGCGGAAGGTCGCGGCCAGGCGCTGCTTGCGGTGCAGTCTTTCCTCGGCCGTGGTTCGATTACGTTGCAGGCCGCGCAACAGGTCATCGAAATCCTGCCGCGCATCGCCGACGAACTCACCGGTCATCACCCAGTCTCCAACACGGGCCGCGGCGCCATGCGGCGCCGGGCGAGGAAACGTGTGAACTGGTCCCGACCGAGAGCGCGGGCCGTACCCGCGCGCTTTCACTTGACCCGACTGTACAATCGGGATGGCGCCGCAGGCAAGCGGCGCCCGCCGCATCAGTTGGCGTTCGCGCCGGCGCGTTCGATCACCGGGCGCCACTTGGCCGTCTCGGCCCGGATGAAGCCGGTCAGCTCCTCCGGCGTGCTCGGTGCCGGTTCCAGCCCGTGCTTGGCAAGGTTCGTCGCAACGTCGGGGTCGCGCATGCTTTCGTTCATCGCGGCGTTGACGCGATTCACGATCGGGCGCGGCAGGGCGCGCGGACCCATCATCGCGTACCAGTTGGCGACCTCGTAGCCCGGCAGATTGGCGGCTTCGGCGACGGTCGGCACGTTGGGCAGCAGCGCGCTGCGCCGCGGGGACGGCACCGCGAGGGCGCGCAGGCGGTCGGCCTCGATATGCGGCAGCACGGTCGCGGCGGTGGCGATGGAGAAATCGACCTTGCCCGAGAGGATATCGGTGATGAGCTGCCCGCCGCCGCGATAGGGCACGTGGATCGTCTCGATCCCCGCCATGGAATCGAGCAGCGCGCCGCCCAGATGCCCCGCCCCGCCGACCCCGGAGGAGCCGTAGGAAAGCTCGCCCGGCCTTGCCTTCGCCGCCGCAATCAGTTCGGGCAGCGTGCGCCACGGCTTTTCCGGCGCGACGACAAGGAAGTTCGTCACCTCGACCGAGCGGCCGATGGCCGTGAGGTCGGTCAGCACGTCGAAGGGCAAGCGCGTCATGATCGGGTTCATCACCAGGGAGGCGATGGTGCCCATCATCAGCGCGGAGCCGTCGGCCGGTGCGTTGACGGTCGCCTCGGAGGCGAGGTTGCCGCCGGCGCCCGGACGGTTCTCCACCACGATCGGCTGGCCGAGCAGCGTCTGGAGCTTGGCGCCGATGGTGCGCGTGGTGATGTCCGTGCCGCCACCGGGGGCGAAGCCGACCAGCATGCGGATGGGGCGCGTGGGCTGCCACTGCGCGAGCGCGGGGCGCGCGAGCAGGCCGAGGGTGGTCGCGCCGATCAGGCGGCGGGTCAGCATGGACGGTCTCTCCTCACGCCCAGTCCCGGGCGGTTGCAGGAGAGGCTACGGCAAATCCGACGCGGGTGGCACTACCCCCGCGCGCCGCAGCACCTCTGCCGCGCCGACCCCGGATCGGCGCAGGTCGCGGATCGTCGCGGCACGGTCGCGCTTGGCGAGGCGTCGGCCGCCTTCGTCCGTCAGGAGCAGATGGTGCGCGTAGTGCGGCTCCGGCCAGCCCATCAGCGTCTGCAGCAGCCGATGGAGATCGGTCGCCGGCTTGAGGTCCTCCCCGCGCGTCACGAGCGTCACGCCCTGCAACGCGTCGTCATGCGTGACGCAGAGGTGGTAGGAGGCGGGCACGTCCTTGCGCGCCAGCACCACATCGCCGAAGTGGGCGGGATCACAGCGGAGGCGCCCCTTGCCTTCTTCCTCGAAGCTGAGCGGGGCGGTCAGCGCCGCAAGCGCGGTCCGCATGTCGAGGCGCAGCGCATGCGGTTCGCCGCGCGCCATTCTGTCCGCACGCTCGGCCGGTGACAGCCGGCGGCATGTGCCGGGATAGAGCGGGCCGTCGGGCCCGTGCGGCGCGGATGCGCTCGCCGCAACCTCGCGCGCGATGTCGGCGCGGGTGCAGAAGCAGGGATAGAGCAGGTCCCGCGCGGACAGCGCATCGAGCGTCGTGCGGTAATCCCCCAGATGCGCCGATTGCACGCGCACGGGACCATCCCAGTCGAGGCCGAGCCAGGCGAGGTCTTCCAGGATCGACTCGGTGAACTCGGGCCGGCAGCGGGTTGGGTCGATGTCCTCGATGCGCAACAGGAAGCGGCCGCCCGCCCGGCGCGCGTGCCGCCAGGCGAAGGCGGCGGAATGGACGTGGCCGAGATGCAGATGCCCGGTCGGGCTCGGCGCGAAGCGGGTGACGATGGTGGTTGCGCCCATGCGCGCCACCCGGTAGCGGGCGAGCCCGACCATCGGCAAGGGGGATCATGCATGGACGTGCTGGACGGGCCACGATTCGGCCCGGCGAATGGCGAAGCACCCGACGCGCTGGTTGTGCTGGTGCATGGCTTCGGTGCGGATGGACACGACCTGATCGACCTCGCCGCGCTGTGGGCGGAGGCCCTGCCGGGGGCGCTGTTCGTCGCCCCGAACGCGCCGGAACCCTGCGCGGGGATTCCCTACGGCCGGCAATGGTTCGCGCTATGGGATCGATCGGCGCCGCAGCTTGAAGCCGGGGTGTCGAGCGCGGCGGCGGCACTCGGCCGCTTCGTGGCGGCCGAAGCGGCGCGGCTGGGCCTGCCGCCCGAACGCGTGGCGCTGATGGGATTCAGTCAGGGTGCGATGACGGTGCTCGAAGCCGGCCTGTGCGGCCACGTGCCGGAACCGGCCTGCGTGCTCGCCTATTCGGGTGGCATGATCGGCGCGGAGGCGGCGGCCGGGCGGTTGGCGGCGCGACCGGCCGTCCTGCTGGTGCATGGGGAAATCGACGACGTCCTGCCCGTCGCTGCGACACGACGCGCGGAAGCTGCGCTCAGCGCCGCCGGCGTGCCGGTTCGGGCGCTGTATCGGCCGGCGCTGGGCCATGGCCTGGACGAGGCCGGGCTGGCGGCCGGTGCCGCGGTGCTGGCGGCCTGCCTCGGGACGGAGGGCGCCGCCGGCTGATCGGCTTGCATGACAGGGCGTTGAAACCCGCAGCCGCAGTCGGCAGCGAGACTTGCGGCACCCCTTTCAGCATGGCAATCATGCGCTGCATACGCGGCGGCGCCACATCATCTGGGGCCTTTCCGCCGGTCAGGCCCCAAGGACTTGTTGGCGCTCCGCTGGAAGGAGCGGCGCTTGCCTGACGGCGGACAGTTCTCCGGCGGCCAGTCCTATCCGGCCCTCGTGCTGAATGCGGATTTTCGGCCGCTATCTTATTTCCCGCTCTCCATCTGGTCCTGGCAGGATGCGGTGAAGGCGGTGTTCCTCGACCGCGTCTCGGTGCTGAGCGAATACGAGGTGGAGGTGCACTCCCCGTCCCTCGCCTTCCGCCTGCCCTCGGTGATCGCGTTGAAGGAGTTCATCCCTGCGACGCGGCGCCCGGCCTTCACGCGATTCAATGTGTTCCTGCGCGACCGCTTCGAGTGCCAGTACTGCTCCGAGGGCCGGCCGACGCCGGAGCTGACCTTCGACCACGTCATTCCGCGGTCCCGTGGCGGGCGGACGAGCTGGGAGAACGTCGTCACCGCCTGCGGCCCATGCAATCTGCGCAAGGGCAGCCGCCTGCCACGCGAATGCGCGATGATCCCACGGCAGGAGCCACGGCAGCCGACCTCGTGGGAGCTGCAGGACAATGGGCGGGGCTTCCCGCCGAACTACCTGCATGAGTCCTGGCGAGACTACCTGTATTGGGATTCGGAACTGGAGGGCTGAGTGCGGGCTATCCGGCCTTCGCCGGCGCCGCGCGGTACGCCCCGACCCCGTCACCCAGCTTGGCGTTGTTCGCCTCGCGGATCGCAGCGGCCGCGTCGTCATACAGGAACGGCAGGAAGGCGTAGCGACGGCCCGCCGTGACCGGCAGCGCCTGGTGCAGCAGGGAGCACGAGAACACCACCGCGCCGCCGGTCGGCGCGCGCCAGGATCGCTTGCCGTATTCCGGGAAGCGCAGCTCGCCGCCTTCGAATTCCTCTGCGTTCAGGTTGATGGTCACAGCGAAGCGGCGATGCGCGGTGCCGGAGGTCGTGTTGTCGCGATGCGCGCCGAAATGGCCGAGATCGGCGGAATCGTAGCAGGCCACGATGTAGCGCTCCATGCGCGTCGCCTTGAAGTGGTGTACCTTCAGCAGTTCCGGCACCACGCGGCGCAGGATGGCGGTGCGGGCGGCAACACGCAGGGATTCGTCGGCGATGGTGCAATCCGCGCGGCGCTTCAACGCGGCATCGAAGACCCCGACCGTCTTGCCATTCACCTCGCGCATGAAGCCGGACGGGGCGCCGCCCTGCGCCTCATAATGCGCGATCAGGGCGCGGCAGAGGCCGGGCTCGAAGACACGCGGCAGAACGAGCACAGGCGGCGGGATGTCGGTCCCCGCATGGTCGAAGACCGGCGGCAGGGCGGCAAGGCGATCCAGCATTGCCTCCGCCTCGTTGATCGGCCGCGTCTCGATCACCCGCATCATGGGGTCGAGCAGGAGCCAGCAGGGAACCAGCCGCTCCGCCGCCCCGGGCTGCGCCGGGTCGCGGTGGACAACGCCGTACTCGCGGCACACCCGTCCATCGAGGTCGAACAGGAAGCGGATGCCGGGCAGGATGGGCGCCAGCCGTTCGCGGTCGGCCGGATCGACGCTGATGCCGAAAAAGCAGGCGCGGTCATCGTCGAACAGGTCGCGTCGCGCCGTGGCGGCGGCGAGCGCCGCTTGGGCTTCCGGCCGCGCAGCGGAGCCAAGGAAGCAGATCAGGATGTAGCGCCCCGCCACGGAGTGGAAGGCGTAGCTGGGGTTGTCCGTGGACGGCAGGGTGAACCACGGAGCGGGATCGCCGGATTGCAAACGCATGACGGGGCAAGCGTAGAGCAGATCGCGATCAGGTGAAATCGCCTGGTCAGCCCTTCACCGCGCCCGCCGTCAGCCCGGCCACGATGCGGCGCTGGAAGACCAGCACCAGCAGGATCAGCGGCACGGTGACGATGACCGAGGCCGCCATGATCCGCCCCCAGGGCAGTTCGAAGCTGCTGGCGCCGCTGATCAGCGCGATCGCCACGGGAACGGTGCGCATCTCGTCCGTCAGGGTGAAGGTCAGGGCAAACAGGAACTCGTTCCACGCGGCGATGAAGGCGAGCAGGCCGGTCGTCGCCATCGCCGGGCCCATGATCGGCAGGAAGACGCGGATCAGCACGATGAAGGGCGAGGCGCCGTCCATCATCGCGGCTTCCTCGAGTTCCTTCGGCAGCTCCTTCATGAAGGTGGTCAGCACCCAGACGGTGAAGGGCAGCGTGAAGATCAGGTAGGAGAACACGAGGCTCAGCAGGTTGTTGTAGAGGCCGAGCCAGCGGATCAGCTCGAACAGGCCGGACAGCACCGCGACCTGCGGGAACATCGAGACGGCGAGGATGGTCGCCAGCAGGAAGCCGCGCCCGCGGAAGGAGGCGCGGCCGAGCGCATAGGCGGCCGAGAGCCCGAGCGCGAGCGAGAGCGCGACAACCGATCCGGAGACGATCACGGAGTTCAGGATGTTGCGGCCGAAGGGCCGGTCGCGGAAGGTGGCGACGTAGTTGTCCCAGGCCGGCGGGATCGGCAGCGGGCTGGCGGTGAACAGCGCGCTGCCCGATTTCAGCGAGGTGATGATGGCCCAGGCGAAGGGGAAGACGGTGTAGATCGCGATCGCCACCATCAGCAGCACGAAGAGGACGCGGCCGATCTGCCGCTTCAGCCGCCGGCTCATCGCGCATCCTCCGCACCGCCCAGGCGCACGCGGCCCAGCGTGACCAGCAGCACGGTGCAGATGGCGACGATCGCGAAGAGGCCCATCGCAGCGGCGGAGCCAAAGCCGAGATCCTGGAACTCGACAAGCTGCTGCCGCGCATAGACCGACATCGACGCCGTCGCAGCACTGTTGCCGGACAGGACGTACATCAGGTCGAAGACGCGCAGCGCATCCAGCGCGCGGAAGATGATCGCGACCATCAGCGCGGGGCGGATCAGCGGCAGGGTGATGCGGAAGAAGCGTCCCACGGGGCCGAGCCCGTCGATCTCGGCGGCCTCGTAGATCTCGCCGGGCAGCAATTGCAGCGCGGCGAGGATCAGCAGCGCCATGAAGGGCGTCGTCTTCCACACATCGACGGCGACGACCGCCCACAGCGCGAGGTCCGGGTCCGCGGTCCAGGCGATGGGCTGATCGATCAGGCCCAGGCCGAGCAACGCGGCATTCACCACGCCCGCCTGGTCGTGCAGCATCCAGCCCCACATCTGCGCGGAGACCACCGTCGGGATCGCCCAGGGGATCAGCATCGCGGCGCGCAGCGCGCCACGGCCGCGCATCTTTTCATTCAATGCGAGGGCGATGATCATGCCCAGCACGGTCTCGATGGTGACGGAGACAATCGCGAAGACCAGCGTGTTGCGGACCGCGTTCCACCATTCGGGATCGCGTAGCAGCAGCGCGTAGTTCTCCACCCCGACGAAGGCGCCGGGCGCGGCCTCGTCCAGCCGCGCATCGGTCAGGGAGAACCAGGCCGTGCGAAACAGCGGCCACCCTGCGACGAGGAGCACGGCCACGACCATCGGCAGCAGGAACCAGAACGCCGCACGGCGCCGATCCTGCGCGACGGCCGAGAGCCCGACCGGACCGCGGGTCACCATTGCCCGTCACGCCCGATGCGGTGCAGCCGCGCTTCCAGCAGGCGCAGCGCGTCCGCAGGCTCGGCGCGGCGGCTCAGCACGTTGTGGACTGCGTTGCGAAAGGCGGCGGAGACCTGATTGTAGCGCGTGCCCGTCGCCGCGGCAGGCCGAGGCACGGCGTTCCGGAAGGTGTCGAGCAACGGGCCGAAGAACGGGTTGGCGTCCAGCACCGCGCGATCCTCATAGAGATCCCGATAGGTCGGGTTCAACCCGCCCTCCACCGCGCGGCGCTTCTGTTCCTCGCGCGAGGTCAGGTACACCACCAGCGCCGCGGCTTCCGCCGGGTGACGGGAATAGCGGGACACGGCGAGCTGTTCCCCGCCCAATGTCGCGCTGTGCCGACCACCCTCCCCCGTGCCCCGCGGCAGCACGGCGACGCCGACGCGGCCGTGCACCGGGCTGTCCGGCGCATTCAGCAGCGGCCAGGCATAGGGCCAGTTGCGCATGAAGATGGCTTGGCCGGGCTGGAAGACGGCGCGCGCCTCCTCCTCCGCATAGTTCAGCACGCCCTGCGGCGCGATGGTGCCGATCCAGCCCGCCGCTTCGCCGATTGCGGCGGCGGCCCGCGGATTGTCGATGGTGACGGCGCCGTCCTCGCCGACGATCGTCCCGCCGCCATGGCTGTTCACCCATTCCAGGGCATTTGCCGTCAGCCCCTCATAGGCGCGCGCCTGGAATACGAAGCCCCAGAGCCTGGTGTCGCCGGCAGCGCGCTCGGCCGCCATGATATGCCGCGCCGTCTCGGCGAGGTCCGCCCAGCTTTCCGGCACGGGCCGGCCATACTTCTCCAGCAGGTCCCGGCGGTAGTAGAGCACGCCCGCCGCGGTGAACCACGGCATGCCGACCAGCCGGCCCTCCACCGTGTTATTCGCAATCATGGCCGGGAACTGCGCGTCGCGCGCCGCCTGGTCCAGCCGGTCCGACAGATCCGCCAGATGCGCAGCCAGCATGCCCGGCCAGACCGCGTCGATCTGCAGCACATCGATATCGGGGGACCGCGCCGCCAGAAGCTGCTGGTACAGCGCCAGCCGCTCGGATGCGCTAGCGGGGGTCGAGACCATCGTCACCCGGTTGCCGGTCTCGCGCGCCCAGGCCTCCGCACCCTCGCGGCATAGCCGCGCCTCCACGCCGACCGAGCCGCAGGAAACGGCAAGGGTTACCTCGGCGCGGGCAGGCAGGGCCGCGAGCGGCAGCAGCATCGCGATGAGCGCGGCGATCCGGCGCATGGTGATCCTTCCGATAGCGTGCCGGGATGGCAACGCGCGGGGGCGCGGAAGGATGCGATGCGGGGGAGCGGATCAGGAAGGGGCTCTGCCCCTTCCCGAACCCTACCCCGGCAAAGGCCGAAGGGCCTTTGCAAACCTCGACCTGGCGCCGCGCGCGAAGCTTCGGCCCCTTCTCATGACACGCTTCCGCGCACGGCAGGGGGCTTAATGCCAGGGGAATGGTCGTCGTGCTCATCGCCAAGTCCCTGCGGTCCAGGTGCTCCAAGCACCTGGCGGGGTGAGGCTCGGAGAGGGGCGGCGCCCCTCTCCGCCATCCGGCTCAGCGCCCCTTGAACACCGGCTTCCGCTTCTCCGCGAAGGCGGCCAGTGCCTCCTTCGTGTCCTCGGTCTTCGCCAGCAGCGCCGTCTGCGTCTGCTCGTAGACGTAGCCTTCGCGCAGCGGCATGTACTCGTTCAGCGTGAAGGCCCGCTTCGCGGCCTCGACGGCCAGCGGCACCTTGCCCGCGATCTCCCGCGCCATCGCTTGCGCCGCCGGCAGAAGGTCGTCCTTGCCGTAGCAGCCGGACGCGACGTTCATGCGGTACAGCTCGGTGCCGGAAAGCCGCCGCGCCGTCAGGAGGAACATGCGGGCGTCGGACTGGCCGAAATGGCGCAGGACATGCGCGACGCCGCCGGCGAGGCCGACATCGACCTCGGTCATCGACATGAACGAATCCTCGGCGACGAGCACGATGTCGCAGACCAAGGCGAGCACGCAGCCCGCGCCGATCGCGGCACCATTCACCGCCGCGATCACCGGCTTGCGGCATTCCATCACGCAGTCGAAGCCGGCGCGCACGGCGCGGCCATGACGCGGGAAGGCGCCGGGGCGCGTCGCATCCGGCCGGTCCTTCAGGTCGGCACCGGCCGAGAAGGTCTTGCCCGCGCCGGTCAGCACGATGGCGCGGACGTCCGCGGATTCATGCAGCACGTCGAAGATGCGCGTGATCTCGTCGCGGAACGCGCTGTTCTGCGCGTTGACGGGCGGGCGGTCGATGATGACCGTCGCCACGCCGTCCGCGACCTCGACGCGGAAGACCGTAAGATCCTCCAGCCCGGGAATGGCGCTCATGCCGTGAAGGCCGTGTTCTTCTCGGGCACCAGCACGCGGGCATTGGCGCCGTTCATTTCCTTCTCGAAGCCCGACGCATCCGGCAGCAGAAGGCCGAACGTCGCGTAGTGGCACGGGATTGCCGTGCGCACCGACGGGAGGAAGCGCTTTACCGACAGCGCCGCGGCGCGCGGACCCATGGTGAAGCGGTCCCCGCAGGGCACCATGGCGATGGACGGGCGATACAGCTCGTCGATCAGCGCCATGTCCGAGAAGATGTCGGTGTCGCCCATGTGATAGACGGTCGGCTCCGCCTTGTCCTTCGGCGTCACCACGATGCCGTTCGGCGAACCGAGGCATTGCGACACGCCCTTGTCGTCCATCTCCGACGCGGAATGGAACGCGATGGTGAGCGACACGCTGAAATCACCCTGGTCGGTGGTGCCGCCGGTGTTCATCGGGTCGAACTTCTCGACGCCCTGCTTCGCGAGATAGACGCCGAGATCGTAGTTCGTGACGAGCTTCGCGCCGGTGCGCTTGCAGATCGCGACGGTGTCGCCGATGTGGTCGCCGTGGCCATGCGTCAGCAGCACATGCGTGGCGCCCGCGCTGGCCGCCTCCACATCGCCGCCGAAGGCCGGGTTGCCCGACAGGAACGGGTCGATCAGCACGACCGATGAACCGAATTCCAGCCGGAAGGCGGAATGGCCGAACCAGGTGATCTTCATGGGTCGTGCTCCGTCGATCAGGGGAAGGTCATGCGGATGGTGTCGGCGATCAGGGCGGGCTTGTCCTTGCCCTCGATCTCCATCGTCTGGCGCACCACGATGCGGTGCGTGCCGTTCGCGCCGTCATCGACGCCGACAAGGGCCTGGCGCAGCCGCACGCGGTCGCCCGCCTGCACCGGATTGATGATGCGCACCTTGTCCGAGCCGTAGTTCAGCGTGCGCGACGGCCAGGACACCTTGTAGACGCCGGCGCCGAGCTTCGGCAGCAGCGACAGCAGCAGATAGCCATGCGCGATGGTCTTGCCGCCCGGCATTTCCTTCTTCGCACGCTCGACATCGACATGGATCCACTGGTGGTCGCCGGTGACCTCGGCGAACTGGTCCATCATCGCCTGCGTCACTTCCAGCCACTCGCCGACGCCGAGTTCCTGGCCGATCAGCGCCTTCAGGGCGTCCGGTGATTCCACCATGCGCATGCTGCGTTCCTCCGTGCCTTGCATCGGCGCGGAGTGTCGGTCGGGGCCGCGCCGCGATCAACCCCAGGGGCAACCCCGGCCGGCGGCGCGGCCCGTAACGGTCAGTCGACCGCGAAGCAGTAGAACAGCCCGGCACCGCCGGTGCTGCGCAGACCCTCCTGCGAACACCCGCGCGAGGGATGCGACATGTTCCACGAGCGCGACGGTGCGTCGTCGCGCAGGCCGATGCGGTCGTGGTGGCCGACCAGCGCGGATCCGTCCGCACCGCTGTAGGTCCAGTTGCGGCAGGTCGTGTCGTCGCTGCCGGTGGAGGCGGTGCCGTCGGGCTGCGAGCCGGTCAGCATGTCGTGGTTGTTGGTGGCGTCGCCGCGGCCGCTCACCACCTCGCCCCGCTCGGTCAGGGCCGTCTGCTTGGTCAGGTTGTTCGCGTCGCTGTGCAGGTCCTCGACACTGCGCGCAATGGCGACGCCCCGGGCGTTGAGCCAGGGACCGCGGCCGATGCGGTCCCGCGCATTCACCGCCGGGCTGCCGCCGGCGGCGGTGGTGCTGAGATAGGCGCGCCAGTTGCGCGGTCCCATGCCGGTGGCGAGGGCGAGCGCCTGGCAATGCGCGTCGGCGCCGGCAAGGCCCCCGAGATCGGCGCCACGGCCGGAGCCGACGCTGGTGACGAAGAAGGTCATCTGGCCCGGCTGGGGTGCCTGGGCCTGACCGCCGCCGCTGAACGCGAGCAGCGCGGCGAGCATCGCCGCGGGTGGCATGATGCGTGTCATCTCGATCCTCCCGATGGGCGCCGCGTGCGATGGGCGCCGGATAGGGAGGATGCCGCAGATTCCGGCCCGGGCGGGACTCCGCTTTCGCTACGCGGCCAGGGCCAGGTAGACGAACAGCCCGCCGGCGACCGCGACGCCGGCGCCGGCCGCCTCCCTCAGCCGTGGCCATTGGGGGGCGAGCCGCCGGGCCAGCAGCATGACGCCGAGGCCGATGGCCGCCTGGGTCACCGCCAGCGCGGCGAGGTACGCGACGAGCGGCCCCTCCTCGGCACCGATGATCGCTTCCGCGAAGGCGTGGCCATGGAACAGGCCAGCCACCGCGAAGCCGGCGAGCAGCGCGGCGGCCGGCAGCCGCGCCCAGAGCAGCGCGACGCCGGCGGCGAGGACCGTGAAGGCCACCACGGCTTCCACCGGACCGAGGCCGATGCCGGCGAGATGGATCAGGCTGCCCGCGAAGCCGCCGAGGACGAAGGCGAGAATGGCAAGCACCCCGGCGCGCAGCGGCAGCATGGCCGCGAGCAGGCCGGCCGCCAGCAGGAAGGCCAGATGGTCGGCCCCGATCACCGGATGGCCGATGCCGGAGGCGATGGCCTGCCACAGCGTCGCGGGTGTCTCCCCGCCCATGGGGTGATGCGCGGCGGCAGGCAGCGGCAGCAGGGCCAGCAGGGCGGCGAGGCGCTTCATGGTCGTCTCCTTTGCCGGGCATGCTCGCCGCTGCCGGGCGTGGCCGCAAGGGTGGTCGGCCCCTCCCCTGCTGCCGGCGATGGACAGCGCCCAGCCGCCCGCGCAGGCTGGCGCTCTTCCCGCCCAGCCGCCGAGGCCGCTCGATGGACACCAACGCCCCGACCAATTCCCCGATCATCGCCGCCTTCGCCGCACGTACGCCGGGCAGCGCCGCGGCCTATGCCGAGGCACGCACGCATTTCCCCGGCGGCGTCACGCACGATACGCGCTTCGTACGCCCCCACCCGATTGCCGTCGCGCGCGCCGCCGGGCCGCGGAAATGGGATGTCGATGGTCATGAGTATGTCGATTACGCTGGCGGCCATGGCGCGCTGATCCTCGGCCATGCGCATCCGCAGGTGATGGCGGCGGTCGCCGAGCAGCTGGCGAACGGCACGCATTACGGCGCGAACCACCTGCTGGAGAATCGTTGGGCGGCGCTGATCAAGGAACTGATGCCGAATGCGGAGATGATCCGCTTCACCAATTCCGGCACCGAGGCGACGCTGATGGCGTTGCGCGTGGCCCGCGCCGCGACGGGGCGGCCGAAGCTGCTGCGGCTGCGCGGGCATTTCCATGGCTGGCACGACCACATGGCCTTCGGCGTGACCAACCATTTCGACGGCACGCCGACGCCGGGCATTCTTGAGAACCTCGCCGGCAACGTGCTGCTGGTAGACCCGAATGACGAAGCGGGCCTCGCCGCCGTGATGGCGGCGCATGGCAGCGAGATCGCGGCCGCCATCCTGGAACCCACGGGCTCCACCTTCGGCCAGGTGCCGCTGCGCGACAGCTTCGTGCACGCGCTGCGCGCCGAGACCGCGAAGCACGGCATCGTGCTGGTGTTCGACGAGGTGGTCACCGGCTTCCGCGTCGCGAAGGGCGGCGCGCAGGAGGCGCTCGGCATCACGCCGGACCTGACGACGCTCGCAAAAATCCTCGCCGGCGGGCTGCCGGGCGGTGCCGTGGTCGGACGGCGCGATCTGCTGGAATTGCTGGACCCGGAACGCGCCGCAGCGCGCGGCGTGGAGAAGATCCCGCACCAGGGCACCTACAATGCCAACCCAGTCTCGGCCGTGGCGGGCATCGTGACGCTGGAGATCCTGCGCGACGCCGATGCCATCGCGCGCAGCCACGCCTACGCCGCTGACCTCCGCGCGGCGATGAACCAGGCGCTGGTCGAAATGGGCGTCCCCTGGGCCGTCTATGGCACCTATGGCGGCGTGCACATCTTCACCAACTGGAAGCGGCTGCCGATCTCGCCGACCGGCTTCGACCCGCTGGGGCTTGGCTATGCCGATCTCAAGGTGCCGCGCGGGATGCAGACGGTGACGAAGCTGCTGCTCGCGCTGCGCACGCATGGCGTGGATTTCTCGCCCTGGCCGGGCGGGCCGGTCTCGGCCGCGCACGGGCCGGCGGAGCTTTCGGACACCGTCGCCGCCTTCCGCGCCGCGGTCAGCGACCTGCGCGCGGAAGGCGAGATCGGCTGACCAATGACCGCCGCGCCGCGGCTGCCGGCCCGTGCCCTGTTGCTCGGCGAACGGCTCGACCATCGGGGCCTGCCGCGGGAGGGCGCGCCGACCTTCGACCCGGTGCCGCTGGCGACCCCCGAGGGCTTTACCGCCTTCGCCTTCCGCTGGGGCGCGGTGGTCTTCATCGGAGCGAAACCGGCGCAGGAAGCCGCCGTGGTGGAGATGCTGAAGCCGCGGCTGACCAACGCGCTGCCGCGGCCGATCGAGGAGGTGGCGCAGATTGCTGACGAGGCCGAGCAGGATGGCGTCGACCCCGACGGCGTGATCCGGCTGCGGGACCTGTCCGTGCCGCGCTTGGCCGTGGTGGCGGATGCGCTCGCGAAGAGCGCGGCGCTGGCCCATCAGGAAGTGCTGCTGACCGAGGCGCTGGACCGGTTGGAGCCGATCGTCACCACCCTGCGCACCGAGGGGCGGCTCGCGGCATCATCGCGCGCGCTGCACCGGCAGATCGGCCACGCGCTTGCGGCGCGCAGCCGCACGACGGCGCGCGTCGAGGCGGAGGACAAGCCGGAGCTGCTGTGGGACCACCCGTCGCTGGAGCGCCTGCATGCGCGTCTCGCGGACGAGTACGAGTTGAAGGAGCGCAGCGACGCGCTGGACCGCAAGCTGTCGTTGATCGGCGACACGACGGAGGGGGTGCTGTCGCTGATCCATGGGCGCCGTGCGCTGGGGCTGGAAGTCGCCGTGGTCGTGCTGGTCGGGATCGAGGTGGTGTTCACCCTCTGGCAATACGTGCTGGCGCCGCTGCTCGGACGGTGATGGCGGCTGTCGAGGGGCTCCGTTGCCGCCTTCTCACCCCGCCATCGCTGGCCGCCTCGCCCGCCATCCTGTCGCCTGTTCATAGGCATGGCCGGCGCGCAGCACCGTCGCGTCCTCGAAGGGCCGGCCGATGATTTGCACGCCGACCGGCAGCCCCCCCTCCCCGAAGCCGGCGCAGACCGTCAGCCCCGGCTGGCCGGTGATGTTGAACGGGTTGGTGAAGTTCGGCGCCTCGAAGGAGGTCCACTTGCCCGGCACCGTAATCGGCGGCGCCTCGCTGAGCGCGCCGGCCGTGAGCAGGATGTCGCAGCGCTGCATCGCCCGCGCCACGGCATCGCACAGTTCCCGCCGGCGCCGCTGCGCCTGCAGGTAGTCCGCGGCGGTGATCGTCGCGGCCAGCGCCAGCCGCTCGCGCAGGAATTCCCCGTACTCGCGGTACTTCGTGCGCAGCCAGGGCTCGTGCACCGCGAAGGCGTCGGCGGCGAGCACCAGCCAGCCCACCGCGTTGAAATCCTGCAGCGGCGGCAGCGTCACGTCGGTGACGATGGCGCCGAGGTCCTCCAGCGTCTTCGTCACATCCGCGATACCCGCGGCGACACCCGGCGTCACCGGCGCGTCGGTCTCGTGGAAGTGGCGGATGACGCCGACGCGCAGGCTCTTCACCCCGCCGTTGAGTCCGGAAATCAGGTCGGGCTTCGGCCGGTTCGCGGAGGATGGGTCGGCAGGGTCATATCCGGTCAACGGGTCAAGCAGCAGCGCGCAGTCTTCCGTTGTCCAGGCCAGCGGCCCGACGGTGTCGAGACTGTGGGAGAGCGGCAGCACGCCGACGCGCGAGCAGAGGCCGAAGGTCGGCTTGATACCCGCCGTCCCGCACAGCGCCGCCGGCCCGCGGATCGACCCGCCCGTGTCGGAGCCCGTCCCGCCGAGGATGACGCCGGCCGCCACCGCCGCGGCGGTGCCGGAGGAGGAGCCGGCGGTGAAGCGGGACGTGTCCCAGGGGTTGCGCGCCGGCGGCCAGGGCAGGTCGAAGGACGGCCCGCCCCAGGCGAATTCATGCGTCGCGAGCTTCCCCAGCGTGACCGCGCCGGCCTCGGCCCAGGCGAGCACAGCCGCGGCGTCGGTCTTGGGGACGTGGTTCTCCAGCACGCGCGAATGCGCCGTGGTCGGGATGCCGGCGGTCTCGTAGATGTCCTTGTGGGCGATCGGGATGCCGTCGAGCTTCCCCTTCAGCGTCCCGGCCATCTGCCGTGCCTCGGCGGCCTGCGCCTGCTTCAGCGCGAGATCGGGCGTGAAGCGGATGAAGGCGTGGATCTCGGGGTTCAGCGCCTCGGCCTTGGCCAGGCATTCCTTCATCAGCTCGACGGGTGAGAGCTTTTTCGCCGCGATCAGCGCCGCGGCCCCGGCGATGGTCGGGGTCATTGCGCGGCTTTCGGCCCGAAGGTCACAGCCATCTCCGCGCCGGCCTCACGCGGGGTACGGACGCGCTCGGCCATCGCGAGGATATGGCCGGTGACGGCGCGGATGCCTTCGCGCTCGGCCTCGGTCAGCGGAATGCCGTGGCGCGCGATCAGCGCGTCGAATTGCGGCTTGTCCATCGGCTCGGGCATGGCGCTGCGTCCTTGGCTGCGGTCGGGGCATGCTGCGCGACCCGCCACGAAGGTCAACCCTGCCTTGGGCGCTCCGACAGCGCCTGCGCGACGCGACTGCAAGCGGCGCCGAGACGATCCTCGCTCTGGGCAAAACATAGGCGGAGGTGGCCTTCGCCGCCCGCCCCGAAGGCCGCGCCCGGCGCGAGGCCGACGCCGGCCAGGGTCAGGAGGGACTTCGCCAGGGCCACGCTGTCGGTGCAGCCTTCCACGCGCAGGAACAGGTACATCGCGCCGTCCGGCCGCGGCGCCGCGACGCCCGGCACGGCGCCGAGGATGCCGAGCGCGAGGTCGCGGCACGCGCGATACCGCGCCCGCGTCTCGGCAATGAAGGCATCGCCCTGGTCCAGCGCGACGACGCCCGCGTGCTGCACGAAGGTCGGTGCGGAGGACATGTTGAACTCGTTCAGCTTCGCAAGCGCGTCCATCAGCGCCGGCGGCGCCACGATCCAACCGAGCCGCCAGCCGGTCATCGACCACGATTTGCTGAAGGAGTTGGTCGACACGACGCGGTCCTCCTCGGTCGCGATCGACAGGAAGGACGGCGCCGCCGCGGCCGGGAAGTACAGCCGTTCATAGACGTCGTCCGACAGGATCCAGGTGCCGGTGCGGCGGCAATGGTCGAGGATGGTGCGCTGGTCTTCCGGGCCCAGCGTCCAGCCGGTCGGGTTCCCTGGGCTGTTGAGGAAGAGCATCCGCGTGGCCGGCGTCACGGTCGCCAGCAACTCATCCATGTCCACGCGCCAGACGCCGTTCGCGATGCGCAGCGGCAGCGGCGTGACGCGCGCGCCCATTACCCGCGCGATGCCGTCCATGTTCGGCCAGGCGGGCATCGGGATCACCACCTCGTCGCCCGGATCGAGCAGCGCCTGCGCGACCAGCATCAGCGCATTGACGCCGGAGGTGGTGACGGCGATGCGCTCGGCAGGCACCGGGCGCCCGTTGCGGATCAGGTAGCGGGAGATCGCCTCCCGCAGCGGCGCGATGCCGGGGTTCGGCGCGTAGAAGGTTTCCCCCGCATCGAGCGCGGCCTTGGCGGCATCGCGGATGAAGCCGGGCGTGACGGTGTCCGGTTCCCCGAAGAACAGGCGGATCAGGCCGGGGATGCCGCGGCCGGCCTCCGAGACCTCCCGGATCAGGGAGCCGGGGATGTCGTCCAGTGCGGTGCGCGGGCCGGTCGGAAAGGGCGTCATGGCCCTGGTGGTAGCGAACCGTGCCTGTTCTGGACAGCGTCCCGGGCGGCGGGCTTAACAGCACCATGGTCACACCCGTCACCTTCGCCGCCCCACACGCCTTCCTCGGCGCCCGCCTGTACGACCGGAAGGCGACGTTCTGCGTCGCCGGCATTCCCATGGACATCGGCACGACGAACCGCGCCGGGTCCCGGGACGGGCCGCGCGCCATCCGCGCCGCGGCCCGCATGCTGACGGATGGGCGGCATCCGGACAGCGGCGTCGATCCGACGGCGCTGGACCTGTCCGACCTCGGCGAGTTCGAGCTCGCGCTGGGCGACATCCCCGCGAGCCTCACGCGGATCGAGGAGCAGGCCGCCGGCCTGAACCATCTGCTGGCCTTCGGGGGCGAGCATGGCGTTACGCTCGCCCTGCTGCGCGCGCTGGTGAAGCGGATCGGGGAGCCGGTCGGGGTCGTTCACATCGACGCGCATCTCGATACGTCCGAAGACAATTTCGGCCAGCGCTTCGCCCATGGCTCCGTGTTCTGGCACGCCATCACCGAGGGGCTGATTGCGCCGAAGCGGATGATCCAGGTGGGCATCCGCGCACCCGCCTGGCCCGACATGTATGAGTGGACGCGCGGCCAGGGCGTGACGATCGTCCCGGCGCAGGATGTGCACGAGAGCACGCCAGCGGCCATCGCCGCGCAGATACGCGCCGTACTGGGCGACGGACCCGCCTATCTGTCCTTCGACATCGACGGGCTGGACCCGGCCTTCGCGCCAGGGACCGGGACGCCGGAGATTGGCGGCCTCGCCACTTGGCAGGCGCAGGGCATCCTGCGGCGGCTGACCGGCATCGACTTCCGCGGCGCCGATGTGGTGGAGGTTGCGCCAGCCTACGACGTGTCGGAGATCACGGCGCTGGCGGCGGCGACGATCGGCTGGGAGTACCTCTGCTTACAGGCGGTGCGGGACTGAGCGAGGCATCACACGGCTCGCACTTTTCGCAACTTCGAACCCCTGCCGGCGTCAAGCACGAAATATCCTGTCTCACCGGAGAGTTTCCGGCGATCCTAGGGAAGAATCCGGGCGATATGCGCGACCTTTAATGGAGTCGCGCGAGATTTCACTTGCAATCCTATGCCCAGCAGCACTATTTCCCGTCTGCGCCCGACGGTACGGGCGCTGACGCCATCGCACGTGCCGCGAGGCCCGATTTCCCGGGCCACAAGCAACGACGGGACGCGTCCTTTGTTCGATCCGGCCATGTCATGTGGGCCGGAAGGTTCGAGGGAGCCGCCTGTGTCGCCTGTCCGCCGCCTTGCGATGGAACCCCATCGCATCAGCCGCAGCGCCTGATCCGCGCCGCTGCGCCGCCGTCCCGTCCCTAAGCTCGCAAGGGCCGAGGGGGTCGCGGGGCGTCGTCCGCGGCAGACCGCCGGTAGGCTCCCTCATTCCCCGCCGCCGCGCCCGGCCCACGATGGCTGAGGCGCGGCGGCGGGCGCGCCCTTCTCGCCCCGAAAGTCCTGATGCGATGACCCAGATCCGCCCCCGCGGCGCCGTCGCGCCGCTCCGCCGCCCCGCCCTTTCCTCCCGCCGCCCGAGCGTGGATGCCGTGGTTGCGTCCCTGCGCCCGGAGGAGCCGGTGCATTGCCTGCGGCCGCAGGCCGTGAGCGCGGCGGCGCGCGCCTTCGTCGCCGCTTTCCCGGGCGATGTGCTGTACGCGGTGAAGTGCAACGCCGAGCCGACCGTGCTGCGCGCCATCGCGGCCGGGGGCGTCACGCATTTCGACTGCGCCTCGGAGGGCGAGGTGCGTCTCGTGCGTTCCCTGTTCCCGGACGCCGCGATCCACTTCATGCATCCGGTGAAGTCGCGCGGCGCGATCCGCAGCGCCTGGCAGCAGCACGGCGTGCGCGACTTCGTGCTCGACACTGATGGCGAGCTGACCAAGATCCTGGAGGAGACCGGCGACGGCGAGGATCTCGGCCTGGTCGTGCGGCTGGCGCTGCCGAAGGGCAACGCGGCCTATGACCTGTCGGGCAAGTTCGGCGCGGCGCCGGCGGAAGCCGCTGCCCTGCTGCGCGCGGCGCGGCCGCATGCGGCGCGGCTCGGCCTGTCCTTCCATGTCGGCTCGCAGTGCATGGACCCGTCCGCCTGGACGCGCGCGCTGGCGCTCGCCGCCGAGGTGATCGCGGCCGCCGATGTGGCCGTCGAGATCGTCGATGTCGGCGGCGGCTTCCCGGTCGCCTATCCGGGCAGCGAGCCGCCGGCGCTCGACCTGTTCATGGACGCGATACGCGCGGGTGCCGCGCTGCTGCCGGAAGGCGTGCGGCTGTGGGCCGAGCCGGGCCGCGCGCTGGTCGCGGGTGGTGCCTCCGTCGTCGTGCAGGTGCAGCAGCGGCGCGGCGATGCGCTGTATGTGAATGACGGCGTCTATGGCGCATTGTCGGATGCCGGCGCGCCCGGCTTCCGCTTCCCGCACCGTCTGATCCGCCTGGATGGCGAGGCCGCCGAGGTGGAGCGCGCCTTTACGCTTTTCGGTCCGACCTGTGACAGCGCGGATGTGATGCGCGGTCCCTGGATATTGCCCGCCGACGTCGCGGAAGGCGACTGGATCGAGATCGGCCAGCTTGGCGCTTACGGCACCGCGCTGCGCACCGCCTTCAACGGCTTCGACCGGGCGCATGTCACGGAAGTGTCTGATTCGCCCATGCTCGCCACGCCGGGCTATGAGGCAGGCGCGCCCGCGCGCGCCGCCTGATTCACTCGCAGTCACAAGGATACGGAACGATGAAGCACGCCGCCTTTGCGGGCCGCATGGTCATGCTCGGCTTCGGCTCGATCGGCCAGGGCGTCCTGCCGCTGATCCTCCGCCATATCGACATGCCGAAGGACCGCATCGAGATCGTCACCTCTGATGACCGCGGCGCGGCCATCGCCGCCGAGATGGGCGTAAAGCACACCGTGTTGCCGCTGACGCGCGACAACTACGAAGCCGAGCTGCGCGCGCGCCTGTCGAAGGGCGATTTCCTGTGCAACCTGTCGGTCGATGTGTCCTCCGTCGCGCTGATCACGCTGTGCCGGGAGATCGGCGCGCTGTATCTCGACACCTGCATCGAGCCCTGGCTCGGCGGCTACACCGACCCGTCGCTGACGCCGTCGCAGCGGTCGAACTACGCGCTGCGTGAATCGGCGCTGGCGCTGAAGACCGGCGCGGGCCCGACTGCGGTGACGACGCATGGCGCGAACCCTGGCCTCGTCTCCCACTTCGTGAAGCAGGCGCTGCTGAACATCGCGAAGGATGTCGGCCACGACGCGACCGCGCCGGCGAACCGCGAAGGCTGGGCGAAGCTCGCCGCCGATCTCGGCGTGAAGGTGATGCACATCGCCGAGCGCGACACGCAGGTCGCCGCCGGCCGCCCGAAGAAGCGCGGCGAGTTCGTCAACACGTGGTCGATCGACGGCTTCACCGGCGAAGGCTGCCAGCCAGCCGAGCTCGGCTGGGGCAGCCATGAGAAGGGCCTGCCGGAAGACGGCCGCCGCCACGATTTCGGCTGCGACGCGGCGATCTACCTGATGCGCCCGGGCGCTTCGACGCGCGTGCGGTCCTGGACGCCGCTGGAAGGGCCGATGCACTCCTTCCTGATCACGCACAATGAGTCGATCTCGCTCGCCGACTACTACACGGTGCGGGATGCGTCGGGCGCGGTCACGCATCGCCCGACGGCGCACTACGCCTATCACCCCTGCGACGACGCGGTGCTGTCGGTGCATGAGTTCGCCGGCGGCAACTGGGAAATGCAGCCCGAGAAGCGCCTGATGATGGAGGAGATCACCTCCGGCATGGATGAGCTCGGCGTGCTGCTGATGGGGCACAAGAAGGGGGCCTACTGGTACGGTTCCCGCCTGACGGTCGAGGAAGCGCGCACGCTTTGCCCGCACAACAACGCGACCTCCCTCCAGGTTTGCGTCGCCGTGCTGGCCGGGCTGGTCTACGCGATCGAGAACCCGAATGAGGGCGTGCTCGAGGCGGATGAGCTGGACCATGCGCGGGCGCTCGAGATCTGCTTTCCCTATCTGGGCGAGATGGCGGGGGTCTACACGGACTGGACGCCGCTGCAGGATCGCGGGCAGCTTTTCCCCGAGGATGTGGACGCGGACTGCCCCTGGCAGTTCAAGAACTTCCGGGTCGTCTGAGTACCGGGCATGGGCGTATCCTCCACGGTGAGGAGACGCCCATGACCATCATCCGACCAAACCGCCCCGCGCCCGTGGGTGCCGAGGCCGTGCCGGACAGCCGCGGCCTCAATCTGTATCGCGCCGATCCCGCGTTGGCGGCGCTGCTGCCGCTGTATCTGCCGCCGGATCTGCTCGATCACCTGACGCCGCATCTTGACCGGCTGGGCGGGCTGGCGGGCGGTCGGCTCGCCGATCTCGCATCGACCGCGGACCTGAATCCGCCGGAACTGCTGCACCGTACGCGGCGCGGAGAGGATGCGCAGTCCATCGCCTACCATCCCGCCTATCGCGAGATGGAGCGGCTGGCCTTCGGCGAATACGGTCTGGCGGCGCTTTCGCATCGTGGCGGCGTGCTGGATTGGCCGGCGCCGATGCCGGCGGCGGCGAAGTACGCCATCACCTATCTGTTCGTGCAGGCGGAATTCGGCCTGTGCTGCCCGGTATCGATGACCGACAGCCTGACGCGCACGCTGCGCAAGTTCGGCGCACCGGAGCTGGTGAAACGCTACTTGCCGGCGCTGACGTCGCAGGACATGGACGACCTGTTCCAGGGCGCGATGTTCATGACGGAACAGGGTGCGGGGTCGGACATCGCCAACACCGCCGTGACCGCCGCGCCGAATGGCGATGGCTCCTGGGCGCTGAGCGGCGACAAGTGGTTCTGTTCCAACGCCGACGCTGAACTTGCAATGGTGCTGGCGCGGCCCGAAGGCGCCCCGCCGGGTATCAAGGGTGTGTCCCTGTTCCTGCTCCCGCGCGTGCTGCCGGACGGGACGCCTAACCGCTACCGCATCGTCAGACTGAAGGAGAAGCTCGGGACGCGGTCGATGGCGAGCGGCGAGATCACCCTGCAGGGGGCGACCGCGTGGATGATCGGCGAACCCGGCGCCGGCATGCGCCAGATGGCCGACATGGTGAACAATTCCCGCCTGTCGAACGGCGTGCGCGCGGCGGGGATGATGCGCAAGGCGGTGACCGAGGCGCTGTACATCGCGCACCGGCGCATCGCCTTCGGCACGCCGATCGTCGCCCTGCCGCTGATGCGGCGGCAACTGGCGAAGATGCTGGTCCGCGCGGAGCAGGCACGCACGATGGTGTTCCAGACGGCCGAGGCGCTGCGGCGAGCCGACGCCGGCGAGCCGGATGCCTATGCGCTGCTGCGCATCCTGACGCCGCTACTGAAGTTTCGAGCCTGCCGCGATGCGCGCGTCGTCACCGGCGATGCGATGGAGGTGCGCGGCGGCTGCGGCTACATCGAGGACTTTCCCGACGCGCGGCTGGTGCGCGATGCGCATCTCGGCTCGATCTGGGAAGGAACATCGAACATCGTCGCCCTCGACGTTCTGCGCGCCGCCGCGCGGGAGGGCTCGCTGGAGGCGCTGGAAGCGCAGCTCGCTAAGTTGCGCGCAGCGACACCCGAGCCGCTGCCGGCGCTTGCCGACGCCACGGACCGCGCCTTCGCGCTGGCACGCCACCCCGGCGCCGATGGCGGTCCGGTACTGGCACGGCAGGCCGGGACGGCGTTGTACAATGTCGCTTCCGCAACCGCGATGGCGTGGGAGGCGGCCGCATCACATCAACCGCAACGGCGAATCCTGGCGGCGATGGTGCTGGCGCATCGTGTGCTGCCGCGCGATCCGCTTGCCGCAACAGCCGAGGACATCCCTGACGTCCTGTTGGCGGATACCGGTGCCGCGGGATGATGCCGGCCGCCGGAGCCGTTGCCAGCACCGCATCGAAGCCCGCTGACCGCGCTTTCCATCTGCTCGCGGGGCAGCGAACTCGGTGCCCGGATTAGGCCCGCATGCCCGGCACCAGGCTTTTCGCCAGGAAGGGCTTGCGGGGCCGCCGAGCGGCCCGAGGCTTCTCCGCCGCGCGAGAGGCCAGCTTCTCCAGCGCCTGCTTGGCGTCGGGGCTGAGATCAGCGACACCATCCGTGCCAGGGGTGGGGCGACTGGAATTGGAACGTGCCATGGTTTCGCCCTTTTTGCTGCGCCAGGGCAGAACCCCCGGGCCGCGCGGAAGTTTCGCGACGTCGCAGGGGCCGTGGCAATTCTTCTTCCTATGAATGCTCCGCGAGTGCGGGGAGCGCGGCCGCAGCGTCGCGCGATCCCCGCTCCCCATTGCCGACGGTGCTCGCCAGTACGCGCGAACCCGGCGGAGGGCATCCGCACCCCCGCTTGCCAGGCCGAACCCCCCGCACCCTTCACGTCAGTCGGTTACAAACCTAGTCCATGCGCGCGCCGGAGCTGCGCACAAGTTCGGCCCATTTCGGGATCTCCGCCTGGATGTAGGCGGCCGTCTCCTCGGGCGTGCTGGCGACGACCGCGGCCCCGCTGTTGGTGATCTGGTCGCGCAGCGCCGGCTGTTCCAGCGTGCCGCGAATGGCACCGAACAGCGCCTGCAGCCGGTCGGGCGGCGTCCCTGCCGGTGCGAGCACCGGATACCAGTTTTCCAGCTCGATGCCCGGCACGCCGGCCTCGGCGAAGGTGGGCACCTCCGGCATGGCCGGGCTGCGCCCGGCACTCGTCACCGCAATGGGGCGCACGGCGCCGCTGCGGACCTGTTCGATCAGGGCGGTGGGATCGAGCAGCGCGAAATCCACCTCCCCCTGAACCACGGCCATCGTGGCCGGCGCCGCGCCACGATACGGCACATGCGTGAACTGCATCCCCGTGCGCATGCGCAACAACTCACCGGCGAGGTGCACCGAACTGCCGGGGCCTGAGGAGCCAAAGTTCAGCGGCCGCGTCTTCGACACGGCCACCAGTTCCTGCAGCGTGCGTACCGGCAGACGCGGATTCGTCATCAGCAGGATCGGCACCCGCGTGATCATCGATACCGGCGCGAAGGCGCGCGCCGGGTCATAGGGCGGGTTGGCCACCATATGGATGGTGATGGCCACCGCGCCGGTGCTGCTGAACACCAGCGTATGGCCATCGGGCGGCGCCTTCGCGACCGCATCCGTGCCGACGATGCCGCCGGCGCCGGAGCGGTTCTCGACCACCACCGACTGGCGAAGCCGTTCACTCATGCCTGCCGCGAGCAGCCGTGCCTGCACGTCGGCCGGGCCGCCCGGGGCGAAGGGCACGATCAGGCGCACCGGCCGGTCGGGGAAGGCTTGCGCCGCCGCAGGACGCGCCGCCAGCAATGCGGTGGCTGACAGCGCGATGCCACGCCGCGTCATGGTCGTCGTCATGGTGGCTCCTCCGGGACCCCTCATGCCTTGCGCGCCTGCGCCCAGTCGGGCTGCCGCTTCTCGACGAAGGCCGAGATCCCCTCGCGCGCCTCCCGCGTGGTGATGGCGGTGCAGATGCAGTCCACCGCCGTGGCCACGGCGCTGTGGTAGTCGGCGTCCTCGACCTTCCACACCACCTGCTTGGTCCGCGCCAGCGCTTCGGGGCTCGCGCGGAGCAGCTCACCCAGCATCTCCTCGAGGAGTGCGTCGATGCCGCCCTTGGGTGCCACGCGGCTGACGAGCCCGATGCGCAGCGCCTCCTCGGCGCGGATATTGCGCGCGGTCAGCAGCAGGTCCATCGCGATCTTGCGCGGCACGCCGCGGATCAGGCTGACCGTGGTCTGGGAAGGCGGGAGCCCGACCTTCACCTCGGGATAGCCGAGCAGCGTGTCTTCCGCGGCAATGGCAAGATCCGACCAGGTGGCGAGCGCCGCCCCGGCGCCGAGCGCATAGCGCTCCAGCACCGAGATGGTCGGCTTGCCGCAGTAGTAGACCGCTTCGTTCAGCTCGCGCAGCACCTGGTAGGTGGCGGCGATCGTCTCGGCATCCGCGCCCTGAAGCTGCAGGAGGTTGTTCAGCTCGCGACCGGCGCAGAAGATGCCGCCGACGCCGCGCAGCACGATGGCGCGGCAGGACGGATCCCGGCCGAGATCGCGCAGCGAGGCGATCAGCGCATCAATCATCGCGTCATTCAGCGCGTTGCGCATCGCCGGGTTGTCGAGCCACAGCGTGACGACGCCGTCGGCGCGGCGCTCCTGCCGAATGGTACCCGTCGTCATACCGCTTCCTCCTTGCGCAGCTCGGCGATCTGCTGCGCCGAGAATCCGAGTTCGTTGAGAATGTCGTCCGTGTGCTCACCGAGATCCGGCGGGCGACGTGCCGTCACGGTCGGGGTGGCCGACATGCACAGCGGCACGCCGCAGAGTTTCAGCACGCCACCGCGGTCGTCGGGCACCTCCATGACCATTTCCATCGCTTCGACCTGCGGATGGGCGAGTGCCTGCGCGATGTCGTAGACGGGGCTGCACGGAATGCGCGCGGCATCCAGCGCCTCGAGCCAGCTCTCGGTGCCACGTGTCAGGAAGATGGGCTCGATCAGTCCGATCAGCTGAGCCCGGTTGCGCACGCGCCCCGCCGTCGTCGCATAGTCCTCATGCGTGGCGAGTTCGGGGACGCCGAGCACCGCGGCCATGCGCTGCCACACGGCGTCATTGGTCGCGCCGGCCAGGATCCAGCCATCGGCGGTGCGAAACGCCTGGTAGGGCACGATGTGCCAGACCGCCGAGCCGGAGCGCTCGGGCACCGCGCCCGCCATGGTGTAGGCGGTGTAGTGGTAGCCAAGCTGAGCCAGCGCGGTCTGCATCAGTGAGACCTCGACGTGCTGCCCTTCGGAGCGACCCATCTGCCGCGCCAGCAGAGCGGCGCAGATCGCCGCGAAGCCGAGCATGCCGGTGCCGAGGTCGATCACCGACGGGCCCAGCCGCGCCGGGCCGCTGTCATGCTCGCCGGTCATCGCCATCATGCCGCTGAAGGCCTGAAGCATGTTGTCGTAGCCCGGGCGGTCGCGGAGCGGACCCTTGCTGCCATAGCCGGTGACCGAGCAATGGATCAGCCGCGGATTCACGCCGATCAGCCGCGCATGGGACAGGCCGAGCCGTTCTGCGGTGGAAGGCGGGAAATTCTCGATCAGGACGTCGGCCTGGCGGACGAGGGCTTCCAGAATCTCCTGCCCGCGCGGGCTCTTGAGATTCAGCGTCATGCCCCGCTTGCCGCGGTTGGCGCTGAAGTAGTTGGCGCCACGGCCATCGACGACCGGCATCCAGCGGCGGTTTTCGTCGCCCTGGCGATCCTCGATCTTGATCACATCCGCGCCGAGGTCGGCCATGAGTTGCGCGCAGGACGGCCCCGCGAGCACGCGGCTGAGGTCAAGGACGCGGATCCCCGCCAATGCGGGCTGCGGCGCCGTCACCGGCACGCTTCCCGGATGGATGAGCGGTTGTTGCCATGCATGCTGCTGCGTCTCCTGCCCATCGCTAGGCTATGTTTTTGATAGATGAAAATATAATTCCAGTGGATAATATATCGACAGGCAGGTAGCTGCACAAGCACACCCGGCGCGCTTGCCGCCCAGGTGCGACCGCGCTACGGGTAAAGTGAAATCGTATTTTCATTCCACGAAAACCTGCGGCGCTACCGCAGAGGGGGAAACCAGATGTTCCGCATCGCGCGCCGCCGCATGCTGACCGGCACACTCGCAATGCTTGCCACCCCGGCGCTCGCCGAAGCCTGGAAGCCCAGCCGCCCGATACGCCTGATCGTTCCCTATGGGCCGGGCGGTGGTGCCGACACCACGGCTCGGCTGCTCGAACGCCCTATGTCGCGCATCCTCGGCCAACCGATCGTGGTAGAGAACCGCGCCGGCGGCGGCAGCACCATCGGCACCGGCGAGGCAGCACGGGCCGCGCCGGACGGCCACACGCTGGTCATCAGCGCCACGCCATATCTGGTGGCCCGCTTCATCGTGCCCGATATGCCGTACGATGACGCGACGCTCGTTCCCGTCAGCCGGGTCATCGTTCTGCCGCAGATCCTGCTGCTGCCGCAGGAACTGGGGGTGGCGAACCTGCCTGCCCTGGTGGAGCATCTGCGTCAGCAGAATGGCGCCGCGTCCTACGGCACCTCAGGGATGGCGACGGCCTCCCATCTCGCCATGCTCGACCTGCTGAAGCGCGCCGGGGTGGAGGCGATCCACGCGCCCTATCGCGGCATCGGGCCCGCGCTGCAGGACCTGCTGGGCAACCGCCTGACCATGGTGATCGCAACCGTCGCCTCGGGCGCACCGCTGGCGCGCGACGGCAAGGCGCGTGCAGTCGGCATGACCTCGGCCAGCCGGATCGGCGTGCTGCCGGACATCCCGACCATTGCCGAGCAGGGCTTCCCCGGCTTCGAGCGCGACGAATGGAACGGCGTCATGCTGCCACCGCGCACGCCCGCGGCCATCGCTGAGCGATACCACGAAGCCATCCGCGAGGCCCTGGCCGATGGCGACGTTCGCGCGCGTCTGGAGGCCATGGGCGCGGTCGCGGAGGGCAGTTCCCCGCGGGACTTTGCGGCCTTCCTGGCGGGTCAGCGCCAGAGCATTCCGGCATTGATCGGCGAAGGCGGCATCAGGATCGAGTGAGACGGGCCGGCCGGCAGCTCCCGGCCGAGCTTCCGTGGACGGGCCCGCGGCTATCGCGGCGTGCCGACAATGGCGGCGGACAGGGTCTGTGCCGCCGCCGCGGTCAGGACCTGGCAATGCTGGAGGTGGCGCTGGTCGCAGCGCTGGATGGGCCCGGTGCAGGCCACGGCCGCGATGACCTGGCCGTCCGGCAGGCGCACCGGTGCCGCCACCGACCAGATGTCCGCACTGGTGTCCCGCATCGCGCTGACCACGCCATTCTCATGCGTGGCAACGAGGTTGGCATCATCCTGGCCGGCCTGCGGATACAGCGACAGGACGGCGGCGCGCTCCGCTGGCGGCAGGTTGGCGAAAAGCAGGCGGCCCGCCGCACCGCGCCAGAGTTCGCCGAGCGGGCCGAGCGTCAGGCTGCGCCGCACCGCCTGACGGCTTTCGGCGTGGTAGAGGCAGAAACGCAACGCGCCGTCGCGGATGACGAGGGCGGAGGTCTCGCCCGTCTCGTCCCGCAGATGGTCCACCAGCGGGCGCCCGCGATTGACGAGGACATTCTGCGCCCCGTAGCTGGCGCCGAGCACCAGGGCCAGCGGCCCGAGGGCGTAGCCCTCGCCGCTGCTGCGGTCGGCGAGGCCCGCGCGTTCGAGATTCCAAAGGATGCGGAAGGCCGTCGAACTGGTCGTCTGCGCGGCGGCTGCAATCTCCGTCAGTTGCAGCGGGCGGGTGGCGCCGGACAGGGCGCGCAGCACCTGCACGGTCCGTGTCAGCACGTCGATCGTGTAGTCGTTGCCCGCGGCCGGGCCGTCACCCGTGCCGCCGGCTGACCTGCGCGGCGATTTCATGGTGTTCTGCCTAGCGCATGACGATGCGGACAGCGAATCCCGCCGGCGGCCGGATGCCTGCCTGCAGGCGGCCCGCCGCCGGCGAGGCAATGCACCGGAGCGCGCATTTCCCCGCCGCGTCCTATTGCGCGCGCAGCCCGGTCCGTTCGACCACGGCGGTCCACTTCCCGATTTCCTCGCGAATGAAGGCATCGAAGGCCGCGGGTGTGGTGCGCCCGCCCGGCAGCGGCAGCGGCAGCGGACCCCCGCCCAGACTAGCAAGGCGCTCCTGCACCGTCGGCTCCTCTAGGGCGGCCTGCATCTCCGCCCCCACCCGGTCGACGATGGCACGTGGCGTGGCGGCGGGGGCGAGAATGCTGAACCAGGCCGTCGCCAACACCTCGGGGAAGCCCGCCTCGACGGTGGTCGGCACGTCGGGCAGCGCCGCGCTGCGCTCCTGCTGCGTGACCGCGAGGCCGCGCAGCAGGCCATCCCGGATGTGCCCCGCCGACGCGGTGATGCCGTCGGCGGCGTAGTCGATGGTGCCGGCGATGAGTTCCTGCACCACCTGCCCGCCGCCGCGGTAGTTGACGGTGGTGACTTCGATGCCCGTCGAGGCGGCGAGCAGCGCGCCCGTCATCTGCACCGAGGAGCCGAGGCCGGTCGTGCCGAAATTGAGCTTGTCGGGATTGGCGCGCGCGAAGGCGACGAGGTCGCCGAGAGTGCGGAATGGCGAGTCGCTGCGCACCACGATCAGGTTCGGCGCTGCCGCGATCAGCCCGACGCCGGTCAGGTCGCTCGGACGATAGGGCAGCCGCGCGCCATAGAGCGGATAGTTGATCGCGGCGTTGCCGACGCTGGCATAGAGCAGCGTGTATCCATCTGGGGCCGAGCGCACGACCGCTTCCGTGCCGATGATGCCGCTGGCGCCGGGGCGGTTGTCGCAGACCACGGGTTGGCCGAGCTTCGCGCCCAGCCGATCGGCCATGAGGCGGGCTGCAAGATCCGAGCTTCCACCGGGTGGGAAGGGAATGATCAACCGGATGGGCCGCGTCGGCCAGTCGTCACGTGCCAAAGCGGGGAGCGGCAGCAGCGCGGCGAGGCCTGCGAGCGCGTGGCGGCGGGAAAGAGTCATTGCACCATTCCTTCCCGAAGGCTGGGAATACCATCGAGGCGATAGACACGGGCCGCCGTCCGCCAGAAGAGATCATCCTTCTCCTGTGCGGATGCGCCGGCGGCGAGGCGCTTGAACGCGTTCCAGAGCACGCCGTAGCCGACGGCGCCCTTGTCGACGGGGAAGTTGCTTTCGAACAGGCAGCGCTGCGCGCCGAACAATTCGATGCAGGTCTGCACGTAGGGCCGCCAGATCTGAGCCCGCTCGGCGGAGGAGGCCGGTCGCTCCTGAGCCTCGAAGCCGAAACCGAGCATGCGCATCGACAGCCCGCCGATCTTCACATGCACGTTCGGGCAGGTGGCGAGGCGCTGCATCGCGCCAGCCCATTCCAGCCGCGCTTCCTCCCTTCGGCCCGCGTAGCGGCCGATGGCGAGGGGTCCACCGATATGGTTCAGCACGATGGCGGTGCCCGGGAAGGCGCGAGCGAGGTCGACGAGGTCGTCGAGTTGCGGGTGCAGCAGCCAGGCATCGAAGCTGAGCCCGAGCGGCGCCAGCTCCGCGAAGCCGGCGCGGAAGACGGGGTCCAGCAGCATGTGCTGCCCCGGCTGATACGCGGGATTCAGCATGGTCGGATCGGGGTCCCAGGCGGCGATGTGACGGATGCCGCGGAACCGGCCACCGCCGGCGCGGATATGCGCCTCGAGCACCGGCCGGACCGCCGCACCCAGCCGCAGATCCGCAAAGCCGACGATGCCGGCGCAGATGTGCGTGGGCCCGTAGCCGCCGCTCTCGCTCATCGCCGCCATGCCGGCGGCAAATTCGGTCTCGCCGACCGGGCGCAATTCCTCCGCGCCCCTGGCACGAAGCATGGCGCGCGCCTGCACATAGACGCTGGCGAGGATATTGTGTCCGCCCTGCGCGATGTCGCGGGCGAAGTCATCCGCGAGGTAGCGCCAGCCCGGCCGGTCCCACAGGTGATGATGCGCGTCGATGATCGGCTGCGCCGGATCGAGCGGTTCCTCCCGCGTCTGCGCGAGCCAGTCCTCGCGCACCGAAAGATAGTGCTGTGCCATGCCGCTCAATCCGCCCGCAGCCCGCCGAGGCGGACGACCTCGGCCCATTTCTCCACTTCGGCCCGGATGAAGGCCGCGCTGTCCGCGGGGCCGCTGATGACCATCCGGCCGCCCTGGTCGGTGAACAGCCGCGCTATCTCCGGGCGGTTCAGGGTGGCGCGGGAGATTTCCCAGAGTTGGTCGATGCGGTCGCTCGGCGTCCCGGCGGGGGCCAGCAGCGCATACCAGTTCTCAACCTCGACGCCGGCGACGCCGGCCTCGGCGACGATCGGCACCTCGGGCATGGCGGCGCTGCGCGCCGGGCTCGTCACCGCGACGGCGCGCGCCTTGCCCTCACGCACATGCGGCAGCAGGACGAGGGGGTCGAGGATGCAGGCATCGACCTCCTCGCCCAGGAAGCCGGCCACGCAGGGTGCCGCGCCGCGATAGGGCACGTGGGTCATGTCAAAGCCGGCGCGTTGCTTCAGCAACTCGCCCGAGAGATGCGGCGCCCCGCCCGGGCCGGATGTTCCGTAGGTCAGCGGCCGCTGGCGCGCGAGGGCGATGAAGCCGGCGAGATCGCGCACCGGCAGCGAAGGTTGAACGACGATGAGCATGGGGATCGCCGATACGATGACGATCGGCGTGAGGTCGCGACGGACATCATAGGGGGTGTTTGGGATCAGGCTCTGGTTGACCGCCACCGCGCCTGTGCTGGCGAAGCTGAGGACGTACCCATCGGGCGGCGCCTTGGCGACGGCATCGACGCCGATGACACCGCCGGCACCACCACGGTTCTCGACCACCACGGGCTGACCGACCGCGCCGGTCAGGGCGCGGGCCAGGATGCGTGCGCCCGCGTCCACCGGACCGCCGGGAGGGAAAGGTACGACGATACGAACGGGGCGGTCGGGGTACGCACGATCGGCCAGTGCCGGCCCGGAGAGGCCGATCAGGCTGCCCGCCAGGAGATTCCGTCGCGATGGCATGGTTTTCCTCCGGCCCATGGGCCTCAAATTTTCACTGAATAACAATTGACTTTCTTCTGATGGAGCATGGCAGCGAGTAGGACTTTCGGCAAGCGCGCCCGCGCAGCGCTTGTTGCTTCCCGGGCGGCCTGTCGCAGCCGAGCCAGCCGCGATGATGACGGCGCGAAGGAAGGACCACCTGCAGCGACAGCCTGGCGCGCCGAGATCGGATGTGACGGGCGTTCCCGGGCGATGAGCGGCGGTGCCGGGGGACCAGGCGGCGCATCGAGCACGCCAGCGCCGCATGGACGACATGCCCCAGGCGACACCGGTTGCCTTGGCCTTCAGGGCGCCACGGAACGTTGATGGATCTCGCGGGCCACGCCCAGAACGCCGCCTGCCTTGGCCGGTTGAATCAGATCGCCGCCGCCAACCAGGGAGCCCGCGACATGATGCGTCGTCTCGTCTTCGGTGCCATTGCAGCACCAGTGCTCTTTCGCCCCGCTTGGTCGCAGGGACAGCCTCCCCAGGGTCGAACCACGGAACCGCCGCGACAGTCCGACGTCCCGCCGTCGCGGGTCCCTCAGCCGACGATGGAAGGGCGTTCCGCTGCCGCCACGGAAGGCCAGCAGGGGGACCAGATGCTCGCCGCGATGGCCATGGCGTTGGCAAGCGCTCAGCTAGGTACGCGGTCCGCTGCGGATGAGGGCGTAAAGCTGTTCGCGCAGCTTGAACTCGAGGAGCAGATGGCGTTCGCGGAGGCCCGGCGCCTTGCAGGCCTTTCCGCGCCCGCGCCGAACATGCTGACGGCTCAGCAGCAACAGAGCCTGGGCGCTTTGCGTGCGCAGAGCGGCGCCGCCTTCGACCGGATGTTCGTATCGGTGCAGACCGAGGGTCACCAGGAGCTTCTTCGCCTGAACCGAGGGACCGCCGAGCGCCCACCCGGACGGGAGGAGGCCATGCTCGCGACGGTCGCCATTCCCGCCATCCGGTCTCACCTCACCATGCTGGCAGGGATGCAGCGCGCGTTGCCGGCGCCGAGCTGATGGAGTTGCTCGGCGGGGTTGGATCCCCCCTTGGTGGGGTGCCTTGCGGCAGGACAAGCGGGGCCCGTCCTCATGGCATCATGGCCGTCGCTAGCCTCGAACAGGCCCGCTGCGTAATGGCACGGGGATGGTTGGCGCGATGCGCCAGGGCGGCCCGCTGATTTCGGACCCCGCGCGCTCCATCGGGCAACTGCATCCCTGACGCCTGCGTTGCTCCGCCTGAAGCAACGTCGGAACGCTATCATGCTCGCGTCGTTTCTCATTGGCCTCGTGGGTGGTCAGCGCGCAATGACCCCTCTGGCAGCGGTCTCCATTGCAGCGGCGCGAGGCGGTCTGCCTGCGGACAACGGCGGTCTGCGCATCATCGGGCACCCGCTTGTGGTCGCGGGTACGGTCGCCCTCGCTACGGCCGAGCTCGGTGGCGACAAGATGAAGTCGGCGCCCGATCGGATCGTGCCAATCGGGCTGGCCGCGCGGTTCATCACATCGGCGATCGCGGGTGCTTCGCTTGCGCCGCGACGGCAGCGCTGGATCGCCGCAGCGCTCGGTGGCGCGACCGCTGTCGTCGCGTCCTATCCGGGATGGCGCGCGCGGATTGCTACCATGCCCCGCTACGGGCAGACGCGCACGGGCCTGATTGAAGATGCGATTGTTGTCGCTAGTGCTGCGGCGATCCTGCGATCATTGGAACGACTGTCCAGGAAGTAGCCGACCGCCGGTGTCGGGCCCTACTGATCAAGAGGGCGGCGGCTCAGGTGTCCCTGATCCGGATAACCTAACCCCCGAGTAGGGCCGTTCGAGATAAGCCGCCGACACGGATGAGCAGGGACGCTGCCGGCGTTGATCAAGCCTTTGGCGGTGGATTGGCACAGCCAGAGCCAGCAGTCCGTCCCTATGGAGGCAACTCGGGCATTGAACGAGGCTGCCACAAAGGATAATGGACTTTCATATGCTATCGAAAATGTAAAATGCCCCTTTTGATGACCGGCGACTATGGCTTCATCGGCTCGACCATGGTGCGCCGGCTACTCTCCACCACCGATGCGGTGGTGGTGAACGTGCACCGCGAGACCCACGTCGCCAGCCCCGAGAGCCTCGGCCCCTGGCTGCGCGACCCGCGCCATGTCCATTTGAAGGCCGACATCTGCGACGTCGCGGCGATGCGCCAGGTCGTGGCGACCCACCGGCCGTCGCGCCCGCGCACGCAGGCAATCGCGAGTGCGGACTACCCCAGCAAGGCCACACGACCCGCAGATGAACGGCTCGACACGACCGGGCTCCGCGACACCTTCGGCGTCGCCCTCCCCCACCTGGGAAGCCGGGTTGGCGCGCGTCCTTAAGGCGCTGCACGCAGTATGAAGCAGGACGTCCCATCCATAGAGGCTGGCGCCCCATCAGACGGGGCGGAAATGCCATCGCCTTCGCAGAAAGGGCCCTATCGCGCCGGCTTGCGGCATTCTGCTTCGTCAGGCATCGCTGCTACGGACGCGGCGGCGACATTCGCCATCGCTGTGACCCGGCAATTGGCATTGGCTATGGCCGAGCTGGTTGCCGTGCGCGCCGAGCGTGTTTCCGCAGACCGGAATCCTAGGGCCGTTAGCAACACTACGATCTCGCGTCGTTCAGCACCCTTGCGTCGGCTGATCGATTGGTTGTCGAAGATCCGGCGCGCTTCGCGCCTGTCGCGTCAGCGCCCGCGCGCGGCGCCCCCGGCAGCAGAAGCTGCATCGCAGCCCAGGGACTTGAGTTCGCTGAAGGGAATGTTCCGCGACCAATGCAGGCGCGAGCTGGATGAATTCCTGGCATCAGGCGACCGACTATCCCTGCCGGCAGCAAAAGAACCGCGCGTCAGCATAGTGATCGTGCTGTTCAACCAGGCCGAACTGACCTTGCACTGCTTGCGTTCCCTGGCGCTGGAGGCCGGCCTCGAAGCCGAGGTCGTCATCGTTGACAACAACTCGACAGATCGGACCGGCGCGCTGCTCGACAGGCTCGACGGTGCGCGCGTGATCCGCGCGCCGGAGAACCTGCATTTCCTGCGCGGCGTGAACCGCGCTGCGCAGGATGCGCGCGGTACGTACCTGCTGCTCCTGAACAACGACACGCGCGTCGAGCCCGGGGCAATTGCCGCCGCGGCTGCGCGGCTCGACGCCGAGCCGAGCCTCGGGGCGGTTGGCGGCCCTATCGTAATGCTGGACGGCACCCTGCAGGAAGCCGGATGCATCATCTGGAATGACGGGCATACCCAAGGGTACGGGCGGGGTCGCCACCCTGGCGATTGGGAATTCAAGTTCCGGCGCGACGTCGACTACTGTTCCGGCGCGTTCCTGATGGTGCGGCGCGATCTGTTCGAACGCCTGGGCGGCCTGGATACCACCTATGCGCCCGCCTACTTCGAGGAGACCGATTTATGCATGCGGATCCGCGAAGTCGGGTTTCGCGTCGGCTACGAACCCGCAGCCGGTATCGTCCACTTCGAATACGGCTCTGCGACAACCTCCGACGGAGCAAGGAAGCTCTATACGCGCAACCACAAACGCTTCGTTGTGCGCCACGCGGCGGCGCTTGCGAGTAGCCATCACGCGCCGGGGACGTCCGCGCTCATCGCCAGCATGAGAGATCGCTCGGCGGGCCGCGTCCTGATTATCGCCACTGGTGGCCGAAGCGTACTCACCGCGGCATGCCGCACCATTGGCCAATGGGTGGCCAAAGCGATGCTGGATGCGGGGTTCGCCGTGACCTACTGCGCGTCAAGCAAGACCCAGGAAGATCCGGCGGGCGCCGACCTCGGGATGCCGGAGAACGTCGAGCGCGCCATCGTTCAGGACCTGGACGGGAGCTTGGAACTGCTGCGGCGGCGCCGCGGTTACTACAACACCGTCGTGCTCCTCGGTCCCGAGCGCGATGATCTGCCGATGGAGACCAGGGAGGCGTTGGAGAGCGCGCTTGCAGGGGCATTCCTGATTAATCTGCCGTGCCGGCCCGAAGGTGCGGCGTGATACCGCCAACCCTCGCCTCACGTCGTCGGACGATGCCGACCCCTACAACCCTATCCCGATGACGCCCACGCCAACGAGAGCTCAGCGCGCAGCGTCGTGCAACCGGATGGTCGGGAAAGCAGCCGACATGAACGCGGTAGAATGCAAGCAGGACTTGATCGATCATCATTGCGAAAGCAAGTTGATATGATCACTCGTGAAGACGTTGTGGCGATATATGGAGCGATCCTTGGCCGGGAGCCGGAGAGTGAGGTGACGGTCGCGGCGGCGCGGGAAGCGGCGTCGGCGACTGCGCTGGGGCAGCGGTTGCTGGAGAGCGAGGAGTTTCGCGCACGCATGGCCGTGGACGTGTTCGCGCGCAGCAAGTGGGTCTGCGCAGAGATCCGCGACGGCCTGAAGCTCTGGCTTGACCTCGCCGATCACGGTGTCTCGCTGGGGTGCCTGCGCGGGGCGTGGGAACCGGCCGAGACGGATTTCATCCTGACCGTGCTCGAACCCGGCGACGGCTTCATCGATGTCGGGGCGAATATCGGGTGGTTCTCGATCCTTGCGGCGCAGGCGGTGGGGCCCCAGGGCCGGGTTCATGCCTTCGAGCCACGGGCGGACCTTTCCCGCCGCTTGCGTCAGTCCGTTGCCGACAATGGCTTCGACGAGCGCTGCCGCATCGAGGCGATCGCGCTTGGCGCCGAGGAAGGGGCGATCGAGTTGGCCTGGGCGCCGGATGAACGCAATCCCGGCCACAGCTTCCTCGTCCCCGGCGCCATGCCGGAGGGCGCGGTTTCGCTGGGTCGGGTGCCGGTTCGACCGCTGGATGCGCTTGGCATCGAGGGTCCGGTGCGGCTGATCAAGATCGACGTGGAAGGGGCCGAACCGCTGGTGCTGCGGGGCGCGCAGGCGCTGATTGCCCGCGATCGGCCGGTCCTGCTGGTCGAGGTCTTCCCCCATTGGCTGAGCCGGGTCAGTGGCACCACCGCCGAGGCGCTGCTGACCCAACTGCGAGAGTGGGGCTATCGCCTCTTCCATCTCGGTGAGAGCGGGATCGGGCGCGAATTGCACGCCGGCGATGACGGCACCGAACCCGGCGGTCCCGATTACTTCAATCTGGTCGCGCTGAGCGCGGCGGATTGCCGCCGCTACCTCTCGCTGCGCCTCGACCAGCGGGTGAGCGGGTTGGAGGAGCGATTGCGCCGCGAGATGGAGGCCCATGGCGCGGCCAGGGCCGAGGCCGCGGCGCTGCGCTCGGAAAGCGCGGCCGCCATCGCGCAGGCCGATGGCAAGACGGCGGCGCTGCACGCGGAAAACGCGGCCGCCATCGCGCAGGCCGATGACAAGGCGGCGGCGCTGCATGCGGAAAACGCGGCCGCCATCGCGCAGGCCCAGGCCGAGGCCGCGACGCTGCGCGCGGAAATCACCGCGGCCGGCGCCCGGGCCGAGGCCCGCGCCGCCGCCGAACGTGGCGCGCGGTCGGAACTTCAGTCCAGTCAGGACCGCCTGCGGGCTATCGAGAACAGCACACTCTGGCGCGCTACCAACCCGATCCGCCGCATCGGGCAGCGCCTGCCCACCAGCCTGCGCCGCGCCGTGGGTCGCAGCGCCAAGCTGCTCTGGTGGACCATCTCCCTGCAACTCCCGCACCGCCTGCGCCTGTACCGCGATGCAACGGCCCACCACGCGACCGGCCAGGGTGCCGCGGTCCAGCCGAACGCCGGCAAAACCGACGCCTTCTCCCCCTCGTCAGGGCACAAGCCGCCAACAACTCGAGCGGAGCAGCGCATCGCCATCATCTCTCATGACGCCCGCTTTCACGGCGCTCCATTGCTGGTGCTGCACATCGCCGAGGAAGTGGTCCGACAGGGCGAATGTGAGGTCGAGATCATTCTCGGCGATGGCGGCGAGCTCCGGGACGCGATGGCGGCGGTAGCGCACACCCGACTCGTTCCCTTCGCCGACCGACAGGCCTGGGAGGCCACGGCCCGGGACCTGGCCGGTAGCGGGGTCTCGACCGTCATCTGCAATACGACGGTCTCCGGCCAGATCATCCCTGCCCTTGCCGCGGCAGGGCTGCGAAGCATCTGCCTAGTCCATGAGATGCCTGGCATCATCCGCGAGTACGGGCTGGAGGCCGCTGCGAGAACCGTCGCAGCTGAAGCCGATGTCGTGGTCTTTCCGAATGATGCGGTGCGCGCTGCCTTCATCGGAACATTCGGAGATACGAGGCATCGATGGCTGGTTCGGCCGCAGGGGCTATACCGCCCGTCGCTGCCTCCGGATCAGCGCGAGGCGGCGCGCGTGCGCATTCGCAGTGCTTTGGGTGTGGGGCCGGACACGATCCTGATCCTTGGCCTCGGCTTCGGGGATCGCCGCAAGGGCCTGGACCTATGGCCAGCCATCGCGTCGGCCCTGCGCGCAGAGGGGCATGCGGCGCGCTTCGCCTGGGTCGGTGCCATTGAACCGGGAGTGGAGGCCGGACTGCGCGCCGCGATTGAGGCGCAACACCTCCAGGATGTCATCCTGTTGCCGGGGAAGACGGAGACGCCGCAGGAGTTCCTCTCCGCCGCCGACATCTTCCTGCTTTCCTCGCGCGAGGATCCCTTTCCGAGCTCGGCGCTTGAAGCCGCCGCGCATGGGCTTCCTGTCATCTGCTTCGATCGGAGCGGCGGGATGCCCGAGCTTGCCCGCGAGACGGGCTTGCTCCCCCCGGCGTTCGAAGATGCCGAAGCGATGGGCCAGGCGATCGGCGCGCTGATCCGCGATCCGGTGCTCAGGGCGCACGCAGGCCAGGCGGGCGAGCGGATCGTCGCGGACAGGCTGAGCTTTCCTGCCTATGTGCGGGACCTTGCCACCCTGGCTCTGCCGCCCAACCGCGTGACGGCCGTCGTTCCGAACTACAACTATGCGAGATACCTGCCGGAGCGTGTGCGTTCCATCTGGGCGCAAAGCCATCAGGTATCGGAACTCATCGTGCTTGACGATGCCTCATCGGACGACAGCCTGGCTGTTCTCGAGACCTTGCGCGCGTCGTCGCCCGTACCGATGCGGATCGTGCCGAATGCGCAGAACTCTGGAAGCGTGTCTCGGCAATGGGCTCGGGGCGTCGAATTGGCGCGGTATCCGCTGGTCTGGATTGCCGAGGCCGACGATCTTTCGGAACCGGCCTTTCTCAATTCCCTCATTCCGG
This sequence comes from Neoroseomonas terrae, assembly GCF_018129025.1. Lineage (GTDB taxonomy): Bacteria > Pseudomonadota > Alphaproteobacteria > Acetobacterales > Acetobacteraceae > Neoroseomonas > Neoroseomonas terrae. The sequence continues at coordinate 115,406 of NZ_JAAEDI010000014.1, read as the reverse complement.
AATTCGCCAATCCAGCCGTCGTGATGGCCTATACGCAGTCGAAGCAGATCGACGAGCACGGCGCGGTCATCGCGCCGGACTATGTCGCCTATACGAGCGATGTGGATCCTGCGCTCTGGACCTCCGACTACCGGCGCCCGGGCAGCGAGGAGATCCGACACTGCCTCAGCGTGAAGAACACTATTCTCAATGTGAGCGCCGTGGTGATGCGGCGCGATGCCGCGCTACCTGTCCTGTCCGAAACCATCGAGGCCATGGTCTCCCTGCGCAACGCGGCGGACTGGCTGTTCTATATCCGCATGCTGGAACGCGGGGACATTGCCTTCAAGGCGGCGGCGCTGAACCATCACCGGCGGCATGCGCGGGGCCTTACGATCACCTCGGGGCATACCCGTCATCTGGAGGAGATCGCCCAGGTCCAGGCTCTGGCCGCGCGCGTTTCCAGCCCCGATGCGGAACGCCGTCAGGCTGCGCGAGCCTTCCTCGAATACGCGGCCGGTGTCTTCGGGCTGGAGCGGGCGGAGGCGGCGCGCTGCATCGAACTGGCCAGGACGCTGGAGAGCGCGAACGCGCTGCCGTTGCAACCTCCGCTGCACCCCGGCACGGGCGCTGGCCCTATGGCTCGAGCTTCAACACCAGGAACTCCCGCCAGCGACGCGGACAGTTCAGGATCCCAGCATGATCACTCGTGAAGACGTTGTGGCGATATATGGAGCGATCCTTGGCCGGGAGCCGGAGAGTGAGGTGACGGTCGCGGCGGCGCGGGAAGCGGCGTCGGCGACTGCGCTGGGGCAGCGGTTGCTGGAGAGCGAGGAGTTTCGCGCACGCATGGCCGTGGACGTGTTCGCGCGCAGCAAGTGGGTCTGCGCAGAGATCCGCGACGGCCTGAAGCTCTGGCTTGACCTCGCCGATCACGGTGTCTCGCTGGGGTGCCTGCGCGGGGCGTGGGAACCGGCCGAGACGGATTTCATCCTGACCGTGCTCGAACCCGGCGACGGCTTCATCGATGTCGGGGCGAATATCGGGTGGTTCTCGATCCTTGCGGCGCAGGCGGTGGGGCCCCAGGGCCGGGTTCATGCCTTCGAGCCACGGGCGGACCTTTCCCGCCGCTTGCGTCAGTCCGTTGCCGACAATGGCTTCGACGAGCGCTGCCGCATCGAGGCGATCGCGCTTGGCGCCGAGGAAGGGGCGATCGAGTTGGCCTGGGCGCCGGATGAACGCAATCCCGGCCACAGCTTCCTCGTCCCCGGCGCCATGCCGGAGGGCGCGGTTTCGCTGGGTCGGGTGCCGGTTCGACCGCTGGATGCGCTTGGCATCGAGGGTCCGGTGCGGCTGATCAAGATCGACGTGGAAGGGGCCGAACCGCTGGTGCTGCGGGGCGCGCAGGCGCTGATTGCCCGCGATCGGCCGGTCCTGCTGGTCGAGGTCTTCCCCCATTGGCTGAGCCGGGTCAGTGGCACCACCGCCGAGGCGCTGCTGACCCAACTGCGAGAGTGGGGCTATCGCCTCTTCCATCTCGGTGAGAGCGGGATCGGGCGCGAATTGCACGCCGGCGATGACGGCACCGAACCCGGCGGTCCCGATTACTTCAATCTGGTCGCGCTGAGCGCGGCGGATTGCCGCCGCTACCTCTCGCTGCGCCTCGACCAGCGGGTGAGCGGGTTGGAGGAGCGATTGCGCCGCGAGATGGAGGCCCATGGCGCGGCCAGGGCCGAGGCCGCGGCGCTGCGCTCGGAAAGCGCGGCCGCCATCGCGCAGGCCGATGGCAAGACGGCGGCGCTGCACGCGGAAAACGCGGCCGCCATCGCGCAGGCCGATGACAAGGCGGCGGCGCTGCATGCGGAAAACGCGGCCGCCATCGCGCAGGCCCAGGCCGAGGCCGCGACGCTGCGCGCGGAAATCACCGCGGCCGTCGCCCGGGCCGAGGCCCGCGCCGCCGCCGAACGTGGTGCGCGGTCGGAACTTCAGTCCAGTCAGGACCGCCTGCGGGCTATCGAGAACAGCACACTCTGGCGCGCTACCAACCCGATCCGCCGCATCGGGCAGCGCCTGCCCACCAGCCTGCGCCGCGCCGTGGGTCGCAGCGCCAAGCTGCTCTGGTGGACCATCTCCCTGCAACTCCCGCACCGCCTGCGTCTGTACCGCGATGCAACGGCCAACCACGCGACCGGCCAGGGTGCCGCGGTCCGGCCGAACGCCGGCAAAACCAAGGCCTTCTCCCCCTCGTCAGGTCACAAGCCGCCACTGCTGCCGGTCGCACCTACAGGCTGGCGGCCTACCTTCGTGGAACCGGTTGTCGTCAAGGATGGCGGGCGGGCCTGTCTGCCGCCCCCTGCCAAACCGCGTGCCCTTATCATCGACAGTCGCTGGCCCAGGCCGGATCGCGATTCGGGATCGGTCGACGCCGTGCTCCAGGCCCGCACGCTGCGCGAATTCGGCTATGAGGTCGTGTTCGTGGGGGATCATTCTTTCCGTGAGTCGTCTTCCTATCGCGACAGCCTGGAAGCAGAAGGCATCATCTGCCTGACGCCGCGACTCACACCCTCGATCCAGGCCTTCCTTCGCAGCGACGGTGAGACGCTGACGCTGTGCATCCTTTCGCGCGTCTATCACGGTGGCCGCTATCTCGAAGCCGTCCGCCGGCATGCGCCGCGCGCAAAGGTCGTCTTCAACACGGTCGATCTGCACCATATGCGAGAGGACCGAGAAGCGCGGCTGACCGGCAACCTGGAGGAAATGCGCCTTTCGGAGACGACCCGGGAGCGAGAATACTATCTGACGCGCCAAGCCGACGCGACGATTGTCGTCTCCTCCGCCGAACGCGCCGTGCTGTTGCGCGACGTGCCCGGTTCGGCGGTGTTCGAAATGCCGCTCGCGCGCCCAGTCCGCCCGGCGGCGGCCATCCCCGGCTTCGCAGGCCGCAGCGGCTTGGGTTTCGTCGGTGGCTTCGAACATACGCCGAACGTCGATGCAGTGCGGTATCTGCTTGACGAAATCTGGCCACACGTGGCGCAGCGTCTACCGCACGCGACGATGTCGATTGTCGGGGCGGACCTGCCGGAGGATCTACGGTCGCAGATGCCACCCGGCGTCCGCTATCTCGGCCCCCTGCCCGATCTCGAGCCCTGGTTCGACGGCCTGCGCCTGACGGTCGCACCTCTGCGTTACGGCGCGGGTGCCAAGGGCAAGGTGGCATCAAGCCTCGCCGCCGGCACCCCCTGCGTGGCCACGCCGATGGCGGCGGAGGGAATGCACCTACAGGACGGCCGCGACGTTGCCATCGCGGACACGCCGGAATCCTTCGCCGCGCGGATCTGCGACCTGCACGAAGATCCGACGCTGTGGGCCAGACTCTCCGCCGGCGGCCATGCGCAGGCGCAGGCAAAATTCTCGGTCGACGCAGGCGCGCGTCGGCTGGCCGAGATGCTTCACGCGCTGGGCCTCCCGGCCACCAAATGATCGAAGATGGATGTCTTCATGATGAGAGAGCCAGCAGGCCGCTTAGATGGCAGCGACATGGAGCCGGCAGTTGCACCAGCCTTCATCGCCTTCACGATCTGTTCGAGAAACTTCCTGGCCCAGGCGCAGGTGTTGCATGACAGCCTGAGACGACATCATCCGGGGGTCCACTTCTACGTCGCCCTGTGCGACGAGCCGACTGGCGTCGATTTCGACGGCCTGCCCTTCGACATCCTCCGCATGAGTGATCTGGGAATCCCGCAGCTCGCTCAGATGACCGAGCGATACAACATCACGGAGCTCAACACCGCCATCAAACCTTTCGCCTTTCTGACGCTGTTCGATCGGCACCCCGGCGCGGCCGTCGCCTATTTCGATCCGGATATATGGGTCATGTCGCCGCTGGAGGAACTGCACACCCTGCTGTCAGACGGCGGGGCGGATTGCGTCCTGACGCCGCATCTCTGTGAGCCCGCGGAGTATGCCGAGATGGATGAATCGAAGATGCTGCGGTTCGGCATCTACAACCTCGGTTTCTGTGCGCTGCGCGATACGGCTACGGTGCGCCGTGTTGCGGCATGGTGGGCGCGCCGGCTCGAGACGCACTGCATCATCGATCTCGCAGCGGGATTCTTCGTCGATCAGAAATGGGCGGACCTGCTGCCGGCCTTCATCGAGCACACCGCCATCCTGCGCCATCCCGGCTACAATGTGGCTTATTGGAATCTTGCGCAGCGAACGGTTCGGGCGCCGGCGGAACCAAGCGCCGGCGGCTGGAAGGTCAACGGCGCGCCGCTTCGCTTCTTCCATTTCAGCGGTTCGGCGGTCGATGAGGATTCGAGCTTCAGTCGTCACAGCCAGCAGTTCCGCACGGAGGCACTGCGCGACGTCGGAACGCTGTTTGAGCAATATCGGTCCGAAGTAAGGCGCTTTGGGCGAGAGGACTACCGGCGCATCCCCTATGCCTTCCGCTGGAATGGTGCCGGGCAGGAGAACGAGCACAGCCCGAGTTCGCTGCAGGACTTCACCGCGGTGAAAGGCGCCGCGGCGTCCTCGCGGCCTCTCACCATCGAGGCCCGGGCACCCAACCTGCCGGTGCTGCGCGCACGTTCCCAGGGCGAGATGTCGGCGTTCGCGGCCGACCTCGCGCCGAAGATGGCGCGACGCCGTGCCTTCGAGGCGAGCCTGGTGCCAAACGAGTCCGGCGAGGCGGGGTTCACGGTCGAAGGCCAGTGCGTCGTCTGCGGCGGCACGCGGCCGCTTCAGGTCAACTTCAACTACGCGACCGGACGACTGCCGGACGGGCGCACCCTGCCGAACTGGCGGGAGCACCTGGCCTGCACGGGCTGCGGCCTCGGCAACCGGCTGCGGGCTTCTTTGCATCTCCTCTGGCAGGAACTCCGGCCGCGGCAGCACGACCGCATCTACATCACCGAGCAGGTCACGCCGCTGCATGACTGGCTGCGCCAGCGCTTTCCCTTCGTCGTTGGCAGCGAGTACCTGGGCCCGGGCCACACCCCGGGCGAGATCGTGGACGGCCTGCGTCACGAGGACGTTCATCGGCTGAGCTTTCCCGATGCGGGCCTGGACCTGATCCTGAGCTTCGATGTGCTCGAACATGTTCCCGATGCGCGGCAGGCTCTCGCGGAGTTCTGGCGCTGCCTGAAGCCGGGAGGTTCGCTGCTTTTCACGGCACCATTCCGCGAGGATCTTCACAGCCACCTGGTGCGTGCGGTGCTGCGCCCTGACGGCTCCATCGAGCATCTGATGGAACCCGAGTTCCACGGCAATCCGGTTGATCCGGAGGGCGGCAGCCTGTGCTTCCAGTATTTTGGGTGGAAGATCATCGAAGACCTGTCCGCCGTCGGCTTCAGCGACGCGGAGGGCCTGTTCTACTGGTCGGCGCAGTTCATGTATCTCGGCGGCGCGAACAGCGTCTTCATCGCGCGGAAGCCGCTATAGGCCTTGTGCCGGCCGCCCCGGTCGCCGGGGCGGATCCTATCGGGGCGAAGGCGGCGCGGCGGGCGCCTCGGGCATGTTCCTGGGGCGCCGGTCGGTCCAGCAGAGCATGGCCCGCTCGACGGGCAGCCACCAGATCTCGTCGGGCTGGAACTGGTCGATCCACTTCCAGTCGAAGTGACAGCCCTCGTGATGCAGCCAAACGACGCGCCGGGCATTCTGCGCGGTCAGCATCAGAATTTCGACGTTGGAGAAGGAATCGCCGATGATCATGATCGTCGGCCCTTCGACCCGATCGGATGTGGTGACGAAGGGGGGTGGAAAGGGTGGGTTACCCGGCAAGGTCTCGCCCTGAGGCATCGGGATCGTGAGGTAGCGGACGGGCTCGGACAGATCGGCGCCCAGGCCGAGCAGACGGCTGAGGTCGCTGCCGCTGCGCCGTGTCGTAGGCCCGAAGATCGTAGGCCGATCAACCCGCCATGATTCGCGTCCCATGGCGGCGACTACGGCGTTGTATCCGGCCAGCGAACCCGCCGGGTTCCAGTGCGTGTCATAGCGAAAATAGACGCGCCCGGCCTGCCGCGCGGCACGAAGGCTAGGGCGCATGTCGAGGGTCCTGACGCCGCGCTCGCGCAGTTCCGTCATCAGCAGGTCGTATTCAGTTGTCCGATCGCCGCGCCGAGCCCAGCGCGGCAGCAAGTCGTCATAGATCGTGCTGCCGTTCGGGGGGACGCCGAAGATGAACCCGATTCCGCGCGCGGCGAGTATCGTATCGACTTGGCGAACGAGATCTGCCGTCTGCCGCACCTGATCCGCACGGATCAGGTGCCCGGCGCTCTGCTCAACGGCTCCCTCTGCGCGATAGAAAAGCTGCCAGCGCTTGCCGATCAACACAGAGTCATTGCCACTGGCCAGCAGCCAGTGCGCCACCAAGGCCTGAGCATGGATCATGTGGCGGCGAAGCCCGAAGTTATCGCGCAGCCAGGGATCGACCCGCGCTGGAAATGTGATCCATTCGAGCCAGCCCCGCGGCATGGCGGGCGCTTCGGCAGGGGGGCGCAGTTCATCGGGGGAGCGCATGGTATTGGGGAACACCACACCGGTAATCAGCGGCACGGCGAGCAGGGCCACCAGGCAGAGGAACCATCCGCGGCGATACCGGAAGAACATGGGCCTCAGAACCTGAAGTAGAGAAAAGGGCTATAGGTCCCGGCTGCAGCATAGAGCAGGCTGAGAATCAGCAGACCAAAGGTCCAGGCCGTGTCCACTGTGGCGCGAAGCCTAGCCAGGCCCGGGACGGCCAATCGACGCAGGGCAGGACCCCAAGCCGGCATCGTCGCGAACGCCCATCCGGCTGCAAGCGCCAGCATGACGCCGGGCTCGAGCGCGAGATGGACCTGTAAGCGCATGGCGCCGATACCGTTCCAGCCCAGCAGCCCGGCATACATCGCCGCAGCCCCGCCGACGTCATGCGCGCGGAACAGCACCCAGCCACCCATCACGGCGAGGATTGTGTAGGCCCAGCGCAGCGCCACCGGCAGCCTCCCCAGCACGCGGTTCAAGCCCATCCGTTCGATCACCAAAAAGGCGCCATGCCAGGCGCCCCAGAGCACGAAGGTCCAGTTGGCGCCGTGCCAGAGCCCGCAAAGCAGGAAGACGAGGATCAGATTGCGGTAGAGTTGCGCAGAGCTGCCTCGGCTACCGCCGAGCGGGATATAGAGGTAGTCCCTGAGCCAGCTCGACAAGGAGATGTGCCAGCGCCGCCAGAAATCGGTGATGGACAACGCGGTATAGGGAAGCCGGAAGTTCCGCGGAAGACTAAAGCCAAGGATGAATCCGAGGCCTACCGCCATGTTGGAGTAGCCGCAGAAATCGAAATAAATCTGGACCGTATAGGCAAGCAACCCTGTCCAGGCCTCGAGCATCGACGGCGCGGAGGTGCGGTCAAAGACGGTCTCTACGAGGATTGCGACCTGATCCGCGATAAGGATCTTTTGGGCTAGACCGATAATGAAGATGCGCGCCCCGATCGAGGCTCGGCCAAGTGTATGTCGGCGCGAGCGCAATTGCCGCGCGATTGTTTTGTAACGCACGATCGGTCCCGCCACGAGCTGCGGAAATAGAACAATATAGAGTGCGATTTCACTAGGACGCCTATTCGCGCGGAAGCGGCGCCGATAAACATCAATGATATAAGAAAGGCAATGAAACGTGAAAAATGATATCCCCAATGGCAGGGGAAGATTTGGCTGCTTTATAGAAACCCCGAGAACGGGCAATAGTACTGCATTGATATTCTGAACTATGAAATCCCCGTACTTAAAGGATGCCAGAAGGAGAAGATTCAGTGCCACGGCGACGATCGTGGCGATCAATCGATTCCGTCGCTCTTCACGATCTATATAGATCGCCGCCGTCCAGTTGAGCGCCAGCGATAAGAGAAGCACCAGAACGAACCACGGTTCGCCCCAACCATAGAAAATTAAGGAGAAAACAATTATAATATAATTTCTGATTTTATCTATTTTTACTGTAAAATAACACAGAAAAAATAAAGGAAGAAAGAAAAACAAAAATATCGCTGACGAGAAAACCACGATTTTACTTACCAGAAACGCTTAACGTTCTGATTGTCAGGTGATTCATTGTGGCGGGCTTCCGGTGTGGTGCGCGGCCACAGACAGGCCAGCAGGATGATGCGATTCGGCGTAGGTATTGTGGTGCTTAGCATTGCGGCCTCCTAAGTCAACGGAGGCCAACGAACACCTGGATCATCCCGTGAGGTCTTGTCTGATCCACTACCGCGGCGAACGCACACCTCGAACAATCCCCGCCATTGGAAGCCGGTGAAAGTGGCGAGTGGGGCGCTGCAGGAGACGGGCGTCCGTCTATCGACCGCTGACAGGGACGATTACCGCCCCGCCTGTATTTCCGGTGGTTGGGCTTGCACGCGGACGCGCCTCTCCCTTCGACCCAGACCAGGCGGCGCATGTGGTGGGCCGGGTTGGTCAGCGTGATGTGCGCGCGGCGCGGAAAAGACCGAAGCAGCGCATAGCCAGGACCTCCAGCGTCCTCCGGCCCGTATCCGTCGCCACATTCTTGCGGTTGTAACCGTTGTGACGATGTAGGTCCGTCAACAGGTCGCCCGGGAACTTCCAAGAGACCTTGCACTCGGCGTGAAAGCTCAGCAGGCGGAGAGCGGGACGCCAAAGAGAACTGGCGGCGGAGCTAGTCATTGGCGAACCCGCCTCGGGCCCGAACTCCCGGCTACCAGGGAAAATACTGGGAAAACTCGAGCAGAACGCCGGATTCCATCGTCGCTGCGCGCCCGAAACCCAAGAAATTTGGGCCTTGCCGCCGGGACACCCTACTACCCGAACAGGGAATTTCTGGGTCCCTAACAAGGATTGCTCAGCCATTGGCAGGCTACTTAAGCCGGCCCATTCCCGCAGGCGTTATCGGCGTGGCGTCGGCACCAAGGCCGGCAAAACGCTCCCGCACTATGGCCCCGCCAATCGATGCGCCACTCTGGCCCGTTGAGCGCATCTACGCTCTCCGCTGGCGCGACGTCGATGCCAGCAGCGTAACCCAGCTTGATGACAGCCTCTTCTACGCTCGCGGTTCACTATTCGCGCGCGCCGGACGCGTTCGGCACCGCATCGCCGCTTCAAGTGCGAAGGCATCTCGCGTCTGCCCGAGACCGACGGCGGGATGCGACGGCCAGACATTCCAGCGTTGGCGCCGTGGAACCCTTGGATGTGGGTACCACACGGTTGACATGACCATCTCATGGTCGTTTTGCCTATTTTTCGACCCTATTATTTCTGCATGAGAGCGTCTTGCTGATATTTTCCGCATCTCTATAGTCAACCACGGGACGGACGTCGCACTCCAGCAGGGGATTACAGCGCATGTTCCGTCGCCGAGACCTTGGATCAGCCGTTGCCGCCGCCGTGGCGATGCCCCGACTGGCCTCCGCGCAAGCACAGCGCGTGCTGCGTTTCGTGCCGCAGGCCGACCTTCCGAACATTGATCCGATCGCCGGCACGCAGATCGTCGTGCGCAACGCGTCGTACCTCGTCTACGACACGCTGTTCGGCGTCGACTCCCGCCTCGTGCCCCGGCCGCAGATGGTCGAGGCCTATGACCTGTCGAGCGACGGGAAGGTCTGGACCTTCCGCCTGCGCGAAGGGCTGCGCTTCCATGACGGCGAGCCGGTCCTGACCCGCGACGCCGTCGCCAGCCTCCGGCGCTGGCTGGCGCGCGATACGATGGGACCGATGATCCTCTCGCGCCTTGACGCTATCGAGGGGATCGACGACCGCAGCTTCCGCATCCGCCTGAAGCAGCCGATGCCGCAGCTCCTCTGGGCGCTGGGCAAGCCGGCCTCGGCGGTGGTCATGCCGGAACGCATCGCCTCGCTCGACCCGCATCGCGTCGTGCCGGAGTTCATCGGCTCCGGGCCGATGATGTTCAAACGCGACGAATGGCTGGCCGGCGCGCGTGCGGTCTTCGTGCGCTCGCCGCACTTCCGGTCGCGCGACGAGCCGTCGGACTGGCTCGCCGGCGGCAAGCCGATGGCCTTCGATCGCATCGAGTGGATCACCATGCCCGATCCGTCGACGGCCGCGAACGCGCTGAGCAGCGGCGAGATCGACTGGTGGGAAAGCCCGATCGTCGACCTCGTGCCGCTGCTTCGCCGCAACCGGCGCATCAAGGTCGATATCGCCGATCCGCTCGGCAATGTCGGCACCTTCCGGATGAACCACCTCCATCCGCCGTTCAACGATGTGCGTGCGCGGCGCGCCATCCAGCTCGCACTGAGCCAGGAAGACTACATGCGCGCGATCGTCGGCGACGACGCCGACCTGTGGCGCCCGATGCCCGGCTTCTTCACGCCCGGCACGCCCACTTATACCGAGGTCGGCGGCGACGTGCTCAAAGGCCCGCGTCGCTACGACGAGGCGAAGCGCCTGCTCGCCGAGAGCGGCTATGACGGCGAGCCGATCGTGCTGCTCGCGACCTCGGACGTCCACATCAACAAGGCGCAATCCGACGTCACGCGCGACCTGCTGGCCAACCGCCTCGGCATGAACGTGGATTTCCAGTCGCTCGACTGGGGCACGGTCGGCCAGCGCCGCGCCAGCAAGGCGCCGCCATCCCAGGGCGGGTGGCACATCTTCCACACCTGGAGCGCCGGCGCATCCTGCCTCGTTCCCGCCGGCTACAACGGGCTCGCGGCCAGTGGCGATCGCGCCTGGTTCGGCTGGCCGAGCTCGGATTCGGTGCAGGAGGCGATCGCATCCTGGTACGCCGCCGTGGACGATGCCCAGGCCCGCGAGGCGATCGACCGCATCAACCGCGTCTCGATGGACTTCGTGACCTCCATCCCGACCGGATTCTTCCTGGGCCATACGGCCTGGCGAGACAATGTGCGCGGCGTCGTGCAGGCGCCCTTCCCGCAATTCTGGGGTGTGACGAAAGCCTGAGGGAAACGGAGCAAGACATGCAATACGATCTGATCCTGCGCGGCGGCCGCGTGCTCGATCCGGGCGGCGGCGTCGACACGGTGACCGACATCGCTTTCGCCGGCGGCAAGGTCGCGGCACTCGGCGAGGCGATCGGCAGCGCCAAGGCGGCTGAGGAGCGCAATGTCGCCGGCTGCATGGTCATGCCCGGCATGATCGACTTCCATACGCATGTCTACTGGGGCGGCACCTCCATCAGTGTCGATGCCGACATTCTCGCGCGGCAGGCCGGCACGACGACCTGGCTCGATGTGGGCAGCGCCGGCCCCGGCAACTTCCCCGGCTTTCTCAAGCACGTCATCGAGCCGAGCCAGACGCGCATCCTCGCCTATCTGCACATCTCCCATGCCGGCATCTTTGCTTTCACCATCATGGGGGAAAGCGAGGATCTACGCCTGATGAGCGCGCCGGCCTGTGCCAAGGTGGCGCGCGAATTCCCCGACGCGATCCGCGGCGTGAAGGTCCGCATCGGCGCGAATACCAGCGGATCGAACGGCATCGCGCCGCTCTATCACGCGATTGAGGCTGCCGACCTCGCCGGCCTGCCGACCATGTGCCATATCGACAAGCCGCCGCCGCGCTATGTCGATGTGCTCGAGGTGCTGCGCCCCGGCGACATCCTGACGCATTGCTACAAGCCATTCCCGAATGCACCCGTCTATGCCGATGGCCGCATCAAGGAAGGGCTGTGGGCAGCGCGCGAGAAGGGCGTGTATTTCGACATCGGCCACGGCCGCGGGTCCTTCGCCTTCAAGGTCGCGCGGGCCATGCTGGAAGGCGGCTTTCCGCCGGACATCATCAGCTCCGACGTGCATGTGCAATGCATCGACGGGCCGGCCTATGACAACCTTGTCACCATGTCGAAGTTCCTTTGCCTCGGCATGCCGCTTACCGAGATCGTGCGCGCGGTGACGGCCACGCCGGCGCATGTGCTGAAGCGTCCGGACCTCGCCGATCTCACGATCGGCACCACGGGCGATGCGACGGTGCTGCGCATCGAGGACGGTGACTTCCTCTATACCGACGTGGTCGGCGAGAAGATGCGGGGCAAGCAGCGCTTCGCCCTGGACAGCGTCGTGCTGGGCGGCCGCCTCTGGCACGCTGCTTCCGACGCGCTGCCGGCCTGACATCATGTTGTCGCGCAGCAACTCCCCGATCGTCGCCGCCTATGTCGAAGCGACGCCCGGCTCGGCCGCGCTGCATGCGCAGGCGGCGCAGCGCCTGCCGAGCGGCGTCGTGCATGACAGCCGCTATACCGACCCCTATCCGATGTACACGGAACGCGCGACGGGGCCGCGCAAATGGGACGTGGACGGGCGCGAGATCGTCGATTTCTACGGCGGCCACGGCGCCCTGATCCTCGGTCACTGCCACCCCGACATCACCGCGGCCGCGCAGCGGCAGCTCGCCCTCGGCACGCATTTCGGCAGCTGCCACGCGCTCGAGGTCGAATGGGCGGGGCTGATCCAGGAGATGGTGCCCTGCGCCGAACGCGTGCGCTTCACCTCCTCCGGCACCGAGGCGACGCACATGGCGCTGCGCCTCGCGCGTGCCTTCACCGGCAAGCCGCGTATCCTGCGGTTCCAGCGGCACTTCCACGGCTGGCATGACCACATGGCCTTCGGCGTCGATGGCCATTTCGACGGGTCGCCCACACCGGGCGTGCTGCCCGAGATCGCGGCGGAGGTGCTGCTCGTCCCGCCCGGCGACATCGCGGCGGTCGAGCAGGCACTCGACGAACATGACGACATCGCCGCCGTCATCATCGAGCCGACCGGCGCCTCGACGGGCGCGGTGCCGGTCTCGGCCGAGTTCCTGCACGGCCTGCGCGCGCTGACGCGCCAGCATGGCGTCGTGCTGATCTTCGACGAGGTGGTGACCGGCTTCCGCGTTTCGCCCGGCGGCGCACAGGGCGCGCTCGGCGTCACGCCGGACCTATGCACCCTTGCGAAGATCGTCGCCGGCGGTCTGCCCGGCGGCGCAGTGGCGGGGCGCTGGGAGATCCTCGACTGGCTCGACTTCGACGCCGCCGCCGCGAGCGGGCGGGAGAAGATCAAGCACCAGGGCACCTACAACGCCAATCCGGTCTCGGCCGCGGCGGCGATCGCCGCGCTGACGCTGATCCGCGACGGCGACGTCTGTGAGCGCGCGACCGCCGCGGCGCAGGCGCTGCGCGTGGCCTTCAACCAGGTATTGGTGGAGGAAGGCATCCCCTGGTCGGTCTATGGGGAACATTCCGTGCTGCACTTCTTCACCAACCCGCAGGGGATGCGGATCGACCCGCTCGACTTCGACGCCATGGCACAACCGGCATCCGTGCTGGCGAGTGATCCGCGCAAGACGATGCTGGCGAAGCTCTATCTCGCCCTGGTGCTCAACGGCATCGACCCGAAGGGAAGCCGTGGCCTGATCCTCTCCGCGACGCACGGCCAGGCGGAACAGGATTGGGCGGTCGCGGGCTGGCGCCGTGCGCTGCGCATGCTCAAGGCCGAGGAGGAGGTCGGCGCCCGGGTGGCCGAGGCTGTGCGCTGAGATGTCGCTCGCCGCAAGCCCCACCATGTCGGCGGCCGAATGGCAAGCGCGGTGTGAACTCGCCGCGCTGTATCGCGTCAGCGAGCATCTCGGCTGGACCGATCTGGTCAATACGCACATCTCGGCCCGCATCCCGGACGAGCCCGACACCTTCCTCATCAACCACTATGGCGAGCTGTTCGAGGAAATCACGCCCGCAAGCCTCGTGAAGATGGACATGCGGGGCAATGTGATCGGCGACTCCCGACGCTTCAACAAGGCGGGCTTCGCCATTCACAGCGGTGTCCTGCTGGCGCGCCCGGACGCGAATTTCGTGCTGCACACGCATACCCGCGCCGGGATGGCAGCCTCCCTCCTGCCCAATGGGCTGCGGCCGATCAGCCAGGATGTGCTGCATGTCTATGATGACCTTGCCTACCATGCGTACGGCATGCCTTCGACGCAGGAGGAATGCGATGCGTTGGGCGAGACTTGCCGCCTCGGCAGCTGCGTCGTCCTGCACAATCACGGCCTGCTGACCTTCGGCCGGAATGTGCATGGCACGATGCTGCGCATGTACAAGCTGGATCGCGCCTGCGACGTGGAGGTGCTGTCGCGCTCGCTCGGCGTCGCGCCGGTTGAGGTCGATGCCGCGCTGGTCCCGCAGATCGGCGCGAAGATGCGCCGCTGGCGGGATGGCGACGAATATGGCCGCGCCGAGTGGCAGGCGCTGCTGCGCAAGATCGGCTGGCGGCCCGACACCTGAACCCACCGCCGCCTTCCAGGACCATTCCGGAGTGGATTGATGAAGTACCTCATCGAGCAGATGACCTCGGTCGAATTCAAGGAACGCATGGCCGAGGATCCGGTGATCCTGCTGCCGCTCGGCAGCCAGGAGGTGCAGGGGCCGTGCAACCCGATGGGCGACTTCATGCTGGCGCGCGACCTTGCCGCGCAGGTCGCTGAGCGCACCGGGGCGCTGGTCGCGCCGACCTTTCCGTTCGGCTGGTCCGATTCCTTCCGTGCCGTTCCCGGCGGCATCCAGGTCTCGCCCGAGAGCTTCACCGGCGTGGTGCGCGACATGATCGGGGCATTCCTTGATCATGGGGTGAACCGTCTCCTGGTGTTCAACGGCCATACCGGCAACCACGCGCTGCTCGACCGGCTGGTGCGCGACATTCGCCGCGAGCGAGGCATCATCGTTCCTTTCATCGACATCTGGCCGATGGTTCCGGCGCGCGTGCGCGAACAGGCGCACGGACCGAACTGGAAGGCATCGGTCGGGCATGGCGTCGATCCGATCGGCTCGGTCTATGCGCATCTCTATCCCGAGCTCCGCCGTCCGGAACTCGCGGACCCGGTGCACAACGGGAAGATCCTGATGGGGCTGCCGACGCAGGGATTGAACTCCGTGCGCATGGGTGAACTCGACGTCTATGTGCCGATGCACATCACCGATCACACCGATGGCACGGTGAATGGCGACACCTCGATCTCGAACGCCGCCGCCGGCAAGATCTTCGCCGACTACATCGTCGATCAGACGTCGAAGCTGGTCGAGCACATGAAGCTGGCTGATCTCCGCGCGCCAGTGGCGTGACGCGATGCCGCGGTGCGCATCATTCGCCGCACAATTGCGCAGCGACACGCGATGGTGAGCAAGCCATCGCGGCTGTTCGCGGCGATGCCGCCGATGGCACGCCACTTGCTGCGCGGTTCAATCGATAGAGTCGTGTCCGCAGGCGAATGCGCACGATCACGCTGCATCGGGAATCCCAGGCAATGACGTCTCCCAGGCAGATCCATCTCGGCGTGTCGATGCGCAACCCGTATCACATCGCGGCCTGGCGCCATCCGGATGCGCCATCCCGCGCGGAGATCGACCTGGACAACTATGTCCAGGTCGCCCAGATCGCCGAGCGCGGCAAGTTCGACATGGCATTCCTCGCCGACGGCGTCGGCGTGCGTGCGAAGGAACATGCGGCGCGCCACATGGTCGCGCATGACATCGTGAATTTCGAACCGCTGACGCTGCTCGGCGCGCTGTCGATGGTCACGAGCCGCATCGGGCTGATCGCGACCGCGTCCACCACCTACAACGAGCCCTATCACATCGCGCGGAAATTTGCCTCGCTCGACCATATCAGCAAGGGTCGCGCGGGCTGGAACCTGGTCACGTCCTGGTCGGAGGCGGAGGCGCTGAATTTCGGCCTGGAGCAGCCGCCCGAGAAGCTCGGCCGCTACGACCGCGCCGCCGAGTTCGTCGAGGTGGTGAAGGGCCTGTGGGACAGCTGGGATGAAGACGCCTTCCCCATGGACAAGGCGTCCGGCACCTTCTTCGACCCGTCCAGGATGCATGTGCTGGATCATCGCGGCCGGCACTTCACGGTGCGCGGCCCGCTCAATGTGCCGCGCAGCCCGCAGGGCCGTCCCGTCATCATCCAGGCCGGCGCGACCGATCGCGGGCGGGAGATCGCCGCCGCGCATGCCGATGTGATCTACGCCGCATCGCAGACGCTTGCGGAGGCGCAGGCCTTCTATCGTTCGGTCAAGGATCGCATGCCCAAGTACGGGCGGCGTCCCGAACAGCTTGCGATCATGCCGGGCTTCTCGATCATCGTCGGCGCCACCGAGGAGGAGGCGCAGCGCAAGTTCCGCGTGTTGCAGGATCTGCTCGACCCGCAGGTCGGGCTCATGATGCTCTACAACATGGTCGGCGACTTCTCCGGCTATGACATCGACGGTCCGGTGCCGCGCCTCGATGCCGCGCCGCAGGTCCGCAGCGAGATCCTCTACGGCATCGCCGAGCGCGAGAAGCTCACGATCCGCCAGCTCTACGAACGCATCGCGGTCAGTCGCGGACACCATTCCGTCGTCGGCACGCCCGAACAGGTCGTCGACGAGATGGAGGCGTGGTTCACGCAAGGCGGCGCCGATGGCTTCAACATCCTGCCGCCGCATCTGCCGGGCGGGCTCGCGGATGTCGTCGACATGGTCGTGCCGGAACTGCAGCGCCGTGGCCTGTTCCGCAAGGAGTACGAGGGCACCACGCTGCGTGAGCATTTGGGGGTCGTGGTCGCGCCGGGCGAACGATCCTCGCAGCCTTTCCAAGGAGAAGTGGCATGACCGGGCGACGC
The DNA here is from genome assembly GCF_018129025.1 of Neoroseomonas terrae. Classification (GTDB taxonomy): domain Bacteria; phylum Pseudomonadota; class Alphaproteobacteria; order Acetobacterales; family Acetobacteraceae; genus Neoroseomonas; species Neoroseomonas terrae. The sequence goes on along the minus strand of NZ_JAAEDI010000014.1, from coordinate 98,812 downwards.
GATCTTCTGGGCATGAGCGTCTTCGCGGCGCTCGCCGCGGGGCTGCCGATCTCCACGGCGCGGGCGGCGTCGGACACGTTGCGCGTCGCCTTGTCCACCTTCCCCGCGACGCTGCGGCCCTATGCCTCCTCCGGGAATACCGGGAATGGCATCAAGCTGATGATGCATCGGGGCCTCGCATCCTACAACACGGATGGCGAGGTGCAGCCGGAGCTTGCGACCTGGACCCAGCCCAGCTCCACCGAATACATCTTCGAGCTGCGCGAGGCATACTTCCACAATGGTGATCCCGTCACCGCGAACGACATCGCCTACTCGCTCAACGAGATCATCAAGGAAGGCTCGACGGCCTTCCTGAAGGAGAGTTTCGAAAGTGTCGAGACCGTCGAGGTGCTCGGGCCGAGGCGCGTGCGCGTCGCGCTCAAGAGGCCGTCGGCGACCCTGCTCCTGCTCCTGGCTTCTCCCTTCGCGCCCATGATCTCCGCCAAGTCGGCTGGTACGCCGCCCGAGGATCCGATCGGCTGCGGGCCGTTCACCATGGTCAGCCGCGTCCGTGGCGAGGGCTTCGTGTTCCGTCGCTTTCCGCGCTACTACCGCGAAGGCCTGCCGAAGATCGAGCATGTCCGGTCGACCTATTACGGTGACGAGAGCCTGCGCGTCGCGGCGGTTGAGAATGGCGATGCCGACCTGATGGAAGCCGTGCCCTGGCAGTCCATCACGACAATGCGCCAGAACCCGAATGTGCGGGTCGAAACCGGTATCGGCGGATTCTACTACTTCCTCTTCAACTTCACGCGCGGTCGATTCACCGATGCACGCCTGCGCCAGGCGGTCGGGCTTGCCGTGGACCGCGACGCCTTCGTCGCCGCGACCTTCTACGGTCATGGCGCGCCGCTGCACGGCCTGCCGATACCCGAGGGCGCGTCCTTCTCGCTGGAACTGGCCGGTGAGCCATTCCGTCGCGACGTGGCGCGCGCAAAGCAACTGGTCACGGAGGCGGGGTTCCCGAACGGGTTCTCCGTCAACGTCCCCTGCTACAGCTCCGTCAGCGCCTTCCAGCGTGCGGGCCAGGTCGTGAAGGAGAACCTCGCCGAGATTGGGATCGAGGTGAATCTCGTGCTCGCGGACTATGCACGCTACACCACGGGCGGGAACCGCGGTCAGTACGAGCTCGGCCTCTATGGCTCGACCGGCTTCTACAACGATCCCGATGCCATCGCCTCGATGCTGGTCGGACCGCCAAGCTATCTGCGTTCCTTCGGGTTCCGCAGCGAGCGGATCGAGAAGCTGCTCCAGGATGGCCGCACCGAGCTCGACCCGGCAAGGCGCCGCCTGATCTACGCCGAACTCCAGAAGGCCAATGGCGAGGAAGCGGCCATGATCGGGCTGGGCTGGCGCCATGAAGGCTATGCGATGCGCCACAACGTCACGGGCTTCAAGCGCATGCCGTACTCCCTGACGACCTATTCACCGATCCAGATGGAGGGTGTCACCGTCGGCTGATCCGTCGTGATGTGGTTTGCCAAGCGCGTCGCCCTGTCGCTGCTGCTCGTCTGGATGGTGGCGACCATGGCGTTCGGCGCCATCCATCTGGTGCCGGGCGATCCGGCCGAGATCATGCTGTCCGAAGGCGGCTTCGCCCCCGACCCCAGCGCGGTTGCGGCCTTGCGGGAAGAACTCGGTCTCGATCGGCCTTTGGTGGAACAGTATGCCGACTGGCTGCGCGGGCTTGCTCGCGGCGAACTGGGGCATTCGCTGCTCGACCAGGAACCCGTCGACGAGCTGATCGGGCGCCGTCTCCCCCGCACACTGGAACTTATCCTCGCGGCAACGGTGTTCGCCGCGCTGGTCGGCGTGCCGCTCGGCGTGCTCGCGGCAGTCCGCCGCGGCGGGCTGCTTGATCGAACGCTCAACGGCTTCGCGGCGGTTTTCGACGGCATGCCGGTCTTCGTCATCGCGACGCTGATGATCCTGGTGCTCGCCCGACAGCTCGAATGGGTTTCGACCGGCGGCTACGTTCCTTTCGCCGAGAACCCGTCAGCCCATGTCAAGCTGCTGATGATGCCAGCGATCGCGATCGGCCTGGGCTTTGCGGCGGTGGTCCTGCGCATGACGCGCGCGGCGGTGCTCGATACCCTCAACCGCGACTTCGTGCGTACCGCACGGTCCAAGGGGGCATCACCGCTGCGCATCCTGGTGCATCACGCGCTGCGCAATGCGCTGATGCCGGTGGTGACAGTCGTGACCCTGCACATGGGCGCCATGCTCGGCGGCACGGTGCTGACCGAGTTCGTGTTCAACTGGCCCGGCATCTCCAGCATGATGGTCGACGCCGTGAACAGCCGCGACTATCCGGTCGTCGTCGGCACGCTGTTCGTCATCGCGGCGATCTTCGTCGCCCTGAACCTGGCGGTGGACCTGCTCTATGGCATGATCGACCCGCGGGTCCGCGCCTGATGCGTCGTTTTCCCTGGTGGGCCGCCGGCTTTGTCGCGCTCAGCATCATCGTTGCTATCCTTGTCCCTTGGCTAGGGCTGCACGATCCCTACACCATCGCGACCGGCCGGCAGTTCGAGGCACCGTCCTGGACGCATCCGCTCGGACGCGATGAGCTTGGGCGCGATGTGCTGTCGCGCCTGCTCTGGGGCAGCCGCACCTCTCTCAGTGTAGCGCTCGCCTCCGCTGTCTCCGGCTGTGTTCTCGGCGTGCTTCTCGGCATGATCGGCGGCTTCCTGCGCGGCCCGGTGGAGGTCGTGATCCTGCGCGGAACCGATGCACTTCTGTGCTTTCCGCCGCTGCTGTTGGCGTTGTTGGCGGTGACGCTGCTCGGCGTCGGCTACTCGACCCTGATCCCGCTGATGGCCCTCGTCTTCCTGCCGAGTTTCGTCCGCATCGCCTATGCAAGCGTGCTGTCCATCCGGTCCCAGGACTATGTCGAGGCCATGCGTGTCCTCGGCGCGGGGCGCATCCGTGTGCTCATGGGCACGATCCTGCCGAACATCGCCGGCCCTGTACTGGTGCAGTTCAGCCTCGCGGCGTCCGCCGCAATCACCTTGGAATCGGGGCTGTCCTTCATCGGCCTCGGCGTCGCGCCGCCGACGCCGACCTGGGGTGGCATGATCGGCGCGGGGCGCTCGGTGATGCAGCACGCGCCGCTGCAACTCCTCTGGCCATGCCTGATGCTCACCATGACCATCGTGAGCATCAACATGCTCTGCGATGGCGTGCGCGACATGCTGGATCCGCAAAGCCTGCCGATGCGGCTGAAGCGGCGCCCGGTGTTGCCGCCGGCGCCACCCGCGCCGGCCGAGCGGGGCTTCCAGCTCCAGGGCCTGGACGTCGCGATCGTCACGCCCGGCGGCGGGCGCATCCTGCCGGTCAATGATGTCTCGCTGGCGGTGGCGCCGGGCCGCACGCTCGCGCTGGTGGGCGAGTCCGGGTCGGGCAAGTCGATGACCGGCCTCGCGCTGACCGGACTGCTGCCGGCCAGCGCGGCCGTCTCCGCGGGTGCCGCCTGGCTCGACGGAGAGGAACTGCTGCGCGAGGGCGAGAAGCAAGCCCGATCGCGCCGCGGTCGGGACATCGCCATGATCTTCCAGGATCCGGCGAGCAGCCTCAACCCGGTGCAGCGCATCGGCACGCAGATCGAGGAGATGCTGCGTCTGCACGACGCGCCTGGCGCGCCGGCGCGCGGCCCACGGGTGATCGAATTGCTGGCGCGTGTCGGCATTCCGGACCCCGCCCGGCGCGCCCGCGCCTGGCCCCACGAATTGTCCGGCGGCATGCGCCAGCGCGTGATGATCGCGATGGCGATCGCGAACCGCCCCAAGCTGATCATCGCGGACGAGCCGACCACCGCGCTCGACGTGACGATCCAGGCGCAGATCCTGGAACTGCTCGCGGAACTCCAGCGCGAGAGCGACCTCGCGCTGATCTTCATCACCCACAGCCTGCCCGTGGTGGCGGAGATGGCCGACACCGTCGCCGTCATGTATGCGGGACAGATCGTGGAGACCGGCGCCGTCGCCGACGTCTTCGCTGCGCCGCGTCACCCTTACACACGCGCCCTGCTGGCGAGTGCGGCGTCGCCCGAGGGCTCACCCCCGCAAGGCATCCCAGGCCAGGTTCCCGCCTTCACCGCATTGCCGCCCGGCTGCCGCTTCGCGCCGCGCTGCGGCATGCGCAGCGCGTCCTGCGAGGAGACGCCGCCTGCGCTCGTGGAGACAGCCGCCGGCTGGCAATCGCGCTGCGTCCGCTGGAAGGAACTGGCATGAGGCCGCCGGAGCTGGTGATCGCGGAAGACCTCACGCGACAGTTCGGCGGTGGGTTCCTGGCGCGCCAACGGCCCGTTCAGGCCGTGACGGGCGTGAACCTCGCCCTCGAACGCGGTTCCGCGGTCGGGTTGGTGGGGGAAAGCGGATCCGGCAAGAGCACCATCGGGCGCCTGCTGCTCGGCCTGCTGCCACCCAGCGATGGGCGCGTCCTGTTCGACGGGACCGATCTGCGCCGCACCACGCTGCCCGAGATGCGGCGGCTGCGCCGGCGCATGCAGCTCGTCTTCCAGGACCCTTACTCGAGCCTCAATCCGCGTCGGCGCGTTGGCGCGCAGATCGCCGATGGCATGACGATCCATGGCCTCGCGCCGCGCGCGCAGATATCAGAGCGCACCGCCGAGCTGCTGCGCCTCGTCGGCCTCAATCCCGCGCATGGCGGGCGGTTTCCTCATGAGTTCAGCGGCGGCCAGCGCCAGCGCATCGGCATTGCCCGCGCCCTCTCGACATCGCCCGACTTCCTCGTGGCGGATGAGCCAGTCTCGGCGCTCGATGTCTCCGTGCAGGCGCAGGTCCTGGCATTGCTGGCTGATCTGCGCGCGCGGCTGACGCTGACCATGGTGTTCATCAACCATGACCTCGCCGCGGTGCGGCACCTGTGCGATCGCGTCGTCGTTCTCTACCTCGGCAGGATCATGGAACAGGGGCGCACCGAGGAGGTGTTCCGCGCGCCGCGCCATCCCTACACCCAGGCGTTGCTCTCCGCCGCGCCGAGTCTCTCGGAAGGACGCATCCGCCAGCGCGTATTGCTGCGCGGAGAGCCCCCGAGCCCAGCCAATCCGCCGCCAGGCTGCGTCTTCCAGACACGCTGCCCCCGCGCCGTGGACCGCTGCCGGCAGGAGGTTCCGACGCTGCGTCCGCGCAGCGCAGGCGACCACCTCGATGCCTGTCTCCTCGGCACCTAGGCCAGGTATCAGGCCGAGAGCGGGACCCCGCCCTCGCGCGCCGCGACATGGCGGTTGCGCGGTTCCGGCAGACCGAGATTGCCGCGGAAGGTCGTAGCCTCGTAGTCGTCGCGGAACAGGCCTCGCCGCCGCAGTTCCGGCAGGACCAGGCGGACGAAATCCTCGAGCCCCACCGGCAAGTGGGTGGGAATGATGTTGAACCCGTCCGCGGCCTTCTGTTCGACCCAGTCGGCCATGGTATCGGCGATGTCCGCCGGTGTGCCGATCACGGTGCGGTGGCCGCGACCTGACGCTACGGCCTGGTAGAGTTGCCGGATGCTGTAGCCCTTTTCCTGCGCCAGCCGGAACATCACCGCGGCGCGGCTGCGCAGCTTCGGGTCCTGCGGTTCGGGCACCGGTCCGTCGAGCGGGTAGCCGGACAGGTCGCCGAAATTGCCGTAGATGCCGGCGAGGCCCACGAGGGGATCGATCAGCTCCTGCAGCTCATCGTGCTTCGCCTGCGCCTCCGCTCGCGTCGCGCCCACGATCGGCACCAGCCCTGGCAGGATCAGCAATTCCCCGGCCCGCCGCCCATGCGCAGGCAGGCGCCCCTTCACCGATGCATAGTAGTCCCGCGCCGAGGCGAGGTTCTGTTCCGCCGAGAAGACCACGTCGGCGAAGCGCGCCGCGATGTCGCGCCCCTGTTCCGACGCGCCGGCCTGCACGATGACGGGGCGGCCCTGCGGCGTGCGCGCGACGCTGAGCGGGCCGCGCACCGCGAAATGCTTGCCGCGGTGGTCGAGCGTGTGGAGCTTATCGGGATCGTAGAAGACGCCCGAAGCCTTGTCGTGCCGGAAGGCGTCGGCCTCCCAGGAATCCCACAGGCCGGTCGCGACCTCGGCGAACTCCATCGCGCGCTCATAGCGGTCGTCATAGGCCATCTGGTGGTCGCGGCCGAAGTTGAAGGCTTCCGCGTCCGACCAGGAGGTAACGAGGTTCCAGCCCGCGCGCCCCTTGCTGATGTGGTCGAGCGAGCCGAACTTCCGCGCGAGGTGATAGGGCTCGTTGTAGGTGGTGGAGGCCGTGGCCACGAGGCCGATGCGGCTCGTCAGCGCCGCGAGCGCCGAGAGCAGCGTGATGGGCTCGAGCTCCGCATTCTGGTTCGACCGGCAGAGCGATCCGGCAGGCTGATCCTTCTGTCGGATGCCGAGCCCATCGGCGAGGAACAGCATGTCGAGCTTCGCCGCCTCCGCGATGCGCGCGACATTCAGGAAATGCGCGAAATCCATCGCACCATCGGCCGGCACGCCAGGATGCCGCCAGCCGCCGGCGTGGTATCCGAGGGCGCGGATCGAGACGCCGAGCTTGAGTTGCCGCTGTTCCGTCATCGGTGTGCTCCTGCCGCGCCCGATGAACCGAAGCAAGGACCATACCGCCCCGCCATTCGCTCGAGGCGGCCGAGTGCCGGGCGCGGTCCGCCTTCGCGCCCGACTCTCAGCGGATGCGGTTCAATGGCTGAAGCGTCGCGTGCCGCCATCCACATGGATCACCTGGCCCGTGATGTAGCGCGCCCGCGGTGAACAGAGGAACGCGGCGAGGCAGGACAGGTCCCGCGGTTCGCCCACGAAACCCACGGGAATGTCCTGGATGGCGGCGCGCTGGGTCGCCTCGCTCGCCATGATGCGCCGATCCACCTGCTCCGAATGAATGCGCCCTGGTGGAAGGCAGTTGATGGTGATGCCTTCGCCAGCAAGGTGGCGCGACATCGCCTTGGCCCAGATGTGCACGGCGCCATTGGGCGCGTTAGCGGCGTTCACCTCGCGCGGTTCGTCCTGACCGGTCAGGCAGATGATGCGGCCATGGCGCTGCTCCCGCATGGTCGGGATGAAGGCATGGGCGATGCGGCGGCCGGCCTCGAAGTTCAGCAGCATCGCTTCTTGCCAGGCCTCGTCGCTGCCGAGATCGACCTGCGGACGGCTTCCGCCCGCATTGTTGATGAGGATATCGCAGCGCCCGAAGCGGTCCATCATCTGCCGGTGTATGCGTTCCGCCGCGCCCGGGGCGGTGATGTCCTCGACGATGATGAGGGTATCGGCGCCGGCGGGCAGTTCGGCGGCAAGCTGTTCGAGCAGCTCGCCGCGCCGGGCGAGCACACCGAGCCGGCAGCCTTCCGCCGCCAGTTCCTGCGCGATTGCCCGCCCGAGCCCGACCGAGGCACCGGTCACCAGGGCCACGTGCCCCGTCAGTTGCAGATCCATTCACCCGTTCCTTCGAATTGTGAGGGGCGCTGTCAAACCGCAGACGCCCGGCTGCGCAGCACGCCCGCCGCCATGCCGACCGCGGCGAGGGCCGGCTCGACCACCGGAATGCCAAGACGCTCGCTGAGCGCTTCGCGATAGGCCGCCATGCCGGCGCAGCCGGTGATCAGGACCTGCGATCCCATCTCCTTGAGCTTCTCGCCGCAACGCGCGAGGCGATCGAGCGTCGCGTCGGGATCGTTGGCGAGTTCCACCACCGGGATGTTGACCGCGACGCTGCCGGCGAAGCGCTGCGCCAGGCCAAGTTCCCGCACATAGCGCGCGAGGCGCGGGCGGGAACCGTCCGTGGTGGAGATGACGCCGAACTGATCCGCGAGCGCCATGGCGGTGTAGAAGGAACATTCACCCATGCCGAAGACGGGCCGGGCGGTGATCTCGCGGCTTGCCTGCAGCCCGGGATCGCCGAAGCAGGCGATGACGAAGGCGGCAGTGTGCGGCTCCTCCCGCCGAATCAGCGCCTGCAGCGGCGGCACGACCTCGGCCTTGTGCGTATGGGAGGAGATGCCGGGCGGCCCTTCAGCGAGGGTCGCACAATCAACCGCGATGCCGCCATCCTGCTGCACGGCAACCGATCGGTGCAGCGCGTCGGTGATGTGCTGGCTCGAATTGGGGTTCACCACGAGGATGCGGTGGGTCATGGGCTCTCCCGTGCCTGTGCGCGGCGTATGGATGTCGGCGCCACGCGACGCCACGCCACGCAAATTCCTTGCTACGGCCTAGCACAGGGCCGGGCCGCGATCATGCAAGATTTTCTGCTCACAAAATGGGCTCGCGCAAAATCTCCTGCGTAAGCCGGCGGCATACCCACCCGCCCACGGCAAGGATCCGGCTTCGCCGGCGCGTGGCATGTGACTTGCTGTTCACGTGCTCCGGACCGTTCAGCGGATCGTCCGGCCGCGCACGCCGCAGCTCCTGCCGGGGCCGCTGCGGCGCACCGGCCCAGACAGGAGAGCTCCCATGCGTCGCCTTGTACTTGCCCTCTTCCTGGCCGCCGCGCCGCTCGGTGCGAGCGTCGCACAGGAACCGCTCCGCGTCGGCGTGGACGGCACCTTCGCACCTCACGCCTTTCCGCGCCTCGAAGGCGGCGTACAGGGCTTCAACATCGACCTGATCAACGAGATCGCGAAGCGCCTCGGCCGGCCCGTTGCCATTGATGCGGTTGCCTTCTCCGGGCTGATCCCGGCGCTAAACGCGGGGCGCTACGACTTTCTCGGCGCGCCCGTCTCGATCACGCGGCAGCGCGCGGAGAACCTGCTCTTCACCGAGGGCTACTTCGTCAGTGCCTATCAGTTCGCGATCCGTCGCGGCAGCGCGCCGCTCACCTCGCTCGACCAGCTCCGCGGCAAGGCCGTCGCGGTGAACAAGGGGTCCGCCTATGAATCCTGGGCGCGCGAGAATGCCGAGCGCTACGGCTTCACCATCCAGACCTATGACAGCCAGCCCGATGCCGTCCAGGCGGTGCTGACGGGCCGCGCCTATGCGAACCTCGCCGGCAATACCGTGGTCCGCTACGCGGCGACGCAGATCCGCCAGCTCGTGCCCGACCTCGTGCTCGAGGATACGCGCATCGAATGGGCCTTCCCGCTCCGCCTCGGCAACACCGCCCTGCGCAACCAGGTCGAAGGCGTGCTGGAATGCATGAGGCGCGACGGCACGATCGCGCGGCTTGCCGAGAAGTGGTTCGGCGACGCGTCTCCGGCCGATTCGCTGGAACGCACGCCGCTTCCCGGCTACGGCCCGCCGGGCCGCCCGGGCCATGACGCGACCGAGCATCCGGCCAGCTGCTCCTAGATGGCTGACTCGATCATCAGCGCGCGGGCGATCTGGAAGAGCTTCGGCGAGCTGTCGGTCCTCAAAGGGATCGATCTGGAAGTGGCGGAGAAGGAGCTCGTCTTCGTCATCGGCCCCTCCGGTTCCGGCAAGAGCACGCTGCTGCGCTGCCTCAACCGGCTGGAGGAACCCGACAGCGGATCGATCCGCATGGATGGCACCGAGATCCTGGAGAAGAAGGTCGACATCAACGCCGTGCGGCGCCGCATCGGGATGGTGTTCCAGTCCTTCAACCTCTATCCGCACATGAGCGCGCTCGGCAATGTCACGCTTGCGTTGCGTCACGTCCTCGGGCTGCCGCGCGACGCGGCGGAGGCGCGGGCGCTCGCCGCCCTCGAACGCGTGGGTCTCGCCGACCGCGTCAGCCATATGCCGGGGCAACTTTCGGGCGGCCAGCAGCAGCGCGTCGCCATCGCCCGCGCCATCGCGATGGAGCCGCGCGTCGTGTTGTTCGACGAGCCGACCAGCGCGCTCGACCCCGAGCTCGTCGGCAGTGTCCTGCAGGTGATGCGTGACCTGCGTGAGAGCGGCATGACCATGGTCGTCGTCAGCCACGAGATGGCCTTCGCCCGCGCCGCGGCCGACCGCGTGGTCTTCATGGCCGATGGCGAGAAGCTCGAGGAAGGCCCGCCCGCCAGCATCTTCGGGAACCCGCGGCACGAGCGCACCCAGGCCTTCATCCGTCAGATCGAGCGGCACTGATGGACGGTCTGGACGGGTTCATCTTCTCCTTCTTCAACCTCCGCGTCATGGTCGAGTACCTGCCGGACATCGCGGCGGGCTTCCTGCTGACGGTTGTGCTGGCGGTACTCGTCGTCATCTCCGGCCTGGCAGCGGGCCTCAGCCTCGCCGTGCTGCGCAGCTTCGGGGTGCGCCCGCTCAACTGGCTGATCATCTTCACCGTCGATCTGTTTCGCGCCTTGCCGTCGCTCGTCATCATCATGCTGCTGTTCTTCGGCCTGCCGACGGCGGGGATCAGCATGTCGGGCTTCACCGCCACCTGGCTGTCGCTGACGCTGGTGCTGATGTCCTTCTCCGAGGAGATCTTCTGGGCCGGCATCACCGCCGTGCAGAAGGGGCAATGGGAGGCCGCGCGATCGACCGGGCTCGGCTATCTCGGCACGCTGCGCCTTGTCGTGCTGCCCCAGGCGATCCGCATGACCATCCCGCCCCTGACCAACCGGGCCATCTCGATCACCAAGGGCACTGCACTGGGCTCCGTCGTCGGCGTCAGCGAGATCCTGGGATCGGCGCAGAGCGCGATGGCCTTCTCGTCGAATCCCTCGCCGCTCACCCTGGGCGCGATCGCCTACCTCATCCTCTTCGTTCCGATGATCGGCCTGGGCCGCTGGATCGAAGCACGTTTCGCCTGGAGGCGCTGACGATGGAGGACTTCGTCGACGCCTTCTTCAATCTCGACATCATCCGCCGCGCCTCGCCGATCCTCTGGAGCGGCCTGCTGCAGACGCTGCTGCTGGCGGTGACGGTTGTGCCGGTGGGGGCGGTGGGCGGCGTTCTGCTTGGCCTCCTCACCTCCTCACCCAACAAGACCGTGCGGCGCAGCTTCGCGCTCTGGACAGACTTTTTCCGCGGCGTTCCGCCGCTGGTCCTGCTGGTGTTCATCTATGCCGGCCTGCCCTTCGCCGGCCTCGACACGGGGGCCTGGGGTGCGGTGGTGATCGGCTTCCTGCTCAACACCAGCGCCTACTATGGCGAGATCCTGCGCGCCGGCATCGAAAGCGTCCCGCGCGGCCAGGTCGAGGCCGCGCGATCGACCGGCCTGACCGCGACAAAGACGATGGGCCTTGTCGTATTGCCGCAGGCGGTGCGGAACGTGCTGCCCGACCTGGTGAGCAACACGCTGGAGGTGGTGAAGCTCACCTCCATCGCCAGCGTCGTCGCGATGCCCGAATTGCTGTTCCAGGCCCGCCAGGCGCAGAACGCGACCTACAACGCCTCACCTATCGTTGCCGCGGCGATCGCCTATTTCATCATGCTCTGGCCGGTGGTGCGGCTGATCTCCCGGCTCGAGAACAAGGTCCTGGTGGCGCGTCGCTAAAGCATCTTCACCCGATCAGGTGATCTCGCCTGATCGGGATCTGCCCCAACTGACGCCGGACTTCGCGCGACCCACCCGATGCGGGATCGCCGCGTCAACCCGGTTGCAGGTCGTCCTCGTCACCATCGATCGGGATATGGCGTATGGCGGCGGCGAAGGCATCCCGCTCGCGGAAGGACCGCACCGTGCGCTGCCGTTCGACGACCATGAGTTCCGACAGCAGCGCATTGACCAGCGCCATCGCACCCGTCAGCGAATTCCCGAAGAAGGCGCTGCGCGTGCCGGTCGTGAACAGGATGTCGGCGAGCGGCGCAAGCGGCGAGAGCGGCCCATCGGTGATCACCAGCGACCGCGCCCCGTGTTGGCGCGCGATGCGCAACGCCCCTTCGACCATGCGCGAATAGCGCGGGAAGCTCAGCGCGATGATGGCGTCCTTCGGCCCGATGCCGATCATCTGATCGAGGCGCGTTCCGCGCGCGGGGTCGAGCAGGATCGGCTGATTGACCAGGTGCCGCAGGTGGAAGGCAAGCATGTCCGCCAGCCCGAACACGCTACGCACGCCGATGACATAGACCCGCCGTGCGCCGGTGATCAGGCCGACCGCGCCTTCGATGTCCGTGGTCGGCAGCGTCTCGGCCAGAAGGCGCAGCGTCTCGCTGTCGTGGCGCAGCGATTCCCGCGCCGCGTGCCCGCGCTTGCGCGGCGTCGGCGTGCCCGCCACGCGGCCGAGCTGGCTCAGATATTGCCGAACCTGGTCCTGGACTTCCTTGCGCAGTGCGGGATAGCCCGCGAAGCCGACCGCCTGGGCGAAGCGCACCACCGTCGACTCACTGATCCCGAGCCGTTCGGCAACCTTGGTCGCGGTCAGCAATGCGACCTCGGCCGGCTGTTCGAGGATCAGTGCGGCGACGGCACGGCCGCGCTCGCCGAGGCGCTCGGCGGCGGCGGCGATGCGGCGTTCCAGATCTGGCGAGAGGCGATGCATCGGCGCTGCCCGTCAGGCGATCTCGCCTTCCTCCCGCAATAGGCGGATTGCGCCGCGCAGGGCATCAAGCGTCTGCGCCAGCTCGGCCTCCCCATGCGTGCCCGACGCAAGCCCGCCGGGCCAGGGAGAGAGGTCCACGCCGAACAGCCGCGTCGCCAGCCGAAGCTTCCCGGCCACGCGATTGCCGCGCGGCAGCTTGAGGTCGGCATAGCCGAGCGACGCCGCATCGAAGCTGCGTGGATCGACGGGAAGGCCATTCGGATTGATGAAGATGTGGAAGGCGCCATAGGCGCCATAAGCGACCCAGGGCAGTCCCAGTTCGCAGAACATGTCATTGGCCGCGGCGATGAAGGCCGCGGCATAGGCATGCGTGCGGTCCAGCACATCCGTGTCACGCAGGATCTCGAGCGTCGCGACCCCCGCCGCGGCCGAGAGCGGATTGGCGTTGAAGGTGCCCTGGTGGCCGATCTTCTCGACGCCGCGCTGCGCTGCGCGTTCGGGGTCGAGCAGTTCCAGCACGTCGCGGCGCCCGACGACCGCCCCGCCCGGCAGCCCGCCGGCGAGGATCTTCGCCAGCGTCGCAAGGTCGGGCGTGATGCCGAGCGCCTGCTGCGCGCCGCCGCGTGACACGCGGAACCCCGTCACCACCTCGTCGAAGATGAGCAGGATGCCGCGCTTCGCGGTCTCCTCGCGCATCCGCTGCACGAAGTCGGGACGCAGCGGGACCTGCCCATAGGTCGAGCCGGTCGGCTCGAGGAACGCCGCGGCGATCTCGCCCTCATGCGCGTCGAGCGCGGCGATCAGCCCGGCCTCGTCATTCGGATCGACCAGCACGGCCTGCTCGGCAAGGGCAGGCAGCACGCCCGCACTCGCGGAGCCGTCGAAGTGATGCGTCACGCCGAAGGCGACATGGTCGTGCCAGCCATGGAAGTGGCCGCGCAGGCGCAGGATGCGCGACCGGCCGGTCGCGGCCCGGGCCAGGCGCATCGCCATCAGCGTCGCCTCCGTCCCGGAATTGGTGAAGCGCACCAGCTCGGCGCAGGGCACCATGGCCTGCACCAGCTCGCCCCAGCGCAGTTCGAGGTCGTGATTCGCCCCGTAATGCGTGCCGCGCATCGCCTGTTCCGCGACGCGGGCCATCACCTCTGGCGGCGCATGGCCGAGGATCAGCGCACCATGGCCGCCGACATAGTCGACATACTCATTGCCGTCGCTGTCCCATTTGCGCGCGCCGGCGGCATGGGTGACCGACAGCGGATGCGGCAGCTGGTAGCGGCTGTCATGCGTGACCCCGGCGGGGAACACCGCGCGGGCGCGGCGATAGGCATCCGCCGAGGACGGCGTGCGCGCCAGGTAGGCCGTGACGATCGGCGAGTTGGTCGTGGTATCCATGGCGATCACGCGAAGGGGTTGAAGCTCGTGGGAAAGACGCCGCGCGGCTGCATCAGCGGGTAGGGATCGCGTGGCAGGAACTGGCCGAAGCCCGGGTCGACACCACGCTTGCCGTCCTGCACCACCGCAGTGCCGCGCACCAGCGCCGCGACCGGCCAGCCCGTGACCTCCATGCCCTCATAGGGCGTGTAGTCCACCGCGTGGTGCAGCTCGGCATTGGCGATGCGGCGCGTCGCCTTGGGGTCCCAGATCGCGATATCGGCATCCATGCCGATCGCGATCGACCCCTTGCGCGGGTAGAGTCCGAACAACTTCGCCGGGTTCGTCGCGGTGATGGCGGCGAATTGCTGCAGGTCGATGCGGCCCTTCACCACGCCCTCGCTGAACAGCAGCGGCAGCCGCGTCTCGAGCCCCGGCACCCCGTTCGGCACCTTGGAGAAGGAGGCATCCGTGCCGAAGGCCTGCTTGCCGGCCGACCCGCCGTAATTCGTCGGCGCGTGATCCGAGGAGACGACGCCGATCACCCCGTCGCGGATCGCCTGCCACAGCGCGTCGATATCGGCCTGCTCGCGCAGCGCGGGGCTGCAGATCGCCTTCGCACCCTCGAAGCCCGGCTTGTCCAGCGCCGCGGCCGTCAAGGTCAGGTATTGCGGGCAGGTCTCCGCGAAGACCTTGAGGCCGCGTGCCTGGCCGCGACGGATCTCCTCGACCGCCTCGGCGCAGGTGACGTGGAAGACCTGCAGCGGCTGGTCCAGCAGCTCCGACATCATGATGATGCGGTGCGTCGCCTCGCGCTCGACCAGCGGCGGCTTGCTGATGGCGTGGTAGGGCGCGGTGATCTTGCCGGCCGCCTCCAGCCGCCTGGTCATCCAGGCGATGGCGGCGTCGTTCTCGGCATGCACCGTGACGAAGGCCTGGTTCTCCCGTGCCGTCGCCAGCACGGCGATGACCTGCGCATCGTCCAGGCGGCTCGCCTCATAGGTCATGAACACCTTGATCGAGCGATGGCCGGCCGCGATCAGCGGCGGCAATTCGGCCAGCACCGCCGGCGTCGGGTCGGTCACGATCAGGTGGAAGCTGTAATCCACCACCGACTTCGTCGCGAGGCGATGATACTCCTCGACGCTCGGCGTCAGCGCCGAGCCCTTGTAGTGCGGGGCGAAGCAGATCACCGAGGTGGTGCCGCCGAAGGCCGCCGAGGTGGTGCCCGATTCGAACGTGTCGGCAGGCACGATGCGCGAGCCCTTCTTGTACTGCTCGATATGGCAATGGCTGTCGATGCCGCCCGGCAGGACGAGCAGCCCCGCCGCGTCGATCTCCTTCGCCGCGCGCGGCAGGTCCTTGCCGAGGGCGGTGATGACGCCGCCGCTGATTCCGATGTCGCAGACCATGGTGTCGGCAGCGGTCACCACCGTGCCGCCGCGGATGACGGTCTGAAGTTCCTGCATCGCGTTCGAACCTGTCCGATCAAGGGAGGCAAAGGCGCCTGCGGGGACGCCATGCGTGCAGAAACAATGGCAGGTGATTCGTCATCGCGCAATTTTTCCTGCTTGCATGCTGCGCTGCGGCAGGCTGACATGTCGGGCACCCCGATGTCCGAACCCGAAGGGATGATCCCGATGCCGCGTCTCGTCCGTGTCGCCGCCGCGCAGCTTGGCCCCATCGCCCGCGAGGAAAGCCGCGCCGCCGTCGTCGAGCGGCTGCTCGCCATGCTGCACAAGGCGCACAGCTTCGGCGCCCAGCTCGTCGTCTACCCCGAGATGGCGCTGACCACCTTCTTCCCCCGCTGGGTCTTCGACGACGTCGATGACGCCGACGCCTTCTGCGAAACCAGCATGCCGAACCCCGACGTGCAGCCACTGTTCGACGAGGCGAAGCGCCTCGGCATCGGCTTCTACCTCGGCTATGGTGAGCTGACGCAGGAGGAAGGCCGCAAGAAGCGGTTCAACACCTCGATCCTGGTCGGCGCCGACGGGTCGATCATCGGCAAGTACCGCAAGGTCCATCTCCCTGGCCGCAAGGACGCCGACCCGACCGGATGCGCGGGCAATTTCGAGAAGCGCTACTACGAGGTCGGCAACCTTGGCTTCCCGGTGTTCCGCGCCTTCGACGGCGTGATGGGCATGGCGATCTGCAACGACCGCCGCTGGCCGGAAACCTATCGCGCGATGAGCCTGCAGGGGGCGGAGCTGATCATGCTCGGCTACAACACCGGCACGGTGAAGCGCACCATGGTCGGCAATGCGCAGGTGCAGGAACCGGCGCATCTTTCGTCCTTCCACAATCATCTCGTGATGCAGGCAGGCGCCTACCAGAATTGCTGCTGGGTCGTGGGCGTCGCCAAGGCCGGCATGGAGGAAGGCGTGGAGTTCATGGGCGGCAGCTGCATCATCGCGCCGACCGGCGACATCGTGGCGCAGGCGGTGACGACGGCCGATGAGGTGATCGTCGCCGATTGCGACCTCGACCTGTCGCTGCACAATCGCCGGACCACCTTCAATTTCGAGGTGAACCGTCAGATCCAGACTTATGGAATCATCACCGCGCAGCGCGGCGTGGTTGTGAGCGTATGACGAGGGCGCGGCCGCGTCCCCGCCGGGCGGCGGAACGCGCCGCGCTGAACGCCACCGCGGAGTGACCCCTGCCATGTCCAGGCGCATGATGAAGCTCGGGCTCAACCTGGTCGCCAACGGCGCCCATGGCGGCGGCTGGCGCATGCCCGAGGCGCATCTCGGCGCCGCCATGGACATCCGCATGTGGAAGGCGCTGGCCAAGGAGGCCGAGCGCGCCAGGTTCCACTTCATGTTCTGGGCCGACGGCATGGCGGTGCGCAGCTCGGCCGCCGACGAGCGGCAGCTCAGCTACGACAGCCGCATTGACGTGTTCGAACCGATGACCCTGCTCTCCGCCCTCTCGGCGGTGACCGAGCGCATGGGCTACATCGCCACGGTCTCCACCACCTACTACGAACCCTTCGCCATCGCGCGGCTCTTCGCCTCGCTCGACCACATCACCGAGGGGCGGACCGGCTGGAATGTCGTCACCTCCTGGTCCGAGCAGGAGGCGCTGAACTTCAACCGCGACAAGCATATGGAGCACGCGGCGCGCTATCGCCGCGCACAGGAGGCAGTCGATGTTATCCTCGGCCTGTGGGATTCCTGGCAGGACGACGCCTTTATCCGGGACAAGGCAACCGGGCAATACTTCGACCCCGCGAAGCTGCACATCCCGGATCATCGCGGCGAACACTTCAAGGTGCGCGGCCCGCTCAACGCCAGGCGGCCGGTCCAGGGCTATCCTGTGATCGTACAGGCCGGCTCATCCGGGCCCGGGCAGGACCTGGCGGGGCGCATCGCGGAGATGGTCTACACCATGCAGAAATCCTGCGCCGCGGCGCAGGCCTTCTACGCCAGCGTCAAGGGTCAGGTCGTGGCGCATGGCCGCGACCCGGACAAGGTCCTCGTGATGCCCGGCATGATGCCGATCATGGGGAGGACCATGCAGGAGGCGCGCGATCGCGCCGAGCAGATGCAGGCGTTGATCCATCCGCAGCTCGGGCTCGCCGCGCTGGTACCGGCGTTCGGCGACCTGTCCGGCTACGACCTGGACGGGCCTGTGCCGCAGATGCTGGCGGACACCAACAGCGTGAAGAGCGAGCACGCGACGCTCGCGAAGCAGGTGGCGGCGAACGGCAGCATGACGATCCGCGAGCTGATCCACCAACGCTCGGCCTCGGGCCATCACGTCATCGTCGGCACGCCGCAATCCATCGCTGACGAGATGGAGGAATGGTTCGTCAACCGCGGCTGCGACGGATGGAACATCCTGCCGCCCTACTTCCCCGGGCCGGTCACCGAGGTCTTCGACCAGCTGATCCCGGAACTGCAGCGCCGCGGCCTGTTCCACACCGACTATGAGGGCGTGACGCTGCGCGAGAACCTCGGGCTGGCGCGTCCGGACCACCCGGCGGTGCGCAGGGCCGCGGCGGCGGATAGCCGACTGTCCATGCGGGTTCCGGAGCGCCGCTAGCACTACTTTGGCCGAAAGGGCTTGAGACGGAGGTCGAGGCTGCGACTGGAGTGCGGACATCGGCGGTGAGATGTGTCGAACAAGTGCTGCTGGATGGCTCGGCGGACGGCAGGGCGGCTGGGCTCAGGTGGTGGTCCGGACGTGCGCTTATCCCACCTTCGCCGCCATGAGCTTCTGCGTCTGAAGAAAGCGTAGGCGAGCATTGTCATCAGCGCGTAGCGATGCAGCCCTGTCCAGCAGCGTCCCTCGAAGTAATCGAGGCCAGGTTCTTCCTTCAGTTGCTGGTGCGCCTGGCCGCAGACCCAACGCGCGCCTTAATGGCGGCCAGCGCGCGCAGCGGAGTGTCGGCGGGCCGGTTCGAGAGATAGCACTTCCAGCTCGCCGTCCGAGCGTCGTTCGCCGATGTGTCAGGTCTCTCACCCGGCATATGCTGGGCGCCCATGTCGCGGATGCGCTGCGGCGGGCCATCGGCAAAGCAGCCATGGGCTGGAGCAGGGTCCTCTCCTACTGTTAGAAGGCGACTCATACACGATCGGGTTCAATACCGAGCGGGCGTGGGCCGCGGCGAGCGGTGGTCTGGGGGCAGGCTTCACGCCGTCGGGGCGGTTCGGATCAACGACGAGGCCGTGGATATCAAGAACCGCCCCTTCGCGCTGAAGCCCGGGGATGTGATTGGCACCAACGCTTGGCGGTACGGGCTTCGGTTCTGCGTGAGCGCGCGCACGTTCTGAATGGCGTTGCGTCCGTCCTCAGGCAGAGGCTTGCGCCTGCTGCCTTGCTCGGTCTCCACGTGCATTGCGGTAGCCCGAATGCGGCGCCCCCACGGCTACCAATCGTTTCTGAAGGAGGATTGTTGCTGGCGTTGACCGCCGTTCGAGACTCCGTGGCGGGAGACAACAGTTCCAGTGTCCCGCTCGAAGGGAAGGATCCAGTATCGCATTGCTCGCGGACGGATCCGCGCGAACCCGATCGAGTCGTTATGCCGCCGAGGCGCTCCTATCGCAGCAGCCTTGGAACCTCGGGGGCTTTGCGTCGATACTGAGGCTTTGTACCAATCGGCGCATCGAGGATGAACCGGTACCGCATTGCCTTCGTCACGATCGGCCAGTCTCCACGCGGGGACATGGTGCCGGAGGTGCTTGCCCTGACCGGCGCCGAGGCCGGCGAAATCGACGCCTGCGAACATGGCGCGCTGGATGGCCTGGACGACACCGCCATCGCCGAGGGCGCGCCGCGCCAGCGCGAGCCGGTCCTCCTCACGCGTCTCGCGGATGGGCGCCGTGTCCGCGTCGGCGCCGGCTTCCTCGGCCGCCGGCTGGAACCGCTGCTGCATCGGCTCGACGGTGAGGGCCACGATCTGATCGTCCTGCTGAGCACGAGCCTGTTCCAGCCCTATCGCCTGCGCACGCCGCTGGTGCATGCGCAGCAGGCCGTCGATGCCTGGATCGGCGCGCTGGTCATGGGTGAGGCTCGTCTCGGCGTCATCCACTCGCTCGTCGAACAGCACCGCACCTCCGCGCATGGTGCGCTGATCCAAACCGCGCGGGCCGTGGCACGCGAGGACGACCTCGAAACGCTTGATGAAGCCGCCCAGCGGCTCGCCGCGACCAACCTGATCCTCATGCACTCGGTCGGCTATACCGAGGCGATGGCGCAGCAGCTTGCCGCGCGGACGCAGAAGCCCGTGGTCACCGCCCGGCGGATCGTGGCGAGCGCCGTGCGCCTCCAGCTTCTGATCCTGGCGACGCGCCCGGCGCCGGAGGCGGAGGGACCGCATGCCCTGATCGAACGCCTGCCCGGACCGACCGAGACGCTCACCCCGCGCGAGCGCGAGGTCCTGACTGCGATGCTCGAAGGCGAGGGCAACAAGGAGATCGGACGTCGCCTCGGCATTAGCCACCGCACGGTGGAGATCCACCGCGGCCGCGTCATGACCAAGCTGAGCGCCGGTTCGGCCGTCGAACTGATGCGGCGCCTGATGCTCGTGCGGAACGCCTGATACCGACGGGCCGGTCTGCTGACCGGACCGAGGCCGCGAAGGCGGCCCGCCGGTAGTCCGGCGAAAGCCAAGCAAACCGGAGGTTTGCACCCGGCGCCTGAGGGCATGAAAAAGCCAAGACCAGCGGTCCCGAATAGGGGCCCTTGGTATGAGGCTGCCCGCATCGCGGGCGGATTGCCCGCGCAATTGCATGAAAACGACGCAGTCGTAAGGGGCCGTCCGTACAGCGGGCGGCCGCCACCCTGCTGTACCGTTGCTCGATCGATCACCATGGCTGCGTTCGGCGCGGCGTCAGACAACGGACAGGATGCTGGGTCGGATGACAGAGGCAGCGTCGCGCTACCGGATCGGGTTCGATATCGGCGGCACCTTCACCGACTTCATCCTGCTCGACCGCAGCAGCGGCACAATCCGCCTGCACAAATGCCTGACGACGCCGCAGGATCCGTCCGAGGGCGCGCTGGCGGGTCTGGCCGAACTCGTGTCGGGCGCCGGTCTTGCCCTGTCGGACATTGCCGAGATCGTGCATGGCACGACCCTTGTCACCAACGCGCTGATCGAGCGCCGCGGTGCATCGCTCGGCATGATCACCACCGCGGGTTTCCGCGACGTGATCGAGATGGGCACGGAACAGCGCTACGACATCTACGACCTGTTTCTGCAGTACCCCGACCCGCTGGTGGCGCGGCGCCACCGCCTCGAAGTGCCGGAGCGCCTGGACCGCGACGGCAATGTCGTGACGCCGCTCGACCACGGCGCAGTGAAACAGGCGGCGCGCAAGCTCATGGCGGCGGGGGCGGAGGCAATCGCCATCTGCTTCCTACACGCCTATCGCAACCCGGCGCATGAGAAGGCGGCCGCCGCCGCGATCCGCGAGGAATTCCCCGACGTCGCGCTGTCGCTTTCCTCGGAAGTCGTCGCGGAGCTGTGGGAGTACCAGCGCTTCGTCACCACCTGCGCCAACGCCTATGTCCAGCCGCTAATGGACCGCTACCTGAAGCGGCTCGAACGCGAGTTATGGACGCAGGGCTTCCGTGGCGCGCTGCGGCTCATGCAATCGGCCGGCGGTCTCGTCGCGCCGGATGCCGCGCGCGCCTTCCCGATCCGGCTGTTGGAAAGCGGACCCGCTGGTGGCGGCCTGGCGACCGCCTTCTTCGGCGGGCTGGTCGGCAAGAAGGACGTCATCTCCTTCGACATGGGCGGCACCACCGCCAAGGCCTGCATGATCGCCGACGGTGTCTGCGAGGTCGCGCCGATGATGGAAGTGGCGCGGCTGCACCGCTTCAAGAAGGGCTCGGGCCTGCCGATCAAGGCCCCGGTCATCGACATGATCGAGATCGGCGCGGGCGGCGGTTCCATCGCGACGATCGACGAGGTCGGCCTGCTGAAGGTCGGGCCGCATTCCGCCGGCGCCGATCCGGGCCCGGCCTGTTACGGCCACGGCGGCACGCAGCCGACCGTCACCGATGCCAATCTCGTGCTCGGCTACTACGATCCCGGCTTCTTTCTCGGCGGGCGGATGGCGCTCGACAAGCCGGCGGCGGAGAGCGCCCTCGAAGGGGTCGGCGCGAAGCTTGGTCTCTCGGCCGTCGAGACGGCCTGGGGCATTCACCGCACGGTGACCGAGAGCATGGCCGCCGCCGCCCGCATCCACATCGTCGAGAAGGGCAAGGACCCCCGCCACTACGCGATGGTCGGCTTCGGCGGCGCCGGCCCGGCCCATGCGGTGGAAGTGGCGCGCATCCTCGGCGTCGGTGAGGTGCTGATCCCGCCGGCCTCGGGTGCCGCCTCGGCGCTCGGCTTCCTCGCCGCGCCGCTGTCCTTCGAGAGCGTGCGATCGCTGCCGGTGGCGATGGACGATGCGGACGCGCCGGCGCAGATGGAGGCGACGCTGGCGGCCCTTGCCGCCGAGACCGCCGCCATGCTGACGGCCGCCGGAATCCCGGACGCCGACATCATCATCGAGCGCAGCGCCGACATGCGCCTCGCCGGCCAGCTTCATGAGATCAACGTGCCGTTGCCGGCCGGCGCCATCACGGCGGCGACGCTGCCGGCGGTGATGGCCGCCTTCCGCCGCGTCTATTCCGCGCGTTTCACCTCGGTCTATGAGGGCGTGGTCGCCGAGATCATCTCCTTCCGCGTTCGCGCCGTCGGTCCTTCTCCGGCGTTGACCGTCGCCCAGGCCGACGCACCTGACGGCGGCGTGCTGCTCAAGGGTCGCCGCCCCGCCTTCTTCGGCGACGCGTTCCTCGACACGCCCGTCTACGACCGCTACGCGCTGAAGGCCGGCGAGACGGTCCAGGGCCCCGCCATCATCGAGGAGCGCGAAGCCACCACCGTGATCGGCCCGCGCGACAGCGTCACGGTCGGCGCGGCCGGCACGCTGCGCATCGCGGTGGGCGTCTCGGCGCCGGTCGCTGCGCGCATCACGCCGGCGACGCCGATCGAGGAGGCCTGCGCCCTGATCGAGGCAGATCCGGTCTCCCTCGAGATCATGTGGAGCCGGCTCGTCACTATCGTCGAGGAGATGTGGCACGCGATCTGCCGCACGGCCTTCAGCCTGATCGTGTCCGAGGCGCAGGACTTCGCCTGCGATCTGCTCGATGCGGATGGCGAATCCCTCGCGCACTCGCCGCGCGCCATGCCGGTCTTCAACCTGACCCTGCCGCGCGCGGTGAAGGCGATGCTGAAGAAGTACCCGGCCGAGACGCTGAAGCCGGGCGACGTGCTGATCACCAACGACCCGTGGATGTGCGCGGGCCACCTGTATGACATCGCGATCGTCACCCCGGTGTTCATGGAAGGCCGGCTGGTAGCGCTGATCGGCACGGTCGGTCATGTCGGCGACATCGGCGGCATCAAGAACGGGCTGAAGGCGCAGGAGGTCTTCGACGAGGGCCTGCAGATCCCGCCCGCGAAGCTCTACCGCGCGGGCGATCCGAACGACACGCTGTTCGACATGATCGGCGAGAACGTGCGCAAGCCGGAGGAAGTGCTGGGCGACCTGCATTCCTTCATCGCGGCGAATGCGCAGGGCGGCGAGCGGCTGCTCGGCTTCATGCGCGACTACGGCATGCAGGATCTGCGCGCCCTCGCCGCGGTGGTGCAGGGCCGCGCGGAACGCGCGATGCGCGACGCGATCCGCGCCCTGCCGGATGGCGTGCATCATTCGAAGGTCAGCAACGCCGCGCTGGGCCAGGTGCTCGAATACCCGCTGAAGGTGACGGTGTCGGGCGATGAGATCGAACTCGACTTCGACGGCGCGCCGGGCCAGCTGCCGGTCGGCGGCCTGAACTGCACCTACAGCTATACGGTGGCGCACGGGTCGTACCCGCTGAAGTGCATCCTGAGCCCGCAGGTGCGCGGCAATGCCGGCTGCTATCGGCCGATCACGGTGAAGGCGCCGGGAGGGTCGGTGCTGAACTGCACGCGGCCGGCTGCGGTCGCGCTGCGCACCCGCACGGGCTGGTACCTCGCGCCGAACATCTTCCGCGCGCTATCCGAAGCCGCGCCGGACCGTGTCCAAGCGCATACCGGGTTGCCGGTGTCGGTGAAGGTGCATGGCCGCGATGCCAAGGGGCGCCTCTACGCCGACCACTTCTTCATGGGCGGCGGCCAGGGCGCGGGTGCGAATGGCGACGGCAAATCCGCGCTGCTCTGGCCGACCTCGGCGGCGAATACGTCGATCGAGCTGTTCGAGACACGTTCGCCCGTCCTGGTCGTCGAGAAGTCGCTGATCGCGGATTCCGGCGGCGCCGGGAAACATCGCGGCGGCCTCGGCACGCGAACGCGCATGCGCAAGCTGCATGATGACGGGCTGCCGACCGAAGCCTCGGTCGCCGCCGAAGGCGTGGGTGTCGACTCCCCCGGCCTGTTCGGCGGCCTGCAGGGCGGCCGCGCGCGCGGCGCCGTGCTGGACCGCGAAGGCAACCTGGTGCGCGACTGCGGCAGCGGCGAGCTCGTCACGCTGACCGACACGAGCCGCATGATCGAAGTGCGGCTCTGCGGCGGATCCGGCTTCGGCCCGCCGGAGGAGCGCCCGTCCGCGCTGCTGGAACGCGACTTGCTTGAAGGATACGTCACGCCGGGCAGCGCCCCTGCCGCGGCGCAGGCCGCCGAATAGGAGACGAAGCATGAATCGCCGCGAACTCCTGCTGGCCGCCGGCGGCCTGATGTCTGTGCCGGCCGCCTCGCTCAGCCCCGCCTACGGCTTCGAGCGGGAAGGCGATCGTCGCATCATCGTCTTCTCCGGCAATCAGCCCGTGCCGATCCTCGACCCACACCAGCGCTACGACTGGTCCACGCGCATGATGCAGCGCTGCCTCTACGATGCGCTGGTGCGCTACGAGGGCGCACCGGCCCGTATCATCCCCTGGCTCGCCGAAAGCTGGGACACCAGTGCCGACGGTCTGACTTGGACCTTCCGCCTAGTCGGCAACGCGAAGTTCAACAATGGCGACGTGCTGGACGCCGAGGCGGTGCGCTTCTCCTTCGAGCGTGGCCTGAAACTCAACAAGGGCATCTCCTGGATGCTCTCGCGCCACCTGAAGCCCGAAAACATCGCGGCGGTCGATGCGCGCACTGTCCGCTTCACGCTGGACCGCCCCTATCCCGACTTCCTGTCATTCCTGCCGTTGTGGTTCATCGTGAACCCAAAGCAGGTCACGGCGAATGCCGAGGGTGACGATGACGGCCAGAAGTGGCTGACGGCGAACGCCGCCGGCTCCGGCCCCTTCCGTATCCGCCGGTGGGATGGCCAGTCGGTGATGGCGCTGGAAGCCGTGCCCGACTACTGGAAGGGCTGGCCGATGCCCGAGCCGGAACGCCCGGCCGGTGTCATCTTCCGCGTCATGCGCGAATCCGCGCCGCGCAAGGCCGCGCTGCAGCGTGGCGAGGTGGATGTCGCCTCCGGCCTGACGCCGGATGATCTCTCCCAGCTCGCGCGCATGCCGAACATCGTGGTGTCGGACAACGAAGGCGCTGCGCCCTTCGCCATCATGATGAATACCCAGAAGGGGCCGACCGCCGACATCAACCTGCGCAAGGCGATCGCCTACGCCTTCGACTATGAGGCGCTGATCGCGATCCACAAGGGCGACGCGAAGCTGATGGACGGGCCGTTCCCCTTCGTCACCGAGGGCCGCATCCAGTTGGACATGCCGCGCAAGGACCTCGATCGCGCGAAGCAGTTTATGGCCCGCACGCCGACGCCGAATGGTGGTCTCGAGCTGGAATACCTGCATGTCGCGGGCAATGAGGTGCAGCGGCAGATCGGCCTCGTGCTGCTGAACGCGCTGCAGCCGCTCGGCATCCGCGTGAACATCGTGGGTCAGCCCTGGCCGACGCTGGTCGGGCGTGGCGGATCGCCGGAGACGGCGGCGGCGATGACGGCGGTCTATGTCACACCGGTCACGACCTCGCCCGACACCGTTGCGTCGCAATACGCCTCCTCGGCGGCCGGGCAGTTCTGGGGCATCCATCACCTGCGCGATGCCGATATCGACCGCATGGTCGCCGAGGCCGCGGTCGAACTCGATGAGGCGAAGCGCCTCGACCTCTACGCGCAGATCCAGCGCCGCGTGGTCGACCTCCAGCCGGTCGTCTTCTGCATGACGGCGAACCAGCGCTGGGCCATGCGCAGCTATGTGCGCGGCTTCCAGCACCAGGCATTGAACCTGACGGGCGAGATGGACCTCTGGTCGCTCTACGTCGCGCGCGGATGAGCATGCTGCGCTACCTGGCCGGGCGGCTGGCCTATGTGGCGCTCATGCTGCTCGGGCTCGTGGTGATTACCTTCGTGATCTCCAACGTGACCCCCGCCGACCCGGCGGCACTCGCGGCGGGGCCGGATGCGACGCCCGACATGGTGGCGACGCTGCGGCGTGAGTACGGGCTGGACCGGCCACTGCCCGAGCAATTCCTGCGCTACGTGACCGACCTCGCGCAGGGCCGCTTCGGCCGGTCGATCCAAAGCGGCAATACGGTCGGTGAGGATCTTCTCCGCTACGTTCCCGCCACGCTGCAACTGGTGATCCTCGCGATGGGCTTCGCCTGCGCGGTCGGCATTCCGCTCGGCATTCTCGCCGCGGTGTTTCGGCATTCCTGGGTTGATCACGGCATCCGCATCCTTGCCGTCTCCGGCATCGCCCTGCCCGCCTTCTGGATCGCTCTGCTGCTGCAACTCGTCCTTGCCGTCTGGTGGGGCTGGCTGCCAACCGGCGGCATCCTGTCCATCGCCGCCGATCCGCCGCCCACCATCACCGGCATGGTGCTGTTCGATGCGCTTCTGGCCGCCGATTGGGGCGTCTTCGCCGATGCGGCGTCGCATGCCGTGATGCCGGCCTTCGTGCTCTCCCTGCCCTGCCTGGCCTCCGTACTGCGCGTGAACCGCGCGGAGATGATCGAGGTGCTCGGGTCCGACCACGTCACCGCGGCGCGCGCGCACGGCGTGAAGCCAGGGCGCGTGATCGGCCTGCTCGCGCTGAAGAATGCAATGCTGCCGACGCTCGCCATGATCGGACTGCGCTTTGGCTGGATGCTCGGCGGCACCGTGCTCGTCGAGACCGTGTTCGACTGGCCCGGCATCGGGCTCTATGCCGTGAATGCCGCCATCGCGTCGGACTTCAAGCCGGTGATGGGCGTGACGCTCGTGATCGGCCTGATGTTCATGCTGACCAACCTGCTGGTTGACCTCGCCTATGGCTGGCTCGACCCGCGGACGCGCAGCGCATGAGCGACGCCAGCCTTCCCGCCGCGACGACCGTGCCCTCGCGCCTCGCACGGCTGCGCGTCGAGCACGCCGGCACGATCCGCCAGGCGCGCTTCTTCGCCTGGACCTTCGCGCGCAGCCCCTCCGCGATGCTCGGCCTGGTTCTCGTGCTCGCCTTCATCGTGCTGACGGCGATCGGGCCCTGGATCGTGCCCTATCCGGAGCACGCCACCGGGGCGGTGAACCTGGCGAACCGGTTGCAGCCGCCATCCGCCGCGCATTGGTTCGGCACGGATGAGATGGGCAGTGACATCCTGACGCGTGTCGTCATCGGCACGCGCACCAGCTTCTGGATCGGCGCGACCATCACGGGCCTCGCCATGCTGGTCGGCGTGCCGCTCGGCATCGCGGCGGGCTATTTCGGCGGGCGTGTACGGTCGGTCATCATGCGCATCACCGACGTCTTCCTCGCGGTGCCGGGGCTCGTCCTGGCGCTCGCCATCGTCGCCTCGCTCGGCCCCGGCATCCTGCATGGCGTACTGGCGCTCGCCATCGTCTGGTGGCCCGGCTATGTGCGGCTGATCGAGGCAAAGGCGCTCACCCTGCGGTCCGAAGCCTATGTCGAGGCGGCACGCACGATGGGGGCATCGCACGCGCGCATCCTGCGGCGCCACATCCTGCCCAATTGCATCAGCCCGCTGGTGGTGAAGGCCAGCATGGACATGGGCATGGCGATCCTCGCCGCCGCCTCGCTCGGCTTCATCGGCCTCGGCGCCAAGCCGCCGGCGCCGGAATGGGGCGCGATGATCGCGACGGGCCGCACCTACATGCCGGATTGGTGGTGGTACTCGGTGTTCCCGGGCGTGTTCATCTTCCTCACCGTACTCGGCTTCAACCTGTTCGGGGACGGGCTGCGCGACACGCTCGACCGGCGGAGCTCACGCGGGTGAGCCTGATCGAGATCGCGGATTACCGCCTCGCCTTCGACGGCTTCGAAGGCCGGGTGCAGGTGCTGGACGGCATCGACCTGGCGATCGAGGCGGGCGAGGCCGTCGGCATCGTCGGCGAGACCGGCTGCGGCAAGTCGGTGCTGGCGCGCAGCATGCTCCGCCTGAATCCCGCCCCGCCGGCGCGCATCGTCTCCGGGCAGATCCGCTATGACGGCGCGGACATCCTGGCGATGCCGCCGGACCGGCTGCGCGACCTGCGCGGCGGCACCATCGGCATGGTGTTCCAGGACCCTGTCACCTACCTCAACCCGGTCTTCACCATCGGGCGGCAGATGGCGGAAGTGCTGCGCGCGCATGAACCCGACCTGTCGCGCGCACAACGCCGCGCGCGCAGCATCGAACTGCTCGACGCCGTCCGCCTGCCCGATCCGGCGGGCCTGCTCGACCGCTACCCGCATGAACTGTCCGGCGGCATGCGGCAGCGCGTGCTGATCGCCGAGGCGCTCGCCGGCAATCCGCGCGTGCTGATCGCGGACGAGCCGACCACGGCGCTCGACGTCACCATCCAGCGGCAGATCCTCGCGCTGATCGCCGATCTGGTGGAACGGCTCGGGCTGACGCTGGTGCTGATCAGCCACGACCTCGGCGTGATCGGCGCGGTGTGCCGCCGCATCGTCGTGATGTATGCCGGCACGGTGGTGGAGGATGCGCCGGCGGAATCGCTCTTCCGCGCGCCGCAACACCCCTACACGCGCGGCCTGCTGGCCGCCATGCCCGATCTCGGCCGGCCCGACCACATGCCCGAGGGCATCGCCGGCAGCATCCCGGACCTGCGCTCCCCGCCGAAAGGCTGCCGCTTCCATCCCCGCTGCCCGCTGGCGACCGCCATATGCAGCGAACGCAAGCCGGTGCTGGACGGCGGGCCGCACGCCGTCGCCTGCCATGCCGTGGCGGCCGCCGCATGATCCCGCTGCTCGCGGTCGAGGACGTCACGGTCCGCTTCGGCGACTTCGCGGCGGTCAGCGATGTCAGCCTGGCGCTGATGCCGGGCGCGGCGCTGGGGCTGGTCGGTGAATCCGGCTCGGGCAAGTCCACGCTGCTGCGCGTGCTGCTGCGCTTGCAGGCCGTCGCTTCCGGCCGCGTGCTGATGGACGGTGCCGACATCACGACGGCCCGCGAGGGCGGCCTGCGTGCGCTGCGGCGGGACGTGCAGGTGGTGTTCCAGAACCCGCATTCGGCGTTGAACCCGCGCCTCAGCGTCCATGATTCAGTGGCCGAGCCCTTACAGATCCAGGGCGTGTCGAACCGGCAGCAGATGCGCGACCGTATCACCGGGCTCCTCGACGATGTCGGTCTCGGTGAGCAATTCCTCTGGCGCTTTCCGCATGAGCTCTCGGGCGGGCAGAAGCAGCGCGTCTGCATCGCGCGTGCCCTCGCGACCCGGCCGCGCGCATTGCTGCTCGATGAGCCGACGTCGGCGCTCGATGTGTCGGTGCAGGCGCAGATCATCGACCTGCTGCGCCGGCTGAGGCAGCAGCACAACCTCGCCTTCCTGTTCATCTCGCACAATCTCGCTGTGGTGCAGCTGCTGTGCGAGGAGGTGGCGGTGCTCCGCCAGGGCGTGATCGTGGAACGGGGGGCAGTGAAGCAGGTCCTGCACGCCCCGCAAAACCCATACACGCAGGCACTGATCGCCTCTGTCCTATCCCCAGGTGGCAGCCGGCTCAGCGGACCAGCCGTTTGTGAAGGTGTCAGAGCTTTCGGCATCCATTGACGCATGGCAGTGCGCCGTTCCGAGCCGCATCGGCTAGATGTACTTGTTACTTACGTTGTCTCTCCTGAGACAGACGATTTTCACAGGAATGGTTACGCAGGGGTTGAATCGAGAACAGTGTTGGAGAGACGCAGGGTGATGTGACTCGTGCTGATCCGGTGCACGCCGTAGGCAGAGGAGCACGTGGGCGTCGTATCGGATACAACCTCCAGAGCGACGCCGCCTAGAGGTCCCTACCGCCGCGCCAGTCGGTGGAGGAGCAATTGGACGGTGGCGAGACGGCCGATGCCAGCAGCGTCACCGGCCTGACAACAACGGTAGGGGCATCCGGCCATGCATGGCTATCCCGGCATGCGCGACCATGGCCTGACGGACAGCAATTCATGCCGGAAGAAGCTCAGGCGGGGGCGCCATGGACCGTTGCTCCGCCGTCCACGCCCCGCACCAGCACTCACCGGGTTCGATCCATCAGCCAGCCGAACAGCCCGCCCTCAATGGCGGCATTGGCCACCAGCGTACTCCAACTCCGAATGCTGGGCGATCAGTACATATGGGATCTGAAGTGAGAAACGATGCGCTTGCCCGCAGAAATTCCGCTGCCTTCGCGTCTGCTCCCACTCAAACGTCTCGAAAGGCCCCGGAAGAAAGGTAACCATCCGGCGAGGGCCGCGGTGTGCAATGGATCAGGCGGCGACGGTGTGAATGGCCTTAGCGCCCTTTCAATTCCAAGGCAGCAATTCGTGCAGGCACGATGCTGAGTGGTTGGAGATGCGGGCCAGCACGTCGGCGAGCCAGGCGCGCGGATCGACATCGTTGATCATCGCGGTGACGATCAGCGAGTACATGGCAGAGGCTCGCTAGCCGCCGCGATCGGAGGCGGCCAACAGCCATGACTTCCCCCCCAGGGCGATGCCGCGCAGCGCGCATTCGGCGGCATTGTTCGTGAGCCAAATGCGGCCATCGTCGAGGAGCCGCGTGAACGCACTCCAGCGCTTCAGCATGTTGTCCATCGCCTTGGCCAGCTCAGTGTGCCGAGACAGCGTGCCACGGGTCGCGTGCATCCAGGCCTCGAGGTCGGCCGCCAGAGATGCGATGCGCTGCTGACGGGCTGCCCCGCGAGCCTCGGCCGACAGGCCGTTGACGGCACGCTCGGCATCAAAGATGGCATCGATCCGGCGCATAGAGATCCTTGAACCCGGCATAGACGTCCGCCTGCAGGAGCCCGCCATAGCCGGCGAGGTGTTGTCACGGGTGCTCCGCCGAGCGGTCGCAGGGACTGTCAGGAATTTCGTGTGTGGCCGGTCATGATGGGAAGGAGACCTCCCCCCATGGCCCGACGGAAAGAGCCGGTCATCCCTGACGCGATCCTGGACAAGTTGCTGTCCGGGTCGGAAGCCAGCCGCGTTCGATCACGGCGGCCTGCTGGATCAGCTGAAGAAGGCGCTGGCCAAGCGCGCGCTGAACGCCGAGATGGACCACCACCTGGCGGGCGAGGCCGGCGCCGGCAACAGCCGCAACGGCTATGGGCGCAAGAGCGTGGCGACCGACACCGGCCGGATGGCGCTGGAGGTGCCGCGGGACCCGTCAGGGCAGCTTCGACCCGCTGCTGATCGCGAAGTACCAGCGGCGCTTCCCCGGCTTCGACGACAAGACCGTCTCGATGTACGCGCGGGGCATGAGCACGCGCGAGATCGCGGGCCACCTGCTGGATTTGTATGGCGTCGAAGTCTCGGCGGACCTGATCAGCACGGTCACCGATGCGGTGCTGGATGAGATCGATGCCTGGCAGGCGCGGCCGCTGGAGCCGGTCTACCCGCTGGTGTTCTTCGATGCGCTGCGGGTGAAGATCCGCGACGAAGGCCTAGTGTACAACGAGGCGGTGCACGCACTCGGCGTGCGGGCGGACGGCACCAAGGAAATCCTTGGCATGTGGCTCGAGCAGAACGAGGTGCGCGTCAGGAACGAGCTGCGCAACCGCGGTGTCGAGGACATCCTGCTCGCCGTGGTCGACGACCTGAAGGGCTTTCCCGAGGCGATCCTGGCGGCCTTGCCCGAGCCGCAACGAGCACGGCCTGACCAAGCCCTACCACCCGTGGACGAATGGCCATGTCGAAAGGATGAACAGGACACTCAAGGAAGCCACCGTCCAGCGCACCACTACGGCCGCCACGACGACCTCCGCGGACATCTCGCCCTGTTCCTCGACGTCTACAGCTACGCGCGGCGCCTCAAGACCTTGAACGGCCTCACTCCCTACGAGTTCATTTGCCGCTCATGAGCCGCAGAGCCTCATCGGTTCACGGCAAATCCGCATCACTAATTATCATTCTAAATCAATGACTTAGGAGATGGCGGACAGGGAGGGATTCGAACCCTCGATACGCTTTTGACGTATACGCACTTTCCAGGCGCGCGCCTTCGACCGCTCGGCCACCTGTCCGTTGGGGCGCGGACCATAGTCACGGTGCGGCCGCAGGGCAACCCGCGATCCGTACCCGGAAGCATTCAATCCGCGAACTGACCCGCCGCCTGAATCAGCGGCCGCCACTTGGCGATATCCGCCTGCCAGAACTCGCGGTGCGCCTGTGGCGTCGCCCGCGCCACCGGCACCGGCGCAGTGCCGAGGTCGGCGAAGCGCCGCTCGATCGTGGGGTCCTGCAACGCCTTCAGCAACGCCTGGTTCAGCCGTGCCGCGACCGGCGCCGGCGTACCCTTCGGCGCGTACAGACCGTGCCACACGCTTACCTCGAAGCCGGGCAGCCCGCCCTGCGCCGCGGTCGGCAGGTCCGGCAGCGCAGACAGGCGCTCCGGCGTCGTAACCGCGAAGGCGCGGATCGTACCGGCGCGAATCTGCTCGGTCGTGTTCGTCGTCTGGTCGCACATCAGGTCGACCGTGCCGGCCACCAGGTCATTCATCGCCGGGCCCGTGCCGCGATACGGCACAGTCGTCATGCGCGTGTTCACCGCCTGCATGAACAGCAGGCCACAGAGGTGGCTCGCCGCCCCGATGCCGGCATTGGCATAGTTCAGCCCTTCACCCTTCTGCCGGATCAGGGCAACGAGCTCAGCGAGGTTGTTCGCCTCGATATTGCGCCGCGCCACCAGCGTCATCGGCACCTCGGTGACGAGGCCGAGCGTCTCGAAACCGTTGATGGGGTCGTAGGCGAGCCGGCGATAGAGCGTCGGCGTCGTTGCCATGCCGATATGGTGAAGCAGGATGGTATAGCCATCGGGCCGCGCATTGGCGACGCGCTGCGCACCCAGCGTGCCGCCGGCACCGCCGACGTTCTCCACCACCACCGGCTGACCAAGATCGACGCTCATGGCCTGCGCGATCAGCCGACCGACGGTGTCGGTCGGGCCACCGGCGGCGAACGGAATCACCATGGTGATCGGCTTGTTGGGAAAGGCTCCCTGCGCCATTGCCGGTGCGGCAAGGCCCGCCCCGAGCGCTGCGCCAGCGAAAACCCGGCGGGTGACGACCGTCATGCGACGTCCTCCTTTTGGCGGGTGGACAAACGCCATCCGCGCGACTTACTTCGCTCGAGATCAAGCCTCGGCTGCGTCAAGTCAAGAGGTCGCGGACGCCTCGCCTAACGGTCACGCCTCGGAATTGCGTGCCTCGCGATCGTCCGAAGCGTCGTAACGGGCCCCCGCCGGTCAGGCGTCCATCTTCAGGGCGGCGATGAAGGCGCTCTGCGGAATCTCGACCTTGCCGAACTGCCGCATGCGCTTCTTGCCCTCCTTCTGCTTGTCGAGGAGCTTGCGCTTGCGGCTGATGTCGCCGCCATAGCACTTGGCGGTGACGTCCTTCGACATGGCGGAGATCGTCTCGCGCGCGATGACGCGCCCGCCGATCGCCGCCTGGATCGGTATCTTGAAGAGCTGGCGCGGGATCAGCTCCTTCAGCTTCTCGCAGATCGACCGACCGCGGCGATCCGCCTGGCTGCGATGCGCCATGAAGGACAGCGCATCCACCGGCTCAGCATTCACCAGAATCGAGATCTTCACCAGGTCGCCAGCCTCGTAATCCTCCATCGCGTAGTCGAAGCTTGCATACCCGCGGGAGATCGACTTCAGCCGGTCGTAGAAGTCGAACACAACCTCGTTCAGCGGCAGCATGTAGACCGCCATGGCGCGGCTGCCGACATAGGTCAGTTCCACCTGCCGCCCGCGGCGTTCATTGCACAGCGTCAGCACCGGGCCGAGATATTCGTCCGGCACCATGATCGTGGCCTTGATCCAGGGCTCGCGGATCTCCGCGATCATGGTCGGGTCCGGCATGTCGGCGGGGTTGTGGAGATCGCTCTCCTGCCCGTTGTTCAACTTCAGCTTGTACACGACGGACGGCGCCGTCGCGATCAGGTCGAGGTCGAACTCACGCGACAGACGCTCCTGCACGATCTCCAGATGCAGCAACCCGAGGAAGCCGCAGCGATAGCCGAGGCCGAGCGCGGCCGAGGTCTCCATCTCATAGTGGAAGCTGCTGTCGTTGAGCCGCAGCTTGCCCACGCTCTCGCGCAGCTTCTCGAAATCATCGGCATCGACGGGATACAGACCGCACCACACGACCGGGATGCTGGGCTTGAAGCCAGGCAGCGCCTCGGCCGCGGGGTTGCGGTCGTCGGTGATGGTGTCGCCCACATTGGTGTCGGCCACGGTCTTGATGGCGGCGGTGACGAAACCCATCTCGCCCGGCCCGAGGCTCTCGCGCGCCACCATCTTCGGCGTGAAGATGCCGACCTGCTCGACCGTGTGCACCGCGCCGTTCGACATCATGCGGATGCGCTGGCCCTTGCGCAGATGCCCGTCGCGCACGCGCACCAGCACCACCACGCCGAGATAGGCGTCGTACCAGCTGTCCACCAGCAGCGCGGTCAGCGTCTTGTCCGCATCGCCCTTGGGTGGCGGCAGGCGCGTCACGATCGCCTCGAGCACGCCCTCGATGTTCAGCCCCGTCTTGGCGCTGATCATCACGGCGTCGGATGCATCGAGGCCGATCACGTCCT
This sequence comes from Neoroseomonas terrae, assembly GCF_018129025.1. Taxonomy (GTDB): domain Bacteria; phylum Pseudomonadota; class Alphaproteobacteria; order Acetobacterales; family Acetobacteraceae; genus Neoroseomonas; species Neoroseomonas terrae. Next base: position 64,543 of record NZ_JAAEDI010000014.1, on the reverse strand, counting down.
CGATCTGCTGCTTCACCCGGTCCGGCTCGGCGGCCGGCAGGTCGATCTTGTTGAGCACGGGCACGATCTCATGCCCCGCATCCAGCGCCTGGTAGACGTTGGCGAGGGTCTGTGCCTCGACGCCCTGCGAGGCATCGACCACCAGCAGCGAGCCCTCGCAGGCGGCGAGCGAGCGGCTCACCTCATAGGCGAAGTCCACATGGCCCGGCGTGTCCATCAAGTTCAGGACGTAGGTCTCGCCGTCCTGCGCCTTGTAATTGATGCGCACGGTCTGCGCCTTGATGGTGATGCCGCGCTCGCGCTCGATATCCATGCTGTCGAGCAACTGTTCCTTCATGTCGCGCGCAGCCACCGTCCCGGTCAACTGGATCAGTCGATCGGCGAGCGTGGACTTCCCATGGTCGATATGGGCGATGATGGAAAAGTTGCGGATGCGGTCGAGCGGCGTATCGGTCATGGGAATCCGGGCAAGGCGGGCGGCAGGGGCGGTCCCGCCTGTCTGTTCAGGGGGGAGATAGGGCAGACCGCCCCCAAGTCAAAGCGTCTTCGCCGCCCGGGCTGCCCCCTTATTCGATCCGGGCGCCGCTGACCTCGACCATTTCGCGCCAGCGCGGGCGTTCGGCCTGGATGCGGGCACGGACGGCCGCCGGCTCCAGGGGCGGCATGGTCAGCAGGCCATGGGTCCGCAGCTTGTCCTCGAGCCCCGGATGGGCGGCCGCCCCGCGCACCAGGGCGACGATCCGCGCCTGGACCTCGGGCGGCATGCCCGGCGGGCCGGTGATGATGTTCCAGGACTGCAGGTCCAGATCGGCAATGCCGAGATCCGGGAAATCGCCCATTCCCGGCACGTCCGGCAGGAACGGCAGTCGTTCGCGCGCGCCTACGGCCAGCGCCCGCAACCGCCCGGCCTGCACATGCGGCATCAGCGCCGGCATGAAGTCGAAGCACATGTCGATGTTGCCGGCCAGCAGGTCGTTCAGCGCCGGTGCCCCGCCGCGATAGGGCACCACCGTCATGTCCGCGCCGCTGCGCTTCGCGATGGTCGCGACCAGCAGGTGGGAGGCCCCGCCGCTGCTCGCCGCACCATTGGTCAGGCCGTTGCCCGGGCGCTTCGCCCATTCCACCATCGCGCGGAAATCCGTCCAGCCGCGTTCGCGGGCACGCTGCTCGGTCACCGCGCACATCACGGTACTGGTGACCATGCTCGTCACCGCCGTCAGATCACGGTCCACATCGAGCGGCATGCGCGCCATCATCATCGGCAGGGTGGTGAACAGGGCGATGCTGAACAGGCCGACGGTGGTGCCGTCCGGCGCCGCCTTCGACACGGCGTCCATCGCGATCAGCCCGTTGGCGCCGGACCGGTTCTCGACAATCACCGCCTGGCCGGCCGTGGCCTGGAACGCCTCTCCATAAAGCCGCGCGATGGTGTCGGATTGCCCGCCGGGCGGGTTGGGCACGATCAGGCGGATCGGGCGGCTGCCCTGCGCCCGCAGCACGCGCGGCGCGGCCAGCAGCGGCAGGGTGGCAAGGGCGATACGACGAGAGAGAAGCATGCGCGGATTCCCGGTTTTCGGCGGCATGGGCCAAGCAAGCCGCGCACCACCCCGCCTGGCGCCACCCGGCGCATCGCCTATCCTGTGCGCGGCACGGCCCTTGCCGGGACGGCGCCGCATCATCGCAAGGGTTCAACATATGCCAAAGCGCGCCGTCTCCTCCCCCCGCGTCTTCAAGACCACCCGCCCCTTCGCCCAGGCGACCATCGCCGGCGGCTTCATGTTCGTCTGCTTCACCGGCCGCGACCCGGAAGGAAAGTTCGCCATCGGGGATGTGCGCGCGCAGACCCAGCAGGCCATCGACAACATCCGCATGCTGATCGAGGAAGCGGGCGGCACGTTGGACGATGTCGTGAAGTGCACCGTCTACGTGACGGACCGGGCGAATTGGGAGCCGATGAACGACGTCTATTTCGCGAACTTCAAGGACAACCCGCCGCATCGCGTGTCCTGCATCGTCTCCGGCCTCGGCTCGCCGGACTGCCTCGTGGAAATCGACGCGACCGCCTACCTCGGCGACAAGGCCTGATCCAGCATCGGCGCCAGCCGCCACATGGCGATGGCGCCGAGCAGCGGCCCGATGCCGAGCAGCGCGAAGGCCAACCCCGGCGACAGCAGCGCCATGACGTGCGGCAGCGCCCCGATCACCACCGCCGTCAGCAGGAACCCCATCGAGGTTTGCACCGTCAGCATGGTGCCGACGTAGTCCGGCGGCGAGAGGCTGACGACGCAGGCCGAGAACTGCGCCGAATCCGCCACCACCGCGAAGCCCCAGACGAAGGCGACCCCGAGCGCCAGCGCAGGCCAGGCGGCGGCCGGCCCGATCACCAGCGCGCAACCGCCCGACACCAGCATGCACAGCGCCGCGACCCGCGCCCGGTTCCAGCGGTCCGCCGCCAATCCGGCGACCACGCAGCCAACCGCGCCGGCGGCCATGATGCCGAACACCCAGGACCCCACCTGCGGCCGCCCCAGCACGCCGACCAGGAACACCCCGATCCACGCCCACATGGCATAGAGTTCCCACATGTGGCCGAGATAGCCGAGATTGGCGAGGCGCAGCCCCCGGTTGCGCCAAGCCTCGAGCATCTGAGCCGGTTGGAAGGGCGGGCGGGCGCCCATCAGCGGGCCTGGACGGAAACCCAGCACCAGCAGCCCGCCGAGGGCGGCGAGCCCCCCTGCCCCGCCATAGGCCACGCGCCAATCGACGGAACCGATCAGCCCCGGCAGCAGATGCGGCAACGCCGAGCCCAAGGTCAGCGCGCCCACCACAATGCCGATCAGCAGTCCGAGATCACCCTTCGCCCAGGACGCCGCGAGCTTCATGCCCACCGGATAGACGCCCGCCATGGTCGCGCCGGCGACGAAGCGCAGCGCCAGCGCCGCGGTGCCGGACGGCGCGACGGCGGTCTGCGTCAGCGTCGCCACGGCGGCCACCAGCGCGCAGGCACAGAACAGCCGTCGCGCATCCAGCCGGTCGGCCAGTGACAGCACAGCGCTGAGCAGCGTCCCCGCCACGAAGCCAAGTTGCACCGCCGCCGTCAGCCAGGCCGCCCGGCCCGGGGAGACCAGCCCATCCCGGATCAGCCCCGGCACTGCGACGGTCCCGGCGAACCAGACCGACAGCACCAGTACGATGGCGGCGGCCAGCAGCGCCATCTGCGTGCCCTTCGCCGAATTCCCTGGTTCCACGGAGCAACCCCCAGCGTCCCGCGACCGGTGTAGGACGGTTGCTTCGGGGAGGAAATCAGTCCTCGGCCGCGACCGCGACGGGCTGCGGTGCCGCGCGCCGCGGTTTGAAGCTGAGGAACTGCTTCTCGACCAGATGCCAGGAGGCGAAGGCGAGCGTCGCGGAGATGGCGAAGACCAGCAGCAGATCGTCCCAGCCTGCGCCGGACACCGAGAAGCGATCGAGCAGCAGCTGCTGCACCGGGAAGCTCCAGAGATACAGCCCGTAGGACAGGTCCCCCCAGCGGCCGGCCCGGTGCGCCACCGGCATGCGGGCCAGCCCGATCGACAGCGTCGCCACCGGCACGGCGAACAGCAGCAGTGCTTCCTGCGAGGTCGCATCCCGGCCCAGGACCAGCACGGCCAGCAGCACCGCCGGCGCCATCAGCGGATGCAGCAGCCGCTCCGCCTTCGCCACCGCGAGGCAGGCGCCGATCAGGAAATACGGTGCGAGATCGAAGGCCGCCCAGAACTCCGTGCCGAGGATGACGAGTTCCGGCGGACGCTGCCCGCTGTGCAGGAAGCGCAACTGCAACCACGCGCAGGCCGCGGTCGCGACCAGCAGGAAGGGCAGCGGCGTGTTCCGCACCCGCCACACCCAGGCCAGCGCGATCAGGGATGGCAGCAGCAGGTAGAGAGAGAACTCCACCGGCAGGGTCCAGAGACTGCCATTCACCACATTCGCATGCGGCGTGCCGTCGAAGACGCCCGGCAGCCCGAGCCGCACATACAGCACGAGATTGAGGAAATAGCGGAAGAAATCCGGACTGCGGAAATAGTCCCGCGCCGGCATGTCCGTCACGACGGGGCCCAGCAACAGCGCGGTAACCAGCACCACCACGGCGAGCGCCGGCAGGATGCGCAGCACGCGGCGCGTCAGGAACCGCCACATGTCCGGATCGCGCAGCCAGCTCGTCGCGATCAGATAGCCGCTGAGGGCGAAGAAGATGCAGACACCCAGCGTATGGATCGGGCGGCCGCCGAAGCCCGGCGCGTCGCCGCCGCTCAGCAGATAGGCGTGGCCGATGATGACGAGGATCGCCGCACCAAGCCGCACGGCGTCCAGGTTGTTCTCACGTGCCAAACGCCCATCCTCGTTGCTGTCATGCCCGCAACGCCGCACCCGTCGCCTTGGTTACGGCGGCGACGATCCGGTCGGCCACGGCTTCGATCTGCGCGTCAGTCAGCGTCGCCTCGCGGGGCTGGATCGTCACCTGGATGGCGAGCGACTTGGACCCGTCCGGCACGCCCTTCCCGCGATAGACGTCGAACAGCGCGGCGTCCGCGATCAACGCCTTGTCGGCACCGCGCGCGGCGCGCAGCAGCGTCTCGGCGGCGATGGATTCATCGACGATGAAGGCGAAGTCACGGCGCAGCGGCTGGAAGGCAGGCAGGTCGGGCGCGGATTTCTTGCGGCGCTTGGGCTCGGGGATGGCATCGAGGAAGACCTCGAAGGCCACAGCCGGGCCCGGCAGGTCGAGCGCGGCGAGCACGGTCGGATGAATCTCGCCGAAGGTGGCGAGCACCGTCTTCGGACCCTGCCGCACGACGCCGGAGCGGCCCGGATGATAGTAGCCCGGCGCATCCATCGTGACCTGGAGCGCGGCCATCGGCACGCCAAGCGCGGCGAGCACGGCAATGGCATCGCCCTTGGCATCCATCGCATCGACGCCGCGCGAGGCTTCCGCCCAATGCCGCGGCGTCGCGCCATGCCGCACGCCCGCAGCGACAGCGAGTTGTCCCTCCGGCATGACATCGCGATAGCTCGCGCCGAGTTCATGCAGGGAGACATCACCGAAGCCGCGCGCCGCGTTGCGTGCCGCCGCCAGCAGCAGCGAAGCGACCGGCGTCGGCCGCATCTGATCGAGATCAGCGGCGATCGGGTTCACCAGATGCAGCGCATCCGGCGGAGACCATGGCGTTTGCCGCTCCGCGGCGGGGCCGAACAGCGCCGCCGTCTTCGCCTCCATGAAGGCGAAGGTCACGGCTTCCTGCATGCCGCGAGCCGCCAGCACGCGACGCGCGAGCGCCGCCCGCACCTGCTTCGGTGTGAACGACGCGGCAGGGATCACCGCCGCGACCGGCAGCGACACCGGCGGCACGGCATCGAGACCGCCGAGCCGAAGCACTTCCTCGACCAGATCCGCTTCCGGCTCGACCGCCGCGCAGCCCTCGGCCGCCTTCGCCGCTCGCGCGGGATCAAGACCGTCGAACTGCGTCAACGCGCCGCCCCCGGCGCGATAGGCCGAGAGATCGGAGGCGATGTCGTTGCGCCAGGAGGGAACCGCGACTGTCACGCGGTCTGCTTCGCGGCTCTCTGTGGCGAAACCTAGGCGCGTGAGGCGATCGACGATCTCGTTCTCGGCAAGTTGAAGTCCGCCGAGCCCGGCGATGCGCTCGAAGCGCAGCGTCGCGCTGCGCTGCCACGCCGGTTCCGCACCGGCTTCGGAGACGCTGCTCGCCTCACCGCCGCAAAGCTCGATGATCATGCGCGTCGCGGCTTCCAGCGCATCCGGCAGGAAGGCGGGATCGAGGCCGCGTTCGAAGCGTGACCGAGCATCGCTGCGCAGGTCGTGCCGCCGCCCGGACAGCGCGACGCGCACGGGATCGAACAGCGCGCATTCGATGAAGCATTCGGTCGTGTTCTCGTCGCAGCCGGACGGCTCGCCGCCCATCACGCCGCCGAGGGCTTCCGGCCCGGCCTCGTCGGCGATGATGCCGTCCTCGGCCGTCAGCGCGTACTCCTTGCCGTTCAGGGCATGCAGTGTCTCGCCATCCCGCGCCATGCGCATCGCGAGCGTCGTGCCCTTCACCTTCGTGACGTCGAACACATGCAGCGGCCGGCCGAGGTCGAAGGTGAAGTAGTTGGTGATGTCCACCAGCGCCGAGATCGGCCGCAGCCCGATCGCCGTCAGCCGGTCCTGCAGCCACTTCGGCGAGGGCCCGTTCTTCACACCGCGCACCGCGCGACCCAACACCCAGAGGCAGGCGCGCGGTTCCTCGATGGTCCAGGTCAGCGGCGTGTCATAGGTCGCCGCGACCTTGGGTGCGGACCACGGCTTCAGCGTGCCGATCCCCGCCGCCGCCAGGTCCCGCGCCACGCCACGCACCGACAGCGCATCGCCGCGGTTCGGCGTGACGCTGATCTCGATGATCGGATCGTCGAGGCCAGCCCATTTCACGTAGGACGCACCGACCGGCGCATCCGCCGGCAGATCGACGATGCCGGAGTGATCGTCGCCGAGTCCCATCTCTCGCGCCGACAGCATCATCGCTTCCGACTTCACGCCGCGGATCTCGCCGACCTTCAGCGTGACGCCGGTGCCCGGTACGAATTCACCCGGCAGCGCCGCGACGCCGATCAGCCCGGTGCGCGCGTTCGGCGCGCCGCAGACGACGGACCGCTCGACGCCATCGCCGATATCGACGCGGAGCTGGCGCAGGCGGTCGGCGTTCGGATGTTGCGTCGCCTCGATGACGCGCGCGATGCGGAAGGTGGCCAGTGCCGCCGCGCGATCCTCGATGCCTTCGACCTCAAGGCCGATGGCGTTGAGGGTGCGGGCGATGTCCTCGACGGACGCATCCGTGTCGAGGTGGTCCTTCAGCCAGGAAAGCGTGAACTTCATTGCGTCGGCCTCGTGGTCGTGACGAGGCGGGGCCTCGTGAGCATCGTGGTGGGGTGACGATTGGAGGGGCTGTGCCCCTCCAAGCCACCCCACCAAAGGCCGAAAGGCCTTTGGAAACCTTCACCTGGTGCTCGGCGCGTCGTACGGGGATCGTGACCACCCGCTGCGCCCAGCGCACCAGTCCAACAGACAAAAATAGAAGGGGGATTCGGGGGAATACTTTCCCCCGACCTGTCACACCCCTTCATGCAGCGTCGCCGGCGCCAGCGGGTTCGCGGCGTAGTGGCGCAGCCAGCGGATATCGGCCTCGTAGAACGGGCGCAGGTCAGGGATGCCGTGCTTCAGCATGGTGATGCGTTCGATGCCCATGCCGAAGGCGAAGCCCTGCCACTCGCGCGGGTCGATGCCGCAATTCGCCAGCACCTTCGGGTGCACCATCCCGGAGCCGAGGATTTCCAGCCAGTCGCCGCCCTTGCCGAGTTCGCCGGTTTTCCGCGACCAACCGATGTCCACTTCCATCGAGGGCTCGGTGAAGGGGAAGTAACTGCTGCGAAACCGCACCGGCAGGTCGGCGATGCCGAAGAAGGCGCGCAGGAAGTCGATCAGGCAGCCCTTGAGGTGGCCGAGGGTGATGCCGCGGTCGATGACCAGCCCTTCGACCTGGTGGAACATCGGGGAATGCGTGGCGTCGTGGTCGGCACGGTAGGTGCGGCCGGGAACGATGACGCGGATCGGCGGTTCCTGGGACAGCATGGTGCGGATCTGCACCGGAGAGGTGTGGGTGCGCAGCACGGGGCGGCGGCCATTCACTTCCGGCAGGTAGAAGGTGTCGTGGTCCTGGCGTGCCGGGTGGTGGTCGGGAATGTTGAGCGCGCCGAAATTGTGCCAGTCGCCCTCGATGTCGGGGCCTTCGGCGACGGCGAAGCCCATGGCGCCGAACAGGGCGGTGAGTTCTTCCATCGTGCGCGCGATGGGGTGAATGCCGCCATCGGCGGCGGTGCCGGGGGCGGAGGGGCGTGGAGGCAGGGTGACGTCGATGCGTTCGGCGGCGAGGCGGGCGTCGAGAGCGGCCGCATCGAGCACGACGCGGCGGGCTTCCAGCGCCGCCTCGATCCCGCCCTTCAGCCGGTTCAGCGCGGCGCCGCGTTCCTTGCGCTGGTCTGCAGGCACGGCGCCGAGGCCCTTCAACAGCCCCGTCAGGCTGCCGGACTTGCCGAGGACGCCCACGCGGACGGCATCCAGCGCGCGCAGATCGGTCGCGGCGGCCAGGGCGGCTTCGGTCTCGGCCTGCAGGGAAGCGAGGTCGTCACTCATGGGGGCGTTCATGTCCGACAAATGCACGAAGGGCCGCGCCCCGGTCACCCGGGAAGCGGCCCTCTGCTAAACGCTGAAACGGCGCAGGGGAACCCCCGCGCCGAGGGGTCAGGCGAGCTTCGCCTTCGCCTGCTCGACCAGCGCCGCGAAGGCCGCCGGTTCGTCGAAGGCGAGCGCCGCCATCATCTTGCGGTCCATCTCGATGCCCGCCGCCTTGATGCCCGCCATGAAGCGGGAATAGGTCAGGTCGTGCTCGCGGACAGCCGCGTTGATGCGCTGGATCCACAGGCCGCGGAACTCGCGCTTCTTGTTGCGGCGGTCGCGGTACGCGTACTGAAGCGCCTTCTCGACGCGCTCGAGCGCGGGGCGATAGGCGGTCGAGGAGCGGCCGACATAGCCCTCGGCGAGCTTCAGGACCTTCTTGTGACGGGCGTGCTTGGTGACGCCACGCTTAACACGAGCCATGGTGCGTCCCCTTCCTTACCGGTCCAGCCCGTAGGGCAGCCACTGCTTCACGGTGTCGCCGTCCTGCTTGTCCAGGACGTACATGCCGCGGTTCTGCCGCTTCATCTTGGTCGTCTTGGCGGTCAGCATGTGGCGCTTGTTGCCGGCGCCGGCCTTGACCAGGCCGCTGGCGGTCAGTCGGAAGCGCTTCTTCACGCTCGACTTCGTCTTCATCTTGGACATTTGGCCCTCCTATTCGGGGTCGGCGCGCCCCGCCGCACCATGCAATGGGGACGCGCATTCCCGGCCGGGCATGTCCATGGGGCCACGACGCGGGAGGCGGGGCGTATAGCCCCTGCCCCGGCCCGTGGCAACCGGACCTTCACATTCCTTGGTGTTTCCTGTGGCCATGCCCGCCGCCGCGACGGAACCGACGCCCTTGGACACCAGCCTCGATCAGGCGCTCGCCCCCCATTTCGCCGGGCTGCGCGCCTTCATGGACCGTCGTATCGCGGAACTGAGCGCCGAGTTGTCCGCCTCTGTCCAACTGATGGGCATGACGGAGGAGGCTTTGGGGGCGCGAATTACCGAGGTCCATGCCCAGATCGCGCGGCTGATCGCCATCCCGGCACATGGAGCGCGGAACTCCGGGTTGGAGCTGGAAGCCGTGGTGAACGCCACGGAATCGGCGGCCGACACCATCTTGGAAGCGGCGGAGGCGATCCAGACCTGGCTGGACGAGGGCAGCGGCGATACGGCGGCTCTGACCGAGCGGGTGAACGCCATCTTCCAGGCCTGCTCCTTCCAGGACCTGACCGGCCAGCGCATCCGCCGGGCGATCAAGCAGCTTCAGCAGGTGGAGACCATGCTGGAAGGGCTGATGCCCGGCAGCCCGGCCGTCGCGACGCCGAAGCTGGAAGTGGTGGGCCATTCGCCGACCGTTGCCGACCCTGCCAGCGCCGGCCCCGACCTCGCGCAGGCCGAGATCGACCGCCTGCTGAACGGCTGACCCGCCGCGTCAGTTCAACCGCCGCACCGCGGAGGAACTCGCGCTGAAATCCGTGCCGCCCCTCGGGCTCGGCGTGAACCGCATCGGCACGGCGAGCATCTGGCCACACGCCTCGAACACCCAGTTCTCGGTCCAGGCGCGGGTGCGGCGGGTCGCGGTTGACTCACTGTCCTGCCCGTCGAAATCGGCCGCTTGCGGTCTGATCTGCTGGCAGTTGGGCGCCGCCACGCGGGCCGCGGCCGTGGCTGCCTGCATCGCGTCCCGTTGCAGTACAGGGTCCGTCACCGTCGTGCCGGGCAAGGTCTCGACCATGCGGGAAGCGCCGTCCGGCATCACCACGGCCAGATAGTTCCGCTGCATCCGGCGCCCGCAACCTTCGATGAGGATGCGATGGTAGGTCGCCTCCCGCACCGTCGGGTCGGTGAAGCGGGCGGGCGGGGCAGCGGGCCGCGCCGTGGCGCTCGGGCAGCCGCTGGATGCGATGAAGGCCTGCGCGCGCTGAAGGGCCGCGGCAGCGGCGGTATTGGGCGCGGTGGCGGGTTGGGCCAGCGCCGCGCCGGATGTCAGAAGAAGGGCCAGCAGGCCCGAGGGGATGGATCGCATCGCTCGGTCTCCATGGGGGCTTGGAGGCCATAAACCCGCCAACCATGGCAGCATGCGGGCACTGCACCGCCGCGAACGGGCAGCCCTGCGCGAGACGTGGGTTCCGGGGAACCGCGCGGCACTCTATATGCGCTCACGTTATGGTTCCCTTCCGCAAGATGCACGGCCTCGGCAACGACTTCGTCGTGCTGGACGGGCGCGCCGCCACGCTGCCGGTAACGCCCGCGCGCGCTGCTGCTGTCGCGGACCGTCATTTCGGAATCGGCTGCGACCAGTTCATCGTCATGGAGCCGCCCGCCCCCGGCGCGGATGTCTTCATGCGCATCCTGAATCCGGACGGGTCCGAGGCCGGCGCCTGCGGCAATGCGACGCGCTGCATCGCCGCCCTGGTGGCGGAGGAACGCGGCGCCGACCGCGTGGTTGTGCGCACCATCGCCGGCGAGTTGCCGGTGGAACGGCTACCCGGCGGGCTGTGGCGCGCGGATATGGGCCCGGCGCGTCTCGGCTGGCAGGACGTGCCGCTGGCGCGGGAGGTCGACACGCTGCACCTGCCGCTCGCCCTCGGCCCGGTCAGCGACCCGGCGGCCTGCTCCATGGGCAATCCGCACGCGACGTTCTTCGTCGATGACCTGGACGCCGTGCCGGTCACCGAGATCGGCCCGCGCCTCGAACACGACCCGATCTTCCCGCAACGCGCCAATATCGGCTTCGCGCAGGTCACGGCACCGGACCGGATGCGATTGGTCATCTGGGAACGGGGCGCCGGGCTGACCCTCGCCTGTGGGTCCGGTGCCTGCGCTGCGATCGTGAACGCCGTGCGCCGCGGCCTGACGCAGCGCCGCGCGACGGTCACGATGCCCGGCGGCGACCTGATCATGGAATGGCGCGAGAGCGACGGCCATGTGCTGATGACCGGCCCCGTTGCCACCAGCTTCACCGGCACGCTGGACCTCGAGGCGCTGGCGGCATGACGGCGGCGCCGGAGGATGCGGCGCCGGTCAGCGTGCTGACCTTCGGCTGCCGGCTGAACACCTACGAATCCGAGGCGATGCGGGATCTGGCCACAAAGGCCGGGCACGCGGGCGCCATTGTCGTGAACACCTGCGCCGTCACCGCCGAGGCCGAACGCCAGGCCCGCCAGGCGATCCGCCGTGCCCATCGCGACAATCCCGGCGCGCGCATCATCGTCACCGGCTGCGCCGCGCAGATCGCGCCGGAGAAGTGGGGCACGATCCCCGGCGTCGAGCGCGTCATCGGCAATGCCGACAAGCTGAAGCCCGAGACCTGGGCGGCGCTCGACGCGCCCCCTGCCCCGGTCACGGACATCATGGCCGCGACCGAGACGGCCGCGCATCTCGTCACCGAATTCGCTGGCCGCGCCCGCGCCTTCGTGCAGGTCCAGCAGGGCTGCGATCATCGCTGCACCTTCTGCGTCATTCCCTTCGGCCGCGGCCCGTCCCGGTCCGTGCCGATGGGCGCGATCGTCGAGCAGGTGCGCGCCCTGGTCGCCGCCGGCTATCGCGAGATCGTGCTGACGGGCGTCGACATCACCTCCTACGGTCCCGACCTCCCGGGACGGCCGACGCTCGGGCAGATGGTGCGGCGGCTGCTGGCGCTGGTGCCCGAGTTGCCGCGGCTGCGGCTGTCCTCGCTCGATCCGGTGGAGGTCGATGACGATCTCTGGCGGCTGATCGCCGAGGAACCGCGGCTGATGCCGCATCTGCATCTGTCGCTGCAACACGGTTCCGACCTGATCCTGAAGCGGATGAAGCGGCGGCACCTGCGGGCGGATGCCATCGCGCTGGCCGACCGCGCGCGTCGGCTGCGGTCGGACATGGTGTTCGGCGCCGACCTCATCGCCGGCTTCCCCACCGAGACGGAAGCCCACTTCGCCGACACGCTCTCGCTGGTCGAGGCCTGCAACCTCTCCTTCCTGCATGTGTTCCCCTATTCCGAACGTCCCGACACGCCTGCGGCGCGGATGCCGCAGCTGCCCGTGCCGGTTCGCCGCGAACGCGCGGCCCGCCTGCGCGAGGCCGGGGCCAAGGCAGCGGCGCGGCTGTTCACCGCGCGCATCGGACAGGAGGAAGACGTGCTCTTCGAACACGAAGACCGCGGCCATACCCAGCAATTCGCCCCGTTGCGCCTGGCGCGGGGTGTCGTGCGACCCGGCGAGATCCGCCGGTTGCGGGTGACGGCGGCCGCCCACGACACGCTGCTGGCGGAGGCCGCCTGATGGCGCTGCGCGACCTTTGGAACCGTATGCGCGGCAGTGACCCGGCCCAGCCCGGCCAGCCGCCCGATCCCACGCCGAGCGAGCCCATCCGGCCGCCTCAGCCGCCGCCCTCGCCCCCGCCTGAGACGCCGCCGCGCCCGCCGGAACCGCCCGCCGAGCCGCCGCCGCCGGTCGAGGACCCGACGCCGGAACGACCCCGGGAAACCCCGCCGCCCATGCGGGAACCACCGGCGGACGCCCCACCCGTGGAGTTGCCGCCACCATCGCAGCTTCCCCCCATGGAAGCCCCCCCACCGACCGCCGAGGAACCAGCCCGCCAGGGCTGGTTCTCACGTCTGAAGGCGGGTCTCGCTCGCTCCACCGCCAAGCTGACTGACAGCGTCACCGCCGTCTTCACGAAGCGGAAGCTGGATGACGCAGCGCTGGAGGAACTGGAGGAGACGCTGATCGCCGCCGATCTCGGCGTCTCGGCGTCGCAACGCATCGTCGAGGGCTTCCGCAAGACTCGCTTCGGCAAGGAAGTCACCGACGAGGAAGTGAAGGCGACCCTCGCCGAGGAGATCGGCGAGATCCTCGCCCCCGTCGCAAAGCCGCTGGTGCTCGATACTTCCCGCGCCCCGCATGTCGTGCTGGTCGTCGGCGTGAACGGCACCGGCAAGACGACGACGATCGCGAAGCTCGGCAAGCAGTATCGCGACCAGGGGCTGCGGACCGGCTTCGTCGCCGGCGACACCTTCCGTGCCGCCGCCGTCGAGCAGCTTCAGGTCTGGGCCGACCGCACCGGCGCCCGCTTCTTCCCGCCTGCCAAGGCGGGCGCCGATGCGGCCGGCCTCGCCTTCGATGCTTTGACTGCTGCACGGTCGGAAGCGCTGGACGTGCTGCTTGTCGACACCGCCGGCCGGCTGCACAACAAGTCGGCGCTGATGGAGGAGCTGCGGAAGGTCATCCGCATCATCCGCCGCGTCGATCCTGGCGCACCCCATTCCGTTCTGCTCGTGCTGGACGCCACCACCGGCCAGAACGCCGTGCAGCAGGTGAAGGTGTTCAAGGAGATGGTCGACGTCACCGGGCTGGCGGTAACAAAGCTCGACGGGTCCGCGAAGGGCGGCGTGGTCGTCGCACTGGCACAGGAATTCGGACTGCCCGTGCATGTCGTCGGCGTCGGCGAGAAGGCGGAGGATCTGCGGCCGTTCTCGGCACGGGAATTCTCGCGCGGGTTGCTCGGGCTGGACTGACGATCGCCCGCGGCCGACGGGAATTGGAGAGGCGGCGCTGGCGCGTTGACGTCAGGGTTGCCGCAGCGGACGGATCAGGAAGGGGCGCCGCCCCTTCCCGAACCCTGCCCCGGCAAAGGCCGAAGGGCCTTTGCAAACCTCAACCTGGTGCTGCGCGCGCAGGGTCGGACCATTGTCGTCATACGGCTCTGCGCACCGAAGGGGTTTTAGATCGGGGGAATGACCTTCGCGCCCGGCGCCAAATGATGGCGGTCCAGGCCATCCATGGCCTGGCGGGGTGAGGCTCGGAGAGGGGCAGAGCCCCTCTCCGATCCACCGTCGCGCAAATGGCCGCGCCCCTCGCCAAACCTCACTGCGTCGACATGCCTGGACCCCAACTCCCTGGCTACAGGGCGACTGTCGCGGAGAGCCGTTACCTGGCCAGGCAAGGGAGCGCCGCGCGTCACGGCGGCGGCCAGCTTCGAATGATCTCCTGCGCCGCCGGCCCCAGCGCATCGCTCTGCAACGCCAGCGGATCGCCGAGGACGCCCTCGGCCAGCACCTTGTCCAGCATCACGGCGGAGAGCAGCCGCATTGCTTCGGGTGACACGCCCTGCTCCAGTGGCGGGGTGCCGGTCAGCGTCTCGGCGACGACCACGCGATCCTCGCGTTCCGGATCGTCGCGCAGCAGCCAGTCGAATAATTGGCGTTGCAGATACAGGCGCCGCGGCTGGTGCGTGGCCATCACGAGGCCCAGGGCGCGGTCCCAGGCCAGCGTCGGATAAGCCGCGCGCCAGCGGTCGAGCTGCGCGCGGAACTGATCCAGCTGCGCCGCGGCCGCGATGTGGAAGCACCGAGCAATCCCCGGCCGCACCGCGTCGCGGTATTCGTCGAGCAGCGGCTGATCGATCTCGCCGCGCTGGCGGATGCGCTGCGTGAAGCGCCGCACTTCCGCGAGCAGGCCCAGCTCGGCGGCGCGCTGTTCGGCCGACAGTCCTGCCTTGGCGGCGGTTTCGGTCTCTGCCGCGGTCAGCCGGCGTTCGAACCCCGCGAGCCAGTCAAGCCGCGCCGCGTCCAGCTGCCCCAAGCCGAAGGGGACCAGTCGCAGATAGAGGGCCGCAGCGCTGTGCGCGACGGAGCGCACGCGGTTGAACGCAGTCTGGTCGACGTTGAAGATCTCAGGCTGGTCGATGCCCGGACGATACAGTGCGATCTGGTCGAAGCGGTTCACCAGCAGCGGGACGGCGGCGCGCTGCGCGGCGAAAAGGTGCGTGCGCGCGGCCTCGTAGGTCTGATGGAAGTCGGCGTTGAGATCGTCAACCGCATCCGCCCGTGCCGCCGCGCCGGCCAGCAGCAGCGGCAGGGCGACGAGCGCCGCCCGGGCCAGCATTCCATGCCTCGATGCCATCCGAAACCCTCCGCTCATGGCCCGGCAAGGCCTGGTGCGAGGGAACTATCGTGACCGGTGGACGGCGGCGCAATGCCGCCCGACGGGGCCGTTATCAGCGCGCCGCGGCCCCGCTGGACCGCGACCGGCCGGTTGCGCGGCGCTGACGATCGCCATGGAACGATGACCTACACCATCGCGCGGGAACCGCGAGCCGGACGGCGATCAGCAGAAGGTCCACGGCCCACATTCCCTCCCCGGATCGCCCACCGCGCCGACCGCGCCCCTTGCCACCGCCGCCTCACGGCGCGACACCCCTCGGCAGGAACGCCAGGACGGAACCGATGAACAAGCCCATCGCTCGCACCCCGATCCCCGACATCGCCACGCTGCCCGAGGATATCCGCACCCGCATCCTGACCGTGCAGGAGAAGTCGGGCTTCGTCCCCAACGTCTTCCTGATGCTCGCGCATCGGCCGGAGGAATTCCGCGCCTTCATGGCCTATCACGACACGCTGATGGACAAGTCGGAGGGTCTGACCAAGGCGGAGCGCGAGATGATCGTCGTCGCCGTCTCCTCGCTGAACCAGTGCCAGTACTGCGTCGTCGCGCATGGCGCGATCCTGCGCATCCGCGCGAAGAACCCGCTGATCGCCGACCAGATCACCGCCAACTGGCGCAAGGCCGACATCACCGACAAGCAGAAGGCGATGCTGGAATTCGCGATGAAGGTGACGCAGCGCGCCAACGAGGTGAACGACGCCGACCACGACGCCCTGCGTCAGTCCGGCTTCGACGACGAGGCGATCTGGGACATCGCCGCCATTGCCGCCTTCTTCGGCATGTCGAACCGTCTGGCCAACGTCACCAATCTGCGGCCCAATGACGAATTCTACGCCATGGGAAGGGGCTGACATGACCGAGGTTCGCTGGGAACGACTGACCGCGCCGCAGCTTCGCGCACTCGCTGACCGCAACGCCGTGGTGGTGGTGCCGGTGGCGAGCCTGGAGCAGCACGGCCCGCATCTGCCGGTCTGGACCGACAGCTTCATCGGCCATTCGGTGGCAGTGCGCGCGGCGGAACTCAGCACGGACCTGCCCGCGGTGGTCCTGCCCCCGATGTGGCTCGGCCTGTCGGAGCACCATTTCCCCTTCGGCGGCACGATCAGCGTGGACTACGCGACCTTCGCCGGCATCCTGCGCTGCATCGTGAAGTCTCTGCTCGCGGATGGCTTCAGCAAGGTGATGCTGTTCAACTCTCATGGCGGCAACATCGATCCGCTGGCGGTTTCGGCGCGCGAGCTCGCGCATGAATTCGGCATCCCGGTGCTGACGACGACGATCACCAAGGTCGCACCGGCCGCGATCTCCGCTGCGCTGACGGCGCAGAAGGCGATCCATCACGCCTGCGAGGGCGAGACCAGCATCTGGATGCATCTCGACCCATCGCAGGTCCGGATGGAGGAGATCGCGAACTCGGTCTCCCCCGGGAACTTCGATGCCGGCAGCCAGGTGTCCTCGCGCTTCTGGTCCTTCTCCGAACGCGCGCCCGTCACCGGCGTGCGCGGCGATGCCCGCGCCGCAACGCCCGAGAAAGGCAAGGTGATCTTCGAGGCCATGGCCGAAGGTCTCGCCAGGGAGCTTCGCGAGACATCCAACTGGTCGCCGCCGGACGATGTCTGGCAGCGCGGCCGGGCCCAGGGGAAGCGGTGATCCCACCGTATTACGGGCAATGGGAATCGGCGGAGCGGATCGGCGCGGTCCTCGCAGGCGGGTTGCGGGCAGCCGATGATCCGCTCTGGCCGCGTTCGGGCGCGGCCGGCGCCGCCGACTACGAACGCTGGGCCGACCATCTCTGCGGCGTCGCCTGCCTGCGCATGGTGCTGGCCGCCCGCGGCATCGTGCCGCCGCGCGCCTTCGACCTGGCGCGAGAACTGACGTCGCGCGGCGGCTATGTGCTGCAGCGCGATGGTGGCATTCGCGGCCTGATCTACGCCCCGGCCGCCGCCTGGTTGCAGCAGACCTACGGCATCCCCGCCACGGTCCGCATCGATGTCCCGGCCGCGGCGATCTCGGCGCAGGTGAGCGGCCGCGGGATGTTCATCGCGTCAGTGCATCCTTCGATCCGCCAGCCAAGCATCGAGCCGCCATCGCGCGGCGGGCACCTGGTGCTGGTCTTCGCCGCTGCCGACGGCGCGCTGCGCTTCCATAACCCCTCCGGCGATACGCCGGCGTCGCGACAGGATGTGCGGCTGCCGGTCAGCGCGTTCGATCGCTTCTACGCCGGCCGGGGGATCGCGCTGGAAGGATAGCGCGCGCCGGGCGTCGGTTTCCAAAGGCCCTCCTGATGACCTTGTCGCCTGTAGCCGCCGCCATCGGAGGGGCCCTGCCCCTCCGAACCACCCCGCCAGGTGCTTGGAGCACCTGGACCGCAATCTGTTGGCGCGGGAGATCGCGACCGCGCATTTCACGCGCGAAGGCGGGCCTCGGCACCCTTCCCCACCCGGCCGCGCGGCGCCAGCTGGCGTTGGCGGGGCCTCCGGCCTCGGGCGGGCAGCGTGCAGCGGCCAAGCCCCTGCAATTCTCCCCGGGATCATCCAATGTCCTCCGCATGGATGACGACCTCCATGCGCTCTGACACGCTGGGCGTGCTGCTGGCGGGCGGCTTGGCGCGCCGGATGGGCGGCGGGGACAAGCCGTTGCGGCATCTCGGCGGCAGGCCGATGCTGGACCATGCGCTTGGCCGGCTCGCGCCGCAGGTCGCGGTGGTGATCCTGAACGCGAACGGCGATCCATCGCGCTTCGGGTCCTATGGGCTGCCCGTCGTCGCTGATGGGCTACCGGACCATCCGGGGCCCTTGGCCGGTATCCTGGCCGCGCTCGACTGGGCGGCGGAGCACCGGCCCGACCTCCCTTGGGTGATCTCGGTACCCGGGGATTCGCCGTTCATCCCGCTGGACCTGGTGGCGCGGTTGCATGCGGCACGGAAGGCTGCGGGGTTGCCGATCGCCTGTGCGCGCTCAGGGCACCGGACGCACCCGCCTGTCGGACTATGGCCCGTTGCGCTGCGCGCGGATCTCGCCGACGCCCTTGCCGCCGGGGAGCGCAAGGTCGCCCGCTGGGCAGGCGGCCATGGCTGCGCGGAAGCCGAATGGCCCGATCGACCGGTGGATCCCTTCTTCAACGCCAATGCGCCGGCGGACCTGGCGGCGGCGGAGGCGTTCCTGCCCGAGGTTGAGCCATGAGCTGCGCCGGACCTCGGCGCGCGATGTGCCGAACGGACGCCCCCGGCCGCGCATGCTGGCGCGGCGCTGCCGGAGGAGGTCGCGGCCACACGCGGCGGCCGGCAAAGGAACGGCTCGCCCCCTGGCGCAGGCGGGCGAGCGTTGCGTCCGTCCTAAGCCTCGCCACGTGATCAGCCGAGAATCTGCGAGAGCCCGAGCGCCGCTAGTCCAAGCCCCACAGCCAGCCGCAGGGCGCTGCCGCCTGGAATCTCGACCTCCCGCCCCGGCGCGTGCGGGTCGTAGAGGATTGTCACCGGCCCGGGTCCGTCCCGCCGCGCCAAACCGCGCAGGTCGTTGGTCGGCACGCTGACAGGCGAACCATCGGGCAGGACGAAGTCGAAACGCCAGGCCGGGCCGGCCGAGGTCGACTGGTACAGGACCGTCGCGCGCGCCCGCCGCCAGCGCAGCCGCCGCCACAGTCCTCGCAGATCGTGCCGGAGCAGCATCACCGCCAGAAGGCAGAGCAGGACACCGGAGGAAGTCGCCGTCACGTCAGCTTGTCCGCCATGCGGCCCATCAGGCTTCCTGACGCTGCGCCCAGGCGATCGTCTCGACGGACCTCGCATGAGCGAGGACGAGCGCGGCGACGCCCTCGACATCGTCGAGCAGCGCATGCGGCAGGTCATAGGGCGGCGCGATGTCCGAAGCGACGGCCACGATCCCCGGCATCTCCGGCCGCATCCAGGGCTTGCCGTTGGCAGCGCGATGCACCTCGATCTTCGGATGGGCGTCGCGCTTGAAGCCTTCGACGATGATGAGGTCAGCCGGGTCCATCCGCGCGAGAAGTTCCGGCAGCGTCGGCTCCCGTGCCGTGCGGAGTTCTGTCATCAGCGCCCACCGCGCGCCGGATGCCACCATCACCTGCTGCGCCCCGGCCTTGCGGTGTTCCCAGGAATCCTTGCCGGGCACGTCCACATCGAAGCGGTGATGCGCGTGCTTCAACGTGGAGACCGACAGGCCCTGCCCGATCAGCCGAGGCAGCAGCTTCACCATCAGCGTGGTCTTGCCTGCGCCGCTCCAGCCTGCGAGGCCGATGATGCGCGTCACGTCCGCTCCCGAATGACGTTCGGCGCGCGGCCTGCGCCACGCGCCTTTCACATGTGCGGCGCGGGCGGCGCGCGGTCAATCGTCGCCGAGCGGTCATGCATCAGCTACAGGCGGCGTGTCGGGGCACGGGTGGACGGAAGGGTGGCCGGGGCGAAGGGAGCGTATGTCGAGCCGGACTGGCGGGACTGGCGCGGTCTGCTCGCGCCCTGGCCCGAGGGCGCCGCGGCGATCGCCGCGCTGGAGGCCGCCGATGTCTTTGGTCGCCTGGAACCGTTTGGGCCGCTGCTGATCGGCACTTTCCCGCTCGGGCTCGCCGTGGTTGGCAGCGACCTCGACATCGCCTGCCACCTGCCCGATCCGGCTGCCTCGCGCCAGTCGATCCGGGCCGCCTTCGGCGCAGAGACCGGCCTGCGCGACCGCCTGTTCACGCTGGGGGGACAGCCCACACTTGTGCTGGGCTTCGAGGCCGGCGGCCATGCCATCGAGATCTTCGGCCAGCCCGTGCCGCCCCGCGACCAGTTCGGCCATCGGCACCTGCGCGCGGAGCACTTCCTGCTGTGGCGGCATGGCGAGCCGCTGCGCCTTGCCGTTCGTGCACTGAAGCGGCAGGGCATGAAGACCGAACCGGCCTTCGCCGCGGCGCTCGGCCTGCCGGCGGGCGATCCTTACGTCCAACTCCTCGAGCATGCGACCACCATGGCGCAGGGGCTGCACTTCTGATCGCTGGAACGCCGCTGCTCCCGTCGCAATGTTCCTGATTTTCCCTCACTGAGGCACGCGCGCCTTAATCATTTGTTCCCATTATGTTCTTGACGACTGCCACCGCCCCGCGCAGGATGATGAAGAACACAACGGGAACATGATCCCCGTCCCCTCACGGACAAAGGACGCCCGCCATGCCCGACGGCAGTCTTCCGACGCTCGGTCCCCAACACGGCCTGCCGCCGCTGGCGCGCAAGGGCCGCGGCGCCGGCCTCAACCCGCCTGTCCGCTTCGAGCACAGCGCGCGGGAGGCCTTCGATGACGGCTGGGGTACGCTGGAGGCCGCCTTCGCCGACCTCCCGCCGCTGCCGACCACGCTCACCAAGGATACCGCGAAGTCGGCGCTGGCGTGGAACCAGAGCCCCGATATCGGCTTCGATCGTTCGATCAATCCGTATCGCGGCTGCGAACATGGCTGCGTCTACTGCTATGCGCGCCCCTCCCACGCTTATCTCGGCCTTTCGCCGGGGATGGATTTCGAGACACGCCTACTCTTCAAGCCCGACGTCGCTACGCTGCTGGACAAGGAACTGCGCAAGTCCGGCTACGAAGCCAAGCCCATCGCGCTGGGTGCGAACACCGATCCTTACCAGCCGGTGGAACGCACGCTGAAGCTGACGCGCGGCGTGCTGGAGGTGCTGGACCGTTTCAACCATCCCGTCACGATCGTGACGAAATCGGCCGGCGTGCTGCGCGACCTCGACATCCTCACCGACATGGCGCGGCGCAACCTGGTGCGGGTCTGCCTGTCGATCACCACGCTCGATGCACGGCTCGCACGCATCATGGAACCGCGCGCGGCATCGCCGGAACGGCGGCTTGCCGCGGTGCGGGACCTTACCGCCGCCGGCGTACCCACCGCCGTTCTGGCCGCGCCGATGATCCCCGCCGTGAACGACGCCGAGCTGGAGACGATCCTGGAACGCGCCGCAGCCGCCGGCGCGTCGCACGCGGGCTACGTCCTGCTGCGGTTACCGCTCGAGATCAAGGAACTGTTCGAGGAATGGCTCGCGCGGCACATGCCCGACCGCGCGGCGCGGGTATTGTCGCTGATCCGCCAGACACGCGGCGGCGCTCTGTACGACAGCCGCTTCGGCGTGCGGCAGAAAGGCACCGGCGCCTATGCCGACCTCCTGGCGCAGCGCTTCGCGGTGGCGGCGAAGCGGCTCGGCCTGGAGCGGCGCGGTGGTGGCGTCGGCGGGTTGGATTGCAGCCAGTTCCGTGTGCCGGCGGTGCCCGGTGCAGAGCCGAAGCAGGCACAGCTCGCGTTGTTCTGAAGAAGTGGCGGAGAGACTGAGCCCCACTCCGCCCCGGCTCACGCCCCCCTCAGCGCATCCACAAACACGTTGCAGTACCGCGCCGCCGTCACGTCGAACACCGCTCGGCGCAGCACCGCGTGCCGTTCGCGGCGTTCGTCGATCGACATCTCCAGCGCCACATGCATCGCCTCGGCGATCGCATCGGGGTCGTAGGGATTCACCAGCAGCGCATCCGACAATTCCTCCGCCGCGCCGGCGAACTGGGACAGGATCAGCACGCCCGGATCGGCCGGGTCCTGGGCGGCGACGAATTCCTTGGCCACTAGGTTCATCCCGTCGCGCAGCGGGGTCACCAGCCCGATCCGCGCCGCGCGGAACAGGCCGGCGAGCTTGGTGCGCGCCACCGTCTGCGTCATGTAGCGCAGCGGAACCCAGTCGAACTGTGAGAAGCGGCCGTTGATGTCGCCGGCCAGACGGTCCAGTTCGCGCCGCAGCACCTGGTACTCGGCCACGTCCTCCCGCGAGCGCGCAGCGATCTGCAGCATGGAAATATGCCGGTGATGCTGGGGGAAGCGTGAGAGGAGCCGCGCGAAGCCCTCGAACCGGTTCGGCAGGCCCTTCGAGTAGTCCAGCCGCTCGGCGCTGATCGCCAGCGCGCGGCCGATCAGGCTGTCACGGACGCGCTGGATGTAGGCCGTGCCGGCCGATCGCGCGGCGACACGCGCGAAGCCGGCGGCGTCGATGCCGATCGGGTCGGCGATGGCGCGCACGCGCCGCCCGTTCGTCACCACCTCCTGCCCTTCCACCGCGAAGCCGGTGAAGCGACGGGCGCAGTCCAGGAAGTCCTCGAGATGCGTATGGGTCTGGAACCCCACCACGTCGTAGGCGCATAGCGCCCGGAGCAGATCGCGGGCGGGCGGCAGTGCCTCGAGCACCGAAGCCGGGACGAAGGGGATGTGCAGGAAGAAGCCGATCCGCCCGTTGAAGCCGCGCTCACGCAACGCGAGGGCGAGCGGGATCAGGTGGTAATCGTGCACCCAGATCATGTCGTCGTCGCGCAGCATCGGCATCAGCGCGTCGGCGAAGTTGCCGTTGACGACGAGGTAGCCCTCGAAATCCTCGCGCCGATAGCGCATCAGGCCGAGCCGGAAATGCAGCAGCGGCCACAAGGATGAATTGGCGAAGCCAACGTAGAACCGGTCGTAATCCTCGGAACTGAGGTCGATCGTCGCGTAGGTGACACCCTGCCCATCCGCGAACCCCGGCTTGCCGGACGGCTTCTCGGTCACGCGGCCGCTCCACCCGAACCACAGCGTGCCGGGTTCAACGAAGGACTGGAGCGCGACCGCCAGGCCGCCTGCGCTTACCCCGCCGGTCGCCCGCGGCGGCGGAACGCGGTTGGAGACGATTACGAGGCGCGCCACAGACCTTCCTCCCAGCTTCGGGACAAGCGCATCGCCGACAGGATGAGCCCGACCTGGGAATAGGTCTGCGGAAAATTGCCCCAAAGGGCGCCGGTCCCCGGGGCCACGTCCTCCGACAGCAATCCCACATGGTTGCGCCAGGCCAGCGCGCGCTCGAACACCTCGCGCGCTTCCTTCCGCCGGCCGATGCGGGCCAGCGTGTCGATGTACCAGAAGGTGCAGACGAGGAATCCGACCTCCGGCGTGCCGAAATCATCGGCATGGTCGTAGCGTAGCACGATCCCGTCCCGGACCAGCCGGCGTTCCAGCACCTCGACGGTGCGGAGGAACAGCGGGTCCGTGGCCTTGATCAGGCCGAGTTCCGGCAGCAGGAAGGTCGAGGCATCGGCGACGGAATCGCCGTTCAGCACGCCGGAGATCCAGCCCTCCCCCGGCACGGTCGCTGCTTCGATGATCCGTCCCTTCAGCGCATCGGCGCGGCGCTCCCAGTCCTGCGCCTCCGTCGTCAGGCCAAGATGCTGCGCGATGGCGCCGAGCCGGTCGAGCGCCGTCCAGCACATCGCCGCCGAGTGGGTGTGCGCCGCAGCGCGCCCGCGATACTCCCACAGCCCGGCATCGGGCTCGAAGGCGTCGTGCTCCGCATGGCGACCGATGGCGGCAAGCTGCCGGTACAGCGAGACGTCGCCGGTACGGCTCAGCCGCTGGTCCCAGAACATCTGCGTCGCCGCCATGATGATGGCGCCATAGCTGTCGTTCTGCCGCTGCGAGACGGCGGCGTTGCCGATGCGCACCGGGCCATCGCCGCGGAAGCCGGGCAGCGCGACGGCGATGCGTTCGTCCATCGTGGTGCCCGGCGCGATCGGGAACAACGGCGGGATCGGTCCGCCGGAGCCGTCCGGCACGGCATCGAGGATGAAGCGCAGGAAGCCTTCCATGGTGCGTGTCGCGTTCAGCCGGTTCAGCGCACCGACGGTGAAGAAGGCGTCGCGCAGCCAGCAGAAGCGGTAGTCCCAGCACCGCCCGCTGTTCGGCGCCTCGGGCAGCGACGTGGTCAGCGCCGCGACGATGCCGCCGGTATCCTCGAAGGAGCACAGCTTCAGCGTGATCGCCGCGCGGATCACGGCATCCTGCCAGTCGAAGGGCAGGTTCAGGCCGCGCACCCAGTCGAGCCAGTAGGCCTCGGTTTCCGCGAGGGCTTGGCGCGCAACCATATCCGGCGCCTCGGGGAGGCTCTCGTCGGTGCCGATGATCAGGCTGACGGGGCGGTCGAGCCCGAATTCGGCTTCCTCGGTCACATAGGACAGCGGCGCGTCGGTCGTCAGCCGCAGCACGGCATTGGCGCCGCGATAGCGGATGTGGTTGCTGCCGATGTTGGTGACGCCGGCATCGGTGCCGTAGTCGAAAGACGGGCGGATACGCAGCCGAATGCGCGGCCGGCCCGACACGGGCTCGATCCGTCGCACCAGGGCGGGCGGGCGGTACATGCGGCCGAAGCGGCGGAAGCGCGGCGCGACGTCGAGGATGCGGATGCCGCCGCCGCTTGCATCGGTCAGCACCGTCTCGAGCACCGCAGTGTTGCGCAGGTAGCGCTGGCGGCAGCCGGTGCGGTCACGCAGGACCACGTCCATGAAGCCGCGCTCGGGGTCCTCCCCGCCCAGCAGCCCGTTGAATACCGGATCGGCATCGATGCGGGGGTAGCAGAACCATTCATGGCGCCCCTCGCGTGAGACGAGGGACGCTACGGCGCAATTGCCGATGACGGCGTAGTCAAGATTGGGCATGGGCGATATCCGGGCTCAGATGGGCGACGGCGCGGGCGATCCAGTTGCGGACTTGCGCCGGGCCGCCGGTGAAGTCGCGGCCGACATGCAGGCCGAGCCCGCCAAACCGGCGCGCAGCCTCCATCCCATCCTCATCCGTCACATCATCCCCCACGAAGACCGGTCGCCGGCCCGTGAACGGCGGGGCGGCCATCAGGGTTTCCACCGCGCGTGCCTTGGTGGCGGCGCGTGGGCGGATCTCGAAGGCCATGTGCGCGGGCAGCACGGCGAAGTCGGCCGGCCGCGTCGCCGCCAGGCGCTGCATGCTCTCGTGCACCCGCGTACCCTCGTCGGGAACGGCGCGGAAATGCACGGCGAGGCCATGCGGCTTGCGTTCCAGCAGCAGCCCCGGGCGCGAGGCAACCAGTGCCGCAAGGGACTCGGCCCAGGCGGCAGGCGGCACCGGCATGCTGTCGGGCAGCAGAATCCCGTCGGCACTGCGCAGCTCCGCGCCGTGGCCGAAGCCGCCCGGCGGCGCGAACGGGGCGAGCAGATGGTCGATGGTGCTGCAATCGCGGCCGCTGACGACTGCGAGCGCACCGCCCAGGCATTGGGAAAGGCCGGCGAGATCGCCGGGCAGTCGGTCCGGCACGCGGACCGCGTCGGGTCGGGGCGCAATGTCGAGAAGGGTGCCGTCAAGATCGAGGAAGAGCGCCCAATCGGCCTCGATCTCGGGAACACCGAGACGTGTCACCTGTCCTAGTTAGGACGCATCGGTCGGGATTGCACCCCGTTATCTGAACGGTCACGTTCCGCGCGCGGTGCGGAACGGACTATCGTGGCGCCGCGCGGCGCGACGGCAGAACCGTGCGACGAAGGGAGGGAAACCCGGCACAAAGGAATGGATTGCCTTGGATCAGCGAAGCCGCGGGGGCTCCGGCGTGCCCACCGATCATGCGACGCGGGGCGTGCTGCTCGGCTTCCTGGCCTTCGCCGCATTTTCCTTCAGCGACGCCAGCGTGAAGGCGATCGAAGGCGCGCTACCGGCCTACGAATCGGCCTTCTTCGGCGCCGCCTTCGCGCTGGTCGCCATGCCCTTCCTGCTGAAGCCGGGCGATCGGTGGACCGATGTGTTCGCCACCACCAGCAGGCCGCTCTGGCTGCTGCGCTTCATCGCCTATCCGCTCGGCGTCATCGGCAGCGTCACTGCGTTCACGCTGCTGCCGATGGCGGAAGCCTTCGCGCTGATCTTCCTGCAGCCGGCTTTCGTGACGCTGATGTCGCTGCTGTTCCTGAAGGAACGCATCGGGCTGCGGCGCTGGGCGGCAGTCCTGATCGGGTTCATCGGCGTGCTGGTCGTGCTGCGGCCAGGGCTGCGCGAGTTGACGGTCGGGCATCTGGGCGCGGTCGCCGCGGGGCTCGGCGGCGCGGTCGTCGTCATCACCTTTCGCGCGGCGGGCGCCACCGAGAAGCGGATCTCGCTGTTCGGGGCGGGTATTCTCGGCACCATCTTGATCTGCGGACTGCTGACCCTGCCGGTCTTCCGCGCGCCGAGTGCCGTGGAATGGGTGTTCCTCGCCGGCTATGGGCTGCTGGCGGCGCTCGCCAACGTGCTGCTGATGTATGCCGCAGCGGATGCACCGGCCGCCTGGATCAGCCCGACGCAGTACAGCCAGATGCTGTGGGCGATCCTGCTCGGCTACCTGTTCTTCGGCGACCGGGTGGACCTGCCGATGCTGGCCGGCAGCGCCCTGATCATCGGGGCGGGCATGCTGACGCTGATGCGCGAGCGCCGCCGCGGCACCACGCTGCCGCCGCCCGTCGCGAGCGGCAGCACGGCGCCCACGATGGCGCTGACGCCCGAAGAGCTGCCGCGCCAGAGCATTCTTTGATCAGGCGGCACAGGCTGGCGCCGCTCCAGCCTCAGCGAAAAAAGCTCCAGCCCGGTCAGGCCGCCGGATCACCGGGCCGCGACAGGCGGTTCAGATCGGCGCGCAGGCGGTCGGCATCGGGCAGCGCTGCTTCCATCGTCCCGTGAAGCCGTTGCCAGATCGGCACCGCCGCCGCAAGCACGGCCCGGCCGGCGGCCGTCAGCAGCAGCCGCCGCGCCCGCCGATCGGCCGGGTCAGTCGTGTTCTCCACCAGGCCGCGGCGCGCCAACGGCTTCAGATTGGCCGTCAGCGTTGTCCGGTCGATCGCGAGCAGAGCGGCGACGCTGCCGAACGAGACCGGGCCAGGCCGGTTCAGCGACATGAGGAGCGAGAACTGCCCGCTGGTGATCCCCGCCGGTTTCAAGGCGATGTCGAACTGCCGCGCCAGGGCGCGCGCGGCACGCTGCACATGCAGGCAGAGGCAGGCGTCGCGCACCAGGATCGTGGTCGCGAAAGGAACGTCGTCGAGAGCATGTAGTTGAATGGTTGACATCGCAGAGGCCATTACGTTGATATCAACCCACTTCGCCAAACGTCAATCATCAAGGCGCGGCGGCATCGACCGCCGGCCGTCGACGCCGGAGAGCATTCAACATGAAGATCGTGACCAGCCTCAGCTTCCAGGGCCAGTGCCGCGAAGCCTTCGAGTTCTACGCAAAGGTTCTGGGCGGCAGGATCACCGCCGCCTTCCCCTATGCCGACGCTCCGCCGGGCATGCCGATCGCCGATGAGAAGTACAAGACTTGGCTGATGCATTGCTGGCTGGAGGTCGGCGATCAGGCGCTGATGGGCGCCGACATGGATGTCGCCTGGGCGCCCAACATCGACAAGCCGAAGAACGGCTTCGACGTCGCCCTGCACACCAGCGACAAGGCCGAGGCGAAGCGCTGGTTCGATGCGCTGTCGGAAGGCGGCCGGGCGGTGATGCCCTTCGGCGAGACCTTCTGGTCCCCCGCCTTTGGCGCCCTGGTCGACAAGTTCGGCGTGCCCTGGATGATCAACACCATCCCGTCGGGCGACTGGAAGCCGACGCAGGCCTGAGACAGCGCGCCGCCGTCAGCATCGTCGCGGCGATCGTCCATGCACCATGCCCTTTGGATGGATGATCGCCGCGGCGGCGTGGGCTATGCCCCTTCAGCAGCGAGGCAGGACGGACCAGCCGTCAGTCGAGACGCGTCGCCGATTCAAGCGAAAGCAACGCCGATGGCGCCCGGATCGATGTGATGGGATTGATATGGCGCGCCCGGGAAGCGTAGCAGTGACGTTCGCCCCCGCTCTTGGTAGTCCGCGGGAGTGCGGAAGCAAAACTCAACACTTGCGTAATTCTGCGGAAGAGAAGCCCCGGTCATTCGCCTTCGTTCACTCGACGCCGCGGCCGTATGCGGGCAGCCAGAACTGATGAAGGGGGTAGCGAGCAGGGCAATCATCTAGCGGGAACCTCTCCGGGACATTAAAATCCCTACGTAGGGGCGTGGGAGATGCTGAAGATGTTGACGGATGCGCGCGTGCGGTCGGCACCGCCGGGCTACCATGGCGATTCGGGCAGACATGATGCAGAGCTGCGGCTTGTGCGAATACATGGCGTCGAAAAGGTCCTGGCTGCACCCGTTCTCTCGACCATGGTGGGGCGCGACCAGCACGTGAACGTTGCTGACGGCCCGAGCAAACAGGGGAGCGTGTAGAACGTTCCTCATCCCCGCGCGCTCTAGGTCACCCGGGAAGAGCACGCTCACCGACCCCATCGAGACCACGGCCGCGAGCGAAAGGTTGTTGGTGTCATCGAAGGAAACGCCGCAGACGTTCCATCCGTAGACAACGCCCACCGAGGCGGGCAGAGGGGCGAAGGGTAGGTTGACCCTCCCGGCGCCCATCAGGGCGCACAGCGCCTCGATGTCCCGGCTCACCACCCCGCCATCCTCCTTGATGGCGCGAAGCCACGCCGGCGTGATGCTCGGATTGACCAGGATGTTGCCGATCCCGGTGGTGTGGAGCAGCGCCGCCAAACCGCTGAGGTGGTCCTGGTCGAGATTGGTGAGCCAGAGCTCGTCCAGCCAGTTAGTGCCGAGGCTCTGCAGGTGGCGGTGCAGGGTCCAACCCGTACTGCTGTTATGTCCGCAGTCGATGGCGATGCGCCGGCCGTCATCCAGGGTGATGAGCGCGCACGCGCCGTGCTCGACGTTGAAGACCTCAAGCTTCATGTCGGCGGTTCCTCGAAGGCGATGTGCCGGTAAATCTCGGCGGTGAAGAGCCGGTAGTTTTTCAGGAAGCGAAACAGCATCGTCACGGCTGTCGCCGCAGCCGCAGCAGCCCACCACCGATCGGCTTCACGGCCCTGGACCAGAGCCGACCACGTGAGCAACGCGGCGCAGATCGACACGGCGAAGGTGGTGTTCCGCGCCATGCCGTACTGATTCAGGAATACCGGCAGCCGCTCCGACACCGCCTTCTTCTCGCGCGCGACGGAGTAGGCCCACTGGAACAGGGCTTCGGAGTCCTTGCCGATGCCGGCCTTCTCCGCCTTCTCGGAAACCCGTTCGGGGGCCGGTGGCGGCAGCGGCCGGTAGTAGTTCCGGAAGATGCGGCGCGCTCATTTCGGACCGGCATCCGGATTCAGCAGCACAACCGAAGGCGGCTTGAGAATGCGGTGCACCAGCCCGCGTTCGACGATCAAGCTGGCGAGCGATGCGCAGGCGTGCCCGACCACATACGCACAGGCGATGGCGAAGACGGCGCCGACGGTCGTCCAGGTGTCCCGCCAAATCCATCCCAGACGGAGGACGTGATCACCCGCCGCCAGCAGCAGGAAGCCCGGCGTGAGGCAGGCCCAGGTGTCGTAGTCCGTGAGCGGCGACCGGAACATGGTAACCCCAGCGTGAACTGGGGACATGTTGGAGCCGGTTCATATGAATTCAAGGGGCGGGGACACCATATGTGCCCACGCTGTGGCGGTGCCTACCCAACATGTTGTGGCAGAGCCCGCCCAACTGACGTCCGGCGTCGGCAACACGGCGCCAGCCTGAGGCGCGGTTCCGAGGCTACCAATCGCGATGAAGGGGGTTACGAATGGGGTTAGTCTCGAAACCGCGGATTTCTGCGGCAGGTGGCGCGCCCGGGAAGGTTCGAACTCCCAACCCCCAGATCCGAAGTCTGGTGCTCTGTCCAGTTGAGCTACGGGCGCAGCCGGGAGCGTCGGTGAGTGAGAAGAAGTGGCGCGCCCGAAAGGATTCGAACCTCTGACCCCCAGATTCGTAGTCTGGTGCTCTATCCAGCTGAGCTACGGGCGCCCCGTGCCGCGTATCGCGGCGAGGCCGGGGAAATAGCGGAGGCGGCGGAGGGACGCAACCCCTCCGCCGCAGCTTTGTCACGCGGCGAGCTTGTCGAGCTCCCGCACCACGGCCTCACCCATCACGGTGGTGCCGACGCGGGCCATGCCGGCCTGCATGATGTCGGCCGTGCGCAGACCACCGCCCAGCACCTTGCCAACGGCGGTTTCGACCAGCGCGGCATCCTCCTCCATGCCGAAGGACCAGCGCAGCAGCATCGCGAAGGACAGGATCTGCGCGAGCGGATTGGCCACGCCCTTCCCCGCGATATCGGGCGCCGAGCCGTGAATCGGCTCGTACAGCGCGTGCCGCTTGCCGGTGATCGGATCGACCGCCCCGAGCGTCGCGGAGGGCAGCATGCCGAGCGAGCCCGTCAGCGCCGCCGCGAGGTCCGACAGCACGTCCCCGAACAGGTTGTTGCCGAGGATCACGTCGAACTGCTTGGGCCGGCTGCAGAGCTGCATGGCGCAGTTGTCGGCATACATGTTCTCGAGCTCGACATCGGCGAACTCGGCTTTGTGAACCTCGCCCACCACGGCGCGCCACAGGCGGCCGGACTGCATCACGTTCGCCTTCTCGACCGACGTCACCTTGTTACGGCGCTTGCGCGCCAGGTCGAAGGCGACGCGGGCGACGCGGGCGATCTCGTCCTCGACATAGACATCGGTGTCGAAGCCGCGGCGCTTGCCGTCCGGCATCGTCTCGACGCCGCGGGGCTCACCGAAATAGACGCCGCCGGTCGATTCGCGGACCACCATGATGTCGACGCCGCGGACGACATCGGCCTTCAGGGACGAGGCATCGACCAACGGATCGAGCACCACCGCCGGGCGGAGATTCGCGAACAGGCCTAGATCCTTCCGCAGCCGGAGGATGCCGAGCTCCGGGCGCTGCTCGAAGGGCAGGCTGTCCCACTTGGGGCCGCCGACCGAGCCGAACAGCACGGCATCGGCGGTCTTGGCCTTCTCGACCGTCTCATCCGTGATCGGCGTGCCCTGCGCATCGATGGAGGCGCCGCCGACGATGCCTTCCTCGATGTCGAAGGACACGGCGCGGCGACGGCCCATCCAATCGACGACGCGACGGACTTCGCGCATCACCTCGGGGCCGATCCCGTCGCCGGGCAGAATGAGAAGCTTCTTGTTGGACGGCATTGGTTCGGGCGTCTCCTGGTCAGGCCGGGAGACGCCCCCGGTGGACGCCGCCCGGGGGTGAAGTCAGCTCAGGCGTAGAGCCAGGGCTGGGCGGCCTTCTGCTTCGCTTCGAAGCTGTCGATGGCGGGCGCGTGCTGCATGGTCTGGCCGATGTCGTCGAGGCCGTTGAGCAGCAGGTGCCGGCGCAGCGGGTCGATCTTGAACGGAATTTCCTCGCCGTTCGGGCGCACGACGACTTCGCGTTCGAGGTCGACGGTGACGCGGGCGTTCGGGCCCATCTTCGCGTCTTCCATCAGCTGCGCGCAGACTTCCTTCGGAAGCCGCACCGGCAGGATGCCGTTCTTGAAGCTGTTGTTGTGGAAGATGTCAGCGAAGTCCGGCGCGATGACGCAGCGGATGCCGAAATCGAGCAGCGCCCACGGCGCATGCTCGCGGGACGAACCGCAGCCGAAATTCTCGAAGGCGATCAGCACTTCGGCCTTGCGGTACGGTTCCTGGTTGAGGACGAAATCGGGGTTCTCCGACCCGTCCTCATTGTAGCGGAAGTTCGCGAACAGGTTCTTGCCGAAGCCGGCGCGCGAGATGGACTTCAGGAAGCGCGCCGGGATGATCTGGTCGGTGTCGACATTCGCCTTGGGGAGTGGGGCGGCGATGCCGGTCAGCGTCGTGAAGGCCTGCATCACACGGTCTCCTTCGGCTGGTAGTCGCGGACGTCGGCGAGATGCCCGGCCAGCGCCGCGGCGGCGGCCATGGCGGGCGACAGCAGGTGGGTGCGGCCGCCCGGCCCCTGACGACCTTCGAAGTTCCGGTTCGACGTGCTGGCCGAACGCTGGCCCGGCGTCAGCTTGTCCGGGTTCATGCCGAGGCACATGGAGCACCCGGCCTCGCGCCACTCGAAGCCCGCTTCCTTGAGGATGCGGTCGAGCCCTTCGGCTTCCGCCGCCTTCTTCACCAGGCCCGAGCCGGGGACGACCATGGCACGGACGCCATCGGCGACCTTGCGGCCCTTCGCGATGGCGGCGGCCATGCGGATGTCCTCGATGCGGGAATTGGTGCAGGAGCCGATGAAGACGACATCGACCTTGAGGTCCTGCAACCGCTGGCCCGGCGTCAGGCCCATATACTGGACCATGCGCTCCATCTGGACGCGCTTCGCCTCGTCATCGACCTCGGCCGGGTTGGGCACGACGCCGGTGATCGGCAGCACGGCCTCGGGGTTGGTGCCCCAGGTGACCTGCGGCGCGATCTCATGCGCGTTGAGGCGGAGCACCGTGTCGAAATGCGCGCCGTCATCGGTTGGCAGCGTCTTCCACCATTCCATCGCGCGAGCCAGTGCCGCACCCTTCGGCCCGTCCGGCGTCTTCGCGATGTAGTCGTAGGTCGTCTGGTCTGGCGCAACCATGCCGGCACGGGCACCGCCCTCGATCGACATGTTGCACACCGTCATGCGTCCGGCCATGTCGAGCGCGCGGATCGCGTCGCCCGCATATTCGATCACATGGCCCGTGCCGCCCGCCGTGCCGATGCGCCCGATGATGGCGAGCACGATATCCTTGCCCGAGCAGCCGACCGCGAGGTTGCCGTCCACGCTGACCAGCATGTTCTTCGCCGGCTTCTGCAGCAGCGTCTGCGTGGCGAGCACGTGCTCGACCTCGCTGGTGCCGATGCCGAAGGCGAGCGCGCCCATCGCGCCATGCGTCGAGGTATGGCTGTCGCCGCAGACGATCGTCATGCCGGGCAGCGAACGGCCGAGCTCCGGCCCGATGACGTGCACGATGCCTTGGCGCTCATCCAGCAGCGGGATCAGCGGCATGCCGAACTCGGCGGCGTTCTTCTCGAGCGTCGCGACCTGCAACGCGCTCTCCGGATCGACGATGCCGGTGTAGCGCGACGCGTCGGTCGCGATGTTGTGGTCGATCACGCCGAGCGTCGCATCCGGGCGGCGGATGCCGCGCCCGGCCGCGCGCAGGCCATCGAAGGCCTGCGGCGTGGTGACTTCATGGGTGAGGTGAAGGTCGATGTAGAGCAGAGCCGTGCCGTCCGGGAGCGTATCCACCACATGGGCGTCCCAGATCTTGTCGAACAAAGTGCGCGGCTTCTGCGCTGACATCGTTATCTCCCTTCCCGTCGGCCCCGCCCGATGCGGGGCCCGTGGAACAGTTACGCTTCGGTCGTCGTCGCGGGCGCGGCAGCGGCGGCGGCAGCAGCAGCAGCCGCCTTCGCGTCCGGCTTCGCACCCAGCTTCTCGGCGATGCGCGCCGACTTGCCGGTACGGCCACGCAGGTAATACAGCTTCGCGCGGCGCACCTTGCCGCGGCGCACCACCTGGATCTCGGCCACGTTCGGCGAATACAGCGGGAACACGCGCTCCACGCCCTCGCCATAGGACAGCTTGCGGACCGTGAAGTTGCTCTGCACGCCCTTGTTGTTGCGCGCGATCACCACGCCCTCATAGGCCTGGGTACGCACGCGCTCACCCTCGACCACCTTCACCATCACGCGGACGGTGTCGCCCGGCGCGAAATCCGGCGTGGCGCGGGCGGCGCTGAGGCGGGCCAGCTGGTCGGCCTCGAACTGCTCCAGAAGGTTCATGACCTTGTCCTTTCGTCGATTCTCTTAAGCGGCGGCAGGGTGGCCGTCCATGCCCCCAGCCCCGCGTTGTTTCGCTTCGTGCCGTGCCCACAGGTCGGGTCGGCGCTCTTTCGTGATTCGCTCGCTCTCGGCCCGCCGCCAGCGCGCGATCTCCGCGTGGTGGCCCGACAGCAGCACGTCCGGGATGGCGCGGCCGTTCCACTCGGCCGGTCGCGTGTAGTGCGGGTATTCCAGCAGGCCCTCGGCGCCGTGGCTTTCCTCGGCCGCGCTGTCGGCCGCGCCCATCACGCCCGGCAGCAGGCGGATGCAGGCGTCGAGCAGGACCAGCGCCGCCGGTTCGCCGCCGCTCAGCACGTAGTCGCCGACGGAAAGCTCGACCATGCCGCGCGCCTCGATGACGCGCTGGTCGATGCCTTCGTAGCGGCCGCAGAGAAGGACGCAGCCCGGGCCTTCGGCCAGGGATCGCACCGTGGCCTGATCCAGCAGCCGCCCGCGGGGCGTCAGGTAAATCAGCGGCCGCGCATCGCCTTCCGGCATGACGGCGCCGATCGCGCTGTCCAGCACGTCCGGCCGCATCACCATCCCGGCCCCGCCACCGGCCGGCGTGTCGTCCACCGTGCGGTGGCGATCCGTCGCGGCGGCGCGGATGTCATGCGCGTCGATGGCCCAGCGGCCCTCGCGCAGCGCACGGCCGGCGAGCGACAGCCCGAGCGGCCCGGGGAACATCTCCGGGAACAGCGTGAGGACGGAGGCGCGCCAGTTCATGCCGCATCCTCCCCCGCCTGCGGCTGGACGATGATCTCGCCCGGCAGCACCACCGTGACCGACCCGCCCGCGACATCCACGACCGGCACCACCGCCTTGGTGAACGGCAGCAGATACTCCCGGCCCGCCCCATCGACGATCAGGAACGGCCCCGCGCCATGGTCCTCGACCGCGCGCACCCGCCCGAGGCTCTCCCCGCTTTCCGTCACGGCCGCGAGGCCGATTAGGTCGGTCAGGTAGAACTCCTCCTCCGCCGGCGCCGGCAGCCTGTCGCGCTCGACGAACAGCTTCGTCCCGGTCAGGCGCTGCGCCGCGTCGCGATCGGCCACGCCCTCGACGGCAGCGATGTCGCCGCCCTTCAGGGTCAGGGCGAAGCTACGCGCACCGCTCTCGTCGGTCAGCGGGGAGTAGGCGGCGATCGCGGCGGGGTCCTCGGTGAAGGCGCGCAGGCGCACGAGACCGCGCACGCCATGCGGCCTGCCGATCTCCCCCACCATCACGCGCTTCACCGCCACGTCACGTCACCCGGTCCGAAGGTCAGCCGGCCGCCGCGGCGGCCGCGGCGCGCTCCTGCGCCTTCTTCTTCGGCGCGGACTGCTTCGGCTGCTCGGCGAACACCGGCATCGGCGCCAGGCCGGCCTTGCCGAGGAACTTCGCGACGCGATCCGTCGCGACCGCACCCTGGCCGATCCAATGGGTGATGCGCTCATCCTTCAGGCGGATGCGGTCCGCATGGTCGGAGGGCAGCATCGGGTTGTAGGAACCGACCTGCTCGATGAAGCGGCCATCGCGCGGCGAGCGGCTATCGGCCACCACGATGTGGTAGTAGGGGCGCTTCTTCGCACCGGCGCGGGCGAGGCGGATCTTGAGGCCCATAGAGGCTTCCTTTCGTCGTATTTCTAGAAGGGTCGTTTGTTGGCCATGCCGGGAAGAAGCGAGGCGAGACCGCCACGCATCATCCCCTTCTGGCCCATCTTGCTCATCCGCTTCATCATCACGGACATGTCGTCGAACTGCTTGAGCAGCTTGTTCACTTCCTGAACCGAGGTGCCGGACCCCGCGGCGATGCGCTTCTTGCGCGACGCCTTGATGATGTCCGGCGTGCGGCGTTCCTTCGGTGTCATCGAACTGATGATCGCCGCCTGCCGCCCCAGGATGGAGGTATCGAGATTGGCGTCGTTGATCTGCTGCTTGATCTTGCCGACGCCGGGCAGCATCCCGAGGATGCCCTGCAGGCTGCCCATCTTGCCGATCTGCTTGAGCTGGCTCGCATAGTCCTCCAGCGAGAACTGGCCCTTCTGCATCCGGGCCGCGAGCTTCTCGGCTTCCTCCTGATCGATCGTCGCCGCCGCCTTCTCGACGAGGGAGACGATGTCTCCCATGCCGAGGATGCGCGACGCGATGCGGTCCGGATGGAAGTCTTCCAGCGCGTCCAGCTTCTCGCCCGCGCCCAGCAGCTTGATCGGCGCGCCGGTGACGGCCCGCATGGACAGCGCCGCGCCGCCGCGCGCATCGCCGTCGATGCGCGTCATGACGATGCCGGTGACGCCCATCTTCTCGTGGAACGCCTTCGCGGTGTTCACCGCGTCCTGGCCGGTCATCGCGTCCACGACCAGGAAGGTCTCGTGCGGGTTGGTGGCGAGCTTGACCTGCGCCACCTCCTCCATCAGCGCCTCATCGATCGCGAGGCGGCCGGCGGTGTCGAGCACCACCACGTCGTACAGCTCGCGCCGCGCCACATCCATCGCCCGCGCGGCGATCTGGATCGGCGTCTGTCCCGCGATGATCGGCAGGGACGTCACCTCGGCCTGCTGCGCCAGCGTCTGCAACTGAAGCTGCGCCGCGGGGCGATGCACGTCGAGCGACGCCAGCAGCACCTTCTTCTTGTCCCGCGTGCGCAGCCGCAGCGCGATCTTGCCGGACGTCGTCGTCTTGCCCGAGCCCTGGAGGCCGACCATCAGGATCGGCACGGGGGACGGCGCGTTCAGGTCGATGCCGCGCTTGCCGTCATCATTCGCACCGCCGCCGAGCGCTTCCACCAGCGCATCGTTGACGATCTTGATGACCTGCTGCGCGGGGGAGACCGAGCGCAGGACCTCCTGCCCCACCGCCCGCTCGCGGACCTTGTTGACTAGGTCGCGGACCACCGGCAACGCGACGTCGGCCTCCAGCAACGCCACGCGAACCTCGCGCAGCGCCTCGGACACATCAGCCTCCGACAACGCACCACGGCGGCGCAGCCGGTCGAAGACCCCGTTCAGCTTGCTGGACAATGCCTCGAACATCGGGCGGTCCGTTCAGTCCTTCACAACGCGTTGCGGCCGCCCCAAAAGAGTACGCGCCGCTGCGCGAGCCTTCGCGGAGCGGCGGAGCCCAGCCCATCAGGGGCCGGACCAACGGTTCAGGGCGAACCGGGGATTGCGGCGTTTACGACCGGGGGAGGCCCATAGTCAAGCGCGGAACCGGAGGGGCTCCACCCCTCCGGACCACCCGGCCAGGGCCCTGCCCTGGACCCGCCAAAGGCCGAAAGGCCTTTGGAAACCTCGACCTGGCGCCGGCGCCGGCAGGGTTTTGAGTTTGGCCGCGGCGGCGCTGGCGGGTAAAGGCGTTGCGAAATGAGGGCGGGAGATAAGCGGCATGACTAGCAAGGCGCGGGCCAAGGCTACCGAGAAACCCGTCCTGTTGTCGGGCGGCAACCCGCAGATCGCCAAAGGCGATGGCGACGCACCCGTCCAGGCCTACATCGCCGCCATGCCGGGCTGGAAAAGCGATGTCGGGCAGCAGCTCGACACGCTGATCGGCAGGGCGGTGCCGAATGTGCAAAAGGCCGTGAAATGGAACTCGCCGCTCTATGGCGTCGAAGGCCAAGGCTTCTTCCTCGGTCTCCATTGCTTCGCGAAATACATCAAGCTCGCCTTCTTCCGCGGCGCTGCGCTCGATCCCGTACCGCCGGTCGCGTCGAAGGATGCGAATACGCGATACTTCCACATCCATGAGGATGATCCGATCGACGAAGCGCAATTGACGGCCTGGATCCGCCAGGCCGCCAGGCTGCCCGGCTGGACACCGTGATGGCGGAGGGTTGGCGATGACCACGAAGGCCGAGGAGCCCGCGGCGGATGCCGGGGCGCTGATCGACGCCCGGATCAGGGAACTGGGTGATTGGCGGGGCGAAACCCTCACCCGCATCCGCGCCCTGATCCACGCCGCCGACCCCGAAGTGGTCGAAACGTGGAAATGGCGTGGCGTGCCGGTCTGGGAGGACGCCGGCATCCTCTGCACCGGCGAGACGTACAAGGCCGTGGTGAAGCTGACCTTCGCCAAGGGCGCCGCCCTGCCCGACCCCGCCGGCCTGTTCAACGCCAGCCTGGACGGCAATACGCGCCGCGCCATCGACATCCGCGATGAAGAGACGATCGACGAGGATGCCTTCAAGGCGCTGATCCGGGCGGCCGTGGCGGTGAACCGCGCGAAGAAGAAGAAAGGCTGAACAGGCCCGCGTCAGTCGGGCAGGAGCGCGCCGGTCGACGGTCCCACCCGCCCCAGGGTAAGCCACACCGACACGGCGTCGCCATCTTCCAACACACGGAAGTCAATCCCGTAGCCTTCGGACGGCTCGGGAAGACCTACATAGCGCCGCGCCAGATCCACCAGCCGTGCCACGCCGTCGATTCCGCGAATCCCGTTCACGGCCTCGGCCGTGCAGACAGCGTCGTCGATCTCCATCTCCGCCAACCGGAAGAAGTGCGCCGCCGCATGGCGGTCGCCCTGCGCCGCCGCGGCTTCCGCGCGGTCGAGATGCCCCAAAGAAACGACAAACCGACGCCATCGCGGCTCCGGTGCCTCACGGTCCCAAGGTGACAAGCGCGCGACGCTCATGACGAACCACCGTGCCCGGCGCTTCGGGCAACTGTCCACGAGAAACGGGTACGATCCCGATGATCAAATCAAACGGCACCCTTGGCCGGATCGCGCAATCGATGTTAAACTAATCGCAATTATAAACCGACCACGGACGATTCCCATGCCGGACGATCGAGCAGCGATCCGGATCCATCTCAAGACTTTCCTCGATCGGCAGGGCTTTCTGCACGATCGATAGGGACTTTCTCCCCAAGGAGACCGCACTGCCGGTCGCCGATACCTGATCCGTCATTTCATTATTCTGTCACATACGCCCCGCAGACTGCGGCGGGCGTCTGGCAGCGCGATTTCATCGCCGAAAGGCAGTTCCATGCGTACCGAACAAGACGTCCTGAAGACGTCCATCGGCGCCACCATCCTTGTTGCCGCATCCGGCATCTTCTTCGGCATCGTCTCGGGCTCCTCCTCCATCGCCTTCGACGGCGCCTATTCCCTGATGGACGCGGTCATGAGCGTCCTCGCCCTGATCGTCGCCCGGCTGATCATGGGCTACGCCACGGACACCATCGCGCCGAGCCGGCTGCGCGACCGCTTCTCCGTCGGCTTCTGGCATCTGGAGCCCATCGTGCTCGGCGTGAACGGGCTGCTGCTGATGGGCGTCTCGGCCTATGCGCTGATCAATGCCGTGGGCAGCCTGCTCGCCGGCGGCAATCCGCTGCTGTTCGACTACGCGATCATCTATGCGGCAGTGACGCTCGCCGCCTGCGTCGCCATGGCGAGCTTCGCGAAGCGGGCGAACCGGTCCATCCGGTCGGAGTTCATCGCGCTCGATGCCACGGCCTGGATGATGTCCGCAGGCATCACCGCCGCGCTGCTGGTCGCCTTCATCGGCGGGCAACTCGTCCAGGGCACGCGCTTCGACTGGGTCACGCCCTACATCGACCCGGCAGTATTGGCGCTGGTCTGCCTGGTGCTCATCCCGCTGCCGGTGCCGGTCGTGCGCCGCGCGCTGGAGGACATCCTGCTGATGACGCCGGATGGGCTGCGCGCGCATGTCGATGCGGTTGCCGCCGACGCCGTGCGGCAGCACGGCTTCGAGTCCTACAGGGCCTATGTCGCCCGTGTAGGCCGCTCAACGCAGATCGACCTGTATTTCGTGGTTCCATCCGGCATGCCGGCGCGGACGATGGAGGCCTGGGACCGGCTGCGGAGCGAGATCAGCGAGCGGGTCGGCGAGGAAAGCCCCAACCGGTGGCTGACCATCGTGTTCACGGCGGATGAGGGCTGGGCGGACTGAGGGGGGAGATCACGAACGGGCTCTGTCCCCTCCAGCCCCCTTCCCCGGCACGGGCACCCATTCGCATGGCCATCGCAATGTGAATGGGGCCCGCATCGGCCAAAGGACGTTTGCAAACCTCGCCCTGGCATCGCGCGCAGGGGTCGGATCATTTTCATGACCCGCCTCAGGGGCCCCGACAGGGTTTGGAGAAGAGGAACAGCCGTCTCGCTCAGCGTCAGGTAGCTGCGGTCCAGGTGCTCCAAGCACCTGGCGGGGTGAGGTTCGGAAAGGGGCGGAGCCTCTCTCTGACCTTACGCGCACACCCGGCCAGCCCCCGTCCACTTGATCCGGCCTGCCGCGCAGGCTATAGGAATATTATCAATATCACGAGCGCGCCGGCTTTCACGCGCTCACGAAGATAAAGGCCTAAAGCGTTAAAGTGATAAAGCTGCAACAGGGAGGGCCGAGCCCTCCCCTGCGGCTTACTTCGGTGCCAGCACCATGATCATCTGGCGATTCTCCATCCGCGGGAACTGCTCGACCTTGGTGGTCTCGGTCAGTTCGTCGCGGATGCGCTGAAGCACCTTGGCGCCCAGGTCCTGGTGCGCCATTTCGCGGCCACGGAACCGCAGCGTCACCTTCACCTTGTCGCCTTCCGAGATGAAGGTCTTCATCTGGCGCATCTTCACATCGTAGTCGTGGTCGTCGATGTTCGGGCGGACCTTGATTTCCTTGATCTCGACGACCTTCTGCTTCTTGCGGGCCTCGTTGGCCTTCTTCTGCTGCTCGTACTTATACTTGCCGTAGTCGAGGATCTTGCAGACAGGCGGAATAGCGTTCGGGGAAATCTCGACCAGGTCGAGGCCGACATCGTAGGCGCGGATCAGCGCCTCGCGCTGGGACACCACGCCCTGCATTTCGCCGTGCTGGTCGATCAGGCGCACCTGAGGGACGCGGATCTCGTCGTTGATGCGCGGGCCGTCACGGGTCGGGGCCTGGCCGGCAGCCATGGGGGGTCGGGCTATGGTCGTCTCCTGTCGTAGTTTCGGAACAATCAACGGCGATATATGGATCGACGGTCGTACGACCGCAACCATCAAGCGCGGCCGGCCCCGCAGGGCCGGCGCGCATTCTCGTCAAGGCTCAGCGGGCGAGGTCGGGCGGGGTCGCCTCGGCCTTCAGCAGCGCGACGGCGTCGGCAAGCGGCATCGTCTCCTGCTCGCGCCCGGGCAGGCGGCGCAGCACGAGCGTGCCTTCCTCGGCCTCCCGGCGCCCGACCACGGCGAGCACCGGCACGCGCTGCTCGATGTGGTCGACCACCTTGCGGTTGATCTTCTCGTTGCGAAGATCAAGCGAAACAGCCACTCCAGCTTTCTCAAGCTCGGCGGCAGCCTTGCGCGCATAGTCGTCGGCGTCCGAGACGATGGTGGTGACCACCACCTGCACCGGCGCCATCCAGGACGGGAAGCGGCCGGCATGCTGCTCGATCAGGATGCCGAGGAAGCGTTCGAAGGACCCCAGGATCGCCCGGTGCAGCATGACGGGGCGCCGCCGCGACCCGTCCTCAGCCACGTATTCGGCACCGAGCCGTTCCGGCAGCACATAGTCTACCTGCAGGGTGCCGCACTGCCAGTCGCGCCCGATCGCGTCGCGCAGCACGAATTCCAGCTTCGGGCCATAGAAGGCGCCCTCCCCCGGGTTCAGCTCATACTCGACGCCGGCGAGGCGGCAGGCTTCCTTCAGCCCTTCCTCGGCCTTGTCCCAGGATTCCTCGGTACCGGCGCGCTTCTCGGGG
Organism: Neoroseomonas terrae; assembly: GCF_018129025.1. Taxonomy (GTDB): domain Bacteria; phylum Pseudomonadota; class Alphaproteobacteria; order Acetobacterales; family Acetobacteraceae; genus Neoroseomonas; species Neoroseomonas terrae. The sequence goes on along the minus strand of NZ_JAAEDI010000014.1, from coordinate 23,187 downwards.
CGGTCGGAGAACTTCACGCGGAAATCGGCAAAGCCGAGGTCGCGATAGATGCCGGCCAGCAGCGCCACGAAGCGCGCGGTCTCCTCGGCGATCTGGTGCTCCTCGCAGAAGATGTGCGCGTCGTCCTGGGTGAAGGCGCGCACGCGCATGATCCCGTGCAGCGCGCCGGACGGCTCGAAGCGGTGGCAGGCGCCGAATTCCGCGAGACGCATCGGCAGCTCGCGGTAGCTGCGCAGGCCGTGATTGAAGATCTGCACATGGCAGGGGCAGTTCATCGGCTTGATCGCCAGCACGCGCTCGCGCTCCGTCTCGTCCTCGACGGTCGCGATGAACATGTGGGGGCGGTAGTTCTCCCAATGGCCCGAGGCTTCCCACAGCTTGCGGTCGACAAGCTGCGGGGTCTTCACCTCCTGGTACCCGGCCGCATCCAGCCGGCGGCGCATGTAGGCCTCGATGTTGCGGTACAGCTTCCAGCCCTTGGGGTGCCAGAAGACCGAGCCGACCGCTTCCTCCTGGAGATGGAACAGGTCCATCTCCTTGCCGATCTTGCGGTGGTCGCGGCGCTCCGCCTCCTCCAGCTGATGGAGATGGGCGTCGAGCTCCTTCTGATCGCGCCAAGCGGTGCCGTAGATACGCGACAGCATCGCGTTGCGGTGGTCGCCGCGCCAATAGGCGCCGGCCACCTTCATCAGCTTGAAGGCGGTGCCGACATCGCCGGTGCCGCGCATATGCGGGCCGCGGCACAGGTCGATCCAGTCGCCCTGCTTGTACAGGGTGATGGTCTCGCCCTGCGGCAGGTCCTGGATCAGCTCGACCTTGTATTTCTCGCCCTTCTCGGCGAACAGCGCCATCGCCTCGTGGCGGCTGGTCACGATGCGCTCGAAGGCGGCGTTGCGCGCGACGATCTCGCGCATCTTCGCCTCGATGCCGGCGAAGTCCTCCGGGGTGAAGGGCTCGTTGCGGGCGAAGTCGTAGTAGAAGCCGTTCTCGATCGACGGGCCGATGGTGACCTGGGTGCCGGGGAACAGCTCCTGCACGGCTTCGGCCAGCACATGGGCGGCGTCGTGGCGGATCAGCTCGAGCGCCTCGGGGTCCTTGCGGGTGACGAAGCGCAGCGCGGCATCGGCCTCGATGGTCCGGGCGAGGTCCTGCATCTGCCCGTCCACCACCATGGCGAGCGCGGCCTTGGCGAGGCCCGGCCCGATGGCGGCCGCGACCTGCGTGCCCGTCACCGGCCCATCGAAGGACCGGACGGAACCATCAGGCAGGGTGATCGCGGGCATCGGAAAGGGCATCTCCTGAGGGGGAAAAGAGGGCGCGGACCATGGGCATCGCGCCCGGCCGGGTCAAGTCAGGGCGGCGGCCACCGCGGCGACTTCGGCGGGATCCAGTGTCGCCAGCGGCAGATGGCGCAGGAAGGTGGCATGCCGGCCACGGGGGGCGCAGAGAGCCGGGTCGCTGTCCGCACCGAACAAGGCGAGGGTCGGGCAGCCGGCGGCGGCGACCAGATGCGTCGGGCCGGTGTCGTTGCCGATGCAGAAGGCAGCGCGGCGCCCGAGGGCGGCAATGTCGGCGAAGCTGGTCTTGCCGGTCAGGTCCAGTGTCCCGGGCGCGGCGGCCTTGATGGCGGCGGCGAGCGGCGCCTCGCCCGGGCCGCCGATGATCAGCGCCGGGTCGCCGAGGCCCGCGGCCAGCGCACCGAAAGCGTGCTCCGGCCACCGCTTGGCCGGCCGGCCGGGCGAGGCACCCGGCACCAGCAGGCAGAAGCGCTGCGGCAAGGCGAAGCGCGACAGGTCGGCATCCAGCCAGGACAGGTCGGGTTCCGGAAAGTCCGGGATGCCGGCCATCTCAAGCTGTTCCCGCTGGCGGTCGACCGTGTGCATCAGGTCGCGGCGGGGATTGGCGTGGGGATGGGACGCACCGGGCGCGATCCCCGACCACTCGGTCCGCCGCCCCACGAACCAGCGGTAGCGGGAGGATCGCGAAGACGTCTGCAGGTCATAGACCCGGTCGAACCCGGCGGCCCGGAGGCGCCGCGCGAGGCGGAATACGGCCGGCGGGTCGGTCCAGTCCGGGCGCCCATCTTCCCAAACCTCGTCGAACCACGGGGACATACGGGCCAGCGGTGCATAGGGCTTCGTCGTCAGCAGCGTGATCCGTGCGCCGGGGTGATGCGCGCGGATCGCCGCGAAGGGACCGAAGGCCTGCGCAAAATCCCCGAGCGCGGCGAGCTTGATGACCAGCACGCGCATCACAGCAATTCCCGGTACACGTCGAGGGTCGCCGCCTGCATGCGCGCCGTGGTGTAGCCCGCCAGCACCGCCGCTCGCGCCCGGGCGCCGGCTGCGGCGCGTTCCTCAGGTGGCATGGCGAGCACGCGGTCGATCGCGGCGGCAAGCGCGTCCGGATCGCCGGGCGGCACGCGCCAGCCGGTCACGCCCTGCTCCACCGTCTCGGTCGGGCCGCCGAGGTCGCTCGCGATGACGCAGCGTTCCATCGCCTGGGCCTCGATGACAGTGCGGCCGAAGGCTTCGGGGTCGGTAGAAGCGTGCACGACGACATCGGCGAGCAGCAGAGCCGCCGGCACATCGGCCGCGTGCCCGACAAGCCGGACGCGACCACCCAGGCCCAGCGCGGCAATGCGACCCCGCAGCTCCTCCTGGAAGGCCGGCTTGGCGCCGGCATCGCCGACCAGCAGCGCCTGGGCATCGGTGCCCAGCTTCGCCATCGCCTCGACCAGCACGCCCTGCCCTTTCCAGCGCGTCACCCGCGCCGGCAGCATCACAACCGGCCGGCCGGGCGCCACGCCCCAGGCGGCGCGCAGGGCGGCGACGCGATCCGGCGCGACGGCGGCGGGGTCGAACCGGCGCTCATCCACGCCGCGGGGGATGATGCGCAGCCGATCCTCGCCGACGCCGTGGCGGTCATGAACGAGCTTGGCGATGAAGTGGCTGATGGCGATGACGCGATCGCCGCGGGCCATGACGGAATTGTACAGCCGCTTGCCGGGGAAGCCTTCGTTGTAGGTGCCGTGATAGGTCGTGACGAAGCGCGCGCGGGTCCGCCGCGCCGCCAGCAACGCCGACCAGGCCGGCGCGCGGGACCGGGCGTGGAGCAGGCCGACCCCCTCCGCCGTCACGATCTCGGCCAGGCGCGCGGCATTGCGCCAGATGGCGGCCGGCGACTTCGTGGCGAGCGGCAGCGTCACATGACGCGCGCCCAGCGCCTCCAGCGGCGCCACCAGCGGGCCGCCGGCCGAGGCGACGTAGGCGCGGAATCCGGCCGCCACCGTGGCCTCCGCGATCTCCAGCGTACCGCGCTCGACGCCGCCCGAGACCAGCGTGGGCAGCACCTGCAGGATGGCGGGCGGCGGGGCGGTCATGGCGGGGTCTTGCGCGGAAGCCGCGACCGACGCAAGTGGACCCCATGCTGAACTACTTCATGGCGATGCTGATGCTCTCGGTCGGGAGCTTCATCCGCACCCGGTCGGCCGCGCCGGAGATGCGCCCCGCCTCCGCCGCATCGGACCTGATCTGGGGTCTCGTGGCGCGCGCCGCCTTCTTCATGTGGCTGGCGCTGATCGTCTGGGGGTTCATGACCTACCACTGGTCACAGCCCGTGGCGGGGGTGATGCTTTCGCTCGCCGCCAACGCGCTGATCGCGATGCGCGGACCGATGCGCACCTGGCCCGGCCTGTCGCTGCTGTTCTCCGTCGCCGGGCTGATGGCCGGGACGGTGGTCTTCGTCGGGTAGCGGCAGCCGGGCGCCGATCAGGCAGTCGGCGCCAGGTGCAGGGCGACGACCTCGCCACCCTGCCCTTCCACCGCAGGGAAGCGGTTGCGCACCGCCGGGTCGTGGCCCGGGATGACGCGGCTGTCGTCGCCGCCCGCGAGCTTCTTCGCCGCGCGCCAGCCCGCCGCCATGGCGCCGAGGTCGAAGATGATCGGGAAGGGATTCCCGCTCAGCGCATTGGCGTAGAAATGCATGGCGTCGGAGGCGAGCACGACTGGCCCGCGCGCGGTTTCGACGCGCACCATCTGCAACCCGTCCGAATGGCCGCCGACGCGATGCACGGTCACGCCGGGCGCGACTTCCGCATCCCCATCGTGGAACTCCACGCGGTCGGCATAGACGGCGCGGACCATGGCGACGACGTGGTCGGCCTCGAACGGCATGCGGATGGCGTGGACGCACATGTGCCGGCCGACGGCGAAGTGCATCTCGCGTTCCTGGAGATGGAAGCGCGCCGTGGGGAAGATGCCGAGGCTGCCCGCGTGGTCGTAATGCAGATGCGTGACGATGACATCCGCGACCTTCGCCGGGTCGGTTCCCATCGAGGTCAGGCAGTCGGCGACCGAGCGCGACAGCTTGCGGCCGCGCTTCTCGGCAAGCTCGGCGTCGAAGCCGGTATCGACCACGATCTCCCGCCCATCCGGGCCGCGCAGCAGCCAGACATAGTAGTCGAGCGGCATGGCCTCGTGCGGGTCGGGCAGCGGCAGCAGGTGGTTGGATTGCGCCGTGCGGTCGTGCCGCCCGTAGCGGATGGCGTAGACTTCCCAGAGCGCCTGGGCCGCCCCGGTGGACGCGGGCTGCGCCACGCCCACCTGCAGGCCGTTCGATGCGGTCATGTTTCCTTGTTCCCCCCTAGGACCGTGGCGCTCATCTGTTCCGAGAGCTTCGCCACGGCGGTGTGATCCGCGCCCGGTCCGAGCATCGCCGCCGCCGAGGCCCACATCTCGCGGCACAGCGCGGCGAAGGGCGTCGGCGTCGTCGTCTCGCGGCCGACTTCCAACGCGATCGACAGGTCCTTGACCATCAGGTCGAGGCCGAAGCCGGCGTCGAAGCGGCGCGACAGGACGTATTCCTTGAACTTCTTCTGCGTCGAGTTGTTCATCCCCGTGCTGGCGTTCAGCACATCGACCATCTTCGACGGGTCAAGGCCGAAGCGCTGGCCGATCAGCAGCGCCTCAATGCCGATCAGGTAGCCGCCGGCGGAGACGAGGTTGTTCAGCGCCTTCATCGCCTGCCCGGCGCCGATCGGCCCGCAGCGGTGGATGGAGGTGCCCATCGCCTTCAGCACGGCATCCGCGCGGTCGAGATCGGCCTCCTCGCCGCCCGCCATGATGGCGAGCTGGCCGGTCTTGGCGCGCGGCACGCCACCGGAGACGGGGCAGTCGATCATCGCGACGCCACGCTCGGCGAGGCCTGCCGCGATCTCCCGCGTGCGGCCCGGCTGGCCGGAGGTCATGTCGATGACGAGCATGCCCTTCGCCAGCGACGGAGCGATCGCTTCGACCGCCTCGGCCACCTGCTTGCTGGTCGGCACGATGGTGACGACGCAATCGGCGCCCTGCGCCGCCTCGGCCGGCGTCGCCGCAGCCTTGCCGCCGGTCTCGGCGGCGAAGGCTTCGGCACGGCCCGGCACCACATCGGCGACGGTGACCTCGAAGCCGGCCTTCACCAGGTTGGCCGCCATCGGCCAGCCCATGTTGCCGATGCCGACGAAGGCGACCTTCCTGATGGCAGCCATGGTCTTACTTCTTCCCCGGGATGGCGCCTTCGGCGATCAGCACCTCATGCGCCGCCTTGAAGGCGTCGAGGCCGGCAGGGATGCCGCAATAGGCGGTGGCGTGCAGCAGCGTCGCCTTGATCTCGTCGACCGTGATGCCGTTGTTCAGCGCGCCCTTCACATGCAGCTTCACCTCCGGGATCTTGCCCAGCGCGGTCAGCATGGCGAGGTTCAGCAGCGAGCGCGTCTTGCGGTCCAGCGTCGGGTCGCCCCAGGCCCAGCCCCAGGCCCAGGCGGTCGTCGCGCGCTGGAACGACATCATGAATTCGTCGGCCTTCGCCATGGACGAATCCACGTATTCCGGGCCGAGCACCGCGCGGCGGATGGGCAGCCCCTTGTCGAACAGCGCCTGATCGTCGGACATCCTGTGTCCCTCCCTCGGGAATTGAGCGCGCACGCTGGCCCGTCGCGGCCGGGCGGTCAACGGGCCGAGGACGATGGCCTGCCCCGTCGATCTGCGCCAGGATGGGCCACGCCATCATCGCGCGGAGATTGCCCATGGACGCCGCCCGGTCGCCTCGCATCGTGCGCATCGGCGCGCTGGAGCTTCGCTTCCATGTGGACGAGGATGACGGCGCCGGCGATGTCGTGATGTTCGAGTTCGTCGTGCCCGAGAAGGCGCGCGTGCCGGTGCCGCATTACCACGAAGCCTGCGACGAAATCGTCCATGGCCTGGAAGGCACCATGACGACGACGCTGGATGGCGTGGCGCGGGAGGTGCGGGCGGGCGACGTCGTCTTCATCCCGCGCGGCACGGTGCACCACCACGCCAATCTGCACGACGGCACGGCCAGGGCGATGATCGTCATCGCCCCCGGCACCATCGGCCGCCGCTACTTCGAGGAGATCGCCGAGCTCGTCAGCCGCCCCGGCCCGCCGGATGCCGATCAGATGAAGGCGATCATGCTGCGCCACGGGCTGGTGCCCGCCTGACGCTTTCATGCGAGGCTGCGGGCCGGAGGTGACGACCCCATGTTCTTCGACGGCTTCGCGCTCGAATTCCAGGAAGCGGCAGGCAAGCGGTTCCGCCTGCGCCGTGCCGGCGAAGGCCCGCCCCTGCTGCTGCTGCACGGCAACCCGCAGACGCATGCGATGTGGCACAAGGTCGCGCCTGTCCTCGCACGCCGCTTCAGCGTGTACTGCCCGGACATCACCGGATACGGCCAGTCGGCCAAGCCGCCGGTCAGCGACGACCACGCGCCCTACGCCAAGCGCGCCATGGCCGCGGACATGGTGGCGCTGATGGGAAGCTACGGGCATCGCCGCTTCCAGGTCGTCGCCCATGACCGCGGGGCCCGAGTCGCGCATCGCATCGCGCTCGACCACGCCGGCGCCGTCGAACGGCTCTGCACAATGGACATCATCCCGACGCTCGAACACTTCGAGCGTGCCGACATGAGTTTCGGCATGGGCTACTGGCACTGGTTCTTCCTCGCCCAACGCCATCCGGGGCCGGAGAACATGATCCGCGCGGACATCGAGCCCTGGTTCGACTTCCACACCTCGCGCGAGCCGAAGCCCGCGGATTTCTTTCACCCCGAAGCCCGCGCCGACTATCTTGCCGCGCTGCACGCACCCGACACGATCGAGGCGATCTGCGAGGATTACCGCGCAGCGGCGACGATCGACCTGGACCATGACCGCGCATCCCGCGATGCCGGGCAGACCGTGACCTGCCCGATGCTCGCGCTGTGGGGCGCCAAGGGCAGCATCCCGAAATGGTATGACGCACCGGCCATCTGGCGCCGCTACGCCTCCGGGCCGCTGGAGACCGCCGCAGTACCGTCCGGGCATTACCTGGCGGAGGAAGCGCCGGAGGCGGTGCTGAGCCACCTCGACGGCTTCCTCAGCCGATAGCGGCGTCCTCAGCCGGCAGCACCAGGCGCAGGTGGTTGCGCCCGTCCCCACTTCGCTCATAGGCGATCTCGGCGGCGATCCGATGCAGCAGCGGCAGGCCGAGCCCGCCGACTGGCGCATCCTGCAGTCGGCCTGGTTTCACCGGCAGCGGCGCCAGGGTGGGATCGAAGGGTGCGCCGCGATCCTCGAAGTCGAGGCCGCAGCGTCCATCGTCCTGCCAGGCGGTGACCGCAACTTCCGGCGTGCTGCCATCCGCGAAACCGTGGCGCAGGGTGTTCAGCGCCATCTCCTCCAGCAGCAGTTCGGCTCGTGATGCCGTGTTCGGCCCCGCGCCGCGGGCGGCCAGAAAAGCGGCGACGGCAAGCTGCGCCTGCCTCAGGGCCTCGAGCCCCTCGCCCAGGACGAGGCGCAGCGTCTCCCCGCCCGGTGGCCTCACGTCCTGATCTGCGCCAACGCCGCGGCCTGATCCGGCAGGACCGGGATCAGGTCGTCGAGGGCGATGGTGCGGAATACTTCGGCGACTGCGGGCTGCACGCCGAAGATGGCGACGCGGCGGCCGGCCCGGTCGGCGGTGCGGGCCGCCGAGATCAGCAGGCGAATGCCAAGCGAGCCGACGAAGCTGACCCCCGCCATGTCCATCAGCACATGGCCCGGGGCGCGGCGGACATGCGCCATCACCGACGTTTCCACCAGCTCGGTCGCTGCCGCATCGAGCCGCCCGGTCAGCACCAGGCACATCGGCGCGCCATCAGCCTCGACCACCACCACATCCATCAGCGCTTCTCCCCGACCGTCACCGAATGCCTTTGTGACATCGCACGAGGCTCAGGTGAAATCGAGCGTGACGAGCGATACGTCGTCATCCAGCGGCCCAGGCCGCGCAGCGCCGCGCACGGCGCGCCACAGGCGTTCGGGCTCGGTTGCGCCGGGCATCGCCGGCCTGCCGAGCAGCGGCAGGAAATCCCCAAGAGTGAGTTGGCGCCCATCGGCCGTCTGGATCTCGAACGCGCCGTCGCTGAACAGATAGAGCCGCGCCCCGGCGGGGACAGCGACCTCGGCGCGGCGATAGGGCCAGTCCTCCGCGAGGCCGACGGCCGGGTTCTTCACCCACAGCGCCTGCGCGTCCGCGTCCCCCGGCACCGACATGAAGGCCGGGTGCTGGCCGGCACAGCCGAAGCCGAGCAGGCGCGTGCGGGTGTCGTACACGCCGTACCAGATGGTGAAGTACATCCCGCCCTGGCGGTCCATCTGGAAGCGGTCGTTCAATGCGGCGAGCACCGCGGCGGCATCCGTGAAATCCGTGCCCGGCAGCGAATGCACGCGCAGCAGGTTCATCACCGAAGCGGCAAGCAGCGCCGAGCCCGCGCCGTGCCCCGAGACATCCAGCAGCCACATCGCGAAGCGGTGCTGGTCGATCCAGCCATAGCCGAAGCCGTCGCCGCCGATGTTCGTCGAAGGCACGAAGCGCCAGGTCGCGCGCACCGGCCCATCCGCGATGGGCAACGGCAGCAGCGCCTCGACATAGCGGCCGGCACGGGCGAGGTCCTTCTCCACCTCCTCTGTCCGCGCGAGGTCCGAGGCACGGCCATTGCGATAGACCAGGGTGAAGGGGCCGAGCACCAGCCGCGCGCCGGGAATCAGCCGCGCCGGCGCCTCGATCCGCCGCCCGTCGACGATGGTGCCGTTGGTCGAGCCCAGATCGGTGACGATGACCGCCTCACCGTCCATCGCCATGATGCAATGGCTGCGCGATACGTCGCCGGATGGCAGGACGAGACCCGCCTGAGCACCACGGCCGACAGTCAGCGGTCCGGGGCCGATGGCGACGCGGCGGGCCGGCAGGCCTTCCGCCGCCTCGACATCAAGGACGTGCACGATCGGTTCCGCCGTCGCCACCGATGGCGCGGCGCGGCGGAGCATGGTGCGCTCCTCCTCCGGCTCGTGGCGTTCGGTGGCGTCGCTGGTCACGCCGGCAGCAGCCCGAGCCGCGCGAGATCCACGGCCCAGGGAAGATCGGTGTCCTCGGTCTTCGCGCCGGCGGCGGTGACCAGTGCGTGCGCCTGGCCGCGATGGTGGGTCTGGTGATTGAAGAAATGCGTGACCGTGATCCAGCGCGGCTGCGACATCTGCCGCTGCGTGGCGCCGGAGAACCAGACGAGCGGCTCCGCCAGATGCGCGGCCGTCAGGCGTCCCGCCCAGGCCTCGATGCGGTCGTCGGCGTCCACGCGCGCGGCCTTCAGGGCGCTCCAATCCGCCACCAGGCCGGGGCTTTCCTTGATGCCGATCGGGGGCTTCGTCCAGCCGTCAAAGCGGCTCATCCAGGTGGTGTCGCCCCACAGAAGGTGCGACAGCGTGCCGTGCAGCGACCCGAAGAAGGCACCGCGATCGAGCCGCCGCGCGGCGTCGTCCAGCGTATCGGCGGCGCGGTAGAGGCGGCGGTTCATCTCGGCGTTGTAGGCCGCCATCATGCGGCACCAGTCCGGGGTGATCATGCTGCGCTGCGCCTCGCCTTCCGCCGATCAGAGCGCCTTCCAGAAGAACACCGTATCGCAGGGCCGGCGCTCCGCATCGATCTCGTAGCGTGGAATGCGGCCGAGTTCGACCCAGGATTCCATGCGGTAGAGCGCTTCCGCCGCGCTGCCGGCGCGGGCGTCGAGGGTGAGGATGCGCCGGCCATGGGCGCGCGCCGCCTGCTCCGCACGGCGCATCAGGGCGCGGCCGATGCCCCGGCGGCGCAGCGCCGGATCGACCATCAGCGTGCGGATGGCGGCGGCATCGGGCGTCGTCTGTTCCGTCGCGAACTCGATGGTGACGCTGCCGGCGAGGCGGCCGTCCAGCCAGGCGGCCAGCAGCACGCGCGTCCCGGCGGCGACGGCGGCGGAATGTCCCTTCCAGAAGCCGGCCGCACGGTCGCGCGGGAGCGGCGGCAGGAAGGTGAGCGAGGCGCCATCCGCGACGCAGGCGATCAGCAGGTCGGACAGGCGCCGTTCCGCGCTCGCCACCGCGGCGGCGTCCAGCGCCTCGACCACCAGCCCGGCGGCGGGCTTGGCGTAGCGGAATTCCAGCGAGTGGGAGATGTCGTCGAGGATGCGGATCGAGCCGTGCCGGACGTAGCCGAGCTTCTCATAGAAGCCATGCGCACGGGTGAAGCGGGTATCGGTCCACAGCACCATGCGCTCCGCGCCCGAGTTCCGCGCATGGGTTTCGGCTGTGTCGAGGAGAGCGCCGGCGATGCCGCTGCCGCGCGCGGCGGCATCGACATACATGCGGCAGATCTCCCAGGCCGCGTCCTCCTTCAGCGGGCGCGTGGCGATCATGCCGACGAGGCGGCCATCCTGCTCCGCGGCCCAGAGCCGGCCGCCCTGGTCGCGGAAATAGGTAGCGAGGGCGCGGAGTTCCGGCACCTCGCCATCCACGTCGAGAATGCAGCCGGGATATTCGGCCCAGCAGGTCCCGACCAGGGCGATGAAGCCCTCGGCGTCCTCGTCACGGCCATCGCGGATGGCCGCGCGGGGCGCCGCTGGCGTCACGAGAGCTCCTTGCAGAACTCCTGGATGCGGGCGCAGGCCTCGCGCAGGCTCTCGGCATCCGTCGCGTAGGAGATGCGGAGATAGGGCGACATGCCGTAGGCCGCGCCCTGCACGGCGGCGACGTACTTTTCCTCGAGCAGCGCGACGGCGAAATCCGTGTCGGTCTCGATCTTCTTGCCCGCCTTCGTCGTCTTGCCGAGGCAGCCGGCGACGTTCGGGAAGACGTAGAAGGCGCCTTCAGGCTTGTGGCAGACGATGCCCGGCGCGGCGTTCAGCATGTCGACGACAAGATCGCGGCGCTGGCGGTACTCCTCGGCGCGTTCGCGCACCAGGTCCTGCGGACCGTCGAGCGCGGCGGCCGCGGCGGCCTGGCCGACCGTGGACACGCCGGAGGTCGCCTGCCCCTGCATGTTCATCATCGCCTTGATGAGCGCCTTCGGCCCGCCGCAGAAGCCGATGCGCCAGCCGGTCATGGCGTAGGTCTTGGATGCGCCGTTGACCGTCAGCGTCCGGTCCTTCAGCGCGGGCTCGACCTCGGCAATCGTGCAGAACTCGAAGCCGTCATAGACGAGGTGCTCATACATGTCGTCGGTCATGACCCAGACATGCGGGTGCTTCTTCAGCACCTGGGCGATGGCCGCCATTTCCTCACGCGAGCAGGCAGCACCCGTCGGGTTGTTCGGGAAGTTCAGCATCACCCACTTGGTCTTGGGGGTGATGGCTGCTTCCAGATCCTCGGGGCGCAGCTTGAAGCCGTTGTTCTGCGGGCAGGACACCAACACCGGCGTGCCGCCCGCGACCTTCGCCATGTCGGCGTAGGAAATCCAGTACGGGGCGGGGATCACCACCTCGTCGCCCGGGTCGAGCGTCGCCATGAAGGCGTTGAAGATGCACTGCTTGCCGCCATTGGTGACGAGGATCTCGTCCAGCGCGTAGTCGAGGTTGTTGTCGCGCTTGAACTTGCGCTGGATGGCCGACTTCAGTTCCTTGGTGCCGTCCTGCGGCGGGTACTTCGTGTCGCCGGCCAGCGCGGCCTTGTGCGCGGCCTCGATCGCGTGCTGCGGGGTCGGGAAGTCCGGCTCGCCGGTGCCGAGGCTGATGACCTTGATGCCTTTCGCCGCCAGCTCGCGCGCCTTCATCGTCATGACGACGGAAGCGGAGACGGAAACCTCACTCATACGGGCGGCGAGAGCTGGCATTTTCTTCCTTGGTCCCTTCGGGAGAACGATGTCGCGAAACTAGGCCGGCGTCGCAACGGCGCCAAGGCCGGCCGGGCGTTCATAGCGCCAGTCGAAATCCTGCTCCCCGGTCCGGACGAAGCCCTGCTTCTCCCAGAAGCGATGGACCGGGGCGCCCTTCAGCACTTCGATCCGCAGCGGCAGGCCGGCATGGCGGGCGGCGACGGCGGCGAAGACGGCGGCACCGAGGCCACGGCCCTGGACGGCGGGGTCGAGGTAGAAGGAATGGATCTCGACATGGTCGTCAGCGGGCACGACGGCGATGCAGCCGACGAGAAGGCCGTCGCAGTCGATGGCGGACAGCGTCGCCGGGTCGAAGCCGGCGCGCATCCGGGCGCGCCGCCGGTCCGGGTCGAACCGGCCGACGCGGTCCAGATCCGCGCGGAGCACGCGGATCGAGAGGTCGAGGAGCGGCTCGAAATCCGCTTCCCCGACCGGGCGCAGCGTAAAACCCGCCGCGCTCACTTCATCCCGGCGCAGAAGGCCTGGATGCGGGTGCAGGCCTCCTTCAGCACGTCGTCCGACGTGGCGTAGGAGATGCGGAAATGCCCCGGCGAGAGGAAGGCCGCGCCATGCACGGTGGCGACGCCGGTCTCCTCGAGCAGCGCGATGGTGAAGCCCTCGCAATCCTCGATCTTCCGGCCGCCCGCGGTGGTCTTGCCGATGCAGCCGCGGATGTCCGGGAACACGTAGAAGGCGCCTTCCGGCTTGTGGCAGCGGATGCCCGGGGCGGCATTCAGCATGTCCACCACCATGTCGCGGCGGCGTTCATAGACCTTGCGCATCTCCTCGATGCTGTCCTGCTGGCCGTCGAGTGCCTCGACCGCCGCCGCCTGGGAGATGCTGCTGGTGCCCGAGGTGGACTGGCCCTGCAGCTTGTCCATCGCCTTGATCAGCGCCACGGGGGCGCCGGCGAAGCCGATGCGCCAGCCGGTCATCGCATAGGCCTTGGAGCAGCCGTTCATCGTGACCGTGCGGTCGCGCAGGCGCGGCTCGACCTCGAGGATCGTCGCGATCTTGAAGCCGTCATAGACCAGCTTCTCGTAGATATCGTCGGTGAAGATCCAGACGTTCGGGTGCTTCATCAGCACATCCGTCAGCGCCTTGAGCTCGGCCGCGGAATAGGCGGCGCCGGTCGGGTTGCACGGGTTGTTCAGGATCAGCCACTTGGTCTTCGGCGTGATCGCGGCTTCCAGCTGCTCGGCGGACATCTTGAAGCCGGCATTCTGGCCGCACTGCACGATCACCGGCGTGCCTTCGGCGAGCTTCACGATGTCCGGGTAGGACACCCAGCACGGCGCCGGGATGATCGCCTCGTCGCCCGCATTGATGGTGGCGATCAGCGCGTCGAAGATCACCTGCTTGCCGCCGGTGCAGACGATGATCTCCTCGGGCTTGTAGTCGAGGCCGCTGTCGCGCTTGAACTTCTCGCAGACGGCCTTGCGCAGCGCCAGGGTGCCGGCGACGTCCGTGTACTTCGTCTCGCCGCGCTGGATCGCGGCGATCGCGGCATCCTTGACGTTCTGCGGCGTGTCGAAATCGGGCTCGCCGGAGGACAGGCCGATGACGTCCTTGCCGGCCGCCTTCAGAGCACGCGCCTTCGTCGTCATGACGGTGGTCAGCGAGGGTGAGATCCGGTTGAGGCGGTCGGCAATCAGGTTCATGGCAGTCCCGGTCGGGTTCTGAAGGGAGGGGCCGGACCCTAGTCCCGCCCCTCCCCGCCATCAACCCGGCTTTGTTGCAATCCTCAGTCGCGCCAGGGCTTGCGGGCCCAGATGGCGCGGAGGCGGGCGTCCTCGTCGAGGAACAGGCGTTCCTGCGCCTCGGCGGTCATGGGGCGCAACGGCAGGTTGAGTCGGGTTGCGTCGGCGATCCAGGCGGGGTCGGCATTCGCCGCGGCGATGGCGGTGCGCAGCTCGTCCCGGATGGCAGCCGGCAGGTTGGGTGGCGCGACCAGCCCGCGGGTGGACCCGCCCAGCACATCGAAGCCCTGGTCCTTGAAGGTCGGCACGGAGCTGGTCACGGCCCAGCGTTCCGGGCCGCCCTGGGCAAGACCGCGCACCAGCCCTTCGCGCATCAGACCGAGTCCCTCGCTCATGTTGAAGGACCCGACATCGATCGCGCCGGACAGCACACCCGTGACGATCGGCGGCGTGCCGTTGAACGGCACGTGGGAATATTCTGTCTGAGTCGCGTCCTGCAGCGCGAGCATCAGCAGATGATCGTCGCTGCCGACGCCGGCGGTGCCGACCGTGACCTGCCCCGGCCGGGCGCGCGCGGCGGCGACGAGGTCCGCGACGTTGCGGAACGGGCTGTCTGCCTTCACCCACAGGCCGCAGGGGTCCTCGATGACGTTGCCGAGGAAGGTGAAGTCCTGCACGCGGTAGCGCACCTGGCGTTCGATCGGCAGGGTGATGGAATTCGGCGCCTGCGCGGCGCCGATGGTGAAGCCGTCGGGCGCCGCCTGGGCGATGCCCTCGAAGGCCTGCTGGCCGCCGGCGGCCGGGCGGTTCACCACGACGAAATTCGCGCCGCGCAGCCGCTGCTGCACGAAGGGCAGGATGGTGCGGGCCAGGATGTCCATGCCGCCGCCGGCGGGACCCGGCACCAGGACCTGGATCGGCCGGTCGGCCGGCCAGGCGGCCTGGGCGATTCCCGGCGCGGCCACGGCACCCGCCGCGGCCATGAGCATCGTTCTGCGACGCATGCGTTTCCTCCTGCTCGTCTGATTGGGCAGGAGGCTAGGCCGCTTCGTCGTTCAGCGGGAGTCGCCCCGGCCGCGCAGCAGCAGCGCGGCGACCGCAAGCATGGCACCGACACCCAGCACGACGACGGCGCCGAGCGCGTTGACCTCCGGCGTCAGTCCCCGGCGCAGCATGGCGAAGAGCGCCATGGGCAGCGTGGTCCCCTGCGGGCCGGAGACGAAGGAGGCGATCACCACGTCATCCAGCGACAGCGTGAAGGCCAGCAGCCAGCCCGCTGCCAGCGCCGGCGCGATCAGCGGCAGCGTCACGGTGCGGAAGGCGGTGAAGGGCGTGGCGCCGAGATCCATCGCCGCTTCCTCGAGGCTGCGATCGGTCTCGGCGAGGCGCGACTGCACGACCACGGCGACGAAGGCGGCCCCGAGTGTCGCGTGGGCGAGCAGGACGGTGAACGCACCGCGACCCTCGGGCCAGCCCGTCATGGATTCCAGCGCCACGAACAGCAGCAGCAGCGAGAGGCCGGTGACGACCTCCGGCAGTACCAGCGGCGCGCCGATCAGCGCGCCGAAGATCGCGCGGCCCCTGAAGCGCCCGTAGCGCGCGAGCGCCCAGCCCGCCGCGCCGCCGAGCAGCACCGCGAGCGTCGCGGCACCGGCCGCGATGCGCAGGGACAGCAGCGCGGCCTCCACGACGCGTTCGTTTGCCGCAAGTGCGACAAACCATTGCAGCGAGAAACCGCCCCATTGGAAGGGAATGCGATCGGCGCTGAAGGCGTAGGCGACGAGCAGGATGATAGGCAGCCAGAGGAAGACGTAGCCCGCGCCCATCGCGAGCGCGACGAAATGGCCGCGCCTCACGACTGCGCCTCCAGCCGCTGGAACAGCCGGATCGGCACGAGCAGGAGGACCAGCAGCGCCACGGCGAGCGCGGCGGCGACGGGCCAGTCCCGGTTCTGGAAGAATTCCTGCCACAGCACGCGGCCGACAAGCTGCGCCTCCGGCGGCCCCATCAGCTCGGGAATGACGAACTCGCCGGCGGCCGGGATGAAGACCAGCAGGAAGGCGGCGATGGCGGCGGGGAGCGTCGCCGGCAGCGTCACGGTGACGAACGCGACGGCCGGGCGCGCGCCGAGATCCGCCGCAGCCTCGCCCAGCGTCGGGTCCAGCCGCACCAGCGCGGCGAACAGCGGCAGCACGGCGAAGGGCAGATAGGCGTGCACCATGCCGACCAGCATCGCGCCTTCGGTGTAGAGCAGCGGCAGCGGGGCGTCGGTGATGCCGAGGCTGATGAGCACGCCGTTGATCCAGCCTTCGTCACGCAGCAGTCCGATCCAGGCGCCGACGCGCAGCAGGAAGCCGGTCCAGAAGGGCAGCATCAGCGCGGCGAGCAGCAGCACGCGTCGCCCCGGTGCGGCCCGCGCGATGCCCATGGCCATGGGATAGGCGATCAGCAGGCAGCACCCCGCCGTCATCGCCGCGATGCGGAGCGCCGTCAGCAGCGCATCGAGGTAATAGGAATCCTCGACCAGCATGCCGAAACCGGCGAGCGACCAGGCGAGGCGGAAGGGCGGGATGCCGGAATCGGCCTCGCCCAGCGCGATGGCCAGCAGGATCGCCGCCGGCGCCGCGACGAAGACCAGCAGCCAGGCCCAGACGGGCAGCAGGACCAGCAGGCGCCCGATCATGAGGCGAGCGGCACCACGTCGTCGGCATCCCAGGCGACGAGGACCGCAGCGCCGCGTTCGGGGGGCGCGCCGTCCTCCTCGGCATGGGCGACGCGCAGCAGGGCGCCGCCCGCCATGCGAATCAGCAGCAGGGTATCGTCACCGCGGAAGGCGGCGTCCTCGACCGTGCCGGGCGCTGTGTTCGGCTCGTCGGCCCCGGGCGGCAGGATGCGCAGTCGCTCCGGTCGCAACGCCAGCGCCACGGTACCGGCGGGAATGTCGGTGAAGGTGGCGCCGGCCTCGGCACTGTCGAAGGCGCCATCCGCCGCGCGGCCTTCCAGCACATTCGCGGCGCCGAGGAAGCGGGCGACGAAGCGCGAGGCGGGACGCTCATAGATCGCGCGTGGCGCGCCGCGTTGCGCGATGCGCCCACCATCCAGCACGGCGACGCGGTCGGCGAGAGCCAGCGCCTCCTCCTGATCATGCGTCACCATGACGAAGGCCGCGCCAGTCTCTCGCTGCAAGGCGCGCAGCTCAAAGCCCGTCCGCTCGCGCAGCCCGGCATCGAGCGCGCCGAGCGGTTCATCGAGCAGCAGCAGCCGCGGCCGCATCACCAGACTGCGCGCGAGCGCGACGCGCTGGCGCTGCCCGCCCGAGAGCTGATGCGGCTTGCGCCGGTCGAAGCCGGCGAGGCCCACCATCGCCAGCGCGGCCGCGACGCGCGCTCCCGTCTCCGCCTTCGCCACGCCCGCGCGCCGCAGGCCGTAGGCGACGTTGTCAGCGACGGACAGATGCGGGAACAGCGCGTAGGACTGGAACATCATGTTGACCGGTCGGGCCCATGGCGGCGTCGCCGCGATGTCGGCGCCATCCAGCAGCAGGCGGCCGGAATCGGGCGTCTCGAACCCCGCCATGATGCGCAGCAGCGTCGACTTGCCCGACCCCGACCCGCCGAGCAGCGCGAAGAACTCGCCATCCGCGATGTCGAGGTCGAGCGCGTCGAGGGCGAGCGTCGCGCCGAAGCGTTTGGTGATCGCCTTGGCCTGGAGGAGCGCCGCCGGCCCGATGACCGTAGGGCCGGATGGCCCGAAGGTCTGAATCGGCACGGCCACTCTATCGACCGGCCTTGAAGCGCGACCAGAGCCGCGTGCGCAGCCGCTCCGCATCGCGCGGCGGCGTGCCGGCGACGAAGGTGCGCGCCAGCGCCTCGGGCGAAAGGAAGACGTTGGGGTCGTTGCGCACCGCCTCGTTGATCATCGGCAGGCTCGCCGGCACGGCGTTCGGGTAGCGGACCTGGTTGGTGACCGCCGCCATCACGTCCGGCTGCAGCATGAAGTTGATGAAGCGCTGCGCGTCCTCGGGGTTCGGGGCGTCCGCCGGGATCGCCATCATGTCGAACCAGAGCTGCGCACCCTCGCGCGGCAGGACATAGCCGACCTCGACGCCACGCCCGGCCTCCCGCGCGCGGTTCGCCGCCTGGATCACGTCGCCGGAATAGGTCAGGGCCACGCAGGCCTCACCGGTCGCCAGCGCGTCGAGGATCGAGGAGGAAGCGATGATCGCGCGGACATGGCGCCGCATGGCCATCAGCGCCTGCTCGGCGGCGCGCAGGCCTTCCGCGGAGTTGTCGTCAGGGTTGCGCCCGAGCCACCGCAGCACGGACGGAATCACGTCCGTCGGGCTGTCCATCACCATGATGCCGCAACGGGCAAGCTTCGCCGCGTTCTCCGGCCGCATCAGGATATCCAGGCTGTCGAGACGCACATCCGGCCCCAGCGCGGCGCGCACCCGGTCCACCCGGATGCCGAGGCCGACCGTGCCCCACAGATAGATCGCGCCATGCCGGTTGCCCGGGTCGATCGTCGCGACACGCTCCATCAGCACCGGGTCAAGGTTCTGCCAGTTCGGCACCGCCGCGCGGTCGATCGGGCGCAGGGCGCCGGCGCGCACCAGCCGGGCGAAGGTCGGCTCGCTGGTCGGCACCACGATGTCGTAGCCGGATCGTCCAGCGGAAAGCCGCCCCTCCAGGGTCTCCAGACTGTCGTAGACGTCGTAGCGGACACGGATGCCAGTCTCTCGGGTGAAACGCTCCACGACCGCCGGATCGATGTAGTCGGACCAGTTGTAGACGTTCAGCACCCTGTCCTGCGCCGCCGCCGGCAAGGCGGTCAGCAGCACGGCAAGCAGCGGCAGCAGGCGTCGGAGCATCGGCGCGGGTCCCTTGGGCGGCGGTCGGCGGATAGGGCGAGACTAGCCATGCACGCCGTCGCTGCCATCCCCTCGCGTTGTCGTTGTCTAGGATTTTTTGCCTTGACGTTCTTTATTTGTTCCTGTACGTCAGCCGCATCACGGGGCGAACTGCGTCCAACGCCGCCCCGGACGACCTCCTGACAGCCCCGACCCCCAGTGCCCGCCCCGGCGGAAGGCGCCCGCCTTCCCTCGCGGCGGGCGAGGAGCCATGCATGCCCTTCCTCCCGAGTGGCCTTTCGGCGCTGACCACCGCGAACGGCTTCACCCTGTGGCACTACCGCACCGGGGACGACCGGACGAGCGTGCTGGCGCCTGGCTACTTCTCGGCCGCCGCGGCGCGGCTGTTGCCGGGCGACATCGTGATCGTCCAGGCGGCGGATGCCACCGCCCTCGTGCCGATCCGCGGCGGCTCGATCGCCGGCGGCGGCGTGACCGTGGATGCGGCCGGATTCGCGCCGTCGCTGATGCGATCGGCAACCTTGCTCGCCGAGATCTTCCTGACGACGACCGCGGTGGCACGCGCCATCGTGCTCGATGCGGTGCCGGCCCTGTCGCCCGGGGACATGCTGTCGGCGGGCGCCACCGTCACCGGCCCCATCGCCCAGTTGACCTTCAGCTTCCGGCGGTCGGACGGATCCAACGTCAGTGCGCCGCAGACGGTGCCGGTGCTGGCGGGCCGTGCGGTCGCCGGCTTCCTCGCGCCGGAGCCGGCGGGGGGCTACCGCCTTCATGCCGTCGACCCCGCCGACCCGGCCAATGCGACGCTCTCGCCGCCCTTCGCCGTGACGCATCCGCCGCGGCTGCTGACCGAACTGGGCGGCCGGCTGCTCGCCGAGGATGGTGCGCAGCTCGTCCTCTGAAGCCGCGTCCCGCGGCAACGGCTTTGGGTCCTGCTTCTGCGAGCACGCCACCCGGATCGGGATCCGCCTAGCCCCCCTGTCCTTCCGTCCCCAGCCCCCTCCAGGGAGACCTTCATGTCCGACACCAAGATCAGCGCGCTGCCGTCCATCGCGGCGGCGGCGGATACCGACGTGCTGCCCATCGTGCAGGGCAGCGGCAGCGCAGCGGCGACGCGCCGCGTTTCGCTGGCCCAGCTGCGCGGCGGCATCCTTGCCGACCGCGCCTATCACGTGCGGGACTTCGGGGCGGTCGGTGACGGCACGACCAACGACGCTCCGGCAATCCAGGCCGCGATCGATACCATGGCGACCAGCGGCGGCGGCGTGCTGGAATTCGGGCCCCGCTCCTACCGCATCGCCAGCCCCGTCGTCGTCAACGGCGCCGCCATCACCTTCCAGGGCGCGGGCATCACCGAGAATCCCTCGGGCACGAACGGCACCTGGCTGCGTATCGACAGCATCGGCTTCACGCCCTTCACCTTCACCGGCACGGCGGCGCGCGGCTGCTCCGTGCGCGACCTCGGCGTGCGGCAGGTGCATAGCGCTGCGCAGGTGCCCGGCTGGGAGCCGACCAACTACGATTTCGTCTTCCGCGTCCAGGACTGCCTCGGCGGCGTCGAATTCCGCAACATGATGATGGTTGGGGTGAACCGCGGCATTTGGTGCGACAATTCCGGCCGGCTGAACGTGGAGCGCCTGCGCGGCCAGGTCTTCACCACCGGCATCCAGATCGACCGCGCCTATGACACCTGCCGAATCCAGAACATCCATTTCTGGCCCTTCGCAACGGCCGATGACGATGTGGTGCGCTGGCAGCAGCAGAACAGCGACGCCATCCTGCTGCAGCGGACGGACGGCGTGTTCATCGATGACGTCTTCGCCCTCGGCGCGCGTTCGGTGCTACGCCTCACGCCATCGGCCTCGGGCGTCACGAACAAGGTGTATGTCGGCAAGCTCTATGCCGATTTCGCCCTCTATCCGATCTGGATCGAGAGCAGCGGCGTCGCCGCCCAGATCGCCAACCTGACGACCCAGTCCGAGATCTTCAACGCCGGCGGCGCGTCGCTGGCCGGGGCCAGCGGCATCCGGATAGACGGCAACAACGTCCGGCTGCAGATCGGCAACCTCCGCATCGACGATGCGGAGAGCAACGCGATCCGCGTCAACGGTTCCGGCAACCGGCTCGATGTCTTTTCCCTGCGGGTGCTGAACTACAACCGCCTGAACGACGGATCGGCTGCGATACACCTCGCCGACGTGCCGACCGGCACGCCGAACGCGATCTATCTGGGAAGCCCGCCGCTCCTGACGGGCGGCGGGAGCGGGCCGGTGCTGAACAGCGGCAGCAACGGCCACATGACGCTCGGCGCACCGTCCGGACGGCTCGATCGCCCGGGCGTCACGCTGGGGTTTGAGAACAGCGGACTCTTCGCACCATCCGCCACCGAGGTCGCGGTCTCGGCCGCGGGGGTGGAGGTGCTGCGCGCTGCCTCGACCGGCACGCTGACGCTGGGCGGGGCGTCCGGCGCGCATGGGTTCGGCGTCAGCACGCCCGCGAACAGCGTGAATCGGGTGAACGTCGCCGGCGCTGTGGCGGCCGGCACGCCCAGCATCGCGGTGCAGGGCAACGACGCCAACATCCCTCTCGCCCTCATCGCCAAGGGCAACGCCACCATCCGGCTGCTGACGCGCGGCCAGACCGCCTTCGAGGTGAACGCGACCGGCACGCCGAGCAACTACATCCGGACCGACGCCGCTGCCTCGGGTGGACCGCCGCGCTTCCTGGCGCAGGGCGGCGACACCAACATCCACCTGCAGCTGTCGCCGAAGGGCACGGCTTACGTCGAGACCACCGCGCCGCTGCGGCTGCCGGCCTACACGGTGGCGACGCTACCCGCCGCCGCAGCCTTCGCACGCTGCCTGATCTACGTGTCGGATGGTGCGGCGAACAGGCGCTTCGCGGTCAGCGACGGCACGAGCTGGCGCTGGCCGGATGGCGCGACGGTGAGCTGAGAGGGGACCCACAGCCATGACCGCACTGACCGACTACTCGAAGAACCTGCTGGCCCGGTCCCTGACCGGGCGGCAACCCGCCTTACCGACCGGCGTCTGGGTAGGGTTGGGGACCGGCGGCACCGATGCCACCGGGCTGACCGGCGAACCCGCCGCCCCGACGGGCTACGCCCGTCTGCCAGCATCCTTCACCGGCAGCGGAACGCAGCGGAACGCCGCCGCGCTGCGCTTCGGCTTCATCACCGCAGCCGGGACGCTGACCCATGTCGGCCTGTTCGACGCGCCGGCGGGCGGCAACGCCCTGGCCTGGGCGCCGCTGGGGTCCCCGGCGACACTCGGCGCCGCGGGGAGCGTCACGATCCCTGCGGAGAGCCTGACGGTGCTGGCTGATTGAGGACGGCGCAGGAGAGAGGAAAGGCCTCTCTCCGGTTCCGCGTCGAAACCGGGGGCTGCGCGCTCAGAACCCCGGCGTTCGCGACCGGATCCCCGCCCCCGCCGATTGCCCGGCATCCAGCAGGGCCTGAGTGCGGTCCATCGCCCAGGTCGCGCCCATGTGTGGCCGCACGTCGGCCTCCCGTTCGTCCGTCACGGCATATGTGACGAGGTAGCCGCGGCCCGACCGCCCGGCGATGACCGCCAGTTCCACCACCATGAAGCTGATGTGCAGGTCCGGCGTGCAGCTGTCGTTGCGCTCGATCTGCATGCGGACCGCGCGCTGCAGGCCGGCGGTGAAGGCGATTGCGTCGTCGCGCGCTTCCGCGTGGCGGACGACGTGAATGCAGGACGCCGCCGCGCCGCCCGTTGCGGCGAGGAGGCCGAGCATCGCCGTCGCCATTGCCCGCACCGCCACCATCCCGATCCCCCGTTCCACGACCCGAGGATGCTCCGGAAGCACCGCCGGCGGCCAGCCTCGTTCCCATTCCCTGGAGCTTGCCATGGATCCCCGACAGAGCCGCGGCTATCGCAACCGCAACCCCGGAAACATCGAGCATAACGCGGCCAATCGCTGGCAGGGGCTGGATCAGCCACCGATCGAGTCCGCCCCGCCCGGCGGCCGCGCCCGCTTCGCCCGCTTCGTCGCCCCCGAATACGGCATCCGCGCGCTGGCGATGCTGCTGACCACCTACCAGGACCGGCACGGGCTGCGGACGATCCGCGGCATCATCTCACGTTGGGCGCCGGGCAGCGAGAACGACACCGAGGCCTACATCGCCGCCGTGGCGCGACGCATGGACCGGCATCCGCGCGGCGAGCTGGACCTGCATCGCTTCGATGACCTTCGCCCGCTGGTGGAGGCGATCATCGTCCATGAGCTCGGGGGCAACCCCTATGGCCGCGCGACGATCGATGCGGGGCTGCGGCTGGCCGGCGTGGTGCCGGGCGGGCGAGAGGCCGTCACGCGCAACGGCACTGCCCGCGCCGCAGCCGGCACGGCGGCGGCGGGCGTGGGCGGCGTCGCGGCGGCC
>NZ_JAAEDI010000013.1 GCF_018129025.1 Neoroseomonas terrae | reverse complement strand
CATGGGCTCGCTGCTGACGCAGGCGGCGCTGCTCGGCTCCGTCGCCTGGGCACTGGCCGCGCCGGGGGATGCCGTCGCGACCGGGCTGGTCGCGATCTTCCTCGCCATCGCCGCGGCCGAGGTGCTGGGCCTGATGCCGCGTGCCGGCGCTTCGCTGGCCGCTGCCGCGGCCGCCGCGCGCCGGCTGTTCGATGCCGCCGACACGCCCGAGCCCGTGCCGGACCCGGCCAACCCGGCCGCGCTGCCGAAGAGCCACGCGCTACGCCTGTCCGGCGTGGTCTTCGCCTGGGCGCCCGACCGCGCGCCGGTGTTCGACGGACTAGACTTCGATGTGCCGGAGGGGGCGCGGATCGCGCTGCTGGGGCCGTCAGGCACCGGGAAGTCCACGCTCGCGGCGCTGCTGCTGAAGTTCGCCGCGCCGCAGGCCGGGCGGATCACCCTGGGCGGTACCGACATCGCGACGCTCGCCGCCGCCGACCTGCGCCGGCGCGTCGCCTGGCTGACGCAGGATGCCCGGCTGTTCGACGACAGCATCGCCGCCAACCTCCGCCTCGCCGCGCCTGAAGCGAGCGACGCGGAGCTGTGGCGCGCGCTCGACCGGGCACAGGTCGGTGACGTGGTGCGGGCATTGCCCGAGGGCCTGGAGACGATGTGCGGCGAAGGCGGCACGCGCTTCTCCGGCGGGCAGGCGCGACGCATCGCGCTGGCGCGCGCGCTGCTGTCGCCGGCCTCGGTGCTGATCCTCGACGAGCCGGCGGCGGGGCTGGATGCGGATACCGAACGCGCCTTCCTGGCCACGCTGGATGAAGCGACGGCAGGGCGCAGCGTGATCCTCATCCTGCATCGCCTGCTCGGCGTTGAGCGGCCGACCCGGATCCTGCGGCTGGTGGGTGGGCGCGCGATTCCCGCGACGGGGTGACCTTGGGGGGACGCGCCGTCTCTCTCGGGTTCCGGCCGATCACTCCGCGCAACACCCCCGCGAATCCGAACCACCAGTTGACGCCCTGCGGCGCTTCGCGCGACCAAGGGGTTATTCGAACCCCGGAGTCGTTACCAATGCGCCGCCGCACTCTCCTCGCGACCGCCCCTGTCCTGCTGGCCGCCGCCTGCACGAGCGCGCCGGCGCCGACGCCGGCGATCGCCGTGTTCTTCACGGCGGACAGCGCGACGCTGGATCCGGAGGCGGAGGCCGTGGTGAAGGGCGCCGCCCAGCAGGCCAAGTCCCGCCCGGGCACCTCGGTCGTGGTACTGGGCTTCGCCGGCCCGGCGGGCGGCGTCGCCTACAACGTCGCGCTCTCCCAGGCGCGGGCGCAGCATGTGGCGGATCTGCTGGCGCGTGAGGGCGTGGCGCGCGACCGCATCAGCATCGTGCCGCGCGGCCCCGTACCGTTCGAGGCGATGGCGACCGAGAGCCGCCGCGTCGAGATCCGCATCGGCGGCTGATGCTCGCGCTGGAGGAGCCACAGGAGGTCCTCCGCCGCGTCTTCGGCCATGAAGGGTTCCGCGGGCGGCAGGAGGAGATCGTCCGCCACGCGACCGAGGGTGGCTCCGGCGTCGTGCTCATGCCGACCGGCGGGGGCAAGAGCCTGTGCTTCCAGGTGCCGGCGCTGTGCCGGCCGGGCGTCGGCATCGTCGTCTCGCCGCTGATCGCGCTGATGGAGGACCAGGTCGCCGCGCTGCGCCAGCAGGGCGTCGCGGCGGCCGCCCTGCATTCCGACCTGCCGCCGGATGAGGCGCGCACGGTGCTGCGGGATCTCGATGCGGGGCGGCTCAAGCTGCTCTACATCTCGCCCGAGCGGCTGACGCTCGACAGCACGCAGCAGCGACTGGACGAGATGCGCATCGCGCTGTTTGCGGTGGATGAGGCGCATTGCGTCAGCCAGTGGGGCCATCATTTCCGGCCCGAGTATCGCGGGCTCGGCGTCCTGGGGCAGCGCTTCCCCGGCGTGCCGCGCCTGGCGCTGACGGCGACGGCCGATCCCCGGACCGTCGAGGATATCCGCAAGCAGCTCGACCTGAGCGAGGCGCCGGTCTTCCGTGCCTCCTTCGACCGGCCGAACATCTTCATCGTCGCCGAGCCGCGCGAGAGCGAGCGGTCGCAGCTCCGCGGGCTGATCCGCGACATGCGCGGCTGCGGCATCGTGTATTGCGGCAGCCGCGCGAAGACCGAGAGCACGGCGGAATGGCTGCGGGCGGACGGGCATGACGCGCTCGCCTTCCATGCTGGGATGGATCCGCTCGCGAAGCGCGACGCGCATCGTCGCTTCGCGCGGGGCGACGATGTGATCATGGCGGCGACGATCGCGTTCGGGATGGGGATCGACCGGCCGGATGTGCGCTGGGTCGCGCATCTCGACCTGCCGCGCAGCCCGGAGAGCTGGTACCAGGAGATCGGCCGCGCGGGGCGTGATGGGCTACCGGCGCGGGCGCTGCTGCTGTTCGGCGCCGGCGACATGGCGATCGCGCGGCACCGCATCGCGGAAAGCCCGGCGAGCGAGGAGCAGAAGCGCGTCGAGCGGTCCCGCCTCGATGCGATGATCGCGATCGCGGAAGCCGCGACCTGCCGCCGTGCTCTGTTGCTGCGCTGCTTCGGTGAGGAACCGGCTTCCGAGGAATGCGGTGCCTGCGACGTTTGCCGCACGCCGCCGCGATTGTTCGACGGCACTGTGGTGGCGCAGAAGATGCTGTCCGCCGTGCTGCGCACCGGGCAGCGATTCGGCGTCGGGCACGTGGTCGATGTGCTGCGCGGTCGGCTGACCGACAAGGTCGCGCAGTTCTCCCACGACAAGCTGCCGACCTTCGGCGTGGGCAAGGATGTCGCCGACAGCACCTGGCGCGGCGTCGCGCGGCAACTGGTCGCGCGCGGGGTGCTGGATGTCGCGGTGGAGAACCATGGCGAACTGGTCGCGATGGAAGCGGCGCGCCCGGTGCTGCGTGGCGAGACCGCGGTGATGCTGCGGGAGGAGACGGTGCGCGCGCCGTCGAAGCGCTCATCCGGCGCGGGACCGGCGCCGGTGTCATCCGGCGATCCGCTGTTCGATGCGCTGCGGCTGTGGCGGCGGGGTGTGGCGCAGTCGCAGGGCGTGCCGGCCTATGTTGTGGCGGATGACCGCACGCTCGGCGGCATCGCCGCGGCGCGGCCGGACAGCGTCGAGGCGCTGCTGGACGTGCCGGGGATGGGGCGGTCGCGCGTGGAACGCTATGGCGATGACATCCTGCGCATCGTGCGGGATGAGGGGTAAGTCCGCGCTGTGATGCGTTGCATGGATGAATGTTCATCTGGCTGGTAAACGCCGCCCCGTTGAATGAGGGGGACCACCAGATGCGCCGTTCGATCCTGACCACCGCCGCGCTGATCGCGCTGACGGCTGCGACGCCCGCGCGCGCCGATGACATCGCCAGCGCCCTGGCCGAGGCGCAGCGCGCCTATCAAGGCGGGCAGGTGCAGGCGGCGCAGACGGCCTTGCAGCGGGCGCTGGAACTGCTGCAGCAGCGCGGCGCCGGCAACCTGGCGGCGGCGCTGCCGGCGCCGCTGGCCGGCTGGACGGCGGGCGAGGCGCGGACGACGGCCGGCGGCGGTGCCGGGGTGCTCGGCGGGTCGATGGCGTCGCGCAGCTACCGCAACGCGCAGCGGCAGACGGTAGAGATCGAGGTGATGAGCGACAACCCGATGGTCACTCAACTCGCCGCCGTGATGAACGATCCGGCGACGGCGCAGGCGCTCGGCCAGCCGCAGCAGGTGGGGGCGCTGCGGGCGATCCAGGCCCGCAACGGTGACCTGCAGATGATGGTGGGGGAGCGCATCCTGGTGCGGGTGCGCGGCAGTGCGCCGGCGGAGGCCAAGATGGAATACGCCCGCGCGGTCAACGTCGCGCGGCTCAGCGGGCGCTGAGGAGGACGGCGGCGAGCCCGCCGCCGGCGAACAGCACCGGGCCGAGAGCAAGGAGGAGGACGCCGATGGCCATGGCGGCTTCCTCCGTGCCGGCCGCGCGAGCGGCCAGGAGGAGGGGTACGAGGGCCAGTGCCGCGCCGCCGAGGAACACCGCGGCGGCGCGGGCGGGCACGGTCAGGCCTCGGCCTTGTGGGGGACCTGCTTCTCGGTGAGGAGGGTGGCCAGTTCGCCCGACTGGAACATCTCCATCACGATGTCGCAGCCGCCGACGAACTCGCCCTTCACATAGAGCTGGGGGATGGTCGGCCAGTTGCTGAAGGACTTGATGCCCTCACGGATCTCCATGTCCTCGAGCACGTTCGCGCTGCCGAAGGGCACGCCCATGTGGGTCAGGATCTGCACCACGCGGGCGGAGAAGCCGCACTGCGGGAAGGCCGGCGTGCCCTTCATGAACAGCATGACGGGGTTGGCGTCGATGGCGGCCTGGATCTGGTCGAAGGTTGGGTTCGACATCGGGTCTGGGTCCTATTCCGGAGCGGAGGTCTGAAGGGCGAGGGCGTGCAGCACGCCGCCCATGCGGCCCTGCAGCGCGGCGTAGACGATCTGGTGCTGCTTCACGCGGGAGATGCCGCGGAAGGATTCCGAGATGACCTTGGCGGCGTAGTGGTCGCCATCGCCGGCCAGGTCCTCGATGGTGACTTCGGCATCGGGGAGGGCCGATTTGATCAGCGCCTCGATCTCCGCCGGCTGCATCGCCATCAGGCACGTCCTTCCATCAGGGCGGGGAGCGTTGCTTCGTTGGCCTCCCGCAGGGTCGAAACCGATATGGCCCGGCCGGCACCCAAATCCAGGGTGGTGCCGCCGGCGCGGCCGAGGCGGAAGGCAGGGACGCCCGCCGCCTGGGCTGCCGCCAGGATGGCATTGGCGTCGGAGACTGCAAGGACGTACCGGGCCTGGTCCTCGCCGAACCAGAAGGCGTGGTCGGGGAGGGGCGCTTGCGCCGTGGCGGAGGCACTGCCGGCAGGCGCAGTCGTCGCAGTGCCCGAGGCCGCGGTCGTGCTCCGGGCGGTGGGCGGCGAGGCCGCGCCTGGTGCCGTGGTCGCGCCGGGGGCGTGGAGCGTCGCGCCGACGCCGGTTGCCATGGCCATCTCGGCGAGGGTGACGAGCAGGCCGCCGTCGGCGCAGTCGTGGCAGGCGAGGACTTCCCCGGCGAGGATACGGGCGCGGACGAAGTCTCCGTTGCGGCGTTCCGCCGTGAGGTCCACGGGCGGGGGGGCGCCTTCCTCGCGGTGGGCGATCTCTCGGAGCCAGAGGGATTGGCCGAGGTGGCCGGCGGTGGTGCCGATCAGGATCAGGTCGGCGGTGGTGGGCATGCCGAGGCCGATGGCCTGGGCCGCATCGTCGATCACGCCGACGCCGCCGATGGCGGGGGTGGGGAGGATCGCTCGGCCTTCCGTCTCATTGTAGAGGGAGACGTTGCCGCTCACGACCGGGAAGTCGAGCGCGGTGCAGGCCGCGGCCATGCCGCGGACCGCAGAGGCGAACTGGCCCATGATGCGGGGCTTCTCGGGGTTGCCGAAGTTCATGTTGTCGGTGATGGCGAGCGGCAGGGCGCCGGTGGCGGTGATGTTGCGCCAGGCCTCGGCGACGGCCTGCTTGCCGCCTTCCTCGGGGTCCGCGACCACGTAGCGGGGGGTGCAGTCGGTGGTCATGGCCAGGGCGCGGGCGTGGTCCTCGATCTTCACGATGGCGGCGTCGGCGCCGCCGGGGCGGTGGACGGTCTGGCCGTTCACCAGGCTGTCGTACTGGTCCCAGATCCAGCGGCGGGAGCAGAGGTCGGGCGTGGCGACCAGGGTCAGCAGGGCCTGTTCGATCGACGTGGGGTTCGGGATGGTGGCCGGGTCCAGCAGAGGCTGCTTCGGGGTGTCCTCGGTGGGGCGGCGGTAGAGGGGGGCTTCCGATTCCAGGGGAGCCAAGGGGATGTCGGCTTCCACCTGGCCCTTGTGGCGGATGACGATGCGGCCGGTGTCGGTGAGGTGGCCGATCACCGCGAAGTCCAGTTCCCACTTGGTGAAAATGGCCTC
The DNA here is from genome assembly GCF_018129025.1 of Neoroseomonas terrae. Taxonomy (GTDB): domain Bacteria; phylum Pseudomonadota; class Alphaproteobacteria; order Acetobacterales; family Acetobacteraceae; genus Neoroseomonas; species Neoroseomonas terrae. The sequence goes on along the minus strand of NZ_JAAEDI010000013.1, from coordinate 174,633 downwards.
GGCCAGGGCTTCCCGCCCGGGCTTGAGGACCATGAGCATGCGCTCCTGGCTCTCGGAGAGCATCATCTCGTAGGCGGTCATGCCTTCTTCGCGCTGGGGGACGTTGTCGAGGGTGAGGTCCACACCCATGCCGCCCTTGCCGGCCATCTCGACACCGGAGCTGGTGAGGCCCGCCGCGCCCATGTCCTGGATGGCGACGATGGCGTCGGTGGCCATCAGTTCCAGGCAGGCCTCGATGAGGAGTTTTTCCGCGAAGGGGTCGCCGATCTGGACGGTGGGGCGCTTTTCCTCCGAGTCCGCGGAGAATTCGGCGGAGGACATGGTGGCGCCGTGGATGCCGTCCCGGCCCGTCTTGGAACCCACATAGACCACGGGGTTGCCGATGCCGGTGGCGGCGGCGGTGAAGATGCGGTCGGCCTTGGCGATGCCGACCGTCATGGCGTTGACCAGCGGGTTGCCGTTGTAGGCGGGGTGGAAGTTGACCTCCCCGCCCACGGTCGGGACGCCCACGCAGTTGCCGTAGCCGCCGATGCCGCGGACCACGCCGTCGATCACCTGCTTCATCCTCGGCGCGTCCGGGGCGCCGAAGCGCAGGGCGTTGAGGTTGGCGATGGGCCGCGCGCCCATGGTGAAGACATCCCGCAGGATGCCGCCGACCCCGGTTGCCGCGCCGTTGTAGGGTTCGATCCAGGACGGGTGGTTGTGGGATTCCATCTTGAAGACGGCGGCCAGGCCATCCCCGATGGCGATGACGCCGGCATTCTCGCCCGGGCCCTGGATGACCCAGGGGGCCGAGGTCGGGAGTTCCTTCAGCCAGACGCGGCTGGATTTGTAGGAGCAGTGTTCCGACCACATCACGGAGAACACGCCGAGCTCGGTGAGCGAGGGGGTGCGGCCGAGGATGGCGAGGCAGCGGTCGTACTCGTCCGGCTTCAGGCCGAATTCGGCGGCGAGCTGGGCGGCACGGGCGGGGTCGAGCGAGATGGGCGCGGCGGCGGTCATGGGCGCGTTGTGGGTAGCGCGCGTGCCGCTGTCCAGTGGGGGTTTGCGCGGGGCTGGTCATGACCAGCCGAGGCGCTGTTTTCGAGAGATGTGTTTGATGCCGCCGGCCATGCGGTGGAGGTGTTTGAGGGCCTTCAGGTAGGCGAGGTAGGCGGTGAAGTGCTTGCGGGTGCGCGGCGGGGCAGGGAGGCGCATGGCCTTCAGCTTTTCGGACAAATCGGGGTTGGGGAGCTTGTTGGGGGGTCCGTTCAGGGCGGTGAGGAAGCCGAGGCGGCGGATGAGGACGATGAAGCGGAGGCCCCGGAGACGGATGGCTCGGCGGCAGGCGCGGAAGATGAGGGGGGCGATCTCGTTCAGGGGGTGGTTGGGATAGTTGTCCTTGATCGCCTCGAGGAGGCGTTCCCAGAGGCCGGCATGGGTGAGGCGGCGGAAGTAGCGGGAGACGGTGTCGGGCTTGCCGTGCTCGGCAGGGAGAGCGCGCCAGGGGTCGGTGGTACAGGCGAGGTGGAATATGGCGTTCATGCGGGCGCGGAGGTCGCCGATCTGGCGGCCGGCGGGGGAACGAGGGAGGATGAAGGGGAGGAGGGCCTGGAATTGGAGAGGGGTGAGGGGGTGGGGGCGCATCACGAGATCGAAGCAGAAAATAGGAAAATAGTCAATTCCGCCGGTGCAGGGTCGACCATCAGGTGTCTCACTCGACGCCAGCGTCCCACCAGGGCTATGGGGGTAGGACCTAGACAGATCCGAAAAATCTCAGCAACGTGAATAAGAAACATTGAAAAGCGGGAGAAATGTTAGATGGCTTCCATCTCGTCCATTCACGACTTATCAAGTGAACATAAGGAAGCCCTAATAGGGTCGGTGCGGGCTGGGGAATACAATCTATTTCTCGGAGCGGGAGTTAGCTTGGACAGCCACAATTCCAGAAATGAGAATTTACCAACAGGAACCGAATTTAAACACGATTTGTGCAAAATAACCGGCGCAAATATTGGATCGACATTGCAAAGAGTATTTTCTGGACTCACTGAGGATAAAATAGAAGAACATGTTACGAAGAGATTTGAGAATTGTACCCCTGGAGAAACCGTAAAGAAGATACCTTCATTTTTATGGCGTCGGATATTTACACTAAACATCGATAACGCTCTTGATCAGGCTTACGGAATTCACGGAAATTTGCAGGATTCACGGAAATTTGCAGGAAAGCAAAATATTTCACTTCAAAGATACATTTGAAGAGCTCCGTTCTTTGGAGCAGGTGCCTATAATTCATCTTCATGGATGGGCGCAGCGACCTACCATGGGGTACGTTTTTTCCGCTGCGGAGTACGCGCGCGTAATGGCGGAAGGTAATGCGTGGATGACGGTCCTGGCTGACGTTATGCCTACAGAAGCATTCATAATAGCGGGAACTTCTTTAGACGAAATTGATTTAGAATATTATCTTGCTAGAAGAAACTCGACAACTCTACGGAGGGACCGCGGTCCATCATTTAGGATTGAGCCATTCCCTGATGCGCAAACGGAGGGAGATTGCGATAGGCACGGTCTTGTATTGTACAAAGGGGACCTACTGAAGTTCTGTGCAGAGCTTAATGCCATCGTGCCGAATAGGGTTGGGGCATATGAGCTCGTTGACTCTGATACCAGGGGCCTCTTCCCGGAAGGTGCGCCAAAAAGTGTCGTGCTGTCATTCTCGAATGACTTCGACCGAGTTCCCGCGCTGCCGAAGCCGAGCCTCGACGCTGCGCGATTTTCCTACGGACATCCCCCATCCTGGGGCGATTTGGCGGGGTCTTGGGATGTAGGGCGCCCGCTTACCAGGCGAATCCGTGCCGGAATCGACGCGATATTAAAGGGCGATCTTCCTAATGAAGTAATTATCATACTAGACGAAACTGGGGTGGGTAAAACTACGATTCTGCGGCGAATAGCATACGATTTATCAAAATCCGGAATAATCTGTTTGGATTGTATTGCTCTCAGTCGGCTTGATACGCGGAAAACTGCTGAAGTTATCGATTTGATAGATGGTCCCGTAGCAATATTTGTGGATAATATTGCAGAGCAGGCACCAGCAATTGCGGCGATGAGGGTAAATTTGGAGAAGAAAGATGTAATATTCTTGGGCGCAGAGCGTGGATATCGCCGTCGGCATATCGTGAGATCTTTCGGCGATGTTCGGTATCGCTTTTGGGATGGCCTTCAACTGAGTCGAGTTGAGGCAAAGCAACTCATCGAAGGTTACGTAAAAAGGGGACAGGCGGGAACCGCCGACGCTACGCGACGGCCAGAAGCACTGGCTGCCCGTATAGAAGGGGAGCCAATAGCGGTCGCTTGTTGTCATATCCTGAATGATATGCGGCCGCTGGATGCTATCGTTAAATCTACCTACGATGTGGCTAGTAATGGAGAAAGATTTCGTTATCTTACTGCGGCGATTGCTCATTATTGTATCGCTGGAGGTGTAAGATACGAGATACTTTCTTCACTATATGGGCAGGAGGGGTGGGACGGACAATTTCGTTCACATCATCCGCTCCCTCTTGAATATCTGGATGTCAGAAGAAATTTTGTGATCCCGCTCAATGCCACCCTCGCCGTACGTTCACTCGAACGTGCGCCATCGGACGATGTTAGGAAGGTATTCGAGGGATTGGCGCTCAGGATCGCGCCCCGGGTAAACAGAGATACGATAAGAAATCGTAGCCCGGAAGCCCGATTGGCGGGCAGGTTGTTTGACTATGATGACGTTGTAAGCAAATTCCTTGGAGATAAGGCCGGAGATTTCTATACGAAGACACAAAAATATTGGCAGTGGAACTCTAGGTACTGGGAGCAGCTTGCTCTCTTTAAGTTAGCAAAATTCAAGTCAGAAAAAGATGATTTATTCCTTAGGCAAGCCGTGCAACACGCTCGGCATGCGGTATCTATTGAGAATCATCCTTTTCCACTTACTACGCTTGGCAAGATACTTTTGGCACAACTGGGCTACCCTGGGCTGTCGGACGCGTATTCGTATGACGAGGCATTCAAATGCCTTACTCGCGCCATCGACCTAGAGCATAAAAGAGCCCGCGCGAGTGTACATGCTTACGTAACGATTTTTTATGGTACATTAGAGTATATGAAAGTTGGGGGTATCCTGTCCGTTAATCAAAAGAGTGAAATTCAAACACTCTTGGATTCCGCGCAAAAGTATTTTCCGAGAGACAGCGAACTGCGTGGATGCGCGGAGAATCTAGCGCTCAGATTGAGTGGCTTCTCAGGTCAGTAGTAGATTACTCTTGTCGCTTGCTTGGATTCGCTAATCGGGGGTAGTAACCTTCGTTTCCTGCCGGGGTGCAGGGGCAGAGCCCCTGCGAAGCCGCCCGGCGAGTCAGTGCCCCCGCTGAGCGTCGTCCGATAGCGTCCTACTCCGCGTAGTCCGGCTGGGTCCGGTCCAACATCCGCTTCATGGCGGCGAAGTAGTAGTCGGAGCCGCTCATCGCCATGGTCGGGTCTTTCCAGGTGGCGGCTTCGGCGCGCATTTTTGCCAGCACTTCGGGGGCAACGAAGCGGCGGCGCTGGCCGGTCCACATGCCGAAGAGCTGCGTGCGGCAGGAGCGTTCGAGGAAGTAGAGGCGGCGGTAGGCCTGGGCGACGGTGTCGCCGATCACGACGACGCCGTGGTTGGCCATCATCAGCACGACCTTGTCGCCCATGAGGGCGGCCATGCGTTCGCCTTCGGCGTGTTCGTGGGCGAAGCCGTTGTAGTCGTAGTCGTAGGCGATGCGTCCTTCGAATTGCAGGGCGCCCTGGCCGGTCATCTCCAGCGTCATGTCCTCGAGCTGCGACAGGGCCGTGGCGTAGGGCATGTGGGTGTGGAGCACGCAGGCGGCGCCGGTGGCTTCGTGGATGGGGGCGTGGATGCAGATGGCGCTGCGGTCGGCGGGGCCGGTGCCTTCGACCACGGTGCCGTCGAAGGCGACCTCGATGATGTTGCTGGCGGTGACCTCATTCCAATGGAGGCCGAATTCGTTGAGGTAGAAGCGGCCGGGGCGGCCGGGGACGAGCAGGGTGAAGTGGTTGTCGATGGCCTCGTGATAGTCGTCGAGGACGGCGAGGCGGTGGGCGGCGGCGAGGTCGATGCGGGCCTGGCGGCGCTGGGCTTCCAGCACGTCGGGCGCGGTGGGGGTCAGGCTGTCCATTTGGCGTGCGTCCTTTCCGGTGTCTGGTGGCGGGCGTGCGGGTGGCGCCGGGCATCGTGGCATCGAATGGGCTGGCAGGTGAAATGGCGCCGGTTGGGCGGTGATGGTGTGTGTCCCGGCATTGCCCGGATGGGCTGTGCCGTATGACCCCGGCGCGACAGGCTGACGGAGCGAAGGTGCAGGAAACTGAGTTTCCTGCCGGGGTGCAGGGGCAGAGCCCCTGCGTTGCCGAGCGTTCAGTGTGAGTGGCTTCCTGCCGCGTCCTGAAGGTGTCGCAGCACTTCGTCGAGGTTGAAGGCGGCGGGTTTCTGGCGTGGTGGGAATTGCGTGAAGGCTTCGATCTGGCCGGCGACGATCGCCTGCATTTCGTAGATCAGGTAGGCGTGGGAGATGACCCAGTCCCAGTAGGTGTTGGAGCTTTCGTCGGCGCGTTCGAAGGGGTCTCGGCGCAGGTTGAACATCTTGGGGGCGCGGAGTTTCACGAAGGGTTCGAACCAGCACATCAGTTGCTTGGCGCGCTGTTCCATCAGGACGAGTTTCCAGTCGCCCATGCGGATGGCGAGGATGTCGCCGTCGTCGCTGATGTAGAAGAAGGCGTGGCGGGGGCTTTGCTGGGTCTCGCCGGCCAGGTAGGGCATCAGGTTGAAGCCGTCGATGTGGACCTTGTAGGTGCGGTCGCCGGCGGCGTGGCCTTGCAGGAGCTTGGCGGAGATGTCGGTTTCGCCGGCGGCGGCGAGGAAGGTCGGCAGCCAATCCTGGTGGGAGGCGACGCCGTTGTAGACGGAGCCGGGTTTGATGGTGCCGGGCCAGCGCACGAAGATCGGCACGCGCCAGCCGCCTTCCCAGTTGGTGTTCTTCTCGCTGCGGAAGGGGGTGATGCCGGCGTCGGGCCAACTGTTGTAGTGGGGCCCGTTGTCGGTCGAGTACATGACGATGGTGTCGTCGGCGATGCCGAGCTCATCGAGTTTCGCGAGCATGGTGCCGATGTTCTCGTCGTGGGCGACCATGACGTCGTTGTAGTCGCCCTGGCCGTTGCTCTTGCCCTTGTGCTTGTCGGCGCAGTGGGTGCGGAAGTGCATCCCCGTGGTGTTATACCAGAGGAAGAAGGGCTTGTTGTCGGCGTGGGCCTTGTCGATGAAGGCGAGGGCTTTTGCGGTGACTTCGTCGTCGATGGTTTCCATGCGCTTGCGGGTGAGGGGGCCGGTGTCCTCGATGGATTGGCCGCCCTTGCCGTCGGATTTGCAGTGCAGGACGCCGCGGGGGCCGAAGCGCTTCTTGAAGGCGGGGTCGCGGGGGTAGTCGGGGTCTTCGGGTTCTTCCTCGGCGTTCAGGTGGTAGAGGTTCCCGAAGAACTCGTCGAAGCCGTGCATGGTGGGCAGGAATTCGTCGCGGTCGCCCAGGTGGTTCTTGCCGAACTGGCCGGTGGTGTAGCCGAGGGGCTTGAGCAGGGCGGCGATGGTGGGGTCCTCGGCGCGCAGGCCGAGGTCGGAGCCGGGCATGCCGACCTTGGTCATGCCGGTGCGGATGGGGTTCTGGCCGGTGATGAAGGCGGCGCGGCCGGCGGTGCAGCTCTGCTGGCCGTAGTAGTCGGTGAAGGTGCAGCCTTCGTGGCCGATGCGGTCGATGTTGGGGGTCCGGTAGCCCATCTGGCCGCGGTTGTTGTAGCTGATGTTCCACCAGCCGATGTCGTCGCCCCAGAGGACGAGGATGTTGGGCTTGCGTGTTCCAGCCATGAGAGTCTCCGTTGTTGGTTTCCGGCAGTCGTTGCTTGGCGCGCCGGTTGGCCCGGCGTCGGCGTCAGGCGATGCGCAGGAGGACGGCCATGAAGGCGAAGATGCCGATGGCGGTGAGGAGGATGGCGACGGCGGCGAGGGGGGAGTGTTTGCCTTCCTGCGTCATGCCGGCGATGGGGGCGTAGGGGTCGCTGCGCAGGTAGCGGACGGTCCACCAGTACTGCGACAGGGAGACGAGCAGGGAGGCGATGCCGGCGGCGATGAGGGCGAGGCCGAGGTAGCGCGGGGCCTCGGGGTGCGCGGCGGGCAGGGCTCCGGGCAGGTGCTGGACGTGTTGGAGGAACTGGACGATCGCGAAGCCGAAGCCGATCAGGGAGACGGCGGTGCGGACCCAGGAAAGCATCGTGCGCTCGAGGGCGAGGCGAGTGCGGATCCAGGCGAAGTGGCTGTCCGCGGTGACACGGACCTCGAAGCGGCCGGGGGCGGCGCTGGGTTCGGTTTGGGGCACGCGGGGTGTCCTTCGGGGTGGACGGGCGGGCGGTGATCAGGGGGTGCGGGGGTACCAGTGGCGCGCGATGCGGCCGGTGAGGCCGCGCACCACGACGTAGGGAACGACGGCGAGCATCAGGGCGATGATGAGGGCTTCGTTCGGGTAGAAGGTCTTCAGGACGAGCGCCTGGTAGATCATGTCCATGACGATGCCGAGCAGGACGATGCGGGCGGTGGCGTTCACGCCGTCGCGGAGGTGGGCGACGCGGTTTTGGCGTTCGCGCAGCATTGAGGCGAAGTAGGGGGTGTGGCCGCTGCGCGCGTCCTGCAGGCCCTGGCGGAAGCCGGCGAGCGCGGCCATCGCGGGTTGCAGGATGAAGCGGAAGGAGACGGGACCGTCGGGGCGCTCGACCATGTCGTGCCAGATGCGCTGGAAGGTCGCGACGGTGACGCCGTGCCAGACGATCCCGAGGACGATCAGGGCGGCGGCAAGGACGAGGACGAGCTTTGCCGGTACGCCCAGGCCTGTTGGTTGAGTAGCTGCCATCGTCTCGGTCCGATCCTGAAGCGATCGGCGGAGCCGACCTGACCGAAGCGGCATCGTCAGGGCGGCGGGATTGTTCCGCGAGGCGATAGACTAGTGCTGTGCATCGGCGCAAACAATCGGTGCGAAGTCGGTTACATCATGACGATTCAACGGCCGGGGTCAGTGCGAGGGTGCGACGGCCCGCGGTCGGGGCCGGGGCGCGCTGCGCCGCCCTCAGCTCCTGCGTTCGGTCGCGCAGCGTTGGCGGTATGGGCCGCGCCGACGCTGCTCGTGCGCACGGTAATGAAGGCTGGGCCGCAGCTGCCGGAGATGTCTTCCCGCTCGCCGTTGTTCGCCGCGGACACGGCGCTGCCGAGTTGGGCCGCGTAGGCTGAGCCTATGTTGCGGCGATCGCAGCGGTGTGCCGGGCGCCGGCGGGTCGGGTCCATCCTGACCCTGATGAGGTGCAGCCGGGAGGCGCCGGTGGGATCCCCTGTGCTGCGGTGGCGGCGTCGTCCCACGAGTTCATCCGCACCCTGCATCGAGGATGGATCGCGCCGTTTCATTCGAGCATCAGTCCAGCGGTTCGAAGGTGCAGGAAACTGAGTTTCCTGCCGGGGTGCGGGGGGCAGCGCCCCTGCGAGCCCCGACCCCACGCCTTGCCTGCTCACATACGGCCTATGCACCGTCACGGCGCCAGGATAGCTATCGGCTTCTGCACCGGCCCCGGGCAGAATCCGGGCCTGGGCAGGGCATCGAGGGATGGGGCTTAACGGTTGGATCAGCAACCTGTGGCGCCGCTGCAGGCCTGGCCGCCTGGCGACAGCCAGATGGCGAGGCTTGTGCGCGCGCATGACTGGGCGGCGACTCCGCTTGGCGCGATTGAGACCTGGCCGATGGAGCTGCGGTCGAGTGCCGCCTTCGTCCTGGAGAACCGCTTTCCGGCGGCGCTGGTCTGGGGTCCTGGCCTCGTCACCATCTACAACGATGCGTTCCGGCCGATCCTGGGTGAGAAGCCGGAGGCGCTGGGGCGGTCCTTCGCCGATATATGGCGGGAGGCGTGGGATGAGATCGCCCCGATGGTGGAGGGCGCGTTCGACGGACGGTCGACCTTCATCGAGGATTTTCCGCTGCTGATCGACCGGTCCGGCCGGCCGGAGCAGGCGTATTTCACCTTCTCCTACAGTCCGGTCAGGACCGGCGACGGGCTCGTGGCCGGCATGATCGACACGGTGGTCGAGACGACGGCGCATGTGCAGAGGGCGGCGGCGATCAAGCGGAGCGAGGAGCAGTTCCGGGCCTTCGTCACGGCGAGTTCGGACGTCGTCTATCGGATGAGCCCCGACTGGTCGGAGATGCGGCGGCTGGACGGGCAGGGCGCCGTTTCCGATGCCCAGCCCGCCAATGCGGCGTGGATGGCGGACTACATCCCGGCCGAGGACGTGCCGGAGGTGCGTGCGGCCATCGCGCGGGCCATCGAGACCGGGACGATGTTCGAGTTGGAGCATCGGGTGCGGAACAGCGATGGCACGCTGGCCTGGACCATATCGCGTGCCGTTCCGATCAAGGATGCGGATGGCAATGTCGTCGAGTGGCTGGGGGCGGCGAGCGACGTTTCCGAGCGGCGGCATGCGGAGGACCGGGCCAGGCTGCTCGCGGCGGTAGTGCAGTCCAGCGACGATGCGATCATCACGAAGGACCTCGACGGCGTCATCACGAGCTGGAATGCGGGTGCGGAGCGGCTGTTCGGCTATGCGGCCGAGGAGATCGTCGGCCGGCCGGTGACCGTGCTGATGCCGCCGGGGCGCGAGGTCGAGGAGCCGCTCATCCTGGAGCGGATCCGGCGCGGCGAGCCGATCGAGCATCATGAGACGATGCGGATGAGGAAGGACGGGACGGCGTTCGATGTCTCGCTGACCATATCGCCAGTCCGAGACCATGCCGGGACGATCATCGGCGCGTCGAAGATCGCGCGCGACATCACCGAGCGGAAGCGGGCTGAGAAGCTGGTGGAGATGCTGGCGATGGAGGCCGAGCATCGGACGAAGAACGTGTTCGCGACGGTGATGGCGACGGTGCGGCTGACGGAAGCGGATACGGTGGAAGATCTCCGGAGCCTGCTGGAAGGCCGCGTTCGCGCATTGTCGGATGTGCACGGGCTGTTCGTGAAGTCGCGGTGGTCCGGCGCGGATGTGGGCGCCATCGTCAGGCAGGAGCTCCTGCCGTATCGGCAGCAGCGCGGCGGCAGGGTGGTGCTCGAGGGGCCGCCATTGATGGCGGAGACCGCGAGTGCGCAGGCGCTGGCCATCATCATCCATGAATTGGTGACGAATGCGTCGAAGTACGGGGCGCTGTCGGATGCGGCGGGCCGTGTTCATGTCGAATGGGCGGAGATCGAGGGGGATCGCCTCGAGCTGCGTTGGGTCGAAGCCGGGGGACCGTCGGTGACGCCGCCGACGAAGAGCGGGTTCGGCACGAGCATCATGGAGCAGATGACCGCGGCGCGGGATGGGACGATCGAGTTCGCCTGGGACCGGGGTGGGCTGGCCTGTACGGTCGTGCTGCCGAAGTAGAGGTGCGGGAGGGCGGCCTCAGGCCGCCTTCACCGCGCGCGTCCGCGCATCGTGCAGTGTCAGCACGGCGAGGGCTGCGCTGACGCTGATCATGCCGACGGTGATGAAGGCCGGGCCGTAGCTGCCGGCCGCGTCCCGCCACACGCCGCCCATCGCCGCCGACACGGCGCTGCCGAGCTGGTGTGCGGCGAAGGCCCAGCCGAAGACGATGGCGGCCTTCTCCGGGCCGAAGTGGAGGCCGGCGAGTTTCACGGTGGGCGGAACGGTCGCCACGTAGTCCAGGCCAAAGAAGATGGCGAACAGGGTCAGCGAATACATGTCGAAGCTGCTGAAGGGCAGCCAGATCAGGGAGAGGCCGCGCAGGCCGTAGTACCAGGCGAGCAGGGCGCGGTTGTCGAAGCGGTCGGACAGCCAGCCGGAGCAGACGGTGCCGATGAAGTTGAAGATCCCCATCATGGCGAGGAAGGAGGCGGCGGTGACGGCGGACACGCCCATGTCGCCGCAGAAGGGGATGAAGTGCTGGTTGACGATGCCGGTCGAGGACAGGCCGCAGATGAAGAAGGTGCCGGCGAGGATCCAGAAGACGCGGTTGCGCAGGGATTCGCCGAGGACCGAGAGGCTGAGGGTGACGACGTTCTGCGCCGAGGCGGCGGGCGGCGGGGCGATGGCCTTCGCGCCGTAGGGGGCGAGGCCGATCTGGGCCGGGAAATCCCGCGCGAACAGCAGGTAGAGCACGGCGCAGATGGCGAGGCCGATGATGGCGGGCAGGATCGCCATTCGCCAGCCGTGGTTGGCGGCGAGCGCGGCGGCGGCGGGCAGGAAGGTGAGCTGCCCGGCGGCGAAGGCGGCGGTGAGCATGCCCATGACGAGGCCGCGGCGCTCGGCGAACCAGCGATTGGCTACGGTGGCGGATAGGACGAGGGCGACCATGCCCGCGGCGCCGCCCAGGGCGGCGAGGCAGGTCCAGACCTGCCAGGGGGTGGCGACCTGCGTCAGCCCGATGACGGCGGTGACGGCGATCACTGTGGCGGTGGAGACGACGCGGCGCAGGCCGTAGCGGATCATCAGCGCGCCGGCGAAGGGGGCCATGAGGGCGAACAGGCAGAACATGACGCCCATCGCGCCCGAGACGGCGGCCCGGCCCCATCCGAATTCCTCTGTCATCGGCACGAGCAGGACGCCAGGGAGGCTGACGGCTGCGGAGGTGCAGACGGAGACGAGGAAGGTGAGGGCGACCATCACCCAGCCGTAATGGATGCCGAGGCGGGCGAAGCGCGCGGCGGCGGCGGAGGCGAGCATGGGCGGGGCTCCCGGGGGTGCGGCGCTTGGGGCGCCGTGGGGCAGCGAATGACAGATCGGGGCGCGGTGCAAGGACAGGAAATGGACCTGCGGGCAGCGCGCGCCGGGTCGGTGCGGGATCGTTATGCGATGCAGTGATGGTCGCCATTGGCAGTGGCGTTTGGCAAGGCGCGTCCAGGCGGATGCATAGAGTGGCCTAGCCGCGCCTTCGGGCGTGGATGGCAGTCACGATGGCAGATGAGGGATTCGAACCGATGACCAAGGTTCTGGTGCTGTACTATTCCAGCTACGGGCATATCGAGCAGATGGCGCAGGCGGTGGCCGAGGGCGTGCGGGAAGCCGGGGCCGAGGCGGTGATCAAGCGCGTGCCGGAACTGGTGCCGGAGGATGTGGCGAAGAAGTCCGGCTTCAAGCTGGACCAGGCGGCGCCGGTGGCGACGGTGGATGAGCTGCCGGAATACGATGCGGTGGTGTTCGGCGTGCCGACGCGGTTCGGCAACATGCCCGCGCAGATGAAGAACTTCCTGGACCAGACCGGCGGGCTGTGGGCGCAGGGCAAGTTGGTCGGGAAGGTGGGCAGCGTGTTCACCTCGAGCGCGACGCAGCATGGCGGGCAGGAAAGCACGCTGCTGTCGACGCATATCGTGCTGCTGCACCATGGGATGGTGATCGTCGGGCTGCCCTATGCGTTCCAGGGGCAGATGCGGAACGACGAGATCGTCGGCGGGTCCCCGTATGGCGCGAGCACCATCGCCAATTCGGATGGGTCGCGGCAGCCGTCCGAGACCGAGTTGGCCGGGGCGAAGTACCAGGGCGCGCATGTGGCGCGGATCGCGACGAAGCTGGCGGGGTGACGGCGCACCCAGGCCGCGCCTTGCGTTGGCGGCCCGATGCCGGGCATCGGGCCGGGTGAGTTTGGTCAGGCGGTGGTGAAGGCTTCCGCCAGGCTTTCGAACATCGGCAAGCCGTCGGTGCCGCCCATGAGCGGGTCCACCAGGTCCTCCGGATGCGGCATCAGGCCGCAGATGCGGAGGTTCGGGGAGAGGATGCCGGCGATGTTGCGGGCGGAGCCGTTGCGGTTGGCGGCATCCGTGACGGTGCCGGCTTCGTCGGTGTAGCGGAAGGCGACGAGGCCTTCGCCTTCCAGCCGGTCGAGCGTCGCGTCATCGGCGAAGTAGTTGCCGTCGCCATGGGCCATCGGGCTGCGGAAGACCGCGCCCTTCTGCCAGCGCGACGTGAAGGGCGTGCCGGCGCGCTCGACGCGCATGTGGCAGTCCATCGACAGGAAGCGCAGCGACGCGTTGCGGAGCAGGCCGCCGGGCAGGAGGCCCGTCTCGATCAGGATCTGGAAGCCGTTGCAGACGCCGAGGATGTGGCCGCCCTTCTCGGCGAAGGCCTTCACGTCCTTCATGATCGGCGATTGCGCGGCCATGGCGCCGCAGCGGAGATAGTCGCCGTAGGAGAAGCCGCCCGCCAGCACGACGAGGTCGAGGTCGCGCGGCAGTTCCTCACGATGGAACAGCATCAGCGGGTCGCGGCCGGTCACGCGCTTCAGCGCGATGCGCATGTCGCGTTCGCGGTTGGTGCCGGGGAAGACGACGATGGCGGCTTTCATGGGCGGGGCTTCCGGTTCAGCCGATGGCGATGCGCAGCCAGTGCAGGCCGCCGAGGACGATCATGGTGGTGGCCGCGGCCAGCGCGGCGGCGGTGACCCAGCGGTTCACGGTCCGCTTGGCGCGGCCGGCGACGCCGAGCCGCGGCATGGCGGCGACGCGCTGTTCTCGCCAGCGCAGCCCCATCGCGATGAGGATGGTGAGGGCCACCATCGCGAAGAGGCTGAAGCGGATCATGTCAGGCGAGCTCGACCCGGAAGGATTCGATCACCGTGTTGGCGAGCAGCTTGCGCGCCATGTCCTCGGCGGCGGCCTTGGCCTTCGCGGGGTCGGTCTCGGCGAGGTCGAGCTCGATGACCTTGCCGGCGCGCACGTCGTTGACGCCGGCGAAGCCGAGGCCGTCGAGGGCGTGGGAGATCGCCTTGCCCTGCGGGTCGAGGACGCCGGCCTTCGGCATCACATAGACGCGGGCCTTCATGGCTGGGACATCCCATTCAGGTCTCTGGTGCTCGCCTTCGGCTGCGTACTCCGACGATCGGATGTCACTGCATTAGCTCCGGGCCGGTCATGTCGCGCGGGCCGGCCTCGGGCAGGATGCCGAGGCGGCGGGCGACTTCCTGGTAGCCTTCCTCGACCTTGCCGAGGTCGCGGCGGAAGCGGTCCTTGTCCATCTTCTCGCCGGTCTTCGCATCCCACAGGCGGCAATTGTCGGGGGAGATCTCGTCGGCGAGGACGATGCGCATCTCGTCATTCTCCCACAGCCGGCCGAATTCCAGCTTGAAGTCGACGAGGGTGATGCCGACGCCGAGGAACAGGCCGGTGAGGAAATCGTTCACGCGCAGCGTCAGGGCGACGATGTCGTCGAGGTCCTGGGTGGCGGCCCAGCCGAAGCAGGTGATGTGCTCCTCGGCCACCATCGGGTCGTTCAGCGCGTCGTTCTTGTAGTAGTACTCGATGATCGAGCGCGGCAGGCGCTGGCCCTCGGTGATGCCGAGGCGCGTCGCCAGCGAGCCGGCGGCGACGTTGCGGACGACGACTTCGAGGGGGATGATCTCGACTTCGCGGATAAGCTGTTCGCGCATGTTGAGGCGGCGGATGAAGTGGGTCGGGATGCCGATCTCGATCAGCCGCGTCATCAGGTATTCGCTGATGCGGTTGTTCAGGACGCCCTTGCCGGTGATAGTACCCTTCTTCGCGCCGTTGCCTGCGGTGGCGTCGTCCTTGAAGTACTGGACCAGGGTTCCGGGTTCGGGGCCTTCGAACAGGATCTTGGCCTTGCCCTCATAAAGCTGTCGGCGTCGCGCCATCGCGGGGGAATCCTTGCAGTCGCCATGCCGAGGGGCGGCTGTGGCGATGGAGCGGCGGGATATAGCAGCGGGATCGGGGGAGGGCCACCGCTCTGGGGCCGGGGCAGGGCCGCGCCGGGCGGGGTGCGGGCGTGCGCGGGGGATTGTGGCGGATAAGCTGCTGCCGGCGATCCTTCATGGCCGGCCGCCGCGGCGGGCGCGGACCGGGCTGGCCTCCTCGCGCGCAATCTTCCGCAGGCCGTCGAGTGCCGAGGCGACCAAAGAGGGATCGCTGCTGGCCTCATTGAACACCGCATAGGCGGGGTAGAGGAAATCCGGCGCATTCGGAACGAGTTCGAGCCGGCCGCTCCGCAGATGCGGCTTCACGGAGCTGAGCCGGAAGTACCCCGTGCCGCCGGCTTCCAGGATGTAGCCCAGGCCGAGCGGGCCGAGGTCCACCACCAGGCTCGGTTCCTGCTGCCCCGGGGCATTGCCGGACAGCAACTCGTCGCCGCGATCCACCTGCACGTAGTCGTCGCGGCCGATGCCGGCGGCGGTGCCGCGGACCAGGACCAGGCGTTCCTCCATCAGCAGCTCGACGCGCAGGCCGGGGCGGTGGCGGGCGGCATAGACGATGCCGATGTCGATGATGCCGTCGGCGACCTGGTCCAGCACCCGTTCCGACAGGAAGACATGGGCGCGCAGCGCGACATCCGGCTGGTGGCGCCGGAGCCATAGCAGCCAGCGCAGCAGCAGCGGGTCCCACAGGCTGTGCTCGGCGCCGACGCTGAGGACGGCGCGCCGGCTTTCCGGCACCGCCACTTCCTGCCGCGCGCGTTCCCAGAGCTGGACGAGAGACGGGGCGTGGCGGAGGAACTGCTCGCCGGCGGAGGTCAGGCTGGCGCCGCCCTTGTTGCGGATGAAGAGGCGGCGGCGGAGCTGGGCCTCGAGCGTGCGGATGCGGGCGCTGACGGCGGTCTGGCTGACGTTGAGGCGGTCGGCCGCGCGCACGAAGCTGCCGGCGGCGACGATGGCAAGGAAGGTGCGGACGAGCTCGATGTCCATATGAGCGCCTTTTAATGCAGAGAATATGCATTGAAACAGCAAACATATTCGATTGAATGCGGTTAATCCATCAGGCAGCTTGCATCCCAGTAATGTGGCGCCCTCCGTCAGGACAAAGAGGGAGGTGCCGCAAGCCGTGACGAATGAATGCCGGGGCATCGCGCCGGCAATTGTTCCGACGCGGTGCACAAGCCGGGAATTGCGGAGAACAGTCACGAACAGGTGAGCTGATGGGCTGCCCATGCCCGCATGGTTACTGACCGACAAGCAACAACAGGCGACAGGCTACCCGTCCTTATCTCGAATCCGCCCGCAGATGCTGCGGGACAAGGCGTGGATTCGCGGGCGTCGACCTGCAACCGGGAAAGCGTTCGCATGCTCGAAAACCTGGCGCTCGGCTTCGATGTCGCCCTGAGCCTCAACAACCTGACCTTCGCCTTCCTTGGCGCGCTGATCGGCACGGCCATCGGCGTGCTGCCGGGCCTCGGCCCGACCGCCACCATCTCCCTGCTGCTGCCGCTGACCTTCGGGATCGAGCCGACCACGGCCATCATCATGCTCGCGGGCATCTACTACGGGTCGCAATATGGCGGCTCGACCACGGCGATCCTGCTGAACCTGCCCGGCGAGGTTTCGGCGGTGGTCACCGCGATCGAGGGGCACAAGATGGCGAAGAACGGCCGTGCCGGCGCCGCCCTGGCGGCGGCGGCCCTCGGTTCGTTCTTCGCCGGCAGCGTCGCGACCATCGTGGTCGCCGCCTCGGGGCCGGCGCTGACCTCGGTCGCGCTGTCCTTCGGGCCGCCCGACTATTTCTCGCTCATGCTGCTCGGCCTCGTCGTCGCCTGCGTGCTCGCCCGCGGGAGCGTGCTGAAGGCGATCGCCATGGTGGTGATGGGCGTCTGCCTCGGCATGGTCGGTACGGATGTGCAGACCGGGCAGCAGCGCTTCACCTTCGGGGTGCCGGAACTCTCGGATGGGCTAAACTTCGTGGCGCTCGCCATGGGCCTGTTCGGCATCGCCGAGATCATCCTGAACCTCGAGAAGCCGGAGATGCGCAGCGGCACCGTTCCGGTGCGCGGCTCGCTCTGGCTGACGAAGGAGGAATGGCGCTACGCGATCCCGGCGAGCCTGCGCGGTACCGCCCTCGGCAGCATGCTCGGCATCCTGCCGGGGGGCGGGGCGGCGCTCTCCTCCTTCGGGTCCTACATGCTGGAGCGGCGCCTGACACGGCGACCGGAGAAGTTCGGCAATGGCGCGATCGAGGGGCTGGCAGGGCCCGAGAGCGCCAACAACGCCGGCGCGCAGACCGCGTTCATCCCTTTGCTGACGCTCGGCATCCCGTCGAATTCCGTCATGGCGCTGATGGTTGGCGCCCTGATCATCCAGGGCATCCAGCCTGGTCCGCGCATGGTCACGGCACAGCCTGAACTGTTCTGGGGCCTCATCGCCTCGATGTGGATCGGCAATCTGATGCTGCTGGTGATCAACCTGCCGATGATCGGCGTCTGGGTGAAGCTGCTGCAGGTGCCGTACCGCTTCATGTACCCGTCGATCATGATCTTCTGCGTGATCGGCGCTTACAGCATCAACAACAACGTCTTCGATGTCTACGCCGTCGCGGCATTCGGGGCGCTCGGATACCTGCTGTCGAAGCTGGCGTTCGAGCCCGCGCCCATGCTGCTCGGCTTCGTGCTGGGGCCGATGATGGAGGAGCATCTCCGACGCGCCATGCTGCTGTCGCGTGGCGACCCGATGACATTCCTCGAACGGCCGATCAGCGCGAGCCTGCTGGCGCTCGCGGCGATCGCCCTGCTGCTGATGGCGAGCCCCGCGATCAGACGCGGCAAGACGGTGGCGGTCGCGGAGGGCGGGTAGCGGGGCGGGTTCCGCGAGCGCGCAGTCGTCCTAGGCGGCTGGAACGGGGGGCGGCCTTGGCCGCCCCCTTACATAGGTACCGGGCGGTTCAAGCCCGCCCTGACGGCAGCGCTGCCAGCGCCATTGTGACGCCCGGCCGGCATCCCACGGGCCTTGGCCGACGTTGCATGCCCTTCCATGTGAGCTAGGCGGCCGGTTCCACCGGCCCATCGCTCACGGAAAGGTCCCCATGCCGGACATGCACTACCCCGAGACGGCACGTATCGACGTGATCGAGGAGCGTTTCGGCCGCACGGTCACCGATCCCTATCGCTGGCTGGAGGGGGATGCGGGGAGCGATCCGCGGATCCTCGCGTGGATCGAGGCGCAGAATGCGGTGAGCGCGGCCTATCTGGAGGCGCTGCCGGGGCGGGACGTCTTTCGCGAGCGGATGGCTGCGCTGCTCGATTACGAGCGGTACACGGCGCCGGTGAAGCGGGGTGGGCGGTACTTCTTCACGCTGAACCGCGGGCGAGCGAACCAGCCCTCGCTGTTTGTCCGGGAGGGCAGTGAGGGCCTGGACCGGCTGTTGATCGACCCGAATGCCTGGTCCGACGACAGCGCCGATGCGCTGGGCGAATGGAGCGCGTCGGATGACGGGCGCCTGCTGGCCTTCGGGGTGCAGGTCGGCGGGACGGATTGGCGGACCATACGGGTGCTCGATGTCGATTCGGGGCGGGAGTTGGAGGACAGGGTGGAATGGGCCCGGTTCACCCAGATCGCCTGGGCGCCGGACGGGTCCGGTTTCTTCTATTCGCGCTACCCGAGGCCGGAACCGGAGGCGATGAATGCGCCCGCGGCCGACCATGCGATCTGCTTCCATCGGCTCGGGACGCCGCAGGAAGAGGATCGCCTGATCTTCGCCACGCCGGATCGCCCCGCGCTGCTCAACATCGCAGGCCGCGCCGATGCCGGGCGCTACCTGCATATCTCCTCGACGCCCGGCACGAATGAGAGCGCGCTGGCCGTCGTGGATCTGGAGGCGGAGGACTGGACGCCCCGCACCGTCGTCGCCGGCATGGAGGCCGAGTGGCTGGTGCTCGGGAATGTCGGAACCAGGCTGGTCCTGCTGACGACTGAGGGCGCGGAACGCCGCCGGGTGGTGTCGCTCGACATGGCGGAGGCAGAGCCGACGCCGGTCGAGATCGTGCCGGAGGCCGCGGGCCAGGCCGTGGTCAACGATGCGGCGATCCTCGGCGGGCGGCTGCTGGTCGGCTACCTGGTGGATGTGAAGACGGAGGTCCGCCGCTTCCGCATGGATGGCCGGCCGGATGGGGTCGTGACGTTGCCGGGCATCGGCACCGCCGGCGGGCTGCGCGGGCATCCGGCGGAGAATGAGGCGTTCTTCGTCTTCACCAGCTATGACCGGCCGACCACGGTCTACCGCTATGAGGTCGCGGCCAACCGGGCCGAGCCCTGGGCCGAGCCCGTGGTGCCGATCGACCTCGGCGCGATCGTCGTGGAGCAGCGCTTCTATTCCTCGAAGGACGGGACGAAGGTGCCGTTGTTCCTGGTTCGCCGGCGCGACGTGACGGGGGCGGCGCCCACCCTGCTGTATGGCTATGGCGGGTTCGGGATCAGCCTGATCCCAGTCTACAACCCGTTGCAGATCGCCTGGGTCGAGCAGGGCGGGGTGTTGGCGGTGGCCAACATCCGTGGCGGTGGCGAGTACGGCCGGGCCTGGCATCGCGCCGGGCGGCGCGAGATGCGGCAGAACGCCTTCGATGATTTCATCGCGGCCGCCGAGTTCCTGAAGGCTGAGGGCATCACCCCGCCGGATGGGCTGGCGATCCAGGGTGAGTCGGGGGGCGGGCTGCTGGTCGGCGCCGTGACGAACCAGCGGCCGGACCTGTTCAACGCGGCGCTGCCCGGCGTCGGCGTGATGGACATGCTGCGCTACGACCAATTCACCGGGGGCGTGCTGTGGATGCCGGAGTTCGGCAGCCCGGCGGAGGAGGCCCACTTCGCCAACCTGCTCGGCTACTCGCCGTATCACGCCATCCGGCCGGGGCGGGACTATCCGGCGATCCTCGTGACCACGGCAGATGCCGATGACCGCGTGGTGCCGGCGCATAGCTTCAAATACGTGGCGGCGCTGCAGGCGGTGGATCTAGGGCGCAGGCCGCGGCTGGCGCGCATCGAAACCCGCGCCGGGCATGGCGGCGGGATGCCGCTCGACAAGGCGATCGCGCTGCATGCGGATATGTGGGCGTTCGCGGCGCGGTGGACTGGGTTGGCGGTGGGGTAGGGCGCGAAGGTCGTGCGACGGAAAGTCGGAGGGGGGCTTTCTCCGACCGTCACCGCGCCACGATGCTGCGCGGAAGCGTGGTGCGAAAGCAGTCTGAGGCTTTGTACGCAGTGCCTTGCCGCTGCTTCGCGGTGAGGGAACGGGCACGGGAGCCGTCCTGTTCCGGCTCCGCATTCGGTCTTCAGCGGCCGGCCGGCAGGTCCAAGGCCGCGAAGGGCGCGGTGCCGGGCGCGGCGGGGCAGAAGCGCCAGTGCCGCATGCCGTCCGCCCCGAAGGCGAGCAGGCTGGCGCAGACCGTGCCGAAGCCGTTGGTCGGCGGGACGTTGAGCGTCTCGGCCGGGCCGATCGCGGGGTCGAATCGGCTGTCGCTCAGCAGCGCCTCCCACGCCGACCAATCCCCCGTGCCAGGATCGGGCGGTGGCGTGGCGCGGAAGCGGGGGAGGTGGCGGCGGGTGCGGGGGCTGGTCGGATCGTTGGGGTCGTGGGCCGTCACCATGGACAACCCTTCGGGCAGCGTCGTTGCCTCCGGCGGGCCTTCGCCCAGGCCGCGGATGAAGACGGCGAGGCGCGAATCGGCGATCACCATGTTGAAGGGCCGCCAAGCACCGGCATTCAGGGAAAGGATGGCGGCGGCGGCTGCCTCCGCGGTTTCCGCCGCGGCCGCGATGAGGGGCAACTCGCCGCGGGAGCGCTTGCCGGCCGCCGGGCCGAGGCTGCCGGGCCGGTTCAGCACCGCCGCCAGGACCCCGCCTCGGCCGAGCGCCATCCAGGTGCCGCCGGCCGACCGGTCGCGGCCGCCGACGGTCGCCGGATGCTCCGGCCACCAAGTGGCGGGCGGGTCCCAGGCGCGATCCAGGCGTTCGTCGCGATTGGCGGCAATCAGCAGGGGCCAGGAGTGGCCGGGCCGGCGCAGGGCGATGACGGTGCACATGCCGGCAGGCTGCTGTGACGGCGGCGCGGCGGCAATGGGCCGCAGCGCGGAGCTGTGCGGCGGCCGCGCCCGAGGCGCGGCCGGACCGGATCAGAAGCGGAAGTTCAGCGAGACGCCGGGCGGGCCGTAATAGGCCGGCGGTGGCGCGTAATACACAGGCGGCGGCGGCGCGTAATACACGCGCGGCGGCGGGGCATAGACCACCCGGGGCGGCGGTGCGTAGTAGCGCGGCCGCGGCGCATAGTACCGGGGCGGCGGGCCCCAGCCACGGCCGGGATGACCGTGGTGGCCGTGGCCGCGGCCGCGCCAACCGTCGCCGGCCGAGGCCTCGGTCGGTACGACCACCAGTGCGGCGCCGGCAGCCAGGGCGAGGGCTCCGATGATGCGGGTCAGGCGCATGGCCAACCTCCTTCAGTCATGCTCCTTCGTAACGTGCGTCCTTGTCTGAAAGAGGGCCGTCTTGCCTTTGTTTTTCCTCAGTGACTTCACGAGGAAGCGATTTCATGGGCGTTCCGGCGCGGCGCCATGCGGCGTGCCGGATCTCAGGGCTGGCACTCAGGCTTCGCCGAAGACGCGCCGGAAGACCGTGTCCACATGGGCGAAGTCTCGCGCCGGGTCGATCGCCGTCTCCAGCGCGGCGGCACTCAACACCGCGGAGACGGTGGGGTCGGCGATGAGGTTCGCGCGGAAGTCGCGCCCGCCCGGCGTGCCGAGTGCTTCCCAGGTCGCCATCGCCGCGCGCTGCACGGCGGCGTAGGAGTCTTCCCGGCTCATGCCCGCCTGGGTCAGCGCCAGCAGCACCTTCTGGCTGTGCACCACCCCGCCGAGCGATTCGAGGTTCGCCGCCATGCGCTGCGGGTAGATGGTGAGCTTCTCCATCATCCCCGTGAGGCGGGCGAGGGCGAAGTCGAGCGCGATGGTCGCGTCGGGCGCGATGACGCGCTCGACCGAGGAATGGCTGATGTCGCGTTCGTGCCACAGCGCGACGTTCTCGAGCGCCGGCGTGGCGTAGCCGCGGACCAGGCGGGCGAGGCCGGTCAGGTTCTCGCTCAGCACCGGGTTGCGCTTGTGGGGCATCGCGGAGGAGCCCTTCTGGCCGGGGTGGAAGTATTCCTCCGCTTCCCGGACTTCCGAACGCTGCAGGTGGCGCACCTCGGTCGCGAGGCGCTCGATGCCCGAGGCGACCACGGCCAGCGCGCAGAAGAAGGCGGCGTGGCGGTCGCGGGGGATGACCTGGGTGCTGACCGGCTCGACCGCGAGGCCGAGCCTGCCGGCGACGAACTCCTCGACGCGCGGGTCGACGGAGGCAAAGGTGCCGACCGGGCCCGAGATGGCGCAGGTCGCGATCTCGGCGCGCGCCGCAACAAGTCGTGCGCGGCCGCGGGCGAATTCGGCGTAGTGTCCGGCGAGCTTCAGCCCGAAGGTGGAGGGCTCGGCATGGATGCCATGGCTGCGACCGATGGTCGGCGTGAGCTTGTGCTCCATCGCGCGCGCCTTCAGCGCGGCGAGCAGCGCGTCCAGGTCCGCGACCAGCAGGTCCGCCGCGCGCGTCATCTGCACCGCGAGGCAGGTGTCGAGCACGTCGGAACTCGTCATGCCCTGGTGCATGAAGCGCGCCTCGGGGCCGATGCCCTCCGACATGAAGGTCAGGAAGGCGATGACGTCGTGGCGGGTGACGCGCTCGATCTCGTCGATGCGCGCGACCTCGGCTTCACCGATCGCGGCGGCGCGAGGGCCGCCCTTGTCGCGGATGGCCTTCGCGGCCTCGGCGGGGATGGTGCCGAGGCCGGCCATCGCCTCGGCGGCCAGGGCCTCGATCTCGAACCAGATGCGGTACCGCTCGGCAGGGGACCAGATGGCTTCCATTTGCGGACGGGAATAGCGCGGCACCATGGGGCGGGCTCCGGGAACGTGATCGAGGCGGGGTTTGGCGCGAGGGGCGCCGGGGCGCAAGCGCGCGCGCCGCAGGACCGCCATTCGGGGTTGCGGCCGGAAGGGCGCCCCGGTATCTGCGTCCGGGTTACATTCAGGCAACGTCCTTCTCAACACATCTCTGGGGCCATCGTACGATGTTGGAAATGCTGCCCGAGTGGCTTCAGCCACTCGCCATGGTGTTGTTCATCGATATCGTCCTTGCGGGCGACAACGCCATCGTCGTCGGCATGGCCGCGGCGGGCCTGCCGCCCGAACAGCGCAGGAAGGCGATCTTCTGGGGCATCATCGCCGCGACGCTGATGCGTATCGGCTTCGCGTCCATCACGGTTCAGCTGCTGTCCATCGTCGGCATCGTCTTCGCCGGTGGCGTGCTGCTGCTGTGGGTCTGCTGGAAGATGTACCGCGAGTTGCGGGACGGCCATGGTGGGCATGACGACACCACCGAGCAGCATGAGGGCGTTAGCGCGATCGAGGGCGGGGCGACCCCTGGCGCACCGAAGAAAACGCTACGACAGGCGATCATCCAGATCCTGGTCGCCGACGTGTCGATGAGCCTCGACAACGTGCTGGCGGTGGCCGGCGCGGCGAAGGATCACCCCTACATCCTGATCATCGGCCTCGCCTTCTCGGTCGTGCTGATGGGCGTGGCGGCGACGCTGATCGCGAACCTGCTGCACAAGCACCGCTGGATCGCCTGGGTCGGCCTGCTCGTCATCCTCTACGTGGCCGGCGACATGATCTACCAGGGCACGCATGAGATCGCGACCGAGGTGCCGGAGGCCTATGCCTACCTGTTCCTGCCGCTCGGCTTCCTGGCGCCGGCGGTGGCCGGGGCCTTCTCGGTGTGGTTCTGGGTGGGTGCCACGGTGATGCAGATGGTCGTCTACACGACGATCATCACGCTGGTGGCGGGCGCGATCCGCGACGCCTCGCGGCGCAACGACACGGCCTGACGGCCGGAAGGTGGGCGGGCACGGCCCGCGGGGGGCCGTCCCGGTCCCCACAGGGCCGCCCGCCATGGCGTGACAGGATGAGCGGTCGGATCGCGGCGAGCGATCCGGCCGCTGAAACTGTCACGGTTTGGCCGGAATCGGCTGCCTTTCTGCGCTACGGCGCAGCGGCGGGCGCGGCCATGACTGGAGGGGGCATCATGAACTGGGCTGACATCGGCCGTAGAGGCTGCCGCGGCATCGCCGCCGGCGTGCTGGTCGCCGCGGCGGGTTGCGCCATGATGGAGCAGGCGCAGGCACCGGCCCTGCGCACCATCGCCGAACGGATGCCGCAGGAGTTGGCCGGCTTCGTGCTGGGCGAGACGGCCGAGCGGCCGGGGCCGTCGCTATCGCTGGACTACGCGACGCCGAGCCGAAGCGCCGTCGGCACGGTGCTCGTGTACGACGGGGCTGGTGAGCGGGCGCCGGCCGATCCTGCCGCGCCGGCGATCGATCGGGAATTGACGGCCGCCGTTGCCGAATTGTCGGAGGCGCCGCAGGGGCGCACGGGGCGCCGGCTCGCGGAGCGCGAGAGGATGACGCTGCCCGACGCGGGGTTGCGCTGCGCCGTGATGACGGGCGCCTTCGGCCGCGCCCCGGTGATGCGGCAGGTCTGCGTCGGCGGGGCGGCGGGGCGCTTCGTGAAGATCCAAGTGACGATGGCCGACAGCCGCCCCCGGCCGGCGGATGCCAACGCGTTCGCGGTCGCGGCGATCGGCGCGGTGCGCGGGGGGTAGTCTTCGCGCCCCGCACGCCGGTCCTCCGCGGGTCAGGCCTTCATCTGGATGAGTTGGATCAGGTTGCCGCAGGTATCATCGAGGATGGCCATGCGGACCGGACCGGCATCCGTCGGGGGCGCGGCGAAGCGCACGCCGTCCGATACCAGCCTTGCGTGATCGGCATCGAGGTCCTCGACCCTGAAGGACGCGGCGGGGATGCCGTCTGCGACCAGCGCCGCCTTGTAGGGGCCGACCGCCGGATGGGCGCTGGGTTCGAGCAGCAGCTCGGTGCCGTCCGGGTCTTCGGGGGAGACGACGGTCAGCCAGCGATAGTCGCCGGCGGGAATATCGTTCTTCAGCCTGAAGCCGAGCCTGCGTGTGTAGAAGTCCAGGGCTTTCGCCTGGTCGTCAACGAAGACGCTGGTGACGTAGATCTTCATCGGCTTTTCCTTCCCGGTGGTGCGGCGTGACACCGCGGCATGCCGCGTTCGTCGGCGCGTTGAAGGGGTGTGCCAGGGCGGTCGCTTCCGCGGGGCATCCTGCGCGTCCGGATGACCCGATCCGGACGCTATCTGCTCTAGGCACCGGGGCGGCCCCGCGCAATCATCCCGGCCATCAGAACATCGGGAAGGATCGCCAGGCTCATGACTGCTGCCGTGCCCATCAAGGGCCATCGTTTCATCATCGTGGGCGGGGCCAGCCTCGTGGGGTCCGCGACCGCGGCCGAGCTGCTCGACGCCGGTGCGTCGGAAGTCGTGCTGTTCGACAATTTCTCGATGGGGTCGGAACAGGCGATCGCGCATATCCGCGACAATCCGCGGCTCCGCCTCGTGCGCGGGGACGTGATGCGGCTGCCGGACCTGCTGCGCGCGATGGAGGGCTGCGACGGGGCGCTGCTGCTCGCCGCCTACATGACGCTGAACATGAACAACGACCCGTGGGGCGGGTTGGATGTGAATGTCCGCGGCGTGCAGAACGCGCTGGAGGCGGCGCGGGCGAACAGGGTGAAGAAGGTCGTCTTCGCGTCGTCCAACGCCGTGTACGGCTACGGGCCCGGGGTGAAGGGGGACCTGGTGGAGGAGACGCCGTTCTTCTCCGTCGGCGCGCCGCCGGCCGCGATCCTGTACGGCGCGACCAAGATCATCGGCGAGCAGCTCTGCCGCGATGCGAAGCGGCGCTTCGGGCTGGACTACGTCGTGCTGCGGTATTCGACCGTGTACGGGGAGCGGCAGCACTACCGCGCAGCGAACGCGCTCTACATCATCGAGACCTGGGACAAGGTGAAGAAGGGCGAGCGCCCGCAGGTTTATGGTGACGGGTCGGAGACGAAGCACTTCGTCTATGTCGGCGACCTCGCGCGCGCCAACCGCATGGCGTTTGAATCGGCGGCGACGGATGTCGCCGTGAATACTTCTGGACCCAAGCCGGTGACGACGCTGGAACTCGTGAAAATGGTCACGAAGCTCGCCGGATCGTCGGTCGAGCCGGAATTCGTCGGCGACACGCCGGGCAAGGTGCGGCTGACGTCGGGTGGGGCGTTCCGCATCGCGCATGAGGAAGCCTTCAAGGCGATCGGCTGGAAGCCGGAAGTCCAGATGGAAGAAGGGCTGCAGCGCCTGATGGCGTGGATCGACAGCAACGAGGGGAAGACGTCATGACCACCATCAGCCGCCGCGGCCTGATCGCCGCCGGACTTGCAGCGCCCGGCATCGCGCCCGCGCTGGCGCAGACGAACAGATATCCGGACCGGCCCGTGGAACTCGTCGTCGGGTTCACGGCGGGCGGGGCGACGGACCTCGATGCGAGGGCCGTCGCGATGTTGCTGGAACGGCGCATCGGCGGGTCCGTCGTGGTGGTGAACCGGCCGGGCGCGGGCGGCGAGGTCGCGCTCGCTTCCGTCGCGCGGTCGCGGCCGGATGGGCACATGCTCGGCACGACGAACATGCCGGGCTTGCTGACGATTCCGATCGAGCGGCGGGCGCAGTTCAAGCTCGAGGATTTCGCGGGCGTCGCGAATGTCGTGACCGACCCGAACGCGATCACCGTGCATGAGGACAGCCCGTACCGGTCGATCCAGGACATCCTGACCGCGGCGAAAGCGCAGCCGGACCGGCTGACCTTCGCGTCCACCGGCATCGGCACGGATGATCACCTGATGCTGGTGCTGATGCAGCAGCAGACGGGCACGAGCTTCACCCATGTGGTGTTCCAGGGCGACCCGCAGCTCATCACCGCCATCCTCGGCAAGCAGGTGGATGTGCTGGGGCTGAACCTCGGGCCCGTCACGGCGCAGCCGGACAAGCTGCGGACAGTGGCGATGGCTGGGGCGACGCGCAGCCGATTCAGGCCGGAGGTGCCGACGCTGAAGGAACTTGGCATCGATGTCGTGATGGGGTCCGAGCGCGGCGTGGTGGCGCCGGCGGCGACACCGCCGGCGGTGCTGGCGAA
Organism: Neoroseomonas terrae; assembly: GCF_018129025.1. Classification (GTDB taxonomy): domain Bacteria; phylum Pseudomonadota; class Alphaproteobacteria; order Acetobacterales; family Acetobacteraceae; genus Neoroseomonas; species Neoroseomonas terrae. The sequence goes on along the minus strand of NZ_JAAEDI010000013.1, from coordinate 147,670 downwards.
GCTGCGCGAGGCGATGGCGGATGTGGTGAAGGACCCGGAATTCGTGCGGGTGCTGCAGACGCGCTTCACCGAGCCGAGCTTCGAGGATGGCGAGGCGTGGTTCACCCGGCTGCGTGGGCTGCAGGAAGGCTATCAGACGCTGTGGCAGCGGACGCCCTGGGCGCAGCGGTGAGGTGACGGGAGAGGGGCGCGGCCCCTCTCCGGCGCCGTCAGGCGAGCGGAATCGGGATCGGTTCCACCTGGTGCTGCCCGGTGGTGTCGGCCTGGAGGAACACGCGCGCTGGCGTGGTGAAGTCCGTCTTGCTGGCGTGGCAGTACAGGTGGTCGCCGGGGTTGCCGTGCGGCGCGCCCTTGTGGGTGTCGTCGTGGTGGTCGACCCAGTTGTTGATGAGCACGTCGCAACTGTCGGTGCGCGCGTCGAACTCGATGTAGACGCCCTGCGCGCCGGGCGTGTTGTAGGACAGGTCGTAGAGGCGCGCCGGGCCGTCGAAGCGGAGCGCGCGGGCGATGGCGCCGATCTCGGCGACCATTTCCTGCAGGCCGGGCAGGCCCTGCGAGTAGGTCGAGCCGGCGCCGATCTTGGCACCGACATAGAGGTTCAGCCCGGTGCCGGCGCCGCCGCGGTGGCCGGTGACGAAGCGGGCGAACTTGTCGGCGTCGCGGTCGATCTTGGTCGGGCCGTAGCCGGTCGCCTGGTGGAAGCCGAACAGGCCGGTAGTGGTCTGGTAGAGAATGGCGCGGCAGGCGCTGATGCTGGGGAATCCGATCCGCGTCGGCGAGTAGCCGTATTCGTACTCGCTGAGCAGGACGATGTTGGTGGCGAAGCCTGGCACGCGCGGGTCCTCCGGAACGGAGGCGGATCGTGCGTCAGTTGGCGGTCGCGTCAAGGCTGGCGCGGATGATGCCGACCAGCGGCTCGACGAGGGCAGAGCGGCCTTCGGCGTCCCCGAACAGGCACATCTCGGCGGTGCCGCAGCCGGGCAGGGCGGGCAGTTCCACGAGGCCCGGCGGCAGGCCGGCGCGGCCGAGCACGGTCGTCGCAAAGCCCGCCTGGGCCGCGGCGGCCACGCCGGGGAGGGAGGCCGAGGTGAAGACCACCTCGAAGGCCATTCCCGCGCGGGCGAGGGCGGCGAGCGCCCGGTCGCGGAACATGCAGCCCTGCGGGAGCATGGCGATCGGCAGCGGTCGGTCGGCGGGCGGTTCCCAGCCGGGGGCGGCGACCCAGACGATGGTCTCGGTGAAGATCGGGCGGCCTTCGGTCTCGCCGTCGCGGCGCTTGCCGAGGACGAGGTCGAGCGCCCCGTCGGCCATGGCGGCGCGAAGGTCGTGGCTGCGGCCGACTTCGACTTCCAGGCGTACCTCGGGATAGGTCTGGGCGAAGCGGGCGAGGACGGGGGCGAGGTTGCGCGGGATGAAATGGTCGGCGACGCCGAGGCGGAGGCGGCCTTCGACCGGCGGGGCGACCATCCGCCGCACCGCCTCGTCGTTCAGGGCCAGGATGCGGCGGGCATAGGCGAGGAGGGTCTCACCGTCGCGGGTGAGGGCCACGCCGCGGCCGCCGCGGTCGAGCACGCGCTTGCCGAGGATGTCCTCGAGCCGCTTCACCTTCAGGCTGATGGCCGATTGCGTCAGGCCGAGCGCGCTGCCGGCGGCGGTGAAGCCGCCGCGCTCGGCGACGGTTACGAAACCGCGCAACAGGTCGAGATCGAGATCGGGCACGCGCATGGGCGATGAGGAACCATCATGCGCGACGCGGCGTCAATGAGGGATGCCAATGAAAAGGCCGGACCCGCGTGGGGGTCCGGCCTGTCGTGGCGGGGTTGACCTGGCCACCCTGGCCGGCGACCCGGTGCGGATCGCCGGCGGGACGGGTCAGATTTCCTCGTCGCTGCCCCAGCCGCCGCCGTCGTCCTGGCTGCTGCCCCAGGCATCCTGGCCCTGGTCCTGCCAGCCATTGTCGGCGGCGGGGGTCGCATCCTGGCCCCAGCCGCCATCGGCGGCTGCCTTGTCGTCGCCGCTGCCGGTCGGGTCGGTCCAGGGCGAGGAGGCCGGGGTGGCGTCCGTGCCGCCGGTGAGAGCGTCGGCGGCCGTGGTCTGCGCCGCCTGCGCGGCACCCCCGCCGCCGAAGGCGTTCATCAGCATGTTGCCGAGCAGCATGCCGCCGGCCACGCCGGCCGCGGCCGAGGCCGCCGTGCCGAGGAAGCCCATGCCGCCGCGGCCCTGCTGCTGCTGCAGCGCCTGCGGGTTGTAGCCCGCGGGGTATTGCGGCTGCGGGGGCGGGGGCATCGGGGGCGGCATGTTGGCCTGCTGGCGGCCGCCGAACAGCCCGCCGAGCATGCCGCCGCCGCCGGCCTGCGCCGCCTTGGCCTGGCCCTGGCGGCGGGCGTTCTCGACTTCCCATTCCAGGCGCTGGATGCGGTTGTTCGCCTCGACCAGCGCGGCTTCCTGCACGAAGGCCGACTGCGTCAGGCGGTAGCGCGCCTCGGGGTAGCGGTTGAAGAGGTCCGCGATGAAGGCGTCGGCCTCGGGGTCCACCGGCGGCAGGTTGGGGCGCTGCGGCGCGGGGGCGGCGCCCCAGGGACCGCTCGGTGCCTGCGCAACGGCAGCGTTGCCGCTGATCCGTTCCACGAAACCGGCGATGATGCGCCGTTCCTCTTCAGTCATCTCAACTTGTCCCTTCCCGACATGGCCGGTGGCTTGCCTGCCATCGACTTGCTCTTCCCGGCCGCGCCGGAAGTGGTCCGCAGGAAGCGTGAATTCAATATCGCCACGTCATCTTCATCGAGCGTCGCCCGCGCCTGGCCGCGCGATCAGATGGCGGACAGCAGCAGCACCTTCTCGACATCCGAAAGCGCCTGGTCGCCGTACTGGCCGAAGACGAGCGGGAGGGCTTCCGGTTCGATGCGCTGCTCGACCTCCATCGTGCCGCCTTCCTCCGCGACGCGGCGGCGGATGTGCGACAGGTCGACGTTGAGCATGTTGTAGCTGAGCGCCAGTGTCTTCGCGATCATGCCGCCCTTCCCGCCCGTGAGGCTGGAGACGCCGTCGACCGCGGCGACGGCGCCCGGGGAGAACAGGTCGAAATAGTCGGGGGCCTTCACCAGGTCCTCGGGGACGAAGCTCTCCTCCGCGTTGCGGGAGCGCCAGTGATCGACCCGCGACACCAGGGAGAACATTACGAGGTAGCTGGTGATGCCGCTGTACATGACGGCCTTGAGCGACCCGCCGCCGGCGAGGCAGCCGATGAACTGCGCACCGCTCGCGCTGACGGCTTCCTCCCCCGAGATGCGGCCGGCGCGGTAATCCTGCGCCTTGCTGAAGATGTTGTAGCCGGCGACGCCGAAGCCGCCGACGGTCAGAGCCGTGCCGAACTTCTGGCTGAAGCCGCCGCCGTGCATCGGGCGGAGCAGGTTGAAGAAAGACGGATTGCCGATGCCGAAAAAAGCACGGCCGAAAGCTTGTGACATGATTGATCCTGGGTTGCAGCGCCGGTCGGCGCGTCCTTATGGCGTGCCGTACGCGCTGCTGGCGGGATACTCAATCGCAGGGAGGTGACGGGTCCGCGTCGTTTCAGGCCGGCGCGGGAATCCGGGGCGGCAGGCCGAGCCGGCGCCATTCGATCACCGGGCAGTGGTCCATCACGACGTTCAGGCCGGCGGCGCGGGCGCGCCCGGCGGCGGCCTCGTCGATCACGCCAAGCTGCATCCAGACCGTCTTCGCACCGAGGGCGATCGCCTCATCCACCACGGCGCCGGCATCGGCGGAGCGGCGGAAGATATCGACCATGTCGAGCGGCGCGGCCTCGGCGAGCGAGCCGAGGACCGGGACGCCGTGCACGGTCTTACCGACCCGCGTCGGGTTCACCGGCACGACGTCGTAACCGCGCGCCTGGAGGAAGCCGAAGACCTCGTTGCTGGGCCGGTCGGGGCGGTCGGAGGCGCCGACGACGGCGATGCGGCGCGTGTTCAACAGCAGGGTGCGGATTTCGTCGGCGGTCATCGTGGGGCTCCCGGGGTGTCGAGGAACTTCTGCATGAACTCCACATCGAGCCAGCGGCCGAATTTCCAACCCACCTCGCGCAACAATGCTCCACGCTGGAAACCGAGCCGTTCATGCATGCGGATCGATCCGGCATTGGCGGCATCGACGGCGGCGATCATCACATGCTTGCCGAGCGCGCGCGCCGGGTCGAACAGCGCCGAGACCAGCGTGGGACCGAGGCCGCGGCCGCGTTGGTCCGCCCGGATGTGGACGGAATGCTCGACCGTGTGGCGGTAACCGGGGAAGGCGCGGAAATCGCCGAAGGAGGCGAGGCCGAGCACGCCGTTCCCGTCATCCGCGACCAGCACCGGATAGCCGGCGGCGCGGCGCGCGGCGAACCAGGCGGCCCGGTCCTCGGCGGTGAAGGGCTCGTCCACATAGATGGCGGTCGAGGTCGCGACGACCTCGGCGAAGATCGCGGTGATCTCCGGCAGGTCGGCCTCGGTGGCGGGGCGGATCGGCATCAGAATTCCTCGAGCAGGCGGCCGCAGCCTTCGACGCGGTCCGGGATGCCGTTGTCGCGCAGCGCGTGCCAGTAGGTGGCGGCGTTGATCGCGATGACCGGCTTGCCGAGCCAGAGTTCCGCCATCGCGGCGAGGCGCACCATCGACAGGTTGGTGCCGACCTGGACGATCGCGTCGACATCGTCGCCGTCGAGCTGCTTCAGCGCGGCGACGCATTGCTGCGGCGTGACCTGCGCGATGCCGGTCCAGGAACGGCATTGCAGCGCGATGTCCCGCACCACGGTGAAGCCCATGTCGCCGAAATAGCGCGCGACCTCGGCATTCATCACCGGCCAGTAGGGCGACAGCACGGCGAGGCGCTTCCCGCCGCCAAAGGCGTTCAGCGCCGCCGTGCAGGCATGGGAGCCGACGGTGACGCCGATGCCCGAGGCGTCCCGCACCTGGGCGATGAAGCGGTCGGCGCCCTTCGCCCCGTCGAAGAAGGTGACGGCGGACATGCCCATGATCAGGTGGTCGGGCGCGCAGGTCATGACCGAGCGCACCGCATCGAGCGTGTTGTCGCCGATCAGGCCGATCCCGGCGCGGAAGGTTTCGTTCGAGATCGCATCCGCATCCGGCGTGAAGATGCGGGAATAGTGATTGGTCACGCCGGCGGGGCGCATCCGGTCGAAATCCGGCTGCACGACGGTGTTGGTGGACGGTCCCATTACGCCGAACAGCCGGCGCCAGCCGAGAATGTCGCGTCCCATCATGGACTCCGCGCGCATGTTGCGGCGCGAGCGTGCCATAAGGGTGGCGGCGCGCGGAGAGGGGCGCACCTTCCTGTTACACTGTAACCCCGACCCCGTCGCAAGGCTTCCGGCGCGGGGGACAACACACTAGGTTGGCCCGGCTTCATGACCCGTATCGACCGCTATCTCCTGCGCCAGTTGTCCATCGCCCTCGTCGCCGTGACGGTGGGGCTGGCGGCGCTCGTCTGGCTGACGCAGTCCCTGCGCTTCATCGAGCTGGTGCTCGACCGCGGCCTGTCGCTGGTGGTGTTCGTCGAGCTGACCAGCCTGATGCTGCCCTCCTTCTTCGCGGTCATCCTGCCGATCACGACCTTCGTCGTAGTGCTGTTCGTCTATGTGCGGCTGGCGAGCGACCGCGAACTGGTGGTGATGCGCGCCGCGGGGCTGTCGCAATGGACGCTCGCGCGGCCGGCGGTGATGCTGGCGGTGATCGCGACGGGCGTCTGCTTTGCGCTGAATCTGTGGCTGGTGCCGCTGTCGCACACCGCGTTCCGGCAATGGCAGTTCGAGATCCGCAACCAGCTTGTCGGCGTGCTGCTGCAGGAAGGGGTATTCAGCCAGGTCGGCGACGACCTGACGGTCTATGCGCGGTATCGCGACCCGGACGGCACGCTGCGCGGCATCCTGGTGCATGACCAGCGCGAATCGGGCGCGCCGGTGACGATCCTGGCCGAGCAGGGCCGCATCATCACCGCGCCGACCGGCCCGCGCGTCACGCTGCTGAACGGCGTGCGGCAACAGGTGGAACGCGCGCCCACCAATGCGGCGCCGGGCACGCCGCCGCTGCGTCTCAACCTTCTGTCCTTTTCCGAGAACAGCATCGACCTTGCCCGCGCGACGCGCGGGGAGGAGGCGCGGACCCGCGATTCGCGCGAACGGTCGGTGGCCGAGCTGCTGAATCCCGACCCGGCCGAGGGGCTGCGGGAGCGGGAGCTGCGCCGCTACTACGCCGAGGCACATCAGCGCCTGGCCGGGCCGCTGACGACGCTGAGCTTCGCGCTGGTGGCGCTCGCCGTCGCCCTGACTGGGGAGTTCCGCCGGCATGGCGGGGGGGCGCGCATCGCCGTCGGCATCGCGATCGTGGTGGGGCTGCTGGCCTTCGGGCTGACGGGGGGCAACCTCGCGGCACGCGACAACATCTGGGTGCCGCTTGTCTGGATCCAGGCGATGCTGCCGGGCGTGATCGCGCTGTGGTGGATGAGCGGCGCGCCGGGCTGGCCGAAGCCGGCACCGCCGCCGATGCCGGCCTCGGCATGACCTTCACCCGGACGCTGACACTGTATGTGTCGCGGCGCTTCGCCGCGGCGACGGTGGCGATGCTCACCGCGCTCGCGGCGCTGGTGGCGCTGTTCGACCTGATCGAGCTGCTGCGACGCGCCGCGACGCGCCAGGACGCAACCTTCGGGCTGGTGGCGCAGATCGCCGCGCTGCGGCTGCCCTTCGTCGCCATGCAGATCCTGCCCTTCGCCATCCTGCTCGGCGGCATCGCGGCATTCTGGCGGCTGACGCGGTCGTCGGAGCTGGTGGTCGCGCGTGCCGCCGGAATTTCGGCCTGGGGGTTCCTGACGGGGCCGGTCGTGGTCGCGGTGCTGCTGGGGGGGCTGGCGACGACGATGATCTCGCCGCTCTCCTCGGCGATGTTCGCGCGCGCGGAGCGGCTCGACGCGCAATACCTGCGCAATACCTCGGGCATCACGGCGCTTGCGGGCGGGCGGCTGTGGCTGCGCCAGGCCGATCCGGGGATCGAGCCGCAGGGGGTGGCGATCCTGTCCGGACGGCCGGTGCCGATCACCGACCTGCGGCGCGGGGAAGCATTCCGCCTGGACGACGTGACGCTGTGGCGCCTGTCCGCCGGGGATCGGCCGCTCGCGCGGGTGGAGGCGCCGTCCGCGGTGCTCGAACGCGGGCATTGGGTGATCAGCGACGCCGTCACCTTCGGTGCCGACCGCATGCCCAGCCCGGCGCAGCGGCTGGAGCTGCCGACCGACCTGACGCCGGCGCGCATCCAGGATTCCTTCGCGAGCCCCGACACGCTGTCCTTCTGGGCGCTGCCGGACTTCATCGAGGTGCTGGAGAACGCCGGCTTCTCGGCGGTCCGGCACCGGCTGCAGTTCCAGTCGCTGCTGGCGCTGCCGCTGCTCGCGGCAGCGATGGCGCTGCTGTCGGCGGGGTTTTCCATGCGCTCGTCGCGCCGCGGCGGCGTCGGGCAGATGATCGGTGGCGGCGTCGCCGCCGGCTTTGCGCTGTTCGTGATCGACAGGGTCACCGCGGAATTCGGGGAGGCCGGGACGCTGCCGGTCGTCTTCGCCGCCTGGGCGCCGGCGGGGGCGGGCTTCCTGCTCGCCACCGCCCTGTTGCTGCATCTCGAGGACGGATGAGGTCGATGGGCGGCTTGCCGCGTTTCCTCGGTATCGGCGCGCTGCTCACGCTCGGGGCTTCCCCCGCGCTGTCGCAGAGCGTCGCACTGCCGCCTATCACGGCGCCGCAGGGCTCGGAACCGGTGTTGCCGGGCGAGCCGGCCCCCGCGCCCGCCCCGGCCGCATCGGCACCGGCGGGCATGCCCGGCGCGCCGGTGGCCCAGGACCAGCCGGTGACCTTCACCGCCGAGGAGGTGGAGTACGACCAGAACCGTGCGCTCGTCGTCGCCCGCGGCCGCGTCGAGGCGTGGCAGGGCAACCGCGTGCTGCGTGCCGACGAATTCACCTATGACCGCAATACCGGCGTCGCGACGGCGCGCGGCAACGTCCAGCTGATCGAGGCCGACGGCCAGGTGATCTTCGCCGACAGCGTCGAGCTGCGGAACGAGTTCAAGGACGGCGTGCTGGAAGGGCTGCGCGGGCTGCTGGCGCAGAACGGGCGCGTGGCGGCCGCCGGTGCGCGGCGTACGGGCGGGACCTTCTTCGACCTGTCGCGCGTCGTCTATTCGTCCTGCCAGCCCTGCCAGGAGGACCCGCTCGCGCCGCCGGTGTGGCAGGTGCGTGCCCGCACCGCGACGCTCGACCAGACCGCCCGCCAGGTGCGCTATCGCGACGCCACGGTCGAGTTCGGCGGCGTCCCGCTGCTCTGGACGCCCTATCTGCAGCACCCCTCGGCCTCGGCGCCGCGTCAGTCGGGCTTCCTGAGCCCGACCTTCGGCATCACCGACTATCTCGGGGGCTTCGTCGAGACGCCGTACTACTGGGCCATCGACGAGAGCCAGGACCTGCTGCTGCGGCCGATGATCGCGACCAGCAACCTGCCCAATCTCGGCCTGGAATACCGCCGCCGGTTCAACTTCGGCGAGGTCGCGGCGGAGGGTTCGTTCGGCTACCTGAACGGGCGCGAGAACACGCCGGAAGGCGCCGGGGGGCACATCTTCTCGCGCGGCAACTTCGCGATCGACGAGAACTGGCGGGCCGGCTTCAACTACAACTGGGCGAGCAGCGAGGACTACCTCCGCGTCTACCGTTACGGTTCGCGGCGACTGCTGGACCAGAACGCCTTTACCGAGGGGTTCTGGGGCAGCAACGCCTACGCCCGCATCGACGGGCGGGCCTATCAGGGCCTGCGCTCGACCGACAACAACAGCCTGATCCCCTACGTCCTGCCGAACATCTATGCGGATTGGCAGGCGCAGCGGGACAGCCTGGGCGGCACCTTCACGATCGACACCTGGAACTTCGCGGTGTTCCGCGACCAGGGCACGAGCACGCAGCGCGCCTCGACCCGACTTGCCTACAACCTGCCAATGTACGACCACGCCGGCGGGCTGTGGACGGTGCGGGCGCAGTCCGATCTCTCGGCCTATGCCTACAACGACCTCGCCGCGGCGCCGAATTATTCGACAACGGCCGACAACGGGACGATCGGCACGGCGAACATCCGCGCCGCGCTCGACTGGCGCATGCCCTTCGTGCGTCCGGCGGGCGAGTATGGTCATCAGGTAATCGAGCCGCGCATCCAGGTGGTCGCCGGGCCGCTCACGGGCAACCAGTCCTCGGTGCCGAACGAGGACAGCATCGACTTCGAGTTCACGGACGCCAACCTGTTCCAGCTGAACCGCTTCGTCGGGCGCGACCGGCAGGAGGGCGGCACGCGCATCGACTACGCGCTTCGCGGCGCCTGGTACTTCCCGAATGGCGGGATGCTGGAGGGGCTCGCCGGCGCGTCCTATCGAATCCAGAACGATGGCGGGCCGTTCTACGCCAATAGCGGTGTCGAGAATCGTGCTTCGGACTATGTCGGGCGGGCGCGGCTGCGGCCGGTGAGCTGGCTCGAATTCCTTGGGCGCGGGCGGTTCGCGCAGGAGGACGGGTCGGTTCGCTTCCTGGACCTGTCGACCACGGCCAGCTTGGGGACGGGAACATCGGTCACGGCGGGTTACCTCTACACCCCGGCGATGCCCTTCCTCGATCCTGCGCAGACCCGCAACGAGGTCGCTGTCGGCTTCACGCAGCAGATCGGGCATTGGCGGTTCGGGGCCTTCGCCCGCTACGACATCGAGCTGAACCGGCCGGTCGTGGTCACCGCTTCCGCCGGGTACGAGGATGAGTGCTTCCTGCTCGAGGCGCGTTTCCTCAAAAGCTTCGCCGAGGATACCTCCACCAACTCGCTGTATCCGGCCAGTACGATGCTGCTGTTCCGCATCGGGCTGAAGACGATCGGCGACGTCGGCTTCCGGGCGATCTGATCTCGGCGACCGCCGTGGCGGTCGCTGAGTCTCAGCAATGCCTCAGACGCCGGCGCCCGCATTCGCGGGCTCGGCTTTCGCGCCGTGCACTGGACTGCTGGGCGCGGCTGTCGGTCCGGGCGCGGTCGCGCTTTGCTCTCCCGACCCGACGCGAGGTGTCTCGTCGGAAAGGTGGCCGCTCAGGGCGGTTGGCTCGTCAGGTGGGGGTGTCGTGCCGGCATGCGCCTCGGTCGCCACGAACGCTGCCGCTTCGTCCGCCATCGTCAGCGGCAGCGACGGCCACAGTCCGACCAGGCGGTCCCGAACGGCCGCGGCGGTCGCATCCGGCCCATGGGCGACGGCTTCGTTCGCCGTCTGCCGCAGGGCGCGCAGCATCGTGCGTTCTAGCCGGCATGGCCGTTCGCACGGCGCTGACGTCGCGGGATCATCGGGCATGGCCGATAGATTCCCCAGGGACAGGAACAATACAAGAACATAGTGGGCGACGCCGCACCGTCAGGCTGGCCCCTGCGGGCCCGAGCCACTATGAAGGCGCTGCCATGACAGACGCGACGCACCACACCCTCCTCGGGCGCCTGCCCACGCTCGCCGCAGCCGCGCTGGCCGCCATGATGGCGCTTGCCACGCCGGCCATGGCCCAGGTGAATCGCATCGCCGCCGTGGTGAACGGCGACGTCATCACGCTGAACGAGGTCGAGAGCCGGCGACGCCTGCTCGCGCTGTCCGCCGGCATGACCGGCGACACGGCGGGCCGCGCCAACGACCAGATCCTGCGGCTGCTGATCAATGAGCGGTTGCGCACCCAGGAAGTCGCGCGCCGGCGCATCCCGATCACCGACCAGGACATCGCGAACGCGGTCAACGAGATCGAATCGCGCAACGGCCTGCAGCCGGGGGGCCTGCGGGAGAATCTGCGCCGCGGCAACATCGACCCACGCGTGCTGTACGACCAGATCCGCGCCCAGATCGGCTGGAACCGCCTGCTGCGCGGTCTGCTGGGCGACCAGGCGAACATCAGCCAGGCGGCGGTGGACGAATACCTCGCCGCCTATCAGGCGCGCACGGGCCAGCCGGAATACCTCGTCTCCGAGATCTTCCTGCCGATCTCGGCCCCGGGACAGGAAGCCGAGGTGCAGCGCTTCACGGCTGACATCATCACCCGCCTGCGGGCCGGCGCGCCCTTCCCGATGGTCGCGACGCAGTTCAGCCAGGCGCAGTCGGCCATGCTGGGCGGCGACCTCGGCTGGACCCAGGCGGAACGGCTCGACCCCGAGGTCGCCGCCATCATCCGCCAGATGCCCGAAGGCGCGATCTCGAACCCGATCCGGGTCCCCGGCGGCTATGTGATCGCCATGCTGCGCCAGAAGCGCATCGCCGGCCGCGACATGGCGACAATGCTGACCGTGCGGCAGGCCGTCTACCCGTTCGAAGGGCAGGTCAATCCGGTCGCGCCCACCGCCCAGCAGATGCGCCAGGTCGAGAGCGCGCAGCGCCTGTCCGAGACCGGGCGGTCCTGTGAGTCGCTGGACGCTGCGGCGGGCCAGGGCGCGCGGATGAACGACCCCGGGCCGGTGCGGCTCGACACCGTCAACCCGCCCGAACTGCGCGAGCTGCTGGCGAACCTGCCGATCGGCCGGCCGTCGCAGCCGATCATCGCCCCGGACGGCGCGATGGTAATCGTCGTCTGCGCGCGCGAGACCCGCAACCTTGCCGAAGTCACCGCCGACCAGGCGCGCGACCGGCTGGTCCGCGAGAGGGTGGAACTGATCTCCCGCCAGGTGCTGCGGGACCTGCAGCGCCGCGCGCAGATCGACATCCGCGCGGCGCCGGCGCCCGCCGCGCAGCAGACGCCGCCGCGCCGGGGGTGACGGCCCGTCTGGCGGGAGCCATCGGCGTAAGGCCGGAGGGTGTGTTTCCGATGGCAGAGCGACGGTCGCGGCCGGAGAGCGGAGGGGCTCTGTCCCTCCGAGCCACCGCGCCAGATGCTTGGAGCACCTGGACAGCAATCCGTGGGCGTCGGGCGCGCCGGCGGGGGGATATGCGCAGGGCCGCGGCAGGGCACTGCTACCGCTGGTGTCGCCCTGTGGCATGGTCCTTCGGCGGTTGCCCCATTTGCGCGAAGGTTGGATCGGAAAGGGGCTCTGCCCCTCTCCGAACCTCACCCCGCCAGGCCATGGATGGCCTGGACCGCCATCATTTGGCGCCGCGCGCGAAGGCCAATTCTCGCGCTTTGAAAACCGTTCCGTGCGCGGAGCCGGATGACGACCTTGTCCCGACACTGCCTGCGCAGAGCCAGGTCGAGGTTTGCAAAGGCCCTTCGGTCGATGCGGGCCCCATTCACATTGCCACGGCAATGCGAATGGATACCCGTGCCGGGGTAGGGTTGGGGAAGGGGCAGAGCACCTTCCTGATCCGCCCGCTATCGCCGATCTTCCTACAGAGCCCCTCGAGCGCCGGTCGATGAGCGACGTCTCCCTCCGTGATGCCATCGCGCGCCACGGCCTGGATGCGCGCAAGTCGCTTGGCCAGCATTTCCTGCTGGACCCGACGATCTGTGCCCGTATCGCGGCGCTCGCCGGCGACCTGTCCGGCCGGCATGTCGTCGAGATCGGGCCCGGCCCCGGGGGGCTGACGCGCGCGCTGCTGGCGACGCCTGCCGTGCAGGTGACGGCGGTGGAACTCGACCGGCGCGCCATTGCGCTGCTGGCCGAGCTGGCGGCGGCGCATCCCGGACGACTGACGGTGATCGAGGGCGATGCGCTGAAGACCGATGTCACGGCGATGGTGCCGGCGCCGCGGCGGGTCATTGCCAACCTGCCCTACAATGTCGCCTCGCCGCTGCTGGTCGGCTGGTTGCGCCAGGCGGCAGCGATCGAGGGCATGACCCTGATGTTCCAGCAGGAGGTGGCGGAGCGCATCACGGCGGCACCTGATACGCCGGCCTATGGGCGGCTGGCGGTGCTGGCGCAGTGGCGGTGCCGGTGCGACCTGCTGCTGCGGCTGCCTCCGGGGGCGTTCAGCCCGCCGCCGAAGGTGTGGTCGGCGGTGGTGGGGTTCGTGCCGAAGGCAGAGGATCCGGGCGAGGATCTGTTCCGGGCGATGGAACGCATGACCGCGGCGGCCTTCGGGCAGCGGCGGAAGATGCTGCGCGGGGCGTTGAAGTCGCTGGGCGACGCCGAAGGGCTGCTGGCGGCGGCGGGCATCGAGGGGACACGGCGGGCGGAGACGCTGACGGTCGCGGAGTTCGACACGCTGGCGCGCGAGCTGCTGGCGCGTCAGGCTGGCAGTTCGTAGCCGATCGCGGATTCGACCTCGATGGCCCGGCGCACGGCCGGACGCGCCATCATGCGGTCGTGGTGGTCCTCCAGGGCCGGGTAGTCGCCCGGCGCCAATGCAGCGGAGCCCCGGAACCGCCAGAACAGGCGGAACAGGTGGATGTCGGCGATCGTCATCGCGCTGCCCTCGGCCCAGGCGCGGCCGGCGAGGCGCGCTTCGGCCAGCGTCCAGGCCGCGCGGGCGTGACCGATGCCCTGTCGTCGCGCCGGATGGACCGTCGAGGCGAGGAAGGACATCCAGGAGACGACCCGCGCCACCCCCGCATCGCCTTGCGGCAACAGGCCCGCCGTGGGGAAGCATCGTGCGAGGTAGAACAGGATGGCTGCGACCTCGGTCAGCGGATGTCCGTCCAGCAGCAGGACGGGCACCTTGCCCTCCGGATTGAGCGCCAGGAAGGCCGGGTCGCGGTGCTCGCGCCGCCTGAAGGAGATCGGGCGAATGTCAAAGGGCGCGCCGACCTCATGCAGCATGATGTGCGGCGCCATCGAACTGGACCCGGGCGCGAGGAACAGCGTCAGCATGGGCGGGGAGCCTATACCCTGATCGGTGCGGGCACCGAGGCCAGTGTGAACACCGAGACGCGCCTTGCAGATCGTGCAGGCCGCGCCGCTATGGATCGTCGGCGGGTCGCTCCGGGAACGTCAATGCGGATCCGGCGTCAGAAATTAACCATCTTGCCTTCCATCTCCGCCGCGCGCAGGCGCTCACGCTCTGCCTTGGCCTGCACGCCGGTCATGACCACGACCCTGTCGTCGGAGACGAATTCGTAGAAGACCTCGTCCACGCCGGGCATCGCGAAGCGGAAGCGAATGGATTCCTCGACATTCCGGCCGACATGGACGCCCGCGGTGTCGGGTGCCCGCTCGACCCAGCGCTGCGCGTAGCGGATCAGGTCGTTGGAGGTCCACCGGAAGCGCACGCCGCTTGAGATGGTGTTGCCCGTCGCGCGTTCGTATCCGAGCTGCACCAGGCGGGCGATGCGGGAATAGCGATTGCCCGAGCTGCTGAAGGTGGTGTGCTTCCCCGTGGGATTCTGCACCGCGGCCATGACGGCATTCAGGTCGATCCCGGGCAGCAGGATCGTGGTGACGGGGTCGCGCCCCCATTCGCAGCCGGACTCTCCGACGACGGTGATGATGCAGCGCCGTGCGACGCCTTCCACCTCAACCACCGACAGGAAGACCGCGTTGTTGCGGTTGGTCATCAGGCAGCCAGCGGTCCAGGGCTCGTAGGACGTATCTGACATCGTCGTTGTCTCCCATTGCATGGAAGAGCATGGGAAACTGTCACGCCGATAATCAATGAAGTTTTTCGGGGCGATCTCCTGTCAGGGGGGTAGAATCCCGTGAATACCTTCGGAGTCCCCGGATATCGGGCGCGGAGTTCCGACCTCAACGAACCGTGAAGATGTCGCGCCGTTTGTCAGATGTTGCCGGAATAGCAGATAGCGGCGACGTTCCTGAGCGTTCTGTTCATCTGATGAACTTGGCTCTGGCTTGCCAGCATTACGGAAGGGCGCGCCTGATGGCGGATTTCCGTGTCCGGCACCGCCCCGCACCCAGCCGGGCCACCTATTCCAGGATACTGACGTGGGTGGCGGGGTAAGGGTGCGGGCCGGTAGTGCCGGACTTTCCAGGCCGGACCCTCGGGCGCGTGACGATGCTCGCCGGGGCGACGGCCTGAGCGGATGGCGAGCGCCATCCGCCTCAGGGATGCGCCCAGGCCAGCACGGCGGCCAGGGTGAAGACCGACAGCATGGTGGAGACCAGCACGGTGGCGCCGGACCCGTCCGTGCCGACGGCGTAGCGCCGCGCGAGCATGAAGGCGTTGGCGCCGGTCGGCAGCGCGGCGGTCATCACGGCGATGCCGGTTTCCGTCGGCGACAGGTGGAACAGCAGGCACGCGCCCCAGACCATCAGCGGCAGGACGGCGAGCTTCAGCACGGTTGCCCAGGCGACCTCGCCCCAGGCGCGGCCGATGCGGAAGCCGGCAAGCGACCCGCCGAGGCAGAACAGCGCGACGGCGGGCGTCGCGGCGCCAAGCAGTTCCATGGTGCGGCGCGCGACGCCGGGTACGGGCAGGCCGAGCAGCCGCCAGGCCAGCGCGATGAAGACGGTCGCGACGATGGGGTTGCGCACCACGCCGGCGAGGGTTGCGGACAGGATGCGCCGCCAGGGTGCCTGACGATGCAGGCCGATCTCCGCGACCACGGTCGCCAGCGTCAGCATGATCATCGAATGCAGGCCGATGATCGTGATCAGGATGGGCAGGCCCGCCTGCCCATAGATCGCAGCCACCAGCGGGATGCCCATCATCACCGCGTTCCCGTAGCTGCAGTTCAGCGCGAACAGCCCGGCCTCGGCCATCGACAGGCCGATCCGCGCCATGCCGAGCGCGAGCGACAGGCCGAACAGCACGACCGCCGCCGCGAAATAGGCGAAGGCCGCCGGGCCGCCGCCGACAGTGCCGGAGGTGCCGCCGACGAAGAGCAGCGCGGGGATGGCGAGGTTGAAGATGAAGCCGGTCAGGCCGCGGAAGCCGGCCTCATCGACGAAGCCACGCGTTGCCGCGACGTAGCCGAACCCGATGACGATGAAGACGGGTGCTACGATGTCGAGGATGATGCCCACGCGTCAGGGCTCCTTCCTGGTGACGTGGCGCGTGCCGGGGGCGGAGGGCGGAGGGGCGCTGCCCCTCCGAACCACCCCGCCAGGTGCTTGGAGCACCTGGACCGCAATCGGTTGGTGTTGGGCGTGGCGGGTCTGCCGCTCCCTCCGCGCGCGCTTCATGCACAGGAGCGGGTCTCGGCATCGTTCCTGGCACTGGCGCACGATACCAAGTGGAGGTTTGCAAAGGCCTTTCGGCCTTTGCTGGGGTGGCTTGGAGGGGCAAAGCCCCTCCAACGACAACAGCGGACGTACCCGGCACCCCGTTGAAAACGCGCCTGACGGCGTGCAGCCATGCCCGGCGCCGACCGACGGCATCCCGGAACGAAACACCATCTCGCCGGTCATCCAGGCGCAGGCTTTCACACCGCCAGCAGCGTCGCGATGAAGTCCGGCATGCCGGGCTGGCGGCGGCGTTCGCTGCGGGCGGCGTGCAGGATGGCGCGCACCTGGGCGACGGTCGCCTCGAAGTCGCGGTTGACCACGATGTGGTCGAACTCGTCCCAGTGGATGATCTCCTCGCGCGCCGCGGCCATGCGGCGGGCGATCTCGACCTCGCTGTCCTGGCCGCGGCCGCGCAGCCGGGCCTCGAGGTCGGGCAGGGAGGGCGGCAGGAGGAAGATGCCGACGACGTCCTGCGGCATCGCCGCCTTCATCTGCCGATGGCCCTGCCATTCGATGTCGAACAGCACGTCGTGGCCCGAGGCGAGGGCGGCCTCGACCGGGGCGCGCGGCGTGCCGTAGGCGCGGCCGAGGAAGCGGGCGTGTTCGAGGAACTCGCCGCGTTCGGCCATGCCGTCGAATTCGGTGTCCGACTTGAAGAAGTAGTGGACGCCTTCCTGCTCGGCCGGGCGCGCGGCGCGGGTGGTGGCGCTGATCGACAGCGACAGGTCGGGCTCGGTCGCGAGCAGCGCGCGGGAGACGGAGGTCTTGCCCGCGCCGGGCGCGGCGGCGAGGACGAGGCAGAGCCCGCGCCGGGCGATCGCGTCATTCGACATTCGCCGACTGCTCCTTCAGCCGCTCGATCGCGGCCTTGAGGTCGAGGCCGATGCGCGTCAGCGGGATCGAGGACGACTTGCTGCACAGCGTGTTGGCCTCGCGCACGAACTCCTGCGTGAGGAAGTCGAGCTTGCGGCCGATGGCGTCGCCGGAGGTCAGCAGGCGGCGGGCCTCCTCGATATGCGCGGAGAGGCGGTCGAGCTCCTCGCGCACATCGGATTTGGTCGCGAGCATCGCGACTTCCTGGGCCAGGCGTTCCTCGGGCACGCGGCGCTCTCCCTCCAGCAGCGCGGCGAGGCTTTCGCGCAGCCGGGCGAGATGAAGCGCGGGCTGGTCGGCAGCCTCGGTCGCGGCGGCGTCGCGCAGGGCGGCGACCTCGTCGAGCAGAACGGCGAGGATATCGGCGAGTTTCGCGCCCTCACCGCGGCGCGAGGCGTCGAGGCCCTGCAGCGCCTTGGCGTAGCCGGCGGCGATGGCGGCGCGCTTGGCTTCTTCCTCGGCCTCATCGGGCTCGGTGGATTCGGCGCGCAGTACGCCAGGAAGGGTGAGCAGCGCCTCCGCGCGCGGGGCGGGCGCGCCGGGGATGCGGGCGGCGAGGTCGAGGGCGATGCGCAGCGCCTGGTCGAGTGCGACGGGGTCGGGGGTGAGGCGTGGCGGGGTGCGTTCCTCCCGCTTGATGATCAGCGTGGCGGAGACGTTGCCGCGCTTCAGCGCCTTGCCGGTCGCTTCCTTGAGCGGCGCTTCCAGCGTGTCGAAGCCGTTCGGCAGGCGCAGGCGGACATCGAGGCCGCGGCCATTGACGCTGCGCAGTTCCCACAGGAAGGAAGTGCCGTCCGGTAGCGTGCCGCCGTCGCGGGCGAAGCCGGTCATCGAGGAGAGGGGGTGTGCGGCCATGGCGCCGCTTGTCCCCCCGGGGGGCGTGGGATGCAAGGTGCCTGGGCGAATGTGCTGATCACCGGGGCGTCGTCCGGGCTGGGGCGGGCGCTGGCCGAGGCCTGCGCGCAACCAGGCGCCGTGCTGCATCTGTCGGGGCGGGATGCGGCGCGGTTGGAGGAGGCCGCGGCGGCGTGCCGCGCGCGTGGGGCGGAGATCCGGCCGGTCGTGCTGGATGTGTGCGACGCGGCGGCGATGGCGGCATGGATCGCCGGTGCGGGGCGGCTCGACCTGGTGATCGCCAATGCGGGCGTCTCGGCGGGGACGGGCGGGGCGACGGAGCCGGCCGAGCAGACGCGGCGCATCTTCGACATCAACGTGACGGGCGTGCTGAACACGGCGCTGCCGGCGATCGGGGTGATGGCGGCGCAGGCGCCGGGGGCGGATGGGCTGCGCGGGCGGGTGGCGGTGGTCTCGTCCGTCGCGGCCTTCGTCGCGGCGCCGGGGGCGCCGGCCTATTGCGCGGCGAAGGCGGCAGTGCAGCGCTGGGCGGAAGCGCTGGATGCCACGGAACGGCGGCGCGGCATCCGGCTGCATGCGGTCTGCCCGGGCTATGTCCGCACGCCGATGACGGCGAGGAACAAGTTCCGCATGCCGTTCCTGATGGATGCGGAGGAAGCGGCGCGTCGGACGCTGGAGGGCATCGCGCGGGGGCGGACGCGCGTCGCGTATCCGTGGCCGACCTATGCGGGGGCGCGGTTCCTGGGCGCCATGCCTGTGGCCGCGCGCGCCTGGTTCTTCAACCGCATGCCCGCGAAGGATGCGGACGGGACGATCTGAGGCTACAGCCCGAGCCGAGCCCAGGCCGCGCGTTCCTCGACGGCGGTGGCGATGGCTTCCACGCCTTCCCGCGCGCCAGGGATCAGGCGCCAGGGGAAGCCGCGCTTCCGCGGGCCGATGCGGATGATCTTCACCTTGTCGCCGAAGCGGCGCTTCGCTTCGCCTTCCACGTCGCCGAGCCCGTCCGCGAGGCCGAGCGGCAATGCCTGCCGGCCCGTCCAGAAGCGGCCGGTGAACAGCGTGTCCTCGGGTGCCGTGAGCTTCACGCCGCGGCGGGTGCGCACCCAGGCCTTGAATTCCTCGTGCAGCGTCGCGAGCAGGTCCTCCAGCCGCGCGACATCCGGTTCCTGTTCGGGGCGGAAGGGGTCGAGGAAGGATTTCTGCGTTCCGGCCGTGTGCAGCCGGCGTTCCACGCCGAGCTTCGCCATCGCCTGGTGCAGGCCGAAGCCGGCGCTGATCACGCCGATCGAACCGACGATCGAGGCGGGGTCGGCGATGATCTCATCCGCCGCGCAGGCGATCCAGTAGCCGCCGGAGGCCGCCGCATCCTCGACCACGGCGATGGTCGGGACCTTCTTCTCCTCCGCCAGCCGCCGGATGCGCTGCGCGATCAGGGAAGACTGCACGGGCGAACCGCCCGGCGAGTTCACGACCAGAATCACTGCCGAGAGGCGCTTGATCGAGAAAGCCCGGTCGAGCAGCGGGCCGATGCCGGTGGCATTCAACGCCGGCGAGAAGGGGCCGGCGGAGGCGGCGATGAGCCCCGCCAGGCGAACCACGGCGACGCGCGGTGCGCGATCGAAGAAGGGGAATTGCATGATGCCATAGATGCCGCCGCCCGCGGCTGCATCAAGCCATCACCGCGGCGTCCGGAGCCAAGGAGCCGCGGTGCAGGGGCCTGCCGGCCCTTGTGGGACCAGATCGATGTTGCGAAGCAACGCCCGGTGGGAGCCGCTGGGGATAGCCTGGAGAGTCGGCGTCGCCTCCAACCTTGCTCCGTCACGCCGCCGGCCCCAGCATCCGACCCGACAACGGGAGGACCCCACCATGGAACAGCGCCGCCTCGGCCGTACGGGCATTGCCGTTTCGGTCCTCGGCTATGGGTGCGGGGCGATCGGCGGGCTCATGGTGAAGGGGGCCGCCGGCGAGCAGGAACGCGCCATCGGCCGCGCCATCGACCACGGCATCACCTATTTCGATACTGCCTCGGCCTATGGGGATGGCGCGTCGGAGAGCAATCTCGGCCGGGCGCTGAAAGCCCTGGGCGCGCCTGCGGTGACCATCGGCACCAAGGTCCGCACGCGCGGGGAACAGCGCGCCGACATCGCGCGCAACATCGCGCAGTCGGTCGAGGCGAGCCTGGCGCGGCTTGGCCGCGACAGCGTCGACATCCTGCACCTGCATGAGCCGATCACGATGGCAGGCAAGGATCCCGCCTTCACGCCCGCCCAGATCCTGTCGGAAGCGGTGCCGGCGCTGCAGCGGCTGCGGCAGGACGGCAAGTTCCGCTTCTACGGCATCACCGGCCTGGGCGACGCGATGGCGCTGCGGCGCGTGCTGGAGGATGGCGGCTTCAGCACGGCGCAGATGCCTTACAATGTGCTGAACCCGAGCGGCATCAGTGCGCTGCCGTCAGCGTCGACGATGCCGGATCTGGGGGGCGCCATTGCTCACGCGGCGTCACGCGACGTCGGAGTGATGGCGATCCGCATCCTCGCGGGCGGCGCACTGAGCGGGTCGGAAGCGCGCAGCCCGGTCGGCGTGCCGGTGGTGGCGCCGATCGCCTCGGGGGCGGACTACGCCGCGGATGTCGCGGCGGCGCAGCGGCTGCTGCCGGTGGTCGAGGCGGGGTATTCCGCGGACCTGGTGGAACTGGCGCTGCGCTTCGCGATCACGCCGAAGGAGATCGCGGTGGCGCTGGTCGGGACGTCGAGCATCGCGGAACTCGACCACGCGGTGGCGGCAGTGAAGAAAGGGCCGCTGCCGGCGGAGGCGCTGACGATGATCGCGTCGCTGCGGTGACGGCCGGGGAAGGGCTTTGCCCCTCCCCGGACCCCTCCCCACCAAAGGCCGAAGGGCCTTTGGAAACCTCGACCTGGCGTTGGGCGAAACAGGCCGTCTGGCAGCGGGGCTGTGGCGTTGCGCACGGCGCCTAAGATGATTCCGGGGCGCTTGCCCGAAGTGCGCTCGACATTCCGCTGGCTCTGCGAGCCCGGAGCCAAATCGAGGTTTCCAAAGGCCCTTCGGCCTTTGGCGGGGAGAGGCTTGGAGAGGGGCAGGGCCCCTCTCCAACGCTACCTCACGGCAGAACCTTCCCCGGGTTCATGATCCCACGCGGGTCCAGCGCCGCCTTGATGCGCTGCATCGCATCGAGTTCCGCACCGCCGCGCCAGGCTTCCATCATGTCGGTCTTCAGCCGGCCGATGCCGTGCTCGGCGCTGAAGGATCCGTCGAGCTCGCGCACCACCTCGTTCACCGTGTCCATGATGTCGTGGCTGCGGGCGAGGAAGGCGTCGCCGTCCATGCCCTCCGGCTGTTCCAGGTTCATGTGGATGTTGCCGTCGCCCATGTGACCGAAGGGGACGGGGCGGGTGCCGGGGATCAGCGCGACGCAGGCGGCGGAGGCGCGGCGGATCAGCTCCGGCACCTTGGAGACGGGCACGGAGACGTCGTTCTTCACCGACGCCCCTTCCTTGCGCTGAGCCTCGGGATGTTCCTCGCGGATGCGCCAGAGAGCCTGGCGCCTCGCCTCGCTGCCGCCGACCACCGCATCGATCACCTCCCCGGCTTCCATCGCGTCGCCGAGCACCTGCTCGGCAAGGCTCTGGAGGTCGGCGTCGGCACGGGTGGAGGCGAGGTCGACCAGGATGGTGTGGTCGGCGCGCTCGGCGAGCGGCCAGGTGACGCCGGGGATGTGCTTCGCCGCGAAGTCGACGCCGAGGCCGGACATGTATTCGAAGGCGCGGATCGCGGTTTCGTCCACGGCGCGGAAGCGCCGGAAGACGGCGAGGGCGGCGTCCTCGTCGCGCACCGAGCAGAACAGGACCTCATTGGCGCGCGGCGGGGCGAACAGGCGCAGCGTGGCGGCGGTGACGATGCCCAGCGTGCCTTCCGCGCCGACGAACAAATGGCGCAGCGCGTAGCCGGTGTTGTCCTTGCGCAGGCGGCGCAGGCCGTTCCAGACCTTGCCATCCGGTAGCACGACCTCGAGGCCGAGCATCAGCTCGCGCGCATTGCCGTAGCGGACGGTGGTGTTGCCGCCGGCGTTGGTCGAGAGCACGCCGCCGATCGTCGCGGTGCCCTCGCCGCCGAAGGAGAGCGGGAACAGGCAGTTCGCATCCGCCGCCGCGTCCTGCGCGGCCTTCACGATGACGCCGGCCTCGGCCGTCATGGTCATGTCCACGGGGTCGATTGCGCGGATGCGGTTCATGCGGGCGAGGGAGAGCACGACCGCGTTGCCGTCCTCCGTCGGCGTGGCGCCGCCGACCATCGAGGTGTTGCCGCCCTGCGGCACGATGGGGATGCCGGCCGCGGCGCAGAGCGTCACGCAGGCCGAGACCTCCTGCGTATTCGCGGGGCGCAGTACGGCCATGGCCTTGCCCTGGTACAAGCCGCGCCAGTCGGCGAGGGCCGGGGCGATGTCCTCGGCGGCGGTCAGCACGCCCGCGGGGCCGAGCAGGGTGGCGAGTTCGGCGAGCAGGCCGTCGGGCGTCAGGGTGTCAGGCATGCGGCGGAGAAAACGCCGGGTCCTCGCGGCGGTCAATCATCCTGAAGGACGGCTGCCGGGAGACCGTTCGGAAAGTCCGGCACCAAGCCGCAGGCCCGCCCAGGTCAGTGCGCCGGAACGGGTGGCCGGGTCGAGGCCGTGACCTGTGCCGCACCCGGCGAGCTCTCAGCCCTTGCCGGTCATCCGCGCGAAGACCTGGCGGTCGCGGTTTTCCTGCATCAGCATCGTCAGGCTCGGGATCTTCTGCAGGCCCAGGCCCTGCGGCAGGCCGCCATCGGGGTCGGCCTCGACCTTGGCGTAGGGCTCGGAGGCGATCTTCTCCCACTTCCCCGCGGGCTTCTTCGCCTCGATGGTGACGACCGTGGCCTTGAGCAGCATGCGCACGATCGCCTCCTTCGGCGCCGTGGGCTTGGTCAGGCTGGGGTTGCCCGCGATCATCGTCCAGCCATTCGCGAGCGCCCAGGCGGTCAGCGCATCCTTGTCCATCTGCGGCATCCCTTGCGTGTGTGCCGGGCGTGATGGGCCGCGGGGCGGGCGAAGGCAATGGCCGGCCGGGCGCGGTGTGACGAAACCGCCTGGATGGGGGCGGCGATCCGTGACGTATTGGCCGCGCTTTCAGGGAATCGCGGCGTCGATGGGTTCGTTCTCGCTCTGGCATTGGTTGGTGGTCCTGGCGGTGCTCGCCATCCCGGCGGCGTTGATCGTCGTCGCGGTACGGCGGGCGCAGGCCGAGGGCGGGGTGATGACGCCGGGCTTCAAGGGCTGGCTGTTCATCCTGGCCGTCGCGGTATGGCTGACGCCGCTGCGCGGCCTGGCGGAAATGGGTCAGATGCTCGGCGCCGACGGCGCAGCGGCGGAGCATTTCCCGTGGCTGGTCAGGGCGGACCTCGCGATCACCGCCGTCACGATCCTGCTCTCCGCCGCCTGCCTGGTGCTGATGCTGCGCCGCGCGGCGGCGTTCCGGACGGTCTTCCCCATCGCCGCGGGCTGGATCGTGCTGAACTTCCCGTTGTCGATCATCGTGGCGCGCTTCCTGCTCCATGGCGTCTACGGCGTGGAGGTCGGGCTGCCGGCGCTGTTCGAGGCGATGCGCGAGGACATCCCGCAATGGATCGGCGGGGTGGTCGCGGCTGTGGCGTGGGTCTTCTACGTCCGGCGATCGCGGCGGGTGGCGATGACCTTCGTCAATTAGCGTCAGGACCCAGTGAAGCCGACAGCACGCTTCAGGACCAAATGACGCCGCTCTGACTTCGCGTGGTTGGCAGATCAGTGTGTTTCCTGGTCGCCGGAAACAGGCGTCAAAGCCCCTTTTTGCTGCGTGAGCTGACGGCCAGTTTGTGAACCAGTTCCGCGGTAATGGGATGGCTCACCGAGAACGTCACCCCGGTCTTGGTTGCCTTAAGTTTCAAAGAAGCGATCTCATCGGCATGGGCGGCAATGGCAGCCGGGTCGACGTATAGACCGCATTGTTTACTGAAGGCCGCATAGCCCGCGATGATCGCTTCTCCGACCTGAAATCCGGGCATATCGTACTTCATGACTTCTGCAGCGTCGGGTAGTGCTCGCGATAGCTGCGCACGCAGTTGACCCAACATGGCGCGAAAATGCGCCGGTGCGGCGGCTATATAAGCGCCATGGTCATCCATCTTCGTCATGCTGGCAGCATGCATTTCAGCATGTCCAAAGGCAACGAATGGGGCGCTGCGGCGGCGCTGTTCCTCTATCGCGACTGGCTTCCGGCCAGCGGCGAGGAAGCACGCGACTTCCCGATCTATTGCCAGCGGCTGAGCTTCTTCCCGGAGGTGCCGGAGCATGAGGCCGTCGCGGAACTTTTCCTGCCGCTGCGATAGTGTCCGCCGACGGTACGGGCGCGCGTCATCGCGCGACGATCCGCAGCCGCGCCTCCGCCTCCTCCGCCGTGCGCAGCCGCGTCCAGCCGGGCACGCGCGCGGCGAGGTTCACCTCGCGCCATTTCGGGTGGCGCGGCGGACGGAGGAAGGCGTCGAAGTTCTCGAAGAAGGCGTCGACGAAGGTGGCGACCTTGCGGTGGCGGTCGGTGCCGGCTTGCCAGGCATAGGCGGCCATGACAGCACCGACGGCGATGGTCTCGACGGGCGTGGCGTCGGGGACGAGGGCCGGGTACTGCGCGGCGGTGAGTTCGGCGGGCAGGTAGGTGTCGAGCAGGCTCGGGGCCATCGGCAGCGGCACGAAGTGCAGGTTCGACTCCCGCGGGATGGCAGAGAACAGCCGCGCCGGCTTGCCGGCGACGTAGACCATGGCGGCGATCTCGCCGCGGCGCAGCTTGTCCAGCGCCGTGTCCTGCACGTCGTTCGTGATCTGGACGGGGATGCCGAGGCTTTCGAACAGCACCGCCGAGGTCATCGCCGTGCCGCTGCCGCGGACGTCGACGTTGACGGGGCGGTTTGCGAGGTCCTCGACGCGGCTGATGGCGGGGCCGGCGAGGAGGTGCACTTCCTCGTCATAAAGCTTCGCGATGTAGTTCACGCGCTGGTCGAGGCCAGGGAACAGGCGCTGGCGCCGCGCGAACGCCAGGGCATCCGACTGCACGATGCCGATGTCGATACCGCGCAGGAACATGATGTCCGAAAGATTCTGCAGCGATCCCTTGCCGATGATGGGGATGATCCGCAGCCGAACGCCATCGTCGAGGACGGCGGCGAGGTCGGTGGCGATGCGGATGTAGGTGCCGTCGACGCCGCCTGCGATGACGCCGACCGTGCCGGCATTGGCGCGGGCGGTCATGGCGTTGATGCCGGCGAAGCTGCCGTCCTGCGCGTGAGCCCGGCGTGGCGGGGCGAGGGCGAGAGCCGCCGTGAGCGGCAGCAGGCCGCGGCGGGGCAGGGTGAAGCGGTCCATCGTCTCGTCTCTCCTCATCGCGCGGGCAGGGTGCGCAGCAGGGCGGCGGCCTCGGCGTCGCCGAGGGCTGCGCCGCGGCGGTACCAGTCGGCGGCGGCGGCGATGTCGGGCCGGATCCCCTGGGCGCCGAGTGCGGCGAGGAAGCGCGGATCGTAGGTCCGGCCGAGCGCCACGGCGGCGGCGGCGCTGCCGGTCCGGGCGGCGCGTTCGAACAGCAGGCGCGCGGCGGAGATGTCGCCCGTCGAGAGCATGGCCTGGCCGCGTTGCATCAGGGCGGCGGTCATGGCGGGGGAAGGAGCGGGCCGGGCAGGCTGTGGCGCGGTGGGACGGGCGGTGGTTTCGGGCGCGATAGGGCTTGCCTCGACAGCGGGCGGCGCGGGGCTGGCAGCGGGCGGGGAAGCGGGGCCGGGGGTGTTGGACGGGGCGGTGCCGGCGGGCTGGGGAGCGGCAGGAGGAGCGGCGGTCTCGGGCGGGTCAGGGGTTGCCTGGGCGGCGGACGGCGCGCGGTCGGCAACGGCGGGGGCTTCCGGGCCGGGCGCGTCGGCGGGGGCCGGCTGTGGAGGGGTGGGAAGAAGGGCGCTCTCTGGCGGGGCAGGCGAGACCGGGGGCGCCTCGGTGACTGGCGATGCGGGGGCGTCCGGCATGGGACTGCCGGCGGCCGGGGCTTCGGAGGCCGGCGCCTCGGCGGGCGGGGCAGGGCCGGTGAGCGTGGCCACGCCCGGCGCTTCCGCCGGTGGCGCGACCTCGGGCGGGCGGGGCGGCGTGTCCTCAGGGACGGGTTCGGCCAGGACTGGCGCGGATGGGGTGACGGGCGGCGTCGTCCCGGGCGTGGCCGGATCGGCGGGAAGCGCCGCGAGCGGCGGGGGTTTGGCCGGGATCGGCGGGGGTGATGCGGCCGTTGTCGGCGCCTGGTCGGGACGGGGCGGCGATGGCTCGGCGGCTGCGGGCGGATCGGCCGGCGGCGGCGTGGCTGGCTCGTTCGGCGCGGGACCGGGATCGGCGGGTGCGACCTGCCCGACGCGCGCCGGCTCGGTATAGGACTGCGCCATCGTGTCTTCGTCCGGGACCGGCGTGGGTGGTTGGGCGCTGGCGGCCGGCGTCGCCTCGGTGCTCTCGGGCGAATCGGGCGGGAGCATTGCGAGATCCGCCGGGGGGCGTTGGTCGGGGAACTCTGCCGCGAATTGCGGCTGCAAATCAGCCGGTTGGTCCGGTTCAAACGCCGCGGCGGGCGGCTGGGCAGCGATCGGTTCTGCCCGGACCGCCGGTTCGGGCAGTGGGACGTCCGCTGCCAGGGCCGGCGGCGGCGTCGTCTCGGGCGCGGCCGGATCGGGCGGAAGCTGCGCTATGGGCGGGGGACTGGCGGGGATGGACGCGGGCGATGCGGTGGTCGCGGGTGCCTGCTCGGGGCCGGTCGACGGTTCCTCGGCCGTTGCGGGCGGCTCCGCCGGCGGGGGTAGGACGGGCTCGGTCGGCGCGGGATCGGCGCGGGCAGCCTGCTCGACGGGTGTGGGGTCGGGTACGGGCGGTGCCACCGGGCCGTCGCCATCGACGGGCGTGGGGGGTTCGAGGTTCGCGGGGGCGGTCGCGGCGTCCGGGGCGGGATCGGTGGTCCCGAATGGGTCGGGCGCGGGTGTCGAGGGCGGATCCTGGGGAGGAGGCGTGTCAGGTGCGACGCCCGCAATGACGGCTTCGGGGACGGCGGTGGGGCTCTCCGGTTCGGCCGGGGACGGCACCGTGCTGTCCTTCGCCCCCGCGGTGGTCTCCTCGGGCGGCGCCCGGGCCGAGGGCGCTGCAGGTGCGCCCGGGTGGGGCTCCGCCGAAAGCATGGGTTCCGGCGGGCTGGCGTCGTCGATCGGAACCATGATTCCCGGCGGCAAAGCGGCGAGCCGGAAGGCGACGCCTTCTATCGCCGCGGCCGGCCGTTCCGGTGGGCCGAGGTATTCCAGCACCGCCGCGCCGCCGCCCGCGCCAGCCAGGACCACCCCCCAGAAGGCCGCGAGCGCGCGCATGCCCGGCACCCCCTGCCGGCCCGGGCCGGGCCCTTCCCTGCGCGCCGCCCGCATGGGGCCGCTCGGCGGTTCGGACGCTCGGTACGGGCGGCGAGCGGCATGCACCCGGGCGCATCTCCCTCACGCGTGGGATGCGAAGCCTCGAGGGACGCCAAGCCGGGTCGACCGCGCCGTGCCCTGGCGTCCCGGGACGGTCCGCGCCACGTCGATCCAGATCGACTATACTGGTATCAAAATGGATGGGCCAATCGCGAGGTCGTCAGAAGAGCGCGATGCCCAGCAGCGCGCCCGCGACGAGCACCCACAGCGGGGAGAAATCCGTCCGCCACACGAACAGCGTCGAGGCCGCCGTCACCAGCGCCGGCATCCAGCCGGTCGCCGTGCCCTGCGCCAGGATGAGCCCCGAGGCGGCGATCAGCCCCACGGCGATGGGCACCAGCCCGCGCTCGACCACGCGGAGCCAGAACCGGCCCGCGAGGCGCGTGCGCAGCCGGGAGAAGCCGAAGGCGAGCATCGAGGTGGGCAGCGTCATCGCCAGCACCGCCGTCAGCATGCCGAGCACGCCGCCGACATGCCAGCCGAACAGCCCGACGACCAGGATGTTCGGCCCCGGCGCGGCCTGGGCCAGGGCGAAGCGCTGGGCGAAGTCTGCGTCAGTCATCCAGCCGTGCACGTCCACGACCAGGCGGTGCATCTCGGGCAGCACGGCGATGCCGCCGCCCACGGAGACGAGCGAGATGGCCCCGAAGCCGAACACGAGCTGCCAGAAGATCGTGGCGGTCATTTCGCGCGCAGCACCCGATAGGCAGCGAGGATGCCGAAGGGGGCGAGGCCCAGCACGACATAAGGCAACGGCACGCGGAACAGGCCCGCGGCCACCAGGGCGCAGAGCCCCACCGCGAGCAGCGACGGCGGCGGCCGGATCTTCTGCGTCATCTTCGCTGCCGTGCCGATGACCATGCCCGCGGCCGCCGCGGCGATGCCGGCGAGCACGGCCTTGACGACCGGGACCTCGCCATAGGCGTCGTAGAACATCGCGAGGCCGGCGAGCAGGATCAGCGGGCCACCGAACATCGCTCCAGGCGCGACGATCGCGCCGGCGGCGCCGTGGAAGCGGTCGCCGACCATGATCGAGGCGTTCAGCGCATTCGGGCCGGGCAGAACCTGGCCGAGGCCGAGCGTCTCGGCATATTCCTGGTCGGTCAGCCAGCGCTTTTCCTCGACCAGAACGCGGCGCGCCCAGGCATTGATGCCGCCGAAGCCGATCAGGCCGATCTTGCCGTAGGTGAGGAACAGGTCGAGCAGCGTCGGCACGGGGCGGGGAGGGGGCTCATCGGTCATTCCTGCGCAGAGGACCGCGACCGCCGCCCGGGATCAATCCCCGCCGGGCGGTTCTTGCATATCCGTCACTTCAACCCGCTTCACCTTCCGAACGACCGGGCCTATACGCCGGCGTCCGCGGCGCCTTCCCCGCATGGTGGCCCCGGCCGCACCGCAGGCGCACGGCGCAGCCCAGCCTGACGACCACGCGCGGCCTGCCGATGCACGCCGCGCGACAACGAATGACGCGCCGGCAGCCCGCGAGGGCGGAAGCCGGCCGCCCAAGGAACGCACGCACGCCGGCGGCATGTCCGGCACCATTCGAGAAGGCCCCGCCCCCATGACCACCCGCCGGACCCTGATCGGCGCGCTTGCCGCCACCCCCGCCCTGGCCGTCCTGCCCGCCGCAGCGCAGGATGGCCCCTTCCCCAATCGCCCGATGCGCATCCTGCTGGCCTTCGCACCCGGCGGCGGCACCGACCTGATCGCGCGCACCGTCGCGCAGGCGATGCAGGGCGTGCTCGGCCAGCCCGTGGTGGTCGAGAACCGGCCCGGCGCCGGCGGCAACATCGCGACCGAGGCGGCGGCGACGGCGCGGCCCGACGGCTACACGATCCTGATGGGCAACCACGGGCCGATGAGCGTGAACGTCTCGCTGTTCCCCAACATGCGCATCGATCCGGAGCGGGCGCTGGAGCCGATCGGCCTCGTCGCCGACGCGCCGCTGGTCGTCGTGGTGGGGCCGAAGTCGCGCGCGCAGAACCTGCAGGAGCTGCTGAACGAGGTCCGCGCCGCCAATGGCGGGGCGACCTACGGCTCGGCGTCCAACGGGTCGGCCAGCCACCTCGCCGCGGCGCTGATGCTGCAGATGGCGGGGCTGCGTGCCGAGCACGTGCCGTATCGCGGCGCCGGGCCGGCGCTGACCGACGTGGTCGCGGGGCAGCTCGACTTCATGATCACGACCCTGCCGTCAGTGGTGGGGCTGATCAATGGCGGGCAGGTGCGTCCGCTGGCCGTGACCGGCGAGGGACGCATCACCGTGCTGCCGAACGTGCCGCCGGTGGCCGACACCATCCCCGGCTACAAGGCGACGGCGTGGTACGGGCTGCTGGTGCCGCGCGGCACGCCGGCCGAGGTGAAGGCAAAGCTGTTCGGCGCGATGCGTCAGGCGCTGACCAATGAGGACGTGATCCGCCGCCTGCGCGACGAAGGGGCGGAGCCGTCGAGCATGGACGGGGCGGGGTTCGCCGAGCTGATCCGGTGGGAGCGGGAGCGGTGGGCGACGGTGATTCGGCAGGCGAGCATCACGGTGGACTGAGGGTTTGCCGGCTTCAGGCGCCGGCTCGCCGTGCGCCGGTGCGCTGGGGACGGCAGGAGGTTTGGGCGCAGTCGCGCTTTGCGTTCCCGGATCGCCGCGTCGCCGCGATCCGAAGGCGGGACGGTGAGTCGGGCGCCTGCTGCAATTCCCCCGTTGGCGGGGTGTTGCGCCCCGGGCACAGCCACCATTTGCGCGGTGTGCCGGCGGGCCGGCGCCAGACGGACCTTGACCCGGACCGGCGTGACCACCTAGGCCGTGCGACGCTTCCATGATAAGCGCCGGGCTCCGCGGGGGCCCGGGGCGCGAGTCCGGCCGGTACCGGGCGGAACGCATTCGGCATTTTCGCACGGGTCAGGCCCGGCAGAACGGAGAGAGTAAGCGCGATGAGCGACACCGCCGACAAGGTGAAGAAGATCGTCGTCGAACACCTCGGCGTCGAGGAGGCGAAGGTCACCCCCGAGGCGTCCTTCATCGACGACCTGGGTGCGGACAGCCTCGACACGGTCGAGCTGGTCATGGCCTTCGAGGAGGCCTTCGGCGTCGAGATCCCGGACGACGCGGCCGAGAAGATCACGACCGTGAAGGATGCCATCGACTACATCGAGAAGCAGAAGGGCGAGTAAAAGCCTAAGACTGGCTGGGGGGTAGAGCGCGTGTTCCAGAACGGTTTCTCGCCGCGACGGGTCGTCGTGACCGGCATGGGCATCGCTTGCCCGCTCGGACTGGGTGTCGAGCATGTATGGAAACGGATGCTGGCCGGCGAATCCGGCATCGGCAGCATCCAGTCCTTCGACGTCTCGGCCCTGCCGGCCAAGATCGCCGGCCAGGTGCCGGCCGGCGCCAAGGCCGATGGCCGGCTCGACCTCGGCGAATGGATCCCGATCAAGGATCAGAAGAAGATGGACCGCTTCATCCAGCTCGCGCTCGTCGCGGCGGAGGAGGCGGTCGAGGATTCCGGCTGGAAGCCGGAGGATAACGAGGCGCGCTGCCGCACCGGCGTGATGATCGGCTCGGGCATCGGTGGGCTCGAGACCATCGACGAATCGGCGCGGGTCGCGGCGGCCGGCAAGGCGCGGCGCATCTCGCCGTTCTTCATTCCCTCGGCGCTGATCAACCTCGCCTCCGGCCAGGTCTCGATCAAGTACGGCTTCAAGGGCCCGAACCACGCGGTGGTGACGGCCTGCGCAACGGGCGTCCATGCGCTGGGCGACGCGGCGCGGCTGATTTCGCTCGGCGATGCCGATGTCATGGTCGCGGGCGGTGCGGAAGCGGCGGTGTGCGAGCTCGGCGTCGCCGGCTTCTGCGCCGCGCGCGCGCTGTCCACCGGCTTCAACGATACGCCCGCCAAGGCGTCCCGCCCCTGGGATGAAGGCCGCGACGGCTTCGTCATGGGTGAGGGCGCGGGCGTCGTCGTGCTCGAGGAGTACGAGCACGCCAAGGCGCGCGGCGCGAAGATCTATGCCGAGGTCATCGGCTACGGCATGTCGGGCGATGCCTATCACATCACCGCCCCGGCCGAGGGGCATGAGGGCGCCTTCCGCGCGATGAAGGCGGCGCTTGCCTCGGCCAATCTGGCCCCGGCGGATATCCAGTACGTCAATGCGCACGGCACCTCGACGCCGCTCGGCGACGATCTGGAGCTGGAGGCGGTCGAGCGGCTGTTCGGCGACGATGCGCGGGGCGTCGCGATGTCCTCGACCAAATCGGCGATCGGGCACCTGCTCGGCGCGGCCGGCGCGGTCGAGGGTATCTTCTCGATCCTCGCCATCCGCGACAACGTCGCGCCGCCGACGCTGAACCTGGAGAAGCCATCGCGGGAGAGCGTGATCGACCGCGTCGCGCTGGAAGCGCAGTCGCGGAAGATCGAGGTGGCGCTGTCGAACTCCTTCGGCTTCGGCGGCACCAACGCGAGCATCCTGTTCCGCGCGGCGCCCTGAGCGGGATGGCGACCAGAGAGGGGCGTTGCCCCTCTCCGGACCTCACCCCACCAAAGGCCGAAAGGCCTTTGGAAACCGGTTTTCGGCGCTGGGCAGTGCGTGAGCGTCGCCGTTCCGGCGCGCCCGCCATGCCCCTCGGCCCGCGCGCCCTATCCCCTATGGTCCGAACCATCGTGCCCCCCTCCAGTTTGAGGTTTCCAAAGGCCTTTCGGCCTTTGGCGGGGAGAGGCTTGGAGAGGGGCAGAGCCCCTCTCCAATCCCCCCTGCGGCAACCAAGCGTCTCATCCCGCGCTCTGCTCGGGATGATGGCATGCGAAGGCGCCCCATGAGCGGCACCTCACCCCGTCGCCTACGCGGCGCCCTGCTTGGCCTGGTGCTCGCCCTGGTCCTGTTGCTCGCGGGCGGCCTTGCCGCGACGGCGGCCTGGCGCGCGTATACGGGTCCCGGGCCGTTGGCCGAGCCGGCGCAGGTGGTCATTCCGCGCGGTGGCACCGAGCGGATCGCGGGCGCTCTGAAGGAGCGCGGGGTGATCCGCGATGCGCGGGCCTTCGCCGCCGCCGCCTGGCTGACGCGCAGTGCGGGGCCGCTGCGGGCGGCGGAGTTTGCCTTCCCGGCCGGCGCGCCGCTGTCGGAGGTGCTGCACATCCTGCGCGAGGGGCGGGCGGTGCAGCGGCGGCTCACCATCGCCGAGGGGCTGACCGCGCACCAGATTCGCGCCCTGCTGGACCGTGCGGAGGGTCTGACCGGCGAGACCCCTGCGATCGACGAGGGGGCGCTGCTGCCCGAGACCTATGCCTATGAGTGGGGCGACACCCGGGGCGCCATCGTAAGACGTGCCGATGCGGCGATGGACCGGGCGCTGGCCGAGGCCTGGGCAAACCGCGCACCGGACCTGCCGCTGGCGAACCCGCGGGAAGCGCTGATCCTCGCGTCCATCGTCGAGCGGGAGACGGGGCAGGCGGAGGAGCGCGAAACCGTCGCCGGGGTGTTCATCAACCGTCTGCGCCGCGGCATGCCGCTGCAATCCGACCCGACGGTGGCCTATGCCGCGACCGGCGGGGCGCCGATGGACCGGCCGATCAGCCGGGCGGATCTCGACCGTGACCACCCCTTCAACACCTATCGCGTGCGGAGCCTGCCGCCGGGGCCGATCGCGAGCCCCGGCAAGGCGGCGCTGGCCGCGACGCTGCGGCCGGCGGCGACGGACTACCTGTATTTCGTCGCCGACGGGACGGGCGGGCATGCCTTCGCCCGCACGTTGGACGAACACAACCGCAACGTCGCGCGCTGGCGGGAGATCGAGCGCGCCGCTACGGGTTCCGCGCCGGCAGCACGCTCTCCGTCCGCCCCATCAGGCGGTAGGCGATGAGGCCCATCCATTCGCGGATGCCCCACTCGAGCTGACCGAGACGTTCGGGGAAGGGTGCGTCGTACCAGGCAGCCCATGTGTGGCCGGTGCGGAAGTTGACGGGCCAGGGGACGATGTCGCGGAAGCCGGCGGCACGGAACACGGCGACCGAGCGCGGCATGTGGGAGGCCGAGGTGACCAGCAGCCAGACCTGGCCCGGCTGCGGCTGCACGGCGCGATAGGTCAGCACCGCGTTTTCATGCGTGTTGCGCGCCTGGTCTTCATACAGGACACGGTCGGGCGGGACGCCCATGGCGGTCCAGAGCTGGCGGGCGACATCGGCCTCGGTCAGGCCGCCATGGACGAAGGAGCCCTGGCCGCCCGTGAAGACGAGCCGCGCATCCGGGTAGCGGCGGGCGAGGATGACGCCTTCGGTCATGCGCTCCGCGGCGCCGTTCAATGACGGGATGCCGCGCGCCTCGGTGATGTTCTGCTCGACCGCGCCGCCGAGGACGATGATGCCGTCCACACGGGCGGGCGGTTCGGCGGGGCGCGCGAAGCGGTCCTCGAGCGGCAGCAGCAGCCACTGGTTGATCGGCGTGACGACGAGCAGGAGGAAGAAGCCGAGGCTCATCAGGATCAGCCAGCGGCCGAAGCGGCGGCCGCGCCAGACCATGAACAGTCCGATGAAGCCGAGGATGATCGCGAAGTGGCCTGGACGGGCGGGGAACCACAGGATCTTGGAAAGCGCGAAGAGGATGTCGGTCACGGGGCGATGCGGTCCGTTCTCGGGATGCGAAGGCCCATAGCATACCCGGCCAGCATGCGCGTCCGGGGGGCGCTTCCGCGGTTCGGAACCCGATCGCATAATCGCGCATCACGTTTGGATTTGCCGATGGCTGACGACGAGGTTCTGGCCCAGCTCGCGACATTGGGCCGCTACGGCAACGCGTTGCAGAAGGTCTGCGACGCCGAGGACTGGACCGATCCGCGCTTTCGCCTCGTCGTGCGCCGCGCGCTGGGGCGGCGGCCGCGCATCCATCCGCGGCAATGGGAGCAGGCGGCGGCGTTCCTCGCCCTGGCCGAGGCCGGCGTGCTGCGTAGGGATGCGCAGGGCATCGCCTTCGGCAGCGGGCGGGAGCCGCTGACCTATGCCGTGGGGACGCGTGTCGCGAAGCTGACGGCGACGGATCTGTACGAGGCCGGCACGGCCTGGGACGTGGCGCGGACGTCCGACCCGCTGGGCTTCGTCATGGGCGCGGCGCCGCGCGGCTTCCCGGCGGAGCGCCTCGCCGTCCATCACATGGACATGCGGGCGATCACCTATCCGGATGCCAGCTTCGACTTCTGCTACTCGATCTCCTCCTTCGAGCACATCGGCGACGATCCCGATTTCCTGGCGCATCTGCGGGAGGTGCGGCGGGTACTGAAGCCCGGCGGACTCTACGCGCTGACGACAGAGGTGCTGCTCGGCCCCGAGACACGGCGGACGCGCGGCAACTACGCCTTCACCGTGGACCACCTGCTGCGCCTGTTCGCCGAGGCCGGGCTGCAGGCCGCGCCGACGGTCGAGATGCGGCTGTCGGATGCCGAGGACAACAGCCCGCGCCCGCTGCAATCCATCCTGCACGACGATCCGGCCGAGCCGATGCTCCAGGCGCTGGTCATGCGCGACCTCGCGGGCTTCATTTCCGGGCCGGTGCTGTTCCTGCTGCGTCCTGCGCCGGGCGGCGCCGTGCAGCCCGTGACGGTGCGTGGCCTCGCGGCGAGCACGGCCGCGATGGAGCGGGCGCGTGTGGAGCAGCGCAACCGGCGCTACGGGGATTGGGTGCGCCTCAACCCCTTCGGGCACCGGCCGGCCCAGGCGCGGCTGTCGCTCGATCTGTGGGGCGGCGCGCCCGTTGCCGCCGGGCAGCCGCTGCTCGCCACGCGCAACGTCGAGTTCGGCGCGGCGCAGGCGGCGATGCAGGTGGTCCTCGTGCCCTCACCGGACATGGCGGGTGCGGGCCGCGTTGGGCTGCGGCTGTTTGCCTCCCGCCCCGGCTTCGAGGAGGCGGTGCTGGCCGCCGAAGCAGAGCTGACGATCAACGAACCGGCCGGCCTGCCGGTGATCCACCGCTTCGAGGTCGAGACGCGCCCAGGACTGGTCTACAGCCTGATCGGGCGGGTGACGCAGGGCGCGGTGCTGCTGGCGAGCGCGGATATCCAGGCGCGGCGGTTTCCCCGGCCGGACGGGGCGGGGTGATCAGCGCGGCGGCGCTCGGTTCGACGCGGAAGGCCGCCGTTGGAGGGGTTTCACCCCTCCAAGCCACCCCAGCAAAGGCCGAAAGGCCTTTGCAAACCTCGATTTGGCGCGGTGCGCTGCTGGCAGGATGGGTGCCGAAACCCGCCTTTGCGCCCGAAG
This sequence comes from Neoroseomonas terrae, assembly GCF_018129025.1. GTDB lineage: Bacteria > Pseudomonadota > Alphaproteobacteria > Acetobacterales > Acetobacteraceae > Neoroseomonas > Neoroseomonas terrae. The sequence continues at coordinate 112,051 of NZ_JAAEDI010000013.1, read as the reverse complement.
CGTGATTGCATCACCTGGCGTGTTCGTTGCGCCGGGCGCCAACAGATTGCGGTCCAGGATGCCCAGCATCCTGGCGGGGTGGTTCGGAGGGGCGGCGCCCCTCCGATCGCCACAGATGCAGGTAGCCGGATTACCCGGAAGGCCCCTCCGCAGGGCAAGCCCGTGTCAGCCCTCGTCGAAGCTGACGGAGACGCTGCGGATGGCGAAGGCGCGCCGCCGGTGGTCGTCGATTGCGGGGTCGACTTCGGCGAAGGTCGAGGACCGCGCGCCGGCGAGGCGCACCGGGACGGCGTTGGCGTGCCGCGCGAAGCTTGTCGCCTCGATGCGGAAGCTGATTTCGGTGCCCGGATTGGCCGGTGCGGCTTCGACCTTCAATTGGCGGAGGCCGATGTTGGCGCGGATCCGGGCTGCCTCGAAGCCCATGGTCTCGAGCACGTGCAGGCGCACGCGGACCGGTCGCCCGGCGGCGGAGGCGACGAGCAGGCGCGGCGTCTCGTTCGTCCACCAATAATGGTTGTCGGGGCCGGGCTCGCCGATCCAGCCCTGCGGGTACCAGCCGTCGAGGAAGGCGACCGCGGCATTCTCGTGCCGCGCCACGACCCAGGGCATCGGCCCGCGGCCACGCAGCCCGGCGACCAGAGCGGCGCCGGCGCGCTGGGCCCGGCGCGTCCCCAGCCAGCGGTCCAGCCGCTGTTCCGCCGCGCGGCGGAGCATGAGGTCCGCGCCCAGCCGCAGCAGTGCCTCGTCATTCCGAAGCGCGGCCTCACAGGCCTCGACCTCGTCGCGCGAGGCGCGGCCCTCGTTCAGCCGCTGCGCCGGGAAGCTCGGGATGCCGTAGTGCTCCGACATGGCATCGAGCGATTCCTGCATGCGCTCGGTGACGCCAACGAAGTCGAGCCGATCGAGCGCCGGGCCCGCATGGTCGGGCCGCTCATCCGGACTGACGCCGCGATGCACGCCGAGCGCCTGGATCAGGTAGCGCGATTGCGGGTTGGTGCCGTAGTTCGGATAGGCGCGCAGGAAGTCGAGGATGCCGAGCGCCTTCGCGGGCCCGTGCATCGGCAGTTCCGGCATGTGCCGGAAATACAGGTAGTGCGAGGCGACGAGCCGCACCGGATGGCGGATGAAGGTGAGCAGGCGCAGTCGCGCGAGGGGCAGCTGCCCCTGCAGGTTGTTGCGCAGGTGGCCGTGCAGGAAGCGCAGCCCCGGCAACCTTTCGCGCGCAACAGGGAAGTCCGGGCCGAGCATGGTGAGTTGCGGCGGGGGCGGGAACACCTCGCCGACCGGCAGGAAGGCGAGGAAGTGGGAGACGACGCTGTTGCCGCCGGTCTTCGGGATATGGATGAAGAAGACCGGTCGGTCGGCCTCGGCGAGTTCGTCCTCGGGCGCGGTGTCGGCCATTGTCAGGCCGGCTCCTCCCGCGCGACGAGGATGTTCTGGATGCCGCTCGCCGTGGCGAGCACCGCGCCCCAATCCATGCCCGTCAGGGCGCCCTCATGGTCGATCATCCAGGGGCGCAGGCCGAGGCGACCCAGCATGTCGGCGACCTCGGCGGCGGGAACGCCGGCGCGCGCCATCATTTCGGGGGCGAATTCCATCATGATGCGCACGCCGGGTGCCCGTTCGAGCAGGCGACGCATGCCGCGCAACGCCCGGCCTTCGTGGCCTTCCACGTCCATCTTGATGACGTCGGGGCGATAGGCGGGGTCGGCGAACATCTCGTCGAGCGCGACGAGGCGGCAGTCGACGCCGGGCTGCGTCTGCTGCGTGCCGGGCGCGGCGATCGAGCCGCCGCCCGAGAAGCTGTCGACGAAGACCAGCCGCGCCGTGCCGGCGGCCTCAGATACGCCGACCGCGTGCACGGAGGCCCAGGGGGAGAAGCCATTCAGCCGCAGCGAGAGGTCGACGAGGTGGGCGAGGCGCGGATTCGGCTCGAAGGCGTCGACGCGGCCGGTGGGCCCGACGATCTGTGCCGCGAGCAACGCGTAGACGCCGTGGTTGGCGCCGAGGTCGAGCACTGTGTCGCCGGGCTTCACCAGCCGGGTGAAGAGGCTCGTGTAGCCTGTCTCCCACCGCCCGAGGGTGAGGAGGTGGATGCCGATATCGATGCTGCGCGTATCGACGAGGATGCGGATGCCACCTTCGAGGAAGGTGACCGCCGTGTGGTCGCCGAGGAAGACCGACTGACTGTCGGACACGCGGTTCGAGCGGATGGCGAAATAGGCGATGGCTTCCTCGAGCCGGCGCTCGATGCGGTCGAGGCGATCGAACAGCCGCTGCCGTCCGGTCAGTGAGTCGAGGAGATGGCCGGACGGGTCAGTCATGAGTCGGATGCACACGCCATTCGCTGAAGCACAACCATACATGGCAGGGCGTTTGCCCACCAACCCCGGGCACGGAACGCGGCGGGCTTCACGCCTCCTCCGCATACGGGTTGCGCGTGCCACGGAGCTGCAGCCGGATCGGTACGCCAGGCATGGTGAATGCTTCGCGAAAGCTGTTCACCAGGTAGCGGCGGTATTCCTCGGGGATCTCCTCGGCGCGTGTGCCGAACACCGTGATGGTCGGCGGCCGCGCCTTGGTCATCGTGGCGTAGCGCAGCTTCACGCGGCGGCCATTCACAGCCGGCGGCGGATGGCGCGTGAGCGCCGATTCGAACCAGCGGTTCAGTTCGCCCGTCGGGATGCGCCGGTTCCACAGCGCGTAGGTCGCACGCACCGCCGGCATCAGCCGGTCGAGGCCACGCCCGGTCTGCGCGGACAGCGTCACGACGGCGACGCCCCTCATCTGCGCCAGCGAGGCCGTCAGCACGTCGTCCAGCTTCTGGCGCGTGCCGGGGCGGTCCTCGACCGCGTCCCACTTGTTGAACGCGATGACGACGGCGCGGCCTTCGCGTTCGGCGAGGCGGGCGATGCGCAGATCCTGCTCGTCCATGCCGAGCAGCGCGTCGACCACAAGCACCACCACCTCGGCTTCCTTCAGCGCGCCGAGGGTGGAGGCGACCGACATCTGCTCGAGCTTTTCCTCGATGCGCGCCTTCTTGCGCATGCCCGCGGTGTCGACCAGGCGCACGCGGCCGCCGGTCTCGTCGCGCCACTGCACGGTGATGGCGTCGCGCGTCAGGCCGGGCTCGGGGCCGGTGATCGTCCTTTCCTGCCCGATCAGCGCGTTCAGCAGCGTGGACTTGCCGGCATTGGGACGGCCGACGATGGCGAGGCGGAGCGGGCGTTCCGGATCGTCCTCGGCCGGTTCCTCATCCTCCTCGGGCGCTTCGCCGAGGGCTTCGGCCACGGCTTCGTGCAGCACGCCGAGGCCTTCATTGTGCTCGGCGCTGACGGCGATGGGGTCGCCGAGGCCGAGCTCATAGGCTTCGAGTGCGGCGGCGATGCCGCCACGGCCTTCCGCCTTGTTTGCGATCAGCAGCACGGGGAGGGAGGCGCGGCGCAGCCAGGCGGCGAAGGCGCGGTCGGCCGGCGTCAGCCCGGCGCGGACATCGACGACGAACAACACGAGGTCGGCGGCGCGCAGCGCAGCTTCCGAACTGCTGCGCATGCGGCCGGCGACGGTGTCGGGCGGCGCTTCCTCGAGCCCCGCCGTGTCGACCAGCGTCACGTCGCGGCCGGCGATGCGGGCAGGCGCTTCCTTGCGGTCGCGCGTCACGCCCGGCGTGTCGTCCACGATCGCGATCCGCCGCTGCGCCAGGCGGTTGAACAGCGTGGACTTGCCGACATTCGGCCGGCCGAGGATGACGACGGTGGGCGTCATGGTGCGATCGCGTCTCAGCCGGAGAAGGCGAGCAGGGTGGCGTCGTCCGTCGCGGCGAGCAGCAGCCCCCCGGCGGCGATCGGCTGCAGGCCGAGGCCTGCGGGCAGCGACTGGCGGGACAGCACGTCACCGCCCGACGGATCGATCGAGACCAGTTCCGACAGCGAGGTGCCGATCAGCAGGCGGCCGCCGGCGAGGATCGGGCTCGACAGCACGATCGGGTCCGGCGCGCGGCTGCCGCGGGCGGGTGGGCGCAGGGAGATCGCCCAGCGGACCACGCCGGATTCACGCTCCATCGCCACCACCTGGCCGGCGTCGGTGGTCATGAAGACCCAGTTGCCGGCCATCCAGGCACCTTCGGTCCCGCCGGCCTCCTGTTCCCACAGGCGGCGGCCGGAGCGCAGGTCGACGCAGATCGTCAGCCCGCCCATGCCGACGGCCACGACGCGGCCATCGGCGACCGCCGGGCGCGCGCGCACGCCGGCGATGTCCGACAGCACGCCGCCGCCGGTGGCGGCGAGGCTTTCGCTCCAAAGCACCCGGCCGTCCGAGGCGCGCAGTGCCAGGAGCTCGCCCGACGGGAAGCCGGCGATGACCGTGTCGCCCTCGACGGCGGGCGTGCCGAGGCCGAGCGGGATGGTCGGGATCGGGTTGGCGCGGTGGGTCCAGATGCGCCGCCCGTCATCGGTGGCCAGCGCGACGAGGTGGCTCGACACGGTCGGCACGTAGACGGTGGTGCCGGCGACGGTGGGTGCGCCGCGCGCCGGGCCGGGCAGGTCCACGCGCCAGCGGACCGAGCCATCCGCGATGTTGAGGGCGAGCAGTTCCGCGAGGCCGGTGGCGACGTAGAGCGTCTCCCCGCTGACCGCCGCGCCGCTGCCCATCGTGCCGGTATCGTCATCGGTCCGGTCGGTTTCGCGGCGCCAGCGGCGGCTGCCGGTAGCGACGTCGAAGGCCGAGACGACGCCGAGCGAGTCCGAGACATAGGCCGTGCCGTTCTGCGCCACCGGGCCCGCGAGGAGCCGGCGGCGGTAGCCGTTGCCGCTGCCGAAGCCGCTGCTCCAGACGCGGCCAAGGCCGGGGCCGAAGGCGATGTGCCCGCCGGAGTGGGGCAGGTCCCCGCCGGCGACGGGCCAGTCGGTGCGCGGCGCCTGCGGCGGCAGGGTCACGGCGGTGCCCGCCGCACTGCTGGCGGCCTCCAGCGTGCGTTCAGGGATCGACATGACGCTTTGGCGTTCGCCGGGGAAGCGCTCGCGGCGCTCGCCGAAGATGTCGTCGAACAGCGAGCAGCCGCCGAGCAGGCCGGCGGCGCCGAGCAGCGCCGTGCGGCGCGAGATGGGGCCGCGCATCAGGAAGCCAGCTCCTCGGCAATGCGGCCGGCACGTTCGCGGATCGACTGCGGCGCGGCCTGGTCGGCGGCGAGGGCCTGGAAGGCGGTACGTGCCTCGGCCCGCTGGCCGGCCTTGAGGGTGGCGAGCGCCGAGAGTTCGCGCGCCGAGGCGCTGAAGGGCGAATCCGCACCGGTCAGCGGCGCGAGGCGCGCGGTGAGCGCGGCGGGCTCGGCGGTGTCGAGCGAGCGCAGGGCCCAGAGCAGCGAGGCGAGGCTGCGGTAGAGCGGGTCGATGGAGGTGTCGTTCGCGACGCGGTCGTAGACGGCGAGCGCGCCGTCGCGGTCCCCGGCCTCGGCCTTCAGCGCGGCGGCACGAAGCAGGGCGATGGTGCGGTAGCCGCCCGGGTTCTCGCCCGCGATCGCCTCGAACCGGGACGCCATGGCGGTGAGGTCGGCACCCTGCGCCTCGGTCGCACGGTGGGCGGCCATGAAGGCGGTGGCGGCGGCGGCCTGCTGCCGGTTCTCGTACCAGCGCCAGCCCTGCCAGCCGCCGATGCCGACCAGCACGAGCAGCAGCACGGTGAACAGCGGGGTGCTGAGGCGCGCCCACAGCTTCCGCGCGCGTTCGGCGCGGAGATCCTCGGCTACCTCGTCGAAGATATCGGGCAAAGGCGGCATCCCTGGGTTGCCGGCCGGCACGGCCAGCCTGGAAAAAGGGGGCGGAACATAACCCCCCGTTGGCGGGGCGTTAAGCCCGTCCGGGCCTTGATACCAGCCATGTGCCGGTTCCTGCTGCCTTTCGTGATGCTTCTGGGGGGGTGTGGGGCCGTGGGTGCGCCGGGCGCGCCGCTGCTCGCCATCCCGGCGGCGGTGGAGGGGCTGTCGCTTCGGGCCTTCGGCCGCACGACGGGGGATTCGATCGTATCGCTGGTGACGGGGGAGGATTGCTCGATCGCCCGGATCGGGCGCGGGGACGCGTATTGCGGCCAGGACCCCGCGCCGGCGCCGCCGCCGATGTGCACGCGCAGCCTGGGTGCGGTGGATTGCTGGACGGTGCCGCCGGCGGCATGGCCGCCCTATCGCGGCGTCGCCGACGGGCCGGCGACCTTGTCCGAGGCACAGGAGAACAACCGGATCGGCTGGGTCCGTCGCATCGCGCGGTCCCTGGAGCCGGCACCGGCCCCGCCGCCGCAGGCCCAACCCCCCCAGGTCGTGCTGGTGCCGGGGCAGGGGGTGCCTGCGCCGCCGCAGGCCGGCGCGGCCGCGGCCGAAGCGGCGGCCAGGGCGCTCATCCCCGATCCGGGGCCGTCAGTGGGTGTTGGCCTGCGCACGGATTAGGGCGCCGTGGCGCGTTTCCGCCGGGTCGCACAGCGCGGCGATGGCCGGGGCGACGTCAGCCGCGGCGGCGAGTTCCCCGGGCTCCTGGCCCGGGAAGGCGCGGCCGCGCAGGCGGGTCGCGACCGGGCCGGGATCGAGGAGGTTCACGCGCAGCGGGGTGGCGGCGGTCTCCGTGGCCCAGGAACGGACCAGATATTCCATGCCGGCCTTGGCGGCGGCGTAGAGGCCCCAATAGGGCTGCGGCTCGCCGGCCGCAGCGTCGGTCAGCATGACGGCGCGGCCGGCCTCCGCCGCGCGCAGCGGCGGGTCGCAGGTGCGGATCAGGCGCCAGGCGGCGGCCATGTTCACCGCGATGGATTCGTCCATGTCCCGCGGTTCGATATGCGCGACGGGCGTCAGCTTCGGGAGCGCGCCCGCGGCATGGACCAGGATGTCCAGCCGGCCGAAGCGGGCGACGATGGACGGGCCGAGCATGTCGATGTCCGCCGCCTTCTTCTGAAGGTCGAGCGGCAGCAGCGTCGCGGCCGGGCCGCCGGCGGCGCGGATGGCGTCGTCCGTCTCCTCCAGGCCCCCCTGGGTGCGGGCGACGAGGACGCATTGCACGCCGCGCCGGCCGAGCTCGACGGCGACAGCGGCGCCGATGCCGCGGGAAGCGCCGGTGATCAGGGCGACGCGGGTGGGGTGGGTGGTCATGGAGTCCTCGATGATGGGGAGGGCGGATGCCGGAGGGGCTCTGCCCCTCCGGACCACCCCGCCAAAGGCCGAAGGGCCTTTGGAAACCTCGATCTGGCGCCTTGCCCCGCGGTCAGGACGACTGCCCGGACCCGCGCTTGTGCCCGGAACGGGCGATCAGGGGAATGGGAGCGGTCGGGCCGGCGGCGGACGGGTGTTTCCAAGGCCTTTCGGCCTTGGCGGGCGCGAAGCACTGCTTCGCGGTGAGGAGAGGGGCAACGCCCCCCTCTGATGCGCCCTACTGCCCCGCCGCCTGCAGCAGCGACAATTGCTTCTCCGAATTGTTCTGCCAATCCGTCAGGGGGATCGCGTAGTCCCCGGTGAAGCAGGCATCGCAGTAGTCGGGCTTGGCCGGGTCCCGTGCGGGGCGGCCGAGCGCGCGATACAGCCCGTCCAGCGAGATGAAGGCGAGGCTGTCGGCGCCGATGATGCGCGCCATCTCGGCCACGTCGTGCTTCGCAGCCATGAGCTGTTCACGTTCCGGCGTGTCGATGCCGTAGTAGCAGGAGTGGGTCGTGGGCGGGGAGGAGATGCGCATATGCACCTCCTTCGCACCGGCTTGGCGCACCATCTCGACGATCTTGCGGGAGGTGGTGCCGCGCACGATCGAATCGTCCACCAGGATGACGCGCTTGCCTTCCAGCATCGGCTTGTTCGCCGAATGCTTCAGCTTCACGCCGAGGTGGCGGATCTGGTCGGTCGGCTCGATGAAGGTGCGGCCGACATAGTGGTTGCGGATGATGCCGAGCTCGAAGGGGATGCCGGCCTCCGAGGCGTAGCCCATGGCAGCGGGAACGCCGGAATCGGGCACCGGAACGACCACATCGGCCTCGACGCCGGATTCGCGGGACAGCTCGGCGCCGATGCGCTTCCGCGTCTCATAGACCGGCGTGCCTTCCATCACGGAATCGGGACGGGCGAAGTAGATGTATTCGAAGATGCAGAAGCGGCTGCCGTGGCGGCCGAAGGGCTTCACGCTGCGCACGCCTTCGTCGTTGATGATGACGATCTCGCCGGCCTCGATGTCGCGGACGAATTCGGCGGAGACGATGTCGAGCGCGCAGGTCTCGGAGGCCAGGACGTAGCCGCCATTGGCGAGACGGCCGAGCACCAGCGGGCGGACGCCCAGCGGGTCCCGCGCGCCGATCAGCGCGCCGTCATGCAACGCGACGAGCGAATAGGCGCCCTGCACCTGCTTCAGCGCGTCGATCAGCCGGTCGAGCACAGTCGAGTAGAGGCTGATGGCGATGAGGTGGATGAAGACTTCGGAGTCGGTGGTGGACTGGAACAGGCAGCCGCGGCGGACCAGGGCCCGCTTCAGCACGGCGGCGTTGGTCAGGTTGCCGTTATGCGCGACGGCGAAGCCGCCGAACTCGAAATCGGCATAGAGCGGCTGGACGTTGCGCAGCGCCGTCTCGCCCGTGGTGGCGTAGCGGTTGTGGCCGACCGCGGCGGCGCCGGGCAGGGAGGCGATGACTTTGGCCTCGCCGAAATTGTCGCCGACCAGCCCGAGGCCCTTATGGGCATGGAACAGGCCCTTCTCGTCGAGCGAGACGATGCCGGCGGCTTCCTGCCCGCGATGCTGGAGCGCGTGGAGGCCGAGCGCCGTGAGCGCCGCGGCGTCGGTGCCGTTCCATACGCCGAACACGCCGCATTCCTCATGCGGCTTGTCGTCGTCATGGTCGATGGTGACGAGCATCGCGGTCCTCAACTATCGGCTGCGCGCGGGGGGACGCAGCAGGTCATCAACGGTCGGGCCGGCGGGCCCGGGGGGGGCGACCAAGCGTGGCCGATAGGCTTCGGGCAGCTGCTCGACCACCCGGCGCGCGGCGTCGGCGACGATCGGCAGGCCGCGGGCTTCCTTCACGGCGGCAGGCCAGGTGTTCGTCTCGGGGGCGAACATCCCGGCGAGGATATAGGCAAGCACCAGCACGAACGCACCCCGCACGGCGCCGAAGACGAGGCCGAGGATGCGATCGAGGCCGCCGAGGATCGAATCCTGCACCTGGTCGGCGATGATGTTGGTGATGATCTTCAGGATCACGAGCACGACGAGGAACACCGCGCCGGTGCCGACGGCATCCGCCAGGACGGGCGGTTCGAGCCATTGCTCGACATGCGGGCGAATCGGCTCGCGCGCCAGGAAAGCCACGATTGCCGCGCCGATCCAGGCGCCGAGGCTCAGGACCTCGCGCACCAAGCCACGGAAATAGGCGCAGATGGCCGAGATCACGACCACTGCGATGAGCGCTGCGTCAACCCAGTTCATGGGGGCCCCCTATAGCGGCGGGTCCCGGCGGCGTCACGCGCCAGCCCTGCGCGGCTTGACGGTCTGCTCCGCGAAAACGGCAACGAGATCGGCCATGTGGCCGGTCTCGGTCAGGGCGATACCGTCGGGGGCGCTGGGGGCCTTGCCGCCGCGGGCGACGCGGCGGGGCAGGGTGGCGCGGCCGAAGCCGAGCTTGGCGGCCTCCCGCAGGCGGGCCTCGGCCTGGGCGACCTGCCGGACTTCACCGGACAGGCCGACCTCGCCGAAATAGACGCGGTCGGGGTCGGTCGGGCGGTCGGTGGCGGCGGAGACGAGCGCGGCGGCGACGGCGAGGTCGGCGGCGGGTTCGGCGATGCGCAGGCCGCCCGCGATGTTCAGGTAGACGTCGTTCTGGCCGAGCGAGAGGCCGCAGCGCGATTCCAGCACGGCCATCAGCATGGACAGGCGGCCGGAATCCCAGCCGACGACCTGACGGCGCGGCGAGCCGCCGGAACTCGGCGAGAGCAGCGCCTGGACTTCGACGAGGACGGGGCGGGTGCCCTCGATGCCGGCGAAGACGGCGGAGCCCGAGACATTGCCGCGGCGTTCGGCGAGGAAGAGGGCGGACGGGTTGGCGACTTCCACCAGCCCTGTGCCGGTCATCTCGAAGACGCCGATCTCGTCCGTGGCGCCGAACCGGTTCTTCACCGCGCGCAGGATGCGGAACTGATGGCCGCGATCGCCTTCGAAATAAAGCGTGGCGTCGACCATGTGTTCCAGCACGCGCGGGCCGGCGAGCGTGCCTTCCTTGGTGACGTGGCCGACCAGGACGATCGCGAAGCCGCGCGCCTTGGCGAGGCGGATCAGCTCGGCGGCGCAGGCGCGCACCTGGGCGACCGTGCCGGGGGCGGAATCGAGCGCGTCGAGCCAGACGGTCTGGATCGAGTCGATGACGACGAGGGCGGCGTCGCTCTCCTGTTCCAGGGACGCGATGATGTCGCGCAGCGAGGTGGCGGCGGCGAGCGCCATCGGGCTGTCGGTGAGGCCGAGGCGGGCGGCGCGGAGGCGCACCTGTTCGACCGCTTCCTCACCGGAGACGTAGAGGACGCGGCGGCCGGCGCTGGCCACGCGGGCGGCGGCCTGGAGCAGGATGGTCGACTTGCCGATGCCGGGGTCGCCGCCGACCAGGATGGCGGAGGCCGCGACGAGGCCGCCGCCGAGCACGCGGTCGAGTTCGGCGATGCCGGTCGGGATGCGTGGGGGCGGGGCGGAATGGCCCTTGAGCCCGACGAATTCCACGCGCCGCCCACCGCCGGCCTTGGCGGCGGGGCCGGGGCCGCGCTGGACGGGGGTTTCCTCGGTGAGGGTGTTCCATTCGCCGCAGGCGTCGCAGCGGCCCTGCCACTTCGGATAGGCGGCGCCGCAGGACTGGCAGACGAAGAGGTTCTTGTCCTTGGCCATGCGCGACTCGGGCTGGGGGCGAGGGTCAGGACGCAGAGCTAGGGCATTGTCGCCGCAGCGTCATCTGCGGCAGCGACGCCGCGCGCCGCAGCGTCGCGTCGGCCGGACGGAGTTGCGCGGCGCCGATTGTGCGGCCGAGGCGCCAGCGCGCACGGCCCGTCAATGATGCCCGGGCAGGCCCGCCACCGGCACGGCCGCGGGGCCGCGGTGGCGTGCCGCAAGCATGTCGCGCAGCGCATCGAGGCGACCATCGGCGAGGTAGGCTTTCATCAAGGTGAACTCGACCAGGTCGCGCTGCGCCCGGCTGCCGCCGATGCGTTCATGGTCGGCGAGGACGGGTTCGATCGCCGCGATGGCGGCGCGGAAATCGTTGCGCAGGAAGGCGGCGAAGGCGCGCGCCAGGCCCGGGACGACCGGGCCGGAGGGCAGTCGCCCTTCTTGCCGCATGGTCTCCAACTCCCGCAGTCTTGCCTCGAGCGCATCGCCATCGCCCTCGACCGCATCGGCGAGGGCGGCGTGGGTGTCGGCGAAGGCAATGCCGCCGCGCGGAAACATCCGGCGCGAGAAATCGTGCAGCGCGCGCCAGCGTGCCGGGTCGCGCGGATGGCCGGCGAGTTCCGCGCGCCAGAGGAAGGACACCGCGTCGGTCAGGGTGTTGATCGCCGGACCCCAGGACCCGCCAGGGGCGACATCCTCGGCATAGACGCGAAAGGCTTCGGCGGCGTCGCCGGCTTCCAGCTCGCACAGCGCGATATGCCAGCTGATGTGGCAATGAAGCTGGCCGGCCCGCGGATACGGCTTCATCCAATCCTTCAGGAAGGCGAGGGCGGCCGCCTGCTCGCCATCCTCGTAGTACAGATGCGCGCGGATATGGGCGCCATGGGCGTTGCGGGGCATCTGCGCCATGGCGGATTCGATGCGCGGATGCGCGGCGGCGAGCTGCCCGGATTCCAGCAGCGCGAAGGCGTGCTGCGTGTTGAACCACCAATCGTCACCGTAATGCGTGGCGAGACCGTCGAGCAGTTCGACCTGTTCGCGTTCGCGGCCCGCGCGTCCGGAGAAACCGATCAGGCCGAAGACGGAGGTGCAGGGGCTGAGCACCATCGCGTCTCGCGGCCAGGTGGCGAGGTGGACCTTGGCGGCCGCGACCGCAGCGTCACCCTGGCCGGCGAGGACCAGCGCGTAGAAGGCCATGTGGCTCGCCTCGCGCGCCGGGAGGCCGGGGAGGAGGGCGTTCCCGGCCTCCATGGCCTGCCGCGCGGTGGGGATGTGGCCGCGCAGTTGCAGGCCGCGGGCGAGCGCGGCGTGGGCGAGGGCGAAGCGTGGGTCGGCGGCGATGGCGGTTCGGAACGCGTCCTCGGCGCCGACATTCGCTGAGAGCAGCAGGTCGCAGCCTTCGACATAGGCGTCGCGCGCGGTCGTGGAGGCCGTGGACAGGGCGAGGCCGTATCGATCGGTCAGCATGGCGGTTCCTCCGGCCCGGCGGGTGCCGACCCTACAGGTCGCGCCGAGGGGGCAGCCATGGAAATCCGCCGCAGCTCTTCCCCGGCGGGACCGCATCGCCCGGCAGGCCGGCGAGCATCGTCGCTCAATGGCGCAAACGAAACTTCGTCGAGGACGCCATCCGAACTCGCGGACGACGCCGGCCGGAGCGGCGGAATGTCGCGCTGCTCAGCCGAGCGCCTCGAAGACATCGCCTTCGGTCGGGCGGCCTTCGACATGCCGGCGATGCCACAGCGCGTGGAACAACAGGTGCCAAGCGGCGAAGCCCTCCCGCTTGCCGGCGGCGGCGCGGAACAGCGGCAGGATGCGGTCGGGCTTGGCGATCTCGGCCACGCCCGGCTGAGCGGCGACCAGGGGGGCGAGCCTGTCCGCGGCGTCGGCGATCCAGGCGCCGACCGGGACGGTGAAGCCCTGTTTCTTGCGGAAGGGCTCGCTGGCGGGGAAGTGCTTCGCGAGCCATTGCCGCAGCACCCATTTGCCCTGGCCGTCGCGCACCTTCATCGCATCCGGCAGGCGGAAGGCGGCGGCGGCGATGCCAGTGTCGAGGAAGGGCGTGCGGCCTTCGACCGCATGGGCCATCAGGCAGCGGTCGAGCTTGGTCAGCAGGTCGTTCGGCAGCCAATCCGCGACATCGACCGCCTGTGCGGCCTGGAGGCGCGTGCGGCCGGGGGTGGCGGCGGCGGCGATCGCGGCCTCGAAGCCGTCCCGCCAGTAGCGGGGCGGGGTGCGCAGCACGTCCAGCCGGTCGAAGGCGCCATGGGCGCGCATCGCCTTGCCGCCGAGCCACCAGGGACGCATCGCGGAGCGGTAGCGGCCGTAGCCGCCGAAGATCTCGTCGCCGCCTTCGCCGGAGAGCACGACCTTCACCTCCTGCACCGCGCGGCGGGCGAGGAACCAGGTGGGGATGATGGCGTAGTCGGCGGCCGGGTCGTCCATGCAGGCGACGATCTCGGGCAAATGGCGGAACACGTCGTCGCGGGTGACGTTCAGCGTGACGTGGCGGGCGCCGGCGGCCGCGGCGGCGCGGGCGGCCGCCTCGCGTTCATCGGCAGCACCCGGCACGTCGAAGCCGGCGGTGAAGGCGAGGACCGGGCGGTCGTTCAGCCGCGCCATCATCGCGAGGATGGCGGCGGAATCCGTGCCGCCGGATAGGAACATGCCGTAGGGCACGTCGCTGCGCTGATGCAGGTCCACCGAGCGTTCCAGCTCGGCATCGAGGCGGGCGAGGGCGGCGACCTCGGTGATGGTTTCCGGACCGCCCTCGGGCAGGGCGGCGCGGCGATGGCGCTCGACGATGCGGCCATCGGCGATGACCACCGTCTCGCCGGGCAGCAGGCGCGTGATGCCCTGGAAGATGGTCTCGGCGCCGGTGGTGAATTGCAGTTGCAGCAATTCATGCAGCGCGGCCTCGCGCAGCTTCGGCGCGACGAGGCCGGCGGCGAGAAGCGCCTGGGGTTCGGAGGCGAAGGCGATGCCCTGCGGCGTCTCGGCGAGATACAGCGGCTTGATGCCGAAGGGGTCGCGCGACAGCACGATGTGGCGCGAGGCGCGGTCGTGGATCGCGATGGCGTACATGCCGCGCAGCGTGTCGGCGAAGGCGACGCCGTCGCGGCGGAACAGGTGCAGCGGCGGCTCGCAGTCGGAGCCCGTGCTGCACACCAGGGCGTTGTCGGTGCGAAGCTCGCGGTAGTTGTAGACCTCGCCATTGCCGACGAGGCTTGCCGGGCCGGCATGCAGCGGCTGGTCGCCGGTGACGAGGTCGATGATGGCGAGCCGCGTATGCGACAGCGCGACATTGCCCTGCACGTGATGGCCGTGGCCGTCCGGGCCGCGATGGGCCAGCGCCCGCGTCAGCGCGTCGAGCACCGTGGGGTCGGGGCGTTCCCCGGGCTTGAGGGCGAGGCCGGCGATGCCGCACATGGCGCTACGCCGCCTGCTGCCGCGGCGCGACGGCGGCGAGGAAGTCCCGCCAGCGCGCCACCACGGCAGCCTCGGTGAAGTCGCCTTCGTAGGCGGCGCGGCCGGCTTGCGCGAGGCGCGCGGCACGCTGCGGGTCGGCGATCAGCGCGCCGATCGCGCAGGCGAGGGCGTCGGCATCCTCGACCGGGACGAGCAGGCCGGTGTCGTCATCCGTGATGAGTTCGGTCGGACCCTGCGCCGCCGCGGCGACGACCGGGCGGCTGGCGGACCAGGCTTCCAGCACGATGTTGCCGAGCGGTTCGTGACGGGAGGAGCAGACGAAGATGTCGCAGCCGGCAAGCAGCGCGCCGATGTCGCTGCGCCAGCCGAGGAAGGTCACGCGGTCCATCACGCCGAGTTCGGCGGCGAGCGATTCCAGCGCCGCGCGTTCGGGCCCTTCGCCGGCAATGGAGAGATGCGCGGCGGGCAGGGCGGCGAGGGCGCGCAGGGCGATGTCGAAGCCCTTGTTGCGATGCAGGCGGCCCATGGCGAGGAGACGGGTGCGGCCGGGAAGGTCGGCGGGCGCCGCGCCGGCCAGGTCGGCGGCGAAGTTCGGCAGGTAGTGGGTGCGTGCCGGCGCCCAGCCCTGCGCGGCGATCCAGCGGACGATGTCGCGCGTGTTGCCGACCAGGTGGTCGCAGCGGCGATAGTACTTCAGGTCGTAGTAGCCGCCGAGCCGGCCGACCAGCGTCCAGGCGCCCTTCGGCGTAAAGCGCGCGGCGCGGTTCATCCAGGCGATGGCGACGGCCGGCGCGAAGCCGGTCAGCGCGCCACGCAGCCGCGGGCCGGTCAGCAGGTCGAGCGCACCGCCGAAGCCGAGTTCGACCGGCGCGAGGCCGCCGGCGCGGAGCTTCGCCGAACGCTCGGCATCGCGGCGGATCACCGGCAGGACCTGTTCGCCCGCGGCGTGCAGGCCGATGCAGAGGCGCTCGTAGAAGGCCTCCGCGCCGCCATGCGGGGCGCCGGCCATGATCTGGGCGATCCTCATCGATGGCGCTCCGGCTCGAGCGCTGCCTTGAGGTAGGACAGCAGGGGGAAGGCGCCGGTGCAGAGGGCGAGCAGCACGCCCCAGCCGCCTTCGCGGTAGCCCTTGCGCGAGACGTAGGATTTGAAGCCGCGCGAGAAGAAGCGCCGGACATTGGCGCGGAGCGTGCCGATCTCGCCTGTCGCCAGCAGGTCGGCGGCCTTGGCGGAGGAATACTTGTCGAGCCGGCGCAGCATGTCGGAGATATCGCGATCGACCAGATGGATCAGCGCGCCTTCGGTGATCTTCGGGCCTTCCCGCCCGGTCCAGTCGAGCCCCGGATGCACGCGCTGGGGCCGCCACCGCTTCGCCCCCTTGCGCGACAGTCGCGGCACGGAGGTGGTGCCGAAGGAGC
Organism: Neoroseomonas terrae; assembly: GCF_018129025.1. Taxonomy (GTDB): domain Bacteria; phylum Pseudomonadota; class Alphaproteobacteria; order Acetobacterales; family Acetobacteraceae; genus Neoroseomonas; species Neoroseomonas terrae. The sequence goes on along the minus strand of NZ_JAAEDI010000013.1, from coordinate 96,336 downwards.
CCGCCCAGCCGTGGCGGATCAGCCGGTCGCCGACATAGTTGTCGACCGGCACCTGGTGCCAGGCATGGGGGCTGGTGGCGATGGTTTGGCGAATGGCGCGGGCGAGCGGCTCGTTCACCCGTTCGTCGGCATCGACCTCGATGATCCAGTCGCCGGTGCAGGCATCGAGGCCGGCGTTGCGGCGCTCGCCTTCCAGTTCCCAGGCGCCTTCGACGACCTTCGCGCGGGCGACGGCGGCGATGGCCGCGCTGTCATCGATGCTGCGGTCGAGCACCACCACGACCTCATCGGCGAAGGCGACGGAAGCGAGGCAATCGGGCAGCCGTGCTTCCTCATTGCGGGCGACGATCAGGGCGGAGAGGCGGGTCATGGGGCGCCGGTCCGCATGGCCCCGAGCCCCTTGGAACCCGATAGCCGGCGCCGGCCATGGCGGGCGGAAGCGAAGGCGGAACTGTCCGCCACGCCCGGCGCCAAAGGATGGTTTCCAAAGGCCTCGGGCCTTTGGCGGGGTGAGGTTCGGAGAGGGGCGGCGCCCCTCTCCGATGCGCCCGTGCCTGTCACAGCGCCGCCTCCACAACCGCGGGCCCTGCCAGCAGCGCGGTCGCTTCCTTGGCGACGCCCGTCGCGCACAGCGCCCCCATCGGCGCGTCGCCCGGTGGTCCTTCCGCCAGCACGGCCGCCGCACGCGCGCCGACCGGCCCGTATTCCGAGGCCGGGGTCGGGCCGAACAGGCCGAGCGTCGGCGTACCGGTGGCGGCGGAGAGGTGCATCAGGCCGGAATCATTGCCGACGAACAGGGCGCAGCGGGCGAGCACGGCGGCGGCTTCCGGCAGGTCCAGCGCGCCGACGAGGTGGATTGCGCCCGGCAGGCCGTTCAGGACCGGTTCCGCCATGGCGCGTTCCTGGGCGCCCGGCCCGCCGAGAATGGCGATGCGGGCACCTTCCAGCGGCGCTCCGGGTTCGGTGAGCAGCCGGGCGAGGGTGAGGAAGCGGTCGGCCGGCCAGACCTTGCGTACCCAGTTCGCGGTGGGGCCGAGGGCCAGCACCGGCGCGCCGGCGGGCAGCAGCGCCTCGGCGCGGGCGGCCTCGGCGGGGCCGAACCAGGCGACGGGACGCGGCGCGGGCGCGAGGCCGAGCGTCTGGGCGATGTGCAGCAGGCGGTGCCCCGGCCGGCGGCCGCCGCGCATCACGGCGCGGCGCCGCGCCAGCAGCAGCCAGGCGATGGCCGACCCGCGCAGGTCCACCACCAGGTCCCAGCGGGCGAAGGCGACCTTCGACCACAGGCCGAGCCAGTGCAGGCCGAAGCGCTTCTTCTCGATGGGGATTAGCCGGTCGAGCGCGGGCATGCGGCGGAACACGCCTTCCGCCACGCGGCCCACCGCGATGGTGAAGCGCGCGTCGGGATGGGCGCGGATCAGGTGGTCGATGACCCCGGTGGACAGGACGGCGTCGCCGATCCGGGTCGAGGTGATGAACAGGATGCGCACCGGCGGCGCTTACCACGCCCGGACGCCGGGGGGGAGGTTGCAGCATTCGCCGATCCGCCTCACCTGTTGGGCCATGCCGATTGCCCTCCTTCCTGACCGAGGCGTGCTGGAACTGGCCGGGCCCGACCGGGTGGCGTTCCTGCAGGGTCTCGTTTCCAACGACGTGGCCACGATTCCCGAGGGGCAGGCGGCCTGGGCCGCGTTGCTGACGCCGCAGGGGAAATGGCTTGCGGATTTCTTCGTCATCCCGTCCGGCGAGGTGCTGCTGGTCGATGCCGAGCGGGCACAGGCCGGTGCGCTGGTGCAGCGGCTGTCGCGGTTCCGGCTGCGGTCGAAGGTGACGCTGCGGGATGCCTCGGATGAATGGCATGTCCATGCCGCCTGGGGCGCGGCGCCACCGGCCGCGACGGGTCTGGTCGTGCCGGACCCGCGGCTGGAGGGTGCCGGGTGGCGGGTGCTGGCTGCCGCGCCGCTCGCCACCGATGCGACGGAGGCCGATTACGACCGGCATCGGCTGGCGCTCGGCCTGCCGGACGGGTCGCGGGACATGGAGGGCGAGAAGTCCGTCCTGCTGGAAGGTGGGTTCGACGAGCTGAACGGCGTTTCCTGGTCCAAGGGCTGCTACATGGGGCAGGAGCTGACGGCGCGGACGCGGTATCGCGGGCTGCTCAAGCGGCGGCTGGTGCCGGTGGATGTGGACGGCGCGATGCCGGCGCGCGGCACGGCCCTGACCGATGCGAAGGGTGCCGAGATCGGCGAGATGCGCTCGGGCCGGGACGGGCAGGGGATCGCGCTGCTGCGGATCGATGCGCTGGACCGGGCGCCGTTCCGTGGCGGGGAGGCGGTGGTGACGCCGCGCATTCCCGGCTGGATGCGGCTGCCGGCGCGCGAGGAGGCGTGAGCGCCGATACGGGCCCCGGCGTGCGCGTGCCGCCGCCGGTGATCGTCGCATTGCTGCTGGCCGCGGCGTGGCTGATGCAGCGGGTGCTGCCGGTACCGCTGGGGCCGCCCCTGCCGGAACTCGGCATGCTGATGTTCTTCGCGGCGCTGTTGCTGATCGGCCTGTCGCTGCTGGCGCTGGTCCATGCGGGCAACGACCCTCGGCCCGATCGGCCGGACAAGGCACTGGTGGAGGCCGGGCCGTTCCGCTTCAGCCGCAATCCGGTCTATCTAGGCTTCCTGGTCGCCATGTTCGGCTTCGCGCTGCGCTGGGGCGATCTGTGGGGATGGGTGGCGCTGGTCGGCGGGCACCTGCTGCTCGACCGGATGGTGGTGGCGCGGGAGGAAGCGTATCTCGCCGCGCGGTTCGGGGCGGCCTACGAGGCGTATCGCGGGCGGGTGCGGCGCTGGCTGTAGCGGCGTCGTCGGACGTGCGCCGCAACCAGGTCAGTGGTTGCGGCGGCAAGGGCGATGGCAGCATCGCGGTGGCGCAGGTAGCCGGGAGCTTCGTTCCTCTCCGGGTCGCGGCCTGCCGAAGGCCCGCGCCGGGCGGCGTCCGCCGCCCGTCGGGGGTCGATCAGGCGGTGCGGTCACCGCCGCCCGCCATCGCGGCCTGCGCCGCCGCCAGCCGCGCGACCGGCACGCGATAGGGCGAGCAGGAGACGTAGTCCAACCCGACGCTCTCGCAGAAATGGATCGAGGACGGGTCGCCGCCATGCTCGCCGCAGATGCCGAGCTTGAGGTCGGATTTCACGCGGCGGCCCTTCTCGGCGGCGATCTTCACGAGTTCGCCGACGCCGTCCGGGTCGATCGAGACGAAGGGGTCCTTCGGGAAGATGCCCTTCTCGACATAGAGCGGCAGGAACTTGCCGGCGTCGTCGCGCGACAGGCCGAAGGTGGTCTGCGTCAGGTCGTTGGTGCCGAAGGAAAAGAAGTCGGCCGAATCCGCGATGGCATCCGCCGTCAGCGCGGCGCGCGGCAGTTCGATCATCGTGCCGACGCTGTATTCGACGTGGTACTTCGTCTCCGCGAAGACTTCCTGCGCGATGCGGTCCACCTGGGCGCGGGTGATCTCGAGTTCCCGCTTCGTGGCAACGAGCGGGATCATGATCTCGGGATGCGGTGCCTTGTGGGTTTCCTTGCCGATCTGGCAGGCGGCCTCGAAGATCGCGCGCGCCTGCATCTCATAGATCTCGGGGAAGGCGATGCCGAGGCGGCAGCCGCGATGGCCGAGCATCGGGTTGGCTTCGCTCAGTTCCTGCGCGCGGCGCTTCATCGTCTCGGTGTCCGTGCCCAGTGACTGGGCCACCTCGGCGATCTCGAAGTCGCTATGGGGCAGGAACTCGTGCAGCGGCGGGTCGAGCAGGCGGATCGTCACCGGCAGACCCGCCATGATGCGGAACAGGTCCACGAAGTCCTGGCGCTGGAAGGGCAGCAGGCGGGCCAGCGCGGTGCGGCGGCCCGATTCCGTTTCCGCCATGATCATCTGCCGCACGGCGCCGATGCGCTCGGGGTCGAAGAACATGTGCTCGGTGCGGCAGAGGCCGATGCCCTCGGCGCCGAACTTGCGCGCGGTCTCGGCATCGAGCGGGGTTTCGGCGTTGGCGCGCACCTTGAGGCGCCGCACCTTGTCCGCCCAGCCCATCAGCGTTGAGAAGTCGCCGGAGAGCTGCGGTTCCACCATGGCGACGGAGCCGACATAGACCTCACCGGTGCCGCCATCGATCGTCAGGACTTCCCCGCCGCGGATCTGCACGCCGCCGGAGGAGAGCACCTGGTTGTTGTAGTCCACCGAGACGCCGCCGCAGCCGGCGACGCAGGGGCGGCCCATGCCGCGGGCGACGACGGCGGCGTGGCTGGTCATGCCGCCGCGCGTGGTCAGGATGCCCTTCGCGGCGTGCATGCCGTGGATGTCCTCGGGCGACGTCTCGATACGCACGAGGATGACGGATTCGCCCTTCTGCGCGCGTGCTTCCGCCTCATCCGCGCTGAAGACGACCACGCCGGAAGCCGCGCCGGGGGAGGCGGGCAGGCCCTTCGCCAGCAGCTTGCGCGGCGCCTTCGGATCGAGCGTGGGGTGCAGGAGCTGGTCGAGGGCCGCGGGGTTCACCCGTTTCACGGCTTCGGCGTGGTCGATCAGGCCTTCCTGCGCCATGTCGACCGCGATCTTCAGCGACGCCGCCGCGGTGCGCTTCCCGTTGCGCGTCTGCAGCATATACAGCTTGTTCGACTGGACCGTGAACTCGATGTCCTGCATGTCGGTGTAGTGGCGCTCGAGCGTCTCGCGCACCTTCACCAGTTCGGCGTAGGCGTTCGGCATGACGGTTTCCATGCTGCGCTCGCCGGGCTTCGCGCGGGATTCCGCCATGGGCTGCGGGGTGCGGATGCCGGCGACGACGTCCTCGCCCTGCGCGTTGATCAGGTATTCGCCGTAGAAGATGTTCTCGCCGGTGGACGGGTCGCGCGTGAAGCAGACGCCGGTCGCGCAATCCTCGCCCATGTTGCCGAAGACCATCGCCTGGACGTTCACCGCCGTGCCCCATTCGGCCGGGATGTCGTGCAGGCGGCGATAGGTGATGGCGCGCTGGTTCTGCCAGGAGCCGAACACCGCGCCGACCGCGCCCCAGAGCTGATCCCAGGGGTCCTGCGGGAAGGGCTTGCCGGTGACCTCGCGCACCATTTCCTTGTAGCCATCGACCACGCGGTGCCATTCCTGCGCGGTCAGCTCGGTGTCCTCGGTCTTGCCGGTGTCGAGCTTCTCGTTCTCGATGATTTCCTCGAAGCGGTGGTGATCCACGCCGAGGACCACCGAGCCGTACATCTGGATGAAGCGGCGGTAGCTGTCCCAGGCGAAGCGCGCATCGCCGGAGGCGACGACCAGGCCTTCGACCGTCGCGTCGTTCAGGCCGAGGTTCAGCACCGTGTCCATCATGCCGGGCATCGAGACGCGGGCGCCGGAGCGCACCGACACCAGGAGCGGCTTGCGGTGGTCTCCGAACTTGTTGCCGACCGCTTCCTCGATGCGGGCGAGGCCGGCCTTCACCTGGTCTTCGAGGTCGGCCGGGTAGGTCTCATTGTTCTGGTAATACCAGGTGCAGACCTCGGTGGTGACGGTGAAGCCGGGCGGCACGGGCAGCCCGATCGAGGCCATTTCGGCGAGGTTCGCACCCTTGCCGCCGAGCAGGTTGCGCATGTCGGCGCGCCCTTCGTTGCGGCCGGCGCCAAAGCTGTAGACCCACTGCGTCATCTCAGGGGTTCCCCTTCAGGCTTCGATCTTCGAGAAATCCGCGACGGCGTCCATCGCGGTGCGGAGGCGGGCGAGAAGTTTCAAGCGGTTGTCACGGATGGCGGCGTCCGCGTCATTGACGATCACCTTGTCGAAGAATGCGTCAACGGGCGCGCGGAGGGTGGCCATCGCATCCATCGCAGGCTCGAACGCCTCGGCGGTGAGGTCGGTTTCGATGCGTGTGGCGGCGGCTTCAAGGGCGGTGGCGAGGGCCTGTTCCTCGGGCGCGGCGAGGAGCTGATGATGGTAGCCAGGGTCGAAGGTTCTGCCATCACGCTTCTCCTCGATGCGGAGGATGTTCGTGGCGCGCTTATAGGCTGCCAGCAGATTGGCGCCGGACTCAGCTTCAACGAAAGAGCGCACAGCTTCCGCTCTGCGGAGAATACGCACTAGGTCGTCGTCGGATGACGCGGCGAGTACGGCGGTGACGACGTCGTGCCGAATGCCCTCCGCGCGGATTTGGACGCGGAGGCGCTCGCTGAGAAACTCGAGGACATCGGCGGCGACGATTTGATCCGGCAATGGGAATGCGGGATCGCGTTCGCGCCGCTCCCATAGCTCTGCGCGCTTCTCCTGCCACGCGATTTCCGGTCCGCCCTGCTTCAGCCAGATGGGTTCGACCGCGCCTCGGACGGCGGGCACGAGCAGGTCTATCAGACGGACGCGCAGTGCATTTTCTCGCAGAATGCGGATGACGCCCAGCGCAGCGCGGCGCAACGCGAATGGGTCGCTGGAACCGGTCGGCCTCTCACCGGCCGCGAAGAAGCCGGCCAACTGATCGAGCTTGTCCGCCATTGCCACGCTAATCGCCACCGGCTCCGACGGTACCTCATCCCCCGGCCCGAGCGGCCGGTAATGCGCACCGATCGCCTCAGCGACCGCTGGCTTCTCGCCCTGCCCGAGCGCGTAGTACCGACCCATAACCCCTTGCAGTTCCGGGAACTCACCCACCATCCCGGACGCGAGATCGGCCTTGGCCAGTCTCGCCGCGCGCGCCGCATCATCCGCGTTCGCGCCGATCTTCTCCGCGATGATGCGCGCCAGTCGCTCCAGCCGCGCCACACGCTCCCCCTGCGTCCCCAGCTTCGCGTGGAACACCACGCTGTCCAGCTTCGGCAGGAAGTCTTCCAGCTTCTGCTTGCGGTCCAGGTCCCAGAAGAACCGCGCATCCGACAGCCGCGCGCGCAGCACGCGCTCATTGCCGCCGACGATCGCAGCACCGCCATCCGGTGCGGCGATGTTCGCCACCAGCGCGAAGCGTGGCGCGGCCGACCCATCCGCCTTGCGCAGCGCGAAATACCGCTGGTTCACGCGCATCGTCGTGCGCATCACCTCGGGCGGCAAATCCATGAAGGCGTCGTCGATGCGGCCGAGCAGCGGCACCGGCCATTCCACCAGCCCCGCGACTTCGCTGATCAGGCCTTCATCCGGCACGACGGTCAGGCTTTCGGCGGCGGCCAGCGCGGCGATGCCGTCCTTGATCTCCCGCGCGCGCTCAGCGGCATCAAGCACCACCCGGCGTTCGCGCAGTCCTTCCTGATAGTCGGTCAGCCCGCGCACGGCGAAGGCGCCGGGGGCCATGATGCGGTGGCCCTCGGTCTCGTTGCCGGAGGACAGCGCATGCCCATCATCATCGCCGCTGCGGAGATCGAACGGCACCACCGCGCCATCCAGCACGCAGAGGATGCGCTTCAGTGGCCGCACCCAGGACATCGGCGACGACCCACCCCAGCGCATCGATTTCGGCCAGGGGAAGGCGCGGATGATGGCCGGCACGGCGGCGGCGACCAGGGCGCGCGCCTCGACCGTCTCGCCGGGCTTCGACAGCACCCAGAACTGGCCTTCCTGCTTCAGCGCGTCGCGCGTCGCGCCGTGCTTGCGCAGGAAGCCATCGAGCGCGGCGTCGGGCGCGCCGATGCGCGGGCCGCGTTCCTCCTTGCCTTCCGTCGTGACCGACGCGCGCAGCAGCGCCGACAGGCCGATGCGGCGCGGGCCGTGGAAGGTCAGCGGCGGCGCCTCGACCAGCGCGGCGCAGCGTTCGCCGAACAGGCGCGCGAGATCCTCCGCCGCACGCGCCTGCATGCGCGCCGGGATTTCTTCGGAGAAGAGTTCGAGGAGCAGTTCAGGCACTAGATCGCCGCCTTCACATCGGTACGGGCGAAGTCATCGCCCTTGAACAACAGGGGTTCGTTGCGCGCCTTGGCGAGCGCGTAGGAGAAGCAGTCGCCGAGGTTCAGCCCGGCCGGGTGGCGGCCCTTGCCGTAGCGGCGCCAGGCGTCGCGGGCGAGGGCGGCGTGCTCGGCGGTGAAGGGGACGATCTCGGCGCGCATCGACCCGAGCAACTCGTCGAGCTCCGCGCCCATGGCCGGGCCGGTGCGCCCTTCGGCCACCATCGCGGTCTCGACGACCGTCGCGGCCGACACCACGCGCGATTCCGCATCGCGCATCGCCGAGGCGAAGGCGGTTGCCTCCTTCTCCTTGAACAGGATCGCGATCAGGGCGGAGGCATCGACGATCACCGCGGCAGGCCGTTCTCGTCGTAGAGGTCGCTATGGTCGCTGGTGACACCGGGGGGGACGAGCTTCGAGGCGCGCTCGGCTATCGCCATGATCTCGTCGTACATGCGCTGCTTCCGGTCGTCCCGCACCGCCTTCTCCCGGGCCAGGCGCTCATGCACCGCCTCGCGCACCGCGCCCGTCGCCGACGTGCCGAGCAGCGCCGCGAGTTCCTTGGCCTCGGCGATCAGCGCCTCGTCCTTGATGTTCAGCTGGCCCATGGCACCCTCCATGGTAGAATGACGCCCTGATATGGTAGAAACTGAGGCGCCGTTCAAGCTCACGCCGTCTCCCCCGCCAGCCAGGCCTCGCAGCAGCCTTTGGCGAGGGTCCGCACGCGGCCGATATAGGCGGCGCGTTCGGTCACGCTGATCGCACCCCGCGCATCCAGCAGGTTGAAGCGATGCGACGCCTTGATGCACTGGTCATAGGCCGGCAGGGCCAGCTTCCGTTCCAGCAGGGCGGCGCATTCCTTCTCCGCATCCTCGAAATGGCGGAACAGCATGCCGGTGTCGGCGAACTCGAAATTATGGGCGGAGTATTCCTTCTCGGCCCGCAGGAAGACCTCGCCATACTTTACGCCATCGTCGTTGAAGGCGAGGTCGTACACGTTCTCCACGCCCTGGATGTACATCGCCAGGCGTTCGAGGCCGTAGGTCAGCTCGGCGGAAGGCTTCTCGCAGGCGATGCCGCCGACCTGCTGGAAATAGGTGAACTGCGTCACCTCCATTCCGTCGCACCACACTTCCCAGCCGAGGCCCCAGGCGCCCAGCGTCGGGCTTTCCCAATCATCCTCGACGAAGCGGATGTCGTGCAAAGCGGGGTCGATGCCGAGCGCGCGGTAGCTCTCGATCAGCAGCGCCTGCGGGTCGGCGGGCGAGGGCTTCAGGATGACCTGGTACTGGTAGTAGTGCTGCAGCCGGTTCGGGTTCTCGCCGTAACGACCGTCGGAGGGCCGGCGGGAGGGCTGCACATAGGCCGCCTTCCATGGCTTCGGACCCAACGCCCGCAGCGTGGTCGCAGGATGGAACGTGCCGGCGCCGACTTCCATGTCGTAGGGCTGGAGGATGACGCAGCCGCGCTCCGACCAGAAGCGATGGAGGCGCAGGATGATGTCCTGGAAGCTCGGCGGCTTCTGCGGCATGGGCAATCCGGGTGTGCTGGTGTTGTTGCAGTGCACCTATAGGGGTAGGGCTACCCCTCGGCAAGAAAACCGCCCGCGATGGAGCCCCCGCCTTGGATGCCGCAGCCCTGATCCGTTCCTATCTGGACGCCTTCAACCGGGGCGACAGGGCGGCCATGCTGGCCCTGCTGACGGATGACGTCGCCCATGACGTGAACCAGAGCGGGCGGGAGGTCGGGCGCGATGCCTTCGGCGCCTTCATGGCCCGGATGGATCGGTGCTATCGCGAGACGCTTGTGGACATCGTCGTGATGGCGGAACGGACCGGCACGCGGGCGGCGGCGGAGTTCGTCGTCGAGGGCGAGTACCTCGCGACCGATGAGGGGCTGCCGGCGGCGCGCGGGCAGGCGTACCGCCTGCCGGCGGGGGCCTTCTACGACATTCGCGACGGGCGCATCGCCCGCGTGACGATGCACTACAACCTGCAGGACTGGATCGCGCAGGTCAGCGCCGGGTCGTGACCACCGCGACGCCCGCCAGCACCACCACGCCGCCGGCGACGACCTGCCAGGACGGCACCTCGCCGAGCCAGGCGGCGGCGATCAGCGTCGCGAACACGGGCTGGAGGTAGCCCACCATCGCCGCATCCGCCGCCTTGGCCCGCGTGGCGAGGCCAAGGAACAGCGTCAGCGGGATGGCGGTGGCGAAGATGGCGAGCACCACGGCAAGGACCCAGACCTCCGTCGGCTGGACCAGCGCCTGCGGCCCGTCCACCGCCATTGCCAGGCTGCCCGAGATGACGCCCGACACTGTCTGTTGCCCGAGGGCCAGCGCCGCCGCCGGCCCGCGCGGGGCCATCCGCACCCAGACGGTGCTGATGGCGTAGGAGGTCGTCGCGGCGAGGATCAGCATCGCACCGAAGGCCGTACCGCCGCCGAGGCCGCCCGGCCCGATCACCAGCGCGATGCCGCAGAAGCCGATGCCGATGCCGAGCATCATTCGCCGCGTCGGCTTCTCCCCCGGCAGCAGCAGCCCGGCGAGCAAGGTGATGATGAGCGGCCCGGTCGCCTGGATCAGCGAGGCGGGTGCGGCTTCCATCCGTTGCAGGGCGATGGGGATCAGCGTGTTGGGCAGCACGCCGCTGAAGGTGCCGAGCACGAGTGCGCCGATCGCCACCTTCCGCGTGATGCCGCCAAGCTGGCCGCGCATCCACAGGAACAGGAAGACGACGATCGCCGCCAGCACGCCGCGCACGCCGGCCATGGCGAAGGGGGACAGGAAGCCGGTCAGGTAGCGGATGAGCGGGAAGGCGCCGCCCCACAGCGCGGCAATGGTGATCAGCCGGACCCACAGCGCCGCGCCGGTCAGCGGCGGCATCATTCCCAGCCCAGGAAGCGACAGAACTCCCGCGCCGGGGCGCGTTCGGTGGTCAGCGTGTTCTCCGGGGCGCCCGGATCGGCGTGGCCGATCGCCATGCCGCAGACGACGACCTCCTCCTCGGGGATGGGCACGTGGTCGCGGATGATGCGGTGCTGGGGCGCGAAGGCGGCCTGCGGGCAGGTGTCGAGCCCCAGGCCGCGCGCGGCGACCGTCAGGTTGCCGAGGAAGAAGCCGTAATCGAGCCAGGACCCGATCTCGAGCCGGCGGTCTATGGTGAAGATGATGCCGACCGGGGCGCCGAAGAAGTCGAAGTTGCGGTCATGCTGGCGCCGCATCTTCTCCGTTTCGCCGCGCGCGATGCCGAGCAGGCCATAGAGGTCCCAGCCGACCTTGCGGCGGCGCGACAGGTAAGGCTCGGGGAAGCTCTCGGGGTAGTAGCGGTACTCGGCCTCGGGCGGCGCATGCGCCGCGACCAACGCGGCCGAGAGCCGCTTCAGGGGCTCGCCAGCCAGCACATAGCCGCGCCAGGGCTGCATGTTCGTCCCCGACGGGGCGCGGGCGGCGATGTCGAGCAGGTGCTCGACATCCTCGCGCGGCACCGGCGTCGGGAGGAAGGCGCGGATGGAGCGGCGGGAGGCGATCGCCTCCTCGGCTGTCACCGATGGGTGTCCGCGAAGGCCACCGGCTTGCCGATCGGCGCGCCCAGCACCTCGTCCTCCCGCATCACCGCGGTGCCGCGGATGATGGTCGCGACGGGCCAGCCGGTGCAGACCGTGCCGTCGAAGGGCGTCCAGCCGGCGGGGGTGGCCAGCCAGTCGTTGCGGATCATCCGCTGGCGCTTCAGGTCCACCAGCGTGAAGTCCGCATCGTAGCCGGCGGCGAGGCGGCCCTTGTTCAGCGCGCCATAGACGCGCGCCGGGCCGGCGCACATCAGGTCCACCAGCCGCGAGATCGACAGCCGGCCGCTGGTGACGTGGTCGAGCATGAGCGGCACCAGCGTCTGCACGCCGGTGAGCCCCGCCGCGGTGTTCGGCCAGGGGCGCTCCTTGGCTTCGCGCGAATGCGGCGCGTGGTCGGAGCCGATGCAGTCCACCGTGCCGTCATTCACCGCCGCCCAGGCGGCGTCGAGGTGACGCTGGTCGCGGATCGGCGGGTTCATCACGGCATAGCCGCCGAGGCGGTCATAGGCCTCGTCGGTCTGGGTCAGGTGGTTCAGCAGCACCTCGACCGTCGCGACATCGCGGAAGTCGCGGAGGTAGGCGAGTTCCTCGGCGGTCGAGACGTGCAGGATATGCGCGGCGCGGCCGGTCTTGCGGGCGATCGCCATCAGCCGCTTCGTGCCGAGCATGGCGGTTTCCACGTCGCGCCATTCCATGTGGTTCCGATGCGGCATGCCGACGGTGAACATCGGCTTCCGTTCCTGCAGACGGTACTCGTCCTCGGAGTGGTAGCAGATGCGCCGGCGGCCGGAGCGCATGACGGCTTCGAGGCTCGCATCGTCCTCGACCAGCAGGTCCCCGGTGGAGGAGCCGGCGAAGACCTTCACCGCGCAGACATTCGGCTGGAGTTCCAGTTCCGCGAGCTCGGCGATGTTCTTCTTCGAGGCGCCGACATAGAGCCCGACATCGCACCAGGCGCGGCCTTCGAGAAAGGCGCGCTTCTCGTCGAGGATCTCGCGGTTCACCACGGACTTCGCGGTGTTCGGCATGTCGAACACGGCGGTCAGGCCGCCGAGGATGGCCGCCTTGGTGCCAGTCTCGATGGATTCCACCGCCGGGTCGCCCGGGTCGCGCAGATGCACATGCGGGTCGATCAGGCCGGGCAGGACGTGCAGGCCGGCGCAGTCGATCGTCTCGGCTGCCTCGGCATGGCGGAGGTTGCCGAGCGTCGCGATGCGGCCGTCGCGCACGGCGACGTCGGCGGTCTCGACGCCCCAGGGCATGACGACATGGCCGCCGCGGAGGATCAGGTCGTAACGGTCTGCGGGCATGGCGGCATCTCCTTACGGGTCGGTCGCCCTTGTCGCACCGGCGCTGACGGTCCGGAAGCCCCGCGCCGCGGAGCCGCGCCTATGCCAATGCCTGGAACGCGCCATGCGTATCACCGCGCTCCGGCCTGAGACCTCGCTCACTGCCGGCTGGCGGGATGCAACGGATGCTCATTGCTAAATCACAACGGAAAAGATGTGCCGATGATGCGCGCATTCCTGGCTGTCGCGGCCTGCCTGCTGATCTCCGCCGCGCGCGCCGAGCCGCTGGTGGTGATGCTGTCCCTGCCGATGCCTGCTGGCACCGGGCGGCTCGTGCTCCCCGACGGCGCGGGCGCGGCAACGCCGCTCGTCATCATGCTGCCGGATACGCTGGGCGAGGATCTCCGTACCGATCCCTATGTGGATAGCCTGCTGGCGCGCGGCATCGCCAGCCTCGTCCTGGGCTTCGACGACGGCGTCGAGACGCAGGGGACGCTGCACGACGCCGCAACCAGCGCCGATGCGGCCATCGTGGCCCTCGGTTGGGCTTCCGCGGCCGGGCCGGCCGGGCTGCGGGTTGGCCTGATCGGCTTCGGCGCGGGCGGACGCGCCGCCTTGCGAAGCGGGGGCGTAGCCGTCGCCGTCGCTGCGCTCTACCCCGGTTGCGTCGAGCTCGACCTGCCGCCGGAGGGCGAGGCCCTGATCCTTCAGGGCGCCGCGGTGGCCGGGGGTTGCGATGCGCTGCTTCTGCCGCCCGGGGTCGTGCTCCGCCTGTTGCCCGGTGCGGGCCACGCCTGGGATGCGCAGGGGATCGCGCCGATGCTGCCTGATCCCGCGGGCGCGGATCGGATCCGTGCAACGCCGGATCACGAGACGACGCTACTCGCCGCCGAGGCATTGGCGGATTGGTTCGAGGCGCGGCTTGCCCCGCCCGAACGGCACGCCGCCCGGAGAACGGCGCGTGGTCGGCCCTGAACACGGCGGAGCGGCCGCCCGCGTATTCGGCAGGGCGGGCGTGTCGTCGGGCTGCCGCAGGCGCCGCGGATTTCGGCGTCGCTGAACCTGCGACCGCCCCCGGCAGGGGGCCCCGCCGCGTTCGTCAGCGCAAACGTACCGTGAGTATGAAAGAAACCGTCGGCCGTGCAGGCGACCGATCAGATCGCCCGCCAGGCCAGCCACGCGCCCAGCACCCCGAGCGAGACGAGGAACCAGAAGCGGAAGGTCGGCGGCGAGATCCGCGCCCGGATGCGCTGGCCGAGCCACATGCCGGCCATCGCCGGCGCGAGGGCGATCAGGGAGGCAAGCGCCTCGCCGGTTGCGAAGCCGCCATGAAGGGCAAGGCCGATCGCCAGCGCGACGGTCGAGACGGTGAAGGACAGGCCGAGCGCCTGCACCAGCTCATCCTTCTCCAGTCCGATGGCCTGGAGGTAAGGCACGGCCGGGACGACGAAGACGCCGGTCGCGCCGGTGACGAGGCCGGTCGTCACGCCCACCACCGGCCCGGCCCAGCCCTGCGCGCCCGCCGGCACGCGCAGCCGAGGCGCCCAGAGCGCCACCGCCGCATAGAGCATCAGCACGAGCCCGAGCCCGGCCGTCGCCGCCGGGCTGCCGCCGGTCAGCGAGCCCGCGCCGGCGACCGTGCCGATCACGACACCCGCCAGCATCGGCCAGAGCCGCCGCACCAGCCCCGGCAGGTATGGGCCGGCCGCCATCTGCCAGGCATTGGTGACGAAGGAAGGGGCGAGCAGCAGCGTCGCCGCCTCGGCCGGCGCGACGGCGAGCGTCAGCAGCCCCATCGCGAGCGTCGGCAGGCCGAGCCCCACCACGCCCTTCACGACGCCGGCAAGGACGAAGACGACCGCGATCGCGGCCAGCATGGTCGGGTCGGTCATCACGGCCGGGCGGCCTCCGGGGCAAGGGTCCGGGCCATCCAGCGGGCGACGCGGGCGGCGGATTCGGCGGCGAGGCGCTGGTGCGGCACGCCGGGGATGCGTCCATCTCCGCCGGGGACCGGCAGCAGGGCGAAACGGTCGGCGCCGTAGGCCGGGCGGTCCCAGGCATAGGCGGCGCCGGCGAGTTGCCGGCGTTCGGTCGGTACCCAGGCAGCGAGGACGGCGGCGGTCTCCGCGCAGGCGGCGGGCGGGTTGGCGGCGTCGCGGTCGCCATGCAGCAGCAGCACCGGGGTCGCGATGGTGGGGTGGTGCGCGCGCAGCGTGTCGGCGAGGCCGATGCAGCCGGGATAGAGCACGGCGCGCGCGGCAATGGCGTCGGCCCCCGTGGGGTCGGGCACGGCGAGCAGCGCCGCGCGGCCGCCTTCCCCGAAACCGAGCACGCCGATCCGCCCCGGCGCCGCGCGCGGGTCATGGGCCAGGGCGCGGACTGCCAGAGACGCGGCGGCGGCGAGGCCGGCCTCGGTGGCCGGCAGCCCGGTCGCCTCGGCGATGGCGTGGGCGTCGGCCTCCATGACCAGCAGGCCGGCTGCGGTGAGTTCGTGGACATAGCCGTCGGCCCGCGCATCGGCGCCGGGGGCGTCGGCCAGGATCAGCACGGCCGGGACGCGGTGCCTGGCGGCCGTCGCGGGCGAGGTAACGGCGCCGGCGATTAGCCCGCCGGCGACCGGTGGCGCCTCGGCCGCGGCGCTGCCGGCCATGACGGTGGCGAGGGCGGCGGCTAGCAGGCTGCGCCTCGCGGTCGGCATCGCGGCGGCGACCAGGTTCCGCATCGCGTTCGGCATCCTTCGGCGGTGACGGACCGAGGTTGCGCAGCGCCCCGCGGCGCCACAATCTGGCATTCCGCAAGCCTGCCTTCGGCGCAGGCAGAGGCAGAAAGATGCGCTTCGACCTGACGGACCTGCGCCTGTTCCTCGCCGTGGTGGAGACCGGCAGCATCACGCGCGGGGCGGACCGCTCAGCGCTCGCCCTGCCATCCGCGAGCGCGCGGGTGAAGGGGATGGAGGAGACGCTCGGCGCAGCTTTGCTGGTGCGGCGGCGGCGCGGTGTCGAGCCGACGGCGGCGGGGCGCGCGCTCGCCTATCACGCGCGGCTGGTCGTCGAGCAGCTGGAACGCATGGCGGGGGAGCTCGACGACCATGCGCGCGGGCTGAAGGGGGAGGTGCGGCTGCTCGCCAACGGGGCGGCGATCAGCGAGTTCCTGCCGGAGCTGCTGGCGCCGTGGCTCGCCGAGCATCCGAATGTCGATGTGCTGCTGGAGGAACGGCCGAGTGCCGCGATCGTCGAGGCCGTGCGCGGGGGCCAGGCGGATGCCGGCATCATCGCGGACTGGGCGGAAGCGTCCGGGCTGGCGCTGCTGCCGTTCCGCATGGACCAGCTCGTCGTGGTGGTGCCGCGGAGGCATGCGTTGGCGGCGCGGCGATCGGTGCTGTTCCGCGAGGTGCTGGACCATGACGTGATCGGCCTGCCCGAGGAATCCGCGTTGCAGGAGCATCTGTCGCGCCATGCGGCCGCGGCGCGGCGCCGGCTGCGGTTGCGCGTGCGGCTGCGCAGCTTCGAGGCGGTGTGCCGGATGGTCGGCGCCGGGGCCGGGGTGGGCATCGTGCCCCGGACAGCGGCCGAGCGGTTCCGCCGCAGCCTGCCGATCCGCGCCGTGGCGCTGGCCGATCCCTGGGCGGAGCGGCGGCTGGGGATCTGCCTGCGGGGGCTGGAGGCGCTGCCGCCGCATGCCCGGCGGCTGGTGGAGCATCTGGCGCGGGACGGGGCGTCGTGACCGCGTTCCGCATGCCGGGTGCCGTCGTCTTCGACATGGACGGGCTGCTGTTCGATACCGAGGTGCTGCACCGCGCCGCCGCCCAGGATGCCGCCGCCGAGCATGGCTGCGTGCTGCCGGATGCCGTGTTCCTGAGCCTGATCGGCGGCAGCGCGGTGGACAACCGGGCGCGGCTGCTCGCGCATTTCGGCACGGGCTTCGGCATCGACGATTTCGAGGCGTGCTGGAGCCGGCACTACGCCGCGCACGCGGCGGGTGGTCCCGCGCTGAAGCGCGGTGTCGCGGAACTGCTCACGCTGCTCGATGCGCTCGGGCTGCGGCGGGCGATCGCGACCTCCTCCTCGCATGAGGCCGTGCGGCGGAACCTTGCCGCGCATGGGCTGGCGGGGCGCTTCGATGCGGTGGTGGCGCGGGGCGACTATGCGCGCGGCAAGCCGGCACCCGATCCGTTCCTGCGGGCGGCGGAGCAACTCGGCGTGGCGCCCGGGACCTGCCTGGCGCTGGAGGATTCGCCGCATGGCGTCCGGGCCGCGGCGGCGGCGGGAATGACGGTGGTGATGGTGCCGGATCTCGTGCCGGCATGCGATGCGGATCGACGGCTGTGCGCGACCGTCGCGGAGGATCTGCATGCCGTGGTGCAACTTATCGCTGGATGCGGGTGACGACGGCGGAGCGGCTGTGCGCTGTCTTTGGTCCTCACGTTGCCAGGACACGGGCATCCCTCTCGGCGAGGCCGGGCACGGCAGGCTTTCCCGTCTCGCCCGCCGCAACGTCGTAGAACGCCACGTTGGTCCAGGGCCTGGTAATGGTTTCCGCAGGCCTTCTTGAGCACTTTACGACGTCCGCCATTGGAGATCGGAGGGGCTCTGCCCCTCCGAACCACCCCGCCAGGATGCTGGGCATCCTGGACCGCAATCTATTGGTGCCGGCCATGGAGGGCATGTTTGCCCCTCCAAGCCGGTTGCGCGCACAGGAGCGGGTCTCGGCGCCGTTTCCCGCCTGCCGTGCCCTGCGCCAAGTCGAGGTTTGCAAAGGCCCTTCGGCCTTTGCTGGGGTGGCTTGGAGGGGCAACGCCCCTCCAACGGCAACAGCGGAAATATCGGGACTGGCAAGGCCCCCCGAGGAACCCGCGCTACGCCGCCTGCTGTTCCAGCGTCGGTGCCACGTCCTGCAGTGTCACGCGGCGCATGTCGCGCGGGTAGGTGCTGTCCTCGAAGGGACGCGCGCGGTGCATCGTGCAGCGATTGTCCCAGATGACCAGGTCGTGCTGCCGCCACGTATGGCTATGCACGAATTGCCGCTGCGTCGCGTGTTCGGTCAGTTCGCGGATCATCATCATGCCTTCCGGCACGGGCATCCCCTCGACGCGGCCGATATGGGCGGAAAGGTAGAGCGAGACGCGGCCGGAGCCGGGATGGCGGCGGATGAGGCGCTGCGGGACGGGGGCAAATGCCTTCTTTTCGTCGTCCGTGTATGCGTCGAAGCCGAGCTGGGCGCGGGAATAGATCAGGGAGTGCCAGGTGGTGAGGCTGCGCAGCTTCGCCTTCTGCCTGTCGGCCAGCGCATCCCACGCGGCGCGCATGTCGGCGAATTCCGTCTCTCCGCCTTCGGGCGGGATCACGCGGGCATGCAGCATGGAATAGAGCGCGGGCGTCGACTTGAACGATGAGTCGCTGTGCCAGAGCCGGTTGCCGAGGCTGAACATCCGCCGGCGATCATCGGCCGCGAGCAGCCTGCCCTCCGTGTCAAGGTTGGAGATGTCGTTCATCTCCTGATGCTTCAGCCGGTGCTTGTCGGCGTCTACCGTCGCGCGCGTCGTCTCCAGCGTACCGAGGGCGCGGCCGACGGCCATCTGCTGGTCGTCGTCGAGCGGCTGGCCGGGGAAGACCAGCACGGCGTACCGGTCCATGGCGCGGTGGATGTCGTCGACCTGGTGGGGGGTGAGGGGGCGGCGCAGGTCGATCCCGGTCGCCTCGGCGACGAAGAGCGGATGCAGCGGCTTGAGCGCGAGGGTCACGGGCGGCTTCCTCCAACCGGCCCGGTCCCGGCTGGCCGGGCTCTGTGGGGAAAGCGTCGCCCCGGTGAAGAAGGGGGTCAAGATGCGTGGCGCAGACGAGTGCGGTTGGAGGACACTTAGGGCCGCCGGGGAACGGACACGCTCGTGGGAGGAAACGAATGGAAGGCGGATGCACCTGCAGGCATGTGCGGTACCGCATCGGCGGGCCACCACTGATCGTCCATGCCTGCCATTGCCGCTGGTGCCAGCGGGAGACTGGCAGCGCGCATGCGCTCAATGCACTGTTCGTCGCGGACGACGTGGTGCTGACGAGCGGGCAGCCCGAGGTCGTGAACACGCCGTCCGCGAGCGGGCGCGGGCAGCTCATCGCACGATGCCCCGCCTGCCATGTCGCGGTCTGGAGCCATTATCCGCAGGGCGGGCCCGCCGTGCGCTTCGTGCGGGTCGGCACGATGGATGACCCGGCGGCGTTTCCGCCGGATATCCACATCTACACCTCGACGAAGCTGCCCTGGGTCGTGCTGCCGGAAGGGGCGAGGGCCGTGCCGGAATTCTACGACGCCCGCACGGTGTGGCCGGAGGAGGCCCGCGCGCGCGTGGCGGCGATGCGCCAGCGGCTGAAGGCGCAGGCCGTGCCGGACCCGTCAGATCCGGGAAGCTGACGGGCCGACCGGAGCGTCAGGCGGCGGCGGCGACCGCGTCCTCGGCGTCGAGCACGCCGGCCACCGCGTGGACGACGGCGGCGATGCGCACCGCGGCCTGCACGGCTTCCTTCGACAGGCCGCCGTGGAGGACGACCTTCTCATGCGCTTCCATGCACATGCCGCAGCCATTGATGGCGGAGACGGCGAGCGACCAGAGCTCGAAATCGACCTTGTCCACGCCGGGCTTCGCCATGACGTTCATGCGCAGCTTCGCCGGCAGGTTGGCGTAGTCGCCACCGACCAGGTGGGTGAAGCGGTAGTAGACGTTGTTCATGCCCATGATGGCGGCCGCGGCCTTGGCGGCGGCGAGCGCCTCCGGCGACAGCTTCGGGGCGAATTCGCCAAGGAGCGCACGGGTGAGCTCGGCATTGCGCGCCGCGATGGCGCTGGCGACGAAGGTGCCGGCGAGCTGCTGCTGGTTCAGCACGGGCTCGGTGGCGAGCGAGCCGAGGTTCAGCTTCAGGTCCTTGGCGTGTTCGGGCAGGCGGGCGCGCAGGGCGTCGAGGGACATCATGGCCTCCGGGAGCAACACGTCCCGCGTGCCCGACCAGGGCGCGCGGGACCGGGGGGTCTACGGGGGGCTGCCTGCCCCCCCTTCGCGGATGCGGTTAGGGTTGGTGTGGCGGCTAACTGCGTCCGCGATGGCGGCCGTCAGGCCGCCTTCTCAAACAACTCCTGGGCGTTCAGGACGTCCTTGCCCTTCTCCCAGTTGCAGGGGCAGAGCTCGTCGGTCTGCAGGGCGTCGAGCACGCGCAGCACTTCCTGCGGGTTGCGGCCGACGTTCAGGCCGTTCACCGCGGCCCACTGGATCGTGCCGTCCGGATCGACGATGAAGGTGGCGCGCAGCGCGACGCCCGCGTTCTTGTCGAGGATGCCGAGGGCGGTCGACAGCTCACGCTTGATGTCGGCCAGCATCGGGATCGGCAGGTCGCGGATGTCGTCGTTGTAGACGCGCCAGTTCAGGTGGACGAACTCGCTGTCCGTGGACGCGCCGTAGAGCACCGCGTCGCGGTCGGCGAATTCACCGGCGAGCTTGCCGAAGGCGGCGATCTCGGTCGGGCAGATGAAGGTGAAGTCCTTCGGCCAGAAGAAGACGATCTTCCACTTGCCGGCATCGGAGGCGGAGGTGATCTCGGTGAAGGAGACGCCGGGGCCGCCGAGGCCCTCCTTGCCACCCTTCACGGCGGTCAGGGCGAATTCGGGGAACTTGTCGCCAACGGTCAGCATCGGTGCGCTCCTTGAGTTCTCGGGTCGCCACAGGCGTCTTTGTGCATTGCAGCGAGTGCGGCGCAGCAATGCCGACAGGCCGGGATTCTGTCCAATGGATTTATTCGAAGAATTCGATCGAACCGGTCGATTTGACGGATCGGATCAATTTTTGGCGCGGCGTATGGCGGTGGGTGGCCGGCGGTAGGTCTCGGCGAAGACGGCGTTGAAACGGCGCAGGCTGCCAAAGCCGGCGCGGGCGGCGATCTCGGTCATCGGCAGGTCGGTGCCATCCAGCAGGCGCTTGGCCCGCTGCACCCGGAGCGTTCGCGCGAGCTGCGCAGGGCTGGCGCCGAGATGGCGCTGGAACAGGCGCGAAAGGTGCCGCCCGCCCACGCCGACCCGCGCCGCCAGCGCTTCCATCGAGCCGCCATCCTGGTCGAGCGCACCGTCCTCGATCAGGCGGAGCGCCCGCGCGACCGTGGTGCGGGATCCGTTCCAGGCCGGGGAGAAGGGCGCGGTCTCCGGCCGGCACCGCAGGCAGGGTCGGAAGCCGTCGATCTCGGCGGCAGCGGCGGAGGGGTAGAAGCGGACGTTGCGCGGCTGCGCGGGCCGGACCGGGCAGACGGGGCGGCAGTAGATGCGGGTCGTCCGCACGCCGGTGAAGAAGCGCCCGTCATAGGCGGGATCGCGGCCGACCCGGGCGCGTTCGCATTCTTCGGCATCGAGCATGGCCATTCTCCGCACGCGTTGGGGACGGAGTCCGGATCCGGCGAGCCCGTCTCCCCGGCCCGCACTACCTCTGGCGCGACGGAAGAAGAAAGCCACGATGACGACATTCGACAATGCGCCGCGCGAGACCGCCGGCTTCTTCGGCTGGCGCGTGGTCTGGGGCGCCTTCACGGTGGCGGTGCTGGCATGGGGCGTCGGCTTCTACGGGCCGTCGGTGTTCCTGCATGTGCTGCATGACGGGCGGGGCTGGCCGGTTTGGGTCATCTCCGCGGCGATCACTTGGCACTTCCTGCTTTCAGCCGGGATCGTGGCGCGGCTGCCGGCGCTGCATCGCCGCTTCGGCCTGGTCGCGGCGACGCAGGCGGGCGGGGTGCTCGCCGGGTTGGGTGTCGTGGCCTGGGCGCTGGCGCCGGCGGCCTGGATGCTGTTCCCGGCGGCGGTGCTCAGCGGGGCGGGCTGGGCGCTGACGAGCGGTGCGGCGATCAACGCCATGGTGGCGCCTTGGTTCGACCGGAAGCGGCCGATGGCGCTGTCGATGGCCTTCAACGGCGCGAGCGTCGGCGGCGTGCTGTTCGCGCCGCTCTGGGCGCTGCTGATCGGGGGACTGGGCTTCCCGGCGGCGGCGGCGCTGCGGGGCGCGATCATGGCCGGTGCGGTGTGGTGGATCGCGGCGACGCTGCTGCGGCCGACGCCGGCATCGCTCGGGCAGCGGCCTGATGGCGCGGCGGCGGAGGCCGTAGGGACGGCCGGCGCCACGGCAGCGGACCGGCCGGCGCTGCCTGCCGGGCGGGCGGTCTGGCGCGACGGGCGGTTCCGCTCGCTCTCGGTGGCCTTCGCGCTGGGGCTTTTCGCGCAGATCGGGCTGATCGCGCATCTGTTCTCGCTGCTGGTCGCAGCACTCGGCGAAGTCGGTGCCGGGGCCGCGGTCAGCCTGACCACCGCCTGCGCCGTGGTGGGGCGGTCGCTGCTCGGGCGATTGCTGGGCGAGGCCGATCGACGCCGGGCCGCGGCGCTGAACTTCGCGGTGCAGGTCGCCGGCTCGGCGGCGTTCCTCGCGGCGGGCGGGACGTCGGCGCCGCTCCTGCTGCTCGGCTGCGTCCTGTTCGGGCTCGGCGTGGGCAACCTCATCTCGCTGCCGCCGCTGATCGCGCAGCGGGAATTCGCGCGCGGGGATGTCGGGCGGGTCGTGGCCCTGGTGACGGCGACGAACCAGGCCGTCTTCGCCTTCGCGCCGGCGCTGTTCGGCCTGTTGCAGGACCTGTCGGGGTCGCGCGGCGCGTCGATCCTGCTCGCCCTGGCGGTGCAGGCCGCGGCGGCGATGGTGGTGATGCGTTGGCGGGATCGCGCGACGACGCCGTTCCCGGTCTGATCGGGCGGTGCCGGTGGGGGGATGGTCTTGGCGGATCGGCGGGCTTAGGCTCCCGACGAAGAGCGGCTGTCCGAGCCAAGGCCGCCGTCGGGGAGGCACGCCACAGACCGCTGGAGATCAGCATGCGCGTTGGCGTCTTCCTGTTTCATGAATCCCGCAACCCCGGCGCCGATGCCCAGGTCATCCACGAGGCGGTGCGCGAAGCGCAACTCGCCGAGGCGGAAGGCATGGATGCGGTCTTCCTCGCCGAGCATCATTTCGACGGCAACTGTGCCTATGTCGATCCGCCGACCATGGCGGCCGCGCTGGCGATGGCGACGACGCGCATCAAGATCGGCTTCGCGGTGCTGCAATCCTCGCTCTACCACCCGCTGCGGATGGCCGAGCAGATCGCGCTGATCGACAATCTGTCGAAGGGCCGGCTGATCGTCGGCCTCGGCCGCGGCAGCATGGTGAACCTGCACGAGTACAAGGGATATCAGGTCGACCCGGCGAGCGCGCAGGAGCGCTTCGAGGAGATCGAGAAGATCCTGTTCCAATGCTGGTCCGGCGAACCCGTGAAGCACGAAGGCAAGTACTGGAACATCGACATCCCGATGCTCCGCCCGCTGCCTTTCACGAAGCCGCATCCGCCCGTGCTGCGGTCCGTGGCGTCGGAAGCGTCACTGGTCGGCCAGGCCAGGCAGGGGCGGCCGGTGATCATGGCGGCGGCGACGGCCGCCGGTGCCGCGCACAACATCGACGTCTACCGCAAGGCGGCGAGCGAGGCTGGGATCAGCGATGCCGGGATCGACCGCGCGATCGCCGAGTCCTGGGTGTCGCGGACGGCGATCATCGCGCCGACGGATGAGGAAGCGCAGAACGTCGGCATGCCGTATTTCCGGCAGATGCAGCAGTATCGCGCGGCGCAGAGCTCGGCCTTCGAGCAGCGGGCGGCGGACCAGAACAAGGCCGCTGCGCCGCCGCTGCAATGCGGGTCCCCGGCGACGGTGATGGAGGATTTCACGACGCTGGCGGCGACGGGGATCGGCGGGGTGAGTGTCCGCTTCCGCACCGGGCCGATGCCGGCGGAGTTCTCGGCGCGGGCGCTGAAGCTGTTCATGAAGGAGATTGCGCCGCGGGTCAGGCAGGAGGTCCGCGCGCCCGCCTTCGCCTGACCGGCTCACGCGCGGAAATGTTGCGAAGGGCCTGAATATTTCGTTATCGTTCTGATTGAGCGATAACGAAAGGCCGTTCGATGGCCCTCCGCATCCTGGGCGTTGGCGTGCTGCTGGCCGGCTGCGCGGCGTCCGCGCCCCAGGGCGTGTCCGTTTCGCCGGACGACTACCTCGCAGCGATCCGCGGCAACACGCTGGTCGGGTCGGGCGGCGGCAACAACTGGCGCATTCATGTCGCGGAGGACCTGACGCGGCGCGGCGTCGTCTTCATGCCCCGCGGACAGATGGCAATGACGGGCCGGTTCTACGCGGGCAGCGATGGAGTCTGTTCAGTGGCGCCGGAGGTACGCAATGGCGAAGCCCGCTGCTCCCGGATGTACCGCCAAGGGGACGTCTTCGAAGCCGTCCATGGTGGCGTGGTGGAAAGCATGACGCGGATTGTCCCAGGCAATCCATACGGGCTGTAGCGATCGCTACCGCCGCAACTCCATCTGGATCGGGCCCTCGCGCTCGCCCCGCGCGAACTGATCCACCATGGCGTTGCCGGTGTCGCCGAGGACTGCCGCCGATCCGGTCCAGACGATCTTTCCCCTGTGCAGCATCGCCGCGTCGTCGCCGATGCGCCGCGCGCTGGCCATGTCGTGCGTGATCGAGACCGCTGTCGCACCCAGCCGCTTCACCACATCCACGATCAGCCCATCGATCACCGCGCCCATGATGGGGTCGAGGCCGGTCGTCGGCTCGTCGAAGAAGATGATGTCGGGCTGTGCCGCGATGGCGCGTGCGAGGCCGACGCGCTTCTGCATGCCGCCAGAGAGTTCCGAGGGCGCGAGATCGCCGACCGAGGCGGCGAGGCCGACCTGCGCCAGCACCTCCGCCGCCTTGTCGCGCGCCTTGGCCCGCGTGATGCGCTTCTGCGCCAGCAGCTTGAAGCACACATTCTCCCAGACCGGCAGGCTGTCGAACAGCGCGCCGTTCTGAAACAGCATGCCGATGCGGTCGTTCAGTGCCTCGCGGTCCCGGCGCGACATGGCGAGGATGTCCTGGCCGTCGATCTCGATGGTCCCGGCATCGGGCGTGATCAGGCCGAGGATGCATTTGATGGTGACGGATTTGCCGGAACCGGAACCGCCCAGGATGACCATGCCGTGGCCGGCCCGGATATCGAGGTCGACGCCGTCCAGCACGCGCTTCTCACCAAAGGCCTTGGACAGGCCGCGCAGGCGGATCTTCGGGGTATCGCCGCTCATCGCGCGAAGAACATCTCGGTCAGGATGTAGTCGAAGGCGAGGATGAGGATGGAGGAGGCGACCACCGCCGTCGTCGTCGCCGCGCCCACGCCCTGCGCGCCGCCGCGCGAATTGTAGCCGCACCAGCAGCCCATCAGCGTGATGACGAAGCCGAAGACGGCGGCCTTCACCAGACCCGAGACGACGTCCATCACCTGCAGGAAATCCATCGTCGCCTTGAGATAGCCGGCCGAGTTGAAGCCGAGCTTCGTCGTCCCGATCAGCCACCCGCCCATGACGCCCAGTATGTCCGCGACCAGCACCAGGAAGGGCATGGCGAGCACGCCGGCGAGCAGGCGCGGCGTGACCAGGTACTTCATCGGGTTGGTGGACAGCGTGGTCAGCGCGTCGATCTGGTCGGTCACGCGCATCGTGCCGATCTCGGCGGCGAAGGAGGCGCCGATGCGCCCGGCGACCATCAGCGACGCGATGACCGGGCCGAGCTCGCGCGTGATGGACAGCACCACCACATTCGCAACGGCCCCTTCGGCATTGAAGCGCGCGAAGCCGGTATAGGATTGCAGCGCCAGCACCATGCCCGTGAAGATCGCGGTGAGCGACACGACGGGCAGCGAGAAATAGGCGATCTCGACGAGCTGGCGCAGGAACAGCCGCCAGTAGAACGGCGGCCGCACCAGATGGGACAGGCCCTCCAGCGCGAAGAGCGCCAGCGCACCGACCGTCCGGCAGGCCGAGAGAACGGCACGGCCGAGCGCCGCGACGGGGTTCAGCACCAGATCCAACCGCTCAGCCCCGCCGATACTCACGCGCATAGCGCGCGCCGAGGCTGGTGAGCACCTCATAACCGATCGTGCCCGCGCGGGCGGCAACCTCATCGGCGCTGCACCCGTCGCCGCCGATCAGCGTCAGGCGGTCGCCCGCGGCGATCTCCGGCAAGTCGGTCACGTCGAAGGTGGTCAGATCCATGGATACTCGCGCCACGAGGGGAACCGACCGGCCGCGGAAATCGGCGACGGCGCGGCCGGACAGGCTCCTCAGGTAGCCATCCGCATAGCCAACGGCAACCGTTGCGATGCGCGTGGGGCGCGGGGCGGACCAGGTGGCGCCGTATCCGACGGGGGTGCCGGCGGGGATGTCCCGCACCTGAAGCACCGGGGCGTCGAGCCGCAGGACCCCGCGCATCGGGTTCGGATGGTCCGGCGTCGGGTTGATGCCGTAGAGCGCGCAGCCCGGCCGGGCGAGGTCTGAGGCGAAGCCCGGTCCGAGGAAGAGGCCGGAGGAGTTGGCCAATGAACGGCGCATGGCGGGCAGCCCCGCGCAGGCCGCCGCGAAGCGGGTTGCCTGGGCCGCGTTCATCAGGTTGCCGGGTTCGTCCGCGCAGGCGAGATGCGTCATCACATAGAGGAGATCGAGCCCGGCGAGCAGGCCGTGGTCCTGAGTGACGCGCGCGAGTTCGCCGGCATCGAGGCCAAGCCGCGCCATGCCGGTATCGACATGGAGGATGGCGCGACGCGCCACGCCGGCCACGCGCGCCGCCGCGGCATGGGCAGTGACGTCGCCAAGGGAATTCAGCACCGGCGTCAGCGCCGCGTCCCCGTCCGCGCCGGGCGCGAAGCCACCGAGTACGCCAATCATCGGGCCGGCGCCGAGTGCCGCGCGGAGCGCCATGCCTTCGGCCGGCAGGGCGACGAAGAAATGCCGGCAGCCGGCATCGCGCAATGCGCGACCGACCTCGGCGGCGCCCAGGCCGTAGCCATCGGCCTTCACGACGCCCGCCACCGCGCCAGGCGCGCCGCGCGCGGCGAGATCCCGCCAGTTCGCGACGATGGCCGGCAGGTCGATGGTCAGCGTGGCCTTCATCCAAGAGCCTTGCTGTAGAGCAGGAAGCCGGCATGCGTCGCGACGCGGTCGTAGAGAAGGCGCGCCGTCGCGTTGGTCTCATGCGTGTGCCAGTAGACGCGCTCCGCGCCCTTGGCCTTTGCGTGCGCGTAGAGCGCTTCGATCAGCGCGCGGCCGACGCCGCGGCCGCGCAGGTCGGGCGCGGCGAACAGGTCCTGGAGGTAGCAGGTGCTACCCGCCAGGATGGTGTTGCGGTGGAAGATGAGATGGGCGAGGCCGACGAGGCGCCCATCGACCTCCGCCACCAGGCAGTCCATCGGTTCCAGCGCATCGAAGAAGCGGGCCCAGGTCACGCGGGTGATCGCCTCGGCCGGTGCCGTCGCGCCTTCGCGGCCGTAGAAGGCGTTGTAGCCGAGCCAGAGCGGCAGCCAGGCGTCGTAATCCTCCGGCCGTGCCGGCCGGACCGTGGGTGCGTCAGTCATGATGCTCGTCATGATGGGTGTCGAGGTCGCCGAAGCGGGTGAACTCCGCCTCGAAGAACAGCTTGATCGTGCCGGTCGGGCCGTGGCGCTGCTTGGCGATGATCAGCTCCGCCTTGTTGTGCGCCATCTCCATGTCCTTCTGCCACTTGTCGACAGCCTCGTGGAACTTCTCCGGATTGTCGAAGGTCAGTTCCTTGGGCGCGCGCTGGGCGAGATAGTAGTCGTCGCGATAGACGAACATGACGGAGTCCGCGTCCTGTTCGATCGAGCCGGATTCACGAAGGTCGGAAAGCTGCGGCCGCTTGTCCTCCCGCGATTCCACGGCGCGCGAGAGCTGCGACAGCGCGATCACCGGGATCGACAATTCCTTCGCGATCGCCTTCAGCCCCTGCGTGATCATCGAGATTTCTAGCACGCGGCTTTCCGGCCGCGTTCCCGCAGCGGGGCGCATGAGCTGGAGGTAGTCCACGACGACCAGATCGAGTCCCTTGGTGCGCTTCAGCCGCCGGCAGCGCGTGCGCAGCGCGGAGATGGTGATGGCCGGCGTGTCGTCGATCCACAGCGGCAGGGCGGCGATGTCGCGGCTGACCTCCACGAACCGGTCGAAGTCGCGCTGGCCGATCTCGCCACGCCGGATGCGGTCGCCGGAGATGCGTGATTCCTCGGACAGCAGACGGGTCGCGAGCTGGTCGGCGCTCATTTCCAGGGAGAAGATCGCGCAGCCGCCCCTGGGCACGGCGTTGGGGTCCTTCTCGCGCGCCTCGCGCAGGATGGCCTTGGCGGCGCCGAAGGCGATCTTGGTCGCGAGCGCTGTCTTGCCCATGCCGGGCCGCCCCGCGACGATCATCAGGTCCGACGGATGCAGGCCGCCCATCTTGGCATCGAGGTCGCGCAGCCCCGTGCTCAGGCCGGACACGCCGCCCGGCGTGCTGAAGGCCTTCTCGGCATGCTGGACCGCGATGGTCAGCGCGCGTTCGAAGGAGACGAAGCCGCCATCCCCCGCGCCGCCTTCCTTCGCCAGGTCGAACAGCGCCTGTTCCGCCGATTCGAGCTGCTGCTTCGCGTCGAGTTCCGGTTCCGCGCCGAAGGCGCGGTTCACCACGACCTCACCGAGGTCGATCAGTTGCCTCCGCAGGTACGCGTCGTAGATGACCTTGCCGTACTCGCCGGCATTGATGATGCCGACCATCGCCGAGAGGAGCTGCGCGAGGTAGCCGGGGCCGCCGGCTTCCGCGAGCAGGCCCGAATGCTCGAATTCCGCCCGCAGGGTGACGACGTCGGCAAGCTGGCCTGCCTCCACCCGCCGTTGGATGGCCTGGTAGATGCGGCCATGGATCGAATCGGCGAAGTGTTCGGCGGCGAGGAACTCGGAGACCCGTTCATAGGCCTTGTTGTTGGCGAGCAACGCGCCGAGCAGGGCCTGCTCGGCCTCCAGATTGGCCGGCGGCAGGCGTTGGGACAGGCCGAGCAGGCCGTCCTGGTGTGGCGTTGCGTCGAAGCTGTTCATCGTCGGGCAGTGTAGCGCGGCGGCGCGAGTCTGGCGCGGGGGGAGGGCCTGTGGATGGCGGTGGATAACGGGGGTGATTGAAAAAGGGCTCTCCACACCTCGCCGTCGGCAAGGGCCGGAAGGCCTTCGGAACCTTGACCCGGCGCCGGTTCCTATCGGCGCGTCAGAAGTCTGTATTCGATTCCTGCGGAACGACTTTTCGCGAGCCCGAGCGGCCCTACGTGACCCCTGCCGTCATTGTCTGGCCGGCGGCCCAGAGCCAGCCTCCCGGCGCACGGATGAACACGCAAAGCGACCGGTAGCGGCCGCTTACCCTTCGCTCGCCAGTCCTGAATTCGTCGTCGATCAGGACGGTGGCCACCGCGACACCGTCAATCAACCTGACGTCGAGATCGGTAAAGCGCTGCTGGGCGAACACCACCTTCCCGGACGTGCAGTAGGTTTCGAGATAGGCGGTCTTGTCGAAGGTCCGGCCGCCCGCATTGACGTAGACGAAGTCGCCATGGATCAGCCTGCCCAGGTCCCCGGCCTCCCGCGCGACGAGGGCTTGTGCCTTAGCTTCCAACAGGCGCCGTATGTCATCCGTTGCGGTCACGCCGGCGCCGATGCCCGTTCCGCCTCCAGCATGTAGTCGCGTGCCAGCGGCAGCGCGTCCACGCGGCGAGCGAGCTGCACCTGCCAGTTCATGTGGCCCATGCAGCGGAAGGACAGTTCCGCCCCGGCCAGGTAGAATTCGAACATCCGGCAGAAGCGTTCGTCGGTCAGGCTGGCGATGGCGTCGCGATTGCCGGCGAAGCGGGCGCGCCAATGGGCGATCGTCATCGCGTAATGCAGGCGCAGGACCTCGAGGTCGGTGACCCACAGCTTCGCCTTCTCGATCGCCGGCAGCACCTCGGACAGGGCGGGGGAATAGCCCCCGGGGAAGATGTATTTCGCGAGCCACGGATTGGTGGAACCCGGCCCGTCGGAGCGCCCGATGGCGTGGATCAGCGCGACGCCGTCCTCCTTCATCGCGCCGCGGATTGTGCTGAAGAAGCGGCGGAAATGGTCGATGCCGACATGCTCGAACATGCCGACCGAAACGACCCGGTCGACCGGCGTGGCCCAGCGGCGGTAGTCCATCATCTCGAAGCGAACGCGGTCGGTGAGGCCCGCCTCCTCGGCGCGCTGGCGGGCGACGGCGAGCTGTTCTTGCGAAAGCGTGATGCCGGTGACGCGCGCCCCCCAGTCCCGCGCTAACGTGAGGGCCATGCCGCCCCAGCCGCAGCCGATGTCGAGCACCTCGAGGTCGGGCCGGTCGAGCTTCAGCTTCGCGGCGATATGGCGCTTCTTCGCGACCTGCGCTTCTTCCAGCGTCTCGCTGCCGGTAGCGAAGTAGGCGCACGAATATTGCCGGTCGCGGTCGAGGAAGAGCGAATAGAGCCGGCCGTTCAGGTCGTAATGATGGGCGACGTTGCGTCGCGACCGGCCGGCGGGGTTGAGCTGGTCGAAGCGCCGCCGGAACAGTCGGAGGAGCTCCATCACGCGCTCGGCCGGATGGGTGCCGCCCTCCATCATGTTGAGGACGAGCAGCTCGAGCAGGGCGAAGATGGAGCAGCCCTCGGGCCGGATCTCGCCGGCCATGTAGCCTTCGCCCAGCGCCAAAGCGGGGTTGAAGGTCATGCCGCGGAGGGCGCGGCGGGTGGTAATTCGCATCGCGGCCCGGGGGCCCGGCCCGCCGCGATACTCCCGCACGGTCCCGTCGGGGAAGGTGACGGTCAGGTGGCCGTGGCGGATCAGACGCGTCAGAGCAAGGTGGAACAGCATGCAAGCTCCTCCTGGCATGGAGGAAGCATTGCAGACCCGGCATGTCTCCGAAAAGACCCGATTGCCGCATGGCAGGGTCGGCCGGGTCGTTTCGCTGCAGGATCGCGCCGCCCGGACAGGGGCACGCTTCGCGTTGCCGTGCGGGGAGGGCCCGTCGCCGCCGGATAGGGGGGTCGTGCCCCCTATCCGGGTCTTATGCTCAGCGGTCGGCGTCGGCCTGGCCGGCGGCCAGCTCGGCCGCGAGCTCGGCCTCGAGGCTCGCCGCCTCGGCCTCGTCCTCGTCCTCGACGCGCTCGCCGCGCGCCTGCTTCTCGGCTTCCTCGACCGACCGGGCGACGTTGACCGTCACTGGGATCGAGACCTCCGGGTGCAGGGCGACCTGCACGGTGGCGAGGCCGACCGACTTGATCGCGTGGCCGAGCAGCACCTGGTCGCGGCCGACGGTCAGGCCCGCCGCGGTGCAGCCCTCGGCGATGTCGCGGGTCGAGACGGAGCCGTAGAGCGCACCGCTCTCACCCGCCTGGCGGATGATGGTGATCGTCAGGCCGTGGACGCGCTCGCCGACGCGCTCGGCTTCCTCGCGGCGCTTGATGTTCTGCGCTTCCAGCTGGGCGCGCTCGCGCTCGAAGCGGGCGAGGTTGTCCTTGTTGGCGCGGATCGCCTTGCCCGAGGGGAGCAGGAAGTTGCGCGCGTAGCCGGGACGGACCTTCACCAGCTCGCCCATCTGGCCGAGCTTGTCGACGCGCTGCATCAGGATGAGTTCGATCATGTTGTGCCTCCGGGCGGGCTCGTGCGCCGCCCCCATTGCTCGTAGAAACCGAAGGCCGTCACCGCGATGGCGGCCGGCACGCTGAGGATGACTAGCCCGACGTAGAAGGTGCCGAGCATGAACTGGCGGCCAGGCCGCCCGATCGAGCGGCGGTGCACCGCGGCGATGCCCTGCAGGAAAACCGGCAGGAGCAGCAGCAGCAGGACCGACAGCAGGACGACGTCGCCGTCCCCGCCGAAGGCGAGCCAGACGGCCGCGCCGATGCCGGGCAGGACAGGGTACCAGCCGGGCAGCCGCACCGTGCTCCAGCGCGGCGTCGGCGCCAAAGCGAGGCCGCTCCGCGCCAGGGCCGACTGCACCGCCGCACCGTTGACCGAGAGCGAGACCGCCGCCCAGAAGCCGAGGGCCGCAGCCATCACCTGCACCAGTGGCTGCACCGGCACCTGCGCCGGGGATGAGCCCATGCGGGCCAGCCCGTCGACGACAGCGGCGCGGATAGCCCCTTCAAGCCCGTCGGGCGCGCCCGAGAGGGCGAAGCCGGCCAGGATGACGAGGATGGCCGGCCAGATCCCGAGCACCGCGAGCGGCGGCCCGGGGTCGATGCGCCCCTGGCGGTAGCCGAAGGCGACCATCAGCAGCGCCGGTGCGGCGAAGGCGCCGAGGAACACCGCTGCCGGCAGCATGCCGGCCAGCGCGACGTGGATCAGCGCCCCGATCGCGGCCGCCGTCGCCATGGCGCCCGAGCCGAAGCCCAGCCCCGCGGCGAAGAGCGGCAGCGGCGTCAGCCAGAAGGCCGCGAAGCCGAGCGGCAGGCCGCGCATGGCCCATAGCGAGAGGATGGCGGCGGTAAGACCCGCCGCCATTCCCGCCAGCCAACGCGGATTGCCGAGCACGCTGCCCATGGCCGATAGCCCCGGTCCCTACGAGATCAGTCGTTGATGACGTAGGGCAGCAGCGCCAGGAAGCGGGCGCGCTTGATGGCCTGGGCCAATTCGCGCTGCTTCTTGCCGGACACCGCCGTGATGCGGGACGGGACGATCTTGCCGCGCTCGCTCAGGAAGCGGGACAGCAGGCGGACGTCCTTGTAGTCGATCTTCGGCGCCTGCGGCCCGGAGAAGGGGCAGGACTTCTTGCGCCGGTAGAAGGGGCGGCGCGCGCCGACGGCCGGGCGACGGCCAGCGGGGGTCAGGTCGGTCGATTCGGACATGCTGGCTTACTCCTCGGCCCCGCCGGGGCCATCCATCTCGTCCCGCGGGCGGGCACGGAATTCCTCGCGGTCGTCGCTGCGCTCACGGCCGCCGCGGCCGGAGCCGAACCGGCCAGCCGGGCGCGGGCCACGGAAGCCGCGGTCGCGCTCACGGTCGTCGCCGCGCTTCGCGAGAACGGCGGAGGGCGCTTCGTCGATCGCCTCGACGCGGATCGTGAGCGAGCGCAGCACGTCCTCGTTCAGGCCGAGCTGACGCTCGACTTCCGGCAGGGCGGTGCCCGGCGCGTCGATACCGAGGAGCATGTAATGCGCCTTGCGGTTCTTCTTGATCTTGTAGGCGAGGCCGCGCAGGCCCCAGTACTCGCGCTTCTTCACCTCGCCGCCGCCCTCGGTGATGAGGGTCGCGACCTGCTCGGCGATCGCCTCGACCTGCTGCTGGGTGACGTCGTTGCGCGCGATGAACACGCATTCATAGAGCGGCATGTGATCTCCCTGTGGCTGTCTCAGCCCTGGCTCCGGAATGGAGCGCGCAAACGGGCATAGCCGGGCGCTTGCCTTGCGCCCGGCAGGGGAGGGGGGCGTAAAGCACGGGTCTGCGCCGATTTCAAGGACGAAACCGAAAGCGGGCGGGACTCAGCCGTCCGCTCAGATGGCGTCTCCGGGGACAAGTCTGGCGCGGCGGGCCGGTAGGAATGGATGCGTGGCGCAGCGGCCGACTGCAACTGCGCCCCCATTCTACCAAGGCGACCTGTTCGCGCTGATCCTCTGGCCCCACCTGTCCCGTTAGAAACCGGGCTCGCGGATCGCCTTGGACAGCGCCAGGAGTTCGGGGTCGTCCGCGCCGATCCGGCGTGTCCGGCCCTCAGGGTCTTCAGGGCGAAAGCCCGTGCATAACCGGAGATCGCTTTGTAGTCCGCATTGTGCGGGTGGGCGAGGAAGCCCGGCCGAGCCTTCGCCTGCGTTGCAGCAGTCCCGACATCGCGTATGGAACGTCCCGGCGATATAGGCGGCCCGCCGTTGACAACCGCGTGCCCGCGCCGCAATCCGCCCATCCAGATCGACTGACACAACACGGAAACGCGCAGACATGGCTACCGCCTTCGTCTTCCCCGGCCAGGGCAGCCAGGCCGTCGGCATGGGCCGCGACCTCGCCGAAGCCTTCCCCGCCGCCCGCCACGTCTTCCAGGAAGTGGACGACGCGCTGTCCCAGAAGCTCTCGAAGCTGATGTGGGAAGGCCCGCAGGAGGAGCTGACACTCACGGCCAACGCCCAGCCGGCGCTGATGGCGCATTCGCTGGCCGTGGTGCGTGCGCTGGAGGCGGAGGGCGGATTCGTGCTCGCCGAGCGGGTCGCGTTGGTCGCCGGGCACTCGCTCGGCGAGTACAGCGCGCTGACTGCGGCCGGCGCCTTCGACATCGCGACCGCCGCCCGGCTGCTGCGCCTACGCGGGGAGGCGATGCAGAAGGCGACGCCGGCGGGCACGGGCGCCATGGCCGCGCTGCTCGGAGCCGAGCTCGAGCAGGCGCGGGCCATCTGCGAGAAGGCCGCCGCCGACCCCGAGACGGGTGTGGCGGAGGTGGTCGAGGCTGCCAACGACAATGGCGGCGGGCAGGTGGTGATCTCCGGCGCCAAGGCGGCGGTGGAACGGGCGATCGAGATCGCGAAGGCGGAGGGCGTGAAGCGCGCCATGCTGCTGCCGGTTTCCGCCCCCTTCCATTGCGCGCTGATGGCGCCGGCGGCGGATGCGATGGCCGAGGCGCTGGCGAAGGCCGAGCTGCGCGCGCCGCTGGTGCCGGTGGTGGCGAACGTCACCGCCGCCAAGGCCAGTGAGCCGGCCGAGATCCGTGACCTGCTGGTGCGCCAGGTGACCGGCACGGTGCGCTGGCGCGAATGCGTGGCCGCCATGGCCGCGATGGGCTGCGACCGGTTCGTCGAGACCGGCGCGGGCAAGGTGCTGACCGGGCTGATGAAGCGCAACGCGCCGGAGGCGACGGCGCTCGCCATCGGCTCGCCGGCGGATGTCGAAGCCTTCCTGAAGTCGCTCTGAGGAGACCAACGCGCATGTTCGACCTGACCGGCAAGACCGCCCTCGTCACGGGTGCCACGGGCGGCATCGGCGAGGCCATCGCGACGGCGCTGCACAGGCAGGGTGCGACGGTCGCGATCACTGGGCGGCGGGAGGCGGAGCTCGCCCGCGTTGCGGAGGCGCTGGGCGGCGCGCGCGTGATCGTCGCGCCGGCCGACCTGTCCGACCCCGCGGCGCCGGCCGCGCTGGTCGAGAAGATCGAGGGCGAGGCCGGCGGCCTCGACATCCTGGTGAACAATGCCGGCTTCACGCGCGACATGCTGGCGCTGCGCATGGGCGACAGCGACTGGAACGCAGTGCTGGAGGTCGACCTGACCGCGCCCTTCCGCCTGGCGCGCGCGGCGCTGCGCGG
Source organism: Neoroseomonas terrae (assembly GCF_018129025.1). Taxonomy (GTDB): domain Bacteria; phylum Pseudomonadota; class Alphaproteobacteria; order Acetobacterales; family Acetobacteraceae; genus Neoroseomonas; species Neoroseomonas terrae. The sequence goes on along the minus strand of NZ_JAAEDI010000013.1, from coordinate 61,391 downwards.
GATGATGAAGAAGCGGACGGGCCGGATCGTCTCCATCGCGTCGATCGTCGGCGTCACGGGCAATGCGGGGCAGGCGAACTACGCGGCGGCGAAGGCCGGGCTGATCGGCATGTCGAAGTCGCTGGCGCAGGAAGTCGCGACGCGCGGCGTGACCGTGAACGTGGTCGCGCCGGGCTTCGTGAAGACGGCGATGACCGATGTGCTGGGCGATGCGCAGAAGACCGCGCTGCTGTCGCGCATCCCGACGCAGCGCATGGGCTCGCCGGAGGATATTGCGGCGGCGGTCGTGTACCTGGCGTCGAACGAGGCAGGCTGGGTCACGGGCCAGACCATCCATGTGAATGGCGGGATGGCGATGGTCTGACGCGCCGCGTCGCGGATCTGCGTGACCAATTCGTCACGCAACCGCGACCGCGCCGGCATGTTTCAGGTCTGCCGCGGTGGCGCCGCCGGCATGATCGGAGACTGCCGATGTCCAAGATGTTCGAGGCCGTGGCGCAATGGGCGGGCCACCGGGCCGGCTGCGCCTCGACCTTCCTCGGCGCCCTCGCGCTGATCCTGGTATGGATGCTCTCGGGGCCGTTCTTCGGCTTCTCGGATACCTGGCAGCTCATCATCAATACGAGCACGACCATCGTCACCTTCCTGATGGTGTTCCTGATGCAGAACACGCAGAACCGCGACACGCGCGCGCTGCAGCTGAAGCTCGATGAGCTGATCCGCGCCACGCAGGGCGCGGAGGACCGGATGATCTCGCTCGAGGACAGCACCGAGGAGCAGCTCGACGTCGTGAAGCGGCGCTTCGACACGCTGCGGGATTCGGCACCCGGCGCGCGCTGATGCCTAGCGCCGCTTTTGCCCTTGCATTGCCGGGATCGATTCGCGTATCCGCAGCGCCCTCGGCGGAACTCCCTCCGCCGGGATTTCGTGTGTCACCCATGTCGCCGACAGCGCCTCGCATCGTCGTCGCCTGCAATACCGCCGGATCAATGCCCGGACGGAAACTGCGGCTGCGCGATGGGCTGTTCGGCTCAGCGAAGCCGCAACCCGTCCTCGCCTGACACACCCGCGGCGCCTCCGGCGCCGCCTTCTCCCCTGGACTACGACAATCTGGAGTATCCCCATGCGTCGCTCCGACCCGCTGGAGGCGTCTGCGCGCGAACTGGCCACGGCGGCCGGTATCGACCCCGAGGCGCGCATCCCTAACCCCGACAAGCCCGGCAAGACCATGCCGACCTGGACGCAGTTCCGCGACGCCGCGCGGGATGCGCGGCGCGATGCGGCGAAGGCGCGCGAGGCCGAGATCATGGCTGCGCAGCCGGCGGCCTATCGCGATGCGCCGCTGCATGTCTTCGGTGAGCACGAACCGATCACCGTCGAGCAGATGCGCAACTGCCTGCGTGTCGGCAACACGGTTGCCGCGACGCTGTGCGCGGACGGGCATCTCGGCTACGCGCAGCCCGTCGGCGGCGTCATCGCGTATGAGGGCCAGGTCAGCATCTCCGGCGTCGGCTTCGACATCGGCTGCGGCAACCTCGCGGTGCGGCTCGACATGCCGGCCGCGCGGATCCGCGAGAGCGTGCCCGACATCCTCGCCGGCATCCGGCGGACGATCTCCTTCGGTGTCGGCCGCGTGAATGCCGCGCGCGTCGAGCATGAGGTGCTGGACGACAACGAGGCGTGGCACGCTTCGGGCATGCGCGACTATCGCCAGAAGGCGGTGGCGCAGCTCGGCACGGTCGGCTCGGGCAACCACTATGTGGACCTGTTCGAGGACGAGGCCGGCTTCGTGTGGATCGGCGTGCATTTCGGGTCGCGCGGGCTGGGGCACACCTCCGCCACGCGATACCTGAAGGCGGCCGGCGGGCGGGATGGCATGCATGTGCCGCCGACGGTGGTCGATGAGGGGTCCGAACTCGGCGAGCGCTACATCGCCGCGATGGAGCTTGCCGGCCGCTACGCCCATGCCGGGCGGGAATGGGTGGTGGAGCGCGTGCGCGCGATCGTCGGCGGCGTCGTCACGGACAGCGTGCACAACCACCACAACTACGCCTGGAAGGAACGGCACGGCGACCGCGACCTGTGGGTGGTGCGCAAGGGGGCGACGCCGGCCTTCCCAGGCCAGCGCGGCTTCGTCGGCGGCTCGATGGGCGACGACGCGGTGATCCTGGAAGGGGTGGAGAGCGAGGCGTCGCGCGCCGCGCTCTACTCCACCATCCATGGCGCCGGTCGCGTGACGAGCCGCAAGGAGGCGCATCGCCGCTTCACGCGGGACCAGATGCGCGACTGGCTGCGGGAACGCGGCGTGCTGCTCTCGGGCGGCGATGTCGATGAAAGCCCGATGGCCTATCGTCGTCTGCCGGATGTGCTGGCGGCGCAGGGCGATACGGTGCGGGTGCTGCATCGCCTGCGGCCCTTCGCCGTCGCGATGGCGGGAGCGGGCGAGTTCGATCCCTTCAAGGATTGAGCGTGATCCGGGGCGGGTGCCATGCCCGCCCCGGTGCCGCCGCTACTCCAGCCGGATGTTCGCCTCGCGGATGAAGGCGGTCCAGCGCGTGGTCTGTTCGTCGAAGAACGTCGCGAACTGCTCAGGTGTGTTCTGCCGCGCCTGCAGTTCCAGGCTGCGCAGCCGTTCGGCAACCGCGGGCGTCGCCAGCGTCTCGTTCATCAGGCGGTTGAGCCGCACGATCACGTCCGGCGACGTGCCCTTCGGCACGAACACGCCGTTCCATTCATAGGTCTCGAAGCCCGGCAGCGTGTCCGACAGCGCCGGCAGGTCGGGCAGGGCGGCGAGCCTCTCGCGCCCGGTGTGGCACAGCGCCTTCAGGGCGCCGGCGCGCACCTGCGGGATCGCGGTGTCGGCATTGCCCAGGTAGAAGCTGACCTGGCCGGCGATCAGGTCGTTGGTGGCCGGCCCGCCGCCGCGATACGGGACGTGGTTCACCTGGATGCCGGCGCGGCGCGCGAAAAGCTCCATCGACAGGTGCTGCACGCCGCCGCTGCCGGCCGAGGCCCAGTTCTGCGTCCCCGGCCGTGCCTTCGCATCGGCGATCACTTCGGCGACGCTGCGCGCCTGGACCGACGGGTGGGCGAGCATGAGCTGCGGCACGGTGATGGACTGCCACACCGGCATCAGGTCCCGCTTCGGGTCGAAGGTGAGCTGCGGGAACAGCACGGCGGTCGACAGCGGCGTGGTGCCGTAGAGGATCGTCGTGCCGTCGGGTGCGGCCGTCGCGACCGCTGCGCTACCGATCATGCCTGTGGCGCCGGTGCGGTTGTCGATGACGAATTGCTGGCCGGCGCGCTGCGAGGCCTCGGCGAAGAGCACGCGCGCGACGCTGTCCGCCGTGCCGCCCGGCGGCCAGGGGACGATGACGCGCACCGCGCGCGTCGGCCACTCGGCCCCTTGGGCATGGACGCCCGGCGCATGCAGCGCGCCGAGACTGGCCGCTGAGACCAGCATCCGGCGGGACAGCATGCCCGCCTTGTCATTGCCATTCATTGTCGTTTCCTCCTGGGTCGTCTGGCGCGGCGGTTCCCGCCGTCAGGATCTGTGCCGGCGGTAGAAGGGCGTCTTGCCGCAGGTCATGAAGGCATGGTCGGCCGAGAAGAGGTCCGCATAGTGCAGGACGTAGGCCTCGAAGCTGCTGCCGTGGAATGGCGCGTTGGTGGCGTGCGTCGCGACCGTGCTGACGATGCCGTGGGCGAAGCCGAGATCCTTCAGCAGCATCGCGCCGATCACGCCATGCGGCAGTTCCCCGGCAAGCTGCGAGTACATCGCGCCGCCATCCTTGCGGACATAGAGCAGCGGCTTGTCGACATCATGCAGGATGAGGATGGGGACCAGCACCTCGAGGTCGATCCTGTCGCCCCAATCGGCCGCCGCGCGCTTCGCGAGGTCGATGCCCGTGCGCGTCACGTCGTTGACGTGCGACATCAGCGGATAGTCCGGGGCGTCCGGCGTGAAGGGCATTGCCTCCAGCGTGTCGTAGGGGCTGGAGGCCCAGGCGCTGACCCAGGCGGTGACGATGTCGGTGCGCAGGGCAGGGGATACGAGGTCGAGGCCGAACAGCCATTGCTCGACCGCTTCGCGCCGCCAGTTGCTGCCGCGGTCGATCGTATAGGGCGCCATGCCGTTTCCCCTTGTTATCCGCGGGAGGCTAACGCCGCCTGCCTGGCCCGGCCAGTGGCGGCGGGGAGGCAGCCTGCTACGGTTGCGGCCGCAGCCATGAGGAACGATCGATGAGCGTCAGCCTGCAACGCTGGGGCAGCTTCCATGTCGGCGGTCGCGAGGTGCGTGTCGCTGGGGAAGCGGTGCGCGAGGTGCTGTACACGCCCGGCAGTGCGCCGGCTCGGCTGGATCCGAATGGCACCTACCTGGTCGGCGGGATGTATGCGCAGTTCATGCTGCCGGAGCCGCGGCGCGGCGCCGTGCCGCTGATGCTGTGGCACGGCGGCGGGCTCACGGGTGCGTGCTGGGAGACGACGCCCGACGGGCGCGAGGGCTGGCAGCACTTCTTCCTGCGCCAGGGGTGGGAGGTCGTGGTCGGCGATGCCGTCGAGCGCGGCCGCGCCGGCTGGACGCGCATCCCGGAGGAGACGGGCGGCGCGCCGGTCGTCGGGCCGCTCGAGAATCCCTGGCTGCGGTTCCGCATCGGGCCGGGCACGCCGCAGGAAGGGCGCGTCTTTCCCGGTCAGCAGTTCCCGTCCGATCCGGAATCCTGGCGCGCCTTCATCCGGCAGAACGTGCCGCGCTTCACCACGACGGATGAGATGATCCTCGCGGCCTATGGCGCGCTGCTCGATCGCGTGGGGCCGTCGGCGGTGGTGGCGCACAGCCAGGGCGGGTTCTTCGGCTGGCGCGCGGCGCAGGAGTGGCCCGACAAGGTGCGCGCGCTGGTGCTGGTGGAACCGGCCTCCGTCGGGCTGGCGGAGAAGGTCGCCGCCCTGCGCGGCGTGCCGGTGCTGATGATCTTCGGCGACTACATCGCGGAGGATGCGCGCTGGCCTACCATCCGCGGCCACGGCGTCGCCTTCGCGGATGCGGTGCGCGCGGCTGGCGGCAGCGTCGATGTGATGGACCTGCCGGCGCGCGGCATCCGCGGCAACAGCCACATGATCATGATGGACCGCAACAGCGACGAGGTTGCGGCGCTGGTGCAGGACTGGCTGGCATCGAAGGGCCTTTGGCGCTGAGCGGGGTCCGCTTCAGTCGATCATCAGGTATCGGAACCACTCGAGCACGTCCGGCTTGCCGCTGACCTCATCGCCGCTGCCGTAGAGGCTGGCGAGGAAGGTGATGCGATGGGTGCCGCTCGGCACCGCCGCGCCGTCGATCCTGCGGCCGCCGGCTGCCAGCGGCTGGCGCGCCAGGACCGGATGGATCGCCTCGTCCGCCAGCCCATAGAACAGGCGCATGGGCGCGGCGTAGTCCCAGAAGGTCGCGCGGTTCGCGGCAAGGCGGCGCAGGAAGGCAGCCACCACATCGGCCGTGAAGCGGTCGAAGAAGCCTTCCGCCAGCAGCGCATCCGGCTTCGGGAACATCGCGGGGTCGATGTCGATGGCCTGCGTGTTCCAGAAGGTCAGGGCCGATGCGCGGAATTGCGTGCGGATCGCGGCGTCGATCAGCCCGCCCATGCCGTACCAGACCTGATAGCTGCCGAGCATCAGCACCATCGCAAGCGTCCCCCAATCCGGCACGGCCGGATAAGGCGTGGCGCTGGCGGGGTAGCTCAGATTGCCGGTCCAGTAGCGCAGCGTCTCGTTCAGGTCGTTGAACGGGCTCGACGCCGCCGCGCCGCGCGCGGTGCGGCCATCGCGCTGCAGCGTCTGCGCCAGCCATTGCGTGTTGAGCGCACCTTGCGACCAGCCATTGAGGAACAGGGGACCGGGCGTGAGGCCGATCTCGCCCAGCCCCGCGAGGCCCGCATCGAGGATGTCTAGGCAGGTCTGCGTCGAGACCTCGCGGACCAGATAGGCCTCGGGCCGATATGCCCCATAGGGGCCCTTGCCGACATAGTCGGCGGCGATCACCGCGAAGCCGTGGGACGCGAGGCGCTGGATGTTGAACAGCGTCTCGGCGGAATCGATGCCGTCGCGCATCACGTAGTCCGCATCGATGACGCGCGTGAGGTTCGACGGTACGGATTCCGCGCCGAAGATGGTGCCATGCTGCCACGACACGACGGGAATGCGGCCCTGCGCGCCCGCCGGCACGGCCAGCAGGCCGGTGATGGGCACGCTCTCGCCCGTGCCGGGCAGGGTCGTCCTGGTCGTGATGAGGCGCAGCACCACGTCGCCCCCCGCGCCCTGCACCATCGGATTGAAGGGGCGCAGCACGTCCCCGGCGTTGAAGGCGGCGTGCCAGGTGGCGACCAGGTTATCCAGCCGTGCCTTCGTCAGCGTGGCTGGCGGGCCGAGTTGCAGCGCCTGCGCGCCGGCTGCCGCGGCCTGCGCCAGTGCGGGCCGCGGCAAGGCCCCCGTGCCGGCGGACAGCATGGCGGCGTGCAGCAGGCGTCGCCGCGTGGGGCGCGGCGCGAAGCTCGTCGGCAGGGTCATGTGCGCGGTCTCCGGCAAAAGATGGCGCGGCGTCCGCGCGTGGCACTATCACGAAGGGCGATGCGTGCTGAGCCTGCCGTCAGCGCGGGGCGGCCGCGCGCGTCAGCCGGTCGTTGATCGCCGCGCCAAGCCCCTCCATCGGCACCGGCATCACGGCGATGCGCGACAGGCCGAGCCGCGCGCCTTCTGCATCCAGCCAGCGCAGCCCCGCAAAAAGCCGCGTCGCCGCTTCCGTCGGGTCGCGCGCGTCGGACATCTGCCAGACCGCGCCGGCGCCCGGCAGAGGCGGGCCGAAGGCGAGCAGCGCCTCATCCGACGCGACCTCCCGTGCCTCGAGCCGTACGGGCAGGGACGGCGCGTAGTGCGACAGCATCATGCCGGGCGAGCGGAGGCTCCGTGATGCGGCAGCGGTGGAGAGCGGGATCGGGCGGGCGACCGGGCCGATCACCGCCTCGATCGCCTCGACCGGCACGCCGCCGTGACGCAGCAGTGCCGCACCGCCGGCGGCGAGGTCGAGCACGCTGCTCTCGACGCCCACCTCGCAGGGCCCGCCATCCAGCACCGCCGCGATCCGGCCGCCGAGCCCGTCCTGCACATGCGCCGCCGTGGTCGGGCTGACCTGGCCGGAGCGGTTCGCCGAGGGGCCCGCCACCGGCACCGCGGCGGCACGCAGCAGCGCGAGCGCGACCGGGTGCGCCGGCACCCGCACCGCCAGCGTGTCGAGCCCCGCGCCTGCCAGCAGGTCCACCCGGCATTCAGGCCGGCGCGGCAGCACCAGGGTCAGCGGGCCGGGCCAGAAGGCCTCGGCCAGCGCGCGGGCGCGGGCGTCCGGCAGCACCTCGGCGAAGGCGGCCTCGGCGTCAGGGAAATGGCAGATCAGCGGGTTGAAATGCGGGCGGCCCTTGGCCTCGAAGACGGCGGCGACGGCGCGTGCGTTCCGTGCATCGGCGCCGAGGCCATAGACCGTCTCGGTGGGGAAGGCGACGAGGTCGCCGGCCCGCAGCAGCGCCGCGGCGCGGTCGGCCTGGTCCGCAGCCAGGCGCAACGTCACGGCTGCCGGCCTTCGCAGACGAAAGCGGCGTTGATCCAGCCGGCCTTGCCGTAGACCAGCGGCCCGCCGCCATCGAGCAGCCGCAGCGTGCCGCCGGCGGCCTCCAGCACTGCCTGCGGCGCCGCGGTGTCCCATTCCATGGTCGGGCCGAAGCGCGGATACAGATCGGCGCTGCCTTCCGCGACGCGGCAGAACTTCTCGGCCGAGCCGATATTCACCACCCGCGCCACGCGCCGCCCCGCCAGGAAGCGGTCCATGCGCGGGTCGTCCTGGTAGTGGTGGCTGCCCATGACGGTGACGCCCTGTTGCGGCACGGCACGGACGGCGATCGGCCGTGTGCCGCCGGCATCGCGCTTCCAGGCGCCGGCGCCGACGCGGCCCCAAAACAATTCCCCGGTCGCCGGGACCGCAACGGCGCCGAGCACCGCCCGGCCATCCTCCACGAGCCCGACATTCACCGTGAAATTGTCGCGTCCGGCGGCGAATTCGCGGGTGCCGTCCAGCGGGTCGACCAGCCAGAAGCGGGTTCCCGGGTCGGTCGGCGCGGTGCCGGCCTCGATCTCCTCCTCCGCGATGACGGGAATGTGCGGCGCGGCGGAGCGCAGCCCCTCGACGATCAGCGCCTCGGCGAGGCGGTCGGCTTCGGTCACCGGGGACCGGTCGGTCTTGCGTTCCACGGCGAATCCCGCGGCACGCACGGCGTTGATCGCGGCGGCGGCCTGGTCGGCGAGGCGCGTGGCGAGGGCGAGCAGGGCATCATCGTCCATGCGGCGGGTGTGGCGCCGCGCTGCCGCCGGGGCAAGCCCCGCCCCTGGCCGCACCGCGCCACGCTGCGTAATGTGGCGGCCACAAACCGCCGCAGCCACGGAGTCATCATGCCCGACATCGCCTTCGTGAAGTCCGCCTTGCCGCGCGCCGGCGCCCTGGTCCTGCCGATGACCGAGGACGCACCGCTCGCCGGCCTCGCGCAGCAGGCCGACGAGGCGACCGGCGGCGCCATCGGGCGCGGGCTGGAGGCGGCGAAGTTCAAGGGCCGCAAGGGCCAGACGGCGACGCTGTGGGCGCCGGGTGCGGGGCTGTCGAAGGTCGTCGCCATCGGGCTTGGCAAGCCGGCGGAACTGCTCGCCGTGGGCGCCGAGGCCGCCGGCGGGTCGATCGCCGGCGCCATCGCGCAGGAGCGCGAGGCGACCGTCGCCGCGGACCAGCTCACCCCCGCGCTCGCTGCCGCCCTCGCGCTGGGCGCGGTGCTGAAATCCTATCGCTTCGACCGTTACCGGACGAAGGAGAAGGAGGAGGACAAGCCGAAGATCGAGCGCATCGCCCTCGCCGTGTCCGACGTCGCGAAGGCCAAGGCCGCCTTCGCCCCGATGCAGGCAGTGGCGGACGGCGTCTTCCTCACCCGCGACCTGGTCTCCGAGCCGCCCAACGTGCTGACGCCGGTGGAATGCGCGGAACGCTGCAAGGCGCTGACGAAGCTCGGCGTCGAGGTCGAGATTCTCGGTCCGAAGGATATGAAGAAGCTCGGCTTCGGCGCGCTGCTCGGCGTCGCGCAGGGCAGCGCGGAGGAACCGCGCATGGTGGTCATGACGTGGAACGGCGCGTCCAAGGGCAAGAAGGCAGGCAAGCCGGTCGCCTTCATCGGCAAGGGCGTGACCTTCGACACCGGCGGCATCTCCATCAAGCCGGCCGGCGGCATGGAGGACATGAAGTGGGACATGGCCGGCGCCGGCACGGTGATCGGGCTGATGGCCGCCCTCGCGGGCCGCAAGGCGAAGGCGGATGTCGTCGGCATCGTGGGCCTGGTCGAGAACATGCCCTCCGGCACCGCGCAGCGGCCGGGCGACGTGGTGACGACCGCCTCCGGCCAGACGGTCGAGGTGATCAACACCGACGCCGAGGGGCGCCTCGTCCTCGCCGACGTCATCCACTACTGCATCGAGAAGCACGACCCGCGACTGATGGTCGATCTGGCGACGCTCACAGGTGCGATCATCATCGCGCTCGGCCACGAGCATGCCGGGCTGTTCAGCAACGACGACACGCTGGCCCAGCGCATCGAGGCCGCCGGGCGCATGGTGGGCGAGGCGGCGTGGCGCATGCCGCTCGGCGATGCCTATGACAAGCAGATCCGGTCCGACATCGCCGACATGAAGAATGTCGGCGGCCGGCCGGGCGGGTCGATCACCGCGGCGCAGTTCATCCAGCGCTTCGTGCAGGGGCGGCCCTGGGCGCATCTCGACATCGCCGGCACGGCCTGGACCACGAAGGACACGCCGACCGCACCGAAGGGCGCGACCGCCTATGGGGTGCGGCTGCTGGATCGGATGGTGGCGGAGCATTACGAAGGGTGATGGCACACGCCGGAGAGGGGCGCCGCCCCTCTCCGGACCTCACCCCGCCAAAGGCCGAAGGGCCTTTGGAAACCATCACCTGGCGCCGGGCCCAGCGGCTCGGCAGGGCGGGCCGTGGCATGCTGGGCGTTGTGATCGGACGGGATTGCGGAGGTGAGGCAGAGACGGGGACGGGCATCGCCGCTCCCTGGACCCTGTCCTGCCAAGGGCTGAAGGGTCGTCCGAGCCACCCCCGTACGTCTGGAGGGGCTTTGCCCCTCCAACCCACCCCAGCAAAGGCCGAAGGGCCTTTGCAAACCTCAACCTGGTGCCGGCCGACGCGGGTGCGCATGGTGCCTGCGCCCGCAGCGCGCTCGGTGCGCGCAGCAAGCCCGCCATGCCCGGCGCCAGCAGATTGCGGTCCAGGGGGTCCAACCCCCTGGCGGGGTGGTTCGGAGGGGCAGAGCCCCTCCGTTCTCCGACAGAACCAGCCGGGTGCCGGGCGGCGCCGCGCATGATCACCGTCGATTTCCGCCGCACGGCGCCGCCCGCGGACCGTCCCTGCATCATCCCCCTGATCGCCGGCGCGGAGCCGCCGCCGGCTTTGGCACCTGCCATCGCTGCGGCGAGCTTCACCGCCACGGTCGGCGCCGTTTTGGACCAGCCGGGCGTGCCGCGCCGGATGCTCGTCGGCCTCGGTGCAGCGCCGACATTGCTCGCGGCCGAGACGGCCGGTGCCGCGGCCGCGCTGGCGGCCGGGCCGGTGGCGGAGTTGTCGCTGGCAGCGGACCAGCTGGACCCGACCGTCGCGGCATCGGTGGCGGCCGGAATCGCGCTGGGGGCATGGCGGTTCGATGCGCTGCGCAGCCGGGACGTGCCGCAGCATCTGAAGCGGCTGGTCATCCATGCCGAGGATCCGGACGCGGTCCATAGGGCCTTCGCGGCCGTCGCACCCGGCGTCGCGGGCTGCCTGCTGGCGCGGGACCTGACGGTCGAGCCCGCGAACCGCCTGACCACGCGACGTTTCGCCGATCGGCTGGAAGCGCTGGAGGCGGAAGGCGTCGAGGTCACCATCCACGGCCGGAAGTGGCTGGAGCGGCATGGCTTCGGGGCGCTGCTGGCGGTCGGCGGCGGCAGCGCCTTCCCGCCGCGGCTGGCCGTGCTGCGCTGGCGCGGGGTGCTGCCGGTTGCCCCGGTCGCCTTCGTGGGGAAGGGGATCGTGTTCGATACCGGCGGGATCTCGATCAAGGCGGCGGCGGGAATGGAGGCGATGCGCGCCGACATGGCCGGAGCGGCCGCCTGCGCCGGGGCGATGCTGGCGCTGGCGCGGCGGAAATCGCCGAGCCCGGCGGTCGCCGTGCTGGCGATCGCCGAGAACGCCGTCGGCGCGGCGTCCTACCGGCCGGGAGATGTGATCCGCACCGCGTCGCGGCGCACGGTGGAGGTGATCGACACCGATGCGGAGGGCCGGCTGGTGCTGGCCGACGCGATCCATCATGCCGTGACCGCCTTCCGCCCGCGCGCGGTGATCGACCTCGCGACGCTGACCGGGTCGATCGTCACGGCGCTGGGGCATCATCGGGCGGGGCTGTTCGGGACGGATGCGGCGCTCCTGGCCTCGGCGGCGGCGGCGGGGGAGGCGGTGGGCGAGCCACTGTGGCCGATGCCGATCGGGGCGCGGCACCGGGAGGACCTGGCCTCCGACGTCGCGGATCTGAGGCAATGCGCGCCGGCGGGGTCGGGCGCCTTTGGCGGGCGGCTGCTGCCGGATGCCTGCCACGCTGCGGCCTTCCTGCGGGAATTCGCGGGCGACCGTGCCTGGGCGCATCTCGACATCGCGGGGGTGGAGACGGCGGAGGCGGCACACGCGCTGGGTCCGGCCGGGCCGACAGGCTTCGGGGCGCGACTGCTCGACCGACTGGTGGCGCTGCGCTTCGAGGAAGAACCGTGACCGATATCGGCTTCTACCACCTGACGCGGACGCGGCTCGACCAGGCGCTGCCGAAGCTGCTGGGGCGGGTGCTGGGCAGCGGCGGGCGCGCTTATCTGCTGTGCGGGGAGGCGGAACGGGCCAAGGCGCTGGATGCCGCGCTGTGGGTGGCACCTGACCCGGACTGGCTGCCGCATGGCTTGGCGGGGGGGGAGAACGACGCGCTCCAACCGATCCTGATCGGCACGGCCGACGTGGCGCCGGGGAACGACGCGCGGTTCCTGTTCCTGGTGGATGGCGCGGTCAGCGCGCGGCTGGCCGAGTACGACCGGGTCCTGGACCTGTTCGACGGTGCCGATGAGGCCGCAGTCGCGGCGGCGCGTGGGCGATGGTCGGCGGCAAAGGCGGCGGGGCACCGCATGGCTTACTGGCAGCAGGGAGGTTCAGGGTGGGAAAAGCGTGCCTAAATGCGATTATCGACGCAAAATAAAGACAATTGCCGTTTTTCACTAGTAAAATCAGCGCGATAGCCTGTTAATCGTCAATATTGTAATACCAGTCCCACTGTGAGAGACGTTCTGCTGTTGGATCTACGGCAGGGAACGGACGATGGCGGGTACAACGCTGACAGGGGGCAATGCCGTCTGGCCAAACGGGGCCGGCAATTGGGGCAACGACACCATCCACGGCGGCGATGAGGCCAACTGGATCGACGGTGGTGGCGGCGACGACTATCTCCACGGCGGCGGTGGCAACGACACGCTGATCGGCGGGGGCGGCACGGATCATCTCTTCGGCGGCTCGGGCGACGATTCGCTGACGACGGGGGGATGGGGCGCTGCGACACTGGACGGCGGCGAGGGCAACGACACGCTGGTGGCGATCGGCGGCGACGCCCTGCTGCTGGGCGGCGGCGGCCATGACAGCCTGGTCGGGTCGGGCACCGGTTATGCCGAGACGCTGGACGGTGGCGACGGCAATGACTGGCTGCATGCCGGCAATGGCGGCCCGCGGGTCCTGCTGGGCGGCGCCGGCGACGATACCTTCAGCGGCTTCACGCGCGACGGGCAGATCAAGTTCGTGGATGGCGGTAGCGGCCGCGACGTCGCGCTGATCGACAATTTCGATCCGGACAAGCTGCTGAATGCCAGCGGCACCGTCTCGGTGGGCGGCCAGACGTACCACTACAACAGGACCTACATCACGGCCGACGGCTACAACATCTACTTCGGCAGCGGGTATGGCGGCACGATCGTCTGCTTCGCCGAGGGCACGATGATCATGACGCCGCAGGGCGAGCGCGCCATCGAGACGCTGCGTGCGGGCGACCTGGTCGTCACGGCGTCGGGCCGTGGGGCGCCGTTCAAGCCGGTGCGCTGGGTCGGGCGGCGGACGGTCGATCTGGCCGCCCATCCGGAACCTGAGAAGGCGGCACCCGTCCTGGTCATGCCCGGTGCGCTCGGCGACAACGCGCCCTGGCGGCCGCTGCGTGTTTCCCCCGACCATGCGCTGCTGGTCGACGGCGCGCTGGTCCCGGCGAAGCTGCTCGTTGATGGGGAGGCGATCCTGAGCCTGCCGCCCAGGGGCCGCATCACCTACTTCCATGTCGAACTGGACGAGCACGACATCCTGCTGGCCGATGGCGCGCCGTCCGAATCCTACATCGACCTCGGCAACCGCGATGCCTTCGAAAATGCCGGCGTGGTGCAGATGCTGCACCCCGATTTCGCACCTCGGCGAGACGACGGCATGCCGCGCGTGACGGATGGGCCTGCACTCACCCAGGCGCGCCTGACCGTGGCACGCCGTCGCGAACGGACTGCCATCCGGGCCGCGGGCTGAAGCGCGGGGCCCATACCAGCGGCACGAGTCCTCGACTCGTGCCGAGGCCGCGGATGCGGTCCGCCGGTAGTCCGGGGAAAGCCTCGCAAACCGCAGGTTTGCGCCCGGCGTCTGAGGGTCCGCAAATGCGGACGGAGGCGGTCGACGCAGTCGGCCGCTGTTATCAGCCCTCCAGCCGGATGCCCGTCAGCTCCACCAGCCGCCGCCAGCGGGCCAGTTCCTCCCGCTGGAAGGCGGCGAAGGGTTCCGCCGGCATCGGGGCTGCGACGAAGCCCTGGCCATTGAGCCGTTCCACCATCGCCGGCTGAGCGAGGATGGCGAGCGACGCATCCGACAGGCGGCGGATGATCTCGGGCGGGGTGCGCGCCGGCGCCCACAGGCCGAACCAGGCATCGACGGCCAGGTCGGGGGTGTTCAGCTCGGCGAAGGTCGGGACGTCGGGCGTCTCCGCGAGGCGCGCTGGCGCGCCGATGCCCAGCGACCGCAGCCGGCCGTCCTTCACCAGCGCCACGACCTGCGGCCAGGTGGAGACGAAGAAGTCGACCGTGCCTGCCACCGTGTCCGTCGTCGCCTGCGCACCGCCGCGATAGGGGATGTGGGTGGCGTTCATGCCCTCCCGGCGGGCGAAGGTCTCGGCGATGACGTGGCTGGCCGAGCCGGTGCCGGAGGAAGCGTAGGTGACGCGCCCGCCGTTCTTCCCCTTCGCGGCGAGTTCTGCGAGCGTCCGCGCGCCATTGGCCGGCACGACGATCGCGTGGTGCACCGCGGCGAGCCGCGCGATCGGCGCGAAATCCGCGATCGGGTCGTAGGGCAGGGAGGGCAGCATGGCGGCGTTGGCCGCGTGCGTCTGGTTGTTGCCGAGCGACAGCGTGTAGCCGTCCGGCGCGGCGGTCGCGACTGCCTGGGTGCCGACCACCGCGGCGCCACCGGGGCGGTTGTCGACGACGAAGGCGCTGCCGGGCATCGCATCCTGCAATGCGGCGGCGAGGGTGCGAGCGAGCACGTCCGTCGAGCCGCCCGGCGGGTAGGCGAGCACGATGCGGACGGGGCGCGACGGCCAGGCCTGGGCGCGCGCGGTGGCGGGCAGGGCGATCAGCGGTGCGGCGAGCATCGCGCGGCGGCGGATCATGACGGATCTCTCTCCCGTTGGCGCAAGCGCGCCGTTCACCGCAGCGTGTTGGCGCATCGCGCGGCGCTGGTCCAGCCGTGACGCACGCATGTCACGCATCCTTGGGTTGTATTTCGGAGAGGCAGGGGCATAGGTTGCGCCTGCTGTTGAGGGAGTGGCCAGATGGAAAGCATCGCACCACCCGGAGCGGCCACCCAGGCCGCCCGCGTCCCGACCAAGCGGGACGTCGCACCCGAACCGCCGACCGGCCGCGCGCTGTGGCCGACCTTCATGCGGCGCACCCTGGACGATGAAAAGGTGCGTGCCTGCGCGGAGGATAAGCGCAAGCCGTCCTGACGGCACCTACGCCGCGTCGAGTTGCGCCGAGAGATCGAGCCATTCCTCCTCCAGCGTCGCGACGTCCTTCGCGATCGCGGCGCGGCGGGTGTTGGCCCAGGTGATGTCCTCGGGCTTAAAGCGGGAATAGGTCGCAGGGTCGGACAGGCGTTTCTCGATGAGTGAATCCTCGCGCGACAGCTTGTCGAGCGCGGCTTCCACCTCCTTGAGCCGGGCGCGGAGCGGGGCTGTCGCGACACGGGTGCCGGCGCGTTCTCGGCGAGCTCCGGCGCGGGTGTCGGCGGCATCGGTCCTGGGGCCGCCGCGCGCCCGTTCGGCGAGCAATGCGCGGTAGTCGTCGAGGTCGCCGTCGAATGCCGTGACGCTGCCATCCGCGACGAGCCACAGCCGGTCGGCGGCAAGTTCCACCAGATGCGGGTCGTGGGTGATCAGCACCACGGCACCATTGTAGTCGGCGAGCGCCTTCACCAGCGCCTCGCGCGCATCGATGTCGAGATGGTTGGTCGGTTCGTCGAGGATCAGCAGCTGCGGCGCGTCGCGCGTGGTCAGCGCCAGCAGCAGCCGCGCCTTCTCGCCGCCCGACAGCGCAGTGATGCGGTTGTCCGCGCGGTCGGCATCGAGGCCAAAGCGCGCGAGCTGGGAGCGGCACTGCGTCTCTGTCGCCTTCGGCAGCGCCGCCTGCATATGCGTGAGCGGCGTGCCGTTGAGATCGAGTTCTTCCGCCTGATGCTGGGCGAAGTAGCCGACGCGCAGGCGCTGGTTGCGGAACTGCGTGCCGCCCTCGGCCGTCAGCCGGCCGGCGAGGAGCTTCGCCAGCGTGGATTTGCCGTTGCCATTGGCGCCGAGCAGCGCGATCCGGTCGTCCTGGTCCAGTCGGAGTGTCAGGTTGCGCAGGATGGGCGGGCCGCCATAGCCGACGGAGCAGCCATTCAGCGAGAGGATTGGCGGGGCGAGTTCCTCGGGGGCGGGGAAGGCGAAGCGGACGGGGTGGTCTTCCACCACGGCCTCGATCGCCGGCATGCGTTCCAGCGCCTTGATGCGCGACTGTGCCTGCCGCGCCTTCGACGCCTTGTACCGGAAGCGGTCGATGAAGGACTGGATGTGGGCGCGCTCAGCGGCGATGCGTTCGTTGGCGGCCGCCTGCTGCGCGGCGCGTTCGGCGCGCATGCGCACGAAGGTCGCGAAATTGCCCTGGTAGAGCGTGATCTTCCGCTGATCGAGATGCGCGATGGAATCGACGCAGCGTTCCAGCAGCCCGCGGTCGTGGCTGACGACGATCGCCGCGCCGGCGAAGCGCTGCAGCCAGGATTCGAGCCACATGGTGGCTTCGAGATCGAGATGGTTCGTCGGCTCGTCGAGCAGCAGCAGTTCCGGTTCGAGGAACAGCGCGCGGGCCAGCGCCACGCGCATGCGCCAGCCACCCGAGAATTCGCGCGAGGGCCGCGCCTGCGCCGCGGCATCGAAGCCCAGGCCCGACAGGACCGCGCCCGCCCGTGCCGGCGCGCTGTCGGCGCGGATCGCGATCAGGCGTTCATGGATCTCGGCGAGGCGCGCGGGGTCGGCGGCGGTCTCGGCTTCGGCAAGCAAGGCGCTGCGCTCGGTGTCGGCGGCGAGCACCACGTCCAGCAGGCATTCGTCGCCGCCCGGCGCTTCCTGCGCCACATGGGCCATGCGGGCGCGGGCGGCGAGGCGGATGTCGCCGCCGTCGGGCTGGAGATCGCGGGTGATGGCGCGCAGCAGCGTGGATTTGCCGGCGCCGTTGCGCCCGACGAGGCCGACCTTGCGGCCGTCGTCGATCTGGAGGTTCGCACCATCCAGCAGCGGCCGGCCGGCGATGCGGATGGTCAGGTCGCGGATGGAAAGGACGGTCATGGGGGCCGGGTTGTAGAACGCCGCGTCGGGATTGGCACCTGCCGCGTCACCGGCGCGGGCTTGCGGTCCCGGCGCGCGGCGTCTATGCGCCCCCGCGATCCGCAAAGAACCCCGAGGACAGCCCCATGGCCACCGAACGTACCTTCTCGATCATCAAGCCCGACGCGACCCGCCGCAACCTGACCGGCGCCATCAACGCCGTGTTCGAGAAGAACGGCCTGCGCATCGTCGCGCAGAAGCGCATCCAGATGTCCCAGGCCCAGGCCGAGACCTTCTATGGCGTGCATCACGAGCGTCCCTTCTTCAAGGACCTCGTCTCCTTCATGGTGTCCGGCCCCGTGGTGGTGCAGGTGCTGGAAGGCGACAACGCGGTGGCGAAGAATCGCGAGCTGATGGGCGCGACCAACCCGGCCAATGCCGCCGAGGGCACCATCCGCAAGCTGTTCGCCGAGAGCATCGAGGCGAATTCGGTGCACGGTTCCGACAGCCCCGAGAATGCGGCGACCGAGATCGCGTATTTCTTCGCCGGCTCCGAGATCGTCGGCTGATCGACATTGCGGCCTGAGGGCTTGTCCCTGGTGGGCCGCTGTCGGGGTTGGAGGGGCCTTGCCCCTCCAAGCCACCCCAGCAAAGGCCGAAGGGCCCTTGCAAACCTCGCGTTGGCGTTGGGCGACCGGGTCGGGAACGATGCCTAGGCGCGCTTTTGCGCGCGAAGGCCGCTCGCCCGGCACGCCCGGCACCAACAGATTGCGGTCCAGGGGTCCAACCCCCTGGCGGGGTGGTTCGGAGGGGCAGAGCCCCTCCGTGTGCCCCATCGGCACCTTCGGCGCCGTGACGCGCATTTCCTCCCCGTCACGCCAACGGCACGTTAACGGTCCACCGCGCCTGATATCCGCCCGATTAAGGAACGGACAGGTCGATGGACGGCATGGCGGCGCAGGAGGCGGGTGGCGCCTCATCCCTCCTGCTCGGCGAGGAACTTGCCGAGACGCTGGCGCGTGGCGGCGCGGGGCTGCGGCTGGACCTGCAGCCGATCTGCGCGGCGTCGAACCTCCTCATCGTCGGTTATGAAGCGCTGTTGCGCTGGGACCATCCGGAACGGGGACCGATCGGCGCCGCCGAGGTCCTGGCGGCGGCGGCCGCCGCCGGGCGTGAGGTGGCGCTCGAGGCCTGGGTGCTGGTTTCGGCCTTCCGCCTGCGGGCCGGCTGGCGGCCGGGCGCGCCCTACCTGGCCGTGAACGTCTCGGCGCCGGGCATCCTGGCGGGCCATGCGGCGCCGATGATCCGCGCGGCGCTGGAGACCACCGGCATCGATCCGCGCGCGTTGTCCATCGAACTTCCCGAAGTGGCCTTGATCCAGGATATCGGGGCCGCGCGTGACCTGGCCGCGGCGTTGCGCGGATGCGGAATCGCCGTTGCGCTGGACGATTTCGGCGGTGCGCTGGGCCCGGCCCGTGTGTTGCGGGATATCCCTTTCAGCACCGTGAAGCTCGACCGGCAGCTGACCGGCGCGGTGGATCCGCCCGGGCCGGGAACGGATCGGGCCCGCGCCGCGGTCGGCGCGGTTGTGGAGATGGTGCATGCGCTGGGCGCCACTGCCGTGGCGGAGGCGGTCGAGACCGCGGAACAGTTGCGCATCCTGCGCGAGAGCGGCTGCGATGCGCTGCAGGGTTGGCTGCTCGGTCGGCCGGGACAAGGACCGATGTGAGATCGGCGGCCCTGACGTTCAGCCCCCCGGTTTGACGCCATGCATCGGGCGGCGAGCGCGCCCGGAACGTCAGCTATCGCCCGAACGTCTGTGCAGGGTGAAAGCGGCGCCGGCGCCCGGGGCGCGGAAGATCACCGGCGGCTAACGATCAGACGAGGAAGATCAGCAGCAGCAGGAGGATGACGACCGTTGCGCCGGTCGACCAGGTGAGGAACGACGTGAAGCCAAGCCATTCCGCCTGCCGCTCGGCCAGGATGTCGCCGGCCTTCACCTCGACGAACTCATAGTTGGTCTTCTGTTCGGCCACGTCACGCCCTCAACGCTTCTGTCCGCTCAGCGTTTAGAAAGCACGGGCGCCGAGGGCAAGGGGTTCGCGAGGCAGCCCGAGGCCGCATCGACGCCAGACAGCACCGCCCGCCCGTCCTCCACCCGCACCAACCCGGCCGCGACCCAGGCAAGGGCGGCGGGGTAGAGCCGGTGTTCCTCGATCAGGACGCGCGCGGCAAGGGTCGCCTCGGTGTCGTCGGGCAGCACCGGCACGGCGGCCTGGGCGAGGATCGGGCCTTCATCCACGCCTGCCGTCACCAGATGCACCGTGCATCCATGCAGCCGCACTCCGGCAGCCAGGGCGCGGGCATGGGTATCGAGGCCCGGGAAGCATGGCAGCAGGGAGGGATGGACGTTGACCATGCGCCCGTCCCAGCGCGTCACGAAGCCTTCAGTCAGCACCCGCATGAAGCCGGCGAGCGCGATGAGCTCGATGCCATGGCGGCCGAACTCGGCCTCCATCGCTGCCTCGAATCCAGCGCGGTCGCCCCGGAAGCCGCGGCTGTCCACGACGGCGGTCGGCACGCCGCGCGTCGCCGCATGGGCAAGGCCGGCGGCATCGGCACGGTTGGACAGCACGAGCGCGATCTCGGCCGGGTAGTCGGGCGATTCGGCCGCCGCCAGCAGGGCGGCCATGTTGGATCCGCGGCCGGAGATCAGCGCCGCGACGCGGCGACGCTTCATCCCGGCCAGCCGGCGGCGAGGCCATCGATGCGGACGCTGGCCGGGCCCGAACCGGCCTCGATCACGCCGATACGGCGGACGGTCTCGCCATGCTCCGTCAGCAGAGCGGTCGCGGCGTCGGCATCCTCGGCCCTGACCACGACGGCCATGCCGATGCCGCAGTTGAAGACCCGCAGCATCTCCTCCGCCGCGACGCCGCCGGTGCGCGCCAGCCAGCCGAACACCGGGGCCGGCTCCCAGGCGCGGCCATCCAGCACCGCCACGATGCCTTCCGGCAGCACGCGGGGCAGGTTGCCTGGCAGGCCGCCGCCGGTGATGTGCGCGGCGGCCTTCACCAGCCCCGCGCGATGCGCGGCGAGCAGCGGCTTCACGTAGATCCGCGTCGGTTCCAGCAGCGCCTCGCCCAGCGTTTTCCCCGCCGCGAAGGGGGCGGGGGAACCGAGCCCCGCATTGCCGCGTTCGAGAACGCGCCGCACCAGGGAGAAACCGTTGGAATGCACGCCGGACGCCAGCAGCCCGAGCACCACGTCACTGGGGCCGACATCGCCCTTCGGCAGCAGCGCGCCGCGTTCGGCGGCACCCACGGAGAAGCCGGCGAGGTCGTAGTCGCCCTTGGCATACATGCCGGGCATCTCGGCCGTCTCGCCGCCGACCAGGGCGCAGCCGGCAAGGCGGCAGCCCTCGGCGATGCCGGCGACCACCTGCTTCGCCGAGGCGACGTCGAGTGCGCCCGTCGCGAAGTAGTCGAGGAAGAACAGCGGCTCGGCGCCCTGCACGACCAGGTCGTTCACGCACATCGCGACGAGGTCGATGCCGACCGTCGCATGGAGCTTGGCATCGATCGCGACGCGCAGCTTGGTGCCGACGCCGTCGGTCGAGGACACCAGCACCGGATCGGTGAAGCCGGCGGCCTTCAGGTCGAACAGCGCGCCGAAGCCGCCGAGGCCCCCCATGGTGCCCGGCCGGTCGGTCGCCTTCGCCAATGGCTTGATGGCATCGACCAGCGCGTCGCCGGCTTCGATGTCGACGCCCGCCGAACGGTAGGTGAGGGGGGAAGACGGGGAACTGGTCAGGGCGGCCTCCGATCGGGTAAGGCTCGTGTGGAAGTGCCGCGCGACGCGGCGCGTAACGCCGGCCGCCGGGGCCGGACAGAGGGGGGCGCGATGCCGGTCAGGTCCTGCTCCGTGCGGGCGCGCGGAAAGAACCATGGGGCGGCGATGATCGCAACCGCCCTGCTGCTGATGCTGGCGCCGCTATCCGCGCCGCGCGCGCAGGATGAGGCTGCCGCACCCGCCGCGGTCAGCTTCACCCAGCGCGGCGTGCCCGCCGAGGCGACCGCGGAGAACGGCGTCATTGCGCGCGAGCGGGCGCTCGCCGCCGGCCGCCGCGCGGCCTGGGATCGCATCGCATCGGCTGCCGGCGTCACGCGGCAGCTCTCCGATTCGCAGATCGAGGGGATGGTCAGCTCCATCGTCATCGAGGAGGAGCGCACCAGCCCGACCCGCTACACGGGGCGCATCACCGTCAACTTCAACCCCGGGCGCGCGCGCGGCTATCTCGGCACGGCCAGCGCCGGGGATGGCGGCAGCGGGACGACCCCGAGCGACGGCACGGCCGCGCCGGCGCGGCCGCAGGGGCCGGCGGTGGCCACGGTCGAGGTCGTGGCGCTGTACGGCTCGCTCAACGAATGGCTGGAACTGCGGCGTCGGCTGGCGGGCCAGACGACGCGGATCGACATCCTGGCCATCTCGACCGACCGCGCGCGGCTGCGGCTCGGCCTGCGCGCGCCGCCGCAGGTGGCGGCGCAGGACCTCGCCACCCAGGGCATCGCCATGGCCCCGGGCTCCGGGGCGCCCGGCGACGCCTGGCGCGTGGGCCTTGGCGGGCGATCCTGACAGGGTTCGCCGGCCGGCAGACCCGGCCCCGGCCGATGTCGAGGCCGGGCTGTTCACCCTGCCCAACCTCATCACCTTCGGGCGGCTCTGCGCCGTGCCCGCCGCGGTCTGGCTGATGCTGCACCACCGTCTGGACATCGCCTTCATCGTCTTCGTCGGCGCCGGCCTGTCGGACGCCGTCGATGGCTGGCTGGCGCGGGTGCGCAATGCGCGGTCCCGGCTCGGCGCGCTGCTCGACCCGGTGGCGGACAAGGCGCTGCTGGTGTCGGTCTATGTCACGCTCGCGGCGATCAACGTGCTGCCGGACTGGCTCGCCATCCTGGTGGTGTTCCGCGACCTGCTGATTGTCGGCGGGGTCATGCTGCTGTGGGTGCTGGGCGTCCCGGCGCATATCAAGCCGCTGATGATCTCGAAGGCGAATACGGCGGCGCAGATCGCGCTGGCGGCGCTGGCCCTGCTGCTGGCGGGGTTCGGGCTGTCGGCGCCCGGCCTGCTGGATGCGATGGTCTGGCTCGTCGCCGGCACCACCTTCGCCTCCGGCGTCGCCTATGTGCTGCAGGCCGCGCGGCTGACGGGGGAGGGCGGGTCCCGACCGAGATGACGCGTTCCCCGACCCTGCCGGAGCCTGCCGCGCGGTCCGGCCCGCCCGCGCGCTTCCCCCCGCCGGCCGCGCCGCGCACCGCGACGCGTCGCCAGCGCATCGCGCTCGTGGTCGGCTTCGCCGGCACGCTGCTGTTCTGCCTCTGGATGTTCCAGGGCATCTTGACGCCCTTCGTGCTGGCCGCGGTGATCGCCTACTTCCTCGACCCGGTGGCGACGCGGCTGTCGCGGCTCGGCGTGCGGCGCTCGTTCGCCGCCTTCCTGCTGATCTTCGTGCTGATGGCGGCGACGCTGATCGCGGCGCTGCTGTTCTATCCGATGATCCTGGCCCAGATCGGCATCCTGGTGCAGCGCCTGCCGGCCTACATCGCCAGCGTCGGCGCGCTGCTGCGCGACGGGCTCGAGCGGCTGGAGGAAGCGCTCGGCCCGGAGATGGTGGACCAGCAGCTGCGCGACCTCGCGATCAACCAGGCGGGCAGCATGCTGGCCTGGCTCGGCACGGCGACGACGCGGATCATCGGCGGTGGCCTCGCGCTTTTCCAGGTCTTCACGCTGGTGGTCGTCGTGCCAGTCGTCGCCTTCTACCTGCTCCGCGATTGGCAGGGGATGCTGGCGCGGCTCGAATCCTGGCTGCCACGGCGCAACGCGGCGGTGCTGCGGCAACTGGCGCGCGACGCGGACCGCGTGATGTCCGCCTGGCTGCGCGGGCAGCTGATTTGCTGTGCGGCGCTCGGCATCTTCTATGCGATCGCGCTGCAGATCGCGGGGCTGGAGCTTGGCCTGACCGTCGGGCTGATGGCCGGCGTGCTGACCTTCATCCCCTATGTCGGGTCGCTGACAGGCTTCGTGGCTGCGGTGCTGCTGGCGATGGGTCAGTTCGGCACCTGGAACGAGGTGCTGGTCATCGTCGGCATCTTCGTCGTCGGCCAGACGGTCGAGGGCTACGTCATCTACCCGTATCTGCTCGGAGACCGGGTTGAACTGCATGCAGTGTGGGTGATCTTCGCGCTGTTCGCGGGCGGCGTGGCCTTCGGCTTCCTCGGCGTGCTGCTGGCGGTGCCGATGGCGGCGGCGCTGGGCGTGGTCGCGCGTTACTGGCTGCGGCGGTATCTGGAATCGCCGCTTTATCTCGATCCGCCGCGGACGGGGTCGTGAGCTGGGGCAGGTTTCTGGGCGCGTGGCGTCTCGGAGAAGGGGCTTGCCGCATATACGCGAGGATTGGCCGGGGCGGGTGGATCAGGAAGGGGCTCTGCCCCTTCCCGAACCCTACCCCGGCAAAGGCCGAAGGGCCTTTGCAAACCTCAACCTGGCGCGGTGCGCGCATGATCGGAACATCGCCGTCATACGATTCCGTGCCCGGAAGAGTCGTGAGGTCAGGAGAATTGGGCTTCGTGCCCGGCGCCAAGTCACGGCGGTCCAGGCCATTCATGGCCTGGCGGGGTGAGGTTCGGAGAGGGGCGGCGCCCCTCTCTGATCCAACCTTCGCGCGAAGGGCGCCTTGCTGCTCTCCGACCTGGGCAAGCCGGCTGTCCGGGGCGGGCGGGATAGCCCAGTGCCCGGCGGACGGGCCGCTGTTCCGGCTGTCGGATGGAACCCGTGCTGCCATTCCGCCGAACCGCTGCGCCTGGCTCCAGATCGAGGTTTCCAAAGGCCCTTCGGCCTTTGGCGGGGTGAGCCCGAGAGGGGCAGGGCCCCTCTCGGTCCCGACCCGGCTCCTGGCCGCATGACCCCCTCGGCCCCTCGCCAACTGACGCTCCCTCTCCCGCTCCCCGTCTCCTCGGACCGCGCGGATTATCTGGAGGACGCCTCGAACGCCGAGGCCCTCGCCTGGATCGACCAGCCCGATCGCTGGCCGGGTGGCCGGCTCGCGGTGTTCGGTCCGGCCGGCGTCGGCAAGTCGCATCTCGCCCGGGCGATGGGCTGGCGGCTGATCGAAGGACCGACCCTGCGCGGCCTGCCGGACCCGGCGGCCGGCGGAACGGTGCTGGACGATGCCGACGCGGTCGCGGAGGAACGCGCGCTGCTGCATCTGATCAACCTCTGCGCCGAGCGCGGCGAGCGGCTGCTGCTGATCGGCCGGGAGGCGCCGGCGCGCTGGCCGGTCGCGCTGCCTGATCTCGCGAGCCGGCTGCGCGCGACGACGGCGATCGGCATCGGCCGGCCGGGGGATGCGCTGCTGGGCGCGCTGCTCGCCAAGCATTTCGCCGATCGGCAGTTGCGCGTCGCGCCCGAGGTACAGGCCTGGCTGGTCGCCCGTCTGTCGCGGGAGGCGTCGGCGCTGGCGGAGGCGGCGGCGCGGCTCGATCGCGCGGCGCTCGTGGCGCGTGCGCCGGTGACCCGTGCCCTGGCCCGCGCCGCCCTGGCAGGCTGGGACGGGTTTGGCGAGGGGGCGGACGATGACGCTTCGGAGACGTTGCACAGCCCGCCCTCGCCGCAGGTGCCGGCCCTGCTGTAGTCTGTGTGGATGACGACGGCATCCCGGACCCCATGAACGACGTTGCCGCCCCCGGCGCCGAGGCACAGGCCGAGGCGTTGCTCGCCAGCCCGGCCCGCTTCGCGAACCGGGAGCTGTCGTGGCTCGCCTTCAACCAGCGTGTGTTGGAGGAAGCGGCCAATCCGCGCCATCCGCTGCTGGAACGGCTGCGCTTCGTCGCGATCTCCGCCTCCAACCTCGATGAGTTCTACTCGGTGCGCGTCGCCGGGCTGGTGGGGCAGGAGCGCGCGGGCATTCCCAAGGTCTCGCCGGATGGCAAGACGCCGGCACAGCAACTCGCCGCGATCCATGAGCGTGCGCAGCAGCTGATCGGCGGGCAGCAGCAGGCCTGGTTGGAACTGCGGGGCCTGCTGCGTGCCGCGGGCGTGGCGGTGGTGGAACCGCAGGAACTGGATGGCGGGGATCGCGACTGGCTCGATGTCTGGTTCATGGAGCGGGTGTTTCCGGTCCTGACGCCGCTCGCGGTCGATCCGGCGCACCCGTTTCCGTTCATCGCGAACCTGTCGCTGTGCATGGTGCTGAAGCTGGTGCGGGAGGAGGATGGCGGGACGATGCGTGCCCTGCTGCCGCTGCCGCCGCAGGTGCCGCGCTTCATTCGGCTGCCGGCCCGCGAGGGGGAGGGGATGATCCGCTTCCTCCAGCTCGAGGATCTGATCGTCCTGTTCCTCGGCCGGCTGTTCCCCGGCTTCATCCCGGCGGAGACGGGGCTGTTCCGCCTGATCCGCGACACTGACGTGGAGTTCGAGGAAGAGGCCGAGGATCTTGTGCGGTCTTATGAGACCGCGCTGAAGCGCCGGCGGCGCGGCCGGCCGATCCGCCTGTCGGTGACGTCGGCGACGCCGCGCGACATGGTCGATTTTGTCGCCGAGGAGATGGAGGCGCCGCGGTCCGAGCTATTCACGGTCGAAGGGCTGCTGGGGTTGTCGGACCTCACGCAGCTGATCGTGGACGACCGGCCGGACCTGCTGTTCACGCCCTTCACGCCGCGCTTCCCGGAACGCATCCTGGATTTCGGCGGCGACTGCTTCGCGGCGATCAAGGCCAAGGACATCGTCGTCCACCACCCTTACGAATCCTTCGACGTGGTGGTGCAGTTCCTGCGCCAGGCGGCGCGGGACCCGAATGTCGTCGCCATCAAGCAGACGCTGTACCGCACCACGCGCGACAGCCCGATCGCCAAGGCGCTGATCGAGGCGGCGGAGGCCGGCAAATCCGTCACCGGCATCGTCGAACTGAAGGCGCGCTTCGACGAGGAACGCAACATCGCGCTGTCGCGTGAGCTGGAAGCCGCGGGCGTGCAGGTGGTGTTCGGCTTCGTCGAGCTGAAGACGCACGCAAAGGTGTCGCTGGTGGTGCGGCGGGAGGGAACGCAACTTCGCTCCTACGCGCATTTCGGCACGGGCAACTATCATCCGGTCACGGCGCGCATCTACACCGACCTTTCGTACTTCACCGCCGATCCGGCGCTGACGCGGGATGCCGCGAAGCTGTTCAACTTCATGACCGGCTATGCGCGGCCGGAGAGCATGGAGAAGCTGGCCTTCGCGCCGCTGACGATCCGCCCGACGCTGCTTGCGCTGATCGAGCAGGAGATCGCCTTCGCGAAGGAAGGCAAGCCGGCCGCCATCTGGATCAAGATGAACTCGATGGTGGACGAGACGCTGATCGATGCGCTCTACGCCGCGTCCCGCGCCGGGGTGAAGGTCGATGCCGTGGTGCGCGGCATCTGCTGCCTGCGCCCGGGCGTGAAGGGAATGAGCGAGAACATCCGGGTGAAGTCGATCGTCGGGCGCTTCCTCGAGCATTCGCGCATCGCCGTCTTCGGCAACGGGCACCGGCTGCCGTCGCGCCGCGCCAAGGTGTTTATCAGCAGCGCGGACTGGATGGCGCGCAACATGGACTGGCGCGTCGAGACCATGGTGCCGGTCGAGAACCCGACCGTACATGCCCAGGTTCTCGACCAGATCATGGTGGTGAACCTGAAGGACACGATGCAGTCCTGGCAGCTTGGCCCGGACGGTGACTGGCGGCGGCTGAAGCCCGGCGAGAAGCCGGTCTCCGCGCATGACTACTTCATGACCAACCCGTCCCTGTCGGGCCGCGGCAGCGCGCTGAAAAGCGCACCGCGCCGCCCGCGGCAGGACCGCGTGATGCAGGACTGAACCAGTGGACACTGCGATGCGAGAGGGCCCCGCCTGGACGGAGGACGGGCGACGATTGCCGCGTTCGGCCGTGGTCGATCTCGGTTCCAATTCGGTGCGCCTGGTCGTCTTCGAGGGACGCCACCGCAATCCGCTGACCATCTTCAACGAGAAGGCGGTGCTCGGCCTCGGCCGCGGGCTGGTGACGACCGGCATGCTGAACGAGGAAGCGGTCGAGCAGGCCGTGACCGTCATGGTGCGATACCACACCGTGGCACGCGCGATGGGCGCCGACCCGGTCGAGGTGCTGGCGACCGCCGCGGTGCGCGACGCGACGAACGGACCGGCTTTCGTGGCGGCGCTGCGCGAGCGGGTGCCCGGCTTCACGATCCGCGTGCTGACGGGCCAGGAGGAAGGGCTCCTGTCGGCCGACGGCGTGCTGCTGGGCTTCCCGGATGCGGACGGGCTGCTGGGTGATATCGGTGGCGGGTCCCTCGAACTGGTGGAGCTGGCGCATGGAAGGTCGGGGCGGGCGGTGAGCCTGCCGCTCGGCGCCATCCGGCTGGCGGAACGCGCGGGCGGCGAGATTGCGCGCGGCAGGGCGATGGCGACGGAGGAGTTCGACCGCGTGCCCTGGCTGGCGGAGGCGACGGGCCGCGACCTGTACCTGGTCGGCGGCGCGTGGCGCGCGCTGGCGCGGATGCACATCGCGCAGACCGCCTATCCGTTGTCGATCGTCCATCACTACGTGCTGTCGCGGGAGGAGGCGCGGGACCTCGCCGGCGTCGCGATGGCGGCGACGCGCCGCACGCTGGAACGCATGCCCGGCGCGCCCACCAAGCGCGTCCAGGACCTGCCCTGGGCAGCCATGGTGATGCGCCGGCTGCTGCGCGCTTCCGGCGCGCGGCGCGTGGTGTTCAGCGCGAACGGCCTGCGCGAGGGGTGGTACGCGCGGCAGATCGGCGGCGATGAGCGGCGGCGGGACCCATTGCTCGCCGCGGCGCGCGACCTGTCCGACCGCTTCGGCCGCGATCCGCGCCTGCCGCCGGCGCTGGCGCAGTGGACCGCCGGGCTGTTCGAGCGCGAGAGCGCGGGTGACGCCGCGCTGCGCGCCGCCGCCTGCTGGGTGAGCGACATCGGCAGCCACGATCATCCGGATTACCGCGCCGAGCATGCGTATTTCCGCGTCCTGCGGCAGCCGGGCGTGGGGCTGGACCACCACGCGCGCGCGTTCCTCGCGCTCGCCGTGGCGCTCCGATACGAGGCGCCGCCCGATGCCGGCTTCCTCCAGGCGGCGCGGGTGTTGCTGGACGTGCCGGCGGTGCGGCGGGCGGAAAGCCTCGGGGCGGCGCTGCGCCTTGCCTACACGCTGTCGGGCGGCACGCCGGAACTGCTGGCGGGGACGGGGCTGGAGCGCGAGGGCGGGCGGCTGGTGCTGCGGCTGGTCGAGGGCAGCGGCGTCTTCGCGGGAGAAAGCGTGCTGCGGCGCGTTGAGGCGCTGGGAGCGGTGCTGGGGCTGGAGGCGTCGGTCGAACTCGCGGCGTGAATGGGCGTTGGAGTTCGGATGGGCTGGGCGGCTGCCATGCGGCGTCTATGATCCCCGCCGCACCGATCGCGTGCCTGCCATTGCACAAGGACTGCTTCGCCCATGCCTGATGCCGACGCCCAGACCCGCATTGCCGCAGCCATCGACGAGCGCTTCGGCCAACAGGTGGAGTTCCTCCAGGAGCTCGTGCGCTTTCCCTCGCTGCGCGGGCGGGAGGCGCCGCTGCAGGATTGGTTCGCGCGGCAGATGGCCGAGCGTGGCTATGCGGTCGATCGTTTTTCCATTGCCGATGTGCCGGACCACCCGAAGCTCGCGCCGATGGTCGGCGTCGATCCGGCGGGGTCGATCCAGGTGGTGGCCTCGCATCGCCCGAAGAACCCGACCGGCCGCAGCCTGATCCTGCAGGGCCATATCGACGTGGTGCCGGAAGGTCCGCATGAGATGTGGACCTACCCGCCCTACTCAGCGACGATCCGCGACGGCTGGATGTATGGCCGCGGTGCGCACGACATGAAGTCCGGCGTGTCCTGCATGGTCTATGCGATGGATGCGATCCGCGCCGCCGGCTTCGAACCTGCCGCCGACGTCTATGTCCAGACGGTGACGGAGGAGGAAAGCACGGGCAATGGCGCGCTCGCCGCGCTGCTGCGCGGGTATCGCGCGGAGGCCGCGCTGGTGCCGGAGCCCACGGGCCACACCATCACCCGCACCCAGACCGGCACCATCTGGTTCCGCCTGCGCGTGCGTGGCGTGCCCGTGCATGTGGCGGTCGCGCAGGACGGCACCAATGCGATCATGTCGGCCTATGCGCTGATCAACGCGCTGTATGCCCACACCAAGGTGCTGAACGAGGAAGCGAAGTCCAACCCCTGGTACAAGGACATTAGGGACCCGATCAAATTCAACCCGGGCATCATTCGCGGCGGTGACTGGGCATCCTCGACGCCGGCCTGGTGCGAGGTCGATTGCCGCATTGGCCTCATCCCCGGCATGACGCCGGAAGAAGCGATGGCGCGCGTCGAGGCCTGCGTGAAGGCCGCGGCGAAGGGCGACAGCTTCATGGCCAACAACCCGCCCGAGATCGTCTGGACCGGCTTCCAGACCGACCCCTATGTGCTCGAACCGGGTAGCGAGGCGGAGAAGGTGTTGGCGGCTTCGCATGCTGCGGTGCATGGCGGGCAGATGCCGGAGCGGCGCACCACGGCGGTGAACGACGCACGTTATTACGGACTCTATTTCGGATTTCCCGGTCTCTGCTACGGTCCCAAGGGGGAAGTGGCGCACGGCTTCGACGAACGCACTTCGATCGAGGATCTCCGGACATGCACAAGAACGATCGCGACCTTCATCAGCGAATGGTGCGGGCTGCGCCCGCGCGGCTGACGCGACGAAGCCTGCTCGGGGCGGCCGGGGCGGCGATGGCCGCGCCGGCGCTCGCGCAGGCGGATTGGCCCAACCGGCCGATCCGGCTGATCGTTCCCTTCGCGCCGGGCGGGTCGTCCGACGTGCTGGCCCGGCTGATCCAGCCGGGCCTCGGCGCGGCGCTGGGGCAGTCGGTGATCGTCGAGAACCGCTCGGGCGCGGGGTCGATGCTCGGCACGGAGTTCGTCGCGCGGTCGCCGGCGGATGGGTACACGCTGCTGCTCGCCGACCTGCCCTACGCCATCGTGCCGGCGCTGCAGGCGCGCATGCCCTATGACGTCGAGAAGGACCTGATCCCGGTCGTGATGGTCGGGGCAGCGCCGCTGCTGATCTTCGGCCATCCGTCCTTGCCGGCGCGCAACGCAGCGGAATTCGCCGCCCTCGCGAAGGCGCGGCCGGGGCATTACACCTTCGGTTCCGGCGGCGTCGGTGCCGCGTCCCACATGATGGGCGAGCTGTTCCAGGCCGCCACCGGCACGCAGATCACCCATGTGCCCTATCGCGGCGGCGGGCCGGCGATCCAGGATCTCGCGGCGGGCAATCTCAACACGGTCTTCGTCACCGTGGCGTCGGCGGCGCCGCAGCTTTCCTCGGGGCAGATCACCGGGCTTGGCGTGATGGCGGCGGAGCGGATGCGCAGCCATCCCAACATCCCGACCTTCCGCGAGCAGGGCATCGACCTTGTGGCGGAGCACTGGTGGGGGCTGCTGGCGCCGGCACGGACGCCCGATGCCGTCGTGCAGAAGATCGCGGCCGCCATGCCGGCCGTGCTGGCCGCACCGGGGATGGCGGAGCGGCTCGATGCGCTCGCCGTGATCCCACGCAGCGACGGGCCGGAGGCCTTCGGCCAGCGCATCCGCGAGGATGTCGCGCGCTATGGCGAGATCGCGCGGTCGCGGGGCATCACCGCGCAGTGACGCTCGCGGATTTCCTCGGCCGCATCGCGGCCGACGACGCGCTCGCCGCGGATTTCGCAGCGATCTGCGACACTGGCGGACGGTTGCAGGGCACGCCGAGCGCGGAGCGCGGCTTCGCGCTGATGGAGGAGCGGCTGTCGGCGTTCGGCACGGTCTGGAAGGAACCCGTGCCCTATGCCGGCTGGCGCTGCCATGAGGCGCGGCTGACGGATGTGGCGACGGGGCGCGAGCTGGACTGCACGCCGCTGCTCGGCGCGGCCGGCACGCCGGTCGATGGGCTGCTGCTCGACACGCTGGATTGCGGGCGCGGAGCGCCCGGCGATTTCTCGGGGGCGGCGGGGCGCGCGGTGCTCGCGCGGCATGAATATCCGTTCTCGGCGCAGACGATTCATCGGCGGGTGAAGCTGGCAGCCGCGCAGGAAGCGGGGGCGGCAGCCTTCCTGATCGTGCAGCCGGAGGCGGGTGTCGGGCCGGTCTCGGGATCGTCCGGGCGCGCGGGCGGGCAGGGCATCCCGGCGCTCGGCATCTCCGCCGAGGCGGGGGCGCTGCTGGCGGAAGGACGGCGCGTGCGGCTCACCTTGCTGGGCAGCGACCACGCCGCGACGACGCCGACGCTGGTGCTGACCATGCCAGGGCGCGGCAACGACTATGTCGTCGTCTCGGCGCATCTCGACGGGCATCCGCTGGGCGAGAGCGCGATCGACAATGCGACTGGCCTCGCTGCCGCGCTGTGCCTGGCGCGCGCCGTGCGGCCCGTCGCGGCGCAGTGCGAGCGCGGGTTGATGGTCTGCATCTTCGGTGCCGAGGAATGGGCGCTTGCGGGGTCGAAGGCGTGGCTCGACGGGAAGACCATGGCCGAGAAGCGCCGCATGGCGCTCAACATCAATCTCGATTCCATTGCCGGAAGCCCCAATCTTACCGTGCTGACGAGCGGCTTCGCGCGCCTCGGTCCGTTCCTCACCGACGCTGCGAAGAAAGCCGGGCGCAGCCTGCGCACGCATCGCCCGCTGATGCGCAATTCCGACCATGCGAACTTCGCCGATCATCAGATCCGCGCCGCACGGCTGATCGCCGGCTTCAATGAGCCCGACAGCGCGCTGCGTCTGCTGCTGACGGGTGCCGACCGGCGCGATCTCGTCCCGATGCGCCAGTTGCAGGACGCGACGATGACGGCAGGCGCGCTGGTGTGGGAGGCGATGACCGCATCCGAGGACGCCATCGCGCGGCTGTACAGCGCGATGTGAGCAAGCGCACGGTCCGTTCTGTTGCGGCGAGCCCCGTGCTCGGGCATGCATCGCGCAACGGAGGGCGGCACATGGCGGAACTCGGGATCGTCGGCCTCGGCCGCATGGGTGCCAACATCGCGCGCCGGCTGATGCGCGCCGGCCATCGCTGCGTGGTGTGGGACCGCGACGCCGCTGCGGTCGCCGCGGTGGCGGCGGATGGCGCGGTGCCGGCATCGGACCTCGCCGGCGTCGTCGCGGGCTTGGCCGCGCCGCGCGCCGTCTGGGTGATGCTGCCGCATGGCGAGGCCACCGACCAGGCGATCGACGCGCTGGGCGCGCTGCTCTCGCCCGGCGATGTCGCGATCGACGGCGGCAACACGCAGTGGAAGGACGATGTCCGCCGCGCCGCCGCGCTGCGCGCGAAGGGCATCGACTACCTCGACATCGGCACCTCCGGCGGCGTCTGGGGCCTCGAGCGCGGCTACTGCCTGATGATCGGCGGCGCGGCGGAAGCCGTCGCGCGTCTCGCGCCGATCTTCGATGCGCTGGCCCCCGGCCGCGGCGACATTCCGGCGACGCCGCGCCGCGAGGGCCGTGCGCCGAATGTCGAGCAGGGCTGGCTGCATTGCGGCGGCCATGGCGCCGGCCATCTCGTGAAGATGGTCCATAACGGGATCGAGTACGGGATGATGCAGGCGCTGGCCGAGGGGCTCGACCTGCTGCGCGCCGCCGACAGTCCGGCGCTGCCCGAAGACCACCGCATCACCGTCGACCTTGCCGATGTGACGGAGGTCTGGCGGCGCGGGTCCGTCGTCACTTCCTGGCTGCTCGACCTGACGGCAGCGGCGCTGGCGGAGGATCCTGCGCTGGCGAAGTATGCCGGCACGGTCGGCGATTCCGGCGAGGGCCGCTGGACGGTGCAGCAGGCGGTGGAGACCGCCGTGCCGACGCCGGTGCTGACGGCGGCGCTCTATGCGCGCTTCGCGTCGCGCGACGAGAAGCGCTTTGCGGGCAAGGCGCTGTCGGCGATGCGGGCCGGGTTCGGCGGGCATCTGGAGCCGAAGTGACGACGATGGCGGCTGTTGCTGTTGGAGGGGCTTTGCCCCTCCAAGCCACCCCACCAAAGGCCCGAGGCCTTTGGAAACCATTGGTTGGCACCTTGCGCCACGGCCGGGATGAATGCCGCGACCCGCCGCCGCGCACGAAGCCTGTTCCGAGGGCCCCGGACCGCCTGAAGCGCTCCGCACCAGAAGATTGCGGTCCAGGATGCCCAGCATCCTGGCGGGGTGGTTCGGAGGGGCAGGGCCCCTCCGACCTTCGGCGCCACTTAACATGACGATCGCCGCCATCGTCGTGATGGGCGTCTCCGGCAGCGGCAAGTCCACCGTCGGCGGATGTCTCGCCCGCGACCTCGGCTGGATGTTCGAGGATGGCGATGCCTTCCACCCCGCTGCCAACGTCGCGAAGATGTCCGCCGGCACGCCGCTGACGGATGACGACCGCTGGCCCTGGCTGCGGGCCATTGCCGCGCGCATCGATGTGGCGCGCGGAACGGTCGCGCCGGTCGTCATCGGGTGTTCGGCGCTGAAGCGCGCCTATCGCGACGTGCTGCGAGACGGGCATGGCGACGTCCGGTTTCTGCACCTCGCCGGATCGATGGATCTCATCACCGCGCGCCAGGCGGCGCGGGTGGGGCACTTCATGCCGGCCTCGCTGGTGGCAAGCCAGTTCGCGACGCTGGAACCGACAACAGGCGAGCCCGACATCGTCGAGATCGGCGTGGAGCACGACCCGGCCACCATTGCCCGCGAGGCCATCGCGACGTTCAGACAACGCGGCGACATCGCGTGACGCACGACATCGCTGTGATCGGCGCCGGCGTCGGCGGGCTGGCGGTCGCGACTCTGCTCGCCCGTGCGGGGCATCGGGTGACGGTGCTGGAACGCTTCGCGGAGCCGAAGCCGGTCGGGTCGGGGCTGATGCTGCAACCGACCGGGCTCGCCGCGCTGGAACGGCTGGGGCTGCGGGCGGAGATCGCGGCCCTCGGCGCGCGCATCGACCGTCTGCACGGGACGACGGATCGCGGCGCGACGGTGATGGATCTCGCCTATGAGGATCTGGCGCCTGATGCGCACGCGGTCGCGGTGCATCGCGCGGCGCTGCACGGCGTGCTGTGGCGCGCCTTCGCCGCGTCGGGCGCGCGGATCGAAACCGGTCGGCAGGTCACCGCCATCGACCAGCGCATCGACGGTGTCGTGCTGCGCGATGGCGCCGGCGCGGTGGTCGCGGAACCGGACCTCGTCATCGATGCCTCCGGCGCGCGCTCCCCCTTCCGCGCGCTGGTCGAACCCCGGGCGCCGCGCACCTACACCTATGGCGCCGTGTGGGCCGCCGTGCCGGACCCGGGCATTGCCCCCGGCGTGCTGCTGCAGCGCTACGTCGCGGCGCGGCACATGCTGGGCTGGCTGCCGGTCGGCAGCGCCGAAGCCGGCGGGCCGCCACTCGCCGCCGTGTTCTGGTCGATCAAGCCGGGCGAGCACGCCGCTTGGGCCGCGGGTTTCGAGGCGTGGCGGGAGCAGGTCGCGGCGCTCTGGCCACCCATCGCGCCCGTGCTGGCAGCGCTGTCCGGGCCCGAGGACTTCACGCCCGCCAGCTACGTCCAGTTCACCGCCCGGCGCCCATGGCGCGGCCGGTTGGTCCTGCTGGGCGATGCGGCGCATGCGACATCACCGCAGCTTGGCCAGGGCGCGAACAATGCGCTGCTGGATGCGTGGGCGCTCGCCGATGCGCTGGCGGCGCGGCCGGAGCCTGAGGCGGCCTTCGCCCTCTATGCCCGGACGCGGCGGCGCCATGTGCACTTCTACCAACGCGCCGGCGCGCTGATGACGCCCTTCTTCCAATCCGATGCGCGGGCGCTGCCCGTCCTGCGCGACCTGGTGTTCAATCGCATGAAGATCGTTCCCTGGCTGCATCGCCAGACGCTGCTGACCCTCGCGGGGCTGAAGACGGGCCTGCTGACGCATCGCGACGCGCCCTGGCTGGCGGGCCAACGATGAAGACCGTCCTGCTGCTGGGCGCGACGGGCGCCTTCGGCGAAAGGCTTGCCGAGGGGTTGGTCCGGTCGGGCATCGCCGTGCTGGCCGCCGCGCGGCGGGAGGCGCCGCTGCGTGCGCTGGCCGCACGGCTCGGCCCGCTGCTGACGCCGCTGCCGATGGATCGCGCCGGGCTGGATGCGGCGCGGCTGCGCGCGCTGGCGGCGGAACATCCCGCGCTGATCGCCGTCGCCGATGCCTCGGGCCCGTTCCAGGACCGTCCACCGGAACCCGCACGCGCGGCGATCGAGGCCGGGCTGCATTGGGTGGACCTTGCGGATGCGCGCGACTGGGTCGCCGGCATCGGCGCGCTGGACGGGGCGGCACGGCAGGCCGGCGTTGCGGTGCTGGCTGGCGCCAGTTCCACACCCGCCTTGTCGCACGCCGTGCTGGACGTCATCACCGCCGGCGCGCGGGCGATCCACATGATCGACGTCGCCATCTCCCCCGGCAATCGCGCGCCGCGCGGGGAGGCGGTGATGCGCGCCATCCTGTCCCGCGCCGGCCAGCCCATCCGCGTCTTCCGCGGGGGCCGCTGGACGACGGCGCCCGGCTGGGGCCTGTCCGATCGCCGCACCATCGCGGGTCTCGGCCGCCGCCGCCTGTCGCTGTGCGAGACGCCGGATCTCGATCTGCTCGTCACCCGCTACGCGCCGCGTGCGGATGCGCTGTTCCGCGCGGGGCTGGAACTCGGCGTGATGCATCAGGGGCTGGCGGCGCTGTCGTGGCTGGTGGAGGCCGGGCTGCTGCGGTCGCTGCTGCCGCTCACGCGGCCACTGCATGGGCTGGCGCGGCTGCTCGCACCCTTCGGCACGGATCGCGGCGGCATGGAGGTATCGGTCGTCGCCGAGGAAGCGGATGGCGTGCTGCGCCGTCGCTGCTGGACGCTGGTTGCCGAGGAAGGGGACGGGCCTTTCGTGCCGACCCTGCCGGCGCTCGCCGCGCTGCGGGGCCTCGCGGATGGCAGCCTGGCCTTCCGCGGTGCGGCGCCATGCGTCGGCATCCTCGACTACGACCGCATCGCCGAGACCTTCGCCGCGCACCGCATCACCACGCGCATCGACGCCATGGACTTCCCGGCGCCGCTGTTCGCGCGCCTGTTGGGGGAGGGGACGTTGCCGGCGGCGATCGTCGCTGGCCATGCCGTGGCGCCCTTCCTGGCGCTGGAAGGCCGGGGCTCGGCGGAGGGTGCGGCCAATCCCCTCGGGGCCTTGGCGGCGCGGCTGTTCGGCCTGCCGGCCGCGACGGCGGAGGCGCCGCTGCGCGTCGAGATGCGCGCCGCGCCGGACGGGACGGAAGCCTGGGAACGGCACTGGCCCGGCCGCACCATGCGGTCGGTGCTGCGCGCGGATGGCAAGGGCGGCATCGAAGAGCGGTTCGGCCCACTGACCGGGCTGCTCGCGCTGCGCCGCAGCGCGGACGGGCTCGTGCTGGAAACGACCGGCGCGCGGGCCTTCGGCCTTCGCCTGCCGCGCTTCCTCGCCCCGATCAGCGCTGCGCGCGAGTATCCAGACGCCGAGGGCCGCTTCGCCTTCGACGTGCCGATCGCGGTGCCGCTGCTGGGTCGGCTGACGCGCTACCGCGGCTGGCTCTCACCTGTCGCCTGAACCCTCCGCAGCCCAGGCGCCACGCTGGCGAGCCGAGAGGGTGACGCGCGCCATCGGCGCGTCACCGCCGGCAGTCACGCCCTATTCCGCTGCCATCGCCAGGCCAGGCACCGGGCCATTCGTGATCGCCGTCATCCGCTCGCGCACGTCGAACATCCGGATCTGCAGGTCGGTGATCTCCGGGTTCGCCTTCATGCGGGCGACGATCGGGCCGTTCATGTAGGCCTCGGCATTGGCGCCGCTGTCGAACAGGTAGATCCCGCCGGCGCGGCGGTCGGCCTCGCCATCCAGCCAGATCTTCCATTGCAGGCCGGGCACGGCGAGGAACTGCTTTGCGCGGTCATCGGTGTAGCGCGCTTCCCACTCCGCCTTGGGCATCTCCGGGCGGGTGTAGTTGATCTGGACGATCATCATGCGGTTTTTCCTCCCTCGGATACGAGGCCGGGAGCGTGCGCGCCGATCGCGGACGGGCGCAACACACGGAAGGCGGCGCGCCGGCGTTCCGGGCATGAAGGGCGGGACAAGCAAAGGAGACAGAGACCATGACCAGCCTTCCCCTCGACCTGCGCGGCACCCCGTTCCAGCGCCGCGTCTGGGCCGCGCTGCGGGACATCCCGCCAGGCCGCACCGAGACCTATGGCGCGCTCGCCGCGCGGATCGGCCATCCCGGCGCGGCGCGGGCGGTGGCGCGCGCCTGCGCGGCCAACCCCGTGGCGCTGCTGGTGCCCTGCCACCGCGTCGTCCCCGCCGATGGCGGCACGGGCGGCTGGCGCTGGGGTGCCGAGCGCAAGCGCGCTCTGCTGATGCGCGAAGCTGCGGCATGATCGCCGATCGCATCGCCGCGCTCGACTGGGCGCGCATCGGCGCGGAGCTCGACGCCTTCGGCTGCGCGACGACCGGCCCGCTGCTGGATACGGAGACCTGCGCCGCGGTCGCCGGGCTGTATGACGCGGAGGATGGCTTCCGCAGCCACATCATCATGGCCCGGCACGGCTTCGGCCGCGGCGAGTACAAGTATTTCGCGCACCCGCTGCCCGATGTCGTGACGGCACTGCGTGAGGGCCTCTGGCCGCATCTCGCGCCGGTGGCCAACCGCTGGAACGAGGCGATGGACCTCGCCCCGCGCTTCCCCGCGCGCCACGCGGATTTCCTCGCGCGCTGCCACAAGGCCGGGCAGACCCGCCCGACCCCGCTGCTGCTGCGCTACGGCACCGGCGACTACAACTGCCTGCATCAGGACCTGTATGGCGAGCACGTCTTCCCGTTGCAGGTGGCGATGCTGCTGTCGAAGCCGGGCAGCGACTTCACCGGCGGCGAGTTCGTGCTGACCGAACAGCGCCCGCGCATGCAGTCCCGCGCCGAGGTGGTGCCGCTGGCGCAGGGGGAGGGCGTGATCTTCGCCGTGCATAACCGCCCCGTGCAGGGCACGCGCGGCACCTATCGCGTCAATCTCCGCCACGGCGTCAGCCGGTTGCGGAGCGGGCGGCGGCACACGCTCGGGATCATCTTCCACGACGCGGCGTGACGACGCCGCCGTCGGAGGGGCGCCGCCCCTCCGAACCACCCCCGCCAAGGGGTAGGACCCCCTGGACCGCAATCGGTTGGTGGCGGGCATGGCGGGCTTGCCGTCCCCTCCGCGCGCGCTTCGTGCGCAAGAGCGGGTCGCGGCACGCATTCTACCAGTGGTGCCCGGCGCCAAGTGGAGGTTTGCAAAGGCCTTTCGGCCTTTGCTGGGGTGGCTTGGAGGGGCAAAGCCCCTCCAACAGCAACAGTCCAGGCATCGGCGCCGTCACGCCGCCGCGGCACGCCGCTTCGTGAACAGCACCGCGCCGACCAGCGCCCCGACGATGACGAGTGTCGCGGCGTGCTGCGGAATCATGCCCAGCAGCACTGCGGATTCAGCGAGGACCATCACCAAGATCGCCACCGCCCAGCCGGCGCTGATCACCATGTTCACATGAAGGAATTGCGGGCTGTCCCAGTACGTCGCCGGCACTTCCTCCTTCGCGTACTGGATGGTGAACGGGCGGCGGATCGCGAGCGAGGTCAGGATGATGGCGAGAAGCCCCAGATCGACACAGAGCCGCACCGCCATCAGCGGCAGGTCCAGCCTCAGCAGCAGGGCCGCCAGCCCCAGCACGACGAACAGCGCCAGCGTGCCGACTTCCAGGATCTTGGGGGCCGCCCCCGCCCGCTGGCCGCGCAGCACCAACACCGCCGCCACCGCGGCGCCCGCGAACAGCGCGGGGATCGTGCCGAGCGGCCCGCTCAGCACGCCGAAGGCGACGAAGGGCAGGAAGCCGAGCAGCACGTTCATCGCGGCGGGTCCGTCAGGATGGCGGCCCGACCATACACGAAACCGTGCGGGCCAAGCTCAGTTCTCGATCGCCTGGTACGCCAGCATGTTGATCAGCCGGCGATAGCGCAGCCGCATCTCGCCCGGGGCGTGGGCCATCAGCACCACAGCCAGGCGCTCGGCCGGGTCCACCCAGAAATAGGTGCCAAACACGCCGGACCAGCCGAAGGCGCCGGGCGCGCCCATGAACGCGGAGCCACCGGGGTTCTTCCGCACCGCGACCGTCAACCCGAAGCCGTAGCCCTTCAGCCCGGGATCCATGCGGTCCGGGCCGCCCTCGATCCCCTGCAGGTGGTCGGAACCCATCCAGCGCACCGTCGCCGGGGAAAGCACGCGGGCGCCGCCGAGCGAGCCGCCCGCGCGCAGCATCTCCGCGAAGCGCAGATAGTCGGAGACGGTCGAGATCAGGCCCGCGCCGCCGACCTCGATCCGCGGGGCGGTCGTCGCCGCCGTCACGGATTGCGGCTTGCCGGTCAGCGGGCAGGCCGGCAGCGCCTTCGCGAAGCGTTCGGCCCCACCCTGCGGCAGGACGTAGCCTGTCTCCGCCATGCCGAGCGGCGCGAAGATCCTCTCCCGCATCAGTGTGCCGAGGGATGCCCCGCCCGCCGCCTGCGCGACCAGCCCGAGCACGTCGGTCGAAAAACCGTACTCCCAGGCCTCGCCCGGATGATGACGCAGCGGCGTCGCGCCCAGCGCCTTCGCCAGCCCCTCCGCGTCGAACTCGTTCGCGACGGTCAGCGAGGTGCCCGGATGCGCCTTGTGCACCGCCGTGCCGCCGAAGCCGCCATAGACGAAGCCCGTGGTGTGGCGCGCGGCATCCTGCACCGTCATCGGCCGGCGCTGGGCCTCGGTCTCGATCGGGCCGTCGCCCGACAGCATCCCGGGCGTCGGCATCGCTACCTGCATCGTCATCAGCGGGGGCAGATAGGCGCCGACCGGATCGGACAGCAGCAGGCGCCCTTCCTCGACGAGCGACAGCGCCGCCACGCCGCAGACCGGCTTCGTCATCGAGGCGATGGCGAAGAGCGCATCGGGCCGCATCGGAGTCTTCGCCTCCGCATCGAGGAAGCCGACGGCTTCGAGATGCACGAGCTTGCCGTCACGCGCGATGCCGACGACGCCGCCGGGGAAGCGGCCTTCCGCGACTTCGCGATCCAGCGCCGGCCGGATGCGGGCGAGCCGGGCGGAGGACATGCCGACCGCCTCCGGCCGCGTGGCCGGGATGGCGGGGATCTCGGCCTGGATGATGCTCATTCCGGGGCTCCCTCGCCGGCATAGGGATTGGTGCGCCGCTCGGTGCCGAAGGTCGAGCCCGGCCCATGGCCACAGATGAACTGGATGTCGTCGCCGAGCGGGAACAGCTTGGTGCGGATCGCGGAAATCAGTGCCTGATGGTCGCCATAGGGGAAATCCGTCCGGCCGACCGAGCCCTGGAACAGCACATCGCCCACCTGCGCAAAGCCGAGGGCGGTACTGACGAACACGACATGCCCCGGTGTATGCCCGGGGCAATGCAGCACGGCGAAGTCGTGACCGGCGATCTCGACGGTCTCGCCTTCCTCCAGCCAACGGTCGGGTGTGACCGGCTTGCAGTCCATGCCGTACTTCGCGCCCTGCGCCGGCAGGCCATCCAGCAGGAAGGCGTCGGCGCGGTGCGGCCCCTCGATCGGCACGCCAAGCGCCGCGGCGAGTTCCGCGGCAGCGCCCGCATGGTCGAGATGGCCGTGCGTCAGCAGGATGCGCTGCACGCTGATGCCGGCCTGCTGGATCGCCTCCTGGATGCGGTCGGCATCGCCGCCGGGGTCGATCACCACGCCTTCCTTCGTCTCGTCATCCCAGATCAGCGTGCAGTTCTGCTGGAAGGGGGTGACGGGCAGGATGGCGGCTTGCAGCATGGGGCGAGGCTTCCGGCGAGGTGGGCTGGCAGGCACCGCGCCCGGCCGG
Source organism: Neoroseomonas terrae (assembly GCF_018129025.1). Taxonomy (GTDB): domain Bacteria; phylum Pseudomonadota; class Alphaproteobacteria; order Acetobacterales; family Acetobacteraceae; genus Neoroseomonas; species Neoroseomonas terrae. Next base: position 20,384 of record NZ_JAAEDI010000013.1, on the reverse strand, counting down.
GCGGCAGGGTGGAGCCTCGGCCGGGGATCGACAAGGCCAGGGGCGAACGGTCGCGGCGGAGAAAGAGGCCCGGATGGCGCGCATTCTCATCACCGGCATGTCGGGCACCGGCAAGTCGGCTGTCGTCGAGGAATTGGCGCGCCTGGGGCATCGCGCCATCGATCTCGATGCGCCTGCCTGGTCGCATTGGGTCGAGGCTCCCGCCGAGGACATGCTGACGCCACGCCCCGGGCGGGACTGGGTGTGGCGGATGGACCGTGTCCGCGCCCTGCTGTCGCAGCATGCCGGGGCCGATCTGTTCGTCAGCGGCTGCGCGGAGAACATGGGCGGAGCCTTCGAGCTGATCGACCTGATCGTCCTGCTGTCGGCCCCGCCGGACACGATCATGGAACGGCTGGCGGCGCGGTCGGGCGATGGCTACGGGCAGAGCGGGGCGGAACGCGCGGCGGTCGCGCGACTCATCGAGGCTGTCGAGCCGCGGCTGCGCGCCGCCGCGCAGGCGGAGATCGACACCCGCCAACCGGTCGGGCGGACGGTGGAGACGATCCTCGCCATCGCCGCAACGGTGCGCCTGGACTGATCCGCCCCGGCGGCACCTGGCGCGCGCGTTAACCGGTCACTGAGGCCTGTCCGGGCATTTCTGCGGTTCCCGAGATCGCAGGATGCGATGACGACCTACGCCTTCGCCGACCTGCCAGGCGCCAGCCTGCACTTCGTGCCGTCGCAGGACCAGCTCGTCTTCGGGCCGGCGATCGGCGCCGCGTCGCTGCGCTTTTCCGTCAGCGGCAGCGACCTGCTGGTGGCGTCGGGCGGGCAGGTGCTGCGCCTGCTGAACACCGGCGTTGGCGGGGCCGGGTTGCAGGCCTCCAACCTGGTCTTCCAGGACGGCAGCCTGGTCTCCTTCGACAGCCCCGCCAACAGCCGCCGCAACGGCACGGCGGGAAGCGACTGGTTCGGCGCGGACCGTGGCGGCGCCGACACCATCTCGGCCGGTGCCGGGGATGACTACATCGAGGCCGGTAGTGCGCTCGGTTCGGACGATGCGCTGGATGGCGGCGCCGGCACGGCGGATCGCCTGGCGCTGTCGGGCACGCTCAGCGTCGCGCTCACGGCGACGACCGTCACCGGCATCGAGGTGATCGAGCTGCGGGACGGCACCATCGCGCTGACGCTGGACGACGCCACGGCGACGACCGCGACGCCCGATCCCGGGATGCTGTTCACCATCGATGCCTCCGCGCAGGGCGGCGGGTCCTCGGCCCAGGTCGATGCCCGGGCGGTCGTCGGCGCTTCCGTCGCGCTGCTCGGCGGTGCCGGGGCCGATTCCCTCCTGGGCGGGCTTCTGGCGGACATCATCCTCGGTGGAGCAGGGGACGACACGCTGGCCGGTGGCGGCGGGGACGACACGATCGAGGGTGGTGCGGGCACCGACCGGCTGATCGGCGGGGCGGGCGACGACCTCTTCCTCTTCGACCGCATCGATGCGCCGCAGAGCCCGCCGGACGCGCCCGACCTGATCGTGGATTTCGAGGGCGCCGGCGTGCCCGGGGGCGACCTCATCCTGCTACCCGGCGCCTGGACGGTCTGGCGCATCATCGCCTTCCACGTCGCACCGGCCGACTTCGCCTTCGAGGGCTATGCGGAATCCGGCCTCCAGCTCGACCCCGCGCTGGTCGGCGACGGCATGGTCGATGTGCTGTGGCGGCGCGTGGAGGGGGAGGCCTGGCGGTTCGAGATCTGGGCCGACCTCGACGATGACGGGCGCTTCGGCGCGGCGGACCTGCTGATCCGCGTCGCGGTACCGGCGGGCGATGCCACGGAGGTGCTCGACCCCTCGGACTTCGCGACCGGGTTCGGCGCGCTGTTCGGCGGCGATGGCGACGACGTGATGGCCGGCCGCGGCGCCACCGACGACCTGTTCCGTGGCGAGGCGGGCGACGACAGCCTGTCGGGCGGCGATGGCGTGGATTGGCTGGAGGGCGGCACCGGCGACGATACGCTGTCCGGCGGTGATCTGGCCGACGTGCTGATCGGCGGTGCGGGCAGCGACACGCTGGACGGGGGAGACGGCTGGGACACGCTGTTCGCCGCCGACCCCTACGCGCCGGAGACCGAGGCGGCCGACGACCGCAACCTGCTGGCGGGTGGGGCCGGGCCCGATGCGCTGTTCGGCGGGATCGGCCTCGATACGCTGCTCGGCGGCGACGGGGACGACCTGCTCTGGGGCGACGAGGGGGCCGATAGCCTCTCAGGCGGGGCGGGCGACGACGTCGCCTATGGCGGGGCAGGGGCTGACACGCTGGAAGGCGGGGACGGCGACGATCTGCTGGTCGGCGGGCCAGGGGGCGGTCTGCTGACCGGCGGAGCCGGGGCCGACCTCTTCGTCATCGATCTTTCGGCGCCGGGGCTGGAGGAGGCAGCGGGCAGCGCGCCGGACACCATCACCGACTTCGACGCCGCGGCCGGCGACCTCATCTCGCTCGGCCTGATCGACGGGCTGGTCACCGGGGCGCAGGGGCTCGCGCCGCTCGTCTGGCGGGGCGCTGCGGCCGCCCGGCAACTCGCGGCGGGCCCCGGCTTCGGCCTGTCGCTGCCGGGGGACGGCATCGGCCCGGGCTACTACCAGGCCTTCTGGATCCCGGCGCTGTCCGGCGACAGCGCGGCCGGCGGCTGGTTCGTCGTCGATCTGAACCAGGACCTGATCCTCGATGCCGACGACGCGGTGATCCGGATCGATGCCGGCGTGCTTTCTGCGGAGGCATTCGCCGCCGGTACCTTCCGTGTCGCCGTCGGCACCGCCGGCGCCGACACGCTGGGCGCGGCGCCGGACGGGCAGGAGGTCTTCGGCCTCGCCGGCGACGACCGCCTGCTCGGCGGTGCCGGCCCCGACCGGCTGCTGGGCGGGAATGGCGCGGATACGCTGATCGGGGGCGGCGGCGGCGACCAGCTTTGGGGCGGCGCCGGCAACGACTGGCTGGACGGCGGGGAAGGCGATGACGAGATCTTCGTCGAAGGCCCCGGCACCGAGGAGGCGGACGGGCTATTCGCCCGCAACACCGTCCATGGCGGGGCCGGGGCGGACAGTCTCTGGGGGTCGGACGGGCGGGATTCCCTTGATGGCGGGGAGGGTGCGGACCGGCTGTATGGCGGGGTCGGCGCCGATACGCTGCGCGGTGGCGCGGGGGACGACACCATCGCGGGAGGCGACGGCGCGGACCTCATCACCGGCGGGCCGGGTGCCGATTCCATCGATGCCGGCTCGGGCGACGATACCGTGGACTACGACCCCGCCGACCCATACGCCGATGGCGGGGAGGATTTCGATACGCTGGTGCTGACGATCGGCGCCTCTGTGGACCTCGGCAGCCCGGTCGACCAGGTGGCGGGCGGCGGCATCACCCTCGGCTTCGAGGCGGTGGATGCGTCCGGCGCGACGGGCGCGGTGACGCTGATCGGGGGGGCGGGCCGCAACCGGCTGGTTGGCGGCGCCCATGCCGATCGGCTGGAGGGGCGGGAGGGCGACGACACGCTGGAAGGCGGCGCCGGGGCCGATACGCTCGACGGCGGCAGCGGCAACGACCTGCTGCTGCCGGGGGCGGGGCGCAACCTGGTGATCGGCGGGGAGGGGCGGGACACGCTGTCCTACGCGACCGCCACGGCCCGGGTGTCGGTCTCCCTTGCCGGCAACGGCAGTAGCTCCACCGGCGATACGCTGAGCGGCATCGAGGGTGTGATCGGCAGCCCTTATGCCGATACGCTCAATGGCAGCGTCGCGGCGGATTGGTTCGATGGCGCCGCGGGCTTCGACCGCATCGCGGGCTACGGCGCCGACGATACGCTCATCGGCGGGGCGGGCTTCAACACGCTGTATGGAGGCGCCGGCAATGACCTCCTCGTGGGTGGACCGAGCGCCGACGTGCTCGATGGCGGAGCCGGTGACGACATCATCATCGCCGGCGGCGGAAAGGACAGCCTGTGGGGTGGCGCCGGCAATGACCGCTTCGAGATCACCCTGTCGAACCAGGTGGTATTCGAAGCCGCGGGCGGCGGCGACGACACCGTCTACTCCACCACCTCCTACTACCTGCGGCTGAATATCGAATGGTTCATCCTTGCCCCCGGGTCCGGGAACCGCTTCGCGATCGGCACCGGGGGCCATGAGCGGCTGATCGGCAACGAGGGCGACAACCTCCTGGTCGGGCGGGACGGCAACGACACGCTCTGGGGCGGCGGCGGAGCGGACCGGCTGCAGGGCCGCGCCGGCGACGACATGATCTTTGGCGAGGATGGCGACGACATCGTCTTCGGCGGCACTGGCAACGATACGATTAACGGCGGCGCGGGCAGGGACCAGCTCAACGGCGATGCCGGCAACGACACGCTCCACGGCGGGGCCGACGCTGCCACCGACATCCTGCGCGGCGGCGCGGGGGATGACTGGCTCGACGGCGGGCCGGGCTACGACCTGATGTATGGCGGGCTCGGCAACGATACCTATGTCGTCTCGCAATCCGACGATGCGGTGATCGAGCTGGCGGGGCAGGGTTGGGACCGCGTCATTGCCCTGGGCACCGGCGCCTTCACCCTGCCGGCCAATGTCGAGGAGCTGATCCTCGACGGCATGACGGTGGGCATCGGCAATACCGCGTCCAACCGCATCGCGGGTTCCGATCGGGCCGAGACGCTGTTCGGCCGCGCGGGGAACGATACGCTGGATGGCGGCGGCGGCAACGACATCCTGTTCGGCGAGGCCGGCCGCGACACCTTCGTCTTCAAACCGGGATCGGGGCTGGACGCCGTGGCGGACTTCACCCCCGGGGAGGATCGCATCATGCTCCAGGGCTTCGGCTTCGCGAGTTTCGCCGCGGTGATGGCCGCGACGCGCGATGGCGCCAATGGGGCCATCATCGACCTGCGCCCGGGGGATTCGGTGCAACTCGCCGGTGTTTCAAAGGCGGCGCTGACGGCCGACGACTTCGTCTTCCTCGCATGACCCGTCATCCCTACATGGCGATGGCGAGCGAATGGAGGATGCGATGAGCGTACAGGCGGGACATGAGGCCGCGACCCTCGGCGGCGGCTGCTTCTGGTGCCTCGAGGCGGTGTACAAGGAGTTGCGCGGCGTGGTCTCGGTGATGTCGGGCTACGCCGGCGGCCATGTCGACAACCCGACCTATGAGGAGGTCTGCGGCAAGAAGACCGGCCATGCCGAGGTGGTGCGCGTCGTCTTCGACCCGAGGGAGCTTTCCTACGCCGACCTGCTGCGCGTGTTCTTCACCATCCATGACCCGACCACGAAGGATCGGCAGGGTGCGGATGTCGGGCCGCAGTACCGCTCCGTCATCTTCACCCATTCGCCCGAGCAGGCGGCGACGGCACAGGCCGTGATGGAGGAGGTGGCGAAGGCCGGCATCTGGGACGGGCCGCTGGTGACCGAGGTGGCGCCCGAGCCGCCCTTCTGGCCGGCCGAACCGGAGCATCACGATTACTTCGCGCGCAACCCGTGGTCCGGCTACTGCCGCGCCGTGGTCGCGCCGAAGGTGCTGAAGTTCCGCAAGTCCTTCGCCGACCGGTTGAAGCGGCCGGCGGCCTGACGGGCCGGGACGCGTCATCGCATGGACTCCCCGCTTGCGTCCGGCATCGCCGCGGCGCAGTTTCCGGCGATCGGCGATCCCCCGGTCGCCGTCGCGAAACCCAGGTCCGCCCATGCGCCGCCGCGCTCTCCTGCTTGGTTCCCCGCTGCTGCTGCTGGCCCGGCCGGCTGCGGCCGCCAATGAACTCGTCTACGTCCTCAATTCGGGGGATTCGAGCATCTCGGTGATCGATGCCGACAGCCGGCAGGAGATGCGTCGCATCCCCGCCCTGCGGGAGGTGCATCACCTGGTCCTCTCGCCCGATGGGCGCGACCTGCTGATCGCCGATTCCGGTGGCAACGAGATCTTCTTCGTCGATCCCGCCACGGGCGACGTTCGCCGGCGCGAGCGCATATCGAACCCGTATCACCTCGACTTTACGCCCGACGGCCGTCACCTCGTTATCTGCAGCCTGCGACGCAACCAGGTGGATATCTACCAGGCGTCCGACCTGACGCTGCTCGCCCGGCTGCGCATGCCGGACAAGCCATCCCACATGGCGTTCCGGCCGGACGGCAAGGTCGTCTATGTCACGTTGCAGGGCAGCGGCACGGTCGCCGCCGTCAGCCTGGAGACGCGGACCCCGATGTGGGAGGCGCCGGTGGGGCGCGAGCCGGCCGGCATCGTCTGGCACCGCGGCAAGCTGATCGTCGGCGTCATGGGCGCGGACCACTTCGCGGTGATGAACCCGGAGACGCGGGAGATCGAGCGGCAGATCCAGATCGGCCGCGGCGCGCACACCATCTTCATCCAGCCCGACGGCAAGGCGCTGTGGGCGACGAGCCGCGTGCAGAGCCGCCTCGCCGAGATCGACCCGAGCACGCTCGACGTGCGACGCGTGATCGAGCTGCCGGGCGGGCCGGACTGCATCGCCTTCGCCCCGGACGGCGCGATATGGACGACGCTGCGCTGGGCCGGGCGGATTGCCCGCGTAGACCCGCGCACCGGCGAATACGAGACGATCCGCGTCGGCCGCAGCCCCCACGGCATCTTCGTCCAGCCGGGCCGTGTGGAATCCTAGGGCGGCCCTGGCCGCGCTGCTGGCGCTGTTCGCCGCGCCGGCCGCGGCGCAGCAGCAGGCAGCCGCGCCCGCCTGCCGCGCCGGCACGCTGTACCTCACCATCGACACCGGCTGGGGGCGGGAGGCGGAGCGGATCGCCGAGATCCTGAAGCGCCGCAACGTTCGCGCGACCCTTTTCGTCGCCAATGAGCCGACCCACACCGGGGAACGCAGCCTCGACCCCGGCTGGGCAGCGTTCTGGCGCGCCCGCGTCGCCGAAGGCCATGTCTTCGCCAGCCATACCGATCGCCACTGGTACTTCCGGGGCGATGCCGGGCCGGGGCGCACCAGCTACGTCTCGCGGACGCGGGAAGGGCGAACCGTGCTGGACCAGGCGGCCATGTGCCGGGAACTCGCCGAGCCGATCGAGCGCCTGCGTGCCGTTGCGCCCGATGCGGTGGTGCTGCCGCTGTGGCGCGCGCCGGGCGGTATCACCACCCCTGGCGCCATCCGCATGGCCGAGGCCTGCGGCCTGCGTCACCAGGGCTGGAGCGCTCACGGCTTCCTGGGCGACGAGCTGTCCAGCGAGGCCAGTTCCAACCGGGCGCTTGCCGACCGGGCGCTGCGCACCGTGCGCGACGGGGAGGTTCTCGTCATGCATTGGGGCGTCCGGTCGCGCCGCGACCCTTACGCGAATGTGCTCGAGGAGGTGATTGTCGGCCTCCAGACACGTGGCTACTGCTTCGCCACCCTGCCGGCTTCCGGGCGCTGACCCGAACATAGTGGCAATTCTGTCACAGTTCCGGCGGGTTGCACCGGGGCCGTGAAACGCATTCCACCCCCCGTGGTTGAGCCCTTCGGCAATCAAAGCCGAATGATAAGGATGGGATGCAATCCATGACTTTGAGAAACGCGCTGCTCGCCGCAACGATGCTGGTCCTGCCGGCCGCCGCGGCCTCCGCACAGCCGGTGAACGGCGTCTACATCGCCGCCGGCGCCGGCCTGAACTGGCTGACGGATTCCGACGGCGGCAACCTCCAGAGCTGGCTGGATGCGTCCGACATCAACCCGAACAATCTCGGCCTGACGCCGTCCGGCGGCTTCAACGCGTCCTTCGACATGGGCTTCGCAGGCGTGATGTCGGTAGGCTACGGCTTCGGCAACGGCCTGCGGGTCGAGTTGGAAGGCAACTTCCGCTACAATGAGGTCGACAGCGTGACTGCCCGCGGCTACGGCGGCTCCGCGAGCTCGGGCGGCCGGGCCAAGAGCTACGGCGTGATGGTCAACGCGCTGTATGATTTCGGCGCGACCCAGAACTGGGTGGTGCTGCCGTATCTCGGTGTCGGCGCCGGTTACGCCTGGCTGGAATACGACAATGTGAATGTCCGCGCGCGCTCGACCGCCGGCAGCACCCTGCCGCAGTTCAGCGTCGACGGCACCGATGGTCGCTTCGCCTACCAGGCGATCGTCGGCGCCGCCCTGCCGATCCAGTCCGTGCCGGGGCTTGCCGTGACGGCGGAGTACCGCTTCTTCGGCACGCTTTCGCCCGAGCTGAACGCCAGCGCCCGCAACGCCAACGGCGTGGTGCAGCGGAGCCCGGTGGAGGTGGACAACTTCAACCACTCCATCCTGCTCGGCGTACGCTACGCCTTCAACGCGGCCCCGCCGCCCGTCGCGGCGCCGCCGGCCGTCGCGCCGGCGCCGGCGCGCACCTTCCTGGTGTTCTTCGACTGGAACCGGGCTGACCTGAACGACCGGGCGCGGCAGATCATCTCGGAAGCGGCGCAGGCGCGTTCGCAGCAGCAGGTCACGCGCATCGAGGTGAACGGCTACACCGATACCTCGGGCTCGGCGCAGTACAACCAGGGCCTGTCGGTGCGGCGCGCGAATGCCGTGGCGGCGGAGCTGGTGCGGCTGGGCGTGCCGCGGCAGGAGATCGTGGCGCAGGGCTTCGGCGAGACGAACCTGCTGGTGGCGACGCCGGACAACACGCGCGAGCCTCAGAACCGGCGCGTGGAAATCATCCTGCGCTGAGCGGAGACGGGGAGGGGCTTTGCCCCTCCCCGGAACCCCACCCCACCAAAGGCCGAAGGGCCTTTGGAAACCGATACCTGGTTGGGCGGGCGTTTCGTGGTGACGAAGCGTCCCCGTTTTGGGTCCGGGCGGCGTGTCCGGTGCCGGCGTTTCCTGCGAGGAGAACCGCGGCGGTCGGCGCCAACTCAAGGTTTCGAAAGGCCCTTCGGCCTTGGGCGAGGTGAGGTTTGGAGAGGGGCACAGCCCCTCCAACCTTCTTCCGCGGCGCCACCGCGACCGGCTAGGTTGCGACCCGAATGACCGAGTCCATCACCCACACCCTCGACGACATCACGGCCTGGCTGTTCGAGCACATCGTCCAGCCGGCGATGTACCAGCTCGGCCTGATGGACTGGGCTGAGGACGCCGTGGACTGGATCGAGTTCGGCCTGTTCGGCATCTTCTCGATCATCGTCGTGTATGTGGTGTGCCGGCCGCTGGAAGCCTGGTGGCCGGTCGAGCCCGTGACCGACCGACGCGCGATCCGCACCGACATCCTCTACACGCTGCTGACGCGCCTCGGCCTGCTGCCGCTGATCGCCTTCGTGCTGCTGAACTCGCTGAGCGCGTGGTGGGAAGGCACGGTCGCCGACAGCGGCTTCGTACCGCCGACGCTCGAGAACCTGATCCCCGGCCTGCGCGAGATGCCGGTGCTGGCCTTCGCCCTCTACGTCGTGATCCTCGATTTCGGCGAATACTGGCGGCACCGCTTCCAGCATTCCTTCCGCTGGTGGTGGGCGCTGCATTCCATCCATCACGCGCAGCGCCAGATGACGTTCTGGACCGATGACCGCAACCACATCCTGGATGAGATCATCGGCGCGCTGTGGTTCGGCGCCATCGCGCTGCTGATCGGCGTGCCGCCGGGGCAGTTCCCGCTGCTGGTGCTGATCTCGCGGCTCGCGGAGAGCCTGTCGCACGCCAATGTGAAGCTGTCCTTCGGGCGTGTCGGGGAACGGCTGATCGTCTCCCCCCGCTTCCACCGGGCGCATCACGGCGTGCTGTCGGCCGCGGAGCACGGGAAGAACTACGCCGTGCTGTTCCCGGTCTGGGACTGGATCTTCGGCACGGCGGATTTCCGGCGCGATGTCTTTCCCCGCACGGGCGATCCGGAGGGGCCGGAAGCCCTGGCCACGGGCGGCTGGGTGCGGCAACAATTCGTCGGCCTGAAGCGCATGGCGGGTGCCATCGCAGGACGATCCGGAAACTGAGATGAACGCACCACCGCGGCTGAAGCCCCATTCCTCCCATTGGGGCGTCTTCGAGGCCGGGTGGCAGGACGGGCGGCTGGTGGTGCAGCCGCATCCGGGCGACCCCGACCCGAACCCGATCCTGCAGAACTTCCCCGAGGCGATCCGCCACCGCGCCCGCATCGCCCAGCCCATGGTCCGCCGCGGCTGGCTGGAGAAAGGGCCCGGCAAGAGCGACCGGCGCGGCCGCGACGAATTCGTGCCGATGTCCTGGGACAAGGTGCTGGACCTGCTGGCCGGCGAACTCGCCCGCGTGCGGGACGCGCACGGCCCCGGCGCGGTGTTCGGCGGGTCCTACGGCTGGTCCTCCGCCGGGCGCTTCCACCATGCGCAATCCCAGGTGCACCGCTTCCTGAACACCTCGATCGGCGGTTATGTGAAGTCGGTCAATTCCTATTCCGCCGGCGCCTCGGCGGTCATCCTGCCGCACTTCCTTGGGCCGTTCGAAGCGGTGTCGCGGCGCAACGTCACCTGGGAACAGATCGTCGAGCACACCGAGATCTGCGTCGCCTTCGGCGGCATGGCGCTGAAGAACTCGGCGGTGGCGAGCGGCGGCGTCTCCGCCCATGTCGAGCGGGGTTCGATGGCCGCGGCGGCGAAGCGCGGCTGCGTCTTCGTCAATGTCTCCCCGGTGCGGGACGACCTGCCGGAAGAATGCCATCACGAATGGCTGGCGCCGGTGCCGAACACCGATACGGCGATGATGCTCGGCATGGCGCACACGCTGCTGACCGAAGGGTTGCACGACGTCGCCTTCATCGACCGCTACTGCTCCGGCTGGGCCGAGTTCGAGGCCTACCTGACCGGCCGCAGCGACGGCGTGCCGAAGACCGCAGAATGGGCGGCGACGATCTGCGGCCTGCCGGCCGAGACCATCGCCGGCCTGGCGCGGCGCATGGCGGGCAAGCGGTCGCTGATCGCCATGGCACATTCCCTGCAGCGCGCCGAGCATGGCGAGCAGCCGGTGTGGATGGCCGGCGTGCTCGCGGCGATGCTCGGCCAGTACGGGCTGCCGGGCGGCGGGTTCAACTACGCGCTCGGGTCGATCGCGCATTACGGTAAGCGGCAGAACGCGGTGCCGACCGCGGCGCTGCCGCAGGGGAAGAACGGCGTCGGGCCGTTCATCCCGGTGGCGCGCATCTCCGACATGCTGCTGAATCCCGGTGTCGAGTTCGACTATGACGGCAAGCGGATGACCTATCCCGACATCCGGCTGGTCTATTGGGCGGGGGGCAATCCGTTCCACCACCACCAGGACCTGAACCGGCTGCGCCACGCCTTCGCGGCGGTCGAGACGCTGGTGGTGCATGAGATCGCCTGGACGGCCACCGCGCGCCATGCCGACATCGTCCTGCCGACGACGATGACGCTGGAGCGCGAGGATATCGGCGCGGCGCCGACCGACCCGCTGATGGTCGCGATGCATCGCGTGGCCGAACCCTTCGGCGAGGCGCGCGACGACTACGACATCTTCGCCGACCTGGCGGAGCGGCTCGGCAAGCGGGAAGCCTTCACCGAGGGCCGCGACACCAGGGCGTGGCTGCGGCATCTCTATGCCCCGACCCAGAAGGGGCTGGCGGAGAAGGGCCTGCCCGCACCGGATTTCGATGCGTTCTGGGAGGAAGGCTACCTGACCCTGCCGCAGCAGGACGATGATGGCGGCATCATCCGCGCCTTCCGCGACGACCCGGAAGGCGCGGCGCTGCCGACGCGCACCGGCAGGATCCAGCTGTTCTCGGAAGCGATCGCGGGTTTCGGCTATGCCGATTGCCCCGGCCATCCGGCGTGGCTGGAGCCGACCGATGCGCCGGCGGAAGGCCGCCCGCTCTGGCTGGTGGCGAACCAGCCGGCGAGCCGGCTGCACAGCCAGTTCGACTTCGGCGGCCACAGCAGCGCGATGAAGCGCCGCGGGCGGGAGGTGATGCGCATCCACCCCACCGACGCCGCGGTGCGCGGAATCGGCGATGGCGACATCGTGCGGCTGTTCAACGCGCGTGGCGCCTGCCTCGCGACGGCGGCGGTCAGCGAGGATGTGCGGCCCGGCGTCGTGCAACTGCCGACCGGCGCCTGGTACGACCCGGAGGACCCGGAGGACGACATGGCCCTCTGCGTCCATGGCAACCCGAACATCCTGACGCGCGACGTCGGGACGTCCTCGCTGGCGCAGGGTTGCACGGGCCAGCTCACCAGCGTCGAGGTTGAGCGCTTCACCGGCAACCTCCCCCCCATCCGGGCCTTCGACCCGCCCGTGGCCTGATGGTCCGTGCCTGCCGCGTTGGCGCGACAGGCTGACAGGCAGAAAAAGGAGGGGGCACGGGGGAGTTCGCTCCCCCGCTCTTTCTTCCCTGTGCGTTGCACGGCCCGTCGCGGCGCGCCAGCATGCCACCCTAACCCGCAGGGCCTTCCCATGACATTCCATCGCCTGCCATGAGCGCCGAATCGCATGGCCCGGACCTCGTCAGCGCGGTCGCGCTGCTCGGTGCGGCGGTGGTGGCAGTACCGCTGTTCAAGCGGCTCGGCCTCGGCTCGGTGCTCGGCTACCTCGTCGCCGGGTTGGTGATCGGCCCCTATGGCATAGGCCTGTTCAGCGATGCGCAGTCGATCCTGCACGTCGCCGAACTCGGCGTGGTGATGTTCCTGTTCATCATCGGCCTGGAGATGGAGCCGTCCCGATTGTGGGGGATGCGGCAGCAGATCTTCGGGCTCGGGCTGGCGCAGGTGGGTCTCTGCATCGGGCTGCTGATGAGCGTCGGCGTGCTGATGGGCCTGCCGCCGGTCGTTGCCTTCGTGGCCGGGACCGGCTTCGTGCTGACCTCGACGGCGATCGTGATGCAGATGCTCGAGGAACGGCGAATGGTCGGCGTGCAGGCCGGGCAGCGCATCGTCGCGGTGCTGCTGCTCGAGGACCTGGCGATCGTGCCGCTGCTGGCGCTCGTGGCCTTCCTGGCCTCCGGTGCGGCCGAAACGAGCGCCGTCGCGCGCTGGCAGGCGGTCGGTGTTGGGCTGGCCTCGATCGCCGGGCTGATCGCCGCCGGGTTGTGGCTGCTGAACCCGATGTTCCGGCTGCTGGCCGAGGCGCGGGCGCGGGAGGTGATGACGGCGGCCGCGCTGCTGGTGGTGCTGGGCTCGGCGCTCGCCATGCAGCTTGGCGGGCTGTCGATGGCGATGGGGGCGTTCCTCGCTGGCGTACTGCTGTCGGAAAGCGACTTCCGGCATCAGCTGGAAGCCGATGTCGAGCCCTTCCGCGGGTTGCTGCTGGGGCTGTTCTTCCTGGCGGTGGGCATGGCGCTCGACCTTGCGGTCATCGCCGCGAACTGGGCGACCATCGCGATCGGCGTCGTGGCGTACATGCTGGTGAAGGGCGTGGCGATCTACGGCGTCGCGCGCCTGGCCCGCGCCGGCCACCGGGAAGCGCTGGAGCGCGCGGTGATGATGGCGCAGGGCGGCGAGTTCGCCTTCGTGCTGTATGCCGCCGCCGGCGCGGTCGGCATCATCGACGCGCAGACGAATGCGGTGCTGACGGCAACCGTCATCGTCTCGATGGTGCTGACGCCGGTGATGATCATCCTGCATGACCGGATGGTGCCGCCGGAGGAGCCGTCGCTGGACGGCGTCGAGGCGCCGCAGCACAGCGAGGCGAGCGTGCTAATCATCGGCTTCGGGCGCTTCGGCCAGATGGTCGGCAGCTCGATGCTGACGCGGCAATGCTCCATCTCGGTCATCGACACCGACCCGGAGATGGTGCGCGAAGCCAACGCCTACGGCTTCAAGGTTCATTATGGTGACGGTACGCGGCTCGACATCCTGCACGCCGCCGGGGCCGGGCGAGCGCGGATGATTCTCTGCTGCGTGGACGACCGGGATGCCGCGCTACGCATCCTGCACCTGCTGAAGTCGGAGTTTCGCGGCATCCCGGTGCTGTGCCGCGCTTTCGATCGCGAGCATGCGATGCGCCTCCTCGCCGCCGGCGCCGACGAGGTGGTGCGCGAGACCTTCGAATCGGCCCTTACGCTGGGGCGGGAGGCGCTGATCCGCCTGCATAACTCCGAGGAGGACGCCGACGAGGTGATCGCGACCCTGCGCCGGCGCGACGCGGAACGCTTCGCGCTGGAATCCTCTCAGGGGATGGAGGCTGGGCGGCGCCTGTTGCTGTCGCACCGCCAGGACTGGCTCGGCGAGGGCCAGGCAAAGGCCGAGGCCCGCGCCGCCGAGCAGACTCGGGATTAGGGCCCGAATCCTCGCCCGGGCCCGTGCCGCGCGCGCAAGAGCGAGCGGATCACCGCCGTTCGACGCGGCAGGGTGCAGCCATGGCAACTGGCGCCCTCTTCAATGTCGGGCGGCCGGAAACCAGCATGGGGAGGGACGCCAGGCGCCCAATCCACCGGTTCAAAGCAGGCCCGCATCCTCATGCACCGTGACCTTGACGACCAGGTCGTTGAAGTCGAAGTCGCCATCGGTAAGAAGGGTGTCTTCGAAGGCGATCAGAAGGTCACCCGAGGCGTCCATCCGCGACAGCGTCTGATGATGGCCGGTGGGATTCAGAGCGTTCAGCATGTCGAAGCTGTTCGCGTCCGCGGTATGGAAGATGTTGCCCTCCACCACCTGGCCCGCGCGGTCCACGCTGACCAGGGCCGGGGCCTTGGAGCCTATCTTGGCTGCGCCGCCGGACACGGCATCCACGAAGCGAAAGGATCCCGTCAGGTCATCGTTGAGCGCTGCACCGTTCGAAACAAGGAACAGCGCCAGCCTGCTGCCGGCGCCCAGCCCATCGATCTCCGTGGTGCCACCGGTGACACTCAGGAACCGGGCATCGCCGAAGCTGCCGTCGGCGCGGATCTCGAACCAGCCGAGGGCGTTGTCGTAGGCTGCGCGGCCACCGACCACCGACAGGGTGAAGTCGGACCCCATCATGCGATGGGCGGCAACGCCGTTGACGACGCCGGCCACGGCCTCCCCCTCGACAAGCTGGACAGCGGCGTCGCTGGCGAACTGTGCCTGGTTCACATAGGCGTAGATGTGATTGTCGCCGTTGTAGCCCCCGGCCCAATCCATCTTGCCGTCGCCGTTGAAATCCAGCGCCCCTGACGAAAAAATATCCGTCCCCAGGGTCATGTTCTGGTGCTGAACCGTGTTCGACGTGTCGGAGTAGTCCCAATTGATCCCGGTCAGGATGGCCGAGCCATTGCCGTCATTGAACATCAAGTCGATGTAGCCATCGCCATCGTAGTCATAGGCTGGACCAAAAGGGCCGCGCGGCGTGTGGCTGTTGACTTCGACGTTGCTGAAGAACGATTTGTCGTAGTTGAAGAGCGCCGCCCAGGTGGATGAGTTCAGCGTGACGCCCAGATTGCCGGGAGTCGACACGCCACCGGAAGGCGTCTGCCAGACACCGGTGAAGTCCTGCGGATTTGCCCATTGGCCTACAGCAACCACACTGCTGGAATCCGCCGTATTCATGTAGAAACTTGGCGTGCTGCTGCTCGACGACGCACTGCCCCAGATGACCCAGCTGAAGTCATTTTCCGGGAGCGTGTCCTGGTTCTCCAGGTGAAAGCCGAATGCAATATCGACGTAGCCGTCGTTGTTGAAGTCCATCGCGGCGACGCGCCCGAGCGCGAGATCGCTGTCGCTGCCCGTATACGTCATCGGCATTTGAGCGAGCGGCTGGAAGTTGAAGGTGCCGTCACCGACGCCCAGTCCGATCGTGTAGGCCCCGGTGTACACATAATTGAAGGTGCTGGATTGAAGGTGCTGGGGGCTTCGGCCAACGGCTTGCCTGCCGTGACGCCGGCGACGATGACGTCGACGATCCCGTCACCATTGAAGTCCGCGAAGTCCATATCGGTCATCGCGACCTCGTCCTGGGTCGTACCGGTCGCGTCGATGGTCATGGTCTTCAGGCTGCTGCCGGCGAAGGGCGTCGAACTGCCGGGATTGCCCATCAGAACGCCGATGGTCAGCGTCGGCGGCGATTCCGGCTCCTGCGTATACTGATCGAACTTCGACCCGTATTCGGGGTTGAGGAAAATCAGATCGCCATAGCCGTCGCCGTTCAGGTCCGCGGTCGCCGTGTAATGCCAGACCCCGTTGACCGTGGTGACGGTGGACCCGTTGAAGGTTCCCGCGCCGGTATTGAAGGTGCGGAAGTGGACGTCGGTGTTGTCGCTGTTGCTCTGGTTCTCCTGCAGGAAAACCAGATCCTGCTGAGCCGTCCCCGAACGGTACTGACCGCCGGTGACGCTCCTGATGGTGTAGGTTTCCGCCATCGATTGCTGGAGCGAATAGGTCAGGCCGGAACTCGAGGAGCGTGCTCCCAGGCTAAATGACTCGGATAGCGTGTTCAGGCCCATCGTGCGCAGCGTCCCAGCTTGTTGGCGGGCAACCTATGCGCAGTCATTGGCCTGAGGCAATCATTCGCCTGCTAACGAGATCGTCAGATGTGGATCCGGACCCGGCCGCTCCGTTCCGCCATGACTGACATGAGCAGCCGTTCGGACGGCTGCGACGGGGTGGGGCATGTCGCAGACAGCAAAAAACCGCGGCTCACGGTCGCCCGTGCCGCGGTTTCCTACGTGCTTCCGCCGGGAAGGGCGGAACGTGGGGCTTCAGAAGCCCTCGCGCTCCAGGCGCTTGCGCTCGACCTTGCGGGCGCGGCGGACGGCCTCGGCGGCCTCACGCGCACGACGCTCGGACGGCTTCTCGTAGTGCCGGCGAAGCTTCATCTCGCGGAACACGCCTTCCCGCTGGAGCTTCTTCTTCAGCGCCTTGAGCGCCTGATCGATATTGTTGTCACGAACGACGACTTGCACGCGGCGCAACCTCCTGCGCGTTTGAAGTGGATAGAACGAAGGGCAATCGACACGACCGTACGACTGGTCAGCATCGGTTGCGGGACGCTTATCACGATTCCCCGCCGCGCCGAAAGCCCTCCCGTGCGGCGCGAAGGCCCTATATGCATGGTCGCGCCCACTTTTTCGAGCCTTTTCCCACCATGGCCCTGCTGAAGATCGCCCGCATGGGGCATCCGGTCCTCCTCGCCCCCGCCGCGCCGGTGGAAGACCCGACCGCGCCTGACATCCGGCGACTCGTCGCCGACATGGCGGAGACGATGGAAGATGCGTCAGGCCTCGGCCTTGCCGCGCCGCAGGTGCATGTGGGGCTGAGGCTATTTGTCTGGCGCACCGGGGCGGGGGGCATCTCCGCCCTGATCAACCCCGAGCTGGAGCCGATCGGCGAGGAGACGGAGCTCGGCTGGGAGGGATGCCTGTCCATCCCCGGCCTGCGTGGAGCGGTGCGGCGCGCGACGCGGCTGCGTTTCCGTGGCGTCGACATCGACGGCCGGCCCATCGAGGGCGAGGCGGCCGGCCTGGTTGCCCGCGTCATGCAGCATGAGACGGACCATCTGGACGGCATGCTCTATCCGATGCGGATGGAGGATTTCTCCCTGTTCGGCTTCAACGAGGAACTGGCCCGCGTCGCCGCGGCCAGGAAGGAGGCATGATGGAAGCGCTCTCCGAATCCGACCGTGCGGGCCGCGATGCCGCGATCCGCGCCATACTGCCGGTGGTGCCGCGCCATGGCTGGACGGCGCGCAGCATCGCCGCCGGCCTTGAAGCGGCCGGGCTGCCGCCCGACGAGGCGAGCTTCCTGTTCCCGCGCGGCGTGACGTCGGCGGTGGAGGCATGGCTCGACCTGACCGATCGCGACATGGCCGAGGCCGCCGGCGACCTCGATGCGCTGCGCACCCCGCAGCGTGTCCGGGCGCTGGTCGCTGCCCGCCTGCGGCTGATTGCCCCGCACAAGGAGGCGGCGCGGCAGGCCCTGGCGCTGTTCGCCCTGCCATGGAACGCGCCGGCAGGATTGCGCGGGGCGGCGCGCACCGCCGATGCAATCTGGAACGCGGCGGGCGACACCTCGGCCGACATTTCCCGCTACACGCGGCGGGCGACTCTCGGAGCGATCTATGGCGCGACGCTCGCCTTCTGGCTGCGCGATGATTCTGAGGATGTCGGGCCGGCGCTCGCCTTCCTCGACCGCCGATTGGCGGGTCTGGCGCGTGCCCAACGGTGCCGGCGGCCCGCTGGCGGGGCGAAGGCAGCCTGACGCTACGGTGCCGTCTGCACGCCGCCGTGCAACACCCTGTTATCCATGAATGATTGAAACAAGATTTTGGTGGTCTTGACCGGCGAGGCCGGTTAAATGCCGCAGCAGGGACAGCTTCGATGCGCGACCGGTTTCGGGGGCCAGCGCGTGGGGCAGCCCACCCCACATGCTGAAGGGAGCGCCCGGCGCCCGATGATGAACAAGCCCAAGACCCGCACTGCCCTTGCCGCGCTTTGCGGTGTCCTGATCGCCGGCCCGGCGCTGGCGCAGGCCTGCCTTCGCCCCGAGGAGCGTTCCGCGATCGAGATTCGCGCCCTGCGCTCCTACCTGATGGTGGCTGCGCTGCAGTGCCGCACCGGGCAGAGCTACAATGCGCCGGAAGGCTACAACAATTTCCTCCGCCGCTTCGGGTCGGACCTGTCGGCCGCTGACCGCGTGGCGGCGTCGCACTTCCAGCGCAGCTACGGCGGCGCGGCGCGCGGCGGGCGGCTCGACCAGTACAACACCAACCTGGCGAATGAGCATTCGCAGGACGCGCTGCGCAGCGGCGCCTTCTTCTGCCGCGACGCCCAGCCGCTGTTCCAGGTGGTGGTGCAGACCGCCGTGGCGGATCTGCCGCGCCTGGTGAATGAGCGCAACATCATCGAAGGCTACGACGCGCCGGATTGCGGCACGGCCGCGGCGGCGACTCGCCGGCCGGCAGCACGCCGGGCCTCCGCGCGGCGCTAAGTCGGCCGTCAGACGACGGGTGGCCCGCATCCGCGGGCCTTCCCTTCGCGCCGTATACTGCCGGGCGCAGGTGCGCTTCGCGCTCACCGATCATGCCGGTCTGACTGTCGCGCCCGGCACCAGAAGCCTGCGGTCCAGGATGCCTAGCATCCTGGTGGGGTGAGGTTCGGAGAGAGGCAAAGCCCCTCTCTGAGACATCAGCGCAGGACGATCTCCACCCGCCGGTTCTGCGGTTCCCGCGCATCGTCCGCGGTCGGCACCAGCGGCTGGCTTTCGCCAAGCGCGGTGATCGTAATCTCCTCCCGCGGCACACCAAGGCGGACCAGTTCCGCGGCCACCGTCTCCGCCCGGCGGCGCGATAGCGCCTGATTGTACTGCACGGTGCCCGACCGGTCGGCGTGGCCGGCGACCTCGATACGGGTGGTGCGCTGGGCGCGTGCCTGCTGCGCGGCCTCGGCGATGATCTGGCGGGCGCGTTCGGTCAGGTCGGCGCGGTTCCAGTCGAAGAACACGATGAAGCTGCGCTGCTGCACCGGCGCTGTAGCCGCCGGGGCTGGGGTCGGCGTGGTGCCGGTTGTGTTGAAGGAGTAGCGCAGGCCCAGCATGACCGACTGGTTGTAGGCATCCGGCTCGGCCGTGCCGCGCGCGACGGTGGCGCCTGTCGTCGGGTTGTCGAAGCGCACCTGCAGGCGCGGCTGCAGCGTGGCGATGAAGCGGTATTCCGCCGTCAGCGCGAGGCCCGGCAGGAAGTCGAGCGGGAAGGCGAGCCCAGCGATGGCCTGGTAGGCGAATCGGCCGTCGCTGTCGTCGATCGTCATGCGCAGCGCGCCATTCTGGCTGAAGCCGCGCACCCCGGCCCAGTCGGTGACGACGTAGCCTGCACCGATGCCGACATAGGGCATGACGGGGCCGATCGGCAGCAGGTCGAGCAGGACGTTGCCCATCACGCCCCAGGATTGCTGGTGGCCGCTGATGCCGCCATCGGCGGACCAGCCGGCGACGCCGGAGGAACCGTCGGTGTCGTTCCTGCGGAAGTTGCCTTCGATCTCCGCGCGCAGGCCGTTGCCGAAGCCCCAGCCCAGGCTGAGCACCCCGGCGAAGCCCGGCGCGAATCCGACCGTCGCCCGGTTGCCGTAGCCCGCTGCGGCGAGGCCGGTGACAACCGTCGAATCGAGTCCGAGTCCGGTGTTGGGCAGCAGGCTGAAGCCGGCGCCGCCGGCGATGTAGAGCCCTTCGGTATACTGGGCCTGTGCTTGCGGAGCCGCAGCAAGCCATGCGGCGGCAAAGGCGCTGCCGAGCAGCAGCGTCATGCGGCGGCGGCGGCGGGAGGAGGCGGAGGACATGGGAGGAGTATCGGGCATATCTGTTGTCGGAATGTGGAGGATCATGGTTCCTCCCGCAACGCAGAAAGGGGCGCCTTTCGGCGCCCCTTCCCGGTATCCGACGCTGATGCGTGCGATCAGCGGAGGATGATTTCCACGCGGCGGTTCTGCGGCTCGCGGGTGTTGTCGGGGGTCGGGACCAGCAGGTTGGTCTCGCCGAAGCCGCGGGCGGTGATCTGGTTGCGGGGGATGCCCAGGCGAACCAGCTCGGCAG
>NZ_JAAEDI010000012.1 GCF_018129025.1 Neoroseomonas terrae | reverse complement strand
GGTCGCCCGGGCGCGGGATGCTGCGGCCGTGCCGGGGGCGGCCGCCTCGAGGGCCGGCTCGCGTGACCGCGCTCGCGCCTCCATCCCATCCAGCACCGCCTGCGCGCGGGCGAGATCGCGCTGCAGCCGCGCCCGCAGCGCCGCCATGCGCTGATCCGCGGCCGCACGCGGCACGCGGTTCGCGGTGTATTCGGCCCGGATGGTCCGGGCTTCGATCCAACGGCAGTACAGCAGCGCGTCAAAGGCGATTTGCAGCGCGTCGAGATCCGCATTCTCCTGCCGCAGCGTCGCGTCCAGCCCGGCGCCGCTGCCGGCCCCACGGCTGAAATCGGTCATCACCGTGCCGCGCGGCATCTGGCCCGGTTCGGTCCAGCGCCCGGCGCTGCCGGTGCCCAGGAAGGCATCGCCCGAGCCGTTGAAACTCGCCACTTGGTTGCGGCAGCCCTCACCGGCGTCGGCGCTGCTACCGGCCGGCATGCAGCCGGCGAGCAATCCTGCCGCGGGGGCCAGGACGAGGCCCGCCAGGACCCGCTGCCGGAAGACGCGACCGCCATGCCTTGCGACCGGCGCCGTCGCGCCCGTCACCCCAGCCCATCCCGGCTCGACCATCCACACCTTCTCCGCCGCCCCGGATGGAGGAAAGCACGCAATGTCCGTGGCCTCCACCCACCCGGTGGCGGCGGGCGATCAGCCGAGATGCGCCTCGAGCATCCAGAGTTGCTTGTCGAGCATGCGGGACAGGCCAGTCAGCAGGTCGGCCGTGTCGGCGTCGCCCGCCTCGTCGGTGCTGTCGATGCCTTCCCGCACGGACTTCGCCAGCGCGGCGTAGCGGGTCGTCAGTGCCTTCACATGGTCCAGCCCGTCGCGCAGGTCGGACGGATAGGGTTCAAGACGGGTCTTCTCGCCCACCGCCTGGGTGGTGCCGTCCGGCGTGCCACCAAGCTGCACGACGCGCTCGGCCACGTCGTCGGACACCGCGTTGAGCTGGTTGTAGAATTCCTCGAACAGCTTGTGCAGGCCGGCGAATTGCGGCCCGCGTACCGTCCAGTGCGCCATGTGCGTGGCGTTGGTCAGGTCCATGGTGTCGGCGAGCGTGGCGTTCAGCACGGAAACGGCGACTTCCCGCGCATTCGCGCCGAGGTCGTTGTGGGTGTCATGCAGCTTGGCGGTCTTCGGCTTGGCCATGGCTCAACTCTCCTCGACGGGTCGGAACCGGATCATAACGCGGGATGCAACGGCTGGCTGCATGCCCGGTCGATGAACATGATGGTGCGGCCGCTGCCTTCCGTCCTTGTCCTGCCGCAAGGCAATCACGGCGGAACGGCGAGGTAGCGCGCCGCATCCGGCGCGCCATCCTTCGCCTGGAAGGCCGCTGCGCGGGCGAGGACACTGCGGTCCGCGGCGTCGAGGCGTCCGGCCTCACGCAGGTGCTCGGTCCAGGATTCCACGGACCACATCTCAACCCAGCGTTCGGGATGCGCGACGTCTTCCAGCAACTGCCAGCCATGCGCGCCGCTGCGGCGGCGGACGTGCCGCACCTCCCGCATCGTGGCGAGGAAGGCGCCCCGCTTGGCGGGATCGATCGTGTAGCGCACGGCCTCGATCACCCGGCCGGACCCGCTGCCGAGCAGGGCCCGCAATTCGTCGGCCGGTGCCTCGGGGCGGGGCATCGGGACGGCCGGCGCCTCGGAGGTCGGGACGGTGTCGATGCTCCAGCCCCGCACGGCAACGGAGCACAGCGCCGCCGTGGCGCCGGCCGCGAGCAGCGCCGGCGCGATGCCGAGATGCGACCCGGCCCAGCCCCAGAGCACCGCGCCCACCGTCATCGCCCCGAAGAAGCAGAGCTGATAGATGCCGATGGCCCGCGCCCGGACCCAGCCCGGCGTCGCGAACTGCGCCGCCGCCTGCAGCGTGGAGGCCGCGGCGAGCCAGCCCGCGCCGAACAGCAGCATCGATACCGCGACCGGCAGCCAGTGGTTCGATACGCCGAGCAAGGCAAGCGAGGCGGCCGAGACGAGCGAGAAGGCGGTCACCATCGCGCCGCGCGACGGCAGCCACCGGCGCAGCGCCGGCAGCGCGAAGCCGGTCGCGACCGCGCCCACACCCATCGCGCCGAGCATCATGCCATAGGCCTCAGGCCCGAGGCCCAGCCGGCCGCGCACGACCAGCGGCAGCATCCCCCACACGGCCGAGGTGAAGAAGAAGAACACCACGGCGCGCAGAATGGTCGCGCGCATCGCCGGGCTCGCCGTCACGAAGCGCAGCCCCGCGCGCATCGCGCCCAGGAAATGCTCGGGCGGCAGCGGATTGACGGGTGCCTCGCGCTTCCAGAACAGCAGGGCGAGCAGCAGGGACAGGAAGCACAGCGCGTTCAGCGCGAAGGCCGCCTCGGTCCCGGCGATCGCGATGGCAAAGCCACCGATCGCCGGGCCCACGGCGCGGGAAAGGTTGAAGCCGATGCCGTTCAGCGCGATCGCCTGGACCAGGTCCTCGCGCGGCACCAGTTCCGGGGTGGTCGCCGCCCAGGCCGGGAAGTTCAGCGCATTGCCCATCCCGATGCAGAAGGTGAAGAAAAGCAGGCCCCAGGGGCCGATCCACCCCGCCCAGGTCAGCAGGGCGAGCAGGGCGGCGACTGTCAGCACCCAGCCCTGGGCGCCGATCAGGTAGGTGCGGCGGTCGATGATGTCCGCCGCCGCACCCGCCGGCAGCGCCATCAGGAAGACGGGCAGCATCGACGCGGCCTGCACCGCGCTGACCATGGCGGGGGAGGGGTCGAGCGAGGTCATCATCCACGCCGCCCCGGTGTTTTGCACCCAGAGGCCGATATTGGCAGCGAGGTTGGCCCACCACAGGAGCCGGAAGGCGGGGTGGCGGAGCGGGGCGAAGGCTGCTGGCATCGGTCCAAACTGGCAGAAGCGGCGCAGGACGGGAACGGCCAGGTTGCGCCGGGCGCGCGTCCGTCATGCTGCTGCCGCAGAGGTCCATGACGGCGGTGCTTGCTTGGGGTACGGTGCCACGATGGCAGATCGCATCGCGACCTATGAGGAGTTCTGGCCCTACTACCTGCGGGAGCACGCCAGCCCGACCACACGGGCGGTCCATGCCTTCGGGACGGGCGTCGGCCTACTGCTCCTGGTCGCCGGGCTGGTCGTGGGGCCGTGGTGGCTGGTGCTCGTGGCCCTCGTGGCCGGCTACGGCTTCGCCTGGGGCAGCCACATGCTGGTCGAGCGCAACCGGCCGGCGACCTTCACCTATCCGGCCTGGTCGCTGTTCTCCGATCTGCGCATGGCATGGCTGATGGCGACGGGCCGGCTCGGGCCCGAACTGCGGAAGGCCGGGTTGTCCTGATCAATCGAGCGTGGCGGCCGGGCCGGCGGGGCGCGCGGTGCGGTTCCAGACCTCGCGGATGCGCTCGCTGACCGACACCGGATCGGCGACGCCACGCAGCAGGTGGATCTCCTCGGAACGGCCCTCCAGGGCCTTGATCACGATGTCGCCGATGCCGGTGAGGCGATGATAGAGGCTCTGCTTCACCACCACGTCGCGGATGCGGAATATCTCGATGTCGTCGCGCACCTTGGTCCAGAAGCCCTGGGTGATCGTGATGCGCTCATTCGTCAGCAGGATGCGCTGCCGGCCGAGGAAGGGCAGGCCCAGCATCAGCACCGATAGGGCCAGCCAGAGCGGGCCGTAGGAGCGCTTCGTCTCCCGCACTTCCAGGATGACGGTTTCGGACATGTGACGACCCCTGCGTGTCCATGCGCATTACGGCGTGGGCGGCGGCAGGGCAACGGGGCATGGATTGGCGATCAGGCGCGTTTGACGAGTAACGGGTTGCGGCATGTGCGGTACGTTGGAAAGAAAATTCTTTCTTCGAGCGCAGGTATTGCAACGCTTCAGAGAACTGCTTTCTCTTAAGACCCGAACGACCGGACCGACCGATGCCCCAGATCTTCGTAATCCATGAGAACGACGCTTGGCTCGCCCCGCTGCGCGCTTCCTTCAGCGCCGCCGGCCTGGCGCATGAGGAATGGCATCTCGACCGCGGCCTGCTCGACCTGACGCAGCCTCCGCCGGTCGGGGTCTTCTACAACCGCATGTCCGCCTCATCCCACACGCGCGGGCATCACTACGCACCGGAATACGCCTCGGCCGTGATCGAATGGCTGGAGCGGCATGGCCGCACCGTGGTCAACGGGCGCCGGGCGCTACAACTCGAGGTGTCCAAGGTCGCGCAGTACGAGGCGCTTTCAGCGCACGGCATCCCGACGCCGCCCACCGTCGCCGTGGTCGGCGAGGAGCATCTGCGCGAGGCCGCCGCCCGCATCGGCTTCCCGCTCATCCTCAAGCACAACAGGGCCGGCAAGGGCCTTGGCGTGCAATTGGTGAAGAGCCCCGCGGCGCTCGGCGAGGCGATGGCCCGCATTGCGTCTAATGAGGACCCCTACGGCGCGCCTCGCGACGGCATCTGGCTGGTGCAGCGCTACATCGCCGCGCCGGAGCCCTTCATCACCCGCGCCGAATTCGTCGGTGGGAAGTTCCTCTACGCCGTGCGGGTGGATACCTCGGAGGGCTTCGAACTGTGCCCGGCCGATGCCTGCGCGGTGCCCGAAGGCGCCGCCTGCCCGGCCGTGGCGCCGGGCGAGAAGTTCCGCATCGTCGAGGGCTTCAGTCACCCGCTGATCCCGCGCATGGAAGCGTTCCTCGGCGCCAACGGCATCGGCGTCGGCGCGATCGAGTTCGTCACCGACGCCGAGGGCCGCACCTTCGCCTACGACGTCAACACCAACACCAACTACAACCCCGATGCCGAGCGCCGGGCCGGGGTTTCGGCGACGGATGCGGTGGTGCGGCATCTCGTCGGCCTGCTGCCACGGGCGGCGGAGGCGGCGTAGGGCGGCGACTGAAAATCGGGCTCGGAGAGAGGCAAAGCCACTCTCCGAGAAGCGCATCTCAGCCGTCGATCCCCATCCCGAGCGCCATTCGTCCCGTCAGCTCAAGCTGCGGCAGTTCCTGCAAGGGATGGAACCGTGCGCCCTGCACATCGCGGAAGGCGCGTTCCAGCCCCAGGTCGCGATAGAAGGACGCACCGCCCACAAGCTCCATCGCGCGTTCCACCGTCGCGATCGCGGCCTCGGCCGTGATCGTGTGCGCGATGGCGGTGCGGCTGGTGCGCTCCGGGCCCGGGGCCTCGTGCTCGGCGATCGCGATCATGCGGTCGAGGCCCATCTCCGCCTGCATGAAGGCGTTCTCCATGCGGCCCGCGGCGATCGTCAGCGCGGCGCTCTTCGGCTTTCCGCGCGCGATCTCCAGCGCGCGCTTCCGCGCGCCTTCGGCGACGCCGACATAGGCCGAATAGACCAGCGGGAAGGCGAGCGCGAAGATGTGGTGGAACAGCATGTGCCACTTGCCCGGCTCGCGCCGCGCGACGACGCTGGCGTCGGGGACGAACACATTCTCCAGCGCCACGTCGTGCGAGCCCGTGCCGCGCATCCCCATCACGCGCCAGGTATCGAGCCGCCGGACGCCCTCGGCCTTGAACGGGACGGCGAAGTGCAGGACGGTCGGGCCGTTCTGCGGGTCGTCGTGGATGGCGCTTGTCGACAGCAGGTCGCCCATCGGGCAGCCGCTCGAGAACACCTTCTTCGCGGTGACGCGGAAGCCGCCTTCGACCTTTTCGGCGCGGCCATTGCTCGGCAGCCAGTCGGACCCGCCGCTGCTGATGAGCACGAGGTCTTCCGCCGCGACGCGCTTCAGCAAGCCTTCGACCGGTGCCTTCTCATGCCGCCAGCGCCAGGCCGGCACAGCAACCAGATGCGTGTGCATGGAGAAGGCGAGGGCGGTCGATCCGCACTGCATGCCGATGCGGCGGATGGCATTGCATATGTCGCGATAGTCGGCGCCGAGACCGCCGAGTTCCGCCGGCACCAGCGCCTTGAAGAACCCCGCTGCCTTCAGCGCGCGGAAGCCTTCCTCGACGAAGCTATCCTCCTCGTCGTGACGGGCGGCGGTGGCGGCGATCTCGCGTCCGATGGCGTCAGCCGCGGCTATCCAGTCGATGGTCGGACGATCGGTGATCTGCGTATCCGGCATCGTATTCCTCCCGACGCGGGTGTTGCGATGGCGCGGACCCTGGCGTTTGGCGAAGCCCGCCTTCAAGGCCAGAAAATGGACTTGCTTTCGATGTTGCAACCGAATGATGGTGCGCCATGCCCGGATACGGACAGTTCTGTCCGGTAGCGAAGACCTGCGAGCTCTTCGCCGAACGCTGGACACCCCTCATCGTACGCGAGCTCTGCTGCGGGCCCGCGCAGTTCAACGATCTGCGCAGGCGCCTGCCGCTGATGTCGAAGACGCTGCTCGCGCAGCGCCTGCGGGATCTCGAACATCATGGCGTGATCTCGATCACCACGAAGCCGGTCGGTCCCGGCCACGTCTATGCGCTGACGCCGGCGGGTGAGGATTTTCGCCCGATCATCGAGGCGCTCAGCATCTGGGGTCAGCGTCACACGCAGAACGTCCTGCGGCCCGAGGATCTCGACCCGCATTTCCTGCTGATGAGCGTCAGCAGCCAGGTGCCGAGATCGGCCTTCCCGTCCCTGCGCTTCGTGATCCGCTTCGACTTCCGCAACATCCCCGCCGCGCGCACGGCCGTGCGAAGCTGGTGGTACGTCTTCATGCATCCGCATCTCGATCTCTGCATGAAGGATCCGGGCCATCCGGTGGATGCGGTGATCGCGGCGGACCTCGACACCTTCACCCGCGCCTGGATGGGCTATGTCGGGCTGGCGGACGACGCGGCACGGCAGGGCATCGCCTTCGCCGGCGCGCCGGAGGCGACGGAGAAGGCGAAGGCGCTGCTCGGGCTGTTCGACCGGTCGCGGGAGCGGCGGCTCGTCTATGGGCCGCCGGAGATGCTGGAGGCGTAGGCCGGGCCTTGCCATCGCGCCGCGAACGGGCTTCAAGGCGCGCCCCCCTGTCCCGGATCCGTTTCCATGCGCCCCGCCATCGGTATCGATTTCGGCACGACCAACAGCGTGGTCGCCCTGGTCGGCGCCGACGGGTCCGTGCGCACGCTGCGCCACGCGACCGGTGACGTGTTCCGCTCCGTGCTCTGCTTCTGGGCGGGCGCCGACGGCCGGCCGCGCAGCGCGGCGGGCCCGGCGGCGATCGAGGCCTATCTCGAGGAACCGCTCGAGAGCCGCCTGATCATGTCCATGAAGTCCTACCTGGCGCAGCGCAGCTTCACCGAGACGCGCATCTTCGGACGCGCCTGGGGACTTGAGGGATTGATCGCGCGGTTCCTGCGCGAGCTGCTCGTGCCGTTCGGGGCGGAGTTCGCGGATGCCGAGGTGACGGTGGGTCGGCCCGTCCGCTTCGTCGGCGAGCGCATCGACGACGGCTTCGGCGAGCAGCGGCTGCGCGCCGCCTTTGCCGAGGCCGGGCTGCCGCAGGTCGCAGTCGGGCTCGAACCCGCCGCCGCCGGGCACCGCTTCGCGCAGGACCTCGATGGCGCCGCGACGGTGCTCGTCGCGGATTTCGGCGGCGGCACCAGCGACTTCTCCGTGCTGCGCTTCGATCCCGGCCCGCCGCGCCGCGTCACGGCGCTAGGCCATGCCGGCGTCGGCATCGCGGGCGATGCGTTCGACTACCGCATCATCGACCATGTCGTCTCGCCGCTGCTTGGCAAGGGCACGACCTACTCGATCATGGGTGGTGATCCGCTACCGGTGCCGCCGGCCTGGTTCGCCAGCTTCGCCCGATGGAACCAGTTGTCGATGATGCGTGCGCCACGCACGTTGCGCGACATCGCGACCGTCGCCCGCACGGCTGAGCACCCCGAGCGGCTGCAACAGTTGGTCCGGCTGATCGAGGATGATGCGGGCTATACGCTGTATCGCGCGGTCTCGGGCGTGAAGGCCGCGCTGTCCGGGCAACCGGTGGCGGCGCTGGACTTCGCGCATGGGGATTTCGAATTGCGGGCCGAGATCGCGCGCACGGATTTCGAGGCCTGGATCGCGCCGGAACTGACCCGCATTGCCGCGTCGGTGGATGCCGCACTGGCTGATGCCGGGATGGAGCCGGACGCGGTGGACCGGGTGTTCCTCACCGGTGGCACGTCGCTGGTGCCCGCCGTGCGACGCCTGTTTGAGGACCGCTTTGGCGCGGCGCGCGTCCTCTCCGGCGGCGAGTTCGTGTCCGTGGCGGAAGGCTTGGCGCTGATGGCACGGGAAGGGGCGGGCGTCGCTGCTTAGCGGCGGTCGATCGGAGAGGGGCTCCGCCCCTCTCCGAGCCTCGCCCCGCTAAGGGCCGGACGGCCCTTGCAGACCTGGCGTCGTGCGCCGCGGGTAGAATGGGTCCGGACATGCCCGTGCGCGCGGCGCACGGCTGCTGGGAGCAATAGGCTCGGAATGTCCCGAACTGCTGTCCAGGTGCTCTGGCGGCGAGGTGGTCCGCACAGGCAACGGCGACAGTGGACGGGATAGTGCCGCCTACCCCGTCACGGCCCGCGCCACCGCCGCCAGCGCCGCATCGCGCCGCGCGCCATCGCGCGACCCTTCGGTCAGGTAGGCCGCCACGAGCAGCGGAGCGCGCCCTGCGGGTGGCCACAGGATGCCGATGACGTTGCTCGTGCCGCGCGCCCCCGTCCCAGTGCGGTCCCCCACCTGCCAGCCCGGCGCGAGGCCCGCGCGCAGCCGCGCATCGCCCGTTCGGCTTTCGCGCAGCCAGGTGACGAACTGCGCCCGGCTCGGCACCGACAGCGCGTCGCCGAGGGTAAGCCGGCGCAGCGTCGCCGCCATGGCAGCCGGCGTCGTGGTGTCACGCGGATCGCCGGGGAGCGCCTCGTTCAGCGCCGGTTCGGTGCGGTCCAACCGGGTTTCGGCATCCCCGGTGCGGCGCAGCCAGGCGGTCAGGCCCGACGGGCCGCCGACCGAGGCCAGCAGCAGGTTCGCCGTCGCATTGTCGCTGAAGATCATCGTGGCGGCGCAGAGTTCCGCGATGGTCATCCCATCGCCGCCCAGCCGGGTTTCTGCGACCGGCGAGTGCGCAACGAGATCGGCGCGCGCGACGCGGATGCGACGGTCGAGCCGTTCCTCGCCGGCATCGACGCGGGCCAGCACGGCGGCGGTCAGCGGTGCCTTGAAGGTGCTGCACATCGGGAAGCGCTCGGTCAGCCGATGCCCCACCAGCCGGCCCGTGCCGCTGTCCAGCACGGCGACGCCGAGACGGCCGCCATAGTCGCGTTCGATACCGGCAAAGCGCGCCGGCGACGCATCCGCGCCGCCGCCCTGCGCTGCCGCCCTGCCTGCGGCGAGGCAAGCCGCCGCGCCGATCATCCAATGCCGCCTGTCGATCATGGCCAAACTCCCTTGTGGCGGGCGCACACTCCCCTGGCGGTGGGGCATGCCGCAAACGATCAATCCTTGCCAATGACCCCAGAAAATCTAATGGCTCGCGCATGACCCTGCCCCCACTGCCGCTCAATGCCCTGCGTGCCTTCGAAGCCGCTGCGCGGCATCTCAGCTTCACGCGGGCGGGGCTGGAACTGCGCGTCACCCAGGCCGCCGTCAGCCACCAGGTGAAGGCCCTCGAGGAAATCTTGGGCGTGCGGCTGTTCCGCCGACTGCCGCGCGGCCTGTCGCTGACCGAGGAAGGGGAGGCGCTGCTGCCTGTCCTGACCGACGCCTTCCGCCGCATCAGCGCAACGCTGAGCCGCTTCCAGGGCGGCCGGTTGCAGGAAGTGCTGACCCTGGGCGCCGTGGGAACGTTCGTGACCGGCTGGCTGCTGCCACGGCTGCCGGCGTTCCGCGCCGCGCACCCTTATGTCGATCTGCGGCTGATGACGAACAACAACCGCGTCGACCTCGCAGGGGAGGGGCTCGATGCCGCGATCCGCTTCGGTGACGGCGCCTGGCATGGGACGGAGGCGACGCGCCTGCTGGCGGCGCCGCTCTGCCCGCTCTGCGCGCCGGCGCTCGCGCGGCGGCTGCGGCAGCCCGCCGACCTGTTGCGGGAGACGCTGCTGCGCTCCTACCGCGTGGATGAGTGGGAAAGCTGGTTCTCCGCGGTCGGACTGGCCGCGCCGAGCATCCGCGGGTTCGTCTTCGATTCCTCGCTCGCCATGGCGGAAGCGGCGGTGCAGGGGGCCGGGGTGGGCCTGTTGCCGGCACGGATGTTCGACCACGACCTGCGGCGCGGCCGGCTGGTGCGCCCCTTCGCGGCGGAGGTGACGCTTGGGGCCTATTGGCTGACGCGGCTGCGCTCGCGGCCGGAAAGCCCGGCACTGGCGGCGCTGCGCGGCTGGCTGGTCGAACAGGCGGCAGCCGAGGAGGCGTCGTGAACGCCTGCCGGCTTGGCTTCTGCGCCAAGCTGGCTTAGGCGGGGCGCCCTGCACGGCCCGGCGGCCGTCATTTGCGGAGGCGACACGACCATGGCCGACACACTTCCCGACCGCCTGTCCACCGACCCGTCCAGCCCCTACTTCAACGAGGAGCTGCTCCAGCGCGGCGTCGGGATTCGTTTCCGCGGGCAGGAGAAGACGAACGTCGAGGAATACTGCGTTTCCGAAGGCTGGGTGCGCGTCAGCATGGGCAAGTCGCTGGACCGTCACGGCCGGCCGCTCACGCTGAAGCTGACCGGCCCCGTCGAGCCCTACCTTCGCGAAGCCGAAGGCTGAGCGTTCAGCCCGCGGCGCGCTGCGGCACGCCCCGCGTCGCGAGCCAACGCTCCATCCGTGCCAGCGCCTCGTCCAGCAGCGCATCGCCCTTGCAGAAGGCGAAGCGGACATAGTGGTTGGGCGCGCCCTCGGCACCGTAGAAGGCGGTGTTCGGGATCGCCGTGACCTTCGCCTCCTCCGTCAGCGTGCGGCAGAAGGACACGTCGTCGCCGTTCCAGCCCAGGGGCCGGACGTCGGTGGTGATGAAGTAGGTCCCCTTCGTCTCCAGCACGCCGAAGCCGAGCCGCGCCAGGCCGGCGCCGAGCCGGTCGCGCTTCTGCTGCAGATGCGCCGACAGGCCGGCGAAATAGGCGTCGTCCTTCATCAGCCCGACCGCCACGCCGCGCTGCAGGTTCGGCGCCGTGGTGAAGGTCAGGTTCTGATGCGCCTTCGCGACATTGGGGGCGAGCGAGCGGTCGCAGGTGATGTAGCCGACCTTCCAGCCGGTCAGGCTGAAGGTCTTCCCCGCGCTGCCGATGCGCATGCAGCGTTCCCGCATGCCGGGCAGCGTCATCAGCG
Organism: Neoroseomonas terrae; assembly: GCF_018129025.1. Lineage (GTDB taxonomy): Bacteria > Pseudomonadota > Alphaproteobacteria > Acetobacterales > Acetobacteraceae > Neoroseomonas > Neoroseomonas terrae. The sequence goes on along the minus strand of NZ_JAAEDI010000012.1, from coordinate 172,306 downwards.
GGATGTGCTTCCAGCCGTCGAAGGTCAGGTGCTCATAGACCTCGTCGCAGATGGCGTAGCAGTCGTGGCGCGTGATCAGGTCCGCGATGAAGGCGAGTTCGGCGGCAGTGAACACCTTGCCGGTCGGGTTCATCGGCGTGTTGAACAGGATCGCCTTGGTCTTCGGGCCGAAGGCGGCGGCGAGCTCGGCGCGTGGCAGCTCCCAGTTCGGTGGGGAAAGGCGCACGAGCTTCGGCACGGCGCCCAGCAGCTTCACTACCGGAAGATAAGTGTCGTACAGCGGCTCGATCAGCACGCATTCGTCGCCGGGGTTCAGCACGGCCATCAGGCAGGCGGTGATCGCCTCGGTCGCGCCGGAGGTGACGACGACCTCGGCGTTCGGGTCGACCTCCAGCCCGTAGAAGCGGCCGTTATGGGCGGCGACGGCGTTGCGCAGTTCCGGCAGGCCGGTCATCGGCGGGTACTGGTTGCGTCCGTCGAGCAGCGCATCGGCCGCGGCACGCACCACATCCTCGGGGCCGTCGTAGTCCGGGAAGCCCTGGCCGAGGTTGATCGCCTGGTGCTGGTTCGCCAGCGCCGACATGACGGTGAAGATCGTGGTGCCGGTGGCGGAGAGAAGGGCGTTCTGCGGCTGCATCGGCCTCGGTCTTCATGCTGGACGTGTACGGGTCCGCGGTTATGCCGCCGGGCGGGCGGGGGGGCAACGGCCGGCACGCAACGGCCTGCCCCGCGTGTCGAGCGCGACCAGCTCAAATCGCAGGCAAATTTAGCCCAGATTTTATGCAGTCCGCCTGCGAATTCGGCCATTCTCCGTCCCGCCCGGCGATTTTCCGTGGGCGGGTCCGATTGCTGGCCCGGCATGGCGCGTGCAATACCCGGCACGCGCCCTGTCGCAAGGCGGGTCGCGCGCGCTGCACACGGGAACGAGGCGCCGGGACAACCGGGAGGACGGTCCAACGCCGCAAGGCGCTGAGGGCCGCTGGATAGGAGCCGATGAAGAAGATCGAGGCCATCATCAAGCCCTTCAAGCTCGACGAGGTGAAGGACGCGCTGCACGAGATCGGGCTCCAGGGCCTGACGGTCGTCGAGGCCAAGGGATTCGGGCGCCAGAAGGGCCATACCGAGTTGTACCGCGGCGCCGAATACGTCGTGGACTTCCTGCCGAAGGTGAAGATCGAGGTCGTCTGCGGCGACGACATGCTGGACCGCGCCGTCGAGGCGATCCAGGCCGCCGCGCGCACCGGCCGCATCGGCGACGGCAAGATCTTCGTCTCCGACATCGCGGAGGTGATCCGCATCCGCACCGGCGAACGGGGGGACGACGCGGTCTAGCGGCCGCGCAGGTTTTCGCCGCCCCTCCCCCGGCGGGGGGCGGCGCCGGGTCCGGATGCGGCGCCAGGCGCCCGTGGGGCCCGATTGGTCGGGCGTGGTGGCGCTTGCCACACCGCCTGGCCTGCCGCCGGGCCGTTCCGCGGGGCTCCGAAGCCGCGGGTCGGAACCAGGTTTCGGTGTTTTCGCAGTCAGGGAACAGGACCGCACATCATGGCCAAGAAGCCCGCCGCCGCTGGAGGCGACGCCGTCTCCAAAGTTCTGGAGATGATCCAGGAGCACAGCGTCGAGTACGTCGACCTCCGCTTCACCGACCCGCGCGGCAAGTGGCAGCACACCGCCCAGCACGTCAGCACGGTGACCGAGGAAGTCTTCACCGACGGCTTCATGTTCGACGGGTCCTCCATCGCCGGCTGGAAGGCGATCAACGAGTCCGACATGATCCTGATGCCGGATCCTTCGACCGCCTGCATGGACCCGTTCTCGGCCAAGCCGTCGCTGATCTTGATCTGCGACATCTTCGAGCCCTCGACCGGCCAGCTCTATGCGCGTGACCCGCGCGGCACGGCGAAGAAGGCCGAGGCCTACGTCGCCGCCTCGGGCGTGGGCGACAAGGTGCTGGTCGGCGCGGAAGCCGAGTTCTTCATCTTCGACAGCGTGAAGTTCGGCACGGGCGGCAACTACGGCATCTACCAGCTCGACAGCGCCGAGGGCCCGGGTTCTTCCCTGAAGGACTATCCGGAAGGCAACATGGGCCACCGCCCGGGCGTGAAGGGCGGCTACTTCCCGGTCCCGCCGGTGGATGCCGACAGCGATCTGCGCGCCGAGATGCTCTCGACCATGGGCGAGATGGGCCTGCCGATCGAGAAGCACCACCACGAGGTGGCGCAGTCGCAGCACGAGCTCGGCACGCGCTTCAACACGCTCGTGACGATGGCCGACCAGATGCAGATCTACAAGTACTGCGTCCACAACGTCGCCCACAGCTACGGCAAGACCGCGACCTTCATGCCGAAGCCGATCTATGGCGACAACGGCTCGGGCATGCACACCCACCTGTCGATCTGGAAGGCGGGCAAGCCGCTTTTCGCCGGCAACGGCTATGCCGACCTGTCGGAGATGTGCCTGTTCGCCATCGGCGGCATCATCAAGCACGCCAAGGCGATCAACGCCTTCACCAACCCGTCGACCAATTCCTACAAGCGCCTGATCCCGGGCTTCGAGGCGCCGGTGCTGCTGGCCTACTCGGCGCGCAACCGCTCGGCGTCCTGCCGCATCCCCTACACGACCAGCCCGAAGGCGAAGCGTGTCGAGGTGCGCTTCCCGGATCCGACCGCGAACCCGTACCTGGCCTATGCCGCGCTGACCATGGCGGCGATGGACGGCATCAAGAACAAGATCCATCCGGGCGACCCGATGGACAAGGACCTGTACGACCTGCCGCCGGAGGAGCTGAACGACATCCCGACGGTGTGCGGCTCGCTGCGCGAAGCGCTCGAGAGCCTCGCGGCCGACCACGAGTTCCTGCTGGCCGGCGGCGTGTTCTCGAAGGAGCAGATCGAGAGCTACATCGAGCTGAAGTGGACCGAGGTGTACAAGTTCGAGCACACCCCGCATCCGGTCGAGTTCGAGATGTACTACTCGGCTTGATGGTCGCGTAGCGACGATCAAGCTGGTCTTTGTGTGACCCTCAGACGCCGGGCGCGGCCCATCCGGGCCGCTTGGCTTCGCGTTTTGCACTGAAGCGCGGAGCACGAAGGGCGGTCTGGGCGCGGTCGCGCTTCGCGCTCGCGGATCGTGGCGGCGCCGCGATCCGGGTCTGCATTGGATGAGGGGGGCTCCGCGCGTTGCGCGGGGCCCTTTTTCATGCGCGTGCGATCAAGCCGGCGTGCAGTGCCGACGCCCGCGCTTGCCCGCTCCATGAAACCGCCGTGAGATACGTGTCGGGAACGGAAGGGAGCAGACATGGACATCGACGGGATCGGCTATCTCGGCGTCAGGGAACTCCACGCGCTGTACCGCGCGCGCAAGCTTTCGCCGGTCGAGGTGGCCAAGGCCGTCTTCGCCCGCATCGAGCGCATCGACCCCACGGTCAACGCCATGATGCGCACGACGCCCGACCAGGGGATGGACGCCGCGCGGCGGTCAGAGCATGCCTTCATGCAGCGCGAACCGCCGCGCCTGCTGGAAGGCATCCCCGTCACCATCAAGGATCTTCAGCACACCAAGGGCGTACAGACCGACTTCGGCACCGCCATCCTCCAGGGCACAATCCCCGATGTCGACACGCCCTGCGTCAGCCGCCTGCTGGGGGCCGGCGGCATGATGATCGGCAAGACTGCCTCGGCCGGCGAATGGGGCTGGAAGGGCGTCAGCCAGGCGCATATCTCCGGCATCACGCATAACCCCTGGGCCAAGGGGCTTAATGCCGGCGCCTCCTCCTCCGGTGCCGGTGTCGCCGCCGCCTGCGGCTACGGCCCGCTGCACCAGGGTGGCGATGGCGCGGGCTCCATCCGCATGCCGGCGCATTTCTCCGGCGTCTATGGGCTGAAGCCGACGCATGGCCGCGTGCCGAACTGGCCGATGTCGAACAATGACCTCGCCACACATATCGGCCCGCTGACGCGCAGCGTCGAGGACGCGGCCATCATGACCCAGGCGATGGCCGGGCCGCATCCATGGGACTTCACCTCGCTGGAGGCGCCCCCGCAGGACTACGCGTCGCAGCTCAAGGCCGTGTCGATGAAGGGCAAGCGCATCGCCTATACGCGCGACCTCGGCCATGCGCGCGTCGATCCCGAGATTGCCGCCGTTGTCGAGCAGGCGGTAAAGGCCTTCGAAGCGATGGGGGCAGAGATCGAGGAAGTCACACCCGCCTGGGGCAAGCTCGGCCCCGAGCTGGTGCGCTTCTTCTGGCCCGCCACCTTCTCCGGCCGCATCTCCGCCCTGCCGGAATTCGAAAGCCGGATGGACCCCGGCTTCGTCGCCATGATCAAGCACGCGGCAAGCTTCACCACGCCGCAGTTCATGCAGATGCGCCTGCGCCGCTTCGACTACATCCAGCAGATCCACGACTTCATGGAAGGCTACGATTTCCTTCTCTCCCCGGCCGTGAGCGTGGCAGCCTTCCCGGCGGACAGGCTGCAACCGGCGCATTGGCCGCAGCATGAATGGGATTGGCTGATGTGGGCCGAATTCTCCTACCCCTTCAACTGGTCGGGCAGTCCGGCGGCGAGCATCCCCTGCGGCTTCACGCCGGAAGGCCTGCCGGTCGGGCTGCAGATCGTCGGCCGCCGGTTCGACGATCTCGGCGTGCTGCAGGCGAGCGCCGCCTTCGAGGAAGCCCGCCCCTGGGCCGAAAAGAGACCACCCCTCGCGCAATAGACCTCACCCACCATCATTGGAGAGTGCGTGCCATGAAGCGTCGAGACTTCTTTGCCACCACCGCGGCCGCCGGCGGCGCACTCTCCGCCCCGGCGGGCGCGCAGCAGCGCAAGGTGGTGCGCTTCGTCCCGCAGTCGGATCTCGCGCTGCTCGATCCGGTCTTCACCACCGGCCTCGTCACGCGCAACCACGGCTTCCTGGTGTTCGACCAGCTCTACGGTCTCGACGACAATTTCATGCCGCATCCGCAGATGGTCGAAGGCCATGTCATCGAGGATGACGGCAAGACCTGGAAGCTGACGCTGCGCGACGGGCTGCGCTTCCATGACGGCACGCCCGTCCTTGCCCGCGATGCGGTGGCGAGCATTGACCGCTGGACCCAGACGGACGCCTTCGGCCAAACGCTGCGCGCGACGACGGACGAGCTTTCCGCGCCGTCCGACAAGGTCATCCAATTCCGGCTGAAGCGGCCCTTTCCGCTGCTGCCGGCGGCGCTGGCCAAGCCCTCCGCCTTCTGCCCCGTCATGCCGGAACGCCTCGCGCGCACGCCGTTCAATGTGCAGGTCGCGGAAATGGTCGGCAGCGGCCCCTTCCGCTACATCGCCGGGGAACGCGTCGCCGGTTCGCGCAACGTCTATGAGAAGTTTGACGGCTACGTCCCGCGTTCCTCCGGCACGCCGTCCTTCGCCGCCGGCCCGAAGGTCGTCCATATCGACCGCGTGGAATGGGTGACGATCCCGGACGCCGCGACCGCCGCCGCGGCATTGCAGGTCGGCGAGGTCGACTGGTGGGAACAGCCGCAGCCCGATCTGCTGCCGCTGCTGCGCCGGCATCGCGACATCCGCGTGGAGGCGAAGGAGCGCGGCGGCCTCATGGGCATGATCCGCTTCAATCACCTGGTCCCGCCCTTCGACAATCCGGCGATCCGCCGCGCCTTCCTCGCCGGCGTCAACCAGACCGAATACATGCAGGCGGTGATGGGCGAGGAACGCTCGCTGTGGAACGACCGCTGCGGCTTCTTCCTGCCCGGCAGCCCGGTCGCGACGGAAGCGGGGCTCGAGGTGATGACGGGCCCACGTTCCTTCGACACGGTGAAGCGCGACCTCGACGCCGCGGGCTACAAAGGCGAGCGCGTGGTCTTCGTCGTGCCGACCGACCTGCCCTCCCTGAACGCGATGAGCCAGCTTGCGGCCGACATGTTCCGCAAGGTCGGCATCAACCTCGACTACCAGGCGCTCGACTGGGGCACGGTGCTACCGCGGCTGAACAACCGCGAGGGGCTCGACCGAGGCGGCTGGTCGGTGTGGTGCAACTACATCCCCGGCATCATCGCGACCTCGCCGGCGACGCAATCCTACGTGCGGGGGCTCGGTCGTAGCGGCCCCTTCGGCTGGCCGACCTCCGAACGCATCGAGGCGCTGCGCGACGAGTTCCTGTCCGCCGAGACGCTGCCCGACCAGCAGCGCATCTCCCGCGACATCCAACTGCAGGCCTGGCAGGACGTGCCCTACATCCCGACGGGGGCATGGATGCAGCCCTTCGCCTTCCGGCGGACGATCACGGACATGCTCAACGGCTTCCCCCTGTTCCACAACATCCGGAAGGCCTGACCCAGGGCGGCCGGCGGCTGTGACCCAGATCGCTCGTCGGCGGGCGAGACTGAATCACTTCCTCCCCAAAACGAATGCAAGGCCGTAAAGCGGCGCCATCAGTTTCCTGATGGAGCCCTCTTCCGATGTCATTCATGGACGATCTCATGGCGGCCGCCGATAGCGCCCTCCGTTCGCAGGGCAGCAACCTCATCGAGGCAGTCACGCTGGTCAGCAAGGCAACGTCGCTGCCGAAGCTGCTCGACGCGCGGAAGGAGGCCCTGCGCTGGTCCTACAACGTCTCGTTCGCCTTCACGGGGGAGATGGATCCGGACACGGCGGGACAGGTTGCGTTCAATTCCCGAAACGCCGGCCCGGGGGATGCGCTACGGCACTGCTACCTCTCCGCAATGCTGGCACGCGACCTCGGCTATACCGACGCGCTTGAGGTCCTGGTGGCGCACGAGATGAACGGTGAGTTCGGCTCGCCCGCGTCGCAGATGGACCTGTTCAACAACGCGGTCGGCCTTGAGATCGGCGTGCGCCTCAAGGCGGCTTCCGACAGCGACCTGCAGTCGGCGGTCATGGATGCCTTCCTGCACGGGCGCCTGCGCGTCGTGGACGCAGCGAACGGTAACAAGCTGGTGCCGACGCGGTCGCTGACCTTCGGCCGGTGAGGGCGCGTTGGAGAGGGGCGTTGCCCCTCTCCAAACCTCACCCCGCCAGGTGCTTGGAGCACCTGGACCGCAGATTTTTGGCGCCAGCCCGGAACGGTAAATGCCGGCGTCTGCCGGGCACGGCACCAGGTTGAGGTTTCCAAAGGCCCTTCGGCCTTTGGTGGGGTGGTTTGGAGGGGCAAAGCCCCTCCAACTCCTACCCGGCCAGATAAATCACCTTGTCAGGCCGCCGCGCGCGACGTCATGCAGCGCGCATAGGCCGCGACGAAGCGGTCCACATCCTCCTCGTCGTTGTACACGTGCGGGCTGATCCGCAGCATGCCGAGGCGCGGCGCCGCGAAGGCCTTCTCCGCAGCAAGCGCGTCGATGAAGCCTGCGGGCATGCCGGCGGGGAAGGACACGGTCACGATATGCGGCGCGCGCAGGCTGCGCTTCGGCAGAACCGCGCCGGCCGACGCCAGGCCTTCCTCCAGCCGCGCCGTCAGCATCGCGCAGCGCTGCCCGATCGCGGCGTGTCCCCAGGACGCCATCAACTCCATTCCGACAGCGGCCATTTCCAGCCCGACGAAATGGTCGCGCTCGCCCATGTCGAAGCGGCGCGCGGTGGGTGCATAGGACAGGTCGGACAGGTACGGCACGCGGTCGTTCAGCACGCCCTTGCGGCCGAAGCCGGTCTGCTCGAGCGGCACCCCGTTCTGATGGCGCTTCGCAATATAGATGAAGGCGCGGCCATACGGACCGAGCACCCATTTGTAGGTCGGGAAGATCAGGAAGTCGGGGTCGATGCGTGCGACGTCGAGGTCCATCATCCCCGCGCCATGCGTCGCGTCGATCAGCAGCGCGGCGCCCTTCGCCTTCAGAGCCGCGGCGATGCGGTCCATGTCGAGCACCGCGCCATCGGCCCAATGCAGGTTCGAGATCGACGCGATGGCGATCGGTGCGCCGGGCTTCGCGACCGCCTCCTCCACGGCCGCGGTCCAGTCCCCGTCGGCGGGGCGCTTCACGGTCTCGACGGTGAAGCCCTGCGCCGGGGCGCGATGCAGCCATTCGAGAACAGGCGAGGAATGGTCATCCTCGAAGACCAGCACGCGGGACCCGGCCGGTGGGGCGAAGATCTTGCCGGCCACGGCCACGCCATACGAGACGGAGGAGATCACCGCCACATCCTCCGCGGCCGCGCCGATCAGGGCCGCCGCGGCGGCGCGGGCGCGCTCGATGACCTGTCCGGGCAGCGCCGCATCGACATTCCAGGGGTGGGTCTTGCGCGCGGCGCCCATCTGGCCGGCCTGCTGCACCGCCAGCGGCAGCGGCGACCAGGCGGCAGCGTTGAGGTAGGCGACCTCCCGCGGGATGTCGAACAGGTGGCGCTGCGATGCGAGCATGGCTGGTGTCCTTGGAACGCTGCGCGGCAGCCTAGCCGGACTCGGAGGCCGGCGCGAACTGGCGGGCGTGCCCGCATGGCGCTGCGGCTGGCCTGGACGCAACACGGAAATGCTCGCCCGCCCCGCCACGGCTCGAACGACCTGCATGGACAGCAGACGCTTGTGCGGGCTGGCCGGTCGATGTCCGCTCGCGGCATGATGCCGCCGCCATCAGGAGTTCTGCCGCATGTCGCAGCCCGTCCTCATCGCCGGCGCCGGTCCCGTCGGGCTGACGCTCGCGGCCGAACTGGCCCGGTACGGCGTGCCGGTGCGCATTGTCGACCGCGCCGCCGAACGGACCGACAAATCCAAGGCGCTCGTGCTCTGGAGCCGCAGCCTGGAACTGATGGACCGGCTGAACTGCACCCCGGCATTCCTTGACGCCGGCCGGCGCGTGACGGGGGCCAGCATTCTCACCGCCGACCGCACCATCGGCCATCTGAGCTTCTCCGACGAGCCAACGCCCTATCCCTTCGCATTGATGATCCCGCAGAGCGACACCGAACGCCTGCTGGAGGAGCATTGCGCCGGCCGTGGCATCCGGGTGGAACGGAGCGTGGACCTGCTGAGCTTCAAGGATGAGGGCGCCACCGTCACGGCAATGCTGCGCCACCCCGACGGCGCCGAGGAGACGCTGACCACCCCTTGGCTGATCGGCTGCGACGGCGCGCACAGCACGGTCCGCAAGGGCCTCGGCATGACCTTCGAGGGTGACACGCTGCCGAGCCAGTGGGTATTGGCGGATGTGCACCTCGCCGGCGCGACGAGGCCGGAGGACGAGATCTCCATCTTCTGGCATGCCGACGGCGTGCTGGCGCTGTTCCCCATCACGCCTGGCCGCTACCGCGTCATCGCCGATATCGGGGAGACAACGGACGCCGCGGCACGCCACGATCCGACGATGGCGGAGGTGCAGGCGCTGCTCGATCGCCGCGGCCCCGGCGGCATCCGCGCGTCCGATCCGGTCTGGCTCGCCGGCTTCCGCATCAATGAGCGGAAGGTGAAGGCGTACGGCGCGGGGCGCGTCTTCCTCACCGGCGACGCCGCCCACATCCACAGCCCGGCCGGCGGCCAGGGCATGAACACCGGGATGCAGGATGCGTTCAACCTTGCCTGGAAGCTGGCGCTGGTGATGCAGGGTAGGGCGGCGGAATCGCTGCTGCGCAGTTACGGCCCGGAGCGCAGCGCCGTGGGCGACATGGTGCTCGCCAATGCCGGGCGACTGACGGCGGCGGCGACGCTGCGTGGCGATGTGAAGCAGGCGGTGCGGAACGCCTTCGTCTCGCTGGTTCTGCATGTACCCGCTGTGCGCCGCACCATGGGGCAGACGATGACGGAACTCAGCATCGCCTATCCCGACAGCCCGCTGACGGCGCCGGGCGGCCGCCACAGCGGTGGGCCGGCGGCGGGTGAGCGCATGCCGCCGCGTGCCGGGGAACCGCCGGTCGGCGCGGGTGACTCGCCGCGCTTCGCGCTGTTCGCCGCGCCCTCGCCCGAGGCGGATGCCCTTGCCGCGCGTCATGCCGCCCTGCTGGAGCCGACGCCGCGCGCGCCGGTCACGCCCGGTGCGATGTGGCTGGTGCGGCCGGACGGCTATGTCGGGCTGGTCGCCCGCGCCGGGGACTGCGCGGCCGTCGAGGATTACTTCACCAGGCTCACCTGACATCGGCGCTCGCGTTCGTCGACGGCCGGGACCGCCCCCGATGTCCTGAGATGCCGGCCGCGAGGCTACGGTTTGCCTGGCAGGGTGCCGCCGGTGCTATCCCACCGCGCGCTTCACCGCCGCACCGAGCCGCCGCGCCGCCGTCATCAGCGCGGCGTCGTCATGGCCCGAATAGCCGATGACGAACCCGTCCGGCCCGTCCGGTACGAGCCGCGTCTCGGACAGCAGCCAGCCTTCGACCTTCGCCGCTGCCTGGATTTCCCGCGCTGCCCCTGGTCGCAGGCCCTCCGGCAGCGTCGCGAGCAGATGCAGCCCGTGGTCCGGCACGGTGATAGCGAGCCGCCCGGACGATTCCCGCAGCAGGGTGGTCACGACGAGGTCCCTCGCTGCGCGATACTGTGTACGCATCCGGCGCAGATGCGCCGCGAAGTCGCCGCTTTCCATCACCTCGGCGAGCGCCCCGCCGATGAGCGGGGAGGGGAAGCGGTCCAGCACCGCCCGCGCTGCGACCACGCGGTCCATCAGCGCGGCCGGCACCACGACGAAGCCGATGCGTAGCCCGGGAAACAGCGTCTTGGAGAAGGTGCCGAGGTAGATCACGCGACCCTGTCCATCGATGCCCGCCAGCGCCGTCAGCGGCGCGCCGGCGAAGCGGAATTCACTGTCGTAGTCGTCCTCGATGACCCAGGCGCCTTCCGCCTGCGCCCAGTCGAGCAGGGCGAGTCGCCGCGCCATCGACATCGTCACGCCGGTCGGGAACTGGTGGGACGGCGTGACATAGGCCAGGCGTGCGCCCGGCTCCCTCGCACGACCCGCCGCGACGTCGATGCCCGCTGCATCGACCGGCACCGGCACCAGTCGCGCACCGAGGGCTTCCAGCGTGCGGCGTGCTGTCGGGTAGCCGGGATCCTCCATCCACACGGCGTCGCCGGCGTGCAGCAGAACCTCGGCGCAGAAGCGCAACCCCTGCTGCGTGCCGCTGGTCACGATGATCCGGCTGGGGTCGCAGGCGAAGCCGCGCGTCGCGGCCAGATGCGCAGCGATCGCCCGCCGTAGCGCCGGATGCCCGCGTGGGTCGCCGTAGCCGAGATCGGCAGGATCAGCGCGCACCACGCGGTTTCGCAACGCGCGGCCCAACTGGCGCAGCACGATCGGGTCCGCTGTCGTGCATCCCACGGCGAACGGCCCGCGGCCGGAGGGCGGTGGCGGCGCCGGCACCGGGTCCGGCGCCGCCGGTCCGCGCGGCACCTGGGCTGCGACATAGGTGCCGTCACCCACCCGCGCCTCCGCCAGCCCGTCGCTAAGCAGCTGTTCATAGGCGACGACGACCGCGTTGCGCCGGACCCCGAGCTGGTCCGCCAGCCCGCGGCTGGACGGCAGACGCAACCCCGCGGCGAGCCTGCCCTCCAGGATCGCCGCACGCAGACCGGCATGGACGCGGGCCGACTGGCTGCCCGGCCCGTCGAGCCGCAGGGGCACATCCAGCACCGCGGCGCGGCTTTCACGATTGGTCGGCATGGGGCGCTCCGAATTGGCCCTCGCGGCGACCAATGTTGCGTCGCAAGACTGCAACGTCAACGGAGGGTGCAGCCATGCCCGATACAGCCATCCCGCCCAGCTATCCCGTCACGCCGATGAACCGGGTGAAGCGCCGCCACGACCGCGGCCACTACGACCACGAGACGGTGCACGCGATCCTCGATTCCTCGGCGATGTGCAACGTCTCCTACGTCATCGATGGCCAGCCCTACTGCACGCCGACGCTGTTCTGGCGGGAAGGGACGACGCTGTATTGGCATGGGTCCAGCGCCAGCCGCATGCTGCGCAACCTTTCGAAGGGCGAGCCTGCCTGCCTGACGGTGTCGCACCTCGACAGCCTGGTCATGGCGCGCTGCGGCTTCAATCATTCGGCGGACTACCGCGCCGCGATGTGCTTCGGGCACGCCACGCTGGTCACCGACCTCGAGGAGAAGAAGCGCGCGCTGGTGATGATGGTCGACCGCTTCTTCCCCAACCGCACCGCCGGGTTGCGTCAGAGCACGGCCAAGGAGATCAAGGCGACCTCCGTCATCACGATGGAGATCGAGCGCGCCTCCGCGAAGATCCGCGCCAAGGGCGTCGGCGACGACGAGGAGGACTACGCCCTGCCGATCTACGCCGAGCGGCTGCCGGTGCGCAGCGTGATCGGCGAACCGGAAGCCTGCCCGCGGCTCATGCCGGGTGTTTCGCGCGGCGAGGACCTGAAGGCGTACCAGCCCGGGCGCACGCTGGATGAGGCGCTGCGCGAGGCTTATGCAGAGGCGTATGGCGGGTAGGGGCTGGTGGCGGAACCGGGCGGGGCTCTGCCCCTCCCGGACCCTCCCCGCCAAAGGCCGAAGGGCCTTTGGAAACCTCGACCTAGCGCAGTGCGGGGCAGGCAGGCGGGGCGTCGAAGGGGGTTCTTTGCCCGGCGTCCTGAGCATTTCAGGTGCGGGGCAGAGCGCACGCTCCTCCCCGGCAAGAGGCCGCTCGGCCCGGCGCCAAAGATTGGTTTCCAAAGGCCCTTCGGCCTTTGGTGGGGTGAGGTCCGGAGAGGGGCAAAGCCCCTCTCCGAGGCCCCTCACGCCGCCACAGCGCGCTCGATGCGCGCCGCCAGCCCTGCCGTCACCGCGGTCATTGGCAGCCGCACCTCGGGGCTGTCGATCAGCCCGTCCCGCCATAGCCAGTGCTTGATCGGCGCCGGGCTCGGCTCGGCGAAGAGCAGCGGTGGCAACTCGGACAGCGCATGCCATGCCGCCAGCGCCTTTGCCGCATCGCCAGCGCGCACCAGGTCCCGCACCGCGGCGAAGTCCCGCGTCCGGATGTGGGCCGAGGCGGTTATGCCGCCTTCGGCGCCCTGGTTCAGCATCGGGTGGAAGAATGCGTCCTCGCCGGTCAGCACGGCAAAATCCGCGGGCTTGCGGCGCAGCAGGTCGAATGATTGCGCCATGTCGGCCGAGCAATCCTTCACCCCCGCGATGGTCGGCAATGCGGCGAGCTCCAGCATCGCCGCATTGCCGAGGTTCACGCCGGTCCGATACGGGATGTTGTAGATGACGATCGGTCGCGCCGTGGCGCCCGCCAGCGCCGTGAAGTGCCGCACCATCCCGTCCTGCGATGGCCGCGTGTAGTACGGGCAGGCGATGAGGTAACCGTCGACCGGCCAGCCTGCGGTCGTGTCGAGTGCCTTCGCCATCTTGCGCGTGTCGCTGCCCGACAGGCCCAGGAACACCGGCAGTCGACGACCGGCGGCGGCCAGCGTGTCGGCAGTGATCGCGACCAGCCGTTCGGTTTCGTCGTCGTCGAGGGTCAGGCCCTCGCCCGTCGTCGCCGCCAGGATCAGCCCGTCCAGTGGCTCGGCCGCATAGTGCCGCACCAGCCGGCGCAGCGATGCCTCATCGAGCGCGCCGTCGCGGAAGGGCGTGATCAGCGGCAGCCAGAGGCCGCCGAGGCTGGGGTGAGGGGTCTGCATCATCGTCTCCTTGGTGTGCCGGAGACGGGGAACCGTTGCTGCCCCGTCCGAACCGGCGGGGTGCAACCTGATCCTGGGGCGCAGTGGCTACCGCGCGCGACGATCCGTTGTGCCCCTGACGGGGCACTTCTTCGACGCGACGGGCTTGGCGTTGCGGAGGATCACGGCGGCGACAGCATCGGCTGGCGCGATGCGGGCCGTCAAGCGGCCGCCCAGGCCAAATGCGCCTCCCGCAGACGCGGCGCTTGCCAGATCCTTCCGGCCATGGCCTATCTGGCGCTGCATCAAGAGTTGGGCCGGTCCCAACGCCAACCTGCCTTCCCGGGCAAGGTGGCGCCTCCGCAAGGGGGGATGCGGCCGCTCCGGCAACCAAACGGGAAGCGTCGCCGCGTCGGTTCCGGTCCGAGACACCAGGAGGACCCGATGCTGGACGCGACGCCTGCCCCCGATCTCGATTTGCTGCTCGCCCCGGGCGACCAAGCCGAATTCGTCGCCCTCTGTGCCTGGACGACGCGGCTGGGGCGGGTCGAGACGTCGTGGCTCTATGTCGTCCTGCACCAGGGGCAGGGGGCCTGGACGCATGCCTATCGCGTGGTGCCGGACCGGCGGCCCGGGCACCTTGCCGTCTTCCTTGAGCGGGCCGAGCCCGGCGACTGCCGCGCCGCGCTGCGGGATTGGCTGCGCGGGCGGGCCGTCGGGGCTGATGGCCGCCGGTAGACCCGGCCTGCCATGCGCGGTGGCGGGTTGCTCTTGCAGTGCGAGGCGGGGCAGAACAACCGCCATCGCAATCGTCGGAACGGCGACTCCATGCTCCTTCTCATCCCCGGCCCCGTGCAGACCCGTCCCGAGGTCAAGGCCGCCATGGCCCAGGACATCGCCCCCTGGGACCGCGACTTCCAGAAGGTCTACGCCCGCATCCGCGAGCGCGTCGTCGGCGTTGCCGGCGGCACGCCGGGCGTCCACGCCACCCTGCCGATCCAGGGCGCCGGGCATTTCGTGACCGAGGCCGCGCTGCGCACCTTCGTCGCCCCGGGTGCCAAGGTGCTGATCCCGATGAACGGCGCCTATGCCCAGCGCATGGCGCGCCTGGCGCGTGAGGCCGGCCGCATCGTCGTCGAGCTGCCGCTGACCGACACGCGCGGCGCCACCGCAGCCGACATCATGCCGGCGCTGGAAGCCGACCCGTCCATCGGCACGGTCGCAATGGTCTACAACGAGACAGGCTCGGGCATCGTCAACGACGCCCAGGGCATCGGGCGCGCCCTGCATGCCGCCGGCAAGCGGCTGGTGCTCGACGCCGTCTCCGCCTTCGGCGCACTGCCCTTCCCGCTGGACGACCACCCGGAATGCGATGTGCTGGTCTTCACCTCGGGCAAGTGCCTGGAAGGCATGCCGGGGGTGGGTTTCGCCGTCGCGCGGATCGATCGCGCGGAGGCCTGCGCGGGCAATGCCGGCTCCTGGTCGCTCGACCTGTCGGACGTGCTGGCGCATGCGAAGCGGTCCGGCTGGGGCTCGATCCGCTTCACCCCGCCGGTGCAGACCATCGCTGCCTTCGACGTGGCGCTCGACCTGTATGAGGCGGAAGGCGGCCAGGCCTCCCGCCTCGCGCGCTACCGCACGAATACCGGCATCCTCTACGACGGCATCGTAGCCCTCGGCCTCAAGCCCTATCTGGAACGGGACCAGCAGGGCCCGGTCATCGTCACCATCCATCAGCCTTCCGACCCGCGCTTCGACCTGCTGGCTTTCGTCGAGGCGCTGAAGCACCGCGGCGTGTTGATCAGCAACTTCTATAACACCCAAGCGCCAACGATGCGCATCGGCGCGATCGGCGCCATCACGCCTGAGGACATGCGCCGTGCCGTGGCCGCGATCGGCGCGGCGCTGGAGGATGTGCTGCCGAAGGCAGCGTAACGCCTGGCGATAGCGTCCGGGGCATCGGTGCGATGGTGGATACCGAGGCGAGCGCGCGGGAGTTTGCTCGCGAGCGGATGCCGGCCATGTCCACCCTGCAACGCGACCGGCAGGCCGACTACAAACGAGGCCAAACTTCGTACAGTAGGACTCCCGTTCACGCTGGAGCCCGCCATTGTCCCGGCGCATTCCGCCCCTCAATCCGCTCCATGCCTTCGAGGCTGCCGCTCGCCTTGGCAGCTTCACCCGTGCAGCCCAAGAGCTGCAGGTCACCCAATCGGCCGTCAGCCGCCAGGTCGCGGTGCTTGAAGGCTACCTCAAGCGCCGCTTGTTCAACCGGGACCACCACGGCATCACCCTGACCACGGACGGCGAAAGCTACCGCCGCGAAGTTGCCCCGGCTTTCGCACGTATCGGGACCGCCACCCGCCGCCTGCTGGACGCGGCAGAGGTGCATCCGCTGCGGATCCGATCCTACAGCACGTTCGCCACACGCTGGCTCCTCCCGCGCCTGCCGCGATTCCACCAGCATCATCCGGGCATCGAGGTGCGCCTAAGCACGGGCATTGCGCCGGTGGACTTCATGCGGGAGGAGCTGGACGTCGCCATCCAGTTCGGCGCCGGCGACTGGCCGGGGCTCGACCAGCAGAAGCTCATCGCGGACGTCATCCAGCCGGTGTGCAGCCCCAAGCTTCTGCGTCGGCGCAATGCACCGAGGACCATCGAGGATCTTCGGCACTGCACCTTGCTCCACACGAAGTACCGCAGGAACGACTGGCAGGATTGGCTTGCCGCAGTCGGCGGCCCCGAGATCGCAGATGGCGGCATGGTCCTGCCGGGCTCCGTGCTGGCCTACCAGGCCGCGATGGAAGGGCTGGGCATCGCCATGGGCCAGGTTCCGCTGCTGCGGTCGGAGATCACGACGGGGGTGCTGGTGCCGCTGTTCGACCGGCCGGTTGAACGGAAGCTGGCCCATTACGCCGTCTGGCCCGCGAGACATCCGCCCGACCAACGCCTTCGCCTGTTCCTTGCGTGGTTGGAACGGGAAGTCGGTATCGACTGACGCGCCATCGGAGGGGTGAAGCATTCCATTTTGGAATGCCCATGTGCGGAGAAGGAAGTTGCCCGCGCGCGCCGGCGCGCCGATGAAGCCGTCCCCATGCCCCAGCGGCGTATCGGGGCCGGAGGAAATGGAATGGACACAGCGGGCACTTCCGACATTCGCGTGGAGATGGACGGGCACGTCGCGACGGTGCTGCTCTGCCGGCCGCCGAACAACTTCATCGACCTTCACCTGACGGCGGAGATCGCCGGCGCGCTCGAGGCGCTGGACGCCGATCCGGCCTGCCGTGCCGTCGTGCTCGCCTCCGAAGGGAAGCATTTCTGTGCCGGCGCTGATTTTTCCCGCCACGATCGCCGCGCGGGCGATGCCGAAGCCGGTACCGGGCGGACCATCTACACCGAGGGCGCGCGCCTGCTGCGCACGAAGAAGCCGATCATCGCGGCGGTGCACGGCGCGGCGGTCGGTGCAGGGCTCGGCCTGGCGGTGGTCGCGGACTTCCGCGTGACATGCGCCGAAGCGCGCTTCGCCGCGAACTTCACCCGCCTGGGTTATCATCCCGGCTTCGGCCTGACCGCGACGCTGCCGCGGCTGATCGGCGCGCAGAAGGCGACATTGCTGTTCTTCACGGGGCGCCGCATTCCGGGCGATGAAGCCGTGGCCATGGGCCTTGCCGACGTGCTGGTGCCGCAGGCCGAGGTGCGTTCCGCCGCGCTGGCGCTGGCCCGCGAGATCGCGGAAGCCGCACCGCTCGCCATCGCCGCCACGCGCGTGACGATGCGCAACGGACTGGCCGATGTCTATGAACGCACCACCGCCCACGAGCTCGCCGAACAGGCCAAGCTGCGCGAGACGAACGATTTCCAGGAAGGCGTGAAGGCGATGGCCGAGCGTCGCACGCCGAACTTCACCGGGACCTGATCGGGCAGCAACATGACGGATACTGATCTCTCGCGGGCGCTGTTCGCGCCGCGCGGCGTCGCGCTGATCGGCGCTTCGGCGGATCCCACGAAGAACAATTCGCGCGCGCAGCGCCTGCTGCAGCGCGAAGGCTTCGCCGGCCGCATCGTCCCGGTGAATCCCGGCCGTGCGGAGATCATGGGCCTGCCCGCCGTCGCCGATATCCGCGATGCGGAAGGCCCCATCGACCATGCCTTCATCATGGTGCCCTCGGCCGCCGTGCTTCCCGCGATCGAAGGCTGCTGCGCCATCGGCGTGAAGGTCGCCACCATCTTCAGCGCCGGCTTCGCCGAGGCGGGGGATGAAGGCGCCGCGCTGCAACATCAGATCGTCGCGACGGCGCGTGCCGGCGGCATGCGGCTGATCGGTCCGAACTGCCTCGGGCTGCTCAGCGTTCCCGACCGCCTGACGCTCACGCTCAATGCGGCGATCGAAGCAGAGACCCTCCGTCCAGGCTGGCTCGGCATGGTTTCGCAGAGCGGCAGCATGATGGGGGCGGTCTTCTCGCGCGCCGTGGCGCGCGGGCTGGACTTTTCCCGCATGGCTTCGGTCGGCAATGAGTGCGACCTCGGCGTCGGAGAGCTTGCCGAGATGATGGTGGAGGATCCGCATACCAAGGCGGTGCTCCTGTTCCTGGAAACCTTCCGCGATGCGGATCGCCTGGCGGCGGCGGCGCGGCGGGCGCATGTGCTCGGCAAGCACGTCATCGCCTACAAGCTGGGGCGCTCCGAACTCGGGCGACGCGTCGCGTTGTCGCACACGGGCGCGATGGTGGGCGGGGACGAGCTGGCGGCCGCCTTCTTTCGCGAGCACGGCATCCTGCGCGTGGACACGCTGGAAGCGCTGATCGAGCTGCCGCGGATGATTCTCGGCCACCGGCCACCCCGTGGGCGGCGCTTCGCCGCCATGACCGCGACGGGCGGCGGCGCCGGGATGGTGGTGGATCGGCTCGGCACGCTGGGCGACGAGCTGATCGGCCCGCCGGAGGGCGTGCGCGCGACGCTCGCGGCCAAGGGGATCGTGGTGCCGGATGCGCCGCTGATCGACCTGCCGATGGGCATGGCCGGGGCGGAGCGCTATAGCACTGTTCTCCGCGAACTACTGGCGGCGGACCACAACGAGGCCGTCGTGGCCGTTCTCGGTTCCAATGCGCGCCGCGCACCGGAAAAGACTCTCGAGAACATCCTGCCGGCGATACCGGCGCCGAAGCCCCTGGCGGTCTTTGCCGCCCCGCTGGCGGAAGATCTGCTTCGGCAGGCGCATGAGCGCGGCATTGCCGCCTTCCGCGAACCGGAAGCGTGCGCCGATGCGGTGCATGCCTACCTCACCTGGCGTGAACCGCGACAACGCGACGCGGGGTTGATGCCCGACGAGGCGGATGCCGCTGGCCGGCTGGTGGCGCAGGCTGACGGCAAGTCGCTGAACGAGGTGCGGGCCTGCGAGGTCTTCGCGGCACTCGGCATCGAACCGCCGGGCAGTGTCGTCGTCAGCGCAGCGGAGCAGGTCGGCGATATCGCCGGGCCGGTCGCGGTCAAGCTCCTTTCCCCCGATATCCTGCACAAGACCGATGCGGGAATGGTGCGGTTGAACATCGAGGGCAAGGCCGCCATCCGTGACACCGTGGCGAATCTCCTCGCCGCCGCCCGCGAGCGCTTCCCGAAGGCCCGCGTCGACGGCGTGCTCGTGGCCCCCATGCATCGCGGATTGCAGGAAGTCATCCTCGGCTATCGCGAGGATCCCGAGGTCGGCCCGATGGTCATGCTGGGCATCGGCGGCGTGATGGCGGAGCTGAAGCGGAGCTTCAGCGTGCGCCTTGCGCCAGTCGATGTGGAGGAAGCGCTGACGATGATCGCCGAGCTTCCTGAGCTGCAGCTGATCCAGGGATTCCGCGGCCTGCCGAAAGGCGATGTTCAGGCGCTGGCACGCGCGATCCGCGCGATGTCGCTGCTCGCCACGCTGAAGGACCGCCCCGTGCAGGAGGCGGAGATCAACCCCCTCATCATCCGCGCCGAGGGCAAGGGTGCCGTCGCCGTGGACGGCCTGTTGGCGCTGCGCTGAGAATCGAGAGAGAGGAACGTCGAACATGGCGCAGACCGAAATGCTCGAAGAGCACCGCATGCTCCAGGACCTGGTCCGGAAGTTCGTGGAGCGCGAACTCATGCCGCTGGAAGCGGCTGTGCTGGCGCGGGAAGCGAAGGGCGACTCCTACAGTCTGACGGAGGAGCAGCTTGCGCCGCTGCACGCCAAGTGCCGCGAGCTCGGGCTTTGGGGTCTCGATGTGCCGGAGAGCCTGGGCGGCGCCAACATGCCGCCGATCGCGCTGGTCGCGGTGCAGGAAGAACTGGCGCGCACCGTCACGCCCTTCATCATCCCGCCTGACAGCCCGAACCTGCACATGATGATGGCGGTCGCGGACGATTATCAGCGCGAGCACTACCTCGCCCCCTATGCGGATGGGCGGAAGAACTCCTGCGTGGCGATTTCCGAACCTGGTGCCGGCGGCGATCCGGCCGGGATGCTCACGCGCGCCGTGCAGGACGGCGACGACTGGGTGATCAACGGGCGCAAGATCTGGGTAAGCCGCGTGCCCGCGGCGGACTTCCTGATCGTCATGGCCCGCACCAGCCCGGGCAAGCGCGCGGACGGCGTGACGGCCTTCCTCGTGGACAAGGGCACGCCCGGCTTCACCATCGAACGCCAGATCCAGATGATCGGCGGCCGGCGCACCTACGAGCTGGTCTTCGAGGATTGCCGGGTTCCCGCGCGCAATGTGCTGGGCAAGGTCGGCCAGGGCTATGCGCCCATGCAGCTGCGTCTGAACGTTCGTCGGCTGGAAATGGGCGCCCGCTGCGTCGGCATCGCATCCCGTGCGCTCGAGATGATGTGCGTGCAGGCGAAGCAGCGCATCACATTCGGTGTGCCGCTCGCCGAGCGCCAGGCCATCCAATGGTGGATCGCCGATGCGGCGACCAAGATCCACGCCTGCCGCCTGATGGTGCAGTCGGGTGCCGCGACGCTCGATGCCGGCGGCGACGTCCGCAACGAGGCGTCCATGATCAAGGTCTTCGCGACGGAGATGGCGACCGAGGTCGTGGACCACGCCATGCAGACCTTCGGTGCCATGGGCATGACCAAGGAACTGCCGCTGCAGCTTCTGGCGCAGCAGGTGCGCGTGATGCGGATCTATGAAGGCCCGAGCGAGGTGCACCGCATGGCGATTGCCACGCGCATCCTGAAGCAATACGGCTGAGTTCGAACCGGGGGAAAACGACGATGACGACGACACGAGGATTCGGACGCCGCACGGCACTGGCGACTGGTGCGGGGTTGCTGTGCGCACCGGCGGTCCACGCGCAGCCGCAATTCCCGAACCGGCCGATCCGCATGATCATTCCATTCGCGCCGGGCGGCGCGACCGATCTGCAGATGCGCGCGCTCTGCGATGCGGCATCTCGCCGTCTCGGGCAGTCCATCGTCATCGAGAACCGGTCCGGCGGCGCTGCCATCCTGGGCGCCATGGCGCTTGTGAACGACCGGACACCCGATGGGCACCTGCTGAGCCAGATGCCGTCCAACGTGTTCAGCTATCCGTTGCAGACCCGCAATCCGCCCTTCGACCCGGTGACTGACTTCAGCTGGATCATCCAGATCACGGGCTATGTCTTCGGGCTCGTGGTGCGCGCGGACAGCCCGTTCCGGACCCTGTCCGACCTGGTCGAGCATGCGAGGAAGAATCCCGGGCAGGTCAGCTATGGTTCGACCAGCGTGGGCGGCGTGCCGCATCTCACAACCGAGCGCATTGCCGAGCACTTCGGTGTCGAACTCACGAACATCCCCTTCCGGGGAGGGCATGAGACGGTGACGGCCGTGCTGAGCGGCACCGTCACCGCCATGGCCGGCAGTGGCTGGACGGACCACGTGCGTCAGGGGCAGATGCGCGCCCTTTGCATCTGGGGCTCGCGCCGCCTGGCGGCATTCCCGGATGTGCCGACGCTGCGGGACCTTGGGATCGATATCGTGCAGACCGGTCCCTATGGTTTCGCCGGCCCGAAGGGGCTGCCACGCAGCGTCGTTAACACGCTGCATGATGCGTTCCGTGAATCACTGAATGACCCGGCCCACCTCGCCGTCCTCGCCTCGGCGGAGATGGAGGTGGAATATCTCGGGCCGGATGACTACGCGGCGAGCGTGGCGCAGATCGTCGAGCAGAACAGGGCCGTCCTGGGCCGCCTGGGACTGCTGCCACAATAGAGTACGCGCCCGGGTCCGGCCCGATCGGCGGGCTTGCGATGCCGCGCCGGGCGGGTGGACATCGGGGCGCGGACGGGATCGTGTGCCTTGGCGCGCCCTCGTTCACGAGCTTTGTACGGTGTCGCTGGCAAACCTCCAGCTGCTCACGTGCGCCACGCGCCCTCATCAGATGCGGTCCCCCCATGGGCGCCCCTTGGCATTGCGAAGCAACGCCAATGGAACCCGGTGGCGGGATGGGTCGCAGGCGCCTCCGCGAAACCCGTGGCGCCTACTCCGCCCGGATCCCCGCCGTCTGAACTACCCGCCGCCAGCGCTCGATCTCGGCGCGCTGGAACTGGCCGTATGCCTCCGGGCTGTTCGCGACGACGGTGAAGCCGATCTGCTCCAACCGCTGCGTGCTCTCGGGGTGCTTCAGCGCGGCGGTCGCCTCGGCGTTCAGCCGCGCAAGCAGCGGCGCCGGCACGTTGGCGGGCGCCATCATCGCCTGCCAGGACGTCACCTCGAAGTCGCGGATGCCGTTCTCGATCACGGTCGGCACCTGGGGCAGGATGGGATGGCGCTCGCGGGACGTGACGGCGATCGCCTTCAGCCGCCCGCCCTGGATATGCGCCGCGACGGTGCCGAGGTTCTGGAACGACAACTGGACATTCCCGGCGATCAGGTCGGTCGCCGCCGCCGCCCCGCCCGTATAGGGCACATGCGTCGGGTCCGTGCCGGTCTCCTGCTTGAACAGCTCCATCGTGAGATGGTCCGAGGAGCCGACGCCGGAGGTCGAGTAGGAGGTCCGCCCGGCATTCGCCTTCAGCCAGGCGATCAGCTCCGGCAGCGTGGAGGCCGGTACGCGCTGCGGATTCACCACCAGCACGTTGGGCGTCGTGACAGCGAGTGTGACGGGCGAGAACTCCCGCACAGGGTCGTAGCCGAGGTTGGGACGCAGCGCGGCGTTGATCGCGAAGACGCCGATCGAACCGACGAACAGCGTATGCCCGTCCGGCGCCGCACGGGCGACGGCGCGGCCGGCGACCTCGCCATTCGCGCCGGGGCGGTTCTCCACCACGACCGGCTGGGTGATGCTGGTCCCCATGCGCTGCCCGATGACCCGCGCCACGATATCGGACGGACCGCCGGCCACGAAGGGAACCAGGATCGTGACGGGCCGGGACGGCCAGGAATCCTGGGCGCGGGCGCTGCACGCAAGGACGGTGGCGGGCGCGGCGGCAAGCAGCGCGCGGCGATGGATCGTCATGGACTTCCTCCGGCTTGATTGATCGGGACGGTATCGCGATCTCGCGATTTCGCGAAGCATGTCGTGCGGCGCCGCGCCCGGAAGCGTTGCCGCAGGCCCCAAGCAGCGCGTCCGGGGGCAGGGTTGCAAGGATGCAGCGCCTTCCGTAAGCGCAGGGGACTGCCGCAAGGGGGATGAAGGCATGGCGACTGACCTCGACATCGCGCGTGCCGCGACGCTGAAGCCGATCCGCGAGATCGCGGAAAAGGCCGGAATCCCCGAGGATGCGCTGGAGCCCTACGGCAAGTACAAGGCGAAGGTCGGGCTGGACTTCATCGCCGCCCAGCAGGACCGGCCTGACGGGGCGCTGGTGCTCGTCACCGGCATCAGCCCGACCCCGGCGGGCGAGGGCAAGACCACCACGACCGTCGGCCTGGGGGATGCGCTGAACGCCATCGGCACGCGCACGATGATCGCGCTTCGCGAACCCTCGCTCGGCCCCTGCTTTGGCGTGAAGGGCGGTGCGACGGGTGGCGGCTACGCCCAGGTGCTGCCGATGGAGGACATCAACCTCCATTTCACCGGCGATTTCCACGCCATCACCAGCGCCAACAACCTGCTGGCCGCGATGGTCGACAACAACGCGTATTGGGGCAACGGCGCGGGGCTCGATGCGCGGCGCATCTCCTGGCGGCGCTCGCTCGACATGAACGACCGCGCGCTGCGGTCGATCGTCTCCTCGCTCGGCGGCGTGGCGAACGGCTTCCCGCGGGAGGACGGCTTCGACATCACCGTCGCCTCGGAAGTCATGGCGGTGTTCTGCCTGGCGAAGGACCTCGCCGACCTGCAGGCGCGGCTCGGGCGCATGGTCGTCGGCCAGCGACGCGACGGCAGCTCCGTCACCGCGAAGGACATCAAGGCCGACGGCGCGATGGCCGTGCTGCTGCGGGATGCCTTCGCGCCAAACTTGGTGCAGACCATCGCCGGGTCGCCCGCGCTGGTCCATGGCGGTCCCTTCGCGAACATCGCCCATGGTTGCAACTCGGTCATGGCGACGCGGCTCGCGCTGAAGCTCGCCGATGTGGTGGTGACGGAAGCCGGCTTCGGCGCCGATCTCGGCGCCGAGAAGTTCCTCGACATCAAGTGCCGCCAGGCGGGCCTGAGGCCCGCCGCCTGCGTCGTGGTCGCGACGGTGCGCGCGCTGAAGATGCATGGCGGCGTCGCCAAGGCCGACCTCGGCACCGAGGATGTCGCCGCCGTGAAGCGCGGCGTCGTGAACCTCGCCCGCCATGTCGAGAATGTCGGCAAGTTCGGCGTCCCGGTCGTTGTCGGGCTCAACCGCTTCACCTCCGACACCGAAGCCGAGATCGCCGCCGTGCAGGAGGCCATGCGCGCCCTCGGCACCCGGGCGATCCTCTGCACCCATTGGGGAGACGGGGCGCAGGGCGCGGTCGAACTCGCCCATGCCGTGAAGGCGCTGATCGCCGGCGACGGCCCGGCGTTCGAGCCGCTCTACACCGACCACGTCTCGCTCGCCGGCAAGATCGAGACCATCGCGCGCGAGATCTACCGCGCCGCCTCCGTCTCCATCCCCGCGCCCGTCGCCACGAAGCTGAAGCGGTTCGAGGATGAAGGCTTCCGCGACCTGCCCGTCTGCATCGCGAAGACGCAGTATTCCTTCAGCGCGGACCCGACGAAGCTCGGCGCGCCCGAAGGCCATGTCCTGCCGGTGCGCGAGGTGCGGCTATCGGCCGGTGCCGGCTTCGTGGTGGCGATCTGCGGCGACGTGATGACCATGCCCGGCCTGCCGCGCGTGCCGGCGGCCGAGAACATTCATCTCGACGCCCTTGGCCGGATCGAGGGTCTGTTCTGAGCGCGGCCTGCATCGGCGCCAAGGGTGCTGCGGAACACCGGGTGAAGCTGCGCGGGCCGGACCATCGCGACCGTTGGCGTGGCGCGATGGCGCGGCGGCCGGCGCGGCAGTGGATGACGCCCCGGTTCCTCCCGTAGGCTCGAAGCCTGCCCCTACAGCGACGGCCACTTCGACGCGTCGTTGATCTCGAGCGGCGCCTGCTTCTTCATGTTCGGATACTTTTCGTAGAAGCAGCTGAACGCTCTCGTCTGGATGACGTCGTAACAGGGCATGCCACGGATGAAGGGCGCGCCCGGACCGCCATCGTCGTAAAGATCGCCATTGGCATCGGGCTTGAAGAAGATCTTCTTCCAGGAATTTCCCGGAATATACACGCTGATCTGCTGCCCCTGCGTCATGTAGAAGGAGATGTGGACGTTGGCGCCGCTCTTTGAATCCTCCTTGCAGACCGTGATGTGACATTGCAGCGTGGCATGCCATCCGGTCTGCTCATTGTAGACGAGGCCAAAATCATAGATGCCGTGCGCCCAGTTCGGCGGTGATGCAATCCAGCCAGCCATTCGTGGCTCCCTTCCATCAGCCGCCTGCCGGCCGGGATGTTAGGATTGCAGGATCACACGGAGGCGTGAAAGATAATTCGGCCTAGCGCCGCGCCTCCTCCACCCCGTCCCGGATGAACGCGGCGAGCGCCCGCGCCAGGCAGTCGTTCAGCTTGTCCACCTCGGCCGTCCGGCGCGCCGTCGCCGCGCGCTCCACATCCACCGTGCCGGCATCCACCCAGGCGCGCATGATGTCGTAGCGTGAGAAGAACCCGGCATTCCCGGTCGCGGCGAGCAGCCGCAGCGCGTCTCGATACGGCTCCAGGTCCACATTGGCGCGGAGGAAGCGGCTGAACTGGATGCCCATCAGCACGGCGTCGATGCCGCGGGCGCGCAGCCGTTCCAGGCCTTCTCCGACGATCGTCGCCATGTCGTCGATCGGCAGGCTTCGCAGTGCCTCGGTCGTGCCGGCCTGCCAGATCACCAAGTCGGGCCGGGCGCGGCCGCGCATCGCTTCCTGGATCTGTCGCCACTGGTCGGCGGCCGTGCTGCCGCGTTCGCCGCGCATCTCGAAGCGCAGTTGCAGGTCCGGCCGACGCTCCCGCAGCAGCGCCTCGAGCCGGGCCGGCCACGCGGCCGCCGGGCTGCTGGTGCCGGCGCCGGTGACGGAGGCCGTGCCGACAGCGAGGATGGTGAGCCTGCCGGTGGCGATGCCGGCGGCGGTCGCCGGCAGAGGCGGCGATTGCAGCCATTCCTCCGGCGCACCGCAACCCGGCCCCTGCGATGCCGTCGCCGGCAGCGAAAGGCTCAATCCGACCAGCAGGGCCAGGATGCGTTGCATCTCACTCAAGCGTTATCGATACGGGGCGGCGGCTGCAAGCCCGAAGGCGGCGTCTGCCGGCCGCCGCGCTTCTCCGAGCCGTACCAGGCGGTCAGCAGCGCGAGCCCGATCAGGGCTGCGGCGCCAACGAGATTCACCGCCGACTGCATCGCCCAGCCATCCGATTCCTCAAGCGCGACACGGCCGAGAAAGGACAGCGCGATGCCCGCGCAGAACACCGGCAGCGCCTGCTGGCCCATCAGGTTGAAGGGCTGGGCTGCACGGCTCCGCAGCCACGCGGCGTCCTTCGGAACCAGATGCGCGATCAGGTAGGTCAATGCGAGGATGGTCAGCAACCGCGCCGGATGCAGCGATGCCTTGTCGATCGCTGCCAGGAACGGCGCGAAAGCCGGCAGGCGCGCCTCCGTGAACTCCCAGGCGAAGTAGAGCAGCACCGTCATCACGGCGCCGGCTGCGAGCATCAACCAGCACAGCGCCCCCGCCCAGCGTCGCCATGGCACGCTCAGGGGATGCCCATTCGGCGGCCGGTAGCCCAGCGCGCAGCCGATGAAGAACAGCAGCTGCCAGGCGAGGGGGTTGAAGAACCAATCCTCGCCCCGCCAGGAGGGCAGGGTGATGTCGAATACGCGCGCCGCCGCCCATAACCCTGCCGAGGCACCCAGCATCACCGCCGGCCAGCGCAGCAGCGGCATGGCGACCGCGAACAGCGCCAGCACGGTGATGTAGAGCGGCAGGATGTTGAGGAATGACGGCTGGTAGCGCAGCAGCAGCGCCTCCAGCAGTGCGCGATAGGGATCGGAGGCGAAGGGGTCGAGATGCAGCTCGTCCAGATACGCCGCGCTGTCCAACCGTGCCGCGGATAATCCGACCTGCGCCGTGAACACCACCAGCAGGAAGATGTGCGCCACATACAGCGTGAAGACCCGCCCCATGACGCGCGATGCCGCGAAGAACCACCCCTGGCGGTCCATGATCGACCCGTAGGCGAGCCCGGCCGCATAGCCGGCGAGCAGGACGAAGGATTCGGTCGCGTCCGCCAGCGTGTAGTTACGGGGGGTGATGTGGCCGAGCCAGTTGCCCGGCGTGTGGTTCACGAAAATCGCCCACAGCGAGAAGCCGCGGATGAAGTCAACGCGCAGATCCCGGTCTAGTCGTACCAGTGCCGCCATCGCGCCGGTGAACACCAGACCGGCAGGCGCCGCAAGCGATGAAGCGTTACGGTATGGCAGCGAGTCCGCGCGCGATCGCCTCCACGTCCCGTGCGGCGTTGCACCCCGGGTGACGTGTCAGTAGCGGTGCCTGGTGGCGGATGGCGTCGCGCACCCTGGCATCGCGCCGGATCACCCCGGCGAGCGGCACGTCGCGCTTCAGGAAGGCGGCAGCCGCGCGCGCCAGCGCCCCATGAGTGCGCGTGCCGGCCGCGGCATCGCCCGCGAGGTTCACCACGATCCGTGCATCCCCGCCCGGCCGGTCGCGCGCATGCAGCTTCAGGACGGCATAGGCGTCGGTCAGGCTGGTTGGTTCCTCGGTCGCGACCACCAGCAGCGTGTCGGCGGCCGCGGCGATGCGGCGCTGCGGTGCCTCAAGCCCGGCGCCGAGATCCACCACGACCCGATCCCAAGCCGTGGCCAGCCGTGGCAGCAGGGCGAGCATGGCACTGAGTGCAGCGTGGTCGAGCATCGATAGTGCGCCCGACCCCGACCGACCAGCGAGAATCGCGAAGCCCGCCGGATGCGCGATGGCGGCGTCCTCGGCCGCGACCGTGCCGCCGATCACCGCGGAAAGGTCGCGCGCCGGCTGGAAGCCGAGCTGCACGTCGATATTGGCGAGGCCGAGATCGGCATCGACCAGCAATACGCGCAGCCCGTGCCGCGCCAGCGCATGGGCGAGGGTGATGGCGAACCAAGTCTTGCCGACGCCCCCCTTGCCGGAGGCGACGGCGAGGACCCGCCCGGCGGAAATGGCGGAGCGCGCGGCGACATGGGTCATGATGCAGCTTCCTCGGCGGCAAGTGGGGCGTCGCGGCGCGGCGCGGCGGCGAGCCGCGCCGCAAGCCGCGCGGGGGAAAGCGGTTCGAGCCCATCCACCACTTCCGGGCTGATCCCGGCCTCGGTCAGCAGCAGCGGCCCGGCCTCGGCCGCGGCCAACACGGCGCCGAGCCGCCGCGCGGCATCCAGCCGCGTCGGCAGAAGGTGCCGCGCGCCAAGCGCGGCGAAGGCGCGGGCGAGGTCGGCGGCTTCCTGCGCATCGAGCCCCGCCGGCAGCACCAGCACGAGGTCGGCCTGCGCGGCCGCCGCCAGCGCGTGCAGTGCGACGGCCTGCCGCGTGTCGAAGGGGTCGCAGCCGGCGCTGTCCACCAACGCCGGCTGCCCCGGCATCCGCCGCGCCAGCGCCTTGCCGAGCGCGGCGGCCGAGGGCGCGACCGCCAGCGTCAGCCCCAGCACGCCGGTGAAGGCCGCAAGCTGCGCCGCCGCGCCGGCCCGCTGCCCGTCGGTCGTCGCGATCACCGGCGGCGTGCCACCCAGGACCATCCGTGCCGCGAGCTTCGCGCAGGTGAGCGTCTTGCCCGCGCCCGGCGGCCCGACGAGCATGATGGGCCTGTCCCGCCCATCCGGCATCGGCCCGAATCCCAGCGCGCCGGCGAGCGTCTGGTCCAGCGGCCCTCGCGCGAGGCACCGGCCGAGCGCCTCGGGCAGGTTGTGAAAGGTCAGCGGCCCCGGCGGCGCAGCCATCGTCGGCGCGGCGGGGGGAATCAGCACCGGTTCCTCGGCTTCCAGCGCCGCGGTGATCTCGACGCCGCTCCCGGTGCGGCGCGTGGAGAGGATGATCGCCTCCGCGCCCAGCTCCTCCCGCAGCAGCGACATGGCTTCGTCCATGCGCCGGGCGCTGAAGGTCTTCAGGCGCATGCGGCACCCGTTGCGGCTAGGATGGCGCGATGCAGAACCGAACGATGCGGCGTCGGACGGCGCTGCTCGCCGCCGCCGGCGCGACGCTGTCCGGACCGGCCCGCGCCTGCGGGCCGGTGCAGGATCTGATGCCGTCCTTCTGGGCCGCGTATGACGCGCTGCCGCCGGGCAATGCGGTCGATCGGGCGCGGGCGCTGATCGCCGCCTACCTCCAGCCGAACATCGACGCCTATCGTGCCGCCGGCATCGCCCGCGTGGACGTCGCCGCCTGGCTGCCGCGCTTCGACCCGGTCGCCGGCACGGTGCGGTCGTTGTCCCAGCGCCTGTCGGATCTGTGGTGTGCGCGGCTCGCGCAGTTCCAGCGCCTGCTGCCCGATGCGGAGCCGGATGTGCCGGCGACGGCCTTCGTGTCGTTCTTGTGGTTCGATGGCCGGGCACGGTCGGTGCAGGGACGCATGGCGCTGTTTCTCGGCCTCGACATGATCGTGTTGCTGCATGGGGAGGAGCCCGGACCGCTGCTCGATCACGAGCGCTTCCACCTCTACCACCATCAGGTGAACCCCTCCCTGATCATGGAGGGCGGCGATCCGCTCTGGCTCGGTATCTGGAAGGAGGGGCTGGCGGTCCATGCGACAGCGCTGCTGAACCCGGGAACTCCGCGCGTCACCGCCTTCATGGGCGACGAGATGCTGGCATCGATGGACGCCGCCGTCCTGCGCCGCGTCGCGGCCGAACTGCCGACGCAGCTGGACGCGACGGGCTTGGCGGAACGCTCGCGATACCTCGGCTATGGTTATCGCGGGACCATCCCGGCGCGCAGCGGCTACGTCCTCGGCCTCGCCATCGTGGAACGCGCGGCGCAGGGCAGGGACCTCGCGGCGCTCGCCCGCATCCCGGCACCCGAGATCGCCGCGATCGTACGGCGGGAACTCGCCGCCATCGCGCAGGGCTGAGGCGTCACACGCTGCCAATGGTGCGGATCCTGGCGCGCGGGTGGATCTCGGTATGCGCGAGAACCATCGTCGAGGGGCGAAAGCGCTCGACGATGGCGCGCACATGCGGCCGGATCGGTGCGGAGCAGATCAGCGCCGGCTGCTCACCCGCCGCCGTCGCAGCATCGAAGGCGCTGCGCAGCGTCTCCATGAAATCGGACAGGCGCGACGGCGCCATGGCGAGCTGGCGTTCCTCCGGTGGGCCGATCAGCGCCTCGGTAAAGGCCACCTCCCAATCCGCCGAGAGCGTGATCATCGGCACGTAGCCGTGCGGCCCACGTGCCGCGTCGGAGAGCTGCCGCGCGAGGCGCGCCCGGACGATGGCAAGGATGCCCGGGACGGTCCGCGCCCCGGCCGCGCAGGCTTCCTGGATGCCCTCCAGCACGGTCGGCAGGTCGCGAATGGACACGCGTTCCGCCAGCAAGGCCTGCAGCACCCGCTGGATACCGCCCATGCCGATCTGCGACGGCACCAGATCCGCGACCAGCTTGCGGTGCTCCGCCGGCAATTCGTCGATCAGCTTATGCGTCTCGGCGAAGGAGAGCAGCTCCGCCATGTTCTCCCGCACGAGCTCCGTGAGATGCGTCGCGACGACGCCGGCCGCATCCACCACGGTGCAGCTTCGCGCGAGCGCTTCCTCACGCCGCGTTTCCTCGATCCAGATGGCGGGCAGGCCGAAGGTCGGTTCCTGGCAGCGTTCGCCCGGCAGGTTCGGCACGTTGCCGGATGGGTCGATCGCCAGCAGCAGCGGCGGTCGCAGCTGGCCACGCCCGGCCTCGATCTCCTTCACCCGGATCGCGTAGGTGTCGGCCGGCAGGGCGAGGTTGTCCTGGATGCGGACGGAGGGCAGGACGAAGCCCATATCCTGCGCGATGGTGCGCCGGAGGCCCTTGATCTGCTCGGTTAGCCGCGGCGCCTCCCCGGCCGCGAGCGACAGCAGCCCGTAGCCGAGTTCCAGACGCAGCAGGTCGATGCGCAGCGTCTCGGCGATGGGCGGGTCGGTGATGGCTGGCGCCTGCGCTTCGGGCGGCGGTGCGGCGGCGCGCCGATGCGTCGCCCAGGCCGCGGTGCCGGCAGCGCCTGCGACGGCCAGGAAGGGCAGCATCGGCATCCCCGGCAGCAGGGCCATCACCCCCGCCGCACCGGCGGCGATGGCGAGCGGTTTCGGCCCGGCGCCAAGCTGGCCGAGCATCACCTCATCCGCCGTGCCTTCCGTGCTGCCCTTGGTGACGACGATGCCGGCCGCGACCGAGACCAGCAGTGCGGGAATCTGGCTGACCAGCCCGTCGCCGACGGTGAGCATCGAGAAGGTTTGCGCCGCCTCTCCCACCGACAGCCCATGACGCGCGACGCCGATCGCCATCCCGCCGATCAGGTTGATGAAGGTGATGATCAGCCCAGCGATGGCGTCCCCGCGCACGAATTTCGCGGCACCGTCCATGGCGCCGTAGAAGCCGGTCTCCTCCTCCAGTTCCTTCCGGCGGTTGCGCGCCTCGGTTTCGTTGATCAGGCCGGCGGAGAGATCGGCATCGATCGCCATCTGCTTGCCGGGCAGGGCATCGAGGCTGAAGCGCGCCGCGACCTCCGCGATGCGGCCGGAACCCTTGGTGATGACCATGAAGTTCACCACCAGCAGGATCGCGAAGACGATCAGGCCGACGACGACGTCGCCGCCCATCAGGAACCCGCCGAAGGCCGAGACGACATGGCCGGCCGCCTCCGGTCCTTCCGCCCCATGCGTCAGGATGATGCGCGTGGTCGCGACGTTCAGCGCGAGGCGCAGCAGCGTCGTCAGCAGCAGCAGCGTGGGGAAGGAGGTGAAGTCGAGCGGCCGCCGCAGGAACAGCGCCACCATCAGCACCAGCACGGACACCGTGATCGAGATCGCCAGCGCTGCATCCAGCAGCATGACCGGCAGCGGCACGACCAGCACGACGAGCAGCGCCGCGACGCCGAGCGCCAGCGACATGTCGGTGCCGGGCTGCGCGCGCCGCAGCCAGCCGGGAAGGGCGATGGCGTTCACGCGCTACGCGACCGGCAGCGGTATGGGCATCTGGCCCGGCACCGGCGGCACGGCAGCACCCGCCGCGCGGTACTCGTGCAGCTTGTTGCGTAGCGTGCGGATGGAGATGCCGAGCATTTCAGCCGCCCGCGTCCGGTTGCCGAGGCAGTGCGACAGGGTTTCGAGGATCAGGTCGCGCTCGACATCGTCGACACGCCGGCCGACGAGGGCGGAGACGGGTGGCTTCACCGGCGCCGGGATCGCCACCGATGCCGGCAAGAGCGTGGGCACGGAGGCGGCAACGGATGGCGCCTCGGGCGCGCGGTGCTCGAGCAGGTCGATCGCCTCCGCGCCGATATCATGGCCCTCCGCAAGCAGCACGGCGCGATGCAGCGTGTTCTCCAGTTCCCGCACATTGCCGGGCCAGGGATGCGCCAGCAGCACCGCTTCCGCCGCGACCGACAGCCCGCGCAGCGGCAGCCCGTTCGCACGCGCATAACGTTCGGCGAAGTGCCGCGCGAGCGGCATGATGTCGTCCCGCCTTTCGCGCAGCGCCGGGATGCGGAGCCGGACGACGGCGAGGCGGAAATACAGATCCTCCCGGAACCGGTTGGCCGCGACCTCTCGCGCCAGGTCGCGATGCGTCGCCGCCAGGATGCGCACATCCACCTTCACAGGCGCCGAGCCACCCAGCCGGTCGATCTCCCGCTCCTGGATCGCCCGCAGGATCTTGGCCTGGAGCCGCGGGTCCATCTCGCCGATCTCATCCAGCAGCAGCGTGCCGCCCTCGGCCTGTTCGAACTTGCCGCGGCGTGCCGCGACCGCGCCGGAGAACGCACCCTTCTCGTGGCCGAACAGCTCGGATTCCAGCAGCGCCTCGGGCAGCGCCGCGCAGTTCAGCGCGACGAAGGGGCCGCGTGCGCGCCGAGATGCCACATGGATGTGCCGCGCGAGCACTTCCTTGCCGGTGCCGCTCTCCCCGGTGATCAGCACGGACGCCTCCGCCCGTGCGACCTGTTCCGCACGCGCCAGCAGCAGGCCCATCGCCGGATCGCGCACGATCGGCTTCTCCGGATCGCCCGCCACCGCCTGCAACATCGCCGCGATCAGGTCCGGATCCGGCGGCAGCGGCAGGTAGTCCTTCGCGCCGGCGCGGATCGCCCGCACGGCGCCATCCGCATCATCCGGCCGGCCGCAGGCGACGACGGGGCAGGCGATACGCTCGGCCGCCATCTGGTCGATCAGCCAGGCGACGTCATGCATCACGTCGCACAGGGCGAGGTCCGCCCCTTCCGCCCGCAGCCGCGCGAGCCCCGCCGCCGCCCCTTCCGCCGTCGCCAGCTTCGCCCCGCGCGCGGCGGCGATGCGCGCCGCGAGGCCGAGTTCCGCCTCCATCGAGCCGATGATCAGGATGCGCGCCATGGTCAGACGCCCCGGTCCGACTTCACGATCTCGGTCATCGTCACGCCGAGGCGGTTGTCGTCCACCATCACCACCTCCCCGCGCGCGACGAGGCGGTTGTTGACATAGATGTCGACGGCCTCGCCAAGCTTGCGGTCGAGCTCCACCACCGCGCCGCGCCCAAGCTTCAGCAGCTGCGACACCTGCATGGTCGCCCGCCCCAGCACGGCCGAGATCTGCACCGGAATGTCGTAGACCGCCTCCAGTTCGCGCGCCGGGGCGGGGGCGGCTTGCCGTGCCTCCTCCGACGCCGCCGAGACCGGTTCGAAGCCCTGCGTTCCGCTCATGCGCTACTCCTTCGGCCCAAGGCCGGATGTATCCAGGACGTTGCGGATCGCCTGCGGCGCGCAGCGAGATCGAGCGCCGCACCACCCGCGCGCCACGCCGCGCGAGCGTCGCCCGGCGGCAAGGCGGCATCCTCCTCGACGGCAATCCGCGTCGGCGCGAGCAGCGCCCGTACCGCATCGCCGAACCCCGCCGGCACCAGCAGCCGCGCTTCCGGCACCGCTTCCAGCATTGGCGCGACGCGGCGGGCGAAGGCGGCAGCGAGGGACGCGGCCTGGTCCGCCGCCAGCCCCGGCAGCGCAGCATCCAGCATGGAGAGCACCAGCCGCGACAGATCGTGCGCTGCCGCAGTCGCCGCCGCATGCGCCTGCGCCTCGCCAAGCCGCAGCGCGTCGACGCCTGCCTCGGCAATCCGCACGGCTGCCGCTTCCTGCGACGCGGCGGCGCGGCGCAGACCTTCGGCCAGCCCGTCCTCCCACCCGCCGCGGCGAGCTTCCTCCAGCAGAGGCTCGAGCGGTTCCGGGGCGGGGGGTGGGGGCGGGGCCATGGCTTCGCGCCGCGCGGCATCGAGTGCCGCAATCAGCATGGTCGGCACAAAGGGGGCGGCCGCCGGTAGTTCGGCGGCAGGGGCAAAGGCGTCCGGCATGTCAGTAGACCAGCTCCTCCTCGCGCCCATCCTGCATCTGGATCTGGCCCTGCGCCGCGAGATCCTTCGCCAGCAGCACGATCGCTGCCTGCGCATCGTCCACGTCGCGCAGCTTGACCGGCCCCAGATTGGCAAGGTCGTCCTTCAGCATCTTCGCCGCGCGCTCGCTCATGTTCTTGATGAACAGGTCGCGGAGCGTCTCCGACGCGCCCTTCAGCGCGAGGGTGAGCTGATCCTTCGGCACCGCGCGCATCAGCACCTGCACGCCGCCACCATCCATGCGCGACAGGTCGTCGAAGGTGAACATCAGCCCGCGAATACGTTCCGCCGCATCGCGGTTGCGTTCCTCCAGCGCGGCGAGGATGCGCGTCTCGGACTGTCGGTCGAGATTGTTGAAGATCTCTGCCATCATCTCATGCGCGTCGCGCCGCTGCGCGCGGGCCAGGTTCGACATGAACTCGGCTTTCAGCGTCTTCTCGACGCCGTCCAGCGCCTCCTTTTGGACGGTCTCCATGCGCAGCATGCGCATGATGACCTCCATCGAGAATCCCTCCGGCAACAGGGACAGCACGCGCGCCGCGTGGTCGGCCTTCACCTTGGTCAGCACCACGGCGACGGTCTGTGGGTATTCGTTCTTCAGATAGTTCGCGAGCACGGCCTCATTCACGTTGCCCAGCTTGTCCCACATGGTGCGGCCGGCCGGGCCGCGGATTTCCTCCATGATCTGGGCGACGCGCTCGCGCGGCAGCGTCTTCAGCAGCATGCGCTCGGTGGTCTCCCAGGAACCGACGAGATTGCCGGTCTGGCCGATATTCTCTGCGAACTCGCGGCACAGCTCCTCCACCGCCGAAGCCGGCACGGTGCCGAGGCTCGCCATGGCCTGGGAGATGTCGCGGATCTCGTCCTCATGCATCTTCGCGAACAACCGCGCGGCGTGGTCCTCGCCGATCGCGAGCATGAAGGTCGCGGCCTTCTGGGCGCCGTTCAGATGCATGTCACGGTCCTCACGTCGCGTCCGGCGCCATCCAGCGTCGCACCACGCCGAGCGCGTCGTCCGGATGTCGGTCCACGAGTTCCTGGAGACGGGAGATGGAGGAGGCGCGCATCTGCCCCTCGACATTCGCAAGTGAGATCATCGCGTGATCCTCCTCGGTAGTGCCGGTCAGGGCGGGGTGCTCGCCGGGCTGTCCGGGCAGGGCGGCCGCGCCAACCGGTCCGGCAACCGCCGTCGCACCGCCGGCCGCGGCGATCGCCGGCCGCGCCGCCAGCGTCACCAACCGCCCCACCGCCGGCCGCCCGATCAGCAGGATCGCGACCAGCGCCACCGCCGCGAATATCGCGCTTTCCACCAGCCGCGCGATGGTCGTGCTGCTGAAGCTGAGATCGAACATGCCGGGGCCCGCTGCCTCCCCCACCGGCGGTTCGGCGAAGCGCAGCGAGACCACCTGCACCCGGTCCCCGCGCCGTTCGTCATAGCCGACGGCACCCTGAACCAGGGATGCGATGCGCGCGATCTCCTCCGTCGTTCGCTCACGGAAGCTCGGCGCGCCGCCGGCCGCCGGCGTCTCCCACACGCCATCCACCAGCACGGCGACGGACAGCCGCTTCACCACCGGATGCTCGCGCAGCGTGTTGCGCGTCGTGCGGCCGATCTCGTAGTTCGTCGTCTCCTCCGACCGGTTCTCCTGCGTCGTCGAGGCGCCGCCATTCGGATCAGCATTCGGCACGTTGTTCTGCACCGTGGTCGCGCCGCCTTCCGACCCGCGCGATGATTCCTGGCTGCTCTGCTGGCTGCGCGGCACCTGGTTCTCGGGGTCGAAGCGTTCCTCGGTCGTCTGCACGCGGTCGAAATCCATCTCGACCGTTGCCTCGGCCCGCACGCGGCCCGGCCCTAGCGTGCGTTCGAGCATCTCCTCGACCGCGCGGGCGATGCGCAACTCCTGCGTGCGGCGCATCTCCTCCTGGGAAAGGTTCGCCGCCGGTCCGGCCAGCGCCTGCCCGCCGCGCGCCAGCAGCGCACCGCGGCTGTCCACGATGGAGACGGATTGCGGCCGCAGCCCCGGCACGGCCGTCGCGACAAGATGCAGCACTGCCTGCACCCCTTCGCGGTCCAGGCGCTGCGCACCCTGCATGGTCAGCACGACGGAAGCCTGTGCCTCCCCCCGATCGCGGGAGAAGGCGTCGCGCCGCGGCAGCACCAGATGCACCCGCGCCGCGCGCACGCCAGCGAGTTGCCGGATGGACCGCGCAATCTCACCCTCCAGCGCGCGCAGCCGGTTCACGTCCTGCTGGAAGGGCGTGGTAGTCAGCGACTCACCACGATCGAAGATCTCGTAGCCGACGGACCCGCCCTGCGGCAGGCCTTCCCGCGCCAATGTCAGGCGCAGCCTTGGTACCTGTTCTTCAGGGGCGAGGATGCGCGTGCCGCCGCCCTCTAGCCTGTAGGGCACCCGCGCGCGTTCCAGCGCCGCGACGACCTGACCCGCGTCCCGTGTATCGAGATCGCCGTACAGCAGCGCCATCGGCGGCTGCCCCGCGCGGAGCACGAACCAGGCGAGCAGCCCGAGCATGGCGAGGGCCGCGCCGGCCAGCGCTGCAAGGCGCACGGGGCCCAGCCCGCGCAGCTGCGCGATCAGGCCCTCGCCCATCCGCCCCATCCGAGAGTCGTCGCCTGCCGCATGCGAGGCCGCCTCCTGCCGCCTGCGGCAGACCTTGCCGGGTCAGGATTGCGCGGCCGTTAACGGCGGCGTCGGAGCCTCCGTTGAATGCCGGGAACGGCCCGACTCGCTACTCGACCTTCCATGCCGGGTTGCCGACGGGCCCTCAGCCGTCGGGCAGGATGCTTCGCAGGCTGTCGAAGCTGAGCGACAGCGCGCCAAGGCTCAATGTCAGCCTGTCATGCCCGCGCTGCGCGCCCGTCAGCGTGCCGCGCACGGCGTGGGAGAGCGCCATGGCCGTGCCATTCGCATCGCGCCCCACGACGGCGACGGCGTAGGCGCCATCGGGTTGCTGTGCGCCGTCGCCATTCCGGCCGTCCCAGGTCCAGCTCGTCGCGCCGGGACCGAGTGTCACCGTCTCCCGCCGTAGCGTGCGGCCGGCCGTGTCGGTCACCGTGATCTCCGCGGTGCGGGCGGTGCCGGCGGCCGGCAGCCGGACCTCGGCGCTGCCGTTCTGCAGGGAAACGCGATTCGAATCGACCTCGACCCGCCGCCCGATCATCGGTGCGGCAGCCGTGAGCTGCGTCGATTGCTGCAGCGAGATCAGCGACGTCAGATTCTGGTTCATCGCGATCTGCTGCTCGACCGATGCGAACTGCACGAGCTGATTCGTCATCTGGTTGGTGTCGAGCGGATTGGTCGGATCCTGGTTCTGCAACTGCGTCGTCAGCATGGTCAGGAAGGTGTTGAGGTCCGCGCCGAGCCGCGTCGTGGCGGCGGTTGCGGCGCCGCCGGCGCCGGTGGTGCTGGTGACGGAACCTGACATGACGTCCTCCTCAGACGGCGAGATCGAGCAGCGAGAGCAGCCGGCGCGGCGGCTGTGGCGGTGTATCAGTCGGGCCGACACCCGGCGCGCCAGGCGGGCCCCGCGCCGCACGCCCTGCATCGTCGCCGCGCTGTTGCGCGAAGCCGCCGCCGCCGCCATCCGACAGGTTGAAGGACAGGCTGCGCCCCTCGCTGCCGATGCCGGCCTGGGTCAGCGTGCGGTCCAGTTCGCGCTGGTCCCGCTGGATCAGCGCGAGTGTCTCCGGCCGCTCGGCGACGACGCGGATATCGGTCGCCTCGCCACGACGCTCCACGCTGATCTCGACACGGCCGAGCTCGGCCGGTTCCAGCGTGACGGAGAGCCGCGCGGTGCCGCCGGCGATGGCGACGGCGACGAGTACCGGGGCGATCTGCCGCCCGGGCGTCGCCTGCGGCACCGCGCCGGCGGACCGCGGCGTGCTGAGGTCTTGCGCCGACGGGCTTGAAGGCGCCGGACCGGCAGGCGGCGCCGCGGCACCGACCGGCTCGACCGGTTCGGGAGGTAGGGGCGGGGCGGCCACCGGCCGCGGGCTCGATTCCACCGCAGGTGCCGGCTCGATGCGATCGACGGCCGTCGTCACCGCCGCTGGCTCCGCGGAGGTGTCGGGCATGGTGTCCGGCTTGGCCGTCATCGCGCCGGACGTGGTTGGCTCACCGCCGCTTGCTGCCGGCCTGGACCAAGCCGGCACCGGTGCCGAGGCGTCCGGTCCGGCCGCCCGGGAGGCAGCGCCCCCAACGAAGGAACCGGCTTCCCCGGCGCGAGGGGCGAAGGGCATGGACATCGCGCCGGCCGCAACGGCCGGGGCGGGCGGTTGCGCCGCCGGCGCGCCCGCGTGGAGCGCGAGGATGATTGGCAAGGATGGCAGCGGCGGAACCGGCGCCGAACCCGCCTGCGCGGCTGCAGGTTCCGCCTGCGGCCCGGTGCTGTCAGGCTCGGAACTGGGGGTCGCATCCGCCGGCGCCGGCGTCGCCGGCGCTTGCACATCGACGGGCGGTTCACCGGGTCCGGCCGCGGCTGGTGGTGCAGTTGGCGCGGCCTCCGCCTCGGGTCCGGAGCGCGCAGCAGGCGGTGCGTCGGAGACGGGTGAGGCAGGCGGCACCGGCGATGTCCCGGACGCTGCGGCCGTCGCGACGATAGCCTCCGGCGCGGCCGGAGCCTCAGGCGCCATTCCCAATGCCCAGGACATTGCAGGAGTGGCTGGTGCAAGCGCCGGCACGGCCGTCGCCTCCGTGGTCACGGGCGTGTTCGTGCCGTCGGCCGTCTCGCCCGTAACCACCACCAGCGCCGCCTGCGCCAGCAGCGGCCCGAATAGCTGTCCCCCTGGCACGACGGGCGCCGCGCCGGGCGGGACGGTCATGATCCCCGGCGGCGCAAGCAGGCTGGCAATGCCATCCATCGGCGGCTGATCCTTCGGCGCGAGGCTGCGCCACGGCCGGCCACGCAAGCCCCGCGCCAGTGCCGCGCCGCGGTCGGCCGGGCACCGGCTGCCGCTGCGCCGGCAGCTTCTGCCGCGTTGCGGCACGTCCCGCCGGCACCGCCCCGGCCGGACACTGGCACGCCGGTTGCGCAGCATCGGCCGACTCGCATCGCCCCGCGCGGAGACCCCGATGTCCCTGTTCGCCTCCATGACGACCGCCATCACCGGCCTGAACGCGCAGGCCCGCGCGCTGGGCCATGTCTCGGACAACGTCGCCAACAGCCAGACGGTCGGCTTCAAGCGCACCGACACCAACTTCGTGTCCTACCTGACGGAAAGCACCGCCTCGGTGCACCGGCCCGGTTCGGTGGTGGCGCGGCCCGACTACACGAACACCGTCGCCGGCACGATCTCGCAATCCGAGAACCCGCTCTCGATGGCGATCTCCGGTCAGGGCTTCTTCTCGGTTTCGCTGCCGACAGGTTCGGCCAATGGCCAGGTCACCTTCGATGAGCGGCAGTTCTATACGCGGGCCGGCGACTTCCAGCTCGACCGCACTGGCTACATGGTGAACGGCGCGGGCTACGTTCTCCAGGGCTGGGCGTCGAACGCGGCGGGGGATCCGGACCGCACCCAGATCCAGCCGATCCGCGTCAGCGAACTGGTGTTCAACCCGATCGCGACCAGCAACATCGAGATGTCGGCCAATCTGCCCGCCGGCGGCACCGAGGCCGTCAGTACGCCGCGCAGCGTCTATGATTCCCTTGGTGCCCTGCAGGAGATGACGTTCAGCTGGACCCCCAACGGGCCGAACACTTGGACGCTCGACATCTCATCGCCGAACGGCGGCGGATCGCTCGGCACCATCGACGTGCAGTTCGGCCAGGCGGCGACCCCCGCAGTGCCGGACGGCACCATCGGCGGCTTCGCCAACGCAACCGGATCGCTCGCCGGCGCCCTTGCCAATACGGGCGATCCCGCGCTGATCTCCTTCAGCGCCGATTTCGGGCAGGGCCCGCAGGCCATGACGCTGAACCTCGGCGCCTTCGGCGCCGCGCGTGGTGTCACGCAGTACGCCGACCAGGAATACGTCGTGCGCAACTTCGCACAGGACGGCGTGCCGCTCGGTGCCTTCTCCTCGGTCGGCATTCGCGAGAATGGTGACGTCGCCATCAACTATGACAACGGCCAGTCGCGCGTCATCGCGCGCGTGCCGATCACCACCTTCAATGCGCCGGATGCTCTGCAGCGGCTGGACGGCCAGGCCTTCATGCGCACGGTGGAAAGCGGGGAGGCCCGCACCTCCGACCCTGCCTCCAACGGGGCAGGGCGGCTCGCGACAAGCTCGGTCGAAGGATCGAACGTCGACATCGCGGCCGAGTTCTCGAAGCTCATCATCGCGCAGCGCGCCTATACGGCGAACACCAAGATCGTGACCGCGACGGACGAGATGCTCCAGGACACGATCAACATGCGGCGCTGAAGCACCGCTAGGAACACCCTGCCATGAGCCTCGAAGCCGCCCTGCTCACCGCGCGTTCGGGCCTGCTTCAGACGCAGCGGGCGCTGACGGCGGCGGCGAACAACGTCGCCAATGCCGACACCGCCGGCTACACGCGCAAGACCGCCGCGGCCACCGCCGTCGAGACCGGCGGCGTACGCACCCTGCCGAGCACGCGCGACGTGGATGAGGCGCTGGTCACCGAGCTCAACAGCCGCCGCGCCGCGGCCGCCGGTGCCGGGCTGCGCAGCGACCTGCTTTCGGGCATCGAGGCTGCGCATGGCAGCCCCGAGGCTGGCGACGGCATCGGCGACCTCGTCGCCATGCTGCGCAACAGCTTCGAGACGCTGCTTGCCGACCCGTCCCAAGCCGGTCTTCAGGGTGCTGCGGTCGTCGCCGCGCAGGACCTCGCCGGTCGGCTGAACGAGGTGGCGCGCGCGATCGGCACCACGCGCCAACGCGCGCA
Organism: Neoroseomonas terrae; assembly: GCF_018129025.1. GTDB lineage: Bacteria > Pseudomonadota > Alphaproteobacteria > Acetobacterales > Acetobacteraceae > Neoroseomonas > Neoroseomonas terrae. The sequence continues at coordinate 130,892 of NZ_JAAEDI010000012.1, read as the reverse complement.
GGACACGATCGTCGCCGAGGTCTCCTCCATCAATGCCGGGCTGCGCGACATCGCCGCGCTGACCCTGCGCATCAGGGAACAGATCGCCCTGACGGGGGAGGCCGCCGCGCTGGAGGACCAGCGCGACCTCGCCATTGCGACGCTGTCGGAGTCGATCGAGGTGAAGGCCCTGAAGCGGGAGGATGGCGGCCTCGTGCTCGTCGCGCGCAACGGCCTCGTCCTGCCGCTCGACCCCAACAAGGACGCCTTCTCGACCGCCGAGGCGACGCTCGACCCGTCATCCTTCCATGGCAGCGGCGGCACCATTCCGGCCATCACGTTGAACGGCCAGGACGTCACGGGACGGCTGATCGGCGGGCGGCTCGCCGAGGCCGTGGCGCTGCGCGATCAGACCCTGCCGCGCTACCAGGCGGAACTCGACCTTACCGCCGCGACCCTCGCCACGCGCTTCGACGCGCAGGGGCTGACGCTATTCACCGATCCGGCCGGCGCGGTGCCGGACAGCTCGGTCCCCTATGCCGGTAGCGCGATGATCGGCTTCGCCGGCCGCATCACGGTCAATGCCGCCGTCGCCACCAATCCGTCGCTGATGCGCGACGGCACGCGCGCCGTGACGGCCGACCCGTCCGGCGCCGCCGACTTCACGCCGAACGCACCCGGTGGCCCGGCCTCCTTCACCACGCTGATCTCGCGCATCGTCAGCCAGACCTTTGGAAGCGAGGCGCAGCCCGGCACGGCCTGGTCCGCCATCGCGACCGGCGGCCTCGGGCCGGATGGCACGCTTTCCAGCCCTTTCGGTGCGCCTGCCACGATCGACGGTTACGCCGGCATGGTCACCGCGACGCAGACGGCCGATGCCGCCGCCGCGGAATCGCGGGCGACCAGCGCCCGTGCCGTGGTGGAAGGGCTGGCGGAACGCTTCGCCCAGCGCTCGGGCGTCGATGTGGATACGGAGATGGCAGCCATGGTCACCTTGCAGAACGCCTACGCCGCCAATGCCCGCGTCATGTCGACCGTGCAGGCGATGTGGGACACGCTGCTGAACGCGGTGCGCTGAACCATGGCGACGGTCAGCACCCTCTCGCGCCTCGATGCCGGGTCGCTCGCGCTCCGTATGCGGCTCGACGCGCTGACGCGCCAGGTCGCTGATGGCCGCAAGGGCCCGCATTACGGAGACATCGCGCCGCAGGCCCGCCTTGCGATCGACCTGCGCGCCGACCTCGCCCGGCGGGAGGCCTGGCAGGGCAATATCGACACCGCCCAGGCGCGGACTTCGGTGACGCAGAATGCGATGCAGCGCATCGCCGACATCGCGACCGACTTCTATGAGAAGGCAACGAAGCTCGACGGCACCAGCGCGACGCTGATCAGCGCCGTCGCGACCCAGGCGCGGGCGGCGATGACCGAGATCGCCAACCTGCTGAACGAGACCCATGCCGGGCAATACGTCTTCGGCGGCACCGACAGTGCCAACCCCCCGGTTCCCGACGCCGCGGGCATCGCATCCTCCGGCATGGCGGCCGACATCGCGGCCGCCGTGGCCGGCCTCGCCCCCGGGAATGCCGCGACGGTTGCCGCGGCGACCCTCGCCGCCGCCGCCTCGGACGCGGCTGGCACGACACCCTTCTCGGCCTTCCTCTCCGATCCCGCCCGCGGGCTTTCCGAATTGCGGCAAGCCGTACCGACGGGGGAGGGGCAGTCGATCGACTACGGCATCGTCGCCAACCGTAACGCGGCAGCGACCAGCGGCGGCGCGCAGACCACCGGATCCTGGTCGCGCGACATCCTGCGCGGGCTTGCCACCCTGGCGGCGCTCGACCCGTCGCAGGCCGCATTGGGCACCGATTTCACCGACCTCGTGGCCAGCGTGCGCGTCGGGCTCCGCGGTGCCATCGATACGCTCGGCGTGGAACAGGGCGCGCTTGGCGCGACGGAGGAGCGACTGCAGTCGATCTCGCGTCGGCACGACGACCTCACCATCACGCTCAAGACGCAGCTCGCCTCGGTCGAGGAGGTGGATATGGCCGAGACGCTGAGCCGGCTGGATGCCACCAAGACGCAGCTCGAAGCCTCGTATCGGGCGATCGCGCTGGTCTCCTCCCTGAGCCTGACGAACTTCCTCTGAACGGCTCGGATTCAGCGCTTCTTAATGCCCACCGGGCATGATCGCCCCGATACCGCAAGACGCGGCGTGCAACCCGGCCCCTGTCGCCATGAACGGGCAAGGGCCTTCGCAACCAGGGGAAGACCCCGATGGCACTGAATTCCGTCAACACCAATGCCGGCGCGATGGTCGCGCTGCAGTCGCTCAATCGCACCAATGATGCGCTGAACGTCACCCAGAAGCGCATCTCCACCGGCTATCGCGTCAACGACGCGAAGGATGACGGTGCGGCCTTCGCCGTGGCGCAGTCGGTGCGCGCCGACGTTGCGGGCCTGTCGGCGGCGAATGAGCAGCTTGGCGGCGTGAAGGGCATTCTCGACACTGCGCTGTCTGGTCTCGGCAAGGTGTCCGAGACGATGACGAAGGTGCGCGAGACGCTGGTGCGCCTGGCCGACGACACGCTGAACGCCGATCAGCGCTCGCAGTACGAAGCGCAGTACACCGCGCTGCAGACGCAGATCACCAACTTCATCACCGATGCGACGTACAATGGCCGCACGCTGCTCTCGACGACCGCGCCGGCCGGCGGCGACATCGCCACCACCCGCAATGAATCCGGCACCACCTATACCCTCACCGCGGTCGACGGTGCGGCGACACTGATCGTCGCGGCGGCGCCGACGGATGCGGCGGGCGCGCAGGCGGCGCTTGCCGCGGGCGGGGATTTCGAGACGGTACAGTCTGCGATCAGCGATGCGCTGAACACCTTCGGTTCTGACTCGCGCTACATCGACAGCCAGATCGCCTACAACAAGGACAAGTCGGATGCGCTGGAATCCGGCCTCGGCGCGCTGATCGACGCAGATCTCGCGAAGGAATCCGCGCGGCTGCAATCGCTGCAGATCCGCCAGCAACTCGGCACCCAGGCGCTCGGCATCGCCAACCAGGCGCCGCAGACCCTGCTGAGCCTGTTCCGCTGATCCCGGCGGCGGCCCCCCCGCGAGGCGGGGGCCGCGCCCTTTCATGATGGCCGGGAGGACAGGATGTCCACTTTGGTGCTTGAACTGCGTCAGGGCGACCTGATGGTCGTCAACGGCGCGCCGATCCGCTTCCGTAATCGCGCGCGCATCGAGCTCACGGCAAAGGCGCGCTTCCTTTTCGGCAAGCAGCTGATGACGCCGGAGACCGCTTCCACCCCCGCGCGCCGCATCTATTTCGCCCTCCAGACCGCCTATATCGGGGACGACGATGAACGCGAGGCTGGCCTCGGCCTGGCGCGCCGCCTGATCGCGGATTTCCAGGCGGCGACGACCTCGACCCTGGCGCGGGATCTGCTGGAACGTGCGCTTGCCTCGGCCGAGGCCGATGAGTGCTACCAGGCGCTGAAGCTGGTCCGCCGCGTGATGCGGCATGAGGAGGTGGTGCTCGGCATGGCCGCCCCCGGCATTGAGGCGGAGGACTGACCCGATGACGCAATCCCCCATCGCCCGCGCCTATGGCGCTGCGCGTGCAGCGCGCGACCCGCGCGAGCAGGAGGCGGAGGTGATCCGTCGTGTCACCTTTGGCCTGCGTGCCGCGCTGGACGACACCGGGCCGGCGCGCATGCGCGCCGTCGCGGACAATCGTCGCCTCTGGCTCGCGATGGAATCCGCGCTTGTCGATCCGGCGAACCGCCTGCCAGCGGCGATGCGCGCCGGGCTGGTGTCGCTCGGCCGCGCCGTGCAGCGGGAGATGGACGAACCATCACCCGACTTCGCCTTCCTGATCGAGGTGAACGAGCAGGTGGCGACGGGGCTGCTCGGCGCCTGATCTCAATCCACCGGGGCGGCCGGCGCGGCGAGCGGCTCCAGCCGCGGCGCCACGCCGATCGGCATTGGGGTGTCGGAGATCGCGGCAGCGCGATACGCCTCGATAACGCGGGAGGAGGGGAAGCTGTTGGCGACCTCACCATCCGGCCCACGGAATTCCAGCACGACCATGCCGAGGCTGCCATCCAGGCGCAGCCGTGGATTCGGCGTGGCGACGACCGGCACCTCCGGCGCCGCCACCGCCGGCTCCGCAGCACGCGGGGCGCCCCTGGCGGGTTCGATGGTCGTGACGGTGCGAAGCGGATCGGTCAGCATGACGCCTGTCTCCGCGTCCATATTGCGCGACCGTTTCTGAACGCCAGGTAAACGCGACCGACTTTGACGCCTGCGGGCCGGCGCGCGACGCTGGCACCCTGTGACCGCCTCCACCCCTTCGCCCGACGCCTATCTGCGCACGCTGCTGCTGTGCCTGCTCGCCGGCGGGTTGCTGTCGCTGCTGGGCCTGCCGCTTGGCTGGATGATCGGGGCTATGATCGCGACCGGCTACCTGGCGCTGCGCAATGCGGCGGCCGTGCCGGCTCTGGCCCGGCCGGCGGGGCTCGTCGTGCTCGGGCTCGCCCTCGGGCAGGGCTTCACGCGGCCGGTGATGGAAGCGACCGCGGCGGCGCTCCCCGCCATGCTGACAGGCGCGGTCCTCGTCCTCGCTGCCGGGATCGCTGTCGCGCCGCTTTATCGGCGTCTGTCCGCCAGCGACGGCCGCACCGCCTTCTTCGCCACCATTCCCGGCGGCGTCGTGGTCATGGCGGCGCTGGCCGGGCAGGCGGGTGCTGCGGTGCCGGCGGTGATGGTCGCCCAGTCGCTTCGCATGGCGCTCGTCGTGCTGGCCTATCCGCTGCTGGCAGGGCTCCTCGCGGGGCGCGGTGGCGGCGCCTCGCCATTCGGTGCGGCGCTGCCGGGCACGCATGCGCCCGCCCTTGCGCTGCTGCTCGTTGCCGGCGCCATGGTGGCGCTGCTGGCGGCGAGGATTCGACTGCCCAATGCGGCGATGCTCGCACCGTGCCTGCTCGCCATGGCGCTGTCGGGCAGCGGCGTGCTGCCGTCATCCGTCCCGCGCTGGTTGGTGGATGCGGCGCAGGTCGCCATGGGGGCGAGCCTAGGCCTGCACTTGGCGCGAGATGGGCTGGGCGGGGCGCCGCGGCGCGCGATGATGGCCTCCCTCGTCGCCGGCCTCACCGTGTCGCTGCTGCTCCTCCTGGCGGGGCTTGCGCTGGGCTGGGGCGCGGGCCTGCCCGTCGCGGCCGTCGTGCTGGGCCTGGCGCCGGGCGGCATGCCGGAGATGACGGTGACGGCACAGGCGCTCAACCTCGCTGTGCCGCTCGTGCTCGGCTTTCACCTGACGCGGATGGTGCTGTGCAACCTGTTCGTTCTGCCGCTGTGGCGCGGCTTGGCGGCGCTTGGGCTGTTCCGATAGGGGCCGGGCTTTCGCCTCGCGCGGCTGCCGCGGGCGCCGTTACTCGTCGTAGGCCGCCAGCGATTCGAAATGCGTATCGATCCGCGAGCGCCCGTTCAGGAAGCTCAGCTCGATCAGCGCGGCCGCGCAGGGCACCTCGGCGCCTGCCTGGCGTAGCAGGCTGATGCCCGCCGCCATCGTCCCGCCCGTCGCCAGCAGGTCGTCCAGGATCACCACGCGCTGGCCCTTCTGTACGGCGTCCGCCTGCATCTCGATGCGGTCCGTGCCGTATTCCAGGGCGTAGTTGAGCCCGATGGTCAGCCCCGGCAGCTTGCGCGGCTTGCGCAGCATGATGAAGCCGAGCCCCAGTTCCAGCGCCAACGGTGCCGCCACGAGGAAGCCGCGGCTCTCGATGCCCGCCAGCAGGTCCGGCTTGTGCGGGGCGATCAGCGCGGCGAGCCGCGACATCGCCGCCTTCCAGGCCGGTCCGTGCCGCAGCAGGGTCGAGATGTCGTAGAAAAGGATGCCGGGCTTCGGGAAATCCGGGATGCCGCGGATATGGTTCTTGAGGTCGAGGGTCTCGCTCGTCACGTCGTCACTGCCGTTCATGGGGTGGGGAATGCCGGGCCGGACATTGGCCGATCGGCGGCGGCGCTGTCCAATCGCGGTGGCCGGGGCTTGGCGTCGGCGCCGGAAGCCGGCAATTGCAGGCCATGTCGCGCAACCTGATCGCTTCGCTCGCCGGGATCGGCGGTTTCCTGGCCTATGTCGTCGTCATCCTGCTGCTGTCGGACCATGTCCGTGAGCTGCACTGGGTCGTCGAGCTGCTGTTCTATGCCGCCGCCGGCATCGTCTGGGTGTGGCCGGCGAAGTGGCTGATCGCCTGGGCGGTGCGCGGCGGAAAGCGGGTCTGAATCCCCAGGCCGGGCCTCCCGCGTTCCGGACCAGGCAAAGAAAAAGGCCGCTGATCGCTCAGCGGCCCGATCTTCGGCGGCAGACCCTCCGGATGGTCGGAGTGAGAGGATTCGAACCTCCGGCCCCTGCGTCCCGAACACAGTGCTCTACCAGGCTGAGCTACACTCCGGTGCCGGGTCTGCCGCGGAGGCGGCGGTATAGCGGCAGGTTAGCGGCACCGCAAGACGGCGTCGCCCGCATGTCGCCATTGCGGAAGTAACGGGTCAGACCGCACCCTGCCTTGGCCCGCCACTGGCGGAACAAGGGGGAGGTGGGAACCAACGACGATGAAGACCGTATTGTTCGCAGGAATGGCCACGGCGCTGATCGGCCTGGCCGGCGCGGCGGCCGCGCAGGACGTGATCGCTCAGCGCCGGGAAGGCATGCGCACGGAAGGGCGCCAGATGGAGGCCATCAAGGGCGTCCTCGATGCGCGAGGCGACACTCGGCCGCTGGTGGAGCGCGTCGACACTATCGCCGCCTTCTACCGGGATCTGCAGGCGCTGTATCCGCCTGGGACCCAGACCGGGGAGACTCGCGCCCTGCCGGCGATCTGGTCTGACCCCGCAGGCTTCGAGGCGGCGCGGACGACGATCGTCGCCGCCCTGGGCACGCTGCGGGTGGCGGCGGCGTCGGGCGACCTTCCGGCGACGACGGCGGGGTTCACCCAGGTCGGTGCGGCCTGTGCCGCCTGTCACCGCGCCTATCGCGGCCCGGCGCGATAGGCGCGGTGGGCATCACGCGCCGATGCGTGTGATGCCCCACACCGCGGCCGCGGCGGCGGCGAGCAGCGCCAGCGCGCGCAGCGGCGGCGCATGCCGGGGCGCGTGGGCGGCAGCGGGCGGCAACCGCTTCACACCGGTCAGCATCGGCCGCACCAGGTCCTGCCGTTTCACCGCCGCATAGGCGAGGACCGCCACCACATGCACCCCGATCGCGATCAGAAGTACGTCGATGATGCGGCGGTGCAGGCTGGAGAACCATTCGGAGGTCCCCTCCGCCACCGCATTGGCAAGCGGCCCATGGGCGGAATAGGTGAAGCCGACATCGTGGTTGGTGAATAGCCCACTCACCGCCTGCGCCAGCAGCAGCGCGAACAGCAACAGCACCATCCAACCGCCGGCGGGGTTGTGCGTGGTCCCGGTATCCACCTCGCGGAGAGGGAAGCGTGCCAGTTCGCGCAGCGCCGCGAGCGGCGATCGGACGAAGCCGGCGAATCGCGCATTCTCCGACCCCGCCAGCCCCCAGCCAACGCGGAACAGCAGCAGCGCGAGCAGCGTATAGCCCGAGGCATAATGCACCGCCCACGCCTCCCGCTGCGCGCTGACATAGGACACGGCGACGCAGGCCACGGCGCCCCAGTGGAACAGGCGCACCCAGGCGTCCCAGACACGCACGGCAACTCTCGGTTCGGCCATTGCCATCCTCCCGCCCGAACCCGGCCAGCCTGCCACGCACACGCCTTCCGCGCGAAGCCGGCTGGTTGACCCCGCGCCTGCGGCAGTGTCGCCAAGCCATGACGTGCGAAGCGTTTTTCGTCTGCACAGCCGGGGGCGATCGGCGGTATGGATCACCGGACACCGGCGGAATCCGCGATGCGGCCTGTTGCTTTCCTCGGCCTAGGCGGGCTCACCCTGCTCTCGGCCGTTACCTATGTCCTTTGGCCTGCGGCGGAAGCGCCGCGGTCTGTTGCTGTGCCCGCCGCGCCGCCTGCCATCTCCACCCGGGCCGTCTCATCGCCCGCGGTCGCCGCCGCGGCGGTGACCGAGGCTGCGCCGGCGGCCGCGACGTCGGTTGCCATGGCCGATCCCCCTGCCGCGAGTCCGGTGCCGCGCTTTGACGTGGTGCGCGTGGGTGCGCGGGGTTCCGCCGTCATCGCCGGCCGTGCCGCGCCCGGCGCCGAGGTCCTGCTAATCGTCGATGGCGGCCGTGAACTCGGCCGAGCCCGGGCGGATGGCCGGGGCGAATGGGTCATCCTGCCAGCCGATCCGCTGCCTTCCGGCGCGTGGGAACTGTCACTGCGCGCGCGCCTCGCGGGGGAGGAGACGGCCGGCCCCGACGCCGTCGTGGTGGTTGTCCCCGACGCCGCGCCGACCCAGCCCGTCCGCACGGCCGCGACCGAGGCTCAGCCGCGGACCGAGCAGCCCGCCGAATCCGCCTCTGGCCCCATTGCCGTCCTGATCCCGCCGGCCGCGTCCGGTGCCGCGCCGCGCATCCTGCAGGGGCCGCAGGTGGCGCCGCCATCCGCGCAGGCGCGCGCCACCCCACCCCGCCTCGCCATGGATTCGGTCGATTACGAGGAGGGCGGCGCCATCCGCTTCGCCGGCAGCGCCCCGCCCGGGGCCTCCGTCCGCGTCTATGTCGACGACCGGCACGCGGGCGATGCCGTCGCCGATGCCGGCGGTCGTTGGGTGCTGGCGCCGGAACGTCAGCCGCCGGTCGGGCGCAACGCCCTGCGGGTGGACCAGCTCGGCGCCGGCGGCCAGGTTGCCGCGCGCATCGAAGTGCCGTTCCAGCGTGACGAACTGCCCCCTGGTGCCCTGGAAGCCCGCCGCGTCGTCGTTCAGCCGGGCGCAAATTTGTGGCGCATCGCCCGCAGCACCTATGGCCGCGGCACCCACTTCACCGTCATCCACCGCGCCAATACGGAACAGATCCGTGATCCGCACCGGATCTTCCCGGGCCAGATCTTCGAACTGCCGGGGGCGGAACCGGCCAGCGTGATCCGCTGACCGCGCATCAGTCGGCGCCGCCGGCTTCCAGCGCGTCCAGATAGGGGTCGAGCGCAAGCGCGAAGCGGACCAGCGCCGCCACCAGAGCGATAGCGTTGGACGGGCTGTCCATCGGCGCCTCGGCCTCGATGCGAATGCGGTGGTCCGGCAGCAGCCGCGCCCGCCAGCCCGCCGGCAGGCGCTGCGGCAGCGCGGCCGCAGCGGTGAAGGCCCGCTTCCGGTCGAAGGCTCGGATCGCCGTTGAGGGAATCCGCGCCGCATCCGCCGCCAGCCGGATCGATTCCGGGTCGAACCGCGCCTCGACGGCTCGGCCACGCCAGGCGAAGCGCAGCGCCGGGGTGTCCGGCGCCGCGCGCGGGGTCAGGGCGCCGTCCGGCGCGACCGCGAAGCGGCCGAGTTCGATCACGTCCATGGCTGCGCAGGGTTGTCCGGAAGGAGTGAACACACCATAACCGCCGCGTCATGGCCCTCGAGCAAAGCCTTCGCATGGTGCTCGCGCCTCCGCATCCGGCGGCGCGACCTTTCCTGATCGGCGGCGGCGCTGCGGCGCTGCTCGGCCTGATCGTTCTTGGCAACTGGCTGTTCTGGCTCGGGGTGATCTTCGTCGCCTTCTGCCTGTACTTCTTCCGCGACCCCGAGCGCGTGCCTCCCGATCGGCCCGGCATGGTGCTCGCCCCCGCGGATGGCCATGTCGTCTCGGTCGGCATGGCGGTCCCGCCGCTCGAACTCGGCTTGGGTGACGCGCCCCGCTGGCGCGTCGCGATCTTTCTCTCGGTGCTCGACGTGCATGTGAACCGCATGCCGACCGACGGCACGGTCACGCGCATCGCCTACCACCACGGCAAGTTCGTGTCGGCCAACCTCGACAAGGCGAGCGACGAGAACGAGCGCAACGCACTCGCCATCGCCCTGCCTGACGGTCGGGACCTCGCCGTCGTGCAGATTGCCGGCCTCGTCGCCCGCCGCATCCTGTGCGACGCCAAGGTCGGCGATTCCGTGCAGGCCGGCGAGCGTTTCGGCATCATCCGCTTCGGCAGCCGCACCGACGTCTATCTTCCCCACGGCGTGCTGCCGCTGGCGCGAGAGGGTCAGACCATGATCGGTGGCGAAACGGTCATCGCGGAGCTCGGCGCGTGAACGGGGAGGAGGGCCGGGTCCGGCGCCTCCGTCGCCGCTTCAGGCCGCGCACGCGCCCGCGGGTGGAGGGCCAGTCCTTCAACCGGCTGATCCCCAACATCATGACCATGCTCGGCCTGTGCTGCGGCCTGGTCGCGATCCGCTTCGCCTTTGAGGGCCGCTTCGAACAGGCGGCGACGCTGATCCTGGTCGCCGGCGTGATCGACGGGCTGGACGGTCGGCTCGCCCGGCTGCTGAAGGCGACCTCCCGTTTCGGGGCGGAGTTCGACAGCCTGTCGGACTTCCTCTGCTTCGGCGTTGCGCCGGCGATGGTGCTGTACCTCTGGACGATGCACGACTATCGCGCGCTCGGCTTCGGGCCGTGCCTGCTGTTCGCGGTGTGCATGGCGCTGCGCCTCGCGCGCTTCAACGCCGCGATCGATGTCGGGCCGGCCGTGAAACCGGCCTACACCTACAACTTCTTCACCGGCGTGCCGGCGCCGGCGGGGGCGGGCTGTGTGCTCTTCCCGCTGTTTCTCGGCCTGTGGTTCACCCAGGCGGGCTGGACGATGCTAGCGGACGCGGTGCGTCACCCGGCCTTCGTGGGTGTGGTGATGGTCGTGATGGCCGGGCTGCTGGTCAGCACCCTGCCGACCTGGTCCTTCAAGAACTTCCGCGTGCCGCGCATCTACGTCCTGCCGCTGATGCTCGGCGCCGGCATGTTCGTCGCCGTGCTGCTCGCCGAACCCTGGGCGGCGCTGGCGCTCGCCGGGCTTTTCTACCTCGGCATGCTGCCCTTCTCCGTGCGCTCCTACCTGCGGCTGAAGAAGGAGGCGGAAAGCCTCCTCGAGCCCGTGGTGGTGGGGGGCAGCGGCACGACGGCCAATCACTGAGGCCCGCATGACCGTCCAGCCACGGCGCCCGCGCGACAGCAACTGAGAGAGGCTGCCGGTGCCGCGCACCATCATCCCCGACCGCCGCAGCGGACGCCTGGCCTGGAGCCTGGCTGCCATCGCGCTCCTGGCGGCGCTCGGCCTCGTCGTGATCGGGGCGCCTCGCATCGCCGGCCTTGCCACGACGGCCCAGCGCGCGCGTGACGCGGCGATCGCCGCCGATGCGCTGTTCGCCGGCCTGCTGAACGCGGAGACCGGCCAGCGCGGCTACCTGCTCACCGGGGAGGACAGCTACCTCGCGCCTTACCGCGATGCGCAGGGGACACTGGCTGGGGCGATGGCCGGCCTCACGGCGCAGAGCACCGAGTGGCCGGCCGACCAGCCTGTCGCGGCCGCGCTGAGGCAGCTTCTGGACACCGCCGCCGCCAAGCAGGCGGAACTCGACACCACGATCCGGCGCTTCGCGGAAGCGGGACGGGAAACGGCGGTCGAAGAAGTGCGTTCCGGCACCGGCAAGCGGCTGATGGACGAGGCGCGGGACCTGGTCGAGCGCATTCACGTCATCACCGACGTGCTGGCCGAGCGCTCGGCCGAGGAATCGGAGCAATTGCTGCGCTGGGGCGGCATGTCGGTCGTCGCCCTGCTCGCCATCGCTTTCGCCGCCGGCCTGCGCGGCCAGCGCATCGGCCGCGAGCGGGAGGCCGAGGTTGCCGCGCGGACGCGCTCCATCGTCGAGACCGCGCCGCTCGGCATCGCCATGCTGGATGCCCGGCTGTGCTTCCTCGTGGTGAATGAGGCGCTGGGGCAGGTGGTCGGCCGCCCAGCCGAGGAAATGCGCGGGCGGCGCGTGACGGAAGTGCTGCCGCCTGCCCTGGCGCCGGCCGTGCAGGGTCTGCTGGAGACGGCGCTCGCCCGCCCCGGCGCACCCACGGACGCGACGATCGACGGCCCCGGCAGCCCGCGCGAGCGGCAATCCTGGCACGGCATTGCCCGCGCCGATGCCGAGAAGGGGCGGGCGCCGCGGCTTGTCCTGCTGATGCAGGACATCACGACCCGCCGCGCCGCCGAGGCCGAGCGCCTGCTGCTGATCCGCGAGTTGAACCACCGCGTGAAGAACGTCATCGCGACCGTGCAGGGGCTCGCGAACCAGAGCTGGAGCGGGGCGGAGGGCGACGGCGAGCTGTTCCTCGACATGTTTGGCGCGAGGCTGCGCAGCCTTGCCGCCGCCCATGGGCTGCTGTTCGAATCCGCCTGGCAGAACGCACCACTGACCGAGGTGCTGCGCGTCGCCCTCGCTCCCTGGCTCGGCCAGGCCGAAGGCGGGCTGGTGGTGAACGGGGAAGCGGGGCCTGCACCGCTGCTCGGTACCAGCCAGGTGCTCAGCCTCGCCCTCGTACTGCACGAACTCGCGACGAACGCGGCGAAGTACGGAGCGCTGTCCATGCCGGGCGGCAAGGTCTCGCTCGATTGGCGCCACGAGGCCGATGGCGTCGTGCGGCTCACCTGGCACGAGGAAGGCGGCCCGCTCATCGCCGAGCCGCCATCCCGCGAAGGCTTCGGTTCCTTCCTGATCAGCCGCGCCTTCGACAGCGATGCCGTGCCCGGCGAGGTGACGCGGGAGTACACGTCCGGAGGCCTGGTCGCGACCTTCCGCTTCACGCCCGAGCAGACGGCGTGACGCTCGGCGGCCTGACGCTGTTCCTCGACGGCAGGAAGACCCGCGTGACCGGCGGCCCGTTCGACGGCCTACCGGACGGCGCGCGCGGCCTGTGCCTGGAAGCCAGCGCCCGCCGCGCCGGGTTGGCGGAATGGCGGCTCGACATCCCCGATTTCGGCGTGCCCGACGACGAGGCCCTCCGCACGGTGCTGCTGTCGATGCTCGCGGCCATGCGGGAGCGGCCGGCGGACGCCTACCACATCGGTTGCCGCGCGGGGCTCGGGCGGACGGGCCTGGCTCTCGCCTGCCTGGCGAAGCTCGCCGGGGCGGTCGAAGGCGATCCGGTCGCCTGGCTGCGGGCGCGATACGTCCCCGAGGCGATCGAGACCGAGGCGCAGGCGGCCTTCGTGCGGGGCTTCTGAGAGGGGCGTGCGCCCCTCTCGAACCGGAAGCGTGCTGCTACTTGCGTCGCGCGCCGACGATCACCCCGTCGTTCTCGAGCGAGGCGATCTCCGCCTCGCTGAACCCACGGGCAGCCAGCACTTCCCGGCCGTGCTGGTTAAAGCGCGGCGGTTCCGATCGCGCACCGCCCGGCGTGCGCGACAGCTTGATCGGCGTGTTCAGCGCGCGGAAATCGCCGATTTGCGCGACCATGTTGCGGAAGGCGGTGTGTTCCGCTGCCATCGCCTCGTCCACATGCAGCACCGGACCGGCGGGCAGGCCGGCGGCGAGCATCCGGCGGGTCAGGTCATGCCCGTCCTCGGAGGCGAAGCGCGCGTTCAGCACTTCGGTGAGCGCCGCCTTGTTGATCACGCGCTGGCCGTTGGTCGCGAAGCGCTCATCCTTCGCGATCTCGGGGATGCCGAGGAAGTCGCAGAACTTGCGGAAGGCGGGGTCGTTGCCGGCGGCGACGAAGATCTCGCAGGTCTTCGTCGTGAACTTGGAGTAGGGGGCCAGGTTCGGGTGCGGATTGCCCGTCGCCTTGGGGCGATTGCCCGACAGGAAGAAGTTGGCGGCATGCGGGTGCAGCAGCGCCATGCCGCAATCATGCAGCGTCATGTCGCAATACTGGCCGCGGCCGGAGCGCTCGCGCTCATGCAGCGCCATCAGGATGGCGATGGTGCTGAACAGGCCGGTCGCGATGTCCACGATCGGGTTGCCGAGGCGCGTTGGGCCGGAATCCTCGGTGCCGTTGATCGACATCAGCCCGACCATCGCCTGCAACACGGCATCATAGCCGGGGAAGCCGCCGAGCGGTCCCTCGCCGCCGAAGCCCGAGACGCGGCAATGGATCAGGCGCGGGAACTTCTTCGACAGCACCTGTTCGTAGCCGAGGCCCCACTTCTCCATGGACCCCGGCTTGAAGTTCTCGACGAGGATGTCGGCACCTTCCAGGAGGCGCATCAGCACCTCGCGCCCCGCCGGCTTCGACAGGTCGAGACCGACCGACCGCTTGTTGCGGTTCACGCCGACGAAATAGGAGGCATCGCCATCCGCGTTGAAGGGCGGGCCCCAGTCGCGGACCTCATCGCCCTGGGGCGGTTCCAGCTTGATGACCTCGGCGCCGTGGTCGGACAGCACCATGGTGCAGTAGGGACCGCCAAGGACGCGGGTCAGATCCACCACGCGCAGCCCGGCGAGCGCCCCGGCGGAAGGGGTGCGGGCAGGGCCCGTCGCTTCGGAGAGTTTCGGCGTGCCGTCCATGCTGGGGTTTCCTCGATCGTCCCGTTCGCGCTGGAAACTGCCCCAGGGCGGGTCGAAAGTCGATTGCGTTACGACGCCCCGCCGCCCGTCAGGCGAACAGCAGGTAGAGCGCCAGCCAGAGCAGCGCGACGGCGCCATAGGTCGCCGCGGCGAGGACCGGATAGCTGCACCAGGCGACGGCCGGCCGCGCGCCGCGGAACAGCGTCAGCCGCTGCCCCGCCGGCGGCGCGCGCCGCGATGGACGCTCGAGCAGCGCCGTGCCCGCGCCGCCACCCGGCTCCTGCGTGTCCAACTCCACCAGCACCTGCCCGTCGGACCCGGGCCGGACCAGGCGGACGCGGGCCGGGATGAAGGACGGCTGCAGGATCCCCAGCACACGCCACGCGAGCCACAGCAGCGTCAGCAGCAGGACGAAAGGCGATACGGCGACGAAGGCATGCACACCCTCAGGCCGCCGCGGCGTCGCTTCCCCAGACGCGGGCGCAGAAATCGGGATAGGTCTCGACCATTTCCGCCTTCACGGGGCCGCGCAGCAGGGCGTGCTCGGCCTCGGTGGGGTCCGGCGTGGCGGGGATGTCGCCCGTCGCGTCGAAATCGAAGCCGGTCGCGTCACGCACGCTGTCCACCGTCTCGCCGGGATGCAGCGATTCCAGCGAGAAGCGGGCGCGGTCCGGATGGAAGCGGAACACGCATTTGCCGGTGACGAGAGCTTGCGCCGTGCCACGGCGAAACACGCCCGGCGGCGAGACGCCGGGGGCGGAGATGTTGTCCACCTTCTCGACCAGGACGCGCGGGGAATGTTCCTCGCGGAACAGGATGGTGCGCGGCGTCATGAAGTACATGAAGGCGGAGCCGAAGCTGCCCGGGAAACGCACCGCGCGGCCCGGCCATTCACCCGTGCCGACGAGGTTGAGGTTCGCCTGCCCGTCGATCTGCCCGCCGCCGAGGAAGAACAGGTCGATCCGCCCCTGGCCGGTCAGGTCGAACAATTCCCGCGTGCCTTCGGTGAAGGGGTTGCCGGACCGCTTGTGCAGCAGGGAAAGCCGCACCGGATGGCCCATCAGCTTCACCAGCCAGCAGGCCGCGGCCGGGATGGGGGAGGCGGCGCCGACCGCGATGTGGCGTGCCGGCGGCGCATCGGGGTCCAGGATCAGCCGTGCCAGCGCGGCGGCGATGCGTTCTTCGGGCGCGATGGCGGTGTCCAGCCCGCTCACGGACGGGCTCATTCCGCGGCGACCTTCTGCGCGGTGCCGAACACCTCGCGGTCGAGCCAGGCGCGGAAGCCGTCCTCGGTCTTCGCGGCGCGAGCGTAGTCCGACACATAGGCCTGGTCGAAGCCGTACTCGTCGAGCAGCGCGGCCGGGCGTGCGCCGCGCTCGGCGATGGCGGTCGCGGTGATGTAGGTCGCGCTGATCGCGCCCGGCGCCATGCGCTCGTCCTCGAGGAAATTGCCGTCCACGACGCGCTCCACTGTGACCAGCGCGGCCTTCGACGCATGGGCGATCGTCGCGCATTCGCGGCGCCGGCCGAGCCAGACATTGCCCTCGCTGTCGGCAAGCGCGGCGTGGAAGACCGCGAAGTCCGGCTGCTTCGCCGGCAGCAGCACGATCGGATCGGCGCCGTACTGCCCGTCCTGCCCCTCCGCAGCGGGCGCGAAGGGGTTCGGGATGACCTTCCAATCCGGCCGGTTGGCGAGGATGTCCGACCCGATGATCCCGCGCAGCGGCATGAAGGGGATGCCCTTCTCGGCAGCCTGCAGCATTGAATGGATCGCCGGGCAGGTGGCGTCCCGCACCACGACGCTGCCTGCCTTCAGCGCGGCGGTGAAGCGCGGCGCGAAGCCCGCTTCGCCGAGCGAGACGGCGGAGGTCTCGATCTCGGCAACGCAGCCGGCACCGACCAGGATGTCCGTCGCGAAGCCCGAGACCGGCACGCCGAGCAGGCGGAGGTTGCGCGCCCCCTTGCGGATCAGTGCCTTGGCGAGCGCCACCGACGGCAGTGAATTGTCCGGCGGCATCGCCACCAGCGCCCCATCGGGCACCTGGGCGGCGAGCGCATCCACGGATGGCAGCATCATCGGGCAGTTCCTCCGGCGGGCGATGCTACAGGCTGGCTGGCGGAGTGACCAGAACGGCAGGGCTTGCGGGGCTGACCCCGCCATGGTGAGGAGAAGGGATGCCGCACGCCCCGAACGATCGCCGCAGTGCCGCGACGCTCCGCACGCCGCGCCTGATCCTGCGGCCGTGGCGGGAGGCGGATCTCGCCCCGCTGTTCGAGATCAACGGCGATGCCGACAGCATGCGCCACTTCCAGTCGATGATGACGCGCGCCGAAAGCGACGCCTGGGCCGCGCGGCTGCGCGCGCATTTCGACGAGCATGGCTGGGGCTTCTGGGCAGTCGAGGAAGACGGCGGCGCGCCCTTCGTGGGTGTGGTCGGGCTGCTTACCATTCCGTGGCAGGCGCGCTTCACGCCGGCGGTCGAGATCGGCTGGCGCATCCACCCACGCCATCGCCGGCGCGGCTTCGCCGAGGAAGCGGCCCGCGCGGCGCTGGATTTCGGCTTCGGCACGCTGCGGCTCGACGAGGTCGTCGCCTTCACCATCCCGGCCAACGAGCCGTCCTGGCGGTTGATGCAACGGCTCGGCATGCGGGCCGATGGCCACTTCGACCACCCGCGCCTGCCGGTGGACCACGCGATGCGCCAACACCTGCTCTATCGCCTGGCGGCCCCGGGGCGGTAGGATCAAGGACGACCATTCGCGAGACGGCAGGAGGATCCCGTGTCCCGCACCAAGACCATTGCCTATGTGACGATCTTCGGCCTGGCGGCGCTGCCCGCCATGGCGGCCTCGGTATCCACCGCCTGGGTGGAGCTGCGGTCAGCCAACCAGGACGAGTGCATCGATGTCGGCCAGCGCGCCGTGCAGGGGGTGGGCTTCCAGGCGAGCGTCTCGCAGGACCGCCAGACCGTGTTCGGTTGGCGCGGCGATGAGGCGCTGACCGTCCGCTGCATCGGGTCGCAGCGGGTGGCCGCGGTCTTCGCCTGGGTAAATGACCGGTCGAACGACAGCGCGCAGCTCGTCGAGGCCGTCACGAACGCCTATCGCAACCGGCAGCGGCCCGGCGGCGGCAACCTGACGGGCGGCGGCGGCGGCGGCAACTTCGGCGGTGGTGGCGGCAATCTCGGCGGCGGCACGCTGGGTGGTGGCGGTGGCGGGAACTTCGGCGGCGGCGGCAATTTCGGGGGCGGCGGCCCGGTGAAGTGACCGCTGCCGCTCGTGGCGCAGGCAGCCGGGCCCATCGAACGGGCAAGCAGCGCGTGAACAGGCCGGCGGCGGCGTCGCCCGGGGTTGCGCCGCACACCGCAGGCGCGCAGGTGTTGCTCGCTGTTTTTCATCATCAGGCGGCCAGGGCGTGCCCGGCCGGTAAGGGACCGTTTGCATGTCGGTGACGCGCCAGGAATTCCGTGATGCCATGGCGCGCCTGGGGGCTGCGGTGAACATCGTCACCACCGACGGGCCAGCCGGGCTCGGCGGGCTGACGGTCAGCGCCGTCTGCTCGGTGACTGACGATCCTCCGACGCTGCTGGTCTGCCTCAACCGCGGCAGCCCGCAGAACCGGCTGTTCAAGGACAACGGCGTGCTCTGCGTGAACAGCCTGGCGCCGGGGCAGGAGGAACTGTCGGGCCGCTTCGCCGGCCGCTCGGCGGAGGCCGACATGACCGAACGCTTCTCCCACGCGAGCTGGGGGCTGCTGGAGACGGGGTCGCCGGTGCTGGACGGGGCGGCTGTCTCCTTCGACTGCCGGATCGCCGAGGTGGTGGAGCGCGGGACGCACAGCGTGATCTTCGCCGAGGTCGTGGCCGTCCGGCAGGGTGCAGCGTCGCGCGGCCTGATCTGGTTCAGCCGCGACTATCACGCGATCGGCGCTGGGTGAGCGGGACAGCACCTCCTTTTGGGACAATGTGATCCAGCGCATTGCTCCCATGCGAAGGTCGCAAAGGCACCACAAATGGTTTGCACCCTATCCTTTCTTCGCAGGTGCAACCGAAGGAGCGTGCCCGAATGACTGAAGTGACGGTGGAACTGCCTGACACCCTCGCCGAGGAGATCGGCCGCCGGGCTGCTGCGCTCGGCATCACCACCGAGGCATGGGTATCGGCCGTCGTGCAGGACGTCGCCGCCGACCTGCCTGAGGAGACCTGCGAGGGTCCGGACTGCTGGATCGCCCGCTAGGTCCTGCCCACCGCGCCGGCGAAACGCCGGCCCCCTTTGCGGCCAGCGTGACGTTTCAGCCTCGACCCGACGAGCACCGCCGACGCGTCAGCCCGAAACCGGGCAAGGACGCGTCGTCCGTTTCAACGGGCGGGGCCTTGGCGTGATTCGTCATTTACTTAATTAAGCAGATGATGAATTATTAGCGCATGGAGAGCATCGCTGCCCTCGCCGACCCGACGCGCCGCGCCATCCTCGAAATGCTCGGGGAGGGGGATCGTCCTGCCGGTGCCATCGTCGCCCGCTTCGCCATCAGCGCCCCTGCCATCTCGCAGCATCTGAAGGTGCTGAAGACGGCGGGGTTAGTGCGTGTGCGGGTCGAGGGGCAGCGGCGCATCTACAGTCTCGACCCGTCGGGGCTGGAGGAGATCGAGGCCTGGACGCGCCGTGTCCGTCGTCACTGGGCGACGAGGCTCGACGCCCTGGAACAGGCGCTGGCTAACGATCGGGAGGACGATTTATGAGCGACTATGGCGACGTGACCGAGGCCGGCACTGTGCGGTTCCGACGGGTCCTGCCCGGCCCGGTCGAACGGGTCTGGGCCTTTCTGACGGAACCCGAAAAGCGCGCCACCTGGTTCGGCGGCGGCCCGATGGAATTGCGGGCCGGCGGCGCCGCGCGGATGCACATTCGCCACGCCAACCTGTCGCCCGGCGAAACGCCGCCGGAGAAGTACCGCAAGGCCAATGAAGGGATCGAGTTCGACTACTGCATCCTCGCCGCCGAGCCGCCGCGGCTGCTGGCCTTCACCTGGCCGGGCGAGGAGGGCACGCCAGATTCCGAAGTGACCATCACGCTGACCGAGCAGGGCGACCGCGTGCTGCTCGAACTGACGCATCGGCGCCTGGACCGCCCTGGCATGATCGACGTGTCGGGCGGCTGGCACATCCATCTGGACCTGCTGCGGGCAAAGCTGGAAGGAACGGCGGCGCCGGCCTTCTGGGCGAGCGTCGCACGCTACGAATCCGAATATCCGCAGCGAATCCCCTGAAACGCAGAAGGCCCCGGCGGTATCCCGCCGGAGCCTTCACATCGCGTGGCCGAGGCACGGCCCGCGAAACCCTGGTGACCTGCCGGTCAGTGACCGGCAGTGATCCGGGCCACGGGCGCGACTGCCCGATTGATGCGATGAGACACCGGATCACCTCCTTTCGGTTGTTGACGACGAAGACGCAATCTGGGGCGTCGATGTCGCCTTCGCAAGCGGAATGCGAGGGGAGCGTGCGCAAGTTCCTGCGCACGTTCCGGCGCGGTTACGACAGCTCGGCGTAGGCGCCGTTGCGCCAGACGTAGAAGACGTAGTCGGGCACGGTGACGTCGCCCTTCGCGTCGAAGCTGATCGGCCCGAGCACCGTCTGCCACGGGCCATCCGACTTGATCACCTGCGCGAGCCGGCGCGGATCGGTGCTGTTCGCCTTCTTCGCCGCGTCGGCGAAGATCTGGATCGCGGCGTAGGTGTAGAGCACGTAGCCCTCGGGATCGATGTTGCGCGCGCGGAAGCGCTGCACGACTTCCGCGGCCGTCGGGCGGCGGCGGGGGTCGGAGGAGAAGGTCATCAGCGTGCCTTCACCCGCCGCGCCGCTGATCTGCCAGAACTCGTTCGTCACCAGCGCGTCGCCGCCAATCAGGGTGACGTTCATCCCCTGCTCCTTGGCCTGGCGGATGATCAGGCCGCCTTCGGTATGGTAGCCGCCGAGGTAGATGACATCGATGTTCGCAGCCTTCATGCGGCTGACGATCGCGGTGTAGTCGCGCTCGCCCGGCGTGTAGGCGGCGTACATCGTCTCCTGCATGCCGCCGGCGTTCATCGCCTTCTTGGTCTCGTCCGCGAGGCCTTTGCCGTAGGCGGTGTTGTCGTGAAGGATCGCAACGCGCTTGCCGGCGAAGTTCTGCAGGATGTAGCGCCCGGCCACCTGGCCCTGCTGGTCGTCGCGCCCGCAGGTGCGGAAGGTGTTCCACTTGCCTTCGTCGGTGAAGCGCGGGTTGGTCGAGGCCGGGCTGATTTGCAGCACGCCTTCCTCGGCATAGACGTCGCGGGCGGGGATCGAGGAGCCGGAGCAGAAATGCCCGGCGACGAACTGCACGCGGCGGCTCGCGAGCTGGTTCGCGACGGACACAGCCTGGCGCGGGTCGCAGGCATCGTCGCCGATCTCGAGCACGAGCTGCCGGCCGAGCACGCCGCCGGCTGCGTTGATGTCCGTGACCGCCTGGGTTGCGCCTTCGCGCATCTGCGTCCCGAAGGCCGCGTATTGGCCGGTCATCGGGCCGGCCGTCGCGATGCGGATGGGGCCCGAGGCGCCCTGGGCGAAGGCGCCGCGCCCGGCCGCCAGCGTGCCTGCGCCGGCACCGAGCAGCAGCCTGCGTGTCAGCCTGGGAGACTTGAACATTCCGTGTTCCCTTCGTCGAAGCCGGCCGCCCGCAGCGTGATGGCGCAGGCGCCCCGTGCCGCAAGGTTAGGGCAGTTTTCGGTCGGCTGGGAATCATGTGATGCCCGCTGCAACCCTGTCGGCTGGCGTGATCTTGCGCACCGCGAACCATGCGGCGCTCTGGCATAGACTGTTTCGGCCTGATACCCTGTCTCGCGAACTTGCTTCGGGAGTTTTTTTGATGCGTTCCGCCCTTCGTCGACCGATCGCCAGCGTTACTGCTGCCGTCCTGCTTGCTGGCTGCGTCTCGACCCAGGCGGGCCGCATCGGCGTAGATGACGGGCGGGATGCGTGCCGGGCGTATGTCGTCCAGCTCGATTCGACCGGCGATTTCTATGGCGAGGACATTCTGCGCGGTGCGGCGATCGGCGCCGGCACCGGTGCGCTTGCGGGCGGCCTGCTGGCCGCGGCGACGGGGCGGCGCGGCAGCGACATCCTCGCCGGCGCCGCGATCGGCGCGGTGGCCGGCGGCGTCGTCGGCGGCACCGCCGGCTACATCACCGCGCGGCAGCGCCAGGCGCAGAATCAGTCGGCGCTGGTGCAGGCCGTCGGTGGCGACCTCCAGAACGAGAACCGCCAGCTCGCCGCGACGCAGCTCGCCTTCGACCAGGTCGTGGATTGCCGCGTGAATGCGGCGAACGGCATCCGCGCCGATGTGCGGGCGGGTCGCATCACCCAGGCGCAGGGCATGGCGCTGATGACCTATCAGCGCGACATGATGCGCCGCGACGTGGCGCTGGCCCGCACCATCAACGAGAAGATCGGCACCCGCGGCGCAGAATTCGACAGCGCCATCGAGACCATCGCGCCCGGCGTGAAGGGCCAGGTCCAGGCCCGCCGGGCCGTGAGCGTCCGCCCGACCACCGCGCGCGTGTCCGCGCCCATCCGCATCCGCCCCGACGCCGGTGCGGCCCAGGTGGGCCAGCTGAACCGCAACGAGTCCGTGAGCGTCACCCCGGCGCAGGGCAACTTCGCCCGCGTGGAGACCTCGTCCGGCGTGGTCGGATACGTGCCGGCGAGCTCGGTGGGCGTGCGCGGCCTCGGCTCGCCGGAGGCAAGCGTCGGCGGCCGCGGCGCGGATGGCGAGTTCCGCCAGCTCGCCGCGTCGAACATCGCGCGCCGCGACAACTTCTCGGAGAGCGTGCAGAACGCCGATCGTCTGGCGCAGGGCCAGGGCTTCGAACTGGCCAGCAGCTAACGCCATGGCCGGTCGCCGCCTGCTGCGGGCGCTGTGGCTCGCGGCGACTTGCTGCCTGTTCGTCCCCGCCTTCGCCCAGGCGCCGAACGAACCGCCGCAGCAGCCCTTCCTGCGGATCGAGGCCGGGGCGCATATCGCCCCGGTCGCGCGCCTTGCGACCGATGCGGCGGGCGGCACCCTCGCCACCGTCTCCGACGACAAGACGCTGCGGCTGTGGAACCTGCCGGAAGGCACGCAGCGGCTGGTGATCCGCCCGCCGATGGGGGCGGAGGCGGAGGGCGAGCTCTACGCCGTCGCGCTGACGCCGGATGGCGCGCGCGTCGCCGCCGCGGGCTTCACCGCGCGATCCTGGGACAGCAGCTTCGCGCTCTACATCTTCGATGCCGCCACCGGGCGGCTGCTTGCGCGCCTGCCCGGGCTGGCGGCGCCGGTGCAGCATTTGGCCTTCTCGGCGGACGGGACACGGCTCGCGGCCGCCCTCGGCGGGCGTGCCGGCATCAAGGTCTGGGATGCCCGAAACGGCCGGCTGCAATTCGAGGACACGGCCTTCACCGGCCCCGCCCGCATGGTGGCCTTCGACCGCACGGGGCGGCTCGCCGCGAGTTCGGCGGACGGGTCGGTGCGGCTCTACGCACCGGACGGGCGGCGGCTGGCGCAGCGGACGCCGGTGCAGGGCGCGCGGCCCTATGGCATTGCCTTTTCGCCCGAGGGCTCGCTGCTCGTCCTGGGCTTCGAGGACCGGCTGCGCGTCGAAGTGCTGTCCACCGCCGACCTTCGCACCGTGTTGGTGCCGGATGTCGCGGGGCTGGCGGGCGAGGGGCTTCCCGCCGTCGCCTGGGCGCATGACGGACGGGGCGGGCTGCAGCTCTATGCCAGCGGCTATGCGCGGCATACCCGGGCGCCGGCGCCGCAGGGCGGCACGCGCGTCGCACCGCCGGCCAATGCGCCCCAACAGCAGCCGGCGGGGCCGGCCTCGTCATCCTCCTCCTCAGCGCCGGCTCCCGGCAGCCGCGGGCTGGTGGTGCGGCAGCAGCAGCCGTCGGCGGAGGCGATGCTGGACCCGGCGCTGGTCTCCCCGCCAGACACGCAGCGCGAGTTCCTGATCCGACGCTGGGCGGATTTCGGCTTTGGCGCGGCCACCGACATCCCGGCGGCGCGTGACGCGATTTCCCACATGCTGCCCCTGCCGCAGGGCGGGCTTGTCTATGCCGCGGCCGATCCGGGCTGGGGGCGCATCGCGCCCGAGGGAACGCTGGCCGCCGCGCCACGGCCGCCGGGTGGGGATTTCCGCAATACCGGCGTGACGCTGGCGCTGTCGGCCGACGGGACGCAGGTGCAGTTCAGCCTGCGCGCGAATGGCGTGCCTGTCGTCTTCGACCCGCTGACCGGCAGCCTGAGTGCCTGGCGGGGCGAGGGCGGCTTCGCCACCGCGCGTACGGAGACTCCGCGCATCCGTGTGCTGGACTGGCGCAATTCCAACCGCCCGCGGCTGAACAACGTGCCGTTGCGCCTGGGTGAGGGCGAGTTCGCCCGCAGCCTCGCGATCCTGGTGCGGGAGGACGGGTTCCTGCTCGGCACCGACACGCATATCCGGCTGTTCGATGCGCAGGGGCGGCTGGTCGATTCCATCCCGACGCCGGGCGCCGTGTGGGGGCTGACGGTGGCAGGCGACATGGGCATCGCCGCGCTCGGCGATGGCACCATCCGCTGGTACCGCTTCGAGGCTGGTGCGCTGCGCGAGCAGGCGGCGCTGTTCGTCCACGCCGAGACGCTGCGTTGGGCGCTGTGGACGCCGGAGGGGCTATTCGACCACGGCGCCAATGGCGGGCAGGAGATGGTCGGTGTCCATCTCAATGGCGGGCGGAACCAGACGCCGGAATGGGCGTCCTTCCAGCAGGCTTATCGCGCGCTGTATGCGCCGCGGGCGGTGCGAGCGCGCATCGCGGGGGATTTCCAGGCGGCGCAGGAACGCCTTGCGCAGCTTGGTGAAGTGCGCAGCCGCATCGGCCGATTGCCCTCCCTGGCGCCGGGGTCGCTCTGCGTCGTGGTGGGCGGGGATTGCCGCGAGCTGGCATGGGATGCGCGGGCGCTGCCCGAGGGTTCCACGGCGCTGCGCATGAGCTTCACGGCAACGGATCGCGGCCTGGGATTCGGGCCGCTCGACGTGCTGGTGAATGACCGCATCGCGGCGCGGGCGGAGCCATCGGCGGGAGATACCGCCGTCGAGGTGCCGCTCGACCCCGGCAGCAACCGCATCGTGACGCGGCTCTATGGCAGCGACGGCACGCTGTTCGCCGAAGGCCCGACGATGGCGCTGCGCCGCCCGGGCGAACCCGATGCGCCGCAGGGCGCGGGGCGCCTGGTGGTGCTGGCGATCGGCGTGAACGACTATGCCAATTCGGAGCTGAACCTACGCTACGCCGAGCCGGATGCGCGCTCAGTCGGCGATGTGCTGCGTGCCGCCGGCGGTGGGCTGTTCCGCGACGTGGACCTGCGCTTCCTGCCGAGTTCGCGCGCCACGCGCCAGGGCGTGCTGGAGGCGCTGGCCGCTGTCGCGCGGGACACTGGGCCGGCGGATACCTTCATCCTGTATCTGGCGGGGCACGGCATCGTCTCGCAGCCCGGCAACCACTTCCTGTTCCTGCCGTCGGATGTGCGGGACACGAGCAACTTCCAGGTGCTGCGGCAGCAATCGCTGGACGACACGACGCTGGTCGCGGCCCTCGCACGCATCCGGGCACGCGACGCCTTCATCCTGATCGACACCTGCTATGCCGGTCAGATCGACATCGACCAGCTCGCCGCGATCGGCAACGACACCGGTCGCTTCCTGCTCGCGGCGTCGTCCTCGGTGCAGGAAGCGCTGGATTCCTACGACGACCGCAACGGCGTCTTCGCCTACGCCCTGATGGAGGGGCTGCGCGGGCGTGCGGCCGTCGATGCGGAAGGGCGGGTGACCGCGCTGGCGCTCGGCGAATGGGTGATGCGGCGCGTGCCGCAGCTCGCGCGTGAGAAGGGGCACCAGCAGAATGCGGTGTTCCGCGCGGCGCAGCGGGACCTCAGGTCCTTCCCGCTGGCGGTGGTGCAGCGGTAGCGGGCGCCGGGTCGGGTTCGGTTGCGACGCAGCCGCCGCCGGCGCGGGTGAAGGACATCACGCGGTCGGCGCGGATCTCGAAGGTCACGCGGCACGGTGGTGGCGGCGCGTAGCCCGGATAGCCGAGACCCCAGCCCCAGCCCCAGCCGCCCGCATAGGGCCCCCGCCAGCCGAAGCCGCCAAGGCCGATGCCCATGGTGGGTGCAGGCGTCGGCGCACTGGTACCAAGGCGTTCGTATTGCAGGAAGCGGCGGCCTTCCGGCGTCGTGAAGTCGCTGTCGGGGACACCGATGCGTTGCACAAGGTCGCCGACCGGCAGGCCCACGAGAGACTGCATTCGTGCATCGAAGCCGGCCTGGCTGGCGCAGGCGCCGAGCATCAGTCCGGCGAGGAGAGTCACCTTGCGCATGCATTGAGAATGGGATGCGAGTGCGGCGGTTTCTAGGCGGCCTCGCCGGCGGCCCAGCCGCTCGACCAGGCCCACTGGAAATTGTAGCCGCCGAGCCAGCCCGTGACGTCCACGGCTTCGCCGATCACGAACAGGCCGGGGACGGCCGTGGCGGCCATGGTCTTGGATGAAAGCGCGGCGGTGTCGATGCCGCCCAGCGTCACCTCGGCCTTGGCGTAGCCCTCGGTGCCGGCGGGCTCCAACCGCCAGGACCGCAGCAGCGCGCCAAGCGCCTTCAGCGCTGCGTCGCCGAGCTCGCCCATGATGCGCGGCGGCAGATGGGACGCAGCCATGGACTGGGCGAGACGCTGCGGCAGCCAGTCGGCGAGGATGGTGCGGGGTTCCGCCTTTGGCCGCGCGCGCTTCGCCGAAAGCAGCAATGTCGTCGCGTCCTGCCCGGGCAGCAGGTCGATGGTCATGGGCCCGCCGGGTTGCCAGTAGGAGGAGGCCTGGAGGATCGCCGGGCCGGACAGGCCGCGATGAGTGAACAGCATCGCCTCGGGGAAGGCGGCGCGGCCGGCGCGCGCGACCACGGGCAGGGCGACCCCGGCGAGGGGGCGCATCAGGTCCAGCGCGCTGCCGTCGAAGGTGAGCGGCACCAATCCTGGCGCCGGTGTCACGATCGGCAACCCGAAGCGGCGCGCGACGTCATGCGCGAAGCCCGTCGCGCCCATCTTCGGGATGGACAGGCCGCCGGTCGCCAGCACCAGCGATTCCGCGCGGAAGGTGCCGTGGTCGGTGGCGATGGTGAAGCGGTCGGCGCGCGCGACGTCGGTGACGCGGTGCCGCAGGCGCAGATCGACGCCGGCGGCCTCGCATTCCGCCAGCAGCATCTGCACGATCTGCCGCGCCGATCCGTCGCAGAACAATTGGCCGAGCGTCTTCTCGTGGAAGGCGATGCCGTGCTTGCGCACCAATGCGATGAAGTCGTGCTGCGTGAAGCGCGCCAGCGCGGAGCGCGCGAAATGCCGGTTCGCCGAGATGAAGCGGTCCGGCACGCAGCCGGTATTCGTGAAGTTGCAGCGCCCGCCGCCGGAGATCAGGATCTTCTTGCCCGGCTCCTCCGCATGGTCCAGCAGCAACACGCGCCGCCCGCGCTGCCCCGCCCGCATCGCGGCGAACAGCCCGGCCGCGCCGGCGCCGAGCACCACCACATCGAAATCGCTCACGCCGCGGCTGCGCTCCGGCCCGCCATGTCCCGGCCAACCGCCTCCGCCACGCGGATGCCGTCCACGGCGGCGGAGAAGATGCCGCCTGCATACCCGGCGCCTTCGCCGGCCGGGTACAGGCCGACGGTGTTCACGCTGTGGAAATCCGCGCCGCGGCGGATGCGGATGGGGGAGGAGGTGCGCGTCTCCACCCCCGTCATCACCGCATCCTCCATGTCGAAGCCGCGGATCTGGCGGCCGAATTCGGGCAGCGCCTCGCGGATCGCGGCGACGGCGAAATCGGGCAGGCAGCGCGCGAGATCGGTCGGGGTCACCCCCGGCTTGTAGGACGGCACGACGTCGCCGAGCGCGGTGGAGGGATGTCCCGCCAGGAAATCCCCCACGCGCTGCGCGGGTGCGCTGTAGTCGCCGCCGCCGGCGATGAAGGCCTGTTCCTCCCAGTGGCGCTGGAAGGCGATGCCGGCGAGCGGATGGCCGGGATAGTCGCGCTCCGGCGTGATGCCCACCACGATGCCGGCATTCGCGTTGCGTTCGGCGCGCGAATACTGGCTCATCCCGTTCGTCACGACGCGGCCCGGTTCCGATGTTGCGGCGACGACCGTGCCGCCGGGGCACATGCAGAAGGAATAGACGTCGCGCCCCGTCCGACCGTGATGCACCAGCTTGTAGTCCGCAGCGCCGAGGATCGGGTTCTTCTCGAGATCCCCGAAGCGGGCGCGGTCGATGATGGATTGCGGGTGCTCGATGCGCACGCCGATGGAAAAGGGCTTGGCCTCGACGAGGACGCCGCGGTCGTGCAGCGTCTGGAACGTGTCGCGGGACGAATGGCCGATCGCCAGCACGACGTGGTCGGTCTCGATGGTCTCGCCGGCTTCGGTGACGACACCGCGGATCATGCCGCGATCGATGAGGAAATCCGTCACCTTCGTGCCGAAGCGGTACTCGCCGCCCAATGCGGTGATCTTCTCGCGCAGGGATTCCACCATCGTCACCAGGCGGAAGGTGCCGATATGCGGCTTCGCCACATACAGGATCTCCTCCGGCGCGCCGGCCGCGACGAACTCGGTCAGCACCTTCCGCGTCACCGCCTCCGGCGCCTTGATGCCGGAATAGAGCTTGCCGTCCGAGAAGGTGCCGGCACCGCCTTCGCCGAACTGCACGTTGCTCTCGGGCGTCAGCTCGCGCCGCCGCCACAGCGCCCAGGTGTCCTTGGTGCGTTCGCGCACCACCTTGCCGCGGTCGAGGATGATCGGGCGAAAGCCCATCTCGGCGAGGATCAGAGCGGCGAGCAGGCCGCAGGGGCCGGTGCCGATGACGACCGGACGCTTCCATCCGCCCGACGGCGCGCGGGCGACGTGCCGGTAGGTCGTGTCCGGCGTGAGGCCGAGCGTGCGCGCCAGCACCTTGTCCCGCGCTGCGTGGCGCAGCAGGGCGGCCTCGTCGGCGACCTCGATATCGACGGAATAGACGAGGATGATGTTCGACCGCTTGCGGGCATCCCAGGCCCGACGCGCGATGTGCATGGCGCGAAGCTCGTCGCCGCGCAGGCCGAGGCGCGCGCGCACCGCCGCTTCGAGCGCGTCGGGCGGGTGGTCGAGCGGGAGCTTCAGTTCGGTCAGGCGCAGCATGAGGGGCGTATAGCACGCGTTGGTTCTTGGACGATGTGCGCAGGTGGCGACCGCACAGGGCCTTGTTCCTCTTTGGACCTCTCCTCATCGGGGAATGGTGCGTGAGAGCCGGCGGTGGTCTTCCGACTGCCCGTCGCGCACGGCGCCAGGTCAAGGTTTCCAAAGGCCTTTCGGCCTTTGGCGGGGAGGGTTCGGGAGGGGCGGAGCTCCTCCCGTCTCCGTCAGTGCCCGCCGCCGAGGTAGGCGTCGCGCACCTCCGGCATCGCCAGCAGTTCCCGTCCCGCGCCGCGCAGCGTGATCCGCCCGTTCACCAGCACGTAACCGCGATGTGCCAGCCGCAGCGCCTGGTTCGCGTTCTGCTCCACCAGCAGAACGGTCAGGCCTTCCTTCTCGTTCAGCTCGCGAATGGCGGCGAAGATCTGGCGTACGATCAGGGGTGCGAGGCCGAGGGAGGGCTCATCCAGCAGCAGCAGCCGCGGCTTCGACATCAGCGCGCGGCCGATGGCCAGCATCTGCTGCTCGCCGCCGGACAGCGTGCCGCCGCGCTGCGTCTGGCGCTCCTGCAGCCGGGGGAACAGGGCAAAGACCTGGTGCAGCAGTGGCGCCGGGTCGTGGCCCGCGACTTGCGCGCCCATCAGCAGGTTCTCCAGCACAGACATGCGCGGGAAGACCCGGCGGCCTTCCGGCACCTGGGCGAGGCCGAGGCGCATGATCTCGTGCGTCGGCAGGCGGGTGATGTCGCGGCCTTCGAAGACCACCTGGCCGGTGCGCGCGCGCGGGTCGCCGCAGATCGTCATCAGCAGGGTGGATTTGCCGGCGCCGTTCGCGCCGACGAGGGTGACGATCTCCCCCTGCGCGACCTCGATCGACACATCGCGCAGCGCCTGCACCGCGCCGTAGCCCGTGGAGACGGCATCGACCCTCAGCATTCGTCGTCGCCCTCGCCGAGATAGGCCGCGATGACGCGAGGATCGGCGCGGACCTCGGCGGGCGTGCCGTCGGCGATCTTGCGGCCGTGGTCGAGGACGACCACGCGGTTGGAGATGCCCATCACCACGCCCATGTCGTGTTCGATCAGCAGCAGCGAGCAGCCGCCGTCGCGGATGCCGCGCAGCAGGGTGGAGAGTTCCTCCGATTCCCGAGGGTTCAGCCCCGCGGCCGGCTCGTCGAGGCACAACAGGACAGGATCGGTGCACATGGCGCGCGCGATCTCGAGCCGCCGCTGCTGGCCATAGGGCAGGGCACCGGCGGGGTCGTCCGCGCGGGCGATCAGCGCGGTGCGTTCCAGCCAGTGGACCGCCCTGGCGATCGCGGCCTTCTCCGCCCGGCGATAGGATGGCGCACCGAGCAGTGCACCGATGCCGAAGCCGGTGGCTGCCATCAGCGTGTTGTGCTGCGCGACGAGCAGGTTCTCCAGCGCCGTCATGCCCGGAAACAGCCGGATGTTCTGGAAGGTGCGGGCGACGCCCGCACGGGCGATGCGATGGCCGGCGAGGCGGTGCAGGTCGACCGGCGCGCCGTCCCGCTGCAGGCGCAGCGCGCCACCGCTGGGGCGGTAGAACCCGGTGATGCAGTTGAACAGCGTCGTCTTGCCGGCCCCGTTCGGACCGATGATCGCGGTGATGTCGCCGTGATGCGCCGTGAAGGATACGGCATCGACGGCGACCAGGCCGCCGAAGCGCATGGTGAGGTTCTCGGCTTGCAGGATCGGCGCGGCCATCAGCCATGGCCCTCGGCGACGTGCTCGGCGCTGATCATGCGCCGCTCGCCCAGCGCGACCGAGGGCGTGCGGTGGCCGACCAGCCCACGCGGGCGCAGCACCATGATCATCACCATGACGAGGCCGAAGACGAGCATCCGCCATTCGTCGAGGTCGCGGAACACCTCGAACCCGCCGATCATCACCAGTGCGGCGATGGCGATGCCGATCTGGCTGCCCATGCCGCCGAGCACGACGATGGCGAGGATGATCGCGCTCTCGATGAAGGTGAAGGATTCCGGGCTGATGAAGCCCTGCCGCGTGGCGAAGAAGGATCCGGCGATGCCGGCGAACATGGCACCCAGCGCGAAAGCGGTCAGCTTCGTCGTGGTGATGTTGATGCCGAGGGCGCGGCAGGCGATCTCATCCTCCCGCAGTGCTTCCCAGGCACGGCCGAGGGGCTGGCGCCGCAGGCGGATGCTGATGACGTTCGTGATCAGCGCGAGCGCGAGGATGAGGTAGTAGAGGAAGATCACGCGATGCGAGGGTGAGGGCTCGAGGCCGAAAAAATCGGCGAAGGAGCCAGGCCCGCCGCCGGCGCTGAAGGTCAGGCCAAAGAAGGTCGGGCGCGGGATGCCGCTGACGCCGTTCGGCCCGTTGGTCAGGCTGACCCAGTTCAGCAGCACGATGCGGATGATCTCGCCGAAGGCCAGCGTGACGATGGCGAGGTAGTCGCCGCGCAGCCGCAGCACCGGGAAGCCCAGCAGGATGCCCCAGAAGGCGGCCAGGATGCCGGCAAGCGGCAGGCAGACCCAGAAGGACAGGCCGAAGGTGGTGGCGAGCAACGCGTAGGAATAGGCGCCAACCGCATAGAAGGCGACGTAGCCGAGGTCGAGAAGGCCGGCGAGCCCGACTACGATGTTCAGCCCCCAGCCGAGCATGACGTAGGTGAGCACGAGGATGCCGAGGTCGAGTTCATAGCGGCCCGTGCCGGGCATGAAGGGCAGCAGCACGGCGACGGCAAGCAGCAGCGGCGCGACCAGCCTGCCGGCGCGGCGGATCGCCTCCGCGCGGGCCGTCGATTGCGGGCGCGGTTCGCCGCGCGCGGCGCGCCAGGCCAGCAGCGCAAGCCGCCCCGCGAAGGCGAGGCCGACCAGGATTGCCACATCCCCCCAGCGCTGCCGCAGCACCAATGCGCCGCTCGGCCCGACATCGGTCCGCAGGCCGACCATCGGCGCGAACAGGCCGAAAGCCACCAGTGCCGTCAGCACCGCATCCTTCAGCGCCTGTGGCAT
Source organism: Neoroseomonas terrae (assembly GCF_018129025.1). GTDB lineage: Bacteria > Pseudomonadota > Alphaproteobacteria > Acetobacterales > Acetobacteraceae > Neoroseomonas > Neoroseomonas terrae. The sequence goes on along the minus strand of NZ_JAAEDI010000012.1, from coordinate 99,242 downwards.
CATACCTTCTCGACCTCGGCCCGGCCGAGCAGGCCGGTCGGCATGAAGATCAGCACGATGGCAAGGATCGAGAAGGCCGCGACATCCTTGTATTCCACGCTGAAATAGGCGGACCAGAAGGTCTCGATCAGCCCGATCAGCAATCCGCCCAGCACTGCGCCGGGCAGTGACCCGATGCCGCCGAGCACCGCCGCGGTGAAGGCTTTCACCCCGGCGAGGAAGCCGATGTAGAAGTCGATCACGCCATAGCGGAACAGGTACATCGTGCCCGCCACGGCGGCGAGCGACGCGCCGATGACGAAGGTCAGGCTGATCGTGCGGTCGGTGTCGATGCCGAGCAGCGAGGCCATCTTGCGGTCCTGCTCGCAGGCGCGCATCGCGCGGCCGAGCGGCGTTCGCGTGACCAGCCAGGTGAACACCGCGAGCACGCCCAGCGTCAGCGCGATGATCAGCATCTGCATGTAGGAGAACTGCACGACGAAGGATTCCGCGCGCAGCACGGTGACGCCGCCGGGCAGCACGGAGTCGATCGGCTTCACCCGCGCGCCCTGCGCGACCTGCACGTAGTTCTGCAGCACGATCGACATGCCGATCGCCGAGATCAGCGGCGCGAGGCGGAAGGAGCCGCGCAGCGGGCGGTAGGCAACGCGTTCGACCGTCCAGCCATACAGCGCGGTGACGCACATCGAGACGAGCAACACGATGAGGATCGCCGCAGGGCCATCCATGATGCCACCTGAGATCAGCATCACGACGGAGATCAGCGCGATGAAGGCGCCGATCATGAAGATATCGCCATGGGCGAAGTTGATCATCCCGATGATGCCGTAGACCATCGTGTAGCCCACGGCGATCAGCCCGTAGATCATCCCGAGGCTGATCCCGTTGATCAGCTGTTGCAGCGCATAGGCCACGGGCCCCCCAACTTCTTTCCCAGCGAAGGGACGCTAGGGCAGGGATGCCGAGGCCGGAAGCGGATTCGCGCTCTGCAACTTGATTCCATGCATGGCGTTCGTTCCGTGAAGACGAGACACGGAGGTGAAAATGCGACGGATTGCCCTGGCCGGCGTGGCCATGCTCGCGGTGGCGGCCTGTACCCAGACGGCACCTGGCGTTTCCCGCGCGGCAGAGCAGACGGTGGTGGTCCCAGGCGCGATTCCCGGCACCAGCCAGCAGGCCGTGGTTTCGGGCGAGATGAACACGCTCCGCGTTCCGGTCCAGGGCAACACGGCGCCTCGGCATGACCTCTACATCCGGGTGAACGGTCAGCCGGCGGTACAGGGTACGCTCGTGACATATGGCGCGACGACATTGCAGGGCTACGCCGGGACGATGCCGGTCACCGCGGTGTGCCAGTCGCGGGAGCTCGCCAAGGCCGACCGCCAGTTCGACTGCAACATCACGCTGAATAACCGGCAGACGGTGCCGATGTCGTTCCGCGCGACGCCGACCGGCCCGCAGCAGCCGGTCGACCGGAGCTGACGAGAGCCGCGCCACCGGCCGGCGGCGTGCTGCAGGTCACGTTCTGGACGCGGAAGGTCTTGCGCGTCGCCGGCAGGGTTGTAGGAGGGCGGTCCCGAGCTGTCCGGAGCCGCCATGATCCGCCGCCTTGCCGTCGATGTTCCTCGTGTCCTGCTGGGATTGCTGTTCCTGGTGGGCGCGCTGGACGGATTCTACTGGATGGCCACCGGGCAGAGCCTGGTGCAGCCGCCGACTTCCGCCGCCGGTCTGCGCTTCGAGGATGCGCTGAAGGACAGTGGCTTCCTCTGGCCCCTGATGAAGGTGGTCGACCTGATCGCCGCGATCGGCCTGCTGACCAACCGCGCACCGGCTGCGGCGCTGCTGCTGCTGTTGCCGATCATCACGGTCATCATCCTGTTCCACATCGTGCTGAACCCGCAGGGCATGCCGGTGGCTATCCTGCTGGCCTTGATGACCGGCACGATGCTCTACGCCTATCGTGATCGCTACGCGGCGCTGCTGCGGTAGCTACTGCGCGTATCCGCCGACGACCGGCAGGATCTCGCCCGTGATGTAACTCGACATCTGGGGGGAGGCGAGGAAGACATAGGCTGGCGCAAGCTCCTCGGGCTGCGCCGGTCTTTTCATCGCGGTTTTCGAGCCGAAGCTCTTCGCCTTCTCAACATTGTCGCTGGGGTTTAGCGGGGTCTAGACCGGCCCGGGGGCCACGGCGTTCACGCGGATGCCCTTGGGCAGCAGGCTGCCGGACAGGGCTCGGGTGAAGGCGTGTATACCGCCCTTCGTCATCGAGTAGTCGACGATCGCCGAGCTGCCCTCGAAGCCGGTCACCGATCCGGTATTCACGATCGAGGACCCCGGCCGGAGGTGCGGCAGGCAGGCCTGCACCATATGGAAGTAGCCGTAGAGGTTGGTCTTGATGGTGAGGTCGAAATGCTCGGCCGTCAGGTCCTCGAAGCGCGAGACATGAAGCTGGAAGGCGGCGTTGTTGACCAGGATGTCGATCCCGCCGAGTTCCGCAGCGACGCGCCGCGCGGCTTCCATGCAGAACTGCCTATCCGTGACGTCACCGACAATGCCGAGGAAGCGACGCCCTTCGCCCTCCACAGCAACGCGCGTCGCGTCAGCGTCGGCCTGTTCCTCCTCCAGATGGATGATGGCGACGTCCGCGCCCTCGCGTGCGAAGAGAACCGATACCGCGCGGCCGATGCCGGAATCGCCACCGGTCACGATCGCCTTCATGCCATCGAGCTTGCCCGAACCGCGATAATAGGGCGCCTCATACATCGGAGGGAGCTGCTGCTCGGCTTCAATCCCCGGCTTCCGCAGTTGCTGATCCGGGAAGGGCGGCTCGGGGTAACGTCGCGCCCCGGCCTGCATCGCAGCCGCCATCTCCTCGCGCGGCCGCGCTTCATCGGCCTTGCGCACCTGCTCCTGCACCGCGCGCTGCTGTTCGGTCACCTTCATCATGGTCCTCCTGCCCGGCGGAGGGGCCGCGCCCGCCGCCGGCGATGCAATCACCGCTTAACGCTGCGGGACTGCGTGGCGGCCGACCGCTTCTCGGCATTGTCATCGTTGCCCGCCGCCGTGGATGAAGGCTTCACGCGCAGCGGACGTGCTTTACGCCGGAGACTGTCTCCGCGACGTCCTCAGCGCTACCGACGGTTCTGCCAGCTGCGGCGCCACGCGGAATGGCCTTCCGAATCACCGAAGCAGCCGCCCTGGCCGCGGGAACAATCATCGTCGTCGCGAAAGCGTCCGCCCCCGCCGCACCGGCCCTCCCAACCCATTCGAGAGGCGACAGCGGCTCCGGCTGCCGCCGCACTGCTTCACCACATCGTCCGCGCGGCGCGGGCCGGCCATTCGCGGTCATAGACCTCGCCGCCGGTTTCGCCGCGGCTCATCACGGCGAGGATGCGTCCAGGCGTCGGCAGGCTGCCCGGCGGGACGTGGCGGTCGGCATCCCACAGCCCGGCGCGCACCACAGCGCGGGCGCACTGGAAGAACAGCTCCTGCACCTCGATGACCGCGACGGATCGCGGCGTGGCGCCCTCGACCGCGAAGGATGCCAGCAGGTCGGGGTCGATCGACAGATGGGCGCGCCCGTTGACACGCAGCGTGGTGCCGGAGCCGGGGATCAGGAACAGCAGGCCGACGCGCGGGTCGCGCACGATGTTGCGCAGACTGTCCACGCGGTTGTTGCCGCGGCGGTCGGGCAGCAGCAGCGTGCGGTCGTCGGCCAGGCGCACCAGGCCACGGGCATCCCCGCGCGGCGAGGCGTCCAGCCCCTCCGGCCCGACCGTGGCCAGGACGAGGAAGGGGGATGCCTCGATCAGCCGGCGGTACTCGGGGGTGATGCGATCCGCGACCTTCGCCGTGGAGGCGAGGTTCGGCGCGCCGTAGATCGCTTCCAACGCGTCCACCGTCTCGATCCGCATGGCCGGGTCTCCCTTGCTGCCGTCGCGGCGATACGCCCCGGGGTCGGCCGTCGGTAGACGGAGGACCGTGCCACCTCTCCACGTTCATCGAGGCTTCATGCAGCGGCGCAGGACTGGCGGCATCGGGTTGGCCCTCCCGCGGCTGCCTGCGGTCCGTGGCGCTACGGCGGGCCTGCCGCATAGCGACGGCGCTCGTGATGTGATCGGAAGGCGAGCGCGATCCCGCACGGATGCGGCAGGATGCGCCCCGGCGACGGTGCTGCGCGGGCCGCGACCGCTCGGGGGATGATCGATGGCGCGGGGTTGGGTGGCGATCGGTTGGGCATTGACGCTGGCAGCGCTGCCGGTGGCGGCGCAACGTGCGCCCGACCCGGCGCGGCCCCTACCGGCCGAACGTGCCTGGCTCGAAGCGTGCGTGCTGGGCGCGCTGGCGCATCCGCCGCGCGCGGCCTTTGGTCGCTGCGCCTGGCGGCTCGCCGCGGTCTGCCAGGGCGAGCCGGGAGAGGGGCTGCTAATCGCGCGCCTGCCGGCGCTGCCTGGGCGGCCGCAATCCGCCGCCATCTGCGCCCAGGTCGAGACGGCGCTGTGGCAGCAGCAGATGGAACGCTGGGCTCGCGAGGTCGCGCTGCTTGCGCCGACTGCGCAGCAGGAAACGCTGCGGCGGCTGCAACGCGCCTTCATCGGCTATCGGGACGCTGCCTGCGCGCTGGAAGGAACATTGTCGCCGCCGGCCGAGGCGGAAGCGAACCGGCTTTCCTGCCGGCTGGAGCAGACGGCGATCCGCGCGCTGGAGCTGAAGCGGTTGCGTGACGAGATGTGGCTGGCGGTCGGCTTCGCTTCGGTCGAGGGGCCCTGACCGGTGCAGGCCGGGAGAGGGACTCCCCCCTCTCGGCCTCACCGTCGCGCCCTTGGCTCAAGCGGCCTTGCGCGCCTTGATCGTCAGGCGCTCGGCGATCTGCACCGCATTCAGCGCGGCGCCCTTCAGCAGCTGATCGCCGCAGAGGAAGAAGTCGAGCCCGCGATCCCCGAACACCGGGTTCGCCCGGATGCGGCCGGCCTCGACGTCGTCCTGGCCCGTCGCGTTGATCGGCATCGGGTAGAGGCCCTGCTCGGGGTCATCCACCAGCTTCACGCCCGGGGCATTGCGCAGCACCTCGCGCGCCGCTTCCGGCGTGATGGGGCGTTCCGTCTCGATAGTCACCGCTTCCGCATGCACGCGCATGGTCGGGATGCGGACCGCGGTGCACGAGATCGGGAGATCGGGCATGCCCATGATCTTCCGGCTCTCCCACGTCACCTTCATCTCCTCCTTCGTGTAGCCGTTCGGCTGGAAGGCATCGATCTGCGGGATGACGTTGAAGGCGAGCGGCCAGCGGAACACCTCGTTCTCCGGCTTCACGCCCTCGACCAGCACGCGGCGCGTCTCACGCTCGAGTTCCGCCATGCCCTCCGCCCCGGCACCCGAGGCCGCCTGGTAGGTGGACACGATCACGCGCTTCAGGCCGAAGGCCTTGCGCAGCGGTTCCAGGGCGACGACCAGGATCGCGGTCGTGCAGTTGGGGTTCGCGATCAGCCGGGCGTCGCCCGCGGCCGCCGCATTCACCTCGGGCACCACCAGCGGAACGTCGTCCTGCAGGCGGAAGGCGGAGGAATTGTCGACCACCGTGACGCCCGCCGCGACCATCGCCGGCGCATGGGCCTTGGCGAAGTCACCGGACACAGCGAGCAAAGCGAGGTCGAGGTCGCGCACGGCGGCGTCCGAGAATTCCTCGATCGTGACGTCGCCGAAGGGCGTTTTCGTTTTCGTGCCGGCGCTGCGGGCGGAGGCGAACAGCCTCAGGGAGGTGACCGGGAAGGCCCGGCGCCCCAGAACATCCACAAGCTCGCGGCCCACCGCCCCGGTGGCGCCGACAATACCGACACGCATGTCCCTCTTTGTCCTTTCGACGGTTGGAAGGGGGCGGGATGCTTAGCGCAAAGCCGGCTGAGGACCAAAGCATTGTTGCCGGGCGCGGGTGCCCCGGCCCGTCAGCGCGGCATCCCGAGAGCGATCAGCCCATCCAGGATGCGCCCCTCGGCAACGCGCTCGGCCTCCTCGCAAAGGGGAGGCCGCGCCATCGTGATCTGCGCGAGCGTGAGGCGTGGGTGGGCCTCGCGAAGCCGTCTGACCGACGCGGCGGCAGCCGTGCGGTCGCCAAGGGCCAGATAGCAGGGCGCCAGGTTGCGGTTGAGCCAGACGGCGCCGGGGTTCTCGGTGAGGGCGCGATTGATCCAGCGGGCGGCCTCCGCAAAGCGGCCCGCGCTGAAATACGCAGCCCCGATGCCGGCCAGGCAGTTGCCGATCGGCGCGCGCGGTCCTTTCAGCGGCAGGGCGCGGCGGAACTGCCCGAGGGCTCCTTCGCCGTTGCCCTGGTTCGCCAGCACCCAGGCGCTGCGCTCCCAGGCCCAGCCGAAGCCGGGATCGATCGCCTTGGCACGCGCCAGCAGGACCAGCGCTTCATCGCGGCGGCCTTCCGCCATGGTGACGCCGCTGCGCGCCGTGAGCACCCACGGATCCGCGAGGTGATCGAGCGCCGCCGCGCGATCGGCCAGTTGCCGGGCCCGCCTGCGTTCCGCGGCCGGATCGGCGACGCCGTCGTAGAGGACACGCTGGCTGCGGCACCACGCCGCCAGCGCGACGGGTCGCGCATCGTCGGGATCGAGGCCCATGGCGTCTTCGAGCATGCCGAGCGCCAGCGTCGCGCTGGTCGGGTCGGCCGCCAGGACGAGGGGCAGGGCGCGCAACACGAGGTCGCCGGCGCGCGGAACAGCTGGCGGACCTCGCCGCGCGCATTCGATTGCCGTCCCGTCGGTGCCTGGCTGCACCGCGCTGACCACGTCGCTGACCACACGACCCAGCAAGCCGGCGAGATCGTCGATCGTCCCATGATGGGCGTCGCCCCAAACGTGACATTCGCCATCCGGACGGTCGCGCAGCTGCGTCACGACCCGCACCGTGCCATCCGCAAGGCGCGCAACATGTCCGGTCAGGCAATAGCGGTCGCTTCGCCCGGCGCCGCCGAGGCGGGCCGCGAATCCGTGAAACCGCCTCAACCCGGCGGTCATCTGCTCGGTCAGCGATTCTGCGAATCTCGCCAGATCGGGATCGGCGGTATCGGCGCGGAAGTGGAGCACCGCGAGCTCTGCTGCGATGCGCCTCGGCGAGGGGCAGAACAAGGCGTCGTCCATCCGTTCCGGTCGTGCGCCGAGCGCATTGCCGGCGGCGCCCGAATCGGCCACGGCCGCCCTGGCCCGCGAGAGCGTCGCCGACGGCGGCTCGCCGAATTGCTGCCGGTATTCCGCTGCGAAGCGCCCCAGATGCAGAAACCCGAAACCAGTCGCGACCCGGGTGACCGTTGCGCCGCCATCCGGGGCGAGCAGTGCGTCGCGCACCGCCGACAGGCGCATCCGACGGAGGTGCTCGAGCGGCGGCCGGCCGACGAAAGCGACGAAATGACGATGCAAGGTACGTTCGGGCACCCCGCAGAGCTGGGCCAATTCAGGCATCGTCATGCGCAGCGCCAGCGCCCGGCGCAGGTAGGCGAGCGCGATCCTGACGTCGCGCGGCGCGGCGATGCTCGGCGTCGGTGCCTCGGCAGGATGCTCGTATGGCGCCATGCGATGCTGCTCCAGGCGCGGTCTCGCAACCACATGGCAGGATAGCGCTCTCAGCCCCAGATCTGCGTGGGAATCCTCCGGATGGCCGATCCGAATGGCTGGAACCGGATAGGCCGCCGCCGCGCGGATGTTGTCCCCTACGCATCCGCTGGCGGGCCGGCTGAGCCGGTCGGCTGCCCGAGGGGAGGGAGGCCGAGGGAGATGCTGCGCAGGAGTTTTGTCGCGACTGCACTGGCGGGCGCATCGTCGTCCCGGCCCGCCGTTGCCCGGAGTGCGGGCGGCGCCGTGGACCTGCTGCTGGCGCTTGCCATGGACGTTTCCGGCAGCCTCAGCGATGAAAGGCTGACGCTTCAGCGCTCTGGCCACGCGCGGGCCGTCGCGAGCGACGCCTTCCTCGATGCGGTAGCGTCCGGGTTTCATGGCAGGGTCGCTCTCGCCGCGATCGAGTGGACCGATCGTGAGCGCCAGTCACTGGTCGTTCCCTGGAGCGTCGTCGAGACCGGCGCCGACGCGCGGCAATTCGCCACCGCGCTCCTGCGCGCATCCCGGCCGATCCCGGGCTACACATCGATCAGCGGCGGCATCGACTTCGCGGTGGCGTTGCTCGACCGGGCACCTTATGCGGCGATGCGCCGCGTGATCGATGTTTCCGGCAATGGACCGAATAATGACGGCCGGCTGGCGAGCGAGGCGCGCGACGACGCGGTCGCCGCGGGCGCGACCGTGAACGGCCTGCCCATGCTGGATGTCGTGAGCGATCTCGCCGGCTATTTCGCTCAGAACGTCATCGGGGGGCCGGGCGCCTTCATGGTCGTGGCGCAGGACGCAGGGAGTTTCGAGCGGGCCATCCTTCGGAAGCTGGTGCTCGAAGTCGCGCACGTGCCGGGGGAGGGCCCGCGCGATCCCATATTCGCGGGGAGCCCCATGCGGCCCGGCTCATAGGCTGCCCATGGTCCGGAAAAACCCGTCCTTCGCCCGGGGCGCCGGACCTTCGGCCGTCCTGCCGGAACGACGCCCCGGGGGGCTCAGGGGTCGCGCGGTCCCGCCTATCACCGTATAAACCCCGGCCTTATCTGCCGTTGAGTTCAGCCATCGTGACGATCCCCACCGTTCCCGACCTCACGACCGTGAAGGCATGGCCTTTCGAGGAAGCGCGCAAGGTCGCCGCGCGGCTGGCGAAATCGGGCAAGGACGTCGCGTTGTTCGAGACGGGCTACGGCCCGTCCGGCCTGCCGCATATCGGTACCTTCGGGGAGGTCGCGCGCACCTCCTGGGTCCGGCATGCCTTCACCCTGCTGACGGGGCTTCCGTCCCGGCTGATCGCCTTCAGCGACGACATGGACGGGCTGCGCAAGGTGCCGGACAACGTGCCGAACAAGGAGATGCTGGCCGAGCATCTCGGCCGGTCGGTCACCGCCATCCCCGACCCCTTCGGCACGCATGAGAGCTTCGGGCACCACAACAATGCCCGGCTGCGGGCGTTCCTCGACGCCTTCGGCTTCGACTACGAATTCGCGAGCTCGTCCGACTACTACAAGTCCGGACGCTTCGACGACGCCCTGATCCGCATGGCGGAGAAGCATGAGAAGGTCCGCGCGGTCATCCTGCCGACGCTGGGCCCGGACCGCCGCGCGACCTACTCGCCATTCCTGCCGATCCACCCGAAGACCGGCGTTGTGATGCAGGTGCCGATGGAGGAGGTGCGCCCCTCCGAGGACCTGCTGATCTGGCGCGACCCGGCGGATGGCACGCGCCACGCGACGCGGATCACGGGCGGGCATTGCAAGGCGCAGTGGAAGGCCGATTGGGCACTGCGCTGGTACGCGCTCGGCGTCGACTATGAGATGTCGGGCAAGGACCTGATCGATTCCGTGCGGCTATCCTCGGCGATCTGCCGGGTGCTCGGCGCCGAGCCGCCCGATGCCTTCACCTACGAGCATTTCCTGGACGAGCAGGGCCAGAAGATCAGCAAGTCGAAGGGCAACGGGCTGACCATCGACGAATGGCTGCGCTACGCGCCGGCGGAAAGCCTGTCGCAATACATGTACAACCAGCCGCAGCGGGCGAAGCGGCTGTTCTTCGACCAGATCCCCCGCGCGGTGGACGAATACCTCCAGCACCGGGCGCGGCTGCGCACGGCGCCGGATGCGACGAATCCGGCTTGGCACATCCACGCCGGGGCGGTGCCGAACGACCCGGAGCCGCCCGTCTCCTTCACCATGCTGCTGAACCTCGCCTCAGTGGTGAACGCGGATGATCCGGCGATCCTGTGGGGGTTCCTCGCGCGCTACGCGCCGGGGGCGACGCCGGCGACGCAACCGCTGCTCGGCAAGCTCGTTGAGCATGCCGTGCACTATTACCGGGACTTCGTCGCACCGACGAAGCGCTTCCGCCTGCCGACCGAGCCGGAGCGCGAGGCCCTGTCAGCGTTGATGAGCGCGTTGCGCGACCGTGCCGTGGACCTCGAAGCCATGCCGCCCGAGCAGCGCGCGAAGGAGATCCAGGACCTGGTCTACGATGCCGGCCGTCGCGAGCCCTTCCAGCAGCCGAACAAGGACGGCTCGATGGGCGTTTCGCGCGCCTGGTTCAACGCGCTGTACCAAGTTCTGCTCGGGCAGGAGGAAGGGCCGCGCTTCGGCGGCTTCGTGGCGCTCTACGGCATCGCCGGCACGATCGGGTTGATCGAGACGGCCCTGGCGCGGCGGCAGGAGAACCCGGCCGCGTGAGCATGGGTGCGCGCCTGCTCGCCCTCGTGAAGCGGCACGGGCCGACCGTCTTCGGCCTTCTGCTGCTTGGCGGCGCCCTCTATGTCGTGCAGCGCGAGTTCCGCACGCTCTCCTGGGCGGACATCAAGGGTGCGCTCGATGCCACGCCGGCGGTCGCGCTCTGGGCGGCCGCGGGCTTCACGCTGACAGCCTACATCGTGCTGACGGCCTATGACCGGCTGGGCTCGGTGTATGCGGGGCATCCGGTGTCCTATGCACGGACCTCGCTGGCCTCCTTTGTCGCCTATTCGCTGGCGAACAACCTCGGCTTCGCGACCGTGTCGGGGGCGGCGGTGCGGTACCGCTTCTACGCGGCCTGGGGGCTGCCGCCGCTTGCCATTGCCAAGGTCGTCGCCTTCACTTCGCTCACCTTCGGCCTCGGTGGCTTCGCGCTCGGCGGCCTGGTGCTGATCGTCGAGCCGGAGGTGCTGCCCTTCTTCGGAGACGGTACGCCGCGCTGGATGATGCAGGCGGTCGGCGCCGTGATGTGGATCATCGTCTGTTCCTACATCCTCGCGGCGCGCTTCGTGTCGCATTTCCGGCTGTTCGGGCACCAGATCGACCTGCCGGGCTTCCGCATGGCGGTGGGCCAGACGGCGCTGGCCTCGGCGGATGTCGCGGTGACGGCGCTGATCTTCTGGACGCTGCTGCCGCATGCGGAGGGGCTGACCTTCCTGCACTTCCTTGCGATCTACGTGCTCGCGCTGTCGGCCGGCATCATCGCCAATGTCCCCGGCGGCATCGGCGTCTTCGACGGGGCCATCCTGATCGGCCTTGCGAACTACCTGCCGGCGCCGGTCGTGATCGGCGCGCTGCTGCTGTTCCGGCTGTATTACTACATCGTGCCGCTGTTCATCGCCGGGCTGATGTTTGCGGCCTTCGAGATCAGTCAGCGGCGTCACCTGATGGAACGCATCGCGCCCGAGCGCGGCGTCGCGATTTCCTTCGAGGTGCCGGCAATGGCCGCGCTCACCGGCCTCGCGGCGATGACGATGATCATCATCGGCGCGCTGCCGCCGAAGCCGAACGCGCTCGACGGCGTCTTCGACTTGCTGGACGACGCGGCGAGCCATTTCGCCGCCTCGGTGGTCGGCTGCCTGCTGCTGGTCGCAGCCTATGGGCTGATGCGGCGGCTCGCCATTGCCTGGTGGGCGGCGCTGCTGCTGCTGCTGAATGGCGCCTTGGTGGTCTGGCTGCGGGGGGAGCCCTGGTGGCTGACCGGCGGTTTCCTGCTGCTGATGCTGCTGCTGACGACGGTGCGCCCGGCCTTTTATCGCCGCGCGCGGCTGACCTCGGAGGCGCTGGCGGGCGAGACGGTCGCCGCCCTCGCCGCCCTGTCGTTCAGCGGCCTGACCCTCGCGGGCATCGCCTATGCCGGCCCCTATGCGGATCTGTCCTGGTGGGGCGTGGTGCTCTCGGCCGAGGTGCCGGATTCGCTGCGCTTCGCGGTCGGCCTCGCCGCGGTGCTACTGATCGCGGCGGCCGCATCGCTGCTGCGGCCGGCCCGCATCGCGGTGCTGCCCTATGATGAGGCGGTTCGGCAGCGCCTGATCGCGCTGGGCGCCACGGCGCCGGTGGTGGGCGGTGCGGACGGCGCGATCTTCGGGGAGGCCGGCCGTGCCGGCTTCGCCTTTGTGAAGCGGGAGGAGACTTGGCTCGCCCTTGGCGATCCGGCCGGGGAGGAGCGGGACCGAATCTCCGCGATCTGGCGTTTCCGGGACCTGTGCGAGAGAAACCGCGTCGACCCCGCCTTCTGGCGCGCCGGGCCCGCCCTGCTGCGCGTCTATGCCGATATCGGCCTGACGCCGTTTCCGCTGAAGCCGGGCCCGACCGGGCCACTCTATCTTCTTTGCCGTCCGGAGCGGGACATGGAAGGGCTGCTGTCCCTTCTGCCCGCCGAGGACGAGGTCGCGTGATCCGCTTGCAAGACCTATCGCGACGCGTCATTCCAGCCGTGCCTCACCCCATCCGCGAGGGATCCTCATGCGAATCGCCATGATCGGCGCTGGCTATGTCGGACTCGTCTCAGGCGCCTGCTTCGCCGAGTTCGGCGTCGATGTGGCGGTGGTGGACGTCGATCCCGACAAGATCGAGGGGCTGAAGGCCGGCCGGATGCCGATCTACGAGCCCGGCCTCGACAATCTGGTCGCCGAGAATGTGCGGGACGGCCGGCTGACCTTCACGACCGACCTCGTGGCGGCGGTGAAGGGGGCGGATGCGGTGTTTCTTGCCGTCGGCACGCCGACCCGGCGGGGGGATGGCCACGCCGACCTGTCCTATGTCTACGCGGCAGCCGAGCAGGTGGCGCGGGCCGCCGAGGGGCCGCTGGTGCTGGTGACGAAGTCGACCGTGCCGGTCGGCACGGGCCGGGAGGTGCAGGCGATCGTCCGCCGCGCCCGGCCCGATGCGCCGATTTCCGTCGCATCGAATCCGGAATTCCTGCGCGAGGGCAACGCGATCGGCGACTTCATGCGGCCCGACCGCGTGGTGATCGGCGTCGATGACGACCACGCGACGACCGTGCTGAAGCGGCTGTACCGGCCACTCTACCTGATCGAGACGCCGGTTCTCGCCGTCTCGCTCGAGAGCGCGGAACTGATCAAGTACGCTGCCAACGCCTTCCTCGCCGTCAAGATCACCTTCATCAACGAGATCGCGGACCTGTGCGAGAAGGTCGGTGCGGACGTGCACGACGTGGCGCGCGGCATGGGCCTCGACGGGCGGATCGGGCGGAAGTTCCTGCATCCCGGCCCGGGCTATGGCGGGTCCTGCTTCCCCAAGGACACGCTGGCGCTGGCGCGGACGGCGCAGGATGCCGGCAGCCCGATCCGGCTGGTCGAGACCACCATCGCGGTGAATGACGCACGCAAGGTGCAGATGGCCGAGCGCATCCTGGCGGCGTTGGGGCCGGACCCGAAGGGCCGGCGCGTCGGTGTGCTCGGCGTGACCTTCAAGCCCGAGACGGACGACATGCGCGATGCACCGTCCCTCGTCATCCTGCCGGCGCTCGTCGCGGCGGGGGTGGACGTGCGCGCCTACGACCCGCAGCCGGGCCACGCGCGGCAGGCGCTACCGGCGGCGGTGGACTTCGCCGGCACCGCGCTCGCCGCGGCCGAGGGGGCGGACGCCGTGGTGGTGCTGACGGAATGGAACGAATTCCGTGCATTGTCACCTGACCGCCTCAAGGCCGCCATGAAGGGCGACGTTGTTCTCGACCTGCGCAACGTGTGGGACCCGGCGGCGATGCGCGCTGCCGGCATCACCTATTCTTCCATCGGCCGCCCGTGAACGGAGTGACCATGCCCGCCTTCAACCACCGCTTCGACCCGACCGTTCTTCGTGAGTACGACATCCGCGGGATCGTCGGAAAAACGCTGAAGCCCGAGGATGCCTTCGCGATCGGCCGTTGCTTCGGGTCCGTGGTCGTCCGCGCCGGCGGCAAGCGCGTCGCGGTGGGCTATGATGGGCGGCTGCATTCGCCGGAGCTGGAGGCGCAACTCGTCGCCGGCCTGCGCACCTGTGGGCTGGAGGTCGTGCGCATCGGGCTGTGCGCGACGCCGATGCTGTATTTCGCGGCCTACGACCAGGAGGCCGACGGCGCCGCGATGGTCACCGGCAGCCACAACCCGCCGGACTACAACGGCTTCAAGATGATGATCGGCAAGAAGCCGTTCTACGGCAGCGCGATCCAGGAGATCGGCCGCATGGCAGCCGAGGGCGACGTGGTGCCCGAGGCTGTCGGCACAGACCGCGCCGTGGACATCGCCGGTGCCTATGCCGACCGCGTGCTGCGGGACTGGGATGGTGGCGACCGCAAGCTGAAGGTGGTGTGGGACCCCGGCAACGGTTCGGCCGGGCCGATCGTGAAGGCCCTGACCGCCCGGCTGCCCGGCACGCACTACGTCATCAACGGCGATGTGGACGGCACCTTTCCCAGCCATCACCCCGACCCGACGGTGGCGAAGAACCTCGAGCAGATCATCACCGAAGTGGCGCGGGAGAAGGCCGATCTCGGCATCGCCTTCGACGGCGATGGCGACCGAATCGGCGTGGTGGACAATGAGGGCCACATCCTGTTCGGCGACCAGCTGCTGATCGTGCTGGCGCGGGATGTCCTGAAGTCGAAGCCGGGCGCGACGGTCATCGCCGACGTGAAGGCATCGCAGGTGCTGTTCGATGAGGTGGCGAAAGCTGGCGGCGATCCGCTGATGTGGAAGACCGGCCACTCGCTGATCAAGGCGAAGATGGCCGAGACCGGCAGCCCGCTGGCCGGCGAGATGTCGGGCCACATCTTCTTCGCGGACAAGTGGTACGGCTTCGATGACGCACCCTATTCCGCCGTCCGCCTGCTCGGCATCGTCGCACGGATGCAGGAGAGGCTTTCCGCCGTGCGCGCTGCCCTGCCGCAGGTGATCAATACGCCCGAGCTGCGCTTCAACTGCGAGGAGCAGCGGAAGTTCGCCGTGGTGAAGGAAGTGAAGGACCGCCTCGCCACCGAAGGTGCCAAGGTTCAGGACGTGGACGGCGTCCGGGTCCTGACCGAGGACGGCTGGTGGCTGCTACGGGCCTCCAACACCCAGGCGGTGCTGGTCGCGCGCTGCGAGGCGAAGACCGAGGCCGGGCTGGAACGGCTGAAGGGGCAGCTCGTGAAGCAGCTCGTGGCCAGCGGCCTGGAAGCCCCGGACTTTTCGGCGGAGAACGCAGGGCACTGAAAGGGAGGGGGCTCCGCCCCCATTCCCCGCAGCCGGCGTATCGAAGCATCCCTTGCGCAGCCGCCCGGCTCGCGCCAGATGTTTTCGATGGCTTCCTCCATCGACCCATCGGCTGACAAAGACGGCACCTACCTCACCGGCCACCTGCTGATTGCCATGCCGGGCATGCAGGACCCGCGCTTCGACCACTCCGTCGTTTGCCTGTGTGCGCATTCGGCGGATGGCGCCATGGGGCTGGTGGTTAACCGGCCGTTGCCGGGCATGGTGTTCGACGATCTGCTGCGCCAGCTCGAGGTCGCGCCGATGCCTCCGCAGCGGCGCATCCGCATGCTGGAAGGCGGGCCGGTCGAGACCGGTCGCGGCTTCGTGCTGCACAGCGACGACTGGTCGACCGATGGCAGCCTGCCGGTGATGAAGGGGCTGACGCTGACGGCCAGCGTGGACATCCTGAAGGCGATCGCCGGCGGTGGCGGGCCGCGGGATTGCGTGCTCGCCCTCGGCTATGCCGGTTGGGCGCCCGGGCAGTTGGAGGATGAGATCCAGCGCAATGCCTGGCTGAACGTGCAGGCCGATGCCTCGCTGGTGTTCCATGGTGACACCAGCCATACCTGGGGGGCGGCGCTCGCCAAGCTGCGCGTCGACCCGGCCCTGCTGTCAGGTACGGCCGGCCACGCCTGAGGAAGACCTGCCCGATGCAAATGGCTGAGATCCCGTTCGACACGACCGACTGGTCGGCGGTGGAGCCCAGCCGCCATGCGGGGGATGTGGGAGAGGCGCTGTGGCGCACCCGGCATGTCGGGCCGGCGGAGAACCCCATCCGCGTCCGCATGGTCGAGTATTCGCCCGGCTACGTCTCGGACCATTGGTGCCAGAAGGGGCATGTCCTGCTGGTGCTGGACGGCGAGCTGGAGACGACGCTCGCCGATGGCCGCGTTTTCACGCTGAAGCCCGGCATGTCCTACCAGGTGGCGGATGGCGCCGAGCCGCACCGGTCGCGCACCGCGACCGGGGCCAAGCTGTTCATCGTCGACTGACTACTGGCGGACGCTGTCGCGCGTCACGCCGTTCGCCCAGGCGATGCCGATCACCGCGCCCTTGATGAAGGGCAGGGTGCCCAGGGTGATGCCCACGATGATCGGCATCCAGATGGCGAATTGCAGCCACAGCGCCGGCGCCCAGACTTTGTCCGACCAGAAGACGAAGGGGAATACGATGTGCCCCACGAGCAGGAGTGACAGGTAGGGCGGCGCATCGTCGGACGGGAAGACGCTGTTGTCCTCGCCGCAGACTTCGCAATGGGCGCGGACCTTGAGAAACCCGGCGAAGAGGCGGCCTTCGCCGCAATGCGGGCAGCGGAGCCGCGCGCCCCTCAACACGCCCTCGACGATCCTCGATCTCCCGGCCATCGCGTGTCTCCATCCGGCGGTTCCGGCTGCATCGCGTGCTTGCCATACAATCCACATTGATATACATACAATCAATGCCGCCTTGCGCGATTTATATGGATTGCATGGCTCGATGACAAGATGAGTTCTATCTGGCTGCCGCACCTCGGGGGACATGACGGCCCGATCTATCGCGCCATCGCGGATGCGATCGGGGCGGCCGTGGCCGACGGCACGCTGCGGCCGGGCCAGCGACTGCCGACGCACCGCGCGCTGTCGGAGGCGCTGGGCCTCGACCTGACGACCGTCACACGCGCCTATGCGGAGGCACGGCAACGCGGATTGCTCGATGCCACCGTCGGTCGCGGCACCTTCATCCGCGGCGCCGCGATGCCTCGCGCGGAGGCTGCGGAAGGGCCGGTCGATCTTGGCATGAACCTGCCGCCGATCCCGGCCGATCCGTCCCTGCCGGACCTGCTGCAGCGTGGAGTCGCGCGGCTGCTGGCGGGGCCGGAGGCGGCGGGGGTGCTCACCTACCGCACCGGCGCCGGCAGCGGGCCGGAGAAGGCGGCCGGCGCGGCCTGGCTGGCGCCGACGCTCGGCGCCGTGGCACCGGAGCGCGTGCTGCTGTCCCCCGGCGCGCAACCGGCGCTGGCGGCGGTGCTCGGCGCCCTCGCGGCCCGCGGGGATGTCGTGCTCACGGATGCGCTGACCTATCCCGGGCTGCGCGCCGCGGCGGCGCATCTGGGCTTGCGGCTGCACGCCATCGCCGGGGATGCGGAGGGAATGTTGCCGGCCGCCTTGGACGAGGCCTGCCGGGATCACGCACCGAAGGCCGTTTACCTGGTGCCGACCATGCACAACCCGACCGCGATCACCATGCCGATGGCGCGGCGGGAGGCGATCGCGGCCGTCGCGCTGCGCCGTGGCCTGCCGATCATCGAGGACGATGCCTACGGCCTGCTGCCGTCGCACTCCATTCCGGCGGTCTCCAGCTTCGCGCCGGCACTCGGCTTCCATATCGCGACGCTGTCGAAGGTTCTGTCGCCCGCGCTGCGGCTGGCCTGGATCGTCGTGCCCGATGCGCGTTGGGCGGCGACCCTGACGGCGGCGCTGCGGGCGAGCGTGCTGATGGCCTCCCCGCTGGCGGCCGGCGTGGTCATGGGCTGGGTCGGGGACGGCACGGCAGCGGCGATCGTGGGTGCCATCCGGCGCGAATGCGCGGCAAGGCAGCGCCTGGCGCGCGAGATTCTGCCGGGGGCGGCAATCAGCGCCCATCCCGAAGGCATCCATGTCTGGCTCGCGCTGCCGCCGCATTGGGACCGGCTGCATTTCGCCACGCAGCTTCGCCGACAGGGGCTCGCGGTGGTGCCGAGCGACGCCTTTGCGGTGGATGCGGCAGTGCCGCCGCCGGGGGCGGTCCGGCTTTCCCTTGGGGCCGCGTCGAGCCGGGCCTCGCTGCGGGCGGCGTTGCGGGCCGTGGCCGAGACGCTGAGCATCGAACCGGGCACGGCCTTCGCCGGGATCGTCTAGGTCAGCCTTCTGGCAGCGTGGCCGCCACCCGCTTCGGGGCTGTCATCCGCCACGACCGCGTGACCAGCGCGGCGACCTCCTTCCAATCGGTGGCCCGGTCGAGCACAAGCCCGATCCAGCCCTTGGGCCCGACATAGGGCGGGCGGAAGAATCGCGCCGGGTCGGCCTCCACCAGCATCTCCTGCACGCCGCGCGGCGCCTTGCACCACAGCGCGCCGGTGCCGTCATCCATCGGGCGCCACATGCAGAAGATCTTGCCGCGGATGCGCCAGGTCGGTGCTTCCCAGGTTTCCTGTTCCGCTGCCTCGGGCAGGGCGAGGCAGATTGCGCGCAGACGCTTCTGCGCGGCGGCACTCACCAGCGCAGGCTCCGCAGCGCGGCGATGGGGCGCACGCCTTCCTCATGCGCGACCTCGGCGAGGCGTGCCGGCGCCGGGTCGTCGCCATGCGCCTCGGCGGCGAGGCCGGTCAGCGCCCAGAGCGCATCAAGCCCGGCGGCCTGCGCGCCGGCGAGGTCGGTGTGCGGCGTGTCGCCGATGGCGACGACGCGATGCCGCTGCGGGTTGCCCAGCACCTCCAGCACCGGCTCGTAGACGGCGGGGTCGGGCTTGCCGATTTCCATCACCTTCTGGCCGAGCTCCAGATAGATGTCGGCCAGCGCGCCGGCGCAGATCACCTTCCGCCCGGCGACCATCACGGCGCGGTCGGGGTTCACGCAGATCATCGGTAGGCGCGCCTTGGCGCAGGCCTCGAGCATCGGGCGATACGGCTCGCTGCTGGTCGGGCCGAGCCGATCGTCCGGGCCGGTGTTCAGCAGGAAATCGGCCTGGTCGGGATCGGTGACGATCTCGGCAACGTCTTCCTCGACGACGGAGAGGTCGCGCTCCGGCCCGATATGGATGCAGCGGTGGCCGAGCGCTGCGAACCAGGGGTGCTTCCGGTCCTTCAGCATCCGCCAGGACGCCTCGCCCGAGGACATGATCCCGTCATACAGCGCGCGGTCGAGGCCCATGCGGTCAAGCATCTCCGCCACGACCCAGGCGCGCCGCGGCGCGTTGGTCAGGAAGCAGATCGCCTTGCCGCGCGCCTTCAGTTCGGCGAGCGCCTCGGGCACGCCGGGATAGGGCTTGCGCCCGTCATGCACGACGCCCCAGAGGTCGAGCACGTAGCCATCGTAGCGGTCGGCGATCGGCGCGATGCCGTCGAGGATTTCCATCACGCATCCTTGCCGACGGCGTCGGCGACAGAAGTGAAGCCGTCGCGCTTCAGCAGCACGGCGAGGCCATCGGCGATCCGCCTCGGCAGCGCCGGCCCGGCATAGGCGAAGGCGGAATAGAACTGCACCAGCGAGGCGCCGGCGCGGATCTTCGCGTAGGCCTGCTCGGCGGTCGCGATGCCGCCGACGCCGATCAGCACCAGCCGCCCGCGCGCGATGCGGAACACCTTGCGCAGCACCTCGGTGGAGGGTGCGAAGAGCGGGGCGCCGGACAGCCCGCCCGCTTCCTTTGCGTGCGGGGAGGTCAGCGGAGGCCGTGCGATGGTGGTGTTGGACACGATCAGCCCCGCCACACCGCGCGTCAGGCAGGCCTGCACGATCGGCGGCAGCGCGTCGTCGGCGAGGTCCGGCGCGATCTTCACCAGCAGCGGCGGGGTGCGCGGCAGCGTCGCGCGCGTTGCCGCAATGGCATCAAGAATCGCGGCCAGCTTCTCCTCCCCCTGCAGGTCCCGCAGGCCCGGCGTGTTGGGGGAGGACACATTCATGGTGACGTAATCAGCGAACGGCGCGACGGCGGCATACAGCGCCGGGTAGTCGCGTTCCGGATCGGCGCCTTCCTTGTTGATGCCGATGTTCGCACCGAACACCGCGGGGCGTTCCGCCGGCAGGTCGCGCAGCCGCGCGACATAGCCGTCCAGCCCGCCATTGTTGAAGCCCATGCGGTTGATCACCGCCTGGTCCTCGGTCAGCCGGAACAGGCGCGGGCGGGGATTGCCGGGCTGCGGGCGCGGCGTGACGGTGCCGGCCTCGACGAAGCCGAAGCCGAGCCGCATCAGCGGCAGCACCGCCACCGCATCCTTGTCGAAGCCGGCGGCCAGGCCGATCGGATTGCGGAAGCGCAGGCCGAGCGCCTCCGTCGCCAGCACCGGGTCGTCGCGGCCCGAATCACGACCGGCAAGCCCCGCGGCGAGCGCTTTCAGCGCGATCCCATGTGCGGTTTCGGCGTCGAGGCCGCGCATCAACGGCATGAGGGCGGAGGCGAGGGAAGGGATCATGGCGGCTGTCTTGTGCCTCGGCACGCCGCGCGGGGAAAGCCCGGTTGACGCCGGCCGCGGCCCGCGGCGAGAAGCCAATGGTCACACCAAGAAAGCACGCCGGTGCCACCCGCCCCCAGACCCCGGCCCGATGCCGCGCATCGGGCCGCGAGCGCACAGCGCGAGCGCCCAGACCGCATACCGCGCCGGACGCGACAGTGCAGGGCGCGCAAGCCAGGCCGCCGGATGTTGAGGCGAAAAGAATGAAAGGCCCCGCCTTCATCGTCGTCGCGATGGCGCTGTTCGCGCTGCTGGACGCCAATTCCAAGCTGCTGTCAGGGCGCTACCCTGCGGACCAAGTGATCGTGGTGCGCTACGCGACGCTGCTGCTGGCGCTGTTCGCCGCGCGCGCCGTCCTGCCCGGCCTCGGCGGCCGGCTCTCCACCGCGCACCCCTGGCTGCACCTGACGCGCG
Source organism: Neoroseomonas terrae (assembly GCF_018129025.1). Lineage (GTDB taxonomy): Bacteria > Pseudomonadota > Alphaproteobacteria > Acetobacterales > Acetobacteraceae > Neoroseomonas > Neoroseomonas terrae. The sequence continues at coordinate 78,550 of NZ_JAAEDI010000012.1, read as the reverse complement.
CCGCGATGATGATCGGCTCCGGCTTCGGCTTCTTCCTCGCCCTGCGCGAGATTCCGATGGCCGAGGGCTACCTCGTCTACTTCACGGCGCCCTTCATGACGCTGGGGCTGGCGGCGCTGGTGCTCAAGGAGCGCACCGGGCGGGCCGTCTGGGCCTGGTCCCTGCTAGGCTTCGCAGGGGTACTGGTCGCGATGTGGCCGGGGCTCGCCGCCGGCGGGCCGGTGCGAGCCTATCTCTGGGCGTTCTTCGCTACGGTCTGCTACGCGATGGTGCTGACGGCGAACCGGCTGCTGCGGCATGAGACGGGCGTCGCCGTGCTGATCCTGTGGTCCTCGCTGCCGGGGCTGATCCTGGTCTCGCCCTTCGCGGCGATGTCCTGGGTCGCGCCATCCGCGCTCGATCTCGCTGCGCTGGCGGTGAACGGGGTGTTGGCGGGAGGCGCGACGCTGTGCCTTGCCATCGCCTTCCGCCACGACTCCGCGGCGCGGCTCGCGCCGCTGGAATTCAGCGCGCTGGTCTTCGCGCTCAGCTTCGACCTCGCCATCTGGGGCGTGTGGCCGAGCGCCTGGACCATGGTGGGCGCCATGATCGTCGTCTTCGCCTGCCTGATGAGCCAGCGAGCGGCTCAGGCGAAGCCGTCGGGAAAAACGTGACTTCCGTCGGCGCCGAGCGGCAGTGCCACCACGCGCCGCACCGTCGACAGCGGCAGCGGCGCATACAGATGCGGGAACAGTCCCGGCCGCGACCCGCCGGCGGCCGGTTCCCAGCGCAGCGCCTCGCCGAGCACGGCTGCCTCCGCCTCGACCAGCAGCAGGTCGGCGATGCCCGCGCGATGCTTCGCCGCGCTCGCCCGCACCTGCCCGGCGGTCGAGAAATGCAGGAAGCCGTCCCGCCGGTCGTCCGCGCTGCCGGCATAGGCGCCGGCCGCTTCCGCCGCGCGCCAATCCGCTTCGCGCACCAATGTGTAGATGAAGGGTTCCATGCCCGGTCTCTAGCCTAGGTCTTCAGCCCGGTAGAAGCACAGCCCGCCGATCTCGGCCGCTGCCGGCCGGCCGAGGGCCCATCCCGGCAGCGCCAGCGCATCGTGGAAATGCGTCGCGCCGCCGGTGGGGTCCGGCAGCGACCCCGCGATCGCCCGCGCCGCCACCCGCCGGCAGATCGCCAGCGCTCCGTCACCCGCCGGCACCTCCCGCAGCGCGGCATGGCGCGGGTGGTTGCGGTTCCAGCACGTCTGCGGGAAGTATGGTCTACTAAATTGAAATAATGGATTTTTCTGACAGGCGACCATTGCTTGTCCACAATCCTGTCCACGGCCGGCCGGTCTCCTGGGGCGCGGCTGGATCAGGCGGGCGGCTGGGCGGGCTCAGCGGCAGCTCAGGGCACTCTAGGCGGTGCTGGGGTGCTCTGGCGGGCGCTGGGGCGGCTCGGGCGGGGCGCTGCGGGACACGGCTCGGCTCGTCAGGCAGGCGCATGGACGGCTGCGGCGGGCTGGGGAGGGCGCTACAGGGCAACAGGCGGGGGCGGGTCGGCAGCAGGGTCCGCGACCTGTCCAGGCGGCACAGGCGCCCACGGATTGTCAGGCCAGGGCGACAGAGGCGGGGGCAGGACGGGCGACGCGCTAGTGCGGCGGAGGGAACGGAACCTCATCGAATTCGATCTCGACCCCGTCACGTTCCTCGGTAACGGGGATGACCCCCCAATCGGACCAGTCCGTTCGCTCGGGCTGGTTCGCCATGATGGCGCGTGCTGTTTCGCGAGCCACCTGCTCGACATGTGCTTCGTCGCGCACAACGGTCCCAATATCGTCAGACACGCTCGCCTCGCCATCTGTGGCGTAAAAGAACACGCGGACCGGGAACTCCGGCTCTGTGCTGTCGAAGTCCATGCTGCCCCCCCGACTGGCATCGACGTCCGATCCATCCTAGCCGCGAGGGCGGCATGGGGGGCAAGACGCGGAACGTGCCGCCAATCTCGCAGGCGCTGATTGCGAGGTCGGACCTCATGGTCCGCGGCGCCTATGATAGGCAGGTAAGGGTTGCCTCCTAGGTCGGGTCCAGCGTGCCCGGCCGGGGCGGCCAGCGTGCCTTCACGGCCGACAACTCGGTGTGCAGCTTCAGGATGTCCTGTTCCCCCAGCGCGTTGCCGAAGATGTCCCTGGAACCGAGAAGTAGCCCGAGGGTCATGTTGGTGGCGGTGGCGGCCGTGTGACACGCCTCCGATACTGACGGCTCGGGGTAGGGGATGAGTTCTCTGGCGCCAGACTGCTGAAGGAGGATGTGGCGGGCAAGTGAAGCGACGGTGGCATGCGCCGCATCGTCCGACAGAAGGCTGTATGTCGCCATGGCCCCTTCCGCGAATGTATCCGCGGCGAGCCGTGTCTGATTTAGGTAGCTGGTCTTCGGGTGCCGCCCTCTGAGGTCTGAAGCGAATGCCTGTAGTCGGGCCAGTTGCTCCGGCTCGATCACGTCACTTCCTCCCTTGGCGAGGATGTCCGCGCGCACGACCCGGCTTTTGACGAAATCCCGCTGAAGCTCTTCCAGCGTCCGGTCCGGCCGAGCGTAGATGCTGGCCAACAAGACTAAGTTCTCGACGAGGCATCGGGTGATGGTCCGCGCCTCCACAATCCGCTCGGCCCGGAGCAGCAGGTCCACACCTTGAAGATTTCCCACTGATCGGGCGACCAGCCCGAAGACGGTCTGCTTCGGCACCGAGAAGTCGTTTAGGTCCGTGGCCCCCATCGCGTCGATCATCGCGAGGCAGGCTACGCGAGCCTGAGGAACAAGGTTCAGGTGTGCGCGCAATCGCTCCACTTCGTTGGGGTCAACCTTCGGCGGCGGAGGATGATCGGAAGCCATTGCGCCAGGGTACTCAATCGGGCCCCATACGAAAACGAATAGGCAGGGTGCCCATGGACCTCGCGAAGAGCACCATCGGCCTCCATCGCCGCCGCTAAAGGCATCCTGATGTGACGGAAGCAGTAGCGGGTGTGCCCGGCCGCTAAGAGCGCGTTACTCTTGATGATCGTCAGTCGGCGTTTCCAACTTCGCGAACAGCTTGCCTCGCTGCTGCTCCGCCCATTTGAGGTAGAGCGCGCCCAGCGGCCTGGCAAAGATCGACTTAGCCATCGTTAACCAGCTCTCAAACTCGTCTTTCGGCAGGCAACTCGCCCCCCAGACGAAGCAGGATTGCTCCATATCGGACAACTGCCCGAAGCCGGTCTTCCCTCGCCGGAAATACAGGCGATCGCGGATACGCCCACGGATCAGGTGGAGTTGGCGGCGATCTAGCGGCGAAGAGAGTGTCTCCAACCTCTTCACGCCGGAAGCGTCTATCGGAACCACCCCACGCACGAAGAGCTCCATAAGCCAAGTTTTGATTGTTTGAATGCTTGATGAAGGGGGCGACAATATAGTATCTATCACCGTTTCGGTAAGATCCGCAAAGCACCCGCGATTGTCATTCTGTAGAGCCTGCATTAATATCGTCATTTCTTTCGCGAATACCACAAGTTCAGTAAAATTATCTCGGATATATTCCACGGCTTCAGATGGCTTTGCGAGGGTCAGGGCGCGAAAAATGACCTTGATGCGCCCCATATCGAAGGCTTCTTCGCCTACTTCCTCCTGCAGGAACCCTAAGAGGTTCATGCTCTTTAGTGCCTCGAGGTCCGCCGCATCAGGTTCATCATCGAAGTAGATATCGCTAGTAAGAGCCTCGAGCGCAGCTCCTTCGGCTTCTTCCGCAACGTCCGCCACAAGATGCCGGAGGCGCGCAAGAAACTCGGCCCGCGTTTCCACTTTAGTTTTCGCCGCGTTTAACGATAGGCCTTCGCTCAGTCCCAGTTGCTCTGCCAGCAACGCCAGAGCGTCATAAGGATCCTCATGCGCTTGTAGGAAAATCCGAAAATCATCGACAAACCGCGTTGAAAGTAGACCTTCCTGCCTGATCGCGAGGTCTGTGTCGGCGAGCGCGAGTTCAGCCAATAATCGCGCAGCACTTCCGCCGACCGGAACCCCGAACGACTGCTTCGCTCGAATGACTTTGATGTGCTTCAAAATGTATCTCGCTGCACCGTGCTTTGGTGCAACTTCGGCAAGCAGGTTCTCAAGTCGATGGTAGTTTACCCGCGCGTAGAAGTCCGAAATGTCCGTGCTGATGATATTTCGGATCTTCAAATTGGCCTTCACAAGTGCAAGCTGAGCTTGAAGCCAAGCCCTGAACGTCCGGTCCGGGCTGAAGATAGCTCCGTTGCCGTCCAATGCGAAGCGATACGAGAAGGCACGGTGTTCCTCGGGAGGCTGCCGATGTGCCTCAATGGACGGGCCGATCTCAACGACGGCCGCGAGGAGCAACACGGTATCGAGCAGCGGCATCTGGTGCACGATCCGGAAGCTAAAGCGGCTCTTGGGTCCCAGGGCCTCAATGGCGCCGACCGGATCAAATGTATCGAGGTCCAATTGAGCTAGCTCTTTTACTACCGCATTTTCTTGTTCTCTAAGAAAAGCCAACTCGGGCAAGTGAGGGAACACGTCCGTGTCGCCATAGCGACAGAGATGTTTGATGGCGTTCGTCAGGGACGCTTCACTAAGACGAAAGGTCACGTTCCCTCCGACATGCTTCGTAGCGATGCTATCAGTCCACCCGGATAGAGCGATAGAGCGGCCACTCCGGCGGCGGCGCCGTCTATTTCTGGTTAGGGTTTCCGGCCCTCGTCCGGGGGCAATGCCTTACTCGTCAATGCAGTGGAGATGGATCGACCAAGACCCATCCATGTCGGTGTTCCAGCGTGCCCTTCACGCGGATTGCCTGCCCCTCCTGATGTGCGCGGATGGCAGCTAGATAGTCTTCGGCGCTGACCCGGACCTGCGTCCTGATCTCGCCGTGCTTCGGGCTCGTCCACTTCACCGTAAGGACCTGACTGCCGCGCGGGTCCAGCAACTGCGGATTTTGCTCGCTTCGTAGCGTCACGACCATTCCCACGATCTCAACGAACTCCGGCGTCAGGCGCCTCCTCAACGCTCTTCCCGCTTCACGCGCAACCTCCGCATGGATGGGGGCGAGAGATACGCTTGCTTGCTTGCCAATGTCCGGTGGCGCCAGCCATTCGGGGCTCAGGCTTACGTCTATCGCGAAACCCACACCCGACGTCTCGATCAGGCTCGCAACAGCCTCGTAGGCGTTAGCGCCGAACCCATGTTCTGGGCCGTCCATCAACGGTTCCAGATCTCTCGTTGAGCCAGCAGCCGCCACCGCGCGAAGACCTCGCACGAAGCGCGCTACAACTCGTCTCTCAAACGGAGGCGTCGGTTCTACATCCGCCAACAGCGGATCACCGTCACGCCGTTCCAGCGGGCTTTCGATGCTGAACCCGAAGCTTCCCCGGAACGTGTGTCCGAACCGACAGGCCTCCGCGTAGTCCGTCGCGGCCTTGCTCGGCTGATCATAATGCGAGACGGGACGATGCTCTGTCATAGCCGTGCTAACGAGCGCGGACTTGAAGGCAGCAATATGATCCGTTGCTGTCTTCAGGCTCACGGTGTCGCTTTGGACCATGATGTCCGGCAGGCGACTGAACATTGCATCGAACCCGACCGAACGGATCGCGCGTGCCACCACGCCGGCTGCGCGACCCTCAATCGCGGCGAGAAGCCGAACAGCCCGGTCGATGCGAGACAGGAAATCCGGGCCCTTCGTATCGACAGGTACAACCAACTTGACGCCCGCTAGACCGTCCGCTGGGTTGACCATCAACCGATAGTCCACGTGGGCCGCACTACGTGCCTCTAGGAAGCTACGGAAGGCTTCTTCCCCATCGCGAGACACCTCAGGTGACGCTACCTCCGCACGCGTCGCGTTTCGCCAGCCCTGCGCGCGGACATACCGCTGGAGTAGCTCCAGCGGCACCGTCGCGGGGTCTATGCGATCACTGTCGCTCATGGGGAGGTCGTTGAGCAGCGCGCCTGCTCTAGCGCCAGAAGTTTCTTCAGCGCCTCCGGAGAAAACCGCTGGCTGGTTGGCACCTTGATGCGCACCGATGATGTGTTTCCGGTTTCCGGTCCGGGAGGGAGAACGAACCAGTAGCAGTGATCTCGAAGCACGGTCCCGGCGGTCGTTAGCTCATGCCAATCCGACCGGCTGCGCGGCAGACAAAGCAATATGAGGATGAGGGTGGTTCGGTAGGTCCCCCGCCGGACAAGGTTGTTGTATGCGCGAGCGTCCAGATCATAGGCGATGTGGTTCTGCTCCCGCGTGAATACCGTCGTCGCCTTCGCCTGAAAATCCAGCGATACACCCGCATCGACATGCTGGCCATTTGGCAGCACCTGCACTTCTCTAAAGTGCCCATCGACACCGTAGTCGTGATCAGTTTTGCCTACCAAGACGCCGGCCATTGCAGCGACGGCTGCAATGTGGGCCCGCGACATTCCCTCCTTGGCGTGTTCTTCCGTGATAGGCACTTCGCGCCTAAATCCCCGCACCCTGTATTCGCAACCGTATGCGGCGGCATTCGCAGTATCAAGGGTCTCACGCGATGGCCCGCATCCTTCTCCGGGCCCTCATCACTGCGGTTCGCGCTCTGCACGGATGGCGGTCAGCATGCCGATCAGGCGGTGCCGATCCTCGATCAATCGGCATGCCGCCTCGATGTGGCCGACCCGGCCGGCGAAGGCGGCGGGGAGCACCGCGGCCAACAGCCTGTCCAGCCTGCCTAGGTCGAGTGTGGCTTCCTCCATCCGCAGCGCTGGTGACGCATGCGACCGGGCCGATCGAAGCGCCTCATGCACGCCCTGCCGGCCGGCGTAACCCAGGGCCGCCGCGATCTCGTCCAGCGTGAAGCCGGCGATCCTCAGCCGCAGCGCCTCGGCCTGACGCAGCCGGGCGCGAACATGCACCGGGTGCGACAGGCCGAATGGATGGCCACCGGTGCGGCGGCGGCGCGGGGCGGTGGTCATTCGCGGATCGCCATGCCGCCGATCGAGAACGCTGCAAGCTCCCCGGCCTTCACTCGCGCCCAGGTGGCGTCGTCCGAGACGTACATCGTGACCAACCAGCCCGTGCGGCCGAAATCCACGCCCAAGGCCTTCTGCACCGCTTCGTCGGCAACGAAGGTCTCGACCACCTCCGCCACAGCCTCACCGGCGTGGTTCAGGAGAGCGGGTCGCGACCCCCGGATATAGTCGTGTGCGGCTGCGCGGATTTCCTCGATCGACAGGACGTCACCCTGAAGGTCGATCACGTCCTTCCCACCCATCGTGGCGACGCTGGCCCAGCCGGTGATCAGGCGCTTCTCCGTGTTCACCGCCGTCTTGGTGACGCTCAACACGGCGGCGGCCCTGGCGGTGCGTCGTGCGTCATGGGCAGCAAGGACATCGAGGAACATCTTTGGGCCGGACTTCCGGGTTGACCGCGGGTATAGCCGCGCCATCGTCTGAGCGAACATCTCCATCACGCGGCCTCCTTATGCTGGCTGGTGCTGCCGGCGGCGGCGGTGCGCGCCGTGTCGAGGAGGCGACGCAGGTCGGCGGCCTGCTCGCTGGTCGGACTGGCGACGGGCGGCGTCATGCCCAGCATGGAGCCGATCTCCATGACGCCCTCCCCGCTGTCCAGTAGTGATCGGACAAGGCGGAGCCGTATCGCTGCTTCAGTCAGGTGCAGCGCACCTGCCTGGTCCGCCACCGCTACGAACCGGGCGATGATCGACATGGTCGCGTCGGCCGCCGCGCGGTACTCCCGGTCGATCGCTACAAGCTCGGTATCGAGCCATTCGATGCTCCCGACACGGCCGACTTCGATTAGTGGCCCCAGGGCAGCGCGCGCCGTCTCTGCCTGCTCCCCCAGCGCCGCGGTGATCCGGCTCATGCGTGCCGCCTCGACCTCGGCTGCGTTCAGACGATCGCCGGCTGCTACGGTGACATCCACGCTGCGGCCGTTGCCGTCGATCGGGCCTGCGGCTTCTTCCCGGGCCAAAGCTGCACGCGCATCCGCAACCTCGCGCCGCACGACGAGCAGCCGATCCTGCGCATGACGGTGGCGCTGCTCAACATCGCGGAGGGCACCAAGGGCGGCGCGCAACGGCATCACCCAGGCGGGATCAGGCGGAGGCTTGGGCGCGGCCTTGACCGCGTCGAGCGGGGCGGCGGCGGGCGCGCCTACCGGCGCCGTGATGCGCCTGCTGGTGGCCGGCGTCCTGCGCGGCATGATCCGCGAGGCGTTGCTGGTCGGCGTGGTGTTGGGCGGCATGGTCGGGCTCCTTGGTGTGGATGGGCTCGGGGTCGTCCGCTTCGGGAGGCACGCATCGACTGGCGAAACTGCAACCGCGCGCGATGCGCCAGCCGGTGACGGCCAGTTCCTCGCGGGGGGCGCGGCGGCGTCGCCTGGACACGTCAGCCGTCCTTCATGAGCCGGGCGCGCTCGCGAGCGGCCTGGATGAAGAGCTCGGCTGGCGACAGGTTGGCCTTCGAGACCGGCGGTGTGTCACGCTGCTGGGCCTGCTGCGCGGCGCGGTGCGCCTCCGCGATGGATGCAGCCTTCGAGACAAGACGGGCGCCACCGCCAGCATCCTTCGCGACCTGCGTCGGCGGGAGCGGTGCGCTGTATGCGCGACCCTCTACCTGCGCACGAATGCGATCACCGGCCACGGCCGCAGCCTTCAGCAGCCGGGCCGGCGCGCCATCCAGCGACCGGCGCTTTTGCAACGCATCGAGGCGCGCTGCGATATCGGCCTGCTGCGCGACGAGGTCGGCGGCCGTGGTGTCGGCGCACTTCGTCATCAATGCGACGGCGTGGACATTGGCCGGCCGGGCGACCAGCGAGATTTCGTTGATGCGGATCGACTTCAGCCTGCGCGGTGCGCCGGGTCTGTTGCTCATGGTACCGGACATAGAGGCATGCTCCTTCGCGAATGATGATGGCCTAACCATAACATTCTGGTATGGAGATGTTGGCGCGCGTTCTTCGTCCTCTCTCCGCGTGCCCCCCAAAGTCCCCACCGCCGTGACCCGGAAGAGACCGGCGGCGGGGCATCCCATCCCACGGCGCCGTAGCTCGGCGCGGGCGCCGTGGGTGGACCCCCAAGCCTCCCCTGGCCGGCGCCGGTCTCCTCCGGCGACACCACGGCCGGGGGAGGCGCCCCCTCCCTCAGCGACGCCTTGGACGCCACCGTCAGCCTCACCGTGTCGGAGAACGACGCCATCGCGATCATGGCGCTGTGCCGGGCGTACGGTCCTGTGCACGCCAACCGCCGCGTCGGCCGCGGTCGCGGAGCCAGTCCACGAATGCGTGATCGGGGTCCTGGATGGGGTGGTTGAGCGCGATGGCGACGAAGTGGAATGTTCGCGCCTGTGCTTCGACGTCCAGGCCAAGCGACCGAGCCTGGGCGTGATGCTGTGGCTTGATGGTCCAGCCCGTGGCCCAGGCGTCGCTATGGGCCGGCGGCGGCATCGGGATCGCCCTGATTGCTCTGGATGTTGCGGTCAGCGGCATCAACTCCCTCCTTCTCTGGACGATGTGAACGTGATGCTTTGGATCGCTGCTGGCGTTGCTTCAGCCGGCGCGAGGGAGCCGGGGGACTGGCCTGTCGTTCGGCCCAGCTTCGAAGCGCGTCCGCGCTGGACATCATCAGCCGCCGGCCCTGGATCGGGCGCGCGCCCTCCTTGCCGATCACCTCGGCGCCGCCGGCCGCGATGATCTCGCCGGGCTCGGGAAGCGCAGCCAGCACGTAGCCGACCCATCCACGCAGCCGGCCGCCGGGGCCATCGTGCATCAGGGCTCGGGTACGCCGGTCGCCTGAAGGCTCCTTGGCCCCCAACGCGCTGCCGTCCGCGCACCAGTGGATGGCGTATGGCGGGAGCTTCGACACGTCAGCGAAGCGGCAGACCGCGCGCTCTATGGCGCGTCTAAGAGGTCCAGCGAGGAAGGGCTGGACCAGCAACGCGGCATGAAGGTGAGCACCGGAACGGGCCTGCATCTGGACCGAGGCGATCGACGCGACCGGCTGTTCCTTCACCCGCTTCCGCAAGAAGTCGCGGGCAGCGGCTGCCACTGCGGTCCACAGAACTCGCGTGCGGGCGGCATCCCAGGCGCCAGGAAGATCGCGGGGCCTGATCGTGCAACCGATCCACCAGCGGCGACCAAGCGCGGCTGCGGCATCGAGCAGGGTGACAGCGCGGTGGATCAGGGCGGCGGGGCTAGATTGTTCCCTATCTACGTATCGGCCCTTTGACCGCACCAAAACTGGCGGCCGGCCGCGCTTTTTGCCCCCCTCGGACTTCCCGCAAGTCGGGAAGGTCGTTTGGATGTCGCAACGCGCGCCGCCAGGCCCTGGCGGGTGCGGTTGAGGCTCGGTGCTGCCGGTGCGCGCGGCCATGGCGGTGCCGGCCGGCGACGCTGGAAACCGAGGTCGCGATCATGCTAACCGGAGACCGACCCTGTGCGACGGGCGTCGATCTCCGGCCGGCGTGTGCGAGTTGGTTCGCGCCGCCGGCCGTTCCTTTTCGGGTCAGGCCGATGCGCTGCGCCGTGCGGGCTTCCGGCGAGCCGCGGGCGTGGAGGGCGGCCTTGTCGGATCGGCAGCCTTCTTCCGGCGCGCTCCACCATCAGGGGCCGCGCCGGCAACCACCGCCACGGCCTCACGCGCGCAATGCTGTGCCAAGACTGCGGTGCGGATGAAGACGGTCCCACCGACTTTGACCAGCAGCGCTTCTCCGCCGGCCGCCATGATGCGTTCATTCCAACGACGAAGTGTCGCGCGGGATGGCGCGATGCCGGAACCGTCCTGGGGCAAGAGGTCTAGGCCGGGGATCATCGATGCGCGCCGAGCGGCGCCCACAACTGTGGCGGTCTTACCCGCCTTCTCCGCCTTGTCGGCGGCCGGCTCGGACTTTCGCTTCAGCATTTCAACCCCGCTCAATGTGGTTCAGCGGGCATCCATCTATCGCTGGCGCCGACACCGAGCGAGAAGAGATTAATCGGACTTTTCCTCTATAGCCTCGCCCAGCCTAGCGAACGCGAAATACGCTATGCCGAAGTCGTCGAAGCTGCCGGCTTTCGCGACGAGCGAAAGCGTCCAGGCAACGTTGCCGATGAGATAGGCGGGGGTGCTCGGCGGGACGATCAGCGTCTCCGCTTCGACGCTGCCGATGTCGCCAGAACGACCAAACCGAACGTCGCCAATATCCTTGGCGTCGAGGTCACCGCGCGCGAACCTGTAGACGGGATAGAGTGGATCGTTTTGCGGGGTGTAGTCCGGCTTCCCGCGGAGGGTCGCGGCCTCCCATTCCCGCAAATGGCGTACGATGTCACGCGCCTGATCCCTTACCGTGAAAGAGGTGGAGGCCTCCTTAGTGGCGATCAGCCCCGATCGTATTGCGGCGACGGCGGCACCATGCTCGCCGCGCCGGCTCGCACAATACTCCCTCATGGCCTCCGGCGTGATCCCGTGATCGATGGCCGATTGCTCGTCGCCGCTTAAAAGCGCAGCGATAGCGGCGCGGGCACGGGCCGGAAGGAAGGGCTGCGTTCGTGGTCGGCCCCTCCGGCGGGCGGCGGTGTCACTGTTGGGAGGGATCAACTTCATGATGCCCGCGACTTCCGCCGCAGCGGCACGATCTTCGCTGTCTGGCCCAGACAGTGCTGCGCCCAGCGCTCCATCACGGGGCGGCGCTGCTCGATTAGGTCACTTCGCTGATAAGCGCCCTCGACACCGCGGACAACGTGGGCAAGGGCCGCTTCAGCTAATGCGTCGGACACGCCGCTCTCCGCGCACCACACCCTGAAGCTCGACCTGAAGCCGTGGGGCGTAATTGGGCGATCCCGCTCGTCACGCCAGCATGGCAGCGCATCGTCCGCGTCCGTCTCGGCCGGGTTCGCGGCGTCCAACGCCTTCCTTAGTGTCCAATCGCTCATCGGCCGGCTCGGATGCACGCCTGGAAACAACAGGTCCATCGCCCCGGTGTCGGTCGTGATGCGGTCCTTCAGGATCGCCAGGGCCGGCGTGCTGAGCGCGACGCGGTGCATTCTGCCGGCCTTCATGCGCCCCGCCGGTATGGTCCACGTCGCGGTGTCGAGGTCCACCTCCCGGCGCCTCATACCCCGCACCTCGCCCGTCCTGCTGGCGCACAAGATCAAGAACCTCAGCGCAACGTTCGACTTCGCCTTGCGCTCCGCCAACGCGGACCAGAACGCCGGCATCTGCTGCCAAGCCAGCGCCGGATGGTTCTCGGTCGGCTTCACCTTGCGCGGCGCCGGGAGGATGCCCTGAAGGTGCCCGCGCCATTGCGCCGGGTTCTGACCTTGCCGGAGATTGCGCACCGATGCTGCGGTCAGTACCGCCTCGATCCGCTGCCGGACCCGGGATGCCGTCTCGGGAATGCGGGTCCAGATCGGGCGCAGCACGGCCAGCACGTCATCGGTGACGATGCCCTCAACGGGCTTCTCGATCAGGTCGGCCGCATATCTCGACAGGGTCGCGCGCCACTGTGCCCGGTGCCTCGCGGATCGGTTCGAGGACACCTTGTCGTCCATGACGATCGTCAACACGTCGCCGAAGGTCACGGTGGCCGGCTTCGCCTTCTCGGCCTCCGCGATCGGGTCCAGGCCATCCCGCAGCATGGCTCGGGCCTGTTCGGCGCGAAGGCGGGCATCAGCGAGACCAACGCCGGTCAGGCGGTCGCCCTGGACGCCTACGCCTCCGAGGCCAGCCTCACGGGCGCGGCCGTCGCGCTGATATCGCAGGGTCCATCGGGCGGACCCCGGCCCTGCTACCCGCAGGCTAAGGCCGGCTCCGTCGCTTGTGGCGCCCGGTCTGCCAGCCCGGATGAGGGCAGCCGCCTCCCTCACTGTCAGCACGTTCTGTTTCGGCATCGCGACCCCTGTCCACGGTCCTGTCCACAACCAGATTGTGGACTAGGGTGAGCGGGAATGGAACGCGGTGAGCGAGCGTTTGGGGGAAAATGAGGTAATTGCGGGCATACAGGCTCATGCGTGAGCGGCCATGAGCGGGCATGAGGTGTGGTTGCGCAGACAGCACGGGAACTGGAACGGCGCGCGGCACACCGCCGCGACGTCCCGCCCCCAATGTGCCGGCCCGCCGGGCACCGCCGCCTGCCGCGCCCGGTTCATCACCAGTGCCGCCATCGCTTCGATCGCGCGCACGGGGCGCCCGGCTGCCTCTCCCCAAAGGTCAGGGCGAGGATCTCGACGCCGCCATCCTGGCGAAGCGCCGCGCTCACTCCCGTTCCTCCATCCGGCGCGCCGCCTGCGCCACAGCGATCCCGGCGCGCGACACCTCCTCCAGCTTCTCCTCGATCCGCACCAGGTGGTCGGACATCCGCCGGTCGAGATCACGGATCAGCGACAGCGGCACATAGGTCCGCGCCACCTCGATCTTGAACTGCGCCAGCTCATCCCGTGTGCGCGTCAGCGCATCGGATTCGCGCTGGTCGCCGCGCTCGAAGCGCTGCTGCATGTCGTTGCGCAGGCCATGGATCATCCAGAACAGCGCCGCCACGACAGGCGCCTCCACGGCCGTGATCCACCACAACGGTTCGATCTGGATCGGCATTCTCTGATCTGCCTTCTGCTGAAACCTTGAAGGGGAAGCGGCAGCAGGCCACCCTTGGGGGAACACCCCATGGGAAGCCGACGCCAACACATGTGGAACGAGCCCTATCTCGAGACCTGCTGCCGGTCCGCGCTGCACCGGCTGACGCTGGTCGGACCGCACGGGCGCCCGCCGGGCCTCAAGGACGGGCCCTGCCTGAACCGGCTGACCGGCATGGGCCTGGCCCAGCCGCGCGAGGACGGGCGCTTCGAGATCACCGAAGCCGGGTTGAACCGGCACGAGACCGAGATCCTGAAGCGGCACGCCGCGTGAGGAAGGCCGGGGGAGGGAACTCCCCCGGACCCCCTCCTTTTTCTGTCTGTCACCGGGACAGCGACGACGCGGAGCGACGGCCCATCTAGGCGCGCCAGGAAGCGGGGCGGGCGGGGGGGGCGGCGCGCACCAGGCGAACGGGTTCGGCCAGCAGGCATCCGGCCACGGCATCCAGCGCATCGTCGCGGGCACCGACCGCATCGGGGCGCCATTCCGCTATCTCGCCCGGGAAGGACGTGCGGAATACGCTCTCATGCGCATGCAGCCGCCTTGCCGCCAGCGCCGGCTCGATCGCGCCCAGGATGCGATCCGCCTTCGCCCGCGTGCTGACGTGCTCCACCACCGCGCAGGCCACGCCCGCCCGCGCAAGCTCGCGCCGCAGCAACGCCGGCAGGAACTTCCCGAGGCCGTTCGTCTCCACCCGCACGGAGGGCAGCAGCGTCTCCTTCAGCACCGCCGCCACCGCCCGGCATTGTTGGGTCGCCGGGTCGTCCGCCGCTGCCGGATCGTGCGTGAGATAGGCGAGGCGGTGGAGGAAGTGATGTCCCTCCGGATCGGCATAGGTGCAGGCCAGGACCGAAGCGTCACCCGTCCCGGGCCGCCCATAGGCCGGGTCCCAGAACGCTCCCCCGGCGACCAGGCGCCGCCCGAGCAGCGTCAGCACGCCGCGCCCTTGGGCCTCGCGATAGTCCGGTTCGTCGCCGTACCGGACCATCGCCGCCGGATCGAGCCGCACCGCCGACGAGGCCACCGCCTGCAGCATCATCTGCCGCTGGAACTGCAACGGACCGACACGGTCGCGCAGCGCGGCAATGGCGTCGCGCGAGAAGCGCTCCGGCCAGGCCGCGACGCCCGCCGCATTCATTACCGGCACCGCGAGCCGGCGATAGCCGCGCAGGAACGCGCCTTCCTCCGCCGGGGGGCGATACAGGCTGTCCTCGCAGTGTGGCGTGCCGACGAACAGGATCGTGCCGCCGGGTACGAGGATGAACTCGGCTTCCGCCAGTCGCTCGCGCAGCTCCGCGCGCTTGCCCGGGGTGTCGCAATTGCCCGCGACTTCGACATCGTCACAGACGATCACCTCGGCGCGGTTCCCGGTAACATTGCCGCCGATGCCCTGCGCCAGCATCGACGGATCGCGCAGCGCGCCATCCCGCGCGACGGTGAAGCGGTCCGACGCCCAGGCCTCCGACCCATCCGGAAGCAGGTGCCTGCACAGTGGATGCCGCTCGACGATGCGCCGCACGGACGCCACCATCTTCACGGCCAGCGACGCATCGGCAGCCAGCACCAGGATGCGCGTCTGCGGCCGCTGAGCCAGCAGCCATGCGCACCATAGCCCGACCAGCGTCGACTTGCCGCAGCCCCGGAAGGCCATCAGCAGCAGGCGGCGTTCGTCGGCCGCGTCGCGCGCCTCCAGCCAGCGCGCGATGCGCCGGTGCACCGACGGCGTGTCGTTGTTCAGCCGCCGGTTCCAGACCCAGACGAATTCGAGGAAGCCGGCGTCAGGACTGCTCTTCCTCGCCATGCGGATCCTCCTCCTGCTCGAATGCGGACAGCGCCTGGCGGGCCTCGATCAGGAAGGTCGTCACTTCCTCGACGCCGCTGTCGGGCTCGCCCATTGCGCGGGCCAGCTTCAGCAGATGTTCGAGATGCGCGAGCGCCGCCCGGCACGCCGCGTGATGCGCGGCGAAGGCCTTGGTGTCGTCGCCGGTGCCCGGTTCCGGCCCGCCTTGAAGGAAGCGGAAGTACTCCTCCGCCACCACACCCATCGCCGCGCGCAGATCGGGCCTGCGCGGCCCGGCCTCCGGCCCGCCGCTCATGCCTTCACCACGCGTGCCCGCACCGTCCCGGCGTTCAGATCGACCGCGGCGGCGGTCCGGTTCCAGGCGGTGACGGTCACGACATCCGTCGCCCCCACCTGGGCGAGGAACACCACGCCGGAGGTCGCCAGCGAGAACGCTGCCGAAGCGAAATCCCCCGGCCGTGCGCCGACCAGCGGCACGCTCACCGTCGCCGAGCCCCCCGCGGCGATCGACGGCGCGTCCCAGACCGTCTCTGCCACCAGCTCGCGCGCCCCATGCGGCAGCCCGGGCAGGCCGTACAGCAGCGGCGGTGCGAACAGCGGATCGCAGCCGAGGCGCATCGCGCGCACCTCATAATCCGTGCCGATGCGCGCCAGGCCGATGATCGCGTAGGCGACCTGCGGTTCGAGATGCACGACCTGCGGGCGCGTCAGCGTCGCATCCGCCATGTCGGCCGAGCCCTGGTACCAGCGTGCCGCCGCATTCCATACCAGCGACTGGCCCGAAGCGCGGACCAACGGCGTGCCGCCGTCGCTTAGCAGGTTGCGGTTGGCGTCGAAGCACATCACCGCCACGCGCGGCGCGTCGGCATCCACCGCCAGTGCGAAGTCCCGGCAATTGCGGGCATCGACGACGAAGCCGAGGCCCCGCCCGCCGGTCAGCACGACGCCCTGGTCGGTGAAACCGTAGGAATCGAGCGCGGCGAAGGCGAAATCGGCGAGCGTCGCCGGGCTGCCCGACACGTTCGATGATAGGCAGGCCAACCTGTCGAAGCCCGATTCGCTGTTCGACCAGCGGATGCGCGCCGCGCGCAGGTTCGGCACGCTGCCAACCTCACGGCTCGATTCACGGAAGGCGGCCGACTGGTGGTAGGCGCGCACCACTGCGCCGGTGCGCGTTGCCGTCGCCGTGTAGTCGACGCTGACGAGATAGGCTTGGCTGGCCCAGGCCACCTCATAGACATGATCCTGCGCGCCGGCCGTGTGACGCGCCGCGAAGGCGCTGCAGCTTTCCATCCGCATGCCGCGCACCCAGACCGAGCGGCTGTTCACCTCGCAGAGCACCGGGATGCCGCTGATCGGCCTGCCCGTCGCCTGCAATTCGAAGCCGGGTCCGTCGAACAGGTGCCGGTTGTGCGCCACATAGGCTCCGGGCGCTGCGGAGAGGCGAATCCCGAACCGGTCCTTGTCGGTGTGGACGGCGCTTCCGATGGCGAAGTGCCCACCGTAGTAGCGGACGGAGGTGTTCCACGCCGCCGCCGTCTCCGTGCGCACGTCGAGGCCGATCCGGTTGTTCACGATGCGGCCGAGCATCAGCGTCGTGTCCTCGAAGCCGCGCTCGACGCCCTGGGTGCGGATGCCGATCGTGAAGCCCTCGACCTGGCGGATCTCGACGAAGGATGCGTCGAGATTGCGCATGACCAGACCGATATCGGCCTCGTTCATCCAGTCCGAGATCACGGCGCGGATCACCCGCAGCCCCTCATATCGCTTGGATGCGTTGCGCACGGCGGCACCGTCGCCGAGCGTCAGCGCCGCGTGCCCGTCCGGCCCGGCATAGAGGATCGATCCGTGCATGATCAGCCCGGCCGCCCCGCCGCCGAGAACCAGCGGCTGTGTGGTGCGGTGCGTGCCCTCGCCGATCACCAGCACGCGTCCCGAGGCCGCGGCCGCGGCCATGGCGGCGGCGAGCGCCGGCCCGTCATCCGTCACGCCGTCGCCGGTCGCGCCGAAATCCCTGGCGGTCAGCCGCTCGGCGAGCTTGTCCTCCACGCTGCGAGGCACGCCGCCGGGAAAGGGGACGCCGAGCAACCCCGTGCCGCGGTCGAACACGGCCAGGTCGCCCGAGCCATCGAAGCCGAGCACACGGTTCGCCCGCGCCCCGCGCAGCGGTAGGATGAGATTGCCGGCCTCCGACGGATCGATCCGCAGCGCGCCCGCCACATCGTCTGCCACCTGCTGGATCGCCGCCACCTGGTAGTCGAGCTCATCGTTCAGGCTGCGCGCGCGCAGGATGCCGTTCGCCTGGAAATCCGTCGCGCGGGCGATCTTGAGCCGGCGGCGCAGCGTGATGCGCGTGCCGGCTGCCGGTGCCTCCGGAAAGACGACGCTGCCGCCCTCGGCGATGCCGGCGCCCGCGATGGTCGCACCGCCGGCCAGCACCGCGCCGTCGAGGCGGATCTCGAGATCCGCCTCCTCGAAGATCGGGAACGGGTAGGTGAATTCGGCCAGCACGCCGTCCGCGACATACTGCACGCGCGGCGCGACATCGCCGATCGTGATGTGTTCGCTCATGGTGATCCTCGATGTCCTGGGGTGGCTCAGAGCCGTGCGGGCTGGCGCCAGCCGGCGCATGCCTCGGCGCTGCAAAGCGGTCCGGCGCGATGTCCTGCACCGGGCCGGGAACGTGCTGTGCGACGGCACCCGGACCGTCAGCGGTGTCCGGTGCAACAGCGCCTGGCGCGACAGCTAGGCCGCCTGATGGCGGCGGCGGCCTCCGAGGCAGAAGAAGGCTGATGACGGCGGCCGAGAAACGCGGCCGCCGTCATCATACGAGCAGGTTGCGTACCGCGCCGCCGAGCGTCTGCCCCGCGCGCAGAAAGCTGTTGAAGCTGCCGTCGGAGGCGAGCAGCGAGCGCCGCCCGCTCGCAAGCCGCGCGCTCATCAAGGAGGCATCCTCCGCGGCCTCCTTCGCCGCATCCGAACGCAGCCCGCCCGTCAGCGCGGCGGCCGATCCCTCGTCGGGCGCGATGCCGCCGGCCGCTGCCCGCGCACGGGCGGAGGCGATGGTGCTGGCGAGCTTCTCCTGCCGCGCACGCTCATTCGCCGCCGCCTGCACCGCGGCCTGTTCCTGCTGCGCGGTCTGCTGGGCGCGCAGGTTCTCCTCCTGCGCCCGGTTCGTCGCCTTCTGCTGCTGTCCCTGTCGGACCTGGCCGTAGACGGCGAGACCGGTGCCGGCGAGCGAGGCGATGGTGGCGAGCTGGGCCATCAGTCGGTGATCCTGATCTCGGTGGTGACGGAAAGCAGCGTCATCGGCAGCGGCACGTCGCTGTCGATGCGCCACAGCGGGCGCAGCCGGTCGCGCCGCCAACCGAGGCCGCGCAGCGTGACGTCACCGGTGAAGCTGGGCGGCGCGGCGTCCAGCAGCGCGGCGTCCAGCCGTCGGAACGGCACGGGTTCCGCGCCACGGCCGAGATCGACGGCGAGCGCGGCCGTATCCAGCAGCCGGAACGTCACGGCGACCAGCCGCAGCGGCCCGGTCGCCGCGCTGCTGGCGGCAATCAGCTCGGGCGGCAGCGGCTCGATCTCGTGCCGGAAGGTCAGGCCGACCTGCACCGCGGTGGCCGGCGGGTCGAGCACCACGGCACCGCCCGACACGGCCGTCGCCGCACGCGGTGCCCCTTCCGCCAGCACGCCGACCTGGCGTCCTTCGAGATGGCCGAGCCCGCTCCATTCGTCCTGCGGCACCGATGCCGCGCCGGTCAGCGCGGCATCCAGCGAGAGGCCGGCCTCGAAGCGTTCCAGCATGAAGGCGCCGGCGCGTTCGACGACGGCCCAGACCGTACCTTCGGCCTCGGCGACGGTGCGGAAGGCGCCATCCGTCTCCTGCCGTGTCCAGGCCGTCACCTGCTCGGCGCGATAGATCGTCAGCGTCGCCAGGCTGCCATCGGCAATGACCATGTGCAGCAGCCGCATCCCCTGGTCGTAGGCCATGGAGACCGGCGTGCGGACGAGATGCCGCGCGAGGATGGCGAGGTCGTTCGCCTGATAGACCTGGTTGAGATCCGTATAGGCGAACTCATGCACGCCTTGCCCACCACGCGCGATGAAGACGGTCGATCCGTCCACGTCGACCGGCGGCACCAGCCGATCCACCGGCGAGCCCACGCGCGTCTGCCGGTTGAGCTGGATGTTGCCAGGCGTCAGCGGATCGCCTGTGACCATCCACTCGGCGCCCGAGGTGAACACCTGCAAATGCCGGCCCGAGAACAGCCCACGGATCGCATTCACCTGGTCGGACAGAAGTCCGAACTCGATCGCCTGGTCGTCGAGGCCCGTGCCCATGTCGAAGTTGAACAGTTCCCCGGTGCGCGACAGCCACAACCGGTTCGGCAGATCCCGCGATCCGCCGACGACCAGCCGATCCTGATGGAAGCAGCATGTCACCGGCCAGCCCCGCGCATCGCTGAAGGCGGATTCATCCCAGTCCGCGGTGGCGCCGGCCGCCGACAGCGTCTCCTCCACCGTCGCGATGATGCGCGTCGACGAATGCACCGCCGTCACCAGCACCTTCTTCCCCTCGACCCGCAGCCGCGCACCGAGATGTCCGGCCGAGAAGACCGCCGCCGTTGCATCGACCACGATGCTGCCGCTCGTCGCACTTGGCACGACAGCGACATCGCCGCCGGCGAACCGCGCGAACGGCTCCGCCGCGAACGACCACGCGCCGATCGTCCAGCCCGAGGCCGTTCGCGTCACGCGCTGCGGCCGCATCTCCGGATGCGTCAGCAGCAGTGTGTCGGCATTCTGCGTGAAGCCGATCTGCGGCAGCATCGCGCCCGACCACGGCCCGCCGAGCGCTGCGATCTCCGCATCGCCCTGGAACACGCGCAGCAGGCCCGCCGTCAGCACGATCAGGTAGGTCTGCTCGGTATTGAACTCGAACGGGATCAGCCGCGCCGGCCCGGGCAGGCTCGTGACATGGCGCAGCCCGGGCCGCCGCGTCACGCCCCCCGTCGGCTGGATGAACACGTTGCGCAGGCGCCGCGCCCCGTTGTCGAAGGCCCCAAGATCACCGCGCCCGAGCAGCTCCGGCGCCAGCTCCCCTGCCGCGAAGCTCGTCTTCGCTCGCTTCACCGCCGGCATGGCTCAGCCCCGCACGCTGATGAGGGGGAAGTTCTCGATCGTCCGCGCGCTCGCCTGCTGGCTGTCGGCCTGGCGCGCAACCCGCAGCTCGGCGTCGGCGAGGCGATACAGCATCTCGGCCCGAGAGCTGTTCTCCGTCAGCGGAATGCAGAACTCCGCCGCCAGACGCGCCACCAGCGCACCGGCGAAGAACGGCGGAAAGGTGCCTTCGTCTGGCCGGAAGACATAGGTCAGCGCGACCTTTTCCGCATCCGTGAACAGCCGGTCCTCCTGCAGCCGGTACACGATGCCCCGCGCCCGCCCCGCAGATCCCGCCGACAGCGCCCGCAGGAAGCCGGCCGGCAGTTGGAAGGCATGCGCGAAATCCGCGCGCGGCACCGCCGCCAGCCGAGCCAGCGCCGCCTGCGCCGTCGCGAAGGACCACGGATGCGCCGACAACAGCGCATCGCGAATGCCCGGATAGAGATTGGCCGCCACCTCGGCCTCGGCCGTGCCTTCATCGAGCGAGGCGACAGGCTGCGCGCCGATCTTCAACAGCGCGCGCGAGCACAGCGCGAGGGCGGAGAGCGCCATCGGGGGATTCCTCCTAAATGGAAAAGAAAGGTCGGGGGAGATGAACTCCCCCGATCCCCCTCCTTTTTCTATCTGTTTGGAGACTGACCGCCGGGGCCGGTGCCAATGGACAGAAAAAGGAGGGGGGTTTGGGCGGAGTTCATCTCCCCCCAACCTTCAGCTCACTCCTTGGCGCGCATCCGCACGACGCCGGTCGGGTCGATCATCACCGCCCCCTGCGACATCATGTTGTTCACGAAATGCGCGGCGCGATCGCCATGCCAGGTGATGTCCGTGACGACCTCGGAAGCGACCGCATGACCCACCGCGGTGCGGTGGTAGAAGTAGCAGTAGCGTAGCGTCCCCGCCTTGGTCAGGCCGGAATGCGGCATCCACAGCGCGCCGAGCCAGCGCTTCGCCTGCGTGCCCTTCCACGGCAGCGCATCGTCGCCGACATAGTCGGCACGGGCGAACTCGTCGATCTGCAGCAGCTCCGACCACTGCTTCCAGCCGACCACCGCGAAGCGGTTGCCGTCATCCGGAACATCGGCTGCACCCAGCATCTCGAAGGCCATCAGCACCTTCTGCTTGGTGAGGCCGTCAGTGTCGGTCAGGCCCGAGCCGACGCCCACCGCCTCGGCCGTCGCGGTGTCGAGGGCGGCGACGATCAGCTCATCGGTCTTGCGGCCGAGCGCATAGGCGCCGGCATTGGCGATCACCGTGCGCTCGTCGATGCTCGACTTGATCTCGTCGAGCCGGTCGATCCACTCGCCGGCATAGTAGTCCTGCAGGAAGCATTCGGCGTTGGCGTATTCCAGGTTCATCACCGGCACGACGCCGTTGCGCGCCTTGGCCGCCGCCGTCCCCTTGCCGACGCGCGGGAAGATGGTGCTCGCACCCTTCACGCCGCTCTTGGAGCGCACGGTCGGGCGCAGCTTGCTGCCCTGGCGCTGATAGGCCTCGGCGACCTCGGCCTCAAACTGCTTCACGAAAGCCTGTTCGATGGTGCCCGACATTCGGGTGTCCCTTTCGATCTGTCGTGGATGGGAAGACGACGCCACCCGGTTGACCGCGAAGGGCCGGGTAGCGACGCGGCCCGCGCGCCGGGAAGCCGGTTATGCGCGGGCGGAAACGGACGGGGCGGGCAGCACGAAGCCGCCCGCCCCCGGGCGCGGCGAGCGTCACGGGGGGGCACGCGCTCAAGCCGCACCGTTTGGTAGGGAGGGGCCGCAGCCCTCGCCTCAGCCTTTCACGAGCCGACGGAATCCATCGGTCACACGGCGCACGAATTCCGGCTCCCGCGTCCGCCAGTAGCGCGGGTCGCGCATCATCGCGCGGAGCTCGGTCTCATCCGTCGTGGCGTTCGCATCGGCGCGCGGCGCCAGGCCTGGCTCCTTCGCCTCCATCATCCGATGCAGCGCGATCACGCCCTCGGCGGTGCTGGACAGCGCTTCCATCACCGGCGCCGGCAGGTTCGCCCGACCCCAGGCGGTGATCTGCCCGGCGATCCGACGGAAGCGTTCCTCGCCGCCGAAATGCGCGCGCAGCGTCTCGATCTGCCGCTCCGCTTCGAACTGGCTCGCGGCCTCCGCGATCAGCGGCAGCAGGCGTTCGGCCGCCAGGTCATAGACGAGCTGCGCCTGTTGCTGGCTGAATCCCGCCTCGTGCAGCCGCGCATTGATCGCATCATCCGCGCAGCAGAGATCGTGCTTCGCCTCGATCGCATACTCCTCCGGCGCATCCGGCACGCCGACGGCACGACGGAAGCGCAACCGCTCCTCTACCGGCGCATCCTCGCCCGGCGGGGCGACGCGCTGGGACAGCCGCTTCTCCAGCTCGCGATAGGATTTCAGCAGCGCCTCGACGCGGATCGCGTTCGCCTCGGCATCCCAGAACTTCTCGGGCACATCGTCCGGACGGCCGCCCTTCTGCGACGCGGCATCGTCGGCGAGCGCGGTCTCCAGCAGATCCTCGGGCATGGCTTACTCCTTGTCGGCCTGAACGGGGGGAAGAAGGATCTCGGCGGGTGCGGACAGCGTCCGGCCCAGCCAGCGGGCGGCGGCCGGCAGGTCGACCTGCGCCAGCGCGGCATCGCCCATGCTGCGCACCGCCTGCAGGAACAGCAGCGTGTTCGCCGCATCGGTGCGGCCCTGCACCTGGGCCAGCGGGCTGCGATACCGCAGCACCGCCTCCCGCCCATCGAGCAGCAGCGGCGGGATCTCCCCGCGCCGCCGCAGGATGCCGAGGCAGCGCGCGACGAGCGGCGTCAGCAGCTCCGATTGCAGCCGCCCATACGTCGCGCCGAGCAGCCGCGCCGTCTCGGCGGCGCGTTCCAGCACCTCGGTCGCCGTCATGTTGTCCTTGCGCTGCGGCCCCAGCCGGTCCGCCAGCAACGCCCCGCGGATGCGCGCCCGCAGATCGGTCAGCACGAGCTGCGACACATCGAAGTTGCCCGGTGCCGCGAGTGGCGTGAGCCCCGACGACCCCGGCGCCTTCGGGATGATGGCACCCGGTTCGAGCCGCACCGTGGCCGGGTTCAGCACGCCGTCATCATCGGCCTGCCAGATGCCGGTCGCGGCGATGGAGGCATTCTTCAGTACCAGCTCAACCACCTTGTTGGCGGTGCGGATGTCGGGCAGGGCCTTCGCGACCGGCCCGCGGCCATAGATCTCGCCCGGCGCCTTCAGCCAGCGGAAGGCGATGAATGGGCTCTGCGAAAAGCGCCCTTCCGCCAGCACCACCGGGCCGGCGTCGGTCGCGGCGATCGCCATGAAGCGCGTGCCGTCGCAGTCGGGCCATACCGCCTCGACCACCCGATGCTGCCTCTCCTCGGCCTCGTCCCGGGACGCGGGCGGCAACGGCGCCGCCGGATAGCGCCGGCGCAGTTCCGCCTCGGTCAGCCGCGCCGCGCGATAGACGGTGTCGAGCCGCCCGGACGGTCCTTCCTCCAGCACCGCCTCGCCCAGCGGCACGGCGGTGAAGCGCAGGGCGGAAGGCTCGCCCGGCGGCGCTTCCTCGACCAGCAGCACGCCGGTGCCGGCGATCACCAGGTCCAGGAAGGCCTGATGCATCTCGAGAGTGAAGTTCGAGCGATCGAGATGCCCTTGCAGCGTCTCCGCCGCTTCCTCCAGCGCAATGCTGGCTTCGGCATCGCCCTCCAACGGCCGCCCCGGTGCCAGTCCGAACCAGCGAGACCAGGGGGGCGTCAGCTCGGCGAGCAACGAGGCGGCCAATTGTTCCGCCGCATCCGCCGCCGTCGCGTCATAGATCGCGACCCGTTCGGCGGGCATCGCCGGCAGGACGTGGTCGTAGCAATCCTGCCAGAGCGCGTCATAGGCGCGCCGCTGGTCGATTGCGCGGGCGTGCCGCGCAAGGATGTCCTCGGGCGTCATGGCATCATTCCCCCAGCAGCGATTTGCGCGTGGCGCCGAAATCCGCCCGCGCGCCGAGCAGGCCGCGGGCGGAGGTGGCGACCGTGCCCGCCAGGCCGTTCCGGCTGCGGGCGCGTGTCTCGGCCCGGGCGGTAGCGGCGGCCTGCTCGGCCGCCTGGGTGGGATCGGTGGTGACAGTCGTCGCCGGCGCCGGCGCGGGGGCGACGACGACAGGCTTCGGGGCGCGGAACAGGCCACCCATGCGCGCGCAGCTCCTTCTCGGATGCGAGGAACTCCCGCCGACATCCCCGAAAAGCAGCGAGCCCGCCCTCCGATGAGGAGGACGGGCTCGCGCAAGGTCATGGGGGATCGGAGGAAGGCCATCGGGCGCAGTACGCCCCTTGGCGAGAGGACTAATGACCTAATATTGGCGAGCGGTCAAGAATTTTTTCTTATCATCGCGAAGAATCTTCGCGAGGCGGCGGAACAGCCCCCAGGGCGTCACCGCGCGCGGCGCGCCGGCTCCGAGGACCGCGCGGCATAATCCGACGCAGGTAAAGGGCAGCAGCGCCGGCAGCCAGGCCACCCGCGCGGGCCCCGGCGCGAAGGGTCCGACGACTGCCAACCCCGCGCGTCGATAGAAGCCAGGCAGGTCATAGCCGGAAGCCACCGCCAGCCGCGCGATGACGAGCCGGCCGGAGAGCGGTTCCAGCACAGTCCAGCCCGCTTCGTCTCGCAGCGCGGCGAAACAGTGGCGGAAGCCGCGGCGCAGCGGGCGCAGCCAGACCTGGTCTGCCTCGCCGCCAAAGGCGATCCAGACCTCCTGCGCCGCCTCCCGGGCCGCGCGGAGCCGCGGGGTCGCGCCGTGATTCTGCGGCGTCGTCACATCCCGATGCCCGGGCGTCGTCACGCCACGATCCCCTTCACTCGCAGCGGCCATTCCAGCCGGTTCATCGCCTCCCGCCACTGCGCCGCATCCGCGCGTTCGGACAGGTGCCGAGGGTCGGGGGCGGTGCCGCGCTCGCCCCAGATCCGCATGACGCGGGCGTGGATCAGGTCGATCCGCCGGTGGCGGTACAGTCGGTCCAGGCACTTGATCACGTCGTCCGGTTCGCAGGGCCGGACCTTCTCTCCCTTGCCGGCGGAGATGCGGGCGCCGTCGCGGCGCGCGGTCAGCGCGGCCATGGTCCAGAACCAGGCCTCCTCGGCCGAGCGGAACGGCTCGGCTGCGGCGATGCTGGCGAAGCGGGGGGTATGAGCGCTGCGGGGGGCAGGTCGCATTGGGGGTCTCGCCTATCAAGAGAACAATACAAGAACATTAACCGTGCTGGTTGTGGCGGGCAAGCCGCAAAAGGATCATTTTCCTATTGATTTCCGAAACAAAACCTAGGATAGCCTGCCCAGAAGCGGCACATCATCTGGAGTCGGATGGCCGCGTCACGGAAAGCGCACCCCCCATGCGGCATGACGACATCTGGCGCGCCCTCGACGCCCTCGCGGCCGAACACGGGCTGTCGGCCTCGGGCCTGGCCCGGAAGGCAGGGCTCGATCCCACCGCCTTCAACCCGTCCAAGCGCATCGGCGTGGACGGGCGCGCACGCTGGCCTTCGACAGAAAGCGTCGCCAAGGTCCTCTCCGCCACCGGCCGCGGCATCGAGGATTTCGCCTCGCTGGTCTCCGGACTGCCGGCCTTGCCGCGCGGCGGCGGTGGCCGCGGCGGCGTGGGTCGCCGGGTTCCGCTGATCGGCCTCGCCCAGGCGGGAGGGGAGGGGTATTTCGACGATGGCGGCTACCCCGTGGGTGGCTCCTGGGACGAGATTTCCCTACCCGAGATCGGTGACCCGAACGCCTACGCGCTCGAGATCTCGGGTGAATCGATGGAGCCCGTGTTCCGCGATGGAGACGTCGTCGTCGTCTCCCCCGCCGCGCCCGTCCGCCGCGGGGACCGCGTCGTAGTCCGCACCGCCAGGGGCGAGGTGATGGCGAAGGAACTTCGCCGGCAATCGGCCAAGCGCATCGAACTCGCCAGCCTGAATCCCGCCCACCCTTCCTACAGCTTCGAACTGCCGGAGATCGCCTGGATGCACCGGATCATCTGGGCAAGTCAGTAGAGCGTTTTCCCCGCACCCCGGACGAGCACCCGCCACAGCCCAATCGGCAGCCAGGGACATCGTGGTTGATGCCCTGGCTGGTTGCGGGTCGGAGCCGTTCGATCGGCCCTAACGCGCCATCGCTTCCAGCGCGCGCAGGGTCGCATCCCGCCCGAGCGTCTGGAGGTCGTTCACCAGCGCCACCGAGGCGGGCATGATCTCCTCAGGCACCGCCTTCGCCATCATCGCGAGCCATACCGCGCGGCCCGGCACCCGCCCCGCCCCGAAGGCGTCCCCGCCAAGAAACATCTCGTCCTCACGCCGTTCCAGCGCGCGCCGCGCCTCCTCATCGCCGGCCAGCGCGGCGCGGGCCAGCGCGACCCGATGCGCGAGCTCCTCACGCGCGGCCATCAGCACAGGATTCGCCGCCATCGCCGCTTCCAGCCGTTGCAGGCAGGCATGCTGGAACCGTTCGAGCAACGCCGGGTCGTCATGCGGCAGCGCAGCCATCGCCCGCGTCAGCCGCCGCAGCATGGCTGCGCGGCCCCGGCGGCGGCGCGCCAGCCAGCGCAGTCGCTGGTCGACCGCCGCCACCCAGTCGGGCATCGCCTACGCCATCGCGCCGCGCGCCGCGACCGGCCATAGGCATTCGACCCGCCCCTTCCGCACGCCGACATACCAGTCGTAGCGATCGACCGTGGGGTCGCAATGTCCCGGCGCCAGCCGCAGCTTCTCGCCCAGCGCCGGCGGCACACCGTCCTCGATGAGGATCTTGCCGTGCTCGTCCGAGGCGCCGGCGTATCGCAGCCCCGGCCGCTCCCAGACGCCCGGCATGCCGGAATCGACCGACACGCCCTTGTGGCCGCAATCCACCACGGCAACGCCCGGCGTCGCACGGCTCATGACCTGCGCCAGCACGAACAGCGACTGCCGGAACGGCGGCGCATCCTCGTTCTTCGCGTAGTCGACATCCATGAAGGCATAGGATCCGGCCTGGATCTCCGTATAGACGCCGCTCGCCGCCTCGTGCCGGAAGGTGCCGGTGCCGGCCCCACCGACGATCGGGCACTCAAGCCCGCGCTGCTTCAGCTGTTCTACTGTCCGGCGCGACCGTGCGACGGCCTCGGCGATCGCGGCACCACGCTGCTCCGGGCTGCGGATGTGCTGCGCACTGCCGTGATAGGCCTGCAGCCCGCCGAAGGTCAGATGCCTGCTGGCCGCGATGCGCTCGGCCAGAGCGACCGCGGCGGGCCCGTGCTCCACGCCGGCGCGCCCCATACCCACGTCGATCTCGACCAGCACGGGCAGCCGGACGCCGGCAGCCTCGGCCGCCTGCTCGGCCAAGGCAACCTGCGCAGGATCATCCGTGCACAGCCCGACCTTGCAGATCCTCGCCAGCGCGACCAGACGCGCCAGCTTGCGCGGCGCCACCACCTGGTTGGTCACCAGCACGTCCGGGATGCCACCCCAGGCGAGCTGCTCGGCCTCCGCCACCTTCTGCACGCACTGCCCCACCGCGCCGCGTGCCATCTGCAGCTTCGCGATCACCGCGGATTTGTGTGTCTTGGCATGCGCCCGCAGCCTTGCCCCGGTCGGCGCCAGCAGGGCCGCCATGGTGTCGAGGTTGTGCTCGAAGGCATCGAGGTCGATCAGCAGCGCCGGCGTGTCGACCTCGTCCTCGCGCATGCCGGGTTCGGCGGGCGGCGCTTGCAGCATGGTTCATCCCTTCGATCAGTCGCGGCATGATGCGGCGATGTTCCCAACCGATCCAGATGTGCTCGTCATCGGCGCCGGCTGCGCCGGCATCGCCGCGGCGCGCGAGCTCGCCGCCCGCGGCCGCAGATGCATCGTGCTCGAAGGCGGCCCGCGCGTCGGGGGGCGCGCCTTCACCGACGCGACGGGCCTCGGCCTGCCCTTCGACCATGGCGCCTCCTGGCTGCACGAGGCCAACGACAACCCGTTGACACCCATCGCCCGCACCCTGGGCGTGGAGCTGACCGACCACGACGCGATCCGCGACCGACGCCTCTTCGCGTTCGGCCGCTTTGCCACGGCTGCCGAGCGTCGCAGCTTCGCTGATGCCGAGGACGCCTTCTGGACAGCCATCGACGCCGCCGCGCATGACGGCGCCCCCGACCGCCCCGCCGCGGAAGCCGCCCCGCGCAAGGGCGTGTGGGACGCGGCCGTCGCGCATTGGGAAGGGGCGCAGATCTGCGCCGCCGAACTGTCGCTCATGTCCCTGCACGACTTCGCCGCCACCGCGCTGGAGGGGCCGAACCTCGTCACCCCGGGCGGCATCGGCGGGCTGGTTGCGCGCCTGGCCACGGGTCTTCCCGTCCGCCTCGGCGCGCGGGTGGACCGCCTGCGCTGGGGGGCACGCGGCGTGACGGCGGAAGGCACCTTCGGCGCCGTAACGGCAAGGTCGGCCATTGTCACCGTATCCACCGGCGTGCTCGCCGCCGATGCCATCGCCTTCGACCCGCCACTGCCGGTCCCGACGCGGGAGGCCATCCATGCGCTGCCGCTGGGCCTGCTGACCAAGATCGGGTTCCGCGCCGATCATCCCGCGGCGCCGGACCTTCCTGCCTTCGCCGTCGTGCGGCGGGCGGCCTCCGCTGAGGAAGACCGGCCGATGTCCTGGGTCTCCCGCCTGTTCGGGCAACCGTCCCTCATAGCCTTCTGCGGCGGCGCCCGCGCCTGGGAGATCGCCGGCGATGCCGCGGCGGCCGCCGAAGCCGCGCGGCAGGAGGCTGCCATGGTGTACGGCAGCCGCGCCGCGGCGGCGCTTGCCCGGCCGGTCGTCACCCGCTGGGCGGAGGATCCGCTGTTCCGCGGGGCCTACAGCCATGCGCGCCCGGGCGGGCAGGGGGCTCGGCGCGAACTCGCGCGGCCGCTCGCCGATGGCCGCCTCTGCTTCGCCGGCGAGGCCTGCCACCCCCGCTTCGCGGCCACCGTCGCCGGTGCCTGGCTCAGCGGCGTCGAGGCAGCGCGATCCGTGCCCTGACCCGGGCGCCCGATGACAGCCCGCCCGCCGCGCGCTACATCCGAAAGGGCAGTGAGGAGGACGACATGCCGATTAGCGTGGGCGATACGATTCCGGCGGTGAAGGTGACGCAGGCCACGGCCGAGGGACCCAAGGAGGTCGATACCGGCGAGTTCTTCAAGGGCCGCACCGTCGCGCTGTTCGGCGTGCCCGGCGCCTTTACGCCGACCTGCTCGGCCAAGCACCTGCCGAGCTTCGTGCAGAACGCAGATGCGCTGAAGGCCAAGGGCGTGGACGTCATCGCCTGCATGGCAACGAACGACGCCTTCGTCATGGGCGCCTGGGCGAAGGACCAGGGCATCACCGACCAGGTCGTGATGATCGCCGATGGCTCGGCCGTCTTCACCAAGGCGATGGGGCTGGAATTCGACCTGACCGCGCGCGGCCTCGGCGTGCGCGCGCAGCGCTTCGCCCTGGTGGCAAAGGACGGCAAGGTGACGCACATCGCGATCGAGGCGCCCGGCGCCTTCGAGGTCAGCAAGGCCGAGGCCGTGCTGGCGGCGCTTTGAACCCATTCGATGCATGGCGCTTCCTGAGTGAAGCGCAGGCCGTGATGTTCCGCCGCAGCCTCGCTCTGCTGTCGGCGGAACCCGCCATGGCGGGCACGGCGCTGATGCAGATGGCGGTGGAGAAGCAGCTCGCTTTCTCGCAGGGCGCGGCGGCGGCGGGGCTTGCCCTGGCGCGGGGTGCTTCCCCGGATGCGGTGATGAGCGCGGCACTGAGGCCGGCGCGGCAGCGCGTGCGCCGGAATGTGCGGGGGAAGGGGCTCGCCTGACGGCGGACGGTGCGCCGATACCCGGAGCAATCGCTCGCTAATCTCCCGGGAAGCGCTTCGGCTACTCGATGAGTCGCAGGCTGCTGAGTGCGTTGCCGATCTCGTTGAAGGCGCCGTCCAGCCTTGAGGCATCGGTGGCTTCGATGAAGTAGGGGCTGTCGGGATTGCTTGCGCAGGTCCGCAGCATGCTGAGGACGTTCGCCGCTGTGCCGGCGGTCGGGTTCCGGATCTCGAAGCCCACGATGTAGATCTGGATCTGGTGGTCCAGCGGGTTCGTGCTCGCGTGGTTGCTGCCCTTCATCTGGCGGCAGATCTCTGCGAAGCGCCCATCCAGCAAGGTGTCGGCGCGACCCTGTGTGGGCGAAGCAGTGAAGCCGGTCAAACTGGTCGATCCGAAATGGTCGTTCCAGTCTGCCGTGCGCCCATAGGCGTTGTAGAGCATCTCGACGCCGTTGTCCCGTGGACCGCCATCCGGCGTCGCCGCCCGGACGGGCGACGTCAGGCATGCGGACGAGGTGCCACTGGGCGCCGCCGAATAGGCGCACTGCCAGTTGTTGTCGCCATCCGTCAGGATGACGACGGCCTTTACCATGTTTCGCGTTCCGTAGGCCAGCGGCAAGGCCCCGTAGTCGGGGCTGGTAGCAACGCCGGGCCACAGCAGTCGCCAGTTCGGGCTCAGCGTGTACCAGGCGCCCTGCATGCCGGTGACGATGGTCGTGCCGCCACTGCGGGGGGGCGCCTGGATACCGTTCACCATGCTCACAACCGCGCTGCGGCTCGCGGTGAGCGGCATGATCGCGTTCATGGCGCAGAGCATGTTCGGCCCCGACGCGGAGGTGGCAAGCAGGCCGCGCGCGGTGGCGCCCGCGCTGATCAGGTTGGCATAGGATTCGTTGTAGTTGTCGTTGTTGGAACTCGTGTGCAGGTCGGCGTTGCCGTAGTCGTTGTCCCCGTGACAGAAGCGCACCGTATAATCGGTCAGCGAATTCGTTGTATTGTTGGCGTAGAGCCTGACCGTTATCGTCGGGTAGGCGATGGCGTCGTTGTTCGAGACTGTGCAGGCGCCGGCGCCTTGATAGGGATCGACCGCGCCGTTCACGTTCGCGCCGCGGGCGGGGCTTCCATGAGTCCCAGTGGTTGCGTCGCGCCAGCGTGTCCTGTTGCGCTCCAGCATGACGACGGTATTGCTCGGCGGGTTGGTGTTGCCGGAGGAGCTCTGGGCGCTCGCCCAACCCACCCGTCGATAGGTGTCCGGGTAGTAGTAGGGAACAAATCGAGCCGACCCTGTCGGAGCTGCGTCGGTAACGTCCTGGCCGCCCCGCACCGCTTCGACGCATCCGCTCCAGTTGTTGCGATTGTATCCGGCCGGCATGCCGATGTCGTTGATGAAGCCGGCATTGCCGGTGCCGATATTGATCGTTCGGGCGAAGGGCACCACCGAGACGAAGACGTTCCGCGCGGTGTCGTTGGTCTCACCGTAGATCTGGCGCAGCAGCGTCCCGACGGCGGATTGCGCGGCCGCAAGCTTGCTCGAGAAGCCTGTTGCCGAATCCCGCATCGAGGAGGTCTGGTCCAGGACGATGGCGAGTTCGAGACCCGTGCCGCCACGCTCCGCGACGGTGGTCTCCCGGAGCGGCGTCGTCTCCCGGCTGATGATGCTGAACAGCGTGGTGTTCAGGCTCGCCGTCGCGGTCACGCGGATGCGCGTCTCGCTCCCGGTGATCGGCTCGATGACCGGCTGCGCCGTGGTCGATCCGAGATAGCTGTTCGACCAGCCATTCTGCCGGAAGTTCGCCCAGAACAACTGGCGCGTTGCTGCCTCGTCGGTGGTGACTGTCCTGACGCCATTGACCGTCGTCACGCGCATGGTGCGCGCCGCGATCAGGCTGGCAGCATCGACGGATGTCTTGAGTCTCGCGCTCAGGAGCCAGACCCTGGACAGATCGATTGCCAGCCCGGCGAAGCCGATGACCGGGACCATGACGACGGCAGTCAGAGCCGCGATGGCGCCGCGCCGGTTCAGCTTGGTCTTCATGCGGTGCAATCCGGTGTTGCGCTGTTCGTCGGCGTGGTCTGGACCGAAACGGCGTTGGGCGTGCGGGACAGGAACAGCGTCGTGCCGTAAATGATTGAATCAGTGACGGTGCCGATCAGCCCTGCGCTGAGCGGGAAGGGCTGGACGAACGCGAATACCTCGGTGACCAGCAATGTCTGGTTAGCCGGCACAACGAAGCCGTCCGAGACCGTAGCCGTGCCGTTGACTGTCGTCCCGAGCCGGCTCGTCTGCGTCACATTGCCCGTCCGCATCTGCCACGACAGCCGGTTCGTGGGATTGGAGCCGGTAGTGCGGCTGACGGCGCTGATGATCACGGCACCGCCCGTCGCGCTGTTCACATCGATGATGCCGCCGGCGATGCGCTGTGCATGCGCCCAGAAATTGTCGCGGTCGCCCGGGGTGGTGATGGTGCGACACTGCGATACGATCTGCCCGATCTGCACCGCGATCGTCTCCGCGCGCAGCTGCGCGCGGAACAGGCGGATCAGATCCGTCGTCGCCAGGACAACGATGAAGAAGAGCGGCACGACGAGCGCGAATTCCAGGGCCACGGCGCCCCGGCTGCACGCCCGGTAGCGATCAGCAGGTTGCATTCTCGAATGGCTCGTTCTTGACCATGAGGAAAGCCCGGTGGGTGAAGGCATCCTTGCCGAACAACAGGGTCGCGATGCCGCCGGTGATGGAGGGCTGCTCGTAGGACAGGGTGTAGGAGATGATCTGGCCGCCGGCGCCCGCGCCTGTGCTGCCGGTGCCGGTGCCGGCACCGGCCACCCCTGGCCACATCGTCGTGGTGACCACCAGATGGCTCTGTTGCAGCAGGCCGTTGGTCGATTGGCTCACCAGCCACGCGATGTTCTGCGTCCGGCAGGTGGGGACATTCTGCTGGCCTGTCGTCTGCCAGGCCGGGGGGGTGTTGCTGCCGGTGATGCCATACCGACTGGCACGCAATGCCGCATGGTCCAGCGCCGCCCCCGTCATCAACTGCCAGGACGCCTCCATGATGCCGATGATCATGATGAAGAACGGAATGGCGATGATCGCGAACTCCGATGCCGCGGCCCCGCGACGCCCGAGCGCCCAGCGCTGTGGCCTGCCATCGCGAGGCGGGTCGTGCGGTCCGATGACGGACATGGTGGAGTGCGCCATTTTGGAGGAGGAAGCGAAACGGTCCTATAAATTGACAATTTTCTCTAAAAAATCCAACAAATGATGTCGACAGAAACTCACAAAATCGTGATTGAATACGTTGTGCGCCGCATCACGCGCCCGGACTGGCGCCGCCACGCAGGATCTCTAGTCTCCGCCCCGACTTGAGGCCGGCCAGCGGACCCGCCGGCCGCCGTCGCCACACGTCGCAAGAAGGAGCCGCGAGGCATGGTTTGGGTGATCCTCGGCATCGTCGTGGTGCTCATCATCTGGCTGGTGATCATCTACAATCGCCTCGTCTCGCTGCGGCAGGTCACTGGCCAGTCCTGGTCGGACGTCGACGTCCAGCTCAAGCAGCGCCACGACCTGATCCCGAACCTCGTCGAGACGGTGAAGGGCTACGCGGCCCACGAAAAATCCACCCTCGACGCGGTGATCCAGGCGCGCAACGCGGCCGTCTCCGCCCAGGCGCAGGGCCCGGCGGCGGCAGGCCCCGCTGAAGGCCAGCTCGGCGCCGCCCTCGGCCGTCTCTTTGCGTTGTCCGAGGCCTATCCCGACCTCAAGGCGAACCAGAACTTCCTGTCGCTGCAGGCGGAGCTGTCCGACATCGAGAACAAGATCGCCGCCGCGCGTCGCTTCTACAATTCGTCCGTCGCAGAATACAACGCGATGACCGAGAGCGTGCCGGCAGTCTTCTTCGCCCGTTCGATGGGCTTCCAGCAGCGCGGCTTCTTCGAACTGCCGGAAGCCGAGCGCGCCATCGTCCATACAGCCCCCCAGGTGAAGTTCTAAGGAGGCCGCCATGCAGGCCTTCGGCCTGCGCACGCATGCGTGGAACACCGCGCTGCGGTCGATGCTGCTTCTGGCCGGCTTCCCGCTGCTGCTGGCCGTGGTCGCGCTCGGTCTCGGCCTGATCGTCGGCGGGGAACAGCACGACCTCGGCCGCGCCTTCCGCAATGCGCTGCGCAACCTGCCGCTCCTCTACCTGATGTGCTGGGGTGCCGCGCTCGTCTGGTTCGCCATTGCCTGGGTGGCGCACAACAGGATTCTCGACTGGGCGACCGGGGCGCATCCCGTCACGCGCGCCGAGGAACCCCGGCTGTGGAACCTGCTCGAGAACCTCTGCATCTCCCGTGGCATGCGCATGCCGCGCTTGGCCATCATCGAGACGCCGGCGATGAACGCCTATGCCGCTGGCCTGTCGCGCGAGACCGGCTCCGTCACCGTCACACGCGGCCTGATGAATGCGCTGGACGACCGTGAACTTGCCGCCGTGCTCGCCCATGAACTCGCCCATATCCGCAACGGCGATGCCCGGCTCGGGCTGATCGCCGCGGTTTTCGTCGGCGTCATCTCGCTCGGCTTCGACATGATGACGCGCACCCGCCGCGTCGCCCGCGCCGGCCGCGGCTGGCGCGTCAACACCAACTCCCGCAATGCCGGCTGGGCGGCGATCATCGGCGTGCTGATGATCGCCCTGGCCTGGGGGCTTGCGACGGTCCTGCGCATGGCGCTATCGCGCAACCGCGAATTCCTCGCCGATTCGGGTGCGGTGGAGCTGACCTCAGACCCTGACGCGATGATCACCGCCCTGCGCAAGGTCGAGGGCAACGCCGACATGCCCGAGGTTTCCCCCCAGGTCCGCGCCCTGTTCCTCGAGGATGCGAGCGACAGCGCGCTCTCCTCGCTGATGGCGACGCATCCGCCGATCGGGGATCGCGTGGCCGCGCTGGTGAAATTCGCCGGCGGCCGCGATCCGGGGCCGATCGCCGTGCCACCGCCGGCTGCGGAGCCTCCCGCGCAGGCACTGCCGGAAGCAATGGACGAAACCGTACGCATCAGCGACGGCGCCGCGCCATCACCGGCGACGTGGTGGACCGGTCCGGCACAGGGCGGCGGCCCGACCGGCTCGCCCTGGGCGAAGCGGTAACCCGGCTTGGCCCTATGCCAACGGCCTGATGGCCCGCATCAGGCCGGCAGCGCAAAGGGCGACCGCGCCTAAAACCGTCAGCCGCGACCCGAACGACAGCGCGCGGCCAGGCATGCGGATGATGCGTGCGCCGGCGCTTGAGGCATGGAAACTGCCGCCGGCCCTCAGGCGCCGAGCAGGCGCTTCAGCTTCAGTACCGCGCTGTCGGGCGTCGTCAGCACCGCTTTGCCGCCGATTGCCGCTTCCACCAGCGGCTTCGCTCGCGCCAGGCTGAATTGGCCAAGCGCGACGGCATCGCAATCTGCCAGATCCTTCGCCGCTTCCGCTGCCAACCGGTCATGTGTCGCCACATCGCCGGCATCCAGCGCCGCGAGCGCTCCCTCCGCAACCTTCGGCACGACGGTGATGCCGGCCGGAAACTCGGGCGTCATGGACGGGATCGTGCCCGGAAACGTCACCAGCAGTCCGATGCGCTTTCCCGCCGTCACCGCTTCCTCGATCATCGCCTCGTTCGGCTTCAGCACCGGCATCGGCGCGAGCTCCGCTGCGCAGGCCTCGATGCACGGCCCGAAGGCCGAACAGGTGAACAGGATCGCATCCGCCCCCGTTCCGGCCGCATAGCGCGCGAGTGTCAGGAACCGTTCGGTCATCCGCGGCGTCAGCGCCCCCTCCCGCGCCAGATCTGCCGAGAGGCTGTCGTCCATCAGGTTCATCAGAACCTGCCCGGGCCAGAGCCGCGCGAAGGCGGCCTCGATCGGCGGCGGGGAGTGCCGCAGCGCATGGATCAGCGCGATGCGCCGCGGTGCACTCACCGGTTCGGGCTCCCGCAGCGGCGGAGCGGGGAGGGCATCTCGCGGCAGTTGGGGAAGGCGATCTCGTCCGGCCCGACCTGCTCGACCTCGAGGGAATCGGGCCCCCCCGGGCAACCGAAGCCGATCTCGGGCGGCACACGGCTACCGCTCGGCCCGGCCGGGACGAAGCGGAAGGAGGTCGCGCCCGCTCCGGTCGCCACCGTCTCGATCAGCCGCTGGCGATAGGCCGGGTCGAGGATGCCGGTGCGCATCACCACCTCACGGGTGAAGATCACCGTGGGCTGGGCGAAGCAGCGCGCCCCTTCGGTTTCGCCGGCGGGAAACAGCCCGCCCGTCCAGGACCCGAACAGCCATTCATGCGGCACCGGCGTGCGCGCGGCGGGCGCGGGCGCCGCCGGTGCGGGCGCCGGGGCAGGGGATGGCGCCCGCTGCGCCGACGCCGCAGTGGCAATCAGCGGAGCGGCGAGGATCAGGCAGCGGGCAATTCGTCGCATGGGCATGCTCCTTCCGGCGCGGGATTGGCGGTATGGCCCGGTGCGCGGGTTCGCCGCAAGTCGGGTCGCGGCGCGGCGCGACCGCCGCGGGCAAGCGCGGTTGACGGAACCGGGCTGACGGACGTATCTCCCGCGCCTCCGGTGGCGGCCATAGCTCAGTCGGTAGAGCGCCAGGTTGTGGTCCTGGATGTCACGGGTTCGAGTCCCGTTGGTCGCCCCACCCTTCCCCCGAGATACCGGTTATCCGCCAATTTTCAGGCGGGTTGGAAGCTCCAGGAGGGCAAGGTTGGAAGCCCCACCCCCGATTCGATCCATCCCCTGGGCGGCCATACGGGCCTGTTCCGCGGCGCGCGTGTAGGTCTCGACTTCCTTCAGATTCTTGTGGCCGGTCACCGCGGCGATCTGATGAGTCGTCGCGCCGGCCTCAGCCAAGGGCCTGCAGCGCGCTTTTCGCAGGCCGTGCGGTGCGAGGCCTGACGGAATGCCGGCTTCCCGCGCCACTCGATGAAGCGGTTGTAGAAGCCGCCCGAGGTGAAGCCCTTCGTGCGGCCACGCTCGGCCGTCTCTTAGCGGTCTGGCAAATCGCGCCAGGGCGCACCTGAGCGCAGCACCCAGAAGGTGCCGGTCGGCCTCTTACGCCCGGCTCGTCGCCCTAGTAGGTCCCTGTCTTCGCGGGGGTGATCTCGCCCTTCGCGGCTTCCCC
Organism: Neoroseomonas terrae; assembly: GCF_018129025.1. GTDB lineage: Bacteria > Pseudomonadota > Alphaproteobacteria > Acetobacterales > Acetobacteraceae > Neoroseomonas > Neoroseomonas terrae. Next base: position 41,035 of record NZ_JAAEDI010000012.1, on the reverse strand, counting down.
TGTAAGCATGGCGCGCATGCCGGCGCCGTTGGTGCGCCACCAATCGTAGAGAATTCGCACATCCCAACCGATGCAGAAGTGCTTTACCCCCATCTCCAGATAGGGCTTCGCGCCCGAGATGTCGGCCAGTTCCACGCGCGGGTGCTTGCCCAACCTCAGCGCTGTCTCAATCGTCTTGCGCTCGGCCTTGACCACGTCAGGGTGCGACCGCTGCCCGGTCAGCCCCAGACTCATCGAGTAGTCGGATGAGCCGAACTGCACCATGTCGATGCCCGGAACCGACAGGATCGCTTCAAGGTCGTCTACGCACTCGCGCTTCTCGACCATGATGGCGACCACAACCTCATTCAGCGCGTCGACGTAAGCCGGCGAGCCGCCCTGCAACACGGTGCCGACATCGCGCCGCATCCCAACGCCGAGCCGCCCACCCGTGCCGGGTGTTTCGGCGCGCACCGCGGCAACGCACAATTCGGCATCGGCTACCGTTCGGATATCGGCGAAAAGCACGCTCTGGAAGCCAGATCCAATCGCGCGCATCGCTTGATGCGTGTATTGCTTCTGCTCAACCTTGATCATGCCAGCGAGGTTCTTCAACTCGAAGGCGCGGCCGAGATTATCCAAGTCGTGCATGGTGAACGGCGCGTACTCGGCGGTGAACTCGACATAGTCATAGTTGTCGGCGTCGCCGATGAGTTCCACGAGCGTGGGCCAGCTGGATAGGATGTGCGTGCCGATCGTCGGTTCCCCGGCGTTCAGCTTCTGGCGTAAGCGGTTGACGCGCATGATATCGCTTTCCCCCACAGATCAAGCTTTGCGCAGAGTGTGGTCCGATCAGCAGGTGCACGCAATCCAGGCAAGGCCAGCCGGGCGCCCGCGACCGTCTGGACTGCATCAAAGCTACAGGACGTTTTCGACCGCCGGCTGACCCGCCGCATCGCGCTTCGCCCCGCGCGAGACGATGACCAGCGACCCGGTGGGCAACGGTCGCTACAGTTCCTTTGCTATTTCCCGGGGTGCCGTCATCCACGTCTCGATGTCATCGGGCGACGTCAGAATGACCGGCATTGCCCTCGGGGGAATTGGGGCCACCTCCGCGTTCCTCCCACGCATCCTCGAGGTCGTCGGGGCAGGGTGCGGCGATCACCGGCAAGGGTCACGGCCGGCGCCCCAGTCACTCGCGACGGCGTTGACGGGGGGTTGCAGCGTCACCTTGCTCAATGGCGGCGGCGGTGCCGCGTAGTGCGAGGCAAGGCAGGCCTGGTCGATCGCCATCTGATGCCCAAGCGGGCCGGCAGCCGCCATATCGCTCGCCGGCTCGGTGCTCAGGGAAGGTCTGGGGATGATCGTCCAGGGGAACGGCGAGGGTCCCGCTGTGCTAAAAGCGGCGAAGGAGTTGCAGTATTTCGTGCTAGGGAACCAACCGAAATAAGCCGCGCAAGCAGTAGCCTGCGCGGCGTATGCTACACTGATGCGGTATAGTTCTGGTTGATGCTGGCGCTACGCAGCCGCCACCAATCTCTTGGAACTCTCAAGCGCACGTAGTCGGTCCAGAATGTCGCTGATGAACTTGCCGCAGCTCCCTTGCACCATGGCCGGGCGGAAGTTCGCTGACATTTCGTTCATGTACGTGTCACAAGCCGCAAGTAGTATTGCTGACTTTATGTCCCGCGGCTGGCCCAGCATCAGCGCAGCCGTGCTGTCTCGCACGTCGACTTCTGACATTACCTGTCCCTCACCACCCTGGCACTGCGCCAGTCCTCCGAAACTAGCACTGCCAATTCAAACAAACCGCAGGAGTCTCCATGAGAGGGAACGGGACTGCGTGAATTCGGAGGCTCCTCTCACCGCCGGGGAAACTTGGGGTTGAGCGCGGCATGGGACATAGCGGCAAAGTCGAACCGGTGCCGAGCGGCCCCGCCGCGACCAGTGGCACGGCATCCGGTCGCCGGCGCGCCCCTGCCGCCAGCCACGTTGCACCAAACGATCGGTGCCCGCCCACGGCGCCGGCCGTCCGCCCCCGGCCGCGTCGGCGCGATCCGAAACGCTTCATCGCGAATGATCGCTTCGGCCCTAGCCCGCGGCCCTACCCCTTTCTTGTTTGTTCCCCGTTACGACAGGATAGCCGCGACCGATTGAGGGAACATCCATGCGGATCGCGCTGAAAGGCCGCGGGGCAGTCACCACCGGCGGCTCGAAGGGCCTCGGCCTCGCCATGGGCGAGGGCATTGCCCCAGTGCGGCGGCAACGTCGCCGGGGCGGCGCGCGGCGCCGAATCCCCGGCCCAGGCCGATGCCGAGCCGGTCGATGCTGCGCGGACCGCCAAGGCTGCCGCCATGGTGCCGCTGCCTGCGTCCGGCATGGGCTTCCACTTCATCGGCATGGCAATCAACGTGGATACCGGTCGCAGCCCGGTGGTACGATGTCGCCGCGCATGGTGCCGTTCCCCGTGCAAGGAGGCATCCGGATGGGGCAGGCAAGCAGGCGGCGGCGTCATCCTGACGCCCCGGCCCCGGAGGCTCGGTCATGACCGATGCCGACGCCAAGCCGCGGTACATGGCCGGCTGGGCCATGCCGGTTCTGGTGCTGGTCGGCTATTGGTGCCTCGGCGCCTGGCTGCAGTACCGCGCCGGGGCCTATGTCAGCGAGTTCGGCTACGATGAGAGCTCGCACTACGTCACCGGGCTCCTCGTGCGCGACTGGCTCCTGTCGCTGCAACTCACCGAGCCACTGGCATTTCTTGAACGCTTCCACAGCTCCTATCCACTCGTCGGCATAGGTCACTGGGGCCCGTTCTTCTATGGCATCGGAGGGGTGTGGTTCATCCTGTTCGGCAGCGAGCGGATCGCGGTCGTGCTGTTGCCGCTCCTCATCAACACGAGCACTGCTTGGCTGATATCTCGGATCGCCTTGCCTCATGTCGGTTGGCCCCTGGCCGTGGCTGCGGGCGCGCTGTTCCTTCTTTCGCCCGTCGTGCAACTCGATACGGCGAGCCTGATGCTCGACGGGATCGTCGGGCTGCTGTGCCTGATCGCGGCGCTGGCTTGGGCGCGATTCATGTCGAATGCCCGCGCCGGGCCGGCCCTGGGGTTTGGGCTCGTTGCCTCGGCCGCCCTGCTCGTCAAGGGCAATGCCGGGTGCCTCGCCCTGCTGCCCGGGCTCGCGGTGCTGATCGGCCGGCGCTGGTCGCTGCTGCGGCGGTGGACGTTCTGGCTTCCCGTGCCGGTTGTTGCCGTGCTCGCCGGTCCCTGGACAGCTCTCACCTACGGTGATGTCGCAGCCGGGTTCCGGTATGCGTGGGGATGGGACTACACCTCCGTCGCCGTCCCCGCTTATCTGCGGATACTGGTCGACGCGCTCGGCCCTGCCGTGCTGCTGCTCGGGGTGGTGGGGCTGGTGCTGGCCTGCATCCGGTCCGGCCGTTCCCCGCACGATGCCGTGCCGTCTTCACTCGCCGCGCTTGGCCTCAGCGTCCTGATCTTCCAGGTGGTGGCGCCTGCCGCGATCCAGGACCGCTACCTCATCCCTGCCTTTCCCCCGTTGATCTTCTTTGCGGCCCTGACGCTGCGCGCGGCCGCCGATCGGCTGGCCGGGTCCGCCCGCCGTCTCGATGGCGCGGTGACGGCCCTGCTCATCCTCCTGGTCCTGCCGGCGGCGTTCGATGCACCGCAGAAGCGCCGCTACCACGTGGTCACCGCGGCGGCGCAGGTCTGGGCGCATCGCCTGCCGGACAACCCCGCCGTGCTGATCGCCGCGCATGACGGCGCAGAAGAGGCGGTCGTCGCGGAACTCGCCATGAACGACCCGGCGCGGCCGAGCCTCTTCGCCGTGCGTGGGACAAGGCTGCTCGGTGGGGGCGGATACAACACGCACGACTACCTGCCGCGCTTCGAGACGGCCGCGGAAGTCCAGGCGGCGATCGACGACTACTCGATTCCGCTCGTGCTCCTGCACCGTAGCGCCGCGCCGAGCCCCTGGCGGCATGTGAATCTGGTGGAGGAGGCGAGGGCGCTCGCGCCGGAGCGCTGGATCCGGCTTCATGCCGAGGACCGCGATGGCGAGCGGGTCGAGCTATACCAGATCCGCGGCAACGACGCCGCCAAGGCGGATGTCGAGCGCCTCATCGCACTGAGCGCCCCGCGAAGGCTGCGACCGGCCGCGGGCCCTGCGTCGTGAATTCACGCCGCAGCCGACAGGGGCTCGCCTGAGGCGTCGCGGTTCCGGAGGAGCCGTCCCGCCGCATCGCCACGCCTGCCAAAGCGCCTCCGGTCACCGGCGCGCGGCCCTTCCTTGCGCGATCCCACCGCTGCGGCAGGATGGCGGGAACCGATTGAGGGAACATTCATGCAGATCTCGTTGAACGGCCGCGGGGCGATCATCACCGGCGGCTCGAAGGGCCTCGGCCTCGCCATGGGCAAGGCCTTCGTCCAGGCCGGCGGCAACGTCGCCCTGGTGGCGCGCGGCGCCGAATCGCTGGCCCAGGCCGAAGCCGAACTGCGGGAGGCCGCGCCGACCGCCAAGGTCGCCGCCATCGCCGCCGACATCCGCACCCCGGAAGGTTGCGAGCAGGCCTACAACGGCGCCGTCCGCGCCCTCGGCCAAGTCGATATCCTGGTGAACAACGCCGGCACCTCGCAGCGTGGCCCCTTCCTCGAGGTCTCCGACGCGCTCTGGCAGGACGACCTCGACCTCAAGCTCTTCGCCGCGGTGCGGCTGTGCCGCCTCGCGCTGCCCGGCATGCGGGACCGGAAGTGGGGGCGCGTCATCAACGTGCTGAACATCGGCGCGAAGGCACCCAAGGCCACGAGCACGCCGACCTCCGTCTCCCGCGCCGCCGGCATGGCGCTGACCAAGGCGCTCGCCAACGAATTCGCGCCACACAACGTACTGGTGAACGCGATGCTCGTCGGCATCATCGAAAGCGACCAGTGGGTGCGGCGCCACGCCGCCGACAAACGCAACATCACCTGGGATGAATGGAAGGCCGAGCAAGGCAAGCCCGTCCCGCTCGGACGCATCGGAAAGTCCGAGGAATTCGCCGCCATGGCGCTGCTGCTGGCCTCCGACATGGGCGGCTATGTCACCGGCACGGCGATCAACGTGGATGGCGGATCGAGCCCCGTGGTGTGATCCGCCGCGCAGCCGGCCCCGCCCGGGCCGGCTGTAGAAGCTGCGCGACGCGTGCGCGCTGCGCCGCGGCCGGGAGGGAAAGAAGATGCTGGAACTCATCGCGCTCATTGGGGCGCTGATCCTGATCGTCTGGCTGCCGATCGAGACCCGCAAGGTCGCCGGTGGCTGGGTGCGCCCGAAGCACAAGGGCACGCCGGAGGCGTTCCGCACCCAGTACCGCCGCCAGCTCACCATGTTCCTCTGGGTCGGGCTGGTGCTCGGCCTCGGCAATTTGGGCCTCGCGGCGCTGCCCGACCAGGATGACGCGCGCCGCATCGGCAAGATCGTTGTCGGCGTCGCCTGGATCGCCGCGGGCATCTCGGCTGGCCTGTCGCGCCGCCGCCTCGACGCCGCCCTGGCCTGAAGGCAGTCCGGCGCCGGACATGGAAACGCGCCTTCAGGCGCGCTTCCGGACGGACTCTCAGGCGGCCACGCCGGCCTTGGTCCCGTACAGCTTGCGCGCGATGTCCTGCTTCACGTGGGCGAGCACCGCGGCGCGCAGTTCCGGCCGCGCGTCCAGGAAGACGCGCAGCCGCCCCACTGGCCAGCGGATGTAGCGCCCCCGCGTCGCGAACCGCGCATCGACCGGCGAGGGCTCGCCGATCAGCACCATGGTCACCCCGACGAGCTGGCCAGGCATGAGCACGCCAAGGTTCTCCCCGCCGCGCGACATCGCCACGGTGCCGTCGATCGCGATGCAGACCTCCTCGGCGGGCTTGCCGGCCTCGAGCAGGCGCTTGCCCTCGGGTGCGTCCTCCCACGCGCCGAGCATGGTGAGCGAGAGGAAATCGCGCGGCCTGATCGAATCGAAGCCGAGCGCGTAGAGCCGCTGCTCGTCGCCAGTGAGCCGCACGGGCCGGCGCTGCAGATAGATCCGCCAGATCTGCGCGAGGTTGATGGCGGTGAAGACGCAGGCCCACATCACCGGCGGCCAGAGAACCGTCTCCTGCAACAGGAAGAACGGGATGTTCGTCAGCGCGGCAGCGACGGCGAACCAGCGCAGCCAGAGGATGTCTCGCACCGAATAGGCGACGAGAAGCAGGATGTTCGAAGCGTGGACGAGAATGTCCAGCGGCGCGATCGGCATGGGGTGGCCTCCGGTTTCATGGACGGGGGTCTCCGGCTGCGGGCTGTGGCGCGCCCAAAGCGATTCTAGGCCGGATCGTCCGGCGGATCGACCCCGGCCGCCCCTTCGGAGGCCCCGCGCCGCGTGCTAGGGGAGCGTCACATTGACCGGAGGGGATGATGGCGCAGGCACTTACCGTTGGAATCGCGGGTCTCGGGGCGATCGGGCTGCATCTCGCGCGCACGCTGGATGCGGGCGTGGACGGGCTGCGCCTCGCCGCCGTCTCAGCGCGGGACCTGAAGAAGGCGCGGGCCAATACGGGCGGCTTCAAGACGCCGCCCATGGTCGTCTCCAACGCCGAGCTCGCCGCCTGCGACATCATCGTCGAAGCAGCTCCCGCCGCGGCCTTCGAGGAGATCGCCACCGCCGCGATCGAGGCCGGCAAGGTCTTCGTCCCGTCCTCCGTCGGCGCGCTGCTGCCCCGCATGCACCTGGTCGGGCGCGCGAAGCAGACCGGTGCGCGCATCGTCGTGCCGACCGGCGCGCTGCTCGGCCTTGATGCCGTCCGCGCCGCCGCCGAAGGCGATGTGGAATCGGTCACGATCGAGACGCGCAAGCCGCCGCGCGGCCTGGAAGGCGCGCCATACCTGAAGCAGCATGCGATCGACGTACTCGCCATCACCACGGCCACGCGCGTCTTCAAGGGCAACGCCTTCGACGCCGCGCAGGGCTTCCCGGCCAACGTCAATGTCGCCGCCGCGCTCGCGCTCGCCGGCATCGGCCCCGAACGCACGATGGTCGAGATCTGGGCCGACCCCGGCGTGACGCGCAACACGCACACGATCCGCGTCGAGGCCGCCGCCGCCCGGCTGACCATGACGATCGAGAACGTCCCGAGCGAGGAGAACCCCCGCACCGGCAAGATCACGCCACTGTCGATCGTCGCCTGCCTGCGCGGGCTGACGAGCACCTTGAAGGTCGGTTCCTGACCGGGGTGGGCAGTTCTCGGAGAGGGGCGTTGCACCTCTCGGGAACGCCCTCCTCGATCACCCGAGTCCGATAGCCGCCCGCCCATTCTCGACGACCAGCTTCGCCGCCGTTTCGCGCGGCGCGCCTTCGCGCGTCACGAAGGGCAGGGCGACGTACTCCGTCACCATCCGATCCGGCGTCGCCTCGCTGACGCAGTAGCCGCGCTGCGCGTGATACAGCGCCATGTGCGGATTCCGCCACAGTGCATCCTCGCCGGCCGGCGTCATCACTGCACCGTCGCCGCCACTGCTGACGGAGGTCGCGGTGAACTCCACCGCGACGGCCCGGCTGTCCATCGCGTCCGGCTCTCGCCCGAGGGTCGCGGCCAGCGCAACATGCACGTCACCCGACAGCACGACGGGGTTGGGCGTCCGGCGCTCGGCGATGCCGTCCAGCAGCCGCTGCCGGGCGGCCGGGTAGCCATCCCATTTGTCCACGGCGATGCCGTCGCCGCGCAGCAGGCGCCGCATCATCGGTACTTGCTGCGCCAACAGGTTCCACCGCGCCGGGCTGTTCGCCATGCCGCCCAATAGCCAGGCTTCCTGTGTCGGCCCGAGCATCTGCGCATCCGGCCGCGACACCTCCGCGCAGGCCGCGCCGCTGCGGTCCCCGCAGGGCTGGTCGTCGCGGAACTGGCGCGTGTCGAGCACGTTCACCCGCGCCAGGGTGCCGAAGTCCAGCCGCCGGTACGCGATGATGTCTGCCCCCCGCGGCAGGGCGGTACGGCGCACCGGCATATGCTCGTACCACGCCTGGAAGGCGGCGGCCTTGCGCAGGGCGAAGACCTCGGGCGGCACGGCGACGGGGTGGCGCGCGCCGCCGTCCTTCTCGCTATGTGCGCCGGCCCAGTTGTTCTCCACCTCGTGGTCGTCGTAGCTCGGCAGGAAGGGGTGCGCCGCATGCGCGGCCTGGAGGGCGGGGTCGATGCGGTACTGCGCGTAGCGTTGCCGGTAGTCGGCAAGGCTCACCGTCTCGCCGCCGATATGCGGGCGCACCCGGGTGCCCCAGCCCGGCTGGCCCGGCATGCGCCCACGCTGTTCATAGATGTAGTCGCCATAGTGAAAGACGAAGTCGAGATCCGGCTCGTCGGCAATGCGGTCCCAGGCGGTGAAGAGGCCCTGCTCATAGTGCTGGCAACCCGCGAAGGCGAAGCGCAGCCTCGCCGGTCTCGTACCCGGTGCGGGGGACGTGCGCGCGCGCCCGACCCGGCTTGCCTCCGCCCCAAGGCGGAACCGGTAGAAGTATGGCCGGGCCGGGGCGAGGCCCGCCACCTCGACATGCACGCTGTGGCCGAGTTCCGGCCGCGCCGCGGCCGTGCCCTGCGCGGCGACGCGGGTGAAGCCGGGGTCCTCGGCGACCTCCCACGCCACCGGCACCGGCAGTGGCGCCATGCCGCCATCCGCCGCCAGCGGATCGGGTGCGAGCCGCGTCCAGATCACGAAGCCGTCCGGCGCGGGCTCGCCGCTCGCCACCCCCAAGGCGAAGGGATAGCCCTGGTGGCCTGATTGCGCCCGCGCCCCCCGCGGTGCCGGGGCGAGGACGGCGAGCGCCGCCATCCCGACGGCGCCCCGCAGCAGCCCGCGGCGGGACAGGTCGAGGATGTGGCGCGTCTTGCTGTCCATGGGCGACTCCCGGCCGGTCGGCCGGACCATGGCGCATCCGGCAGCGGGGCAGGCGTGAAGCCTGTGTCATCCGGCATCCGGCCTCGGCTTTCCCGGACCGCCGGCCTGTGGCCAGATGGCCAGACTAGACCTGGGAGGCTCCTAGAATGACCCTGTCCCGCCGCGCCGCCCTGGCGCTGCCCGGGCTCGCGCTGGCGCCGCGCGCCGCGCGCGCCGCCTTCCCCGACCGGCCGGTGCGTATCATCGTTCCCTTCGCCGCGGGAACCTCCTCCGACCTCCAGGCAAGGATGATCGGGGAGAGGATGGCCGCGACGCTGGGCCAGCCCGTGGTCGTCGAGAACCGTGCCGGCGGCGGCGGCACCGTCGGCGCCGACGCGGTCGCCAAGTCGGCGCCCGACGGCCACACCCTGCTGCTCGGGTCGAACGGCCCGCTGACCAACGCCCCGGTCCTGCAGGCGCGGCTGTCCTATGACCCGGCGAAGGACCTCGCCGCCGTGGCGATGATCAGCCGTTCCCCGCTGACGCTGACCGTCCGCGCCGACAGCCCCTGGCGGACCGTCGCCGACATGCTGGCTGCCGCCCGCGTGGAACCGGGTCGGATCGCCATCGGCTCCTCGGGGCAGGGGAGCGCGACGCACTTCCTGATCGAGCAGGTGATGGCCGTGACCGGGGTGCGCTTCACCCACGTCCCCTATCGCGGCTCCTCCGTCTCGGTGCCCGACGTCATTGCTGGCAACATCCCGCTGGTGATGGCGGAGATCTCGACCGTGCTGCCCACCGCCCAGGGCGGCCAGACGCGCATCCTTGCCATGAGCTCGGCCGGGCGGATGCCGATCGCCCCGGAGGTGCCGACCCTGATCGAGAGCGGCATCGACCTGACCGGCGGGTCCTGGGCCGGGCTGGTTGTCGCGGCGGGCACCCCGCCCGGGGCTCTTACCGCGCTGGCGGCCGCGGCGCGGACGGGCCTGGCGAACCAGGCCTACCGCGACCGGCAGGCGCAGCTCGGTGCGGAGATCGTCGCCCCGCAGGAACAGTCCCCGGAAGGCTTCGCGGCCTGGCTTGACCGGGAACGGGCCTCGATCCGCGCCACCGCCGACCGCGCCGGCATCCGACCGGAGTAGACCCGGCCCATGGAGGCCAAACCAAGTGTGCCCTTCATCCGGCACTGCCTGCCTTCCGGGGCGGCTCGAGGTTTCCAAAGGCCCTTCGGCCTTTGGCGGGGAGGGTCCGGGAGGGGCGGCGCCCCTCCCGCCTACCCCTTGCCCCGCGCCGCGCTTTCCGCCATATCCCGCCCCGCCGGACGGGGTTCGCCCCGCCCGGCAAATCCGCACGCGGCGCGCCCTTCCCGACAACAGGCAGGGTCCGGTCCCCGGCAACGGGGGATGCGCCGCGGAGGCTCAACCGGACTATTGAGGAAGGAGGCTCGCCCCATGGCGATGCGCGAAGTCACTCTGCGTGCCCTGCTCGAGGCAGGCGTTCATTTCGGTCACCACACGCGGCGCTGGAACCCGCGGATGGCGCCCTACATCTTCGGCGTCCGCAACCAGGTCCACATCCTCGACCTGCAGCAGACCGTGCCCATGATGGATCGCGCGCTGCGCGCCGTGCGCGACACCGTCGCCGCCGGCGGCCGCGTGCTGTTCGTCGGCACCAAGAAGGCGGCGGCCGACTACGTGGCTGAGGCCGCGACCCGCTGCGGCCAGTACTACGTCAACCACCGCTGGCTCGGCGGCATGCTGACCAACTGGAAGACGATCACGGGCTCGATCAAGCGCCTGAAGCAGATGGACGAGCGTCTTGGCACCGACACGAGCGGTCTGACCAAGAAGGAAGTCCTGATGCTCACCCGCGACAAGGAGAAGCTTGAGCGGGCTCTGGGCGGCATCAAGGAGATGGGCGGCCTACCCGACATCATCTTCGTGATCGACACGGTGAAGGAGAAGCTGGCGATCGAGGAGGCCAACAAGCTCGGCATCCCGGTCATCGCCGTGGTCGACTCCAACGCCGATCCCGCCGGCGTGACCTTCCCGATCCCGGGCAATGACGACGCGATCCGCGCCATCACGCTGTACTGCGACATGGTCGCCTCGGCGGTGCTGGACGGCATCTCGGCCGAGATGCAGGCCTCCGGCGTCGATATCGGCGGCGCCGAGGACCTCGCCCCGGAGGAGCTTCCCGAAGCCCTTCCCGAGGCCCTGCCGGAAGCCTCGGTCGAGGCCGCGCCCGACGCGCAGCCCCAGGCCTGATCCTGACCGGCCGGGACCCCGTGAGGGGTCCCGGCTTCCCTGTTTCCACCTGGCAACCACGGAGACGTCCGATGGCCGAGATCACTGCGGCGATGGTCCGCGAGCTGCGCGAGAAGTCCGGCGCGGGCATGATGGACTGCAAGAAGGCGCTGGTTGAAGCGAACGGCGACATGGAGGCCGCGATCGACTGGCTCCGCAAGAAGGGCCTGTCCGCCGCCGCGAAGAAGTCCGGCCGCGTCGCCGCCGAGGGCCTCGTCGCCGTCGCCTCCGCCCCCCGCACCGCGGCGATGGTCGAGATCAACGCCGAGACCGACTTCGTCGCCCGCAACGAGCATTTCCAGGCGTTCTGCGCCGCCGTCGCCGAGCTGGCGCTCACCGTCGGCGACGACATCGAGGCTCTGAAGGCCGCCCGCTATCCGGGCTCCGTCGACCTCATCGAGGGCGGCACGGGTCACCGCACGGTCGCCGACCAGCTCACGCACCTGATCGCGACGATCGGCGAGAACATGTCGATCCGCCGCGCGAAGCGCCTCCACGTCTCCGAGGGCACCGTCGCCACCTATGTCCACTCGGCGGTGAAGCCCGGCATGGGCAAGATCGGCGTGCTCGTCGCGCTGGAAGGCGCTTCCGAGGAAGCGGTGCTGGAGACGCTCGGCCGCCAGATCGGCATGCACGTCGCCGCCGCCCGCCCCGAGGCGCTGGACATCTCCTTCGTCGAGCCGGCCGCGCTGGAGCGCGAGAAGGCCGTTCTGACGGAGCAGGCCAAGTCCTCCGGCAAGCCGGACGCGGTCATCCAGAAGATGGTCGAGGGGCGCATCCGCAAGTACTACGAGGAAGTGGTGCTGCTGGAGCAGGTCTGGGTGCATGACGGCGAGAGCCGCGTGAAGGCCGTGGTCGAGAAGGCCGGCTCCAAGCTGGCCGGCTTCGCCCGCTTCCAGCTCGGCGAGGGCATCGACAAGCAGACCTCCGACTTCGCGGCCGAGGTCGCGGCCGCCGCCGGCCAGGGCTGACGCCCGAAACCCAGGGCGCGGGCCGCGGTCCCGCCCTGGCGCCATATTGTTGCCCTGCGGGCGCGGCGAGTATGCTGCCGCGCCAGCCCACCTCCACGGAACGTGAATCCCCCAGAATGAGCGACAAGCCGGTGTACAAGCGCGTCCTGCTCAAGGTGTCTGGGGAAGCCCTGATGGGCAGCCGGGACTACGGCCTCGACACCGCCGTCTGCCGGCGTATCGCCGAGGACGTGCAGGGCGTCGTCTCCCTCGGGGTTGAAGTCTGCCTCGTCATCGGCGGTGGCAACATCTTCCGCGGCGTTGCGGGTGCGGCCTCCGGCATGGATCGCGCGCAGGCCGATTCCATCGGCATGCTGGCCACAGTGATGAATGCCCTCGCCATGCAGGCGGCGCTCGAGAAGGCCGGGGTGCCGACGCGCGTGCAATCCGCCATCTCCATGCAGTCGGTCTGCGAGCCCTTCATCCGCCGCCGCGCCACGCGGCACATGGAGAAGGGCCGCGTGGTGATCTTCGCCGCCGGCACGGGCAACCCGTTCTTCACCACCGATACCGCCGCGGCCCTGCGCGCCGCCGAGATGGGCTGCGACGCGCTGCTGAAGGGCACGCAGGTCGACGGCGTCTATTCCGCCGACCCGCGCAAGAACCCGAAGGCCGAGCGCTACACCAGCCTGACCTATCTCGACATGCTGGCGCGCGACCTTGCCGTGATGGACGCTGCGGCCATCTCGCTCGCGCGAGAGAACAAGCTGCCCATCATCGTCTTCAACATCCACGAACCCGGTGCCTTCACCGCGGTGATGAAGGGCGAAGGCCGCTTCACCACCGTCCACGAGAACCAGATTTGAGGGAGAAGGCACCATGCCCGCCGACTTCGCTGCCCTGAAGCAGGACCTGACGCGCCGCATGGACGGCGCGATCGAGACACTGAAGAAGGAGTTCCAAGGCCTGCGCACCGGCCGCGCCAGCCCGGCTCTGCTCGAACCCGTGCGCGTCGAGGCCTACGGTTCCGTGACGCCGCTTAACCAGGTCGCCAACGTTTCCATCGCCGGGCCGGGCCTGTTGTCCGTGCAGGTCTGGGACAAGGGGCTGACCAAGGCCGTCGAATCCGCGATCCGCGAAGCCAATCTCGGCCTCAACCCGCAGGCCGAGGGCCAGGTCATCCGCGTGCCGCTGCCGCCGCTGACCGCCGAGCGCCGCAACGAGCTGGTGAAGGCCGCCGCCCGGTATGCCGAGAGCACCCGCGTCGCCATCCGCGGCGTCCGTCGGGACGGCATGGAGCAGGCCAAGGGCTGGATCAAGAAGCACGAGGCTAGCGAGGACGAGGTCAAGCAGGCCGAGACCGAGATCCAGAAGCTGACCGACCAGTATGTGAAGCAGGTCGATGCGTCGCTGGTCGATAAGGAGAAGGATATCCGCACGGTCTGATTGCCGTCGGAGTCGCAGGGGGGTCGGAGGGCGTGTTGCAGGTGAGCCTGGTCGAGACCCGTTGCCTGGGGGCAGGGGGGGCATGAGCGCCGCCTCCGGCCCGGCGCGCGAGGCTGCCGGCCCGGCCGAGCCGCCGACCCATGTCGCCATCATCATGGACGGCAACCGCCGCTGGGCGCAGGCCCGGGGGCTGCCTGTCGCCCTCGGCCACAAGGCCGGGGCCGAGGCCGTCCGCCGTACCATCGAGGCGGCGGCCGACCAGGGCGTCACCTGGCTGACCCTGTTCGCCTTCTCCTCCGAGAACTGGCGCCGCCCGCTCGAGGAAGTCTCCGCCCTGACCGGCCTGCTGCGGCTCTACCTGCGCTCCGAGGTCGCAAGCCTCGTGAAGGAAGGCGTGCGGCTGCGGGTGATCGGGGACTATGACCGCTTCGGGCCAGAGATGACCCGTTCGATCCGCATGGCGGAGGAAGCGACCGCCGGCGGCACGCGCCTCAACCTGAATGTCGCGCTGTCCTATGGCGCGCGGGACGAGATCCTGGCCGCTGTTCGCGCCGCGGCCCGCGCCGCGGCGGAGGGTCGCCTGACGCCCGAGGCTATCGATGAAGCCGCCTTCGGCGGCTTCCTGCAGACCGCGGGCATCCCGGACCCGGATCTCATCATCCGCACCTCGGGCGAGCAGCGCCTCTCGAACTTCCTGCTCTGGCAGGCGGCCTATGCCGAGTTCGTCTTCCAGGATGTGCTGTGGCCCGACTACGATTCCGGCCACCTGGCCGAGGCGGTGGGCACCTATGTCCGGCGCGAGCGCCGCTACGGGGCGAGGCCCTGACCGCCGCTACCGCCCTGGCGGCGGAACCGAAGCGCTGGCGGGACCTGCGCAAGCGGTTCCTCTCCGCGCTCGTGCTCGGCCCGACGGCGCTCGCCTGCATCTGGCTGGGCTCCGAGCCCTGGACGATGCTGGTCGCGGTCGCCGCCGCGCTGCTGTCGTGGGAATGGGTGCATCTGTGCGGCTATCGCACCCGGGCACTGCCGGGGCTGGCGGTGCCGGTCGCGGTCTTCGCCGCCGGCACGCTGGCGGTGGTGGAGCACCCGCATGCCGCGCTGCTGCTGCTGTTGGCTCTCTGGGTCGTCGCATGGTGGACGGCGGATCGTGGCCGCGACAAGCGCGGCCAATCCGCGGGCTGGCTGGCGGCGGGCGTGCTCTATATTGGCCTTGCCGGCATCGCGCTGATCGAGCTGCGGCACGACAATGTCGCCGGGGAGGTGAACGTCCTGTTCCTGTTCCTCGTGGTCTGGGCGTCGGACATCGGTGCCTATCTGGCCGGGCGGCTGTTCGGTGGGCCGAAGCTTGCGGCCGCTGTCTCGCCCAACAAGACCTGGTCGGGCGCGGTGGGCGGGCTTGCCGCCGCCATGCTGGTCGGCGCTGCGACGGCGATGGTCCTCGCGCCGGACGGGCTGGCGCGCGCCGCGGCGGTCGCGGCGATACTGGGCGTGTTCTCGCAGGGCGGCGACCTTCTGGAATCCTGGATCAAGCGGCGCTTCGACGTGAAGGATTCCTCGGCGCTGATCCCGGGCCATGGCGGGTTGCTCGACCGGCTTGACGGCGTGCTCGCAGCAGCGCCGGTCGCGGCCCTGCTGGCGCTGGCGCTGGGGCAGGGGCAGCCGCTGTGGCAATGACGGTGGTTCCTGGCGGCGAGAGGTTCAAAGAAGGGCGGCGCCAGTCTCCAGTTCCGCCAGCCGCCGGGCTTCACGTACAAGGGCTGGTGCCGCCGCCCGGTCGCCAGCCATGATCCGCACCCTCTCCATCCTCGGGAGCACAGGCTCGGTCGGCCGCAGCACTGTCGCTCTCCTGGACGACGCCCCCGCCGGTGCGTTCCAGGTCGAGGCGCTGGTCGCCAATCGCGACGTCGCTCGCCTTGCGGCCCAGGCGCGACAGTTGAACGCCCGGCTGGCCGTCGTCGCCGACCCCGCCTGCTACGGCGCGCTGCGCGACGCCCTGGCCGGCTCGGGCATCGAGGCCGCCGCCGGCCCTGACGCCGTCATCGCTGCCGCAGCCCGGCCGGTGGACTGGACCATGGCGGCGATCGTGGGCGCGGCGGGCCTGCCGGCGACGCTTGCTGCCCTGTCCCGCGGTGGCGTCCTGGCGCTCGCCAACAAGGAAAGCCTCGTCTGCGCGGGGGACATCGTGCTTGCCACCGCGCGGGCCGCCGGCGCCACGTTGCTGCCGGTCGATTCCGAGCACAACGCCATCTTCCAGGCGCTCGAAGCGCGGGGCGGGGGCGCCGACCCGTATGCGGCGGTCGAGAAGATCGTGCTGACCGCCTCCGGCGGCCCCTGCCGGACCATGTCGATGGCAGAGATGGCCGCAGTCACGCCGGAAGCCGCCGTCCGTCACCCGGTTTGGTCGATGGGGGCGAAGATCTCGATCGACTCAGCCACCATGATGAACAAGGGGCTGGAGCTGATCGAGGCCGTCCGCCTGTTCCCCGTGCCCGAACAGCGCGTCGAGGTCCTGGTCCACCCGCAATCGACCGTGCATGGGCTGGTGCAGTACGCGGACGGTTCCGTCGTCGCCCAACTCGGCACGCCGGACATGCGCACCCCGATCGCGCACGCGCTGGCCTGGCCGGCGCGCATGGCGGCCTCGGTGCCGCGGCTCGACCTCGTTGCCCTGGCGCGGCTCGACTTCTTCGCCCCCGATGCCGTGCGTTTTCCGGCCCTGCGGCTGGCCCGGGAGGCCTTGCGGGCGGGGGGCGGCGCGACCACCATATTGAACGCTGCAAACGAGGCGGCAGTCGGGCTTTTCCTCGACCGTCGGCTTGGCTTCCTGGACATCGCCGCGGTGGTTGAGGAGACGCTGACCCGTCTCGGCGCGCCGGCGGTGGCGGATCTCTCCGCCATCCTGGCGCTGGATGGGGCAGCGCGCATCGAGGCGGCGCGGATCGCCGCGGAACGGGCGGCGGCCTGACGGGCGCCGCGCCATCGGAACACGGACCCCATGGAATTCCTGCCTGAGCCCTTTCGCACCGTGATCGCCTTCGCCGTGGTCCTCGGCGTGCTGATCTTCGTGCACGAACTGGGGCACTACCTCGCGGCCCGCTGGCGCGGCGTGCATGTGGAACGCTTTTCGATCGGCTTCGGGCGTGCGGTCTGGACGCGCACCGACAAGCGCGGCTGCGAGTGGCGGGTCGGCTGGATCCCGCTCGGCGGCTACGTGAAAATGCACGGGATGGAACACGCAGGGGAAGCGGAGGGTGCGCCCGAGGCCGGCTATCGCCCCGGCGAGGCGTTCCATGAAAAGAGCGTCGGCGACCGCGCCATCGTCGTCGCTGCCGGCCCGATCTTCAATTTCCTCCTCGCCGCGCTGCTGTTCGCCGGCATCTTCATGACCGCCGGCCAGCCGGTGGGGTCCACGGCGATCCAGACCGTGGTCGCCGGCTCGGCCGCCGACCGCGCCGGGCTGCAGCCGGGTGACCGCATCCTGGCACTGGACGGGGAGCGCGTGGCGCGGTTCGACGAGCTGCAGCGCCACATCCAGCCGCGCGCCAACCAGCCCGTGGAGGTGCTGGTCCGTCGCGGCGAGGCCGAGGTGAAGGTCATCGCCACCCCCGCCGCGCGGGCGGAGGACGGCCGCGGGATGCTCGGCGTGACCGGTGGCGCGATCGATCGCGAGCGGCTCGACCCGTTCAGCGCCCTGGTGTCGGGCACGACGCACATGGTCTCGCTGTCCGGGCAGACGCTTGTCGGGGTGTGGCAGATGATCACCGGCAGCCGCGGCGCCGACGAGATCGGCGGCCCGCTGCGCATCGCCCAGATGTCGGGGGAGGTGGCCCATATGGGCGTGCTGTCCCTCGTCACCTTCATCGCGCTGCTGTCGATCAACCTGGCGCTGATCAACCTGTTCCCGATCCCGATTCTCGACGGCGGGCACCTCGTCTTCTACGCGGCCGAGGCGATCCGCGGCCGGCCGCTGACCGCGCGCGCCCAGGAATATGCGTTCCGCGGCGGCTTTGCCCTGCTGGCGACGCTGATGATCCTGGCGACGTGGAACGACCTGACCCAGCTTGGGGTCGTGCGCTGGGTGACCTCGCTTATTGGGTGACCCTCGGACGGCGGCCCCTTGCCGTCGCGCCGCGTACTGGCGCGCCGGGGGAGGCTGGTGGTCGGGGCGCGCGGTGCCCGGATCGCGGTTTCGCCGCGGTCCGTGGTGGGGCGGGCCGGGCGAGGGGTCGGCGGAGAGGCCGGCGATGCCGCCGTCAGCCCACGGACGGCGTGGCATTTCCGCCAGTTCCGCCTTGTTCCCGCCGCGATCCGGCGCCAAGGGGTGACGGAAGGCGGGGACGTCGGGTAGTGTCCGCCGCCTTCGCCCGCCCACAAGATCAGGTGCCGATTCGTTGACCAGGCTGCGCACCCTCCTCCTCGTCCTCGCCGCGTTGCTCGTGGCGCTTCCCTCCTCGGCGCAGGCGCCCGGGCGCGTGACCGCGATCGAGGTGCAGGGCAACCAGCGCATCGAGGCGGACACCATCCGATCGTACATGCTGGTCCAGCCCGGCGGCACCGCCGACCCCGATGCGCTCGACCGCAGCCTGCGCGCGCTGTTCGCGACCGGCCTGTTCCGCGACGTGACCATCCGCCCCGAAGGCGGCCGCATCATCGTCAACGTCGTCGAGAACCCGCTGGTCAACCGCGTGGGCTTCGAGGGCAACCGCCGCATCACCACCGATGTCCTGCGCAATGAGGTGCAGCTTCGCACCCGCTCGGTCTTCACGCCCGCCGCCGCCCAGGCCGACCGCCAGCGCATCCTCGAGATCTACGCCCGCCGCGGCCGCTTCGGCGCCACCGTCGAACCTAAGATCATCGAGCTCGACCAGAACCGCGTGGACGTCGTCTTCGAGATCAATGAGGGCGAAGTGGCGCTGGTCGCGCGCATCAACTTCGTCGGGAACACCGACTACTCAGACAGCAGGCTGAAGGAGGTCATCGCGACGCGCGAGCAGGCCTGGTACCGGATCCTGTCGACCTCCGACACCTACGACCCCGACCGGCTGAACTTCGACCGCGAGCTGCTGCGCCGCTTCTACCTGCGCCAGGGCTATGCCGACGTGGAGATCACGGGCGCGACGGCGGAACTCGCCCCTGACCGCAGCGGCTTCTTCCTGACCTACACGATCAACGAAGGCCCGCGGTACCGCATCGGGGAGGTGAACGTGACCAGCACCCTGCGCGGGCTCGACCCCGCCTCGGTGCAGCGCGACATCCCGATCTCGCCCGGCGAGTGGTACGATGGCGACGCGGTGGACCGCGCCGACAACCTGTTGACCGACCTGCTCGCCACGCGCGGCTTCCCCTTCGCCAATGTCGAGCCCCGCGTCGTGCGCCATCGCGAGCAGCGCACGGTCGATCTGACCTTCGAGATCACCGAGGGGCCGCGCGCCTTCGTCGAGCGCATCGAGATCACGGGCAACACGCGTACGCTCGACCGCGTCATTCGGCGCGAGTTCCGCCTTGCCGAAGGCGATCCGCTGGTCACCCAGCAGGTTCGCCGGTCGCGCGACCGCATCCGCAGCCTCGGCTTCTTCTCGGATGTGCAGATCAACTCCTCGCCGGGCTCGGCGTCGGACCGCGTCATCCTGAACACCCAGGTGGCGGAACGGGCGACCGGCGAGTTCACCCTCGGCGGCGGCTACTCGACGGATGCCGGCTTCCTCGCCGACGTGGGCCTCCGCGAGCGCAACCTGCTCGGCACCGGCATCGATGCCCGCATCAACGTGACGCTCGCGCAGTACCGCAGCCAGGTCGACATCTCGGTGACCGACCCGCAGTTCCTCGAGCGCAACCTCGCCGCCGGCACCGACGTCTTCCTGGTCCAGCGCGACCTGCAGTCTACCTCCGGCTACAATGAGCGCCGCGCCGGCTTCGTGCTGCGCATGGGCTACGAGATCAACGAGCGTCTGCGTCAGTCGTGGTCCTACTCGCTGGTGGATCGCGAGCTTTACGACGTCGACCCGAGCACCTCGCGCTTCATCCAGGAACAGGCCGGCTCGACCCTGCTGAGCCAGCTCTCGACCACCATCACCTACGACCGCCGCGACAGCCGCATCGAACCCCGCGACGGCTACGTCATCCGCGGCGGTGGCGATCTCGCGGGTCTCGGCGGCGATGTCTACTATGTCCGCCTGCGCGGCGACGGCCAGTACTACATCCCGTTCGAGCGCATGCTGGGCGACCCGGACTACGTCCTGGTGCTCGCCGCAGGCGGCGGCTGGCTGCTGCCCTACAATGGCGGCGACACGCGCATCGTCGACCGGTTCTTCCTCGGCGGCGAGAACCTGCGCGGCTTCGCCCTGGGCGGCGCCGGCCCGCGTGACATCTCGACCAACGACGCCCTTGGCGGCCAGATCATCTGGACCTCCTCGGCGGAGTTCCGCTTCCCGCTGCCGCTGCCCTCTGAACTCGGCTTCGTCGGCCGCGTCTTCGTCGATGTCGGCGGAAACTACGAACTGCCGACGAATGTGAATAACTCCGGCTGCCCGGCCACGCTGCCCAACTGCGTGCGCGACGACGCCTCCCCCCGCGTTGGCGTGGGCTTCGGCGTGTCCTGGCGCAGCCCGATCGGCCTCATCAACATCGACCTGGCCCAGGCCGTGGTGAAGAAGTCCTACGACGAGACGCAGGTCTTCCGCCTCGGCTTCGGCACCCGTTTCTGATCCGGGATCACAGCTGACATGGCACGTACCCTTCCGGCCGCGCTCGCGGCCATGTTCCTCGCCTTTCCCGCCGCGGCGCAGCAGAATCAGCAGTGGTTCGTGCCGGGCCAGCAGCAGGGTGGTCAGCAGGGGCAGCGCCCCGCGCAGCCGAGCGGCCAGCGCCCCGCCCAGGCGCCCGCTCAGCGTCCGCCCCAGGCCCCGCCGCCGCTCGCAGCCGGTCAGCCGCCGCCCGCGCCGGTCATCGGCATCGTGGATGTGCCCGAGATCCAGCGCGTGTCCTCCGCCTTCACCCAGGTGCGGGAAGCGATCGAACAGCGCCGCGGCCGCCTGAACGAAGACCTGCAGCGCGAGCAGCAGCGCTGGCGCGACGAGCAGCAGCGCCTCGCCAATGACCGCGCCAACCTGTCGCCCGAGCAGCTCCGCAACCGTGAGCGCGACCTCCAGGACCGCATCACGGACAGCCAGCGCGTGCTGCGCGACCGTGCCCGCGACATCGAGCAACTCGCCCAGGGCGCGCTGCGCGAGATCGAGCAGGCACTCGGCATCGTCATCCGCCAGGTCGCATCGACCCGTGGCGTGAACCTCGTGCTGCCGCGCCCGCTCGTGATCTTCAACGAACCGCCCTTCGACCTGACCGAGGAAGTTGCGGCGCAGCTCAACCGCATGATCCCCAACGTGACGCTGCCGGCGGAGGCCGGCGAGACCCCCGCGCCCGCCCAGCAGCGCCCGGCCAACCCGCCGCGCCAGGGGCAGCAGGCGCCGGCCCAGGGCCAGCGGCGGAACTGACGGGGATGGGCGCGGATCCGCGCTTCTTCCCCGCTCAGGGGCCGATCGCCCTGTCGGCCATCGCGATGGCCGCCGGCTTGTCGGTGGACGACGGTGAGCGCCTGTTCACCGATGTCGCATCGCTTGCCGAAGCGGGGCCGACCGAGATCGCCTTCCTGGAAGGTCGCCGGATGTTGCCGGCGCTGCGGGAAACGCGCGCCGGCGCCGTCTTCGTCTCCGCGGCTGCGGCGAAGGACGTGCCGGCGGGCTGCCTTGCCCTGGTAACGGAAACGCCGCAGCTCGCCTATGCCCGCGTTGCCGCGCTGTTCCATCCGAGCCCGGCGCCCGTCCCCGGCATCCACCCGACTGCCGTCGTCGCGCCCGATGCGCGCATCGGGGAGGGCACGGAGATCGGCCCCCACGCCGTGATCGGCGCGGGGGCGGAGATCGGGGCAGGCTGCATCATCGGGCCGCAGGCGATCGTCGGTGCCGGCTGCGTGCTCGGGCCTGGCTCGGTGCTGCGCGCGCAGGCCTCGATGGAACACTGCATCGCCGGTGCGCGCGTTGTGCTCGCGCAGGGCGCTCGGGTCGGCAACGAGGGTTTCGGCTTCATCACCACCAGCACCGGCGAGCACGTCACGGTCCCGCAGGTCGGCCGCGTCATCCTGGGCGACGGCGTGGAGATCGGCGCCAACTCCTGCGTCGATCGCGGCGCCGGCGGCGACACCGTGCTGGGGCCGGGCACACGGCTCGATAACCTTGTCCAGATCGGCCACAACGTGAAGACGGGCCGAGGCTGCGTTATCGTCGCGCAGGCCGGGATAGCCGGCTCCGCGGAACTCGGCGATTTTGTCGTGATCGCGGCGCAGGCGGGGCTGGTCGGCCACATCACGATCGGCGACAAGGCGCGCGTCGGGGCGCAGGCGGGGGTGATGAACGACGTGCCCGCGGCGACCGACGTCGTCGGCAGCCCGGCGTGGCCTGCGCGCGAGACGCTGCGCGCCTTCGCCAAGCTTCGGCAACTGGCCGCAACCAAACGGGACGGAACATCAGGCGGGACGCCATGACCACCGACAACGACAAGCCGGCAGAAGCGCCGCGCGTGATCGAGGCCTTCGACATCGCGCAGATCATGCACGCGATCCCCCACCGCTACCCTTTCCTGCTGGTGGACCGCGTGGTGGACATGCGGCTGGGTGAATCCTGCACCGGCATCAAGAACGTCACGATCAACGAGAACTTCTTCCAGGGCCATTTCCCGACCATGCCGGTGATGCCCGGCGTGCTGATCATCGAATGCATGGCGCAGACGGCGGCCGTGCTGGTGGTCACGACGCTCGGGCCGGACTGGGCGGGCAAGCTCGTCTATTTCATGACCGTGGACAGCGCGAAGTTCCGCAAGCCCGTCGTCCCCGGCGACCAGATGCGTGTCGAGGTCGTGAAGCAGCGCCAGCGCGGCAACATCTGGAAGTTCGCGGCCGAGGCCAAGGTCGACGGCAAGATCGTCGCCGAGGCGACCTACGCCGCCATGATCCTGGATCGCTGACCACATGACTGACATCCATCCCGCCGCGATGGTTGCTGCAGGCGCAGTCATCGGCGAGGGCTGCCGTATCGGCCCGGGCTGCGTGATCGGACCTGACGTCGTGCTCGAGGCCGGCGTCGAGCTCATCGCGCATGTCATGGTCGAGGGGCACACCCGTCTCGGCGCCGGTGTTAAGGTGTTTCCCTTCGTCACCATCGGCATGGCGCCGCAGGACCTGAAGTACAAGGACCAGCCGACCCGCTGCGAGGTCGGCGCCGGGACGCTGATCCGCGAAGGCGCGACGATCCATCGCGCCAGTGTCGGCGGCGGCGGCGTCACGAGGGTCGGCGCCAACTGCATGCTGATGGCCGCCGCCCATGTCGCGCATGACTGCGAGATCGGCGACGGCGTGATCCTGGCCAACAACGTGATGCTCGGCGGGCATGTGCATGTCGATGCCGGCGCCTTCATCGGCGGCGGCGCCGCCGTGCACCAGACCGTGCGGGTCGGCCGGCTGGCGATGGTCTCGGGCCTCGCCGGCGTGACCAACGACATCCCGCCCTTCGGCTACGTCTTCGGCCTGCCCGCGCGGCTCGTCGGCTTCAACCGCATCGGGCTGCTGCGCCGCGGCGCGTCGCGCGACCAGCTCCGTACATTGCGGCTGGTGCACAGCCTGTTGTTCAAGGAACCGGGCGAGTTCGCCGGTCGCCTCGCGGACGCCGAGCAGCGCTTCGGCCATGAGCCGCTGGTGATGGAGATCATCAGCTTCGTGCGCGATCCCGCACGGCGGCGGCAGCTCGTGCGACCTGGGCGGATGGCGGCGCCGGAACTCGGTGGGGTGGACGAGGAGAACGGGGACGGGGCGTGAGAGCGCCCCGGGCCGGCATCATCGGAGGGGCTCTGCCCCTCCGAACCACCCCGCCAGGATGCTGGGCATCCTGGACCGCAATTCGTTGGCGCAGGGCATTATGATCACATCCCCCCCTCCGGGCGCGTTTTGTGCGTCGAAGCGGGGCCCGTTATTGTTCCCTCCCGCATCGCCCGGTGCCAGATCAAGGTTTCCAAAGGCCCTTCGGCCTTTGGTGGGGTGGCTTGGAGGGGCAAAGCCCCTCCAACTGCGACAGTGCCATCAGGAAGGGCCGAGCCCTGGAGAGTGGCAGATCCTCTCCCCGATCTCCCCATGACGCCCCTCGGCATCATCGCCGGCGGCGGCACGCTCCCGCTGCGCGTCGCCGAGGCCGTCGCCGCCTCCGGCCGCCCCGTCGCCGTGGCTGTTCTGGACGGCCATGGCGATGCCGCGACGTTCGCCGCCTTTCCTTCCCGCGCCTTCCGATGGGGCCTCGCCGCGACGATGCTGGCCTGGCTGAAGGAACACGGCGTGCGGCAGGTGGTGCTCGCTGGCACCGTATCGCGCCCCTCGGTCCTGTCGCTGCGGCCGGATGCAGCGGGCCTGAAGCTGCTGGCTCGGATCGGCCGTGCAGCCTTCACCGGGGATGATTCCATCCTGCGCGCCGTCATGAAGGTGCTGGCCGAGGATGGGTTCGAGGTGATCGGCGCCCAGCAGGTCCTTGCCGACCTGCTTCCACCGGCGGCGCTCCTGGCCGGCCTCGAGCCCGACGATCTCGCCCGCGCCGACATCCGGCGCGGCATCGCGGTCTGCCGTGCCCTCGGCGTCGCCGATGTCGGGCAGGGGTGCGTGGTGCAGCAGGGGCTGGTCCTCGCGGTGGAGGCGATCGAAGGCACAGACGCCATGCTGGACCGCTCCGGCCCGCTGCATCGGGATGGGCCGGGCGGCGTGCTGGTAAAATGCGTGAAGCCGGACCAGTCGCGCCTGGCGGACCTGCCGACCATCGGGCCGCGCACCGTCGATCACGCGGCCTCGGCGGGTCTTCGCGGCTTGGCCTTCGAGGCCAACGGCACCATCCTTCTGGATCGCGAGACAACCATCGCGCGGGCCGAAGCGGCGGGAATCTTCCTGCTCGCCTTCGATCCGGCCGCTTTCAGCGAAGGAACGACAGCATGAGCACCGGCCGCTTCCTGCACACCATGATCCGCGTCGGCGACCTGGACCGAAGCGTGAAGTTCTACACGGACCTGCTCGGCATGAAGGAACTGCGCCGCCGCGACGTGCCCGACGGCAAGTACACGCTCGCCTTCCTCGGCTACGGCGAGGGCAACGCCGAGGGCCAGGGTGAGATCGAGCTGACCTACAACTACGGCGTCGAGAAGTATGAGCAGGGCACTGCCTTCGGCCATCTCGCGGTGGGCGTGCCGGATGTGGCCGGAGCCTGCGAGAAGGTGCGCACGGGCGGCGGCAAGGTGACGCGCGAGGCCGGGCCGGTGAAGTTCGGCACCACCATCATCGCCTTCGTCGAGGACCCGGACGGCTACAAGATCGAGCTGATCCAGCGGTAGGGCTTGGACCCCTTCGCCCTGATCCGCGGCGTCGTCGGCACCACCGAAGACGCCGCCCGCGCTTTGGTCGGCCGCGAGCGCCTGCGCCTCGCGGTCACCGGCCTGTCGCGCGCCGGGAAGACAGTCTTCCTCACCTCCCTGATCGCCAACCTGCTGGCCGCCGGGCGCGGCGCGCGCACCTTGCCCGCGCTGGATGAAGCCGTGGGCGGCCGCATCCGGCGCGTCCGCATCATTCCGGCCGGCACCGAGACCATCCCGCGCTTCGACCCCGAGGCGCATCTCGGCGCACTCGCCGCGGACCCGCCCCATTGGCCCGAACGCACCGAGGACTTTTCCACGCTCTCTATCGCCATCGATGTCGAGCGGCGCACGTCGCTGGGCGGGCTGCTGCCGGAGCGGCGCGTCACGCTCGACCTGCTAGACTACCCCGGCGAGTGGCTGCTCGACCTGCCGATGTTGCGCCAGGACTACGCGGCCTGGTCGGCGGCGACGCTCACCCGATTGCGCCAGGGCATCCGGGCCGAGGCGGCACGCGACTTCCTCGCCTTCATCGACGCCCTGCCAGGCGATGCCGCTGCCGAGGACGCGCTCGCGAAGCGCGGCTTCACCCTGTATCGAGACGCGCTGCGCGACTGCCGTGACAATCACGGCCTGCGCTTTCTCCAGCCCGGTCGCTTCCTGAACCCCGGCCCACGTGGCGAGGCGCCGCTGCTGTGGTTCTTCCCGTTGCCGCCGACCGCGCAGGGCGGCCTCGCGGCGCTGTGCGCCCGCCGCTACGCGGCCTATCTCGAGGATCAGCGGACGGCCTTCCTCGATCCCTTCTTCACGCGCTTCCACCGCCAGGTGGTGCTGGTGGACGTTCTCGGCGCGCTGCATGCCGGGCAGGAGGCCTTCGAGGATACGGCCGAGGCGCTCGCCGCCGTCGCGGCGGTGGTCTCCGGTGGCAACTGGCTCGAACGCATGCTCGGCGCCGCGCCGACGCGCGTGGCCTTCGCCGCGACCAAGGCGGACCACGTGCCGACCCGCGCGCGGGATGCGCTGGCCGCGTTGCTGGAGCATCTGGCGCTCGGCGCGCGCGGCCGGGCGGAGGCATCGGGCGCAGCCACCTCATTCCACGCCCTGGCCGCCATTCGCTGCACCGAGGACGCGGTCGCGATGCTGGAAGGCCAAGCCTTCGCCGCCGTGCGCGGCGTCCTTTTGAATGAGGGCCGGGGCGCCACCATCTATCCGGGTGAGGTGCCAATGAAACCGCCCGAACCCGCCTTCTGGCAGACCGGCTTCTTCCGGATGCCCGAATTCCGTCCGCCCCGGCTCGACCCCGCCGGCAGCGTCGGCGTGCCGCATCTCGGCATGGACGCGCTGCTCGCCCGGCTGCTGGGGGATGCGCTGTGAATGCCGCCACGCCCCCGCCGCGGGTGATCATCGAGGAACCAGGCAAGCCCGCGCAGCGGCTGGATTTCGGCTGGGAGGCCGCAGTCGCCGCCCCGTTGCCGGCCGATCGAGGGTGGTCGACTCTGTCCCTGCTCGGGATCGGCCTCGCCGTGCTGCTGCTGGGCTTCTCGGTGCTGGAAGCCGGGAACTTCGTCGCCGCACAATTCGCACAGGCCGCCTGGCTCGGCTGGGTCACGCTCGCTGTCGCCGTCGCCGGCTTCGGTCTGGTGTTCGCCGCGATCGGGCGGGAGGTCAGGAGCTATCTTGCCCTCGCCACAGTGGACCGCGCGCGCGCGGCCCATGCGCGGGGCGACGCCGCCGCAGTGAAGGCAGCGCTGGTGGACTGGCAGGCGCGGCTGCCCGAAGGCCGTGCCCGCGCCGAAGGCCTGGCCGAGATGCCGATCGACGCCGCGCGCGCCCTGGTCGAGGCGACCACCCTTGCCCCCATCGCGCGGGAGGCGGAGGCGTTGGGCCGCAACGCCGCGATCCAGGCCTTCGCGATGACCGCCATCAGCCCATCCCCCGCACTGGACGTGCTCGCCTTTTCCTGGCGAGGCATCCGGTTGGTGCGGCAGGTGGCCGCGCTGCATGGGTTCCGGCCGGGCATCGCCGGCACCATCACCCTGCTGCGCCGCGTGGCGCTGGACGCGGCGACGGTCGCCGCCACTGATGTCGCGGTGGAAGCGGTGCTGCGCGGTGCGCTCAGCAGCCGCTTCGCCGAGCAGATCGCCGGCGAGACGGCTGCCGGCGCGGTCGCGGCGCGGCGGATGATCCTGCTGGCACGGGCGGCAGATGAGGCGTGCCGGGTGTTGCCCCGCGGGTGACGTGCCTGTTGCAGCCAGGGCTCGACACCCGGTGATGCCTCGCCTGCTTGCACCGATCCTGCCGTCGTAGAGTTGGAGGGGCTTTGCCCCTCCAAGCCACCCCAGCAAAGGCCGAAGGGCCTTTGCAAACCTCAATCTGGTGCGGTGCGGCGCTGGTGGAATTGCTGTCGGAACCCGCCCTTGCGCACGAAGCGCGCCGGAAACCGCCGCGCTCGATACCAACAGATTGCGGTCCAGGGGGTCTAACCCCCTGGCGGGGTGATTCGGTGGGGCAGGGCCCCTCCGATCTTCGACGACGGAAGCAGGGAGGCAATCACGAAGGCCGTTGCAATCCGCCACTTGGCGCCGTGCAGCAAGACCATGAATGGCGTCGAAACACCGACTAGCGCCGAACGCATGCTTTGAGAGACCGAATAACTCCTTTGCCAACGCCAGGTGCCGACCGCCCCTTGCGAAGCGAGGTCCGGAAAGCGGCGGCGCCCTTCTTCGTGCACGCCGATGGGGCAGGGCCTCCCCGGCGCCGGAACAAGCCGTTGGAACTACAGGCGCCGCATCCCTGTCGGATAGAAGCGGCCGTTTGCCCCCCGCATGGCGTCCAGTGCGAACCCGCCCGGCAACTCGACCGTCTCCTGGTCCGGCACCGCATCCCCTGCCGCGTGCAAACCGGCCAGGAGCGCGCGCCCCTCCATGCCGTCGGCGGGCAGGCCCAGCACGTGCAGCACGGTTGGTACGATGTCCGTCAGGTCCGCGGGTTCCTGCGCCACGATGCCACGGCGGAACGGCCCGCCCTGCATCACCAGCACGGTGGCCAGCTCCGACCGGTGCAGTCCCCCGTGCATCCCGCCGCCCTCGGGCACGTCGGGCGCATCGAAAGGCGCGGTGCCGGGCAGCCCCCATTCGTCATTCGCTTCCGAGCCCGCGAAAGTCGCGACCAGATCGGCGCTGCGTGCGTGGCCGCTGCCGAGCAGCGACAGGGGAAGGGCGCGGCCGGCCGCCAGGATCGCGGGGTCACGGGCGAGCAGGGGACCCGCCCAGGGCTGCGTCGCGAGGAAGTCAGCAATCTGCGGCGCCAGCCCCCGGTCGCGCAGCCAGATCCCCGGCGCCGCGGCCGGCGCGACGACGACGTCGATATCGGCCCCCATGCCGGTGCCGGCGCGAAAGCCGGCCTGCTGGAGCTCGGTGCGCAGGCAGCGCTTGCCCCGCCCGGTGACATGGCCATGGTCGGACAGGACGATGATGGCGATGTCGGTGGCGTCCGGCTGCGCGTCCCGCCAGGCGCGCACACGGCCGAGCACCGCGTCGGCGGCGCGCAGTGCCTGCTGTGTGTGTGGTGCGCGCAGCCCGCCCCAGTGGAAGGACACGTCGGGCTCGGACAGCCACAGCAGGGCGACGTCGGGTCGGTGGTGGGGCAGGACGTGCTCGATGAGCACGCGGCCGGCGAAATCGACGCGCGGGATGTTGGGCACGGCAGCATCGGGCGTGGCGCCGAGCGCCTCGCGGACCTCTGCAGCGGCATCGCCGTCGATGTCCTCGACGTTCCAGCGGAACGCCCCCAGCCGGTCGGCGGCGGGGTGCAGCAGCCTCGCGGCACCGGCAGTGCCGGCGCTGACCAGGGCGAAGCGCAGGCCGAAGGGCGACATTCGCTCCGCCAGGCTGCTGCGCTGGAGCGGCGTCTCGCCGCCGGCGGCCATGGCCAGCACGTCCTCGACGAGCTTGGTGCGGAGCAGCCGGTCGGGCGCCACGGACGCGTCGAACAGCGTGTTCGCCACCATGCCGTGGCCGCCGGGCCTGCAGCCGGTGATCAGGGAAGGGGTGGCGACGCGCGTCTCGGAGGGGAAGACGCTGCGCGCATTGGCGAAGCGCGTGCCCTCCGCCGCAAGGGCGAAGAGGTTCGGGGTCGCGGTGGCGTCCACCATGTCCGGCCGCAGCCCGTCGAGCGCGACCATGATAACGCGGGTCACGGCGTTCGGCCGGTCAGGCGGGTCACGGGCTGCATCGGCATCGGCTCCCTCGCGTTGGACGCGGCGCCATCGCACGGGCACCGGGTTCGGCGGATGACAGAACGATGAAGTCGAGGCGACGCCGGGTCAGGGCAGGCGGTAGAAGCGCGTCGCGGAACGCCAGAACAGGTCGGCCTTCTCCTCCGCGCCGGCGCCGGCGGCCAGCCGCTTGAAGGCGTTCCAGCCGGCGGCGTAGCCATAGCCGCCCTTGTCCACCGGGAAGTTGCTCTCGAACATGCAGCGGGACACGCCGAACACCTCGATGATCGGCTCCATCCAAGGCTTCCAGGCGGCGGCGAGGGTCTCGGAGGAAGGCGCGATCGGCTCGCCTTCCAGCCCGAAGCCCGGCAGGCGCATGCCGAGCCCGCCCACCTTCACCATGACGTTGGGGCAGGTGGCGAGGTCGCGCATGTTCGCCGACCAGGTCGCGAAGACCTCGTCGCGCATCTTGGCGTAGCGCCCGATGCCGAGGATTCCGCCGCAGTGGTTCAGCACCATCGGCACCTCGGGGAAGGCGCGGGCGAGGGCGGTCAGCTTCGGGATCTGGTGGAAATACATCCAGGAATCGAAAGACAGGCCGCGGCGCGCCAGTTCGGCGATGCCGGCGCGGAAACCGTCGCTGTCCAGCATGTGCTCTGACGGGGTGTAGGCCGGGTTCAGCATCTCGGGATCGGGGTCCCAGGTGGCGATGTGGCGGATGCCGCGGAAGCGGCCGTTGCCGGCGGCGAGATGCGCATCCAGCACCGCTCCCGCCGCCGTGCCGCGCGTGAGGTCGGCGAAGCCGACGATGCCGGCGCAGACGCGGACATCGCCATAGCCGCCGCTTTCGCACATGGCGGCGACGCCGGCGGCGTATTGCGTCTCGCCGACCGGGCGCAGCTCCTCCGGCCCGTCGGCGCGGTGGAAGGCGCGCGCCTGCACCAGCACGGTCGCCCGCACGTCATGCCCCGTGCGGATATCGGCGAGGATGTCGTCGAGCCGGTAACGCCAGCCCGGCCGTTCCCACAGGTGATGGTGCGGATCGACGATGCGCTGGCCGGGATCGAGGATCTCCTCCTGCCGCGCGGCGAGCCATTCCTCGCGGACGGGAAGGTAGTGCTGGCTCATGCGGCTCTCCTCGGCGGGTTCAGGCTGGGGCGGGCGTTGAGCGTCGCGGGCTCGAAGCCGGCGAGGCGCTTGTAATGCGCGGCGATCTCGGCGCGCTCGGCATGGGGAAAGACGGTGTCGATGTCGTCGAAGCCACGCGGCGCGCGCGCCTCGGCGATGTCGAGCACGACATCCGGCCCGTCGCCGCGCGTCGCGGCCACCAGCGCGGCCGTGGCCGGTCGGCGGATCGCCTCATAGTCGTTGAGTCCCGCGACGGCGTCAGCGCCGGTCGCGAGTGTCAGCGCCAGGGTGCGCGCATCGAGGATCGCCTGCGACGCACCATTCGACCCGATCGGATAGAGCGGATGCGCCGCATCGCCGAGCAGCGTGACGCGCCCATGCGTCCAGCGCGGCAGCGGGTCGCGATCGACCATCGGGAATTCATAAACCGCCTGCGCGGAGCGGATCAGCGCCGGCACGTCGAGCCACGGAAAGCGCCATTCCTCGAAGGCGTAGAGGAAATCCTCGATCCTCCCGGGGCGATTCCAGTCCTCCCGCTTCCAGGTCTGGTCGGCGGGGACGCGGATCTCGGCGATCCAGTTGGTCAGCTTGCGGCCATCCGGCGCGTCGGCGATCGGGTAGACGACGAACTTCACGTCGCGATTGCCGATGCCGACCATGGTGGCACCGGTCAGGAACGGCGCGGCGATGCTGGTGGCACGCCAGAGGATCGGCCCCTTCCAGATCGGCGGCCCTTCATCCGGGTAGAAGGTGCTGCGGGCGACGGAGTGGATGCCATCGGCGGCGACAAGCACGTCGCCCCGCGCACTGCGCCCATCGGCCAGGCGGAGCGTCACGCCGGCATCATCCTGCTCGAACCCCAGCATCGATGCGTCGAGGTGAATGCGCTCATCCCCGAGCCGCTCCCGTGCCGCCGCCAGCAGTTCCAGATGCAGTCGGCCGCGATGGATGGAGACCTGCGGCCAGGAGTACCCGGCGAAGCGGCCGCGCGGTTCGGACCAGATCATCTGGCCGAACCGGTTCGCATAGGCGAGTTCCTGGGTGACGATGCCCGCGGCCGCGACGCGCTGGTGCAGCCCGAGTTCCGTGAGTTCGCGCATCGCATGCGGCAACACGTTGATGCCGACGCCGAGCGGGCGGATCTCGGGGGCCTGTTCGAACACCTCGGCCTCGATGCCGGCAGCGTGCAGAGACAGCGCTGCCGCCAGCCCGCCAATGCCTCCCCCGGCGATCAGTACGCGCATGGCCGTTCCCCCATGGCGCCGAAGGATAGCGACAGGGCGGGCAGGGGCAACCAGGACCCCGGTACCATTCCCGCAGGCCCGCCGCCCGGCTATCGACCCGGCTGGCGGGGGCCGGACGACGGGCGCTGGCCACGATCGGTCGCGGCTCAGCGATCCCGCGCACCAGGTACAAGGAGACGATGATGGTGTTTCATCTGGGCGTGGGCTTCATGGCCATGATCCTATCCATGGCAATTCATTTCGTGGCGACGATCTTCATCGTCAGCTCCGTCAGGAAGGTGCACCACGTACTGATCAAGTCGCCTTACATTTTTATTTTCCTGGTATTGGTCCTGATCAATACGGTCCTGTTCATCACGCATCTGACGGGTGTGTCGATCTGGGCGAGCCTGTACGTCTACCTCGGGGCCGTCGATAACTTCGCCGATGCCTTCTATTCATCCTTCATCATGAACACGACGCTTGGTCTGGGGGACATCGCGCAGGATGCCGGGACCCGCCTGCTGGCGCCGCTGACGGCAACCAGCGGAATCATGATGATCGGCTGGTCGACGGCCGTGTTCGTCTATGTGATCCAGACCTACCTGCCGCATATCGCCCGCAGCGAGTAGCGACGCCGGGACCGGGCCGGTCACCGCCGTAGTTGCGCCGCGATCGCCATGGCCGCGGCGGCCGTGCCGTCCCGGCCGCCGATATCGGCCGTGCGCAGGCCGCGCGCGAAGGCTGCGTCGACTGCCGCATCCAGCTCGGCCGCCGCATCCGAATAGGCCTGGCCCGCGCCCTTGCCAGCCAGCCAGTCCAGCATCATCGCGGCGCTGAGGATCGTCGCCGTGGGGTTCGCGAGGCCCTTACCCGCAATGTCCGGCGCCGTGCCGTGCGCGGGCTGGAACACGGCGTGCTCGTCGCCGATATCCGCACTCGGCGCGAAGCCCATCCCGCCGACCAGCCCCGCGCCGAGGTCGGAGAGGATGTCGCCGAACATGTTCTCGGTCGGCAGCACGTCGAAGGTCCAGGGCTTGCGGACGAGGTCCAGCGCCATCGCATCGACGTAGTGCGCGCCATGCGCGACGTCGGGGTGGTCCGCGGCAATCTCGGCGAAGATGCCGCGCATGAAGGCGAAGGCGCGGAAGACGTTCGCCTTGTCGACCAGCGTGACCGTGCCCTGCCGCCCGCGGCGCCCGGCGCGCTGCTGCGCCAGGCCGAAGGAGAAGCGCGCCAGCTTCTCCGTCACGCCGCGCGTGATGCGCAGCGTCTCCTCCGCCATGTCGTGCGTGACGATGCCGCGGTCGCGGGAGAAGAACAGCCCTTCCGTGCTCTCCCGCACGATCACGAGGTCGATGTCGCGCGCCCGCGGATCGGCGAGCGCGACCGGCACGCCCGGCAGCGCGCGGAACGGCCTGACGCCAGCATACAGGTTCAGCCGGAAGCGCAGGTCGAGCTGCGGCGCGATCTCGGTGCCGTCCTTCGCACGGATTTCCGGCCAGCCCATCGCGCCGAGCAGGATGGCATCGGCCTTCGATGCGCGCTCGAAGGTCTCCTCGCTCATCGCCGTGCCGGTGTCGCGATAGCAGAAGGCACCGGCGCGCAGTTCCTCGAAGGCGAGGCCAATGCCGTGGCGCTTCGACAGCGGCTCGAGCACGGCGAGCGTCGCCGCCGTCACCTCCGTGCCGATGCCGTCGCCGGGCAGGACCGCGATGCGGTGCGTATTGGAGGGCAGGGGCATGGCACTTCCTCGGGGATTTGGTTGCCCGGACTGTTCCACGTCGCCCGGCGCACCTTCAACCCGGTGGTAAGCATCGGATGGCAGGATCGGCGGCGCCATGTCCCGCCATCCTCTCGACATCCTGGCCCGGCTCCGTTGCATCGAGGTCGGCGCCGCGCAGCGCCGCCTCGCCGAGGCCCGCAGCGCGACAGTCGCACAGCAGCGCGCCGCGGAGGCCGCCGACGCCGCGCTGCGCGCCGAGCAACCCGGCGGCCTGCCCATCACCTATGGCGCCTTCCTCGCCCATGGGCTGGCGGCGCGCCAGGCGCAGCGCGCTGCGCTGGCCAGCGCCGAGGCGGCCGAGGAGGCCGAGCGCGACGCCCTGGCCCGCAGCCGCGCCGCGGAGAAGGTGGTCGGCATCCTGCGCGACCGCCGCGCAGCGCAGCGCCGCCGTGACACGCTGCGGCGCGAGCAGGCCCGGTTGGATGATGCGCTGCCCCGCGGATAGGATGCCTTCGTTTCGGGAGGAATCCGCATGAACAACACCATTCGCCGCCGGGCGCTGCTCGGCGCCGCCAGCCTGCCGCTGCTGCCCGTCGTGGCGCAGGCGCAGGCCGATTGGCCCAGCCGTCCGGTCAAGATCATCGTGCCGTTCCCACCGGGACAGGCCGCCGACATTCTGACGCGCCTGGTCGCGGATGAACTGTCCAGGCGCTGGCCGCAGCGTGTGGTGGTGGAGAACCGGGGCGGCGGGGCTTCCGTGCCTGCCATGGAAGCCGGGGCGCGCTCGCCCGCCGACGGGTACACGCTGATTGCGGGGTCGTCCGGGCCGCTCGGCGTGAACCCCTCCGTCCTGCCGCGCCTGCCCTACGACGCGGAGAAGGATTTCGTCGGCATCTCGAACGTCGCGATGGTGCCGCTGCTGCTCGTGGCCCATCCGTCGCTACCCTACAACACGATGCAGGAACTGGCCGCGGCCGCGCGGGCGGCACCGGGCACGATCAACATGGCCTCCGCCGGCCCGGCCACCAGCCAGCACATGGCGGCCGAACTGCTGATGCTGCGCGCCAACATCCGCTTCAACATCGTGCATTACCGCGGCTCGGGCCCCGGCATTGCCGACGTCATCGCCGGCAACGTGAAGCTGATGACGGATTCCGTCGCCTCCTCCCTGCCGCATATCCGCGAGGGCCGCGTGAAGCCGATCGCGCTGTGTTCCGCGCAGCGCGTGCCACAGCTTCCCGAGGTGCCGACGATCGCCGAGACCCTGGTGCCAGGCTATGCCGCGGCGGGCTGGAGCGCGCTTGTCGCCCCCACCGGCACGCCGGCCGAGGTCGTACGGAAGATCAACGCCGACGTCGTCGCCGTGCTGCGCGACCCGGGGATCAATGCGCGCATCACCCAGATGGGGGCCGTGGCCGACCCGCAGACGCCGGAGGAATGCGCGGCGTTCATCCGATCGGAGATCGCGAAGTGGCGGGAGGTCGCGCAGGCGGCCAACGTGCGGCTTGAAGGGTAGGGCCCAAGGGCCGGAATCCGGCGAGTACCGCCGCGGAGAATCGTTTCGATACGCGACTTCATGCGCCGGTAACCTTTCCGTGCCACTATGGGTGCTCACGCAAAAGGGACACCATCGTGCTCCGGTCGAGGCTGGCCTGGTTGGCGATCGGACTGCCGCTGATGCTGACCCCCGGCGGCAGCCGCGCCCAGGGGGTCGCACAGGGTGGTTTCGGCGTGGGCGCCTATGTGCCCCACGCTATCGGGCCGACAACGTCGGCGCGGCGCGGCGCCGCACGAACGCCGCCTGCGACGCAGGCGAGAACAGGTGTCGGGCAGCCATCAGGTACCCGGCGTGGCTGCGACGCGCCGGCGGGAAGCGCGGCGCCCGCCGAGGCCTGCAGCCTGGCACGCTGACGTCTGCGCTACCCGCGGCCGGACCCTTCGCCGATGCAGGGCGAAGTTCGCAAATCCGATCGGGGAGCCCGTCGGCGGCGTGGTCGACACGCGCCCCGGGGCGGCATCCCCGATTGGCGTCGGGCGCCAGCCGAAACTGAGCCAATCGTCATCATCGCGGTGCTTCTGACGGGTTGCCGGTACGACGTCGCCACAAGCACTGCGCCGGAGCAATCCCGTAAGCCGCCGTCGGTAAAGAAACCGTGGCCGTACGCATCCCAACAACTTGTGATGCGTTAGCGGCTTGCGAGGTTGTGGTGAATCTGGCGAGTCACACGTTAAAGTTGTATCGACGAAATCAGTAAGCCACCGGACTCCAATCGTGGGGTCCACTTCAGTGCGGTTCTCAAAAGGTGAGAGATCAACATGGCATGCCCGAATAAATCGGCGTCCGCTGCACCCATCT
Organism: Neoroseomonas terrae; assembly: GCF_018129025.1. GTDB lineage: Bacteria > Pseudomonadota > Alphaproteobacteria > Acetobacterales > Acetobacteraceae > Neoroseomonas > Neoroseomonas terrae. The sequence continues at coordinate 5,395 of NZ_JAAEDI010000012.1, read as the reverse complement.
TCATTGCCCTCGCGGCGGTCGTTTGTTCGGCCGTGTACGCCCCTGCGCGCGCGCAAACCGCAACGACCACGTTCCAAGTCACGGCTACTGTGCAAGCGACCTGTCTCATTACCGCCAATCCATTGGCGTTCGGGACCTACACCGGTACGCAGACGGACGCGACCACGACGATCTCCGTCACCTGCACCAACACCACGGCCTACAATGTTGCGCTCAATGCCGGCACGGCGCCGGGCGCCACCGTCACGACACGCAGCATGACCGGGCCAGCCTCGGCCCTGCTCGGCTACAGCCTGTTCAGCGACGCGGCGCGGACGGTGGTCTGGGGCACTACCGTCGGCACCAACACCGTCGCCGGCACCGGCACCGGCAGCGCCCAGGCCCTTACCGTCTATGGCCGCGTGCCGGCCGGCCAGTTCGTCGCCCCGGGCGCCTATGTCGATACCATAACGGCGACGGTCTCCTTCTGAATGGGCGCGCCGGTCACGCGGCGGCTGGCGGCGGCGCTGGGGACAGCGCTGGTTGCCTGCGCCGCGCGGCCGGCCAGGGCGCAGTCACTTACCGTCCTGCCCGTGAACATCCGGATGGCGCCGGGCCAGATGACGGCCGTTCTGACCGTCATCAACCAAGGCGCCGACGAAAGCTCGTTCCAGGTCCGCGCCTACACTTGGTCGCAACCCGCCGGCGACAACGAGCTGAGCCCGACGCAGGACCTGCTGGTCAGCCCGCCGCTCGGCACCATCGCGGCGGGGGCAAGCCAAGTGGTCCGCGTCGTCCTACGCCGACCGGCCCAGGATAAGGAGGCGAGCTACCGCATCCTGCTCGACCAGATTCCGGGCACCGCGACCCCGGGCATGGTCCGCATCGCCGTGCGCCTGTCGATCCCCATCTTTGCGGCGCCACCCAACCGCCCGATCGCTCCAAGGCTTCGCTGGCGCATCGACAACGAAGGCGGCCGCGCCTTCCTTGTCGCCGTCAATGACGGCACGCGGCACGAATCGGTCCGCGACATTTCACTCGCCGGCCGCTCCGGCATCCGGCTGGGCGGTGATGCGCTGCCCTACATCCTTGCGGGCGGGACGCGGCGCTGGCCGTTGCTGATCCCGGGTCGGTCGCTGTCCGGCGGCAGCGTGCGCCTGTCCGCCCAATCCGATGCGGGGCCGATCGACCAGGCCGTTGCCGTGAATGCGGGTCGTTGAGGCACATGGCTCTGCGGCAACCGCGCTCGTCTCGCTCCTGATCGCGGCGTTGCTCTCGCTGGCGCTGCACCGCGACGCGAGGGCCCAGGACCAGACCCTTCTGCTCGAGGTGATGGTCAACGGCGTTTCCATCGGCAAGATCGGTGAGTTCACCTATCGCGACGGCGCTCTGCTGGCCCGGCCGGAAGAACTGCGCGGCCTCGGCTTCCGCGTGCCTGACGGCGTCCAGCCGCAGGCGGACGGCCTTGTGCCGCTGGCCGAGCTTTCCGGCATCACCTGGCGGCTCGATCAACCCGGCCAGGCGCTGCACGCGACGGCGCGCAACGAAAGCCTGCTGCCCGCGCTTCTGAGGACCGGCGTCACGGATGGACCGGATGGCGTCTATGCCAGCGCCGTTGGTGCGACGATCAACTACGATGTCGCCGCGGTGTCGGTGGATGGGTCGAACACGGTCACGGGGCTGCTCGACGGCCGCATCTTCTCGCGCTGGGGCGTGCTCAGCTCCGGGATGCTCGGTTCCACCGGAAACGGCTATGGCGGCTTCGACGCGAACCGCGCGATCCGGCTCGACTCCACCTATACCTACTCCGACCCCGCTGCGATGCGGCAGTACCGCGTGGGCGACTTCATCTCCGGTGGGCTGAGCTGGACGCGTCCGATCCGCATGGGTGGCGCGCAGATCACGTCGAACTTCGCGCTTCGGCCAGATCTCGTCACCTTCCCGCTTCCGGCTGTCGGCGGTACCGCTGCCGTGCCGTCCACTGTCGATGTCCTGGTGAACGGCGTCGCCCTCCTGTCGCGGGAGGTGCAGCCCGGCCCGTTCGAGATCCCGCAACTGCCGGTCGTGACGGGGGCGGGTACGGTCGCCATGACCGTCACCAATGCGCTCGGCCAGCAGGTCGTCACGACGCTGCCCTTCTATGCCAGTTCGGCCCTGCTTGCCCCTGGCCTGTCGACCTACTCGTTCGAGGTCGGCGCCCTGCGCCTGAACTGGAGCGTCGAGAGCGACGACTATGGCGAGGTCGTCGGTGCCGCGACCTACCGCCGCGGCGTGTCGGAGATGCTGACGCTCGAAGGCCATGCCGAGGGCGGGTCGGACTTCGCGATGGGCGGCGGCGGCTTCGTGATCAATGTCGGCAATCTCGGCGTCCTGAACATCTCGGCTGCAGCCAGCACGGCGATGGGCCAGACGGGCACTCAGATCGGCATCGGCATCCAGCGCATCGCGCCGCGGCTGAGCTTCGGCATCTCGGCGATCTTCGCCGACCGCAACTTTCGCGACATCGCCTCGCTGAACGGCGATCCGGTGCCCCGGCGGCAGATCAATGCGAGCGTCGGTCTCTCCCTCGGTCGCTACGGATCGCTCGGCATCGCCTATGCGGGCATCGAGCGCGACGAGGCACCGCTGCCGATCCGCTTCTACGCGCCGCCGGGAACGGTGGTGGTGAATGGACAGGTGCAGGACCAGGCCGGCCAGGTGCTCGTGCAGCCGGCGCAGAACGCGCATGTCGTCTCGGCAAGCTACAATGTCCGTGTCGGCGACTTCACCGTCTACGCGACCGGTTTCCGGGACTTCGCGCGTGGCGGCGGCTCGGGTTTCCTCGCCGGCATCGCCGTTCCCCTCGGCCCGCGCAGCTCGGCGAGCGTCGCCGGCGGTGCGAATGACGGCCGCGCCTACGGGCAGGTGCAGGCGTCGCAGACACCGGTGGAAGTCGACCAGTGGGGCTACCAGGCCTACGCCTCGGCCGGCTATGTCGACCGTGCCTTCGCCGACGTGCAGTACCGCTCGCCCTGGGGCGAGGTGGGCGTGGGCGTCGACCGCAGCGATGACCAGGTGGCGGTGCGGGCGCAGGCGCAAGGTGCGCTGTCCTTCGTGGATGGCAGCGTCTTCGCCTCCAACGTCATCAACGACAGCTTCGCCGTGGTGGACACCGGCGGCGTCGGCGGCGTGCGGGTGACGAGCGAGAACCGCCTCGTCGGACGGACCGGCTCCGGCGGCCGGATCATCGTGCCCGACCTGCGATCTTACGACGTGAACCGCATCGGGATCGACCCGACCGACGTGCCGCCCGACGCCGTCCTGCCTTACACCTCGCGTGAGGTGCGGCCGCAGGACCGGTCGGGGATCCTGCTGGAGTTCCCGCTCCAGGCGAGCCAGGGGGCGCTGCTCCGGCTCGTGGACGGGGCCGGCGATCCGCTGCCGGTCGGCAGCATCGCCTCCGTGCAGGGCGGTGCGCGTGTGCCGGTGGGTTATGACGGGGAAGCGTTCCTGCAGGGCCTGGACCCGATCGAGCATGTCGTGACGGTCGATGCGCCGAGCGGCCGCCGCTGCATCGCCCGTTTCACCTACCGGCCGGTGGCCGGGGACATCCCGACCATCGGGCCACTGACCTGCCAGGATGAAGCGCCATGAAGCGTGTGCTGACCGCCGCCGCTTTCCTGATGGCCCTGCCGGTCGCCGCGCGCGCGCAATGCTCGGTCACGGCGGTGCCGGTCACCTTCGCGACCTATCAGCCCTTTGCCGCCACATCTCTCGATTCCACGGGCAGCATCACGCTTTCCTGCCTGCTCGCCATCGGCAACTACACGGTCACCCTGGGGCCGGGCGGCGGCAGCGTGGCGGCCCGGCGCATGGCGAACGGGCCCACCCTGCTGAGCTACCAGCTCTATACGACCGCTGCCCGCACCACGATCTGGGGTGACGGGACGGGCGGCACGGTGACGGTGCCCGGAAGCTGCCTGCTCGCCTGCGTGCGCACGCTCACGATCTATGGGCGCGTCCCTGCGCGCCAGGTGGTGCGGCCCGGCGCCTATCTCGACACGATCCTCGTGACGATGAGCTACTGACACGGCACCGGTCGAACATCGGTGCCGCGCCGGCGCATGTACGAGGAGATCTGCCGTCCTACTCCGCCACCCGTGTCCAGCCGTCGCCAGGGTCGAAGCTGGCGATCCGCGCGGCCGCTCTCGCCGTCTCCGGACCCAGATCCCGCTCCCACACCTCGCCGTGGTAGCTGACCATGAAGGTCTTGATGCCGGACACGCCGTACTGCGCCGGCCAGGCGATGGCCGCGAAGCCGCCGATCATCCGCCCGTTCACGACGTAATCCGTCGCGCCGCCCGCCGCGGCGGCGCCCTGCGATTCCAGCATGCGGAACAGGTAGCCATGGAAGGGCTGCGGCGTGTCGCCGCGGCTGCGCGCATAGCCGCCCGCGCTCGCGGCCGCGAAAAGCGGCCCGAGCGGGCTGTCCGGCTCGCCGGGCGCGCTTTCCCAGTACAGCCCGTCATGCTGCCCGGGCGTCGAGAAGAAGCGCCGCGCATAGGCCCGCAGCGCGCCGGACCGGCCGGCCGTGCGGGCGTAGTCATCCTGCGCGCGCGCCAATTCCCGCAGCGTGTCGATGGTGTCGAGTTCGTTGCGGCCGATGCGTCGGTCGACGATTTCCTGTGTCGCGGCGGCGGTGTCGAAGCGCCAGGCGTCACCGAGCCGGACCAGCACCAGTGGTAGCGGCCAGCCGTCATCGCCGACCTGCAACTCGGCGCGGTCGGGGCCGGGCCGCAGGATCTCGGCCTTCTCGTCATAGGCGGCGAGGAAGCGTTGCCGCGCCATGCGGTCCTCGACCGGGTCACCGGAACGGATCAGCCGCGTCCCGGCCGTGCCGAGCACGCGCAGCGCCTGCGCATTGCCCGGTGCGCGCAGTGCGGCGACGAGGGCAGCAAAGCCCTGTTCCGGCGTGCGGAAGCTGGCCGGCGGTATGGGGCGCTGCGCGGCGGGGCGCGCCTCGGCCGGGGCCTCGGCGCTCGGGGCGGGCTGGGCTGCCGCGGGCTGGGCGGCGAACAGGACGGCGAGGCCGCCGATCAGGCCGATTCTGGTCATCGCGTTGCTCCTCACCGCCGCCGCCCGCCACCATGGGCCCGTCCGCCCCCACCGCCGCCTCGCGCCGCCATGCCCTGCCGGCTGGCGGCGCCACGATGCGCGGCGGCACGGTCCCGCCCGCCGCTGCCCATGCCCTGGAAGCCCTGCGGCTGGTGCGTCCGCGCCGGCGTGGCCTGCGGGCGACCGCTTGGCCTCTGCGTCACGGCGGGCCGCTGACCCGCCGCACCGGCCGAAGGACGGTTCCCGCCAGGAGGCCGTGCACCGCCGCCGGGCCGGGCGGCACCGTCGCCACCGGCCCTGCCGCCGCCGCCCACGTTCGGCC
>NZ_JAAEDI010000011.1 GCF_018129025.1 Neoroseomonas terrae | reverse complement strand
GTACGGGCTGCACCGGGGGCGCGGAGGGCGGCGCGACCGGCGCCGGCGGCGGGGGCGGCTGGCCGGGCCGGCCGCGGTCAGGCCGCTGGACGCGGTTCGGAAATGCTTCCTCGCCCGTGTCGGGGTCGATCATCGGCCCCCACATACTATCGCCCATCGCAGCCCCGCGCCCGCTCTCGTTCGCCCTCTGCTGCTGCTGACGCTGCGGGTCAGACCCGGAACCCGTCCGCTCCAAAGAGCGCGCGAAGCGGGCGGCTGCCTCGATCGCGTCCACGATTGGCTTGATCTTCTCCCACACCCACTCGAAGGCTTCGGCAATGCCGTCCACGACCCAATCGAAGAACTCGCGAACGGGACGCCATGCGGCCATGATGCCGCGCGCGGCAGCCCCGAAGATGCGGCCCCACAACTGCACCTGGTCGGAATTCAGGAAGCGGTTGAACGCGTCCTTAACCCCGTCCCAGATGCCCTGAAAGAAATCGACGATCTCATCCCAATTGCGATAGATCAGGTATGCGGCGCCTGCGATCACCAGGGCCGCAGCGCCGATGGGATTGGCAAGCAGGGCCGCGCCGAGGCCGGCTATGGCCGAACCGAGGCTCACGATGGAAGAGATCAGGCCGGCGCCACCCAGCAGGAGGAACAACCCGCCCAGGGCGGCGTGCAGCGGGCCGATACCAGTCACGAGGTCGCCAAACAGGGTGACGATGGGCCGCAGCTTCTCCCACAGGCTCTCGGCCTCGGCGCGCAGCTCGGCGATCACGCCGGGGATGGCGCGGATGTATTCTTCTATCTTCGTCGCGATCAGCTCGCGGTTGGCCGCGATCCAGTCGGCCCAATCGTTCAGCAGCGGTGTGATGATGGGCGCGAGGCGCGTCGCGATGGCGTTCTGCACGCCGAGGATGCTCCCCCTGACACGGACCATACCGCGGCTGAAGCCGGCCAGGGATTGCTGTTCGGCCTGCGTCATGGTCAGGCCGAGGCGCCGCGCATCCTCCCGCGCCTCCTGCATCCCGGCAGCGCCGCGCCGCAGCAGCGGCAGCAGTCCAATGGCGGCCTCCCCGAACAGGATCATCGCCGCTTCGGTGCGGCGTGCGCTGTCCGGCACGCGCGCGAATGCGTCCGCGACATCGTCCATGATGTCAGCGGTGGGCCGCATCTGGCCCCGCGCATCGCGTATCTGAACGCCCATCAGCCGGAAGGCGCGCCGCAGCTCGCCATTCCCGCGTGCCGCCTCCAGCGCCTTGCCCTGGAGGCTACTCAGAGCCGCGCCCATCTCATCCGAGCTGCCGCCCACCAGTTGGGCCGCATGCGCCAGGCCCTGGAAGGATGCGAGCGACATGTTGACGGCGCGGGCGGATCGCGTCTGCGCCGCCGTGGTCTCCGCGACCCCGCGCGTGATGGCCCCGAGCGCGATGGCGGCAGCGCTCCCCGCCGCCACGATCTTGCCTGCCATGGCGGTCGCTGCCTTGGCGACATCCACGAAGCCACGGGCAACGCGCCCGATCTGTTCCCTGGCCTTCTCCAGCTCCAACCCGCGGAGCAGGCCGCGGATGCCGGTGCCGAGGCGGCGGATCGGGGCCGTGGCCCGGTCCACCGCTTCAATGACAACGCGGATGGCGCCGCGGTTCTCAGCCATCTTCTGCCCGCCTCCGCAATTCGTCGTGCCAGGCCAGTGCCTCGCGCGGGGTCAGCGCCATCAGTTCCGACGGCGGCCAGTGCCAGGCCGCCGCCAGGTCCGCCAGAGCTACGCGCCAGTTGCTCGGGCGGTTTCGGAAAAAGCCTCCATGATCATCCCGAACAGGCCCATGTCGCGAAGGCCGATCGTGCCGGCCTCCTTCTCGGTCAGGCCGGCGGCCTGCATCAGCAGGCGGCGGACCTTGCCCATCTCGCCCTGGACGCGGTCGAGCTGCTGGAGCTGGTCAATGGTCGGTTCCACGATGCGCAGCTCTTCGGTGCTCTCGCCGCCCACCTTGATCGGGCGCCAAAGCGCTACCCGGATATCGCCGTCGCCGAACTCGATCCGTGCATGCCCGGCGAGGCGCGCGAAACCCTCGCCCCACATCTCCACGATGCGCCGCTGTTCGTCCGTCCGCGGGGTGTCGTCGCTCATGCCGCAATCTCCGTTGCCGAAAGCCCTTCCCAGCGCGCGCTGATCTCGCCTTGCTCGGTCGTCACGTTGCCCTCGCCGGCGTACCAGGCTTGGCGCAGGACGATGGTCTTGCCGTTGGCAAGATCGAGCGTGGCCGTCAGGTCTTTGCCGCGCAGCAGCGCGCCAAGATCAAGCGCCGCGTCATCGGTGATGATGCCTTCGATGAAAGGCACCTGCGGCTGGGTGTAGTACCCATGCACGCGATCCGCGCCGACGATTGCCGTGCGCTTCTCTTCGCCGATGTTGTAGGTGAACGACCCCTTGGCATCGAGCACCATGCCATCGGTCTTGAGCGTGATCTTGCCGGCGCGGTTCGCCATGGCTTCCCCTCCTTACAGGCGGAACTGGAGCAGCCCGGCGAAGACGCGGAGCTGGTTGATGACGGTGGGCGGGATCAGGGCGTTCAACCGGTCGGGATCGGTGCCCGAGATCTCGGTGACCACGTCGCGCATGAAGGCGGCGCGGTCCTGCACCAGGCCGGCTTCCTCCCATTGCTCAAAGCGCGCCACCAGCTCCGCCTTGGCGAGCTTCGGTGTCATCACCGGCTGGCCCGCACCGAAGCGCGTGCCGTCCGCTGCCAGCTTGTGGCGGGGATACTTTCGCGAAAAGAAGGTGCGCACGTCGTACCGCAGATAGGTAACGGTCTTCACCGTCTCGACGTTCAGATAGGAGGTATCGGCCGCGCCGGCGCTCGTCTGCCGGTACTCGGTGACGACACGTTCCACCACGACGTTGCCGCCGGCATCCACCGTCAGCGTCGAGATGCCGTTGAACAGCAGGGTGTTGCGCTGCGCCCGCGTGAAGCGCTTTTCCGCCGCTGGCGGCATGACGCCCGGAACCAGCAGCGTCTGCACCGGCCGCGCAGGGTCGATTGCCAGCGCAGCGATGCACACGCTGGCCAGCGCCGATGCCGTGATCCAGGGCGGGGTGGGCGAGCCTTCCCATCCCTGCGGCGAGATGTGCGGGCAGTTGCGCGCAGCCATCGCGGCGACCAGGTTGGAATGGGTGTTGGAGGTCGCGCGCCAGCCGTGGCAGTCCACCATCCGCAGCGGCCCGAACCGCGCCACCAGGTCATCCCCCAGCGCGGTCAGATTGGCCGCATCGTTCCACGGCACGATGATGTCCGTGAACCATTCGTCCCCCACCGCCGCCAGCGCCGGCGCGATGTCCGGATTGCCGGTGCCGCCCGCCATCGGATTGACGGTGACGGTGATGCCGGCGGGCTGCGCGTCGTCGCTGTAGTAGGCGGCGCGCACGTCGATATCGTTGCCGCACAGGCCCTTGTGCTTGGCCGTCAGCGTCACCGTGGCCGTGGCGGCGCTGGCCGTGACCGCCGCATCGGCATCCGCGTTCACCGCGGCTGCAACGGCCGTGGCGAGCTGCGCGGCCGTCATGCCCAGCGTCACCGGCGTGCGGATGCGCCGGCCGCCGACATACAGGGCTTGCGTGCCGGGCGCCGTAGCGGTGCCGGCAAATACAACGGTGTTCGTGGCCGCGACCCCGGCGACCAGGTCCACCACCGGCATCGCCCACAGCTCGCTGGTGGGGTTCGCCCCCCGGAAGGCCCAGCACATGGCGGCGAGCTGCGAGGCACGGCCGAACAGCCCGTCCACCTGCGCCACGTCGCTGATCAGTCGCATGGTGTTCACGGGTGCGCTGCCGGTGGCGAGCTTCTGCCCGATGATCAGCACGCGCGGCGGCAGGATGGACAGGCCGCGGACGGCCTGGCTGTTGTCCACCTCGATATAGGTGCCCGGCGTGCGGAGGTCGATCGGGATCAGGTTGAAGGCGACGGCCATGGTGCGGTCACTCCGGGATGACGATGTGATCGGTGGCATCGGCCGTGTCGTCGGCCGGCAGCGGCGCCAGCACGTTGCCGTGCGGCGGGATGTCCCAATTGGCGTGGAAGATGCGGAAGTCGCCGACGACATCGCCCGGCTCGGGCGCGTCGTACTCCATATGCGCGGTGGTCCAGTTCAGGCGGATGCCGTGGCACACCACCCCGCCGAACTTGAACGGGCCGCTTTCGACCAGTTGCGCACCGATTGAACGCGGCGCCGGCGCCTTGCCGTCCAGCAGGCCGCCAAGCGACAGGTCCGCCTTGATGGCGGCGATGATGCGATCCGTGATCGCATCCGCCACCAGCTCGCTGGCCTTGGCGTCCTCGAGCGCGACGAAGCCGCGAATCTGCCAGTCGGTGAACACCTGGTCGGAGGTGCTGCTTTCCTCGACCGTCCGCCGTGCCAAGCGGCGGATGAACCAGCCGCGCAGCTCCTGGGGCGCATCCGGTGTCGGCGGCTGCCACATGAACAGCGCCCTGAAGTCCTTATCGTTCACCGCATACCGCTCATACAGATGCAGCACGCCGAGGCCCGGCACGGTCAGCAGGCGCGCGGCGATGGCGTTGCGGATGGCTTCGGTGGTCGCCATCACTCGGCGCTCATCCTGGCGGCGGCGCGTTCGGAAGCGGCTTTCAACAGGCCGCGCACGAAGGGTTCAACGTGCGCGAAGCCGTCGCGGAACATGAACTGCCCTTCGGTCCCGCGTGCCGCGATCTTGAATTGGATGGCCTGCGCCGCGCTTTCGGCTTCCTCGCCGGTCAGCCCCAGCTTGCGCTGCACCCAATCCAGCAGCGGCGCGATGGGCGCCCAATGTGGCTTGCTGCCCAGCTCCACCGCCGCCGCATAGGACAGCGAAGTGCCGACGCCGCCGGTGATGGCCGTGCCGCTGATCGTCACCGGCAGCGCGCCGATGCTGTCGCGCAGCGTGCCGGCGCCGGATGTCGGGGTGCGTTCCTTCACCTCGCGCTCGGCGAACAGGCTGGCCTCGGTGACGGCCGGAACCAGTTCCCCCGCGAAGATCTCCGGTGCGCGTGCCGCGAGGCTGCGGAACGCCGCGTCTTCGTAGCGGATGTGGACGGTCTCGCTCATCAGCGCCGCCGCCGCCAGTGCATCCGGCGGCCTCCATCGCTCGCGGGCAGGGGCTGCGTAGCCATGGCGCTGGCGGGCTGGGTGCGCTTCACGTCGATGCCCAGCAGGTCGTAGTAGCGCTGGCGCAGCCGCTCGGCGCGCTTCGCGTAGCTCTCGGGCTTGCTCCCGTGATCGACCGTATCGGCCGGGATGGTCGGGTTGCCGTCCCCGCTGGTGGCGGCGGCCTTCTGGTCGAACAGCACGGCTGCGGCGTAGCTCGCCAGCGCTTCATGGTCCGTGGCGGGAATGGTGGTGCCATCCTCGGTCAGCACATGCATGCGCAGCAGCGTCAGGCGCACGGCAGCGCCGGCCGCGATCGGCCGGGTGAACAGCAGGTCCACCTGGTCGGGGCCGTGGTAGTGGCCCCATGCCGTCGCGGCGAGGATCGCCGGGGGCACGCGGCCAACGGGGTATTCAACGGCCTCGACGCGCAGCGCGCCGGCCGGCATCGGTAGGCGCGGCCCGCCGGCCGAGGTTACATCCTCGACCCTGCGGAGCGGCCGATCCTTGGAATACTGAAGCAGGGCCAGCCCCAGCGCGGTGAAGCGCTGTTCCGGGCTGACGCGGCCTTCGTCATCCCGAACCAGGTCATCCACCAGCGACTGGAGGTAGGCCAGCATGGATCAGGCCACCACGGCCTTGTAGGCGCCGCGGTAGTCCAGCACGGACCCGCCGTAGATGTGGCGGATCTTGTAGGTGAGCTGGTCGTTGGAGAACATGGAGCCGGTGTTCGGCTGATCCTGCACCAGGATGCACCTGCGTGATGCCGCGCGTGTCGCGCTGCCCCACGGCGTCGGCGTCGATCGACAGGCCGAACAGGTCGCCAACGCCACGGGCGAGCGCTTCGCGGATACGCACCGCGATCGGGTCGTTCTCGCCAGTGATCAGGGTGAGGCGCGCTTCAATGGCGCTCTCCGCCTCCACCCAGCGCGGCTCGGTCAGTCCGCCGATCAGGTTCCGGACGTCCTTGCCCTGAAATGCCAGGTGCTCCGCGTCGCTCTTGACGAAGACGCGGGCGCCCTCGACCAGCGGCACGGCGGCGCGCAGCACGTCCGCCGGATAGTTCCGGCGGTTGCGCGACAGGCCGGCGCGGATGACGCGCACCCGATAGACGGTGCCGCCACCCTCCGCCGCCACCGCCTCAAGGATGGCGCCCTGGCGCATCAGGCGCGGCGATGCTTCTGGCCGTCGATTGTCACGACGGTGCCGGTCCCGACGTTCACGGCGAACACGTCGCGCCGCGCGATGCCGAGGGAGCGCATCAGCGCCTCTTCGCGCGCGGGATCATCGGTGGGCGCGGGCAGCGCTGGGGGCGCGGCCTCTGCCTGGCGCGCCATGGCAGCGACCAGATCGTGCACCGCCAGCTCGGTGACCAGCAGTCCGCGGGTCGCAAGGCGCGCCAGCAGGGCGTCAACAACGTCGTCGGCGGGGCCGGTGATGATCCGCTCGACCAACTCGGCCTGCACCTGGTTGAACCAGGCCACGCCGGGCAACGACGCACCGGGCGCAGGTCCGGTCACCGGGGCGGAGCTGTCCGTCTCCGCCCCGGCTCCCGCCGGTGCCCCATCGGCCGCCGGTCCCGCCCCCTCGCCGGAATTCATGTCGGAAGACCCGCCGCCGCCACCGCCGCCCCCGCCGCCCCCGATCGTCACGGTGACGGCTGCGCCGCTGCCGGTGCCGCCGCCGCCGTCCTCGGCGGAGATAGTGGTGGGCTGCTGATCGGGCTTCGGCTTGGCCATGCGTGTCGTCTCCGCCATTGGGGCTGGAGCGGGACGATGGCGGGGGTAGGTCTGGGGGTTCGGGCGGAACAAGTTCCGCCCCATCGGCGGCCCGGTCCCCATCTTCGGGGTGGACCGTCCGCATAGGCCCGACGTTAAACGGTGTTTAAACGGGGTCAGGCAGGTTTTGCGGACCTCGGCGCTACTGCCCCCGCGCGCAACCCGCCTGAACGGCTCTGTCGAGCCTAAGTCTCGCCCTGCCTGCCTTCAAGAACCCGTTTTGGTCCTCTCGCCCCTCTAACGAGTTCCCAAGGGGAAGCGCCTGCCAATTGGCAGGCGCGACCAACGAGCCAAAAGCGAAGCGCAAATGGCCTGAGCGCGGGAGGCGCTCAGGCGAATAGGGGCCGATAAGTCAACGCTGCGCCTCACCGCCGCCACCCATACTCAGCAAGGCCGGCGCTGCGCTGGGGATTCGGGGAGGCTGCGAAAGCCGCCGCACGGTTCCTTCGGGGCCGGCGGAGAACACATTGTTTGGGAGGGCGCCGGTGAGGGCGGCGCGATTGCCAGCATCGATTGCGGAAGCTGCCCCCATAAGACCGCTGATTACTGACTGCGACGACGCACTGGCAGGAATTCCCAGTGCTCTACGCCCCTCGTACTTGGCAGTTTGAAGCTGCGTTAGAGCTTGCGCGGGCGCGGCTTGCCATCTTGGGTCCGTTGGCACGGCCTCCGCCAAGAACTCCATATTGGCGATGGCTCGCGCTGCTTCTGCAGGCCGGTTGGCCTCGGGTCGTCGGAAGAAGCTGCCAGCATTCAACATTGCACTGCGGATCGGATCGGCTGTCGCACTGGATGCGACGGGCGGCGCTACGGCAGGCGTCGGAGCGGTTTCAGACGCACAGGCGGCGACTGAACAGGCGGCGATGACAATGGCACGACGTAGCATTGTGGCCCCTCCTTTTTATTCCGATAACGAATCACCCTAGTGCTGCCGCTAACCCGCCGTCCACTTTTTCGACTTCGACCAATGCGACATGAACGGCAGGGAGACGCACCCACAATTGATCACCTCCCCGATCGGCCCGGCCGGGTCGCGCGGGTACATCAGCTTGACCCCGTTGGGCAGGTCAAAGGGCTTGTCCACGTCGCGCACCTGGCCGTCGATGAAGTCGTGCCCGTACCGGGAATGCAGCTTGCCCGACCGGCGCCACTGCTTCTGCATGCCCGGCACAATCTCGGCGGCCTGTTCCTGCCGCGCCTGCGCGGCGGCCGAATACGCCTGGCCGAGATTGGTCCGCACGATGGTGTTGGCGCGCCGCATGCCATCGTCGCGCAACAGGCCGCTGACCTTCTCCGCCGCCTCCCATGGGGATTGCAGCCCCATCATAGTGTTGGCGAGCTGGTCGTTGATGCGGTTCGCCACCTTGGCGGTCACATCCTTGATGCGGTCGGTGGTGAAGGATCGCATCGCGGCCAGGTTGCGCACGTCCAGCGCCATCAGGGACGCGGACAGGTCCACGCCGCCGGCGAGCAACGGCGCGTCGATCAGCGCCACCCCGGCATTCCAGCTCGCCGACAGGCCCGACCCCAGCATGGCGGCGGCGGGTTCGTCCCGCATCGCGAGGATGCGGGCGATCTGCCGTTGCAGCTCGGTCAACTGCCACCGCCGGTAATCGGATGGCTGCCCGGCCAGGACGGCCATGATGTCCTTCTCGGCGGCCAGCAACAGCCGCCGCACCTCGCCCGACGTGTCGCGCTGGATGCGAATGCCGGCCTTCAGCCGGGCTTCGCGCTCACGCTGGAATCGCTCGCGGCGTTCCTTGTCCGTCACGGTTCACGCGGGCCTCGGCCGTCCTCCGGGAAGGTGGGCGCCGCTGCACCTGGTTGTGCGCCAGGTGGTGGGAAGGGGTTCGCCGGCGGCGGGTCGTGGAAGGCATCACCCTCCGCCCGGCGGACGGCATCCGCCCGCGCGCGCTTCAGCTCTTCCACCGCGTCCGCCTCCAGCCCCAGGGCGGCGGCGGCCAGCGTGATCATGCGCACCGCGCTTTCCTCGCCCATCAGGCCGGACTGCACCGCCTGCACGGCGCCGGCGACCACCTGCGAGAACACCGCGGCGAACTTCGCCACGTCTTTCGCGGTCAGCTCGGGGAAGACGGCGCGGGGCTTGTAGCTTTCCTCGGTCGCGAGCTGCGGCAGGCCGATGGCGACCAGGCGCTTGCGGATCACGTAGCCGCCCACGTCCTCCAGGATAGCGCGCCACAGGCGCTGCCGCTGGAGCATGACCTTGTATGTCGGCTCGCCCATGCTGGAGGCGGTGGCGAGGTTCACGTTGCCGCCGTCCGCCATCCAGAATTCCGGGATGGTGGCGCCACCCAGGACATGGTTGCGCACCAGGCGCGTCGTCTCGACAGCGTCGGCGGCGTTGACTTGTGGCGTCAGCACCTCCCATTCCTCCGCCTCATTGTGGACGCGGACGGACAGTGGGGCAGGCGGCGTGATCGTGCGGGCGCGCTCGGCCACCTGTTCCGGTGTCGCCCCCGTCATCGTCACATCCCAAACGAGGGAGCGCAGCACGGCCGCCCGCTCCACCTCGCCGAACAGCAGTTGTTCATGCGCGTCCACATGATCGAGGGCGGGCAGCAGGTCCGACCGTCCACGCACGCCGGACGACAGGCAGTTGATGCGCCAGAAGAAGCAATCGCCGTCGTGCATCTCCGCCCGCATGGCCTGGCCGGCCGGGCTGAACAGGTCGGCATCCGTGCCGGCATAGGCCACGCGGCGCCGGCGAAGCTGGCCCGAGGATACCGGGTCGCGCGTCTCGACGCCGATCACCACGGCCGGGTTCTCCGGGTCCGTGATGACAGCGACGATCCACGACGGATCGACCTTGCCCAGGCGCAGCGTGCCAGTCAGGTCGTTGCCGAGGATCGGCCAGCATTGCTCGCCGAACAGCGCCAGCTCGCGCACATGCTCCGCCAGCTTCAAATCCAGGGCGTTCAGCGGGTCATTCCAGAAGGCGTCTAGCCATTCCTGCGCCTCGGGCGCCGTCGCCTCCAGCTTCACGCCCTCGCCCAGCAGGAAGGCAACCGGCAGCTCGATAAGCCGGTTGGCCAGCGGGTTGGCCTCCCACACATAGGCGGCCAGCTCCTGCATGCGCGTCTGTTCCATCGGCATCAGGTCGCGCTGCCCGATGCGCCCCGACAGGCGCGACCAGCCCGCGTCGTCGTCGCGCACCGTCGCGCCGGCCGAATCGTTCGGCGGCGGATCGGCGGCCGGCGGGTCGCCGGAACCGGATTCCGCGAACCGTGTCACCGCCACCGGCGGCGGCGCCAGCCACCGCGCAAGCGTCGCCCGCGCCCCGTTGAACACCCCCATCAACGCCTCCGCATCCGCATGCTGACCTTGCCGCGCATTGGTCGCCCGCCACCGGCCTGCGGCCCGCCTGGTGGTGGCACAGTCGCACCCGCCGATGCCTGCCGGCCGATGGCCGTCATCCACAGCATTTCGAGCCCATCCAGCCCGTCGTCATGGTCCACCATCGGGAAGTGCCGAAGCTGGTCCAGCAAGGCCGTCTGGCCGGCGGCGAACCGGATGGAGGCGTTCAGCACATGCGGCTGGAGGCGTTCGATGCGCAGGCCCTTGTCACCAATCGGGATGATGGGCACCGCCGGCACCGGGATGCCCCGCGCCTGGCCGCGCGCCACCAGCGTGGTGCGAAAGAACTCCTGGAATTGCACCGCTTCGATTGCCCAGCGGACACAGCGGTATTCCTCCTCCAGGGTGATGATGTCCTCAATGATCCGGTCGGGCAGGCGCCGCCGGATCAGGGCCTCCACCACGTCCAGCACCTTCGTCTCGCGGTTCAGGCCGCCCACCAGGATGGCGGACGGGTCGCGGGCGCGGTTCTGCTTGCCGAGGGATGGATCGCAGGCCCCGAAGAACACCCAATCGGGCAGCCGATCCACCCAGAACGTGACGGTGCCGAACAGCGCATCGCTGCTCGATACCGGGTCGTTCTGCTGTTCGCTGTCGAAGGCGTCGTGCCCGATCTTAACCCGCAGCTTCATCAGCGCTTCAAGCGGGCGGACACCGGGCCAGCTCACGATGGCGCCGCGGTCCATGCGCGCCCTGCGGGCGGCATAGAAGGCATCGGCGGCCTTGGGGCCTTCGTTCCGAAGCACTTCCTCCCACTGGTCCCACAAGGCCCGGTCCTCGGGCCAGCGCACCACGCTGGCGAACTTCTCGGAACGCCACAGCGGGTTGCGCATCAGCCGCGACAGCACGCTGTCGTAATGCAGCACGGTGCCGATAATGATCACGTCCAGCGACCCCCCGGCCTCGCCGAGGTTCAGCACCGCCTTGTTTACCCAGCCTTCCAGCTTGTCGCGCTGCTTGGGCTCCCGCACGTTCTCGTCGTTCTCGATATCGTCCAGCAGCGCTAGGTCAGGGCGGTGCGGGCCGTGCCGGCGGCCACGGATTTTCTTGCCGGCGCCGGCACCCTCGACCTTGATGCCGTTGGTGGTGACGATGACGCCTTCCTTCCACACGCTGCCCTTCCCCGAGATCTCGGGGAAGTCCATGGCGAGGCGCGGGTTCACCTCCAGCTCGGCCTTGATGGCTTCCACCATCACGGCCGCCTGGTCGAAGGCATCCATCAGCACCATGACGTAGTGCTTCGCCTTCCGGGCGATGCACCACAGGGTAAAGAGCTGCGAAACCAGCGTGGATTTCGCTTCGCCACGGGGCGCGGCGATGGCGTCGTTCTGCCCGGCCGGGTCGGCGATGATCTCTGGCAGCCGCCGGTACAGGAAATCATGCAGGCGCGAACGCGCCTCGGGCCGCTTGATGTAGTGCGGGAAATACGTCTGGCAGAAGAATTCAAAGCCGTCCGGCGCGAGGGCGGCACGGCGGCGCTCGGCGATCGACGCCGGCGCGGGATCGAGGCCGGCAACCTCCGCCTCGATCCTCCGGCGCAGCTCGGCCGCCACGTCGGCGATCGTCTGGCGGAACTCGGTGGCGTTGCGCTTGCCCAGGCGCGGGGCGGAACGGGTTCCGCTCATGGCTCCGCCATTTCCCATGACAGTTTCCGCGCATAGGGCTGGCGTGCGGCCAGTCGCACCTTGCCTGCCTTCTCCAGCCGGCGAAGGGCCGCGAGCACCGGCGCACAGGTCGGGGGGCGCGACGCCCGCTCCATCCAGTTGCGCACCACATAGGTGGCACAGTCGCGCCTTGCGGCATTCAACGCCTCCAGCACCGCCGCATCAAAGGCGGAATGGTCACGCTTCGCCATCACGCATAATCTCGCGCCAGCTCGGCCGCGAAGGGCTCCAGCACTTCCAGCAGCGCTTCCGCCAGGTGCGGATGAACTTCGGCGGTGTAGCGGGACAGGCGTTGCAGCACGTCCGTCGCAACGCCCAGCCGGTTGAGCTGCGGCGATGCCTTGCTGACCGCCGCCATTGTCTTCGTGAAGGCGTCCGCCAGGCGCGACAGCACTTCCGCCTTCTGGATCGGCTGTACGTCGGTGGCGGTCTTCACGCCTTCCACCGTCGCCTGGTGCAGCGACATGTAGTCATCCAGGATCATCTGCGCGAGCGTCTGCGTACTGTCGCCGGCGAGCCGTGCGGCCGACCGGGCGCGCTCCCAATCGTCGCCGCTGGCCTCCGCGTCGCGCTTCCACCGCCGCGCCGTGGCGATGCTGACGCCGGCCTTCTCCGCCGCCGCGTCCAGGGACAGGCGGTCATAGACATAGGCAGCGCGCAGCTTGGCACCTGTCTCCGGGGGGTGCGCCATGGCTCAGCGCTTCAGCTTGTCGAGGGCGATACCCAGCGCCTTGCGCGCGACCGACGCGGTGACGTTCGGCCGCTTCACGCCGGCATGCGTGCGCTTTCCCTCGGCGACCATGGTGCCCAGCTCGGTGATGGTCGCGCCCATGCTGCCCTTCACCACGGTGGCGACCACCAGCTCCTGTTCATGCAGCCACAGCAGCGCCTGGCGCACCTGGTCCCGGTCGGCGCTGATCAGCACCGCGTTCACCAGGTCCATCAGCATGCTCTCATTGCATGTGCGGCCGGTGTCGTCGTTCAGCGCGCGCAGAAGAGCGATGCGCAGGTGCGACCACCACACGTCCCCCATATCGTCCATCATGGCTTCCCCCTGCCGTACCCCATCGCCTTCAACGCCTCCGCCACCAGGTTCCACACATGCAGGCGGGGTGCAGGCCAGTCCCGCACCGTGCCGGCGCGCTGGACCTTCTGCCGGTCAAACTCGTCACGCGACCGGCCGCGGAGCGCCATCGCGGTGTAGTGCCGCAGCGTCGTCGTGCCGGTGCCGTCATTGGCGACGATCGCGCGCGCGATCTCGGTCACCTTTCCAGTGACCGCGCTATGCAGCTCTACGCGGATGACGATCACGCCCGGCCCCGCTGCGCTGCTGCCTGCGCGAAGATGTCTTCATGTCGGGTTATGGCGGTTTCGGTGCGCGTCATGATCTCGCGCATCCCCTTCGCCTCGGCGCGCATCTCGCGAAGATCACCGCGCATGGCGGTCACTTCGACCCGTAGGTTGTGGATATCGTCGCGCGTCGGCAGGTGGCGCATGTCGCCTTCCATGCGCTCGATCCGCTGTGTCGCCGCGGAGAGACTGTCGCGCAGCGGCATCACGTCGGCCTTCGTGGCGAACTCGCCGCGCATCCGCCACAGCAGGGCGGCGACAACGACGCCGCCGGCCCCGAAGGCCAGCGGCCAGAATTTCGCGAGTGTGTCCATGTCGAGCACTACGGCGCCCCTCTCACATCGGCCGCCGCGCAGGACGCACCAGGTTCGCAGGCATCCAGCCGGGCGATGGCGCCGAGCTGGGTAGAACAGGCCGCAAGCGCGGCGTCGTAGCCAAGCAGCAGCTCACCGACCCGCCCCTGTGTCAGCGGCACGCCCCGCGCCGGCAGCGCCGGCGGCGTGGGCGGGATCAGCAGCGGCGCCGGCACCGGCCGGCGCACCAGCCGGACTTCCGGCGGCGGGGGCGGCGCGGCGGCTGCGCAGGCTGTCAACGACGCGATCGAGCACGCCAGCAGCAGGTGCCGCATGGGTCGGGTCAGCACGGATGGCCTCCATCTCGGATGCCAGGCGCTGCGCGTCGCGCTGCACCTGGTGGGCAACCTCGGTCAGCTCCCGCATCGCCTGCGCGTGCTGTTCCGTCAGCGCGCGGGCCGCCTCGGCGTTCCCCTGCGCGATCCGCTCCGCCGTCTCGGCCCGTGCCGTCGCCGCCGTGGCGTTGGCGCGGGCCGTCGCGGCGTCGCTTTCCAGGGCCGCCCAGCGCAGGCCAACCCCAACGATGCAGGCGGCGACCGCCGCCAGTAAGCCGAGTGCCGCAATGATGCGCCCGCCGGTCACGGCGTGGCGCCGTCAGCGATCATCCGCAGTCGCCACCGGGCGATGGCCTCGACATAGCCGCGCGTCTCGGCGGCATTGCGCGTGCCCGTGACCAGCGGCAGGCACGGCACGATGTCCGCCCAGTCCCTGGCACCGCCGCAGCGGGATTGCGCGCGCAGGATGTTGCCGAGGCCAGCATTGTAGCTGGCCTGCGCGAGGCGGTGCCGTTCGGAAGAAGGGCGGGGGCTGGACCACGCCCGGCGCATCTTGGCCATGAAGTAGGCGCCGGCGTCGATCGCGATATCCTGGTGCGGCGACACGCCGGGCGGAAGCCGCAGCTCCCGCACCACGTCGCGCCAGGTGCCCGGCATGAACTGCGCGAGGCCGGCCGCACCGACTGGCGACACGGCATCCGGCCGCAGGCGCGATTCCTGGTAGAGCTGCGCGCGCCAGGCCAGCCAGTCCGGATGGTCCGGCCAGTGCCGCGCCACCGACGCGCGGATTTGCGCGTCATAGCGGGACGGGAACAGGGTGCCGGCGCTGGCGCTGGAGCAGGCGAGCACCTGGCCACCGAACAGGATGGACATGATGACACTGGCGAACAGGCAGGCGGTGGCGAACCGGGATTCCACGATATCGGGCGGCGTCACCACCAGGCGCACCAGGAATTCGCGGAGCCGGCTCATGCCGCCACCCGAGATTCACAATGACCCTCGGGCGGGCGGACGGTAGAAACGCGCTGTTCCCGCACCTGGCAGTGCCGGGTGCCGTCCGCCTCATGGCGGCTCGGCCAGATGTCCGCCGGCTTCAAGCGAAGCTGACGGGCGATGGCCAGCTCACCCCAATAGTGCGGGGTGCGGATGGCACGGTGGCAGGCGCGGGGATGCAGGCAGCTGTCTCGCGACAGCTTCTGGAGGCTCATGGCGCGCCCGCTCATGCGGACGGCCGCCTTGATTTCCTCCGGGTGCCAGTCTCCCGAGGGGAGCTTGGCGACCTGCCATGTGCCGTCTTTGCGGCGAATGGCCATTGGGGGTTCTCCGTTCACACCCCGCCCTGGCCGGCGGGATTTTTAGGGGCGTCTGACGTGCCGAGAGACACGACCAACGACGTAAAGATGTCGAGAATTTCCGACTTCGGCAACGACAAAAATCGAGTTCCGCCCTGCTATTACCGAAACATTCTCGATCACGTCGAGAATGTGAGGAAATTCAATGGCTAAGCGGGCAGGATCGGCGGATGTTGGGTTCCGGGCTGGGGTTCCGGGCTGGTCGGCCGAGGTCGGAACGCGCCTTCAAGCGCTGTTTGATGCCGCAGGAGGCATTAGCCGCGCGTCGAGAATTTCCGATGTTAGCCTAGAAACCTTGGGTCACTGGCGTGACGGCAAGTCGAGGCCGGCCTTCTTTCCTCTCGCGGCACTGTGCGAAGCGACAGGCGTGTCGATGCAGTGGCTTGCCACTGGCCGCGGGCCGATGAGGGATGGTGATGCAGATCACACCGTGCGAGCGGCTACGCCCGTGAAGCCGGGGCTTCTGTTCGGGACGGTTGATACCGGTCGCCTGGACGAAGCGTTCAAGGAAGCCCTTGCCCGATCAGGGATTCCCGCATCCGAGATCGGCGACACCAGCGCCTTGATGCTGCTCACGATTCTTCTGCATGACGCCGCAACGAAGGCGTCACACGCCACCAAATCCGAGGGGTCAAGCGCCTCACGCGCGAAGGTTCCCGGCTAAGGGTTTATCAGGGGTTGCCAAACCCCCCACGGTGCGGACGATCGGTTTCACGAGACGGTGACGAAGCCGCCTGACCTGCCCTTTGGAGATGTGCCGGAATGACTACGCCAACGCCGCCTGTGGACCTGTTTTCTGCGCTCGCCCAGCAAGTCCAGGCGTCGCGGCGAGCAGCGCCGGCGGCTCAGCCACAGCCGTCGCAGCTCGTCATCAATGTGGGCGAGGGAGGGGTGATGACGCTCATCATGGGTGGCAGCGCGAGCACCACCGTCTCTCAGCTCAAGTCCTGATCAATTCCGATCATTCAGCGGTTATCGTGTCCGGAATTGCGCGCACATTTTGCGCGTCGCCGATCAGGAACGCTCAAAACCGTCCGAAACCGTCTGGCCGGCCCGCTCGCCGCGCCCGGCGCGAGAATGGCGGTAATCCGCGGCATTCAGACCGCTCTCCGCGTCCGGCCAAATTTTTCCGCCGTCCGCAAACGATCGGTCCCCCACATTGTGCACGAAGCGGGTCTGGAGGGGGTGGCAGGTCCGTCATGCCCGGCGCCAACAGATTGCGGTCCAGGGGGTCCAACCCCCTGGCGGGGTGGTTCGGAGGGGCAGAGCCCCTCCGATTGCCGATGACCGAAGTAGCAGGGCAATCAGGCAGCCCCTTTCCGGCCCCGACCCGCCGCCGCCATGGCGGGGGCTTGTGCCGCCGGCCGTGCCGCGCTTGCTTGGCGCCTTGTAGATCCTCCGGGGGAACGCCATGGCCGGCCTGAAGCTCATCACCTTTTCCGACGTCGCGGGCAGCCGCGTCGGCGTGCTGCTCGATGGGGGGCGCGTGCTCGACCTCGCGGTGGCGATGCCCCCGGCGCGCGACATGATCGCGCTGATCGAAGCCGGCCCCGCTGCGCTCGCCGCCGTGCGCGCGCTGACGGCGAACCCGCCGGCGAACGCCGTGCTGGCCGCGGACAAGGTGGCGCTGCAGGCGCCGATTCCCCGCCCGCGCCGCAACGTCTTCTGCGTCGGCCGCAACTACATGGACCACGTCGCCGAGGGCGACCGCACCCGCGGCATCACCAATTCCGAGGTGCCGAAGTTCCCGCAGTTCTTCACCAAGGCTGCCGACACCGTCATCGCGCCGGGTGCGCTGGTGCCGAGCCATACGGGCGTGACCTCCTGGCTGGACTATGAGGTCGAGCTGGTCGCCGTGATCGGCACCGCCGGGCGCGACATCCCGAAGGAGAAGGCGCTCGACCACGTCTTCGGCTGGACCATCGGCAATGACGTGACGGGCCGCGAACTGCAGCGCCGCCATGGCCAGTGGTTCAAGGGCAAGTCCCTGGACCGGTCCTGCCCGATGGGCCCGGTGATCGTGCCGCGCGAGGATCTCGATACGTCCGACATCGCCATCAGCCTGAAGCTGAATGGCGAGCAGCGTCAGTCGTCCCGCACTTCGAAGATGATCTTCGACGTGAAGGAGATCATCCATCAGCTCTCGGCCGGCTTCACCCTGCTGCCGGGCGACGTGATCATGACCGGCACGCCGGAAGGTGTCGGCTACGCGATGCAGCCGCCGCAGACGATGAAGACCGGCGACGTGATGGAGCTGACCATCGAGGGCATCGGCGTGCTGACCAACGCCATCGGCGACTGATCGCCGTATGGTCGGGGTCTGCCTGACCTTCGACAACGGCCCCGAGCCGGCGGTGACCCCCGGCGTGCTGGATGTCCTGGCACGCCGGCGCGTCACCGCCACCTTCTTCCTGGTGGGCGCGAAGCTGCGCGACCCCGCGGCGCGCGCCTGCGCGGAGCGGGCGAAGGCGGAAGGCCACGCGATCGGCAACCACACGCTGACGCATGGTGCGCCGCTCGGCACGCGGAGCGCGGCGGAGGCGGTGGCTGAGATCGCGGAGACCGATGCCTTGCTCGGTGCGCTGCAAGGACCGGATCGGCTGTTCCGGCCGAATGGCGGCGGCGGGAGGCTCGGTCCGCATCTGCTGAACCGCGCGGCGGCGGATCATCTGATCGCGCATCGCCATACCGTCCTGCTGTGGAACGCCGTGCCGCGGGATTTCGCCGATCCGGAGGGCTGGGTCGCGACGGCGCATGGCATGCTGCGGGATGTGCGCGGGACGGTCGTGCTGGTGCTGCATGATCTGCCGAACGGGGCGATGCGGCAGCTCGACCGGTTCCTCGGGGAGGCCGAGCAGGCGGGGGCCGTGTTCGGCGCCGCGCCGCCCGATGACTGCGTGCCGCTGCGACGCGGTGTGCCCGCGGAGGGGTTTGCGCAATACGTCAGCGATTGAAGAAGGTCGCGAGGGGCTCTGCCCCCGCTTTCGGATGTTGGAGCGGGTCCCGATCAGATGGCATCACCTGATCGGGTTGAGAGGCTTGCAAAAACAAAGGGCTAGAGCATTCGCAGCGAGCCAGGGCGAACGGAGAAGCTCTAGCGACCCGGAGGTGAGCGATCGAGCGTCAGCCCAGCCCCTGCTGTGGCAGCACCAGGAACTTCTCCCCCGTGGCGCGCCGACAATAGGCTTTCATGATGTCCGGCCGCAGCGCGTCGGCAAGGGAGATTTCCGCGGTGTAGTGGCTGGCGAATGTGGTCTTCAGCTCGGAAGCCACACGGGCGCGCAGCCGTGCCTCCGTTTCCGCGCCCAGCTTCTTCAGTGCCGGCCTCAGCAGCCAGCCGCCCATCCCCCAGGCGAAGCCGAGTGGCACGCGCTCGAAGGTGGTGGGCCCGGTGTTCAGGCGGCCGTACAGGTAAACCTGCTTGTGCCGGTCCGAGCCGTAGTGGTGATAGCCGCTGGCAGTCTGTCGTGCTGCGGCTTCCATGGCGGCCAGGATCTGCCCGGCCAGTGGACCGCCGCTCACCGCGTCGAAGCCCAGGGTGGCACCGGTTTCTGCCAGCGCCGCGGTCAGCGCCGCCGTGAAGTCCGAGGCGCTGCTATCCACGACATGGGCGGCGCCTTGACCCCGCAGCAGCGCCGCCTGTTGCGCGCTGCGCACGATGTTCACCAGGCCAATGCCATCCGCAAGGCAGATGCGATTTAGCATCTGGCCGAGGTTGGAGGCCGCGGCGGTGTGCACCAGGGCGGTATGGCCTTCGTGGCGCATGGTCTCCACGAAACCCAGTGCCGTCATGGGATTGACGTACCAGGAGGCGCCATCGCGCGGGGTCGCCCCCGCGGGCAGCACCATATATTCGGCCGCCTTCGCGCGGCGGTACTGCGCCCACATCGCGCCGCCGAACACCGCGACGCGTTTGCCCAGCAGGTCAACAACATCAGCGCCGGCTCGCACCACCGTGCCCGCCCCCTCATTGCCCACCGGGAGCGATGCATCGAGCCGTGCGGCGATGGCCGGCAGCGCCGCCGCCGGCACCTGCGTGCGCACAACCGCATTTGTTCCAGTCCCGGCGAACCCGGCCCCATCGAGACCGGCCGGGCCCAGCAGAACGCCGATGTCCGAGGGGTTGATCGGCGTTGCCTCAACTCGAACGATGATCTCGTCGGCTTCCGGTGTCGGCACCGCCACCTCATGCAGAGAGAGCTCCAGCACGCCGCCTGTGCTGATGCGTGAGCGCAGTTCCAGTCCGCGCAGCCCGTTGCCATCCACCATCCTGCTTTCCCCGCAATGTTGAGACCGAGCCCGCTGGATACGGCCTTTCCCGGCAAGCGTCAGTTCCACCATCGCCGGCTCAAGCCGCACATTCGCGCCCGTTGGCTGTCTTGCCGTGTCTAGAGTCTGCTTTCAGATCACCGGCGATGACATACCGTTCCGAAGACCTCGATCCGGCGCCTCCATGGGTCCCGGACGTCACCGGCCAGGGCGCGTGGCGCCGCTTTCTCAGGCCTATTGGACGCTGACCACAAGTGTCGGCTGCGCAGGACATGCGCGCAACCGGGGCGGTCGTCGCGGACCCGAAAACTGATCCGGCGCGCGAGAGATTCTTCGTTCATGCCGTAGGCAAGTCAGGGAGGAATGACTTGAGTTCCTCAATTCGCTCAACAATCCACTGTGCCAGTGCCGCGGCCCTTGCATCGGGCTGATCCGGCAAATCGACCAGCGGGCGCGACGCTGCGAGGAATGCGGCCTCTCCGCTGACAGTCGACCAGCCGGGTGGCAGCTGGAATTTCACCCCGCCTGGCAAGCCGAACGGCTGACTGCTGGAGCCTACGGCGACGATGGCATGCGGCACGGTCGGCAGACGTGGGTCGGCGCCATCCCAGCCGCTTCCTCCGTCAGGAAACCGAAGGCCCCATCCGACGAACCACTCGACCTCCGCGCTGGGAGCGTAAGGAGGCCGGAGAAATGCGTGCCCCCAGATCATCCCCCGCTCGGGATCGGTGGCGTAGGTCGTACGACCTGTCGCCCTCATGCTGCGCAGCAGCGGCGCGACGGCTTCCTCGATCCGCTCGAAACACGCCGCGATCCTGGCTTCCGCGGCGAGGAAACGCTCAGCGGCAAACAGATCATCGGAACTTGGCATGTCGATACTCATCGGCTTCATCCTGCTGGTGACAGCTCTCTGCCCGCTCAGCGCAGGTCAGAAGCCCACGCCTCTCGCGCCCCGCCTCGATCGCATGGCCACAGCGCATGCAAAGGCCTCGGGCCTTTGGTGGGCTGAGGTTCGGAGAGGGGCAAAGCCCCTCTCCATTCGCCCCGTATCACACCCCGTAAGCTGTCAGGATCGCGACCGCGGCCGAACCCGCCGTCGATCGCCACTGCCCGATCGCCCCGCCCGCTGCGCTCCGCAACGCGGCCCGCAGGGTGGCTTCCGGGTCATGGATCGCGACCTGGTTGTCGCGCATCACGCGGCGGTTGGCTTCCAGCCGGCCGACGATGGCCTGCCATTGCCGCGCTTCGGTTTCTGCCCCGGCCTGGGTGACGGCCTGGCGCTGCGCCGGCGTCAGTTCCGCCAGCCGCGCGTTCGACGCGAAGCCGAGCGACAGCGGCCATGCGTAGTCGAGCTCGGTGAAGTTCGGCAGCCAGCGCCAGAGCTGCCGCCCGGCGCCGCCGTCGCCGGAGGAGAGCACGGCGTCCAGCGTGCCGGCCTCGAGCCGCGCATTGACCTCGGCGAAGGACAGGACTTCGGCATTCGCGCCGGCCGCGCGCAGCACCTCGGTGCCGGTGGCGTCGTAGGTGCGGACCCGGAGGCCGCGCAGATCCTCCGGCGTGGTGACGGGGCGGCGCGTCCAGAGGCCGGAGGGCGGCCATGGCGTGGTCCAGAGCAGCGTGGCGCCGTGCTTCTCCAGCGCGGCCAGGTAGTGTGGGCGGGCGAGGTCACGCAGCCGCGCCGCATCGGCGTGGGACGCGGTGAGGAAAGGCAGGGAGGACAGCAGGAACAGCGGATCGACCGCGTTCATCGAGCCGGCGAAGGAATCGACGGCGGCGAAGCGACCGTCGGCGAGGGCGGAGAGGGCTGCCGCGGAGCGGTAGCCGCCCGGCCCGTCGGTGGCGGCCGTCGTCGGCACGCCGCGTGCGGTGGCGGCAGTGGCGAAATGCGTCACGCCTTCGCCGGGGATGGAGGTGGCGGGGTATTCCGTCGCGACCGTCCATCCGGCCGGCTGTGCCCGGGCGCTGCCGCCGATGGCGATGGCCGGGGCGGCGAGGATCAGGCGGCGGGCGATCGTCATGCGACAGCTACTCCGGATGCAGGGGCCTGGCGGGGACGCCGGCGACGGTCAGCCCCGCGGGGACATCGCCCGTCACGGCCGCCCCCGCCCCGATGATGGCGCCGGCACCCACGGCGACGCCAGGGCGGATGACCGCGCCGGCGCCGATCATCGCGCCGGCGCCGATGCGCACGCCACCGGCGAGGATCGCGCCGGGCGCGAGTTGCGCGCCGTCGTCCAGGATGCAGTCGTGCTCGACGATGGCGCCGGTGTTGATGAGGACGAGGCGACCGACGCGTGCATCGGGTCCGATGACGGCGCGGGCGAGAACCACCGTGCCGTCCCCGAGTGTCGCGCCGTGGCCGAGGATCGCGGCTGGATGCACCAGCGTCGGCAGGGCGAACCCCGCGGCGCGCAGGCGCCCTGCCGCGGCCAGGCGCTGCGCGTTGTTGCCGATGGCAGGATGGGCGTGGCCGATGCCCGACTGCGCGAGGGCAGGCAGGGCCGTCTCGTCCCCCAGCACGGGGATGCCGAGCAGCATGGTGGCCTTCGGCGCCGCATCGATGACGCCGGCGGCGTGCCAGCCGCCATGGGCGAGCAGCAGGTCGAGCACCGCCTTGCCGTGCCCGCCCGCACCGAGCACCAGGATCGCCGGCTTGCCGTGGTTCATCGCCGCAACCTACACCGGAAGCGGGACATGCCATCACCATGCCGCAGGAAGCGGGCTACACTGGCGGTTGATGCCTGACCGGAGGGCCCATGCGCATCCTCGCCGTCCTTGCCGCCCTGGTCGCACTGCTGGCCGGCGCCGCGCCGGCAGCGGCGCAGAACCGCTTCTGGCTGCAGAACAACACGGACCGCACGATCGTGTCGGCCAATGTCTCCCCGTCGCGGGTGCAGGAATGGGGGCCGAACATCCTGGCGCGCGGACCGGTGCGGCCGGGCATGCAGGTCTGGGTCGAGCCGACCTTCCCGGACTGCTACCTGGACATCAAGGTGCGCTTCGCGGACGGCTCGGAGGACGGGCATCTCGGCGTCCATGCCTGCACGCTGTCGCGCATCACCTTCGGGCGCGACGTGCCCTTCGCGCCCACGCCGCCACCGCCGACCGAGCGCGTGGTGAACAACCCGTCCTTCCGCTTCGTGAACGGGACGCCGGAACCCATCCGCGAGATCTACGTCTCGCTGAGCAGCGAGCGGAGCTGGGGGAGCGACCGGCTCGGGCCGCGCCAGATCCTGCCGCCGGGGGCGTCGATGCCGATCGGACTGCCGCGTGGAGAGGGCTGCACGTCGGATCTTCGGATCGTGTTCATGGACGGGCGCGTGCTGGAACGCCGGAACGTGGAGACGTGCAATATCCGGGAGTTCGTCTGGCGCTGACGACGATTCACGGTCGACCGCGCGACGGCGGTCTTCAGCTCACGAAATCGGCGGACGCCGTGTTGCGGGAACGCTGACCCGGGGGGTTTCTCACCCGCCCGCAAACGGTGATGCCTCCGGCGGCCAAGCCCGATTCGACCGATGGCAAGCCGCGCCACGATCCGTCAGGGGCATTCGGGCATCGACCCGGGCAAGGCAAGCGCTGCTGCGCGGTGCCGTAGCGGCGATGAGGGGATGGAGGCGATGCTAGTGCGCGCTGCAGCATTTTAATTGTCAACAGCAGGAATCGCGTTCACTATACAAACGATTAAATGAAATCGGTGGCCATTTTCATGGTGGGCACAATGAGAATCGGAGTTTCCTCCCAATTCCACAATGAAGTGAACAAATGACGTACCCGGCGAGCGGTATTGTATCGTACGCTCAAAATCGGGAGGACGTCCTTCTGTGGCGAGCGCTCCACGATGTGGATGCTGGTTTCTACATCGATGTTGGCGCGCATGATCCGCGCAATCTGTCCGTCACCCTCGCCTTTTACGAACGCGGCTGGTCGGGCATCAATATCGAGCCTGATCGCTTTTACGCGGAGAAGCTGCGGCGAGAGCGGGAGCGTGACCAGACGATGGAGTTCGCGCTCGGCCGTGTTCCGGGCAAGGCCGTGCTGTTCGACTTCGGCGATCGCGGACTGTCGACCGTCGAGGAAGGTATCGCCAGCTCTCTCCTGGCTTCGGGCATGGAAGTGAGTCAGCATGAAGTCGAGGTGAGGACGCTGTCGTCTGTCCTCGACGAGATCGCCGACAAGGACGTCCATTTCCTCAAGATCGATGTCGAAGGTGCCGAACACGATGTCCTGGCCGACAGGCACTTCGACGTCGTGCGGCCCTGGATCATTCTGGTTGAAGCGGTACGCCCGGTTACGCTCGAGCCGACCCATGAAGCGTGGGAGCCCGGGTTGCTCGCGCAAGGGTACGAATTCGCCTGGTTCGATGGGCTGAACCGCTTCTACGTCGCGCAAGAGCGGCGAGATCGCCTTGAAGCCTTTCGCGTGCCCGTGAACATCAACGATGGGTTCCGCGACGCCACGATCCTTTCGCTGGAGCAGAAGCTCGAGCAGCTCCGCATTCGCCACGGGTTCTCCCCGGCGCCGGCGCTCGCGCTTATCAGCGAGGTGCCGATCTCCAGCCAGGTCGATGACGCCGCCGGCCTGCTCCGTGTGGTCCAGGCACAGGCGACCGAACTCAGTCGGCTGAGACGCGGGCTTGTCGCCGCGCAGGCGTTGGCGGAGCAGCGACTTGAGATGATCGCCGCGGTCGCGGAGGCGCCGAGGGCACCGGGCACCGCGCCGGTGACGGATCTCGAGATCCCGCAGCAGGTTCTCCGCCAGCTGCAGGCTGACATCGACGATATCGTGCGCCGCTCGCGCTGGCGCCGGCTGGGGCGTCGCCTCCGCCTGGCCAAGCCGACGGACTGGGAGCAGGCGGACTGGGCGCCTGATCCAACGCTTCTCGCGCCGGGACTGTTGGCAACGGCGCAGGATGAACAGCGCCTGGCGGCGGAGATCACACGCCTGGCGCAGCATCGCGGCGATCTGGGGCGTTCCCGCTGGCGCAGGCTTGGGCAGCGGATCGGGCTGGCGAAGCGTCTGCCATGGGAAGACCAGCCGGCATCGATCGAGCCACCGGTCATGGCCAGCAAGCTGGGCACCAGCGCGGAAGCACCACCCGTCGTGGCGCAATCGAGCGGCTATGCCGCGCTGATCGAGTACACGACCGGGCGCTTCTTCGCCGAATGCCGCCGCGCGGCGGTCGACGTCGTCCTGGACGTCGGCGCGAATGCGGGGCAGTTCGGCGCCGGCCTCCGATCGATGGGCTATGCGGGCCACATCATCAGCTTCGAGCCGCTCAGCGAAGCGCACGCTGCCCTGACAGCGCGGGCCGAGGCCGATCCCCTGTGGTCGATCGCACCGCGCTGCGCGGTCGGCGCGCAGGAGGGAGAGGCGACCATCCACGTCGCCGGCAACTCCTACAGCTCCTCCCTTCTGCCGATGTTGCAGCGGCATCTCAGCGCTGCCCCGGAATCCGGCTACGTGGACCAGGAACACTGTGCCGTCGTATCCCTCGATGACTTCATCGATCGAACCTTCACCGACCGCAGCACCAGCATTGGCCTGAAGATCGACACCCAAGGCTTCGAAGCCGAAGTGCTGAAGGGGCTGGAGCGGAATATCGGCAGGGTCGAGGTGGTGCTCTGCGAAATGTCCCTCACGCCACTCTACGATGGTGCTCCGGCGATGCTGGATCTCTGCGCGCAACTTGCCGCGCTGGGATTCCGCTGTATCGCGCTCGGTCCGGAGTTTGCGGATCCGCGCAACGGCGTCCTGCTTCAGGTGGATGGCGTCTTTGTCCGGGCGCCTGCCTCGGCGGCTTCGGCGGGCTGAGCATGCGCGTCGCCATCCAGCACAGCTTTCCCAACCATCCGCAAAGCGCCGAGGCGGAGTGGATCCGCCGCGCCGTCATTGCCTGCGAGCGCATCGGCTACGATGCGGTGGAGGTCGTAACCTCCGACGACATTCGTCGGGTTCACCCGGAATGCGTGCTGCTGACGCACGAATTCTCAGCGAAGATCACGTCCGCTCCCACACTTGCGCTGATGTGGAGCCCACCGGTTTTCTTCGCCGATGACCCGATCCGTCGGCAGACGATCCTGAGCCACGACGGGCATCTTTGCGGGTCGGAACCGGTGGCGCGCTGGGTGGATGATTTCCTGACCGGCTGTGGGAAGCCGCCGGTATTGGGCGAGCATCTGATGCTGCCCTCGACGCCGGATCAGGGGCCTGCCGGGCCGTTGCCCCAGCAATTGGCGATCATGTATGCCGGCGTGCATTGGGATGGCAGCCGGCACGGCGCCGTCTTCCGGGAGCTTGAAGGCCGGGCGCCGCTACGACTGTATGGTCCGGAACATATCTGGAAGGGCCACGCCGAATACGCCGGCAGCCTTCCCTTTGACGGTACATCGGTGCTGGGGGCGCTTCGCGAGGCAGGTGTCGCCCTCTGCCTGCACAAGGCCGCGCATCGTGAAGCGAATTGCCCGTCCATGCGCCTGTTCGAAGCGGCGGCCGCCGGAGCGCTCATCATCTGCGACAGTTTCGAGTTCCCGCGACAGTGGTTCCGCGACAGCGTTCTCTACGTCGATCCCGACCTGCCGGCGCCGCAGCTCGCCGCCCAGATTCTTGCCCATTTGCGCTGGGCACAACAGGATCCGTCTGGTGCAGCGAAGCTGGCCGCACGCGCCAATTCGCTGTTCCGGCAGCATCTGACGCTCGAGGCGATGCTGCGCCCCGTGGAAGCATTCGTCGACCGCGTGCGTGGCGCGCGTGGCATGGTCTCCGTCCGCGCCGCCGAGCCCGCCGCGGCGCCGGTCGTGGAGTATGTGGTGCGCGTCGGATCACGCTCGGCAGCGACGCTGGCGCGGGCGCTCGGCAGCCTCGTGGCCCAGACCTATCCGGCCATGGCACTGACCGTGGTGCAGTATCATCCGGTTGAGGGGCTGGGTGAGTTGCTGGCGAAGGTCCGGTCGCGATTCCGCTGGTTGAACCACATCGTCGTGCCCAACAACGGCAGTCGGTCCGCCGCCTGGTGGGCGGGGGCGAACGCTGTCCGCGGCGATTTCTTCGGCTTCCTCGATGATGACGACGCGATCCATCCGAACCATGTCGAGTCGCTGACGCAGCTGCTGGAACGGCGGCCGGGCTGCGGCTTCGCGTATTCCGGCCTGGTGCTCGTGCAGGACGAGGACGGCCACTACGCAACACCGCCGCAGTTCAAAGGACCGGCGGGCAACGTGATCGAGGAGCGGGCCGATCTGTTCGCCTGCCGCGAGGAGGATTTCCAGAGCTTCCTGCCGGCACGGAATTTCATCGGGCACAATTGCTGGATCTGCCGCCGATCGGTGCTGGATCAGGAAGCCCTGAGAAGCCCGCGCATCGAGCTGGCCGAGGACACGTTCTTCATGCTGCTGATGGCCGGCCGGACTCCCTTTGCCTTCAGCGGGATGCCGACGGCGGAATGGCATTGGCGATCATCGTCCAAGGACAATTGGACATTGTCGCATCCGCCGGCGGAGATGGAACGCTCGCTGGTACGGTGGCAGGAGCGCGCGCAGGCGGTGCGGCTCCCCGCTGTGAACAAGGTGGCGCGGCGGGCAGGGCGGCTGAGCGCGGAAGCGTCGATCAGACGGGATGCGAGCTGACGGCACCGAAGGCCGTGCCGCGCGGAGAAACGGCCGAGGTGCTGCTCGATCCAGGAAGCGCGCGACTGCGCGAGGCCGTGGATCGTCAGCGTGGCGTTTCCTCATGGGGCGGCCGGGGTGCGTCCCGGCGCGCGGATGCGGCCACCGCCGTGCCCAGATGCTGGACCGCGCGGTGGAAGAAGCGTTGCAGGATCAGCCACACGAACAGCAGCAGCAACGCCCACAGCATGCCGAAGGCCTGCCAGGCGACCACCGCGGCCACCACCCAGCCGAGGCCGAGCAGCATGCCCGCGCGCAGCACGCCGATGACGGGATGCGGCGTACTCACATGCCGCCGATGTAGTTCGGCCCGCCGCCGCCCTCGGGCGTGCACCAATCGATGTTCTGGCTCGGATCCTTGATGTCGCAGGTTTTGCAGTGGACGCAGTTCTGCGCGTTGATCACCAGCCGCGCGCCCGGCGCACCGGCCTCGACCTCTGCACCCTCGCCGGTCGCCTGCGCGTCGGGCGTGCCCTTCAGCTCGCGCTCCGCCTCGGAGCCGACAGCCTCATAGACCGCGGCGGGGCAGTAGCGGCTTTCGGGGGATGCATACTTCACCCAGTTCTCGCCGAACCACTTGGACGGGTCGCGCAGCTTCAGATGCGCCGGCTGGTCCTCCTCATGGTTGGTGTTCGACAGGAACACCGAGGAGAGACGGTCGAAGGTGAGCTTCCCATCCGGCTTCGGATAGGTGATGCGCGGCGCGTCCCCCTTCGGCTTCAGGGATGCGTTGTCCGCGTGGTGGCCGAGCTGCCAGAACTTGCCCTTCGCGACATAGGTCTCGAGCGCCGCATTCACCATGCCGCCGTAGAAGCCCCATTTCGCGAAGCCGGGGCGGATGTTCTGCACCGCCTTCAGCTCCTCATAGACCCAGGAATTCTCGATGGCGGTGGGGTAGTCGGCCAGCACCGGCGGCCGCTCCTCGCCCGACAGCGCGGCGGCCACCGTCTCCGCCGCGATCATGCCGGACTTCATCGCCGTGTGGCTGCCCTTGATCTTCGGCACGTTCAGGAAGCCCGCGGTGCAGCCGATCAGCGCGCCGCCCGGGAAGACCAGCTTCGGGATCGACTGGTACCCACCCTCATTGATCGCGCGCGCGCCATAGGCGATGCGCTTGCCGCCCTCGAAGAAGGGCTTCACCAGCGGGTGCGTCTTGAAGCGCTGGAACTCGTCGAAGGGCGACAGCCAGGGGTTGGGGTAGTCGAGGCCGACCACGAAGCCGACCGCCACCAGATTCTCGCCGAAATGATACAGGAACGACCCGCCATAGGTGTCGGACTTCATCGGCCAGCCGGTGGAATGCCAGATCAGCCCGGGCTGGTGCTTGTCCTTCGGGATCTCCCACAGTTCCTTGATGCCGAGCCCGTAGGTCTGCGGCTGCACGCCGTCGCGCAGATTGTAGGTGGCCTCGAGCTTCTTGGTCAGCGACCCGCGGCAGCCCTCGGCGAACAGCGTGTAGGTCGCGCGCAGTTCCATCCCCGGCTGGTAGTTCGGGCCTTCCTCGCCTTCGCGGTTGATGCCCATGACGCCGGCGACGACGCCCTTCACCTGGCCTTCCTCGATGATCGTCTCGGAGGCCGCGAAGCCCGGATAGATCTCGACGCCGAGCGCCTCAGCCTTCGTCCCGAGCCAACGGCAGACATTGCCGAGCGAGACGATGTAGTTGCCGTGGTTGTTCATCTGCGGCGGCGTGGGCAGCTTGAAGCCCTTCGTCTCCGTCAGGAACATGAAGCGGTCATCCTTGGCGGGCGTCGCCAGGGCGGGCGGGTCGTCGCGCCAGTCGGGGATGAGTTCATCGAGTGCCCGCGGTTCCAGCACCGCGCCCGACAGCGTGTGGGCGCCGATCTCCGACCCCTTCTCGACCAGGCAGACGGCGCAATCCGGCATGAGCTGCTTGAGGCGGATCGCCGCGGCCAGGCCGGACGGGCCGCCACCAACGATCAGGACGTCGAACTCCATGGCCTCGCGCTCTACGGACATGTCCCCGCGGTCTCCTGTATTGAGGGGTTCATGTAGCCGCAGCCTGGGTTGCACGGAACCCCGCGCCGGGCCGATATGCGTGCATGGGGCATGATCGGGCGGCGCTTCTCGCGGCGCTGGCGCTGCAGTTGGACTGGGGGGCGGAGGAGGCGCTGGCCGAGGCGCCGCCTGACCGCAGCGCGCCGGCGCGCCCCGCCATGGCCATCGCTGCACCCGACGCGCCGCCGGAACGGGCCTTGCCTGGTCCGCGGGCCGTCGCGAGCCTGCCGCCCGTCGTAACCCCCCCCGCCGCCGGCCGGGCCGCCGAGGCCGCCGCGCGCGCCGCGACGCTCGATGACCTGCGGGACGCGATCCGTGCCTTCGATGGCTCCCCTTTGCGGGACACCGCGACGAACCTGGTCTTTTCCGACGGCGACCCGGCCGCCGGGCTGATGCTGATCGGCGAGGCGCCCGGCGGCGAGGAGGACCGGCTCGGCCGTCCCTTCGTCGGGCCGTCGGGGCAATTGCTCGATCGGATGTTTGCCTCGATCGGGCGGAGCCGGGACAGCGGGGGCTTCTACATCGCCAACATCCTGCCCTGGCGGCCCCCCGGCAACCGCACGCCGACGGATGCCGAGATCGCGCTGTTCCTGCCCTTCGTCCTGCGCCAAATCGCGCTGGTCCGGCCGCGCCATCTGGTGCTGCTCGGCGGCACATCGGCCAAGGCGCTGCTGCGGGTGAAGGAGGGGATCACGCGGCTGCGCGGAAAGTGGCACCGGATCCCGGTCGATGGCCTCGGCGAGGTGCCGGCGCTGGCGACGCTGCATCCCGCCTACCTGCTGCGCACCCCGGCGGCGAAACGTGACGCCTGGGCGGATTTGCTTATGCTGCGACGCAGCATAACGGAATGATCACGAGAGACCGGCTTCAAAACCCTCCGCAACGTGCTGTTGGCGCTCGACGCGATCTGGAATTGCGGGATTCGTCCCGAAGATCGCCATTGCTTGCCTGGCTTAAGGCCCGTTAGTCGCGACTCGCCATGCGAGCGATCTGCCCCATGGCCCGTCGTGCACCGGCCGCCATCCTGGCTGCCATCGGTGCGCCGCTGTGGTTCGGAACCCCCCTTCCGGCTGCGGCGCAGCGGGCCGACCAGACCGCCTCGGCAGCCCTCCAGACGCCCGTGCCGGGCAGGGGCGCCGCCGAGCTACCGCGACCGCTCGCCCCTACCGATGCGACACGGATCGCGCGCATCTTCCGGCTGCAGGCCGACGGCGAGCAGGCTGCGGCCCAGCGCGAGCACCAGTCGCTGCGCGACCGGCGCCTGGACGGCGCCATCCTCGCGGACCGCTGGCTCGCTCCGCGGGCCACGCCGCCGCGTACGGAGGAGCTTCGCGTCTGGCTCGAACGTCATTCCGACGAGCCGGACGCGCCACGCATCCACGCATTGCTGGTGCGGGTCTCGCCACAGGGCGCGGCTCTGCCGCCCGTGCCGGCGGAAGCGGCGCTCCCCGAGGACGGCGAGGCGGTGCCGGAGGAGCGCGAGCCAGCCACCCGTGGCTTCAGCCGAAACCCCGCGCTCGACCGCGACGTGCGCGAGCGCGCCTTCCGTGGCGACACGCGCGGCGCGCTGGAGCAGATACGCCGCACCCGCGGAATGACGCCGGCCTACTCGGCGGCGCTGCGGGCGGAGATCGCGCTGGCGCTGTTCCGGCGGGGGGAGGATGCGGTCGCGTTCCGCATGGCGAGCGAGGTCGCCCGCGGCGGGGGCGAGAAGACCGGCCGTGCGGCCTTTGCCGCCGGCCTCGCTGCCTGGGGCCTCGGACGCTACGAGGTAGCGCTGCCCTACTTCGAGGCGGCCGCGCGGGCCGAAGGTGGCTCGGCGGCGGCGCGCGCCTCGGCGGCCTTCTGGACGGCGCGGGCGGCGGTGCGGGCGCGCCGGCCGCAGCACTACGTTCCCTGGATGCTCCAGGCGGCGCAGGAGCCGCGTACCTTCCATGGCCTGCTGGCGCGGCGGGCGCTCGGCCTGGCCGCCGGCTTTGCGTGGCATGGCACGGCGACCGAGGCGGGGGCCGCGGCGCTGGCGGAATCGGCGGGCGGGTGGCGGGCGCTCGCCCTTCTCCAGGTCGGTCAGACGGCACGGGCGGAGGCGGAGCTGCGTGCCCTGTGGCCGGCGGCGCGGGGCAATGCGGCACTGGCCGGCGCCATGCTCGCCGTGGCGTCGCGGGCCGGGATGACCAACCTGGGGGCGCAGCTCGCGGGGCTGGCGCAGGGGGCGGATGGCAGGCCGCGCGACCTCCAGCGCTTCCCGCTGCCGCGGCTGGAGCCGGCCCAGGGATTCCGCATCGACCCCGCACTGATCTACGCGCTGGCCCGGCAGGAATCCAACTTCGACCCGAGGGCGATCTCCCCTGCCGGGGCGCGCGGCATCATGCAGGTGATGCCGGCAACCGCCGCCTACATCGCCAACGACCCGAGCTTCCGCGCGGAAGGCGCCGCACGGCTGCACGACCCGGCGCTGTCGCTGGATATCGGGCAGCGGTACCTGCTGCAGTTGGCGCGGCAGGAGAGCGTGGGGGGCGACCTGATCCGGCTGCTCGCCGCCTACAACGCCGGGCCGGGGAACCTGGCGCGCTGGCTGCCGGCAGCGGAGCACCGCGACGACCCCTTCCTGTTCATCGAGGCGATCCCGATCGAGGAGACGCGGCTGCACGTGCAGCGCGTGCTGGCATATTCGTGGATCTACGCATCGCGGCTGGGGCTTCCGGCACCCAGTCTGGAAGCGCTGGTGCGCGGGGCCTTTCCGATGTTCGAGGCTGGTGCGGGGCGGGTGGCGGTCAACTGAGCGGGCCGGCCGCGTCGTTGGAGGGGCGTTGCCCCTCCAAGCCACCCCAGCAAAGGCCGAAGGGCCTTTGCAATCCTCCATTTGGCGCCGCGCAACGCGGCAGGAACGACGCCGAAACCCGCTCCTGCGCGCGAAGCGTGCGGGGAAGGTCCGGCGTGCCTCTTGTGCGCGGCGCCACTGCTGACCGGTCCGAGGCCGCGAATACGGCCCGCCGGTAATCCGGTGAAAGCCAAGCAAACCGGAGATTGCGCCCGGCGCCTGAGAGCATGAAGAAGCCGATGCGAACGGTCCCGAATAGGGCCGTTGAGTATAATCTCATGACGAGGCAGGCCCGTCGGGCCGGGGCCTCGCCGACGCGAGTTCAAATCGGGGACACGCGACCGACGATCCCAATACGTGACGATCTCGGTCTGAGCGGCGGTCCCAACGTTTCGCGTTGCATGCCTGGGGTTGGCGGTTCGAACATCTTCGCCCGGCAGCGGGTGGGGACCGGAGCCTGAGATTCTCTGGTCAGGCGCCTTCGACTAGCGACGGATAACAGCCGCAAGCCGGTCCGCCAGCGCGCCGCTCTGAGGCAGCGTGCCCTGCTCGATGCCTGCGATAAGTTCCACCAGCGTATCCGCCAGCGGCGTCTGCACGCCGTGCCGCTTCGCCGCGGCGCGCACCGGTGCGAGTTGCGCTGCCACATCGGTCTGCCGCTTACGCACCGCCAGGTCGCGCCAGATCCCGCTGTGCGTCTTCGCAGAGCCTCGGTTGTAGGTGACCATCCGCGCGATCGTCGCATCGATCGCCGCCATGTCGTCGCCGAGGAAGGGCAGCGGGTCGAAGCCGTCGAAGCCGAGCGGCCTCGCCTTCTCCGCCGCCGCGACGGACAGGATCTCCCGTACGAAGGCGAGGATCAGCGCCTTGCGCGCTGGGTCAGCGATGAAATCCGCGATCGAATCATTGGTCAGCGCCGAGGTCTTCAGGATGGCCCCGTAGGCGGCCTTGCCCCACAGGTAGCCGAAGACGTTGTCGCTCAGCACCGCGTCGGGCTCGAAGACCCGCAGCTGGCGATGCAGCGCGGTGATGCGCGGCGTGGTCGCGCCATCCAGCTCGCCCACCACCACCGCGCCGCGCACGCCATATAGGATGCGCCCGGGTTCCTGGTAATCGGCGCCGAAATTGACGAAGGAGCCGATGGTGCGTTCCCGCCCGACGATCTCCGCAATCACCAGCTCGTTTAGGCCGTTCTGGCACGACACCACCGCCCCGTCATCGGCGAGATACGGCGCGAGCGCGCGGGTGGCCGCCTCGGTATGATGCGCCTTCACCGCCAGGATGATCAGCTTGTGCTTGCCGGTAACGCGGTCCGGCGTCGCGGCCTTGCCGCCGGTCGTGAAGCTGTCGATCGGCCCCTCGATCGTCAGCTTGCCCGCCTCGATCGCCGCGACATGCTCGGGCACCACATCCACGAACGTCACGTCATGACCGGCGCGGGCGAGGTAAGCGCCGATCGTTCCGCCGATCGCGCCCGCACCCCAGATGACGATCGGTTCGGCCATGGCACAGCTCCTGAAACGAATGAATTGTCTGTCAATCTGATTGACTGCGAACATACAGGGTGGCACATCGCGGCCGGCCTCGACAGCCCCGCGGCTCCGGCGGGGCGCAGGGAAATGAGGTGATCCGTGGATCTCGACTTCAATGGGCGCATCGTGGCGATCACGGGCGCGGCGACCGGCTTCGGACAAGCCACGGCGCGCGCCTTCGCACTGCGCGGCGCCCGCGTTTTCGCCGCGGACCTCGATGCCGCCGGCCTCGCGGAAACCACTGCCGACCGGCCGGGCATCCATGCCACGACGCTGGACCTGACGGATCATGACGCCGTCGCTGCATGGATCCAGGGAATCGAATCCGATGCCGGCCCCGTCGGCGTCCTCGTCAACAATGCCGGCGGCGTGCTCGGCCGCCGCTTCGCCCCGATCGAGGAAGCGAGCTACGCCGATTGGCGCGCTATCCTCGACGTCAATCTCGACGCCGCCTTCGCCACCGCGAAGGCCGCCGTGCCCGGCATGAAGCGGGCGGGCACCGGCCGCATCGTCAACATCAGCTCCGGCGCCGGACTGCGCGCGTCGCGCACCGGCATCCAGGCCTATACCAGCGCGAAGCACGCGACGATCGGGCTGACGCGCCAACTGGCGCAGGAACTGGGGCCCTTCGGCATCAACGTGAATGCGGTCGCCCCTGGCCTGTTCGCCGTCTCGCCCGGCACGCGCAAGCAATGGGACAGCTACGGGGCGGAAGGCCAGAAGCGTGTCATCGACGGCCTCGCCCTGCGCCGCATGGGAGAGGCGGAGGACATCGCGAAGGCGGTGATGTTCTTCTCCTCCGACCTCGCGGATTTCGTGACCGGGCAGGTGCTGCCGGTCAATGGCGGATCGTTCTGACGATCCGCTTGCGGAGGGGGCGCCGCGAGGCGTCTCCTGTTCTCGATACCGAAGGATTCCCGTGATGACGCAAGCAGTCTCCGCAGCCCCGACACGTCGTCTCGTCCTCGCCGCCGGCCTGGGCGGCTCGCTCGGCCTGCCGGCCATTGCCCGCGGGCAGAACGCCTGGCCGAACCGCCCGGTGAAGATCATCGTCCCCTTTGCTACCGGCGGCGGCACCGATGTCACCATGCGCCTGCTCGCACCGAAGCTCGGCGAGGTGCTGGGCCAGAACGTGATCGTCGAGAACCGGCCCGGCGCCGGCAGCACGCTCGGCACCGATTTCGTCGCAAAGTCGGCACCGGATGGCTACACCTTCGCGCTCGCCACGCTGTCCTCGACCGGCATCGCGGCGACGCTGTATCCCAACCTGCCCTATGATCCCGTGCGCGACCTGACGGCTGTCGCGCCGACGGTGTTCATCCCGACCAGCCTCGCCGTCACGACCCGCGGCTGGGACGTGCGGACGCTGGATGCTTTCGTGGCGGCACTGAAGGCTCGGCCGGGCGCCTACTCCTATGGCAGCTCGGGTATCGGGACGACGGGGCACATCGCCAGCGCCAACTTCCTGGGCCATGT
This sequence comes from Neoroseomonas terrae, assembly GCF_018129025.1. GTDB lineage: Bacteria > Pseudomonadota > Alphaproteobacteria > Acetobacterales > Acetobacteraceae > Neoroseomonas > Neoroseomonas terrae. Next base: position 153,791 of record NZ_JAAEDI010000011.1, on the reverse strand, counting down.
CGGCGCGCGGGCCGAGCATGTCCCCTATCGCGGCGCGGGCGCGAGCTTCACGGCCCTCATCGCCGGCGAGACGCAGTTCACCCACGACATCCCGTCCCTGCTGAAGCCGTTCCACGAGGCCGGACAGGCCAAGGTGCTGTTCGTCAACCAGGCGGAGCGTTCGACGCTGCTGCCGGACGTGCCGACCGCGACCGAGGTGGGGCTGCCCGACTACAAGGCCTATTCCTGGTATGGAATCTTCGGCCCGGCCAATCTGCCGGCGCCGATCGTCACGCGCATGGCCGCGGCGATCGAGCAGGCGATGTCCGACCCGGCGCTGTCGGCCCGCTTCAACGAGATGGGCACGCCGCCGATGCTCGGCTGGAACCCGCAGCGCTTCAGCCGGTACGTGGCGGACGAAGTGGTGGCCTGGGCGCCGCTCGTCCGCGCTTCCGGCGCACGGGTCGAGTAGCGATAGCAATCCGAGGCCGGGGGCGGCTCCCCCCGGCCTTTTTGGCCCGACAGCGGCTGCGCTCCGGGGCCGCGTCGATTGGGCCGTTTCCATCAGTCAGGGCGCGAGTTCGGGTGCGACAGGCGCGGCATCGCCTTCGGCCGCGCATCGATTTTTTGTCTGACAAACTGACGAAATGCTTGTCACCTATCCGTCAAGCCGTTAGGTTCCGCGCCCGGGGCTCGATCCTGCGCGGCCCCGATGAGGCGTCGATGGAGAGTGAGCCAATGTCCCTGTCAGCACGCGGCCTGACGCAATCCGCTCCAGCCGGGCTGCATTGAGATGAGCGCATCCAGCACCCGCAAGCCGCGGTCCAACGACAGCTCCATGCGCTTCGGCACCTTCTGGCCGAAGGCGAAGACCATGCTGCCATCGGCGAAGGTCGCATCGCTCAACCCCGATGCGATGGACCTCGCGAACCACATCGCGCTAGCCCATGCCTGCGAGGAAGTCGGCCTCGATCTCACGCTGATCGGTGACGGCTATGCGCCGAGTTCCGAGGAAGCGAGCGGCTTCGGCTTCCAGGACCCTTCGCTGCACGCCATCGTGCTGACGCCGCTGCTGATGCAGGCGACGAAGCATCTCGGCATCATCACCACGCTGCACACGCAGTTCTTCCATCCGGTGCAGATCGCGCGTTTCGGCTCGCATTTCGACTGGCTGAGCGGCGGCCGTTGGGGCTGGAATATCGTTAACGGCTATCGTGATTACGAGGCGAGCCTGTTCGGCATCGACACCCTGCCTGACAGCGCCCGCGGCTATGAGGCCGCCGAGGACGCCGTGCGCATCTGCGAAGGCGTGTGGGGTGGCAAAGGCCGCGTGGACTATGACGGCTCTTACTTCCGCGCCCATGGCAAGATGCGCGGCCCCTTCCCGCCGGAAAGGCCTGTCCTGGTCTGCGCGGCTGCCTCCGACAGCGGGCGGCGCTTCACGGTGCGGCATTGCGACTTCATGTTCGCGTCGCCCGCCAGCATGACCGACATGCCGGCGGTCAATGCCTCGCTGGCCGGGCTCTGCCAGGCGGCGGGGCGCGACACCTTGCCGCGCGTGCTCACGCTGGCCGACGTGCTCGTGCGCGACACGCCGGGCGAGGCGCAACGCCTCATGGAGGATCTGCTCGGCAGCATGGAGGGCGAGGCCGGCCGCAAATGGGCGGCGCAGATGGCCAAGCTGCGCCACAACGACGCCACGCCCGGGACCTTTCCCTACTTTGCCGGCACGGCGGCCGAGGTCGCCGAGCAGATCATCACCGCGAACCGCGACCACGGCGTGGACGGGCTGCTGTTCCGCATGCCGCTCTGGGCGGCGGACGAGATGCTGCGGCTGAAGCCGGTGTTCGAGCTGCTCGCGAAGGCCGGCGTCTGGACGCCGCCCGCCACGCGCGGCCACTGCTGGTAAGGGACTACCCATGGACATCCGATTCGACGGGCGCGTGGCCCTCATCAGCGGCGGCGCGCAAGGCATCGGCCGCGCGATCTGCGTTGCCTTCCGCGACAGCGGCGCGCGCGTGCATGTGGTGGATCGCGATCCGCGCATCGAGGGCGTTGCGAAGGAACTCGGCATCACCGCCCATGTCGCCGACCTGACCGACCAGGCGTCGGCATCTTCGGTCGTTCAGGCGGTGGCCGCCCAGGAAGGGCGGCTCGACATACTGGCGCTCGCCGCCGGCGGGCCGCGCGGCCTCGGCGGGCTTCAGCTCGCCGAGATCACCGAGGAGAACTGGGATCGCATCATGGATGCGAATGTGAAGAGCGGCCTTTGGCTCTCCCAGGCCGCCGCCCCGGTCATGGCCAAGGAAGGCTGGGGGCGCATCATCCTGATCTCCTCCGGCGCCGCGATGCGCGCGAGCCGCACCGGGCTGCATGCCTACACCGCCGCGAAGCATGCGGTGATCGGGCTGACGCGGCAGCTCTCCGTCGGGCTCGGGCCACAGGGCATCACGGTCAATTCCGTGGCGCCGGGGCTGATCCTGTCGGGTCCCGATGCGCGCGACCAATGGGAAGGCTACAGCGAGGAGAGGAAGGCCCAGGTCCTCGCCGGCCTCAGCACGGGGCGTCTCGGCCAGGCCGAGGACATCGCCCATGCGACGCTGTTCCTGGCCAGCGAACAGGCGGCGTCGATCACCGGCCAGATCCTGTCGGTCGATAGCGGGCGGATATGAGCCTCGAGCCCGTCCTCGCCCATATCGACGCCAACCGGGATGCCTTCCTGCAGCGGCTGATCGAGTATGTGCGGCATCCCTCGATCAGCGCGCAGAACATCGGCATCCGCGAGGTGTCGGAGATCCTGGTCGGCACGCTGAACGGCTTCGGCATGACGGCCGAGGCCATCGCTACCGACGGCCATCCTATGGTGCTCGCGCGCTGGGATGGCGCGCCGGGCAAGCCGACCGTGCTGCTGTACGGGCATTATGACGTGCAGCCGCCGGAGCCGCTGGACAAGTGGCTCTCCCCACCTTTCGAACCGACGATCCGCGACGGACGGCTTTATGCACGCGGGGTCGGGGACAATAAGGGCCAGCATTTCGCGCAGCTTCTCGCGATCGAATCCCACCTCGCCGTGCATGGGCGCCTGCCCTGCAATGTCGTCGTGCTGCTGGAAGGTGAGGAGGAGATCGGCAGCCCGCATTGCGCCGACTTCGTCCGAGCGAACCGCGACCGGCTGAAGGCGGACCTGGTCATCACCGCCGACGGCCCGATGCATCCGTCAGGCCTGCCGATCATCTCCTTCGGCGTGCGCGGCGTGGCGAAGTTCGAGCTGCGCGCGCGCACCGCGAAGCGCGACGCCCATTCCGGCAACTTCGGCAACGTCCTGCCGAATGCGATCTGGAAGCTGGTGCATCTGCTCGGCACGATGAAAAACGCCGCCGGCGAGATCACCATCGACGGGCTCTATGACAGCGTCGTGCCGGCGACCGACCTCGATCGCGCAGCGATCGCGCGCCTGCCGCTCGACCTGCCCGCGCTGAAGGCGGAGATGGGCTTCGCGGACCTCGACGCGCCACGGGATCGCGGCTTCTACGAACGGCTGATGTTCCACCCCACGCTGACCATCAACGGGTTCCACGGGGGCTATGGCGGCCCAGGCCCGAAAACCGTGCTGCCGGCGGAAGCCACCGTGAAGTGCGACATGCGCCTGGTGGAAGGGCAGACACCGGACGAGGTGCTCGCCAAGGTCGCCGCGCATGTCCGGCGCCACGCGCCGGATGTCGAGTTCATCCCCGGCGGCGGCATGCTTCCCTCCCGCGTGCCGCTCGACATGCCCTTCGCGGACAGGCTGCGCCAGGCGGTCGCCATCGGCCAAGGCGCCGAGCCGCTGATCTACCCGAGCCTCGGCGCCAGCCTGCCGGACTACGTGTTCACGAAGATCCTCAACACCCCCGCCGTACAGATCCCTTACGCCAACGCGGATGAAGCGAACCACGCACCGAACGAGAACCTGACGCTGGATTGCTTCCACAAGGGGATCAGGACCGGTGCCGCGCTGCTGGCGCTGCTCGGCGGTGCGAGCAACTGATCGAGAGGCCAGGGGCGCGCTTCTCCCCTCGCGATCAGGCTACCAGAGCGGCCGTGATGGCCCGCTCAGCCACTGGCATCGGTGCGCGCCGTCCCGATGCAATACGCTGCAAGGCGGTGCCGTGCGGGGAGAGGTGGGCCCTCTCCCCGCACCAGCCCTCATTCGGCCAGCGCCGCCGTCGCCTCCCGCAGCGCGTGCGCGACGCGATTGCGAGCCTGCCGGGCGGATACCGCCAACAGCTTCGACTCATCCGTGCCGGTCATGGCGGCCGCCAGGCGCCGCAGCGGATCAAGCACCGGCCAGGCCGGCAGCGGCATGGCCGCGTCATGCGTGAAGCGGTCGCCACGCGTGTAGTCGAGCGGCACGATCGCGCGGGAAAGCCGGATCATCGCACAGTTCACTCGGTCCGCCGGCCAGCCCGCCCGCGCACGCGACAGTGCCTTCAGCACAGTCGCCGCGGCGGCATCAAGCGTATCAAGCGGGATGCCGTGCGCTGCCGTGCCGCCAAGCTTGTCCAGTTCGGCCCGCAGCGCAGCGATCTGCGCATCATGGTCGATCGGCAGCACTTCGTCCGTCAGCAGGCGATCGACGATCTCGAGGTAGATGCGCGCATCGCGTGCGAGATTCTCCGGATCGATCTTGTCCAGCAGGTCGCCTGGCGTGTGCCACCACCAGCCGAGCGCGTGACGCAGCTTCACCTTGCCCGGCGCCTGCTCACTGAAGGCCATGAACATCGCCGGGATGCCGATACCCCAGAAGCTCTCGTCACCACCGCGACCGATGCGCTTGGCACGCAACGCCTGGCCGGACTGCTTCTCGATGACATCGGCCGCGAGCGCCGTCAGCTCGATCGCGGTCGGGGCCTCGGACAGAATACTGGCACCCGCCGCGCCAACACTGTCGATGTTCACATGCACCGCGCAGCGGCGCTCCAGCTCATCCCAATGCGTGTCTGCATAGAAGGCCGAGCTGGAATAGCGGCCGTGCGAATGGCCGGACCAGAAGCACAGGCGCAACCCGCGCCGCCAGGCATCGCGCGATTGCGCGCAAAGCCGCGCGACTTCCATCATGGTGATGTTGGCGGTGCCATTATCCATCACACCGTGGTACCAGGTGTCGTGATGGCCCGAGAACAGGATGAAGGGCTCATCCGCCGCGGCCGGATCGGCTGGCAGATCGGCCACCAGGATCGGCGTCTTGCGCCAACCGGTATCGACCTCGGCGAACAGCGTCACGGCGGGTGATTCGCCACGCTCCAGCGCCTCCCGCAGCGCGCCGCCATCCACGTCCGATACGGTGCAGGCAACCGTCGTCGGCAGGTTCGCCGCCGTCTGATCCGACGGATTTCCCCAGACCGGGGACAGGCACATCTCGTGCAGATGCTCGTGCGGGCTAATGTGCAGCTGGCCGACCGCGCCGGCGCGCGAGGCGCGCAGCGCCACCGGCGGCGTCGCAATGCCCTCGGCGAGCACGATGCAGCCACGGACATCCTTGCCGGCAAAATCCGCCTCGCCGCCATCGCCGACATAGACGAGCCGTCCCGTCACGCCATCCGGCGGAGAGGATTGCGACATCGAATGCGTGATGGCCTTCAATTCGGTGTTGCCGGCCATCACCCGCGCCGTCCCGGGCAGGCTGATATAGGCGTCGTGCTCGATCAGCGTGGTGTCGTAGCCGTAGCCATCCATCACCCGGCGAATATAGGCGAGGCTCTCGGCTTCCTCGGCCGTGCCGCTGAGCTTCACGTAGCGCGCAATGTGCGTCAGGTGGCGCATCATCTCCGCCGTGTCCACGCGATCGATCGCCACGGCGCGCTCCGCGCGCGCCACGATGCTGGTCATGCTGTATCTCCTTGGGGCAGTCGGTCCGGCGCCGGGTCGGAGCTGGGTCAGGCGGCGGACGGGGTGGACGCGCCCGAGGCATCGGCCAGGCGGTATCCGGCCTCCACGATGGTCCGCGCGCGCGTGCCGATCGCGGCCAGATGCTCGGTCCATAGCCGCTCGGTCAGTGCTTCGTCGCCGGCGATGATTGCCTCCATCATCGCGCGCAGCGCCGTGAAGGTCAGTCGATTGCGATCGCGTTCATGCAGCGAGATGAAGCGGATCAGCGCGATACGGTTGTGCAGCGCCTGGAGGCTTTGTGCCAAGTACGGGTTGCCGCTTCCCGACGCCACGGTGCGGTAGTACGCACTGCCGGCTTCAAGCAGCTCGAGCGGCGTGCCGCTCTCTCGCAGATCGTCCAGCCGCTTCATAGTGGCCTGGAGCGTGGCGATATCGTGCGGCCGGCGCAGTCGGGCGAACTCGCGCGCGGCAAAACTTTCGAGCACGAGACGCAGCGCATAGAGATGATCGACCTCATCCGGCGTCAGCGCAGCGACGACGGGGCCGCGGTGCGGCATGGTCGAGATCAGACCTTCCGCCTCCAACACACGCAGCGCCTCGCGGAGCGATGGGCGGCTGACACCGGTTAGTTCGCAGAGCTCACGTTCGCGAAGCTGCTGACCGGGACGGAAGCGGCCGGTGATGATGGCGAGGCGCAGGCGATCTGCGACCAGTGAACGCAGGCTCACCGCCTGCCCGGCAACGAGCAGGGACCCGTCATTCATGACGTCGAGCTGATCTTCGTGTTCGTCCATGAAAGCTCCTTAGCCAATTGCCCGGGAGACTCAAATTCTAAGCTCTACGTAAGATTGTCCTACAATCTTCTAATATGCTTGTCAATCTTCTGCCATCACCTTACCCTGGATCAACGCCGGGTCCGCAAGCCGCGTAGTACCGATGGGGTCGGTCGCGCAGCTACCGCATTCGGCGCAAATGCGCGGCGGAGCACGCGCAGGGAGCGCCGGCCAACTGCCAAAGGCCAAGTCAGGAGACCCGAATGACTGAATCGAGGACGAGGGCCGGCCGTCGCCGAGCCCTGAAGGGCGCCGTGGCGCTTCTGGGCGGTGCCGTATCGCTGCCCGCCATCGCGCAGACCGACAATTTCCCGAGCCGCCCGATCCGCCTCGTGGTCGCCTATCCGCCGGGAAACGTTTCCGACCTCGTGGCGCGTTTCGTCGCGGATCGCATGATGCCAATCCTCGGCCAGCCCGTGGTGATCGACAATCGTGGTGGTGCCGGCGGCACGATCGGAACCGAATTCATCGCGCGCAGCGCGCCCGACGGGTACACGATCGGCATCGCCAATGCCGGGCCGCTGACAATAGCGCCGAGCCTCTATCCTAACCTTCCCTACGACCCCGTGCGCGACTTCACGCAGATCGGGTCAGTTGCGATCGGCGCGCATCTCTTCGTCGTGCATCCTTCCCTGCCGGTGAACGACATCCAGGGGCTGATCACCTATGCGCGGGCCAATCCGGGGAGGATCTTCTACGGTTCCTCGGGCAATGGTTCGACACAGCATCTTGCCATGGCCCTGTTCCAGACGCTGACGGGGGTCGACCTGACCCATGCGCCATATCGAGGCTCCGCGGCGGCGATGAATGACCTTCTGTCCGGCCAGATCCAACTCGCCTCGGATACGCTGTCGGCGACCACCGACCTGGTACGCGCAGGCCGGCTGCGCGCGCTGGGCGTGACGTCGAAGCAACCGTCGCCGTTCGTGCCGGACATCAAGCCGATCGCCGAGCAGGGCGTGCCGGACTACGACTTCTATGGTTGGATCGCGATCATGGGCCCGGCCGGCCTGCCGGCGCAGATCCGCCAGAAGCTGGCCGATGCCGTGTCGGCGGTGACGCGCCAGCCGGATTTCGCGGCGCGCATGGCGCAGTTCGGCCTCTCGCCGATGACTCAGACGCCGGAGGAGCTCGATCAGTTCATCCGTTTCGACGTGGATCGCTGGCGCCGGGTGATAACGACGGCCGGCATCCGGATGGATGGCTGACAGGCGCGTCTCGCGATGCGTCCGGCGCAGCCGGCGGCCGTGCAAGCTGAGCGTCGCCACCACGGTTGCCCAGGCTGCCCTGCGCCCGGTGACGCTGGACGCTCGCGATACTGTCTTCCTCCGCCAGTCCGGAAGCGATGGGAAGTCCAGCGGTTCTGCTCCAGGTCTGGCAGTGCCGCTGGATGTCGAAGTCGGTGATGAAGGCCTGTGCAGCATCGTCTCAAACCAGCAGGCCATCCGATAGTTGTCGATGGCGTTCAACGACAGCACTGGCAAGCTGGAGCCGGTGCCGGCGCTCCCCTTCAGCGCGGGGCCCGGCACCGTCGCGGCTGTTGGTCAGCGATGGTCTCGGCGTCGTCGAGTACACATCTGACCGCGTGGCAATAGTGCATCTCGGCCAGGCCACAGAACTCACCGAGAGCGCAGCGCCGTGGCCTCAACCGCTACATCCGCATACGATGCGGCCGCTGGGAGCGACCGGCGTCGGGCACGTGCTGCAGATGAATGCGGAAGGTACCAGCATTGACGAAGTACCGACCCCGATCTCGCCACCGCCAGTTCCACGCACGCCGCCTCTACGTACAGGCTCTCGGCTGCTCAGAACGGGGCAAGGGATCTGGTTAGCCTGCCACTTCGCTGAATCAATCATGCCGGTGGCGGACGGCGCACGACAGCGATTTGAGAAGCGGGCTGTAGCCTAGCAGCAATGCCATTGGGACGGCCGCTTCCCTAGCTTTTTCGCCCTGCGAAGGCCGCTACCCCGTTCGGTACGGAACGAATTGCGTCCGCCGGAGGCTCGCCAGCCGCAGTCTCATCAACGCCGTATCCAGCGGTTCGGTTAAGGGGACTATGAGGGGGCGGCGCCCCTCCGATCCCCAGCAGGGCAACCTACCGCGGTGGCACCCGCCGCAGTGCCTCCTGCTGCGCTGTCGTCGGCGCCGTGCCGGCGCGCAGAAGGGCCTCCAGGTCGTCCAGGTAGTCGTCGTGCCGCTTGCCGTCGGCGAAGACCGGTGCGCCGCGGTCTTCGAGGTAGGTGGTGCAGAGCGCGAGAATCTCGTCGCTCCTGATCATCTCGACGAAGGTCTGGCCGCCGTCGGCCTGGGTCGAATAGATCGACGCGCTCGCCCGGCCGCCCGGGCGGCGCAGGGAGTAGAGCGCGATGTGCAGCGGCAGGTAGCGCTGCGCCACCTCGTCCCGCGCCGTGTCGTGGTTCCCGCTCAATGCCACCGCCTGTTGGGTTTGGTCCCGCCGCGCGTCGGGTCGGGTATGGGGTCGAGGCCCGTGGCGCCGAAAGGCGTCACGTTGTCCGGGGTGGCGCCCCAGATGATGTCCGACTGCGGGCGCGGCCCGTTCGGGTTGCGGTCCCACAGGTCGTTCAGCAGGTTCACGTCGGCCCGCGACGGCATGGGCTGCACGCGGCCGAGTTCGTCCGGCGGATGCGTGTGCGCCAGCGGGGCCACGCCGCGCGGCGTGGCGACCATGTCCGGTGCGCCGGAGCGCAGGACATAGGCGCCGTTCTCGAAGGTCAGCGCGTATTCGATCCCGTTCTTCTGCGACAATTCCCACATGCGGCCGTAGAGATCCTGGTGGCTGGCGACGTTGTCGGTGAGGACTACGCCCTGGCGGCCCGGCACGCCACTGCGGGCGACCAGATCGTCCATGCTGTGCGACGCACCCATCCAGGTCGAGCGCGCCGCCTCGATGCCGCCCATGCCGCGCGGCGCGCGCAGCGTGGCCCAGCGGCTGAAGCGGCCCCGGACCTTGCCCGCGATGGCGCCCACCCCGCGGAACGCCGCCTTGAACGCCGCTCCCAGCGCCATGGCGGTGAAGGAGGGCAGCGGCACGCCGCCGATCATGACGTTGAAGGACCCGGTGATCGTGGTGCCGATCATTGGCCCGACCGGTGGGTCGGACGGGCGGGGGGTGGTGAAGATGCAGTGCTTGGTGATGTCGCAGCCCATGCGGGCGGCGCGCGCGCCTTCGGTCCAGACCGTCGCGGAGCCGAGGAAGACCTCGTACATCGGGAAGTAGCCGCCGCACCACACGCCGAGGCCGAGGTCGCCGCAGCGCGCCGCCGGCAGCCCGTTGATGAAGGTCTTCATCGCGCCGGAGAAGAACGGGATCGGGATGACCGGGCCGATGCTCGGCAGCGGCACGGGCGGCGCCGGCGGGATCAGGTTGGGCGGGTGCATGTGCGCATGCGGCAGCCCGACCGCGAGGTCGGTGATGCGCAGCGCCGGAAAGGCCGGGAAGGGTATGGCCCCGGCCAGGGAGGACAGCGCCTGCTCGGCCGCCGTCGCTACGCCGATCACCGCACCGACCGTGGGCAGCACGCCTTCCGCCGTGCCGACCTGGTCGACGGCGCCGGTGACGAGGGAGACCATCGCCCCAGCATCGCTGGTCGGCAGTGGGGCCGGTGCCGGAGCCGCGCCGTCCTTCGGCGGGCCGGTTGGGGTCGCCGCCTTGATGCCGGCCTCGGTCGCCTTCAGCGCGACGTCGGGTGCGACGCCCGCCCAGGTCGAGGCCAGGGCGCCGGCGGCACCGGCCGGAACGCTGGCCTTGGCGGCGTTGGCGCCCTTGCTGGCGACCTTCGTGATGGTTCCGGCGTCAGGCGGCATGGCGGATCCGGTTGCGGTGCATCTTCTCGAGGATGGAGGCCTGGCCGGCTTCGCGGACCATGGCCATGTCGGGGTTGGTGATGCGGTCGTAGAGCGCCATGGCATAGCGCCAGGCCGTCGCGGCCTCGGCCTTGCGGCCGGCGGCGGCGTGGAACTCGCCCAGCGTTTCGCAGGTCGCGGCCTCGCCCGGGATGTTGCCGGATTCCGCGTGATAGCGGTTGGCGACGGTCAGCACCTCGATCGCTTCCTCGAACCGCCGCTGGGCAGCGAGGCCGGCGGCAAGGTCGGCATAGGCCACGGGCGCGAAGCTGTGGAGCTGGTGGTCGGCGGCCATCTCCGCCGCGCCGGTGAGGGGGTCGAGCGCCTCGGCCGAGCGGCCGGCGCGCAGCAGCACCTGGCCGTGGCCATGCAGCGCACGGGCCTGGCTGAGGGGCGGGGCGTCGGGCGGCATGGCCGCCATGGCGGCGAGGCTGAGCCGCTCGGCCTCCGGATGTTCGGCGGCCGCGGAGGCGCGCGCGGCGGCGAGGGACAACTCGCCGGCCGTAGGCGGTGTGGGCGAGGTCGGGGATGGCGTGACCGCCTCGGCCAGCGCCTCGGGCGGCAGGTGCAGCACGCGCCGGGTGATCGGCGGCGCATCGCGCGCCAGGTCGATCAGCATCGAATCGTCGCGCGGCTCCAGGACGAGCACCTTCAGCCAGCGGCTGGTGATCGAGCGGGCAAGGAAGCTGATCGATTCACGCCAACCCTCGGGATCGAGGATCTCCTCCGGGTCGAGCAGCAGGGTCAGGCTGCAGACCTCGTCGGGCAGCTGCTCCGCAATCGATTCCGCCAGGCGAAGGAAGCGATGCGGGCCGCGCAGCTGCGTCTCCGGCGGCTCGTGGGTGAGGCCATGTTCGGCCGCGGCCTCCGCCAGCGCGACGGAGAAATCGCCGAGATACGCGTCGGGCCCGGCGAAGCCATCGCCATGGGGCAACAGCAGGTGGGGGAAGGACGGGTCCTGTTCGATGCCGCCGAGCAGGCGCACGAAGAGTGCGCGCATCTCGGGTTCCATCAACAGGAGATGAACGCGCGCCTCGGGCGTCAGCAGTTCATTCTCGATCAGTCGTCGCTCACGGGCGAAGAAGCGCGCATAAGGCATGGTGCCGACTACAATAACGGAGTTCTTCGATGCAGGCGGTGAAATGGATCACTCGTGAGACGTTGCGGTATCACATCTGCGTCACGCTTGGGATCGTTTCAGGTCGTCGGTGCAGCGGGCAGTGAGGTGACTGGAGTGCCGGGTGCCGATGGCGCCACATCGACGCCGAAACGGAATCGTTCTTCCCGCCGCGGCAGGTAGAGCGTGCCGAACATCCAATCCCACAGTGCGAAGACGGTGGCGAAGTTCTTGTCGTGTTGCTCGGCATCCGCGGAATGATGCGCCTGATGCATGTGCGGACTGACCAGGACATAGGACAGCCAGCGCGGGAACGGCAGGGCGACATGGCTGTGGCGCAGATGGGAGAAGGCGAGGTTCCAGACCAGGGTGAAGGCGTTGACGCCGAGCAGCGTCGCCGGATCGACCCGCGCGCCGAAGGCCATGGCGACGATGCCGAGGCCAAGGCCGTTCATGAACACACCGCCGGCGATGTGGATGATCTGTTCCTGCGGCCAGAAGCGGAAGGCGGTCAGGGGCGTCAGTGTCACGGGTTCATGGTGCAGCCGGTGGGCGCGCCACAACAGCGGGAAGCGGTGAAAGAGCCGATGCGTCCAGTAGAGCGAGAAATCCGTGGTCATGAAGGGGATCAGCGCTGCCGCGACCATGGCGAGCGGATGGTTGAGCCGCATGCCCGGTTCCGGCGAGCCGAGGATGGGCGTCAGCAGCGCGACGGCGAGGGCCGCGCCAACCGCGCTGAGCAGGAAGAACATCGGCGCGAGCAGGAAGGGCAGCGCCGAGTTCGTCGCGAACAGGGCGAAATCCTCGGCGGCCTGCCGCAGGAAGGCGCGGCCCCGGACCGGCACCGCCTGGGCGCGCATCTCCTTCAGCGAGGCGCGCGTGACCAGGCCGATAACGGCGAAGGCAAGGACGGCGACGATCAGGGTCGGCCACCAGAAGGGCGAGCCAGGCTCGGCCAGGAGCCCACGAAGATAGGCAAGCCAGTTCCAGGCGGCCGTGAGCGGATCGTAGTCGGATCTGGTCATTTGTTGGCAGAATCCCACAATTTGGGTTCCCGGGGAATGTCATTCCGACGTGCGATCCTGCGCGGGGCGATTGCTGCGACGGTGCTGGCGCCGGCGGCGGGGCGGACGCAGGGCGTCCCGGACAGTCTCGACATCGCGGACATGACCTGGATCGAACTGCGCGACGCCGTCGCCGCGGGGCGGCGCACCGCCATCGTGCCGAGCGGCGGGGTCGAGCAGAACGGGCCGCACATGATCCTCGGCAAGCACGACCACATCGTGCGAGTCGCGGCACGGCGCATCGCGGCCGAGCTTGGCGACGCGCTGGTGACCCCAGTCCTGTCCTTCTCCCCGCAGGGCCGCTTCGACCCGCCCGAGGGCAACCTCCGCTTCCCCGGCACGATCGGCGTCACCGATGACGCCTTCGCCGCCATGCTGGACGGCATCGCCCGCAGCCTGAAGATGAGCGGCTTCCGGCTGATCTGCTTCCTCGCCGACAACGGGCCGAGCCAACGGGTGCAGGAACGGCTCGCCACGCGACTATCGGCTGAATGGCGGCGGGATGGCGTGCGGGTCATGGCGGTCGATCGGTACTACGCCGCCATCGCCGTGCAGGATGAATGGCTGCGCGTGCAGGGCGAGACGGAGGCGAGCATCGGCACTCATGCCGGCATCGGCGACACCGCCGAACTGATGTCGGTGCACCCGTCCGGGGTGGACCTGTCGCGCCTGCCGCCCCGCACCGACGCGCTTCCGCCCCTGGGCGCGACTGGCGACCCGTCCCGCGCGAGCGCGGCGCGCGGCGAAACCATCCTCGCCATGCGCATCGCCGCCGCCGTCGCGCAGATCCGGGCGGCGCAGGGGAGGTAGTTGCGGCCGGCACGCCCCGTGCCCATGGTGAAGGCGGATGCGGAGGACGCCATGCCGATCGACGAAACGCAGCCCTTCCTGCCGGTGAACATCGCGGTGCTCACGGTGAGCGACACGCGCGACCTGTCGACGGACCGGTCCGGCGCTACGCTCCAGGACCGCATCGAGGCCGCCGGCCATCGCTGCGCCGCGCGGGAGATCGTGAAGGACGAGGCGGAGGCCATCGAGGCGCTGCTGCGCCGCTGGATCGCGGACCCTGCCATCGATTGCGTCATCACCACCGGCGGCACCGGCATCACCGGCCGGGACGTGACGCCCGAAGCCTTCAAGCGCGTGCTGGAGAAGGAAATCGAAGGCTTCGGCGAATTGTTCCGCATGCTGAGCTACGCGAAGATCGGCACCTCCACCATGCAGTCGCGCGCGCTGGGCGGCGTGGCGGACGGGACCTATCTGTTCGCGCTGCCGGGCTCGACCGGGGCGTGCAAGGACGCCTGGGACGACATCCTGAAGTTCCAGCTCGACAGCCGGTGGCGGCCCTGCAACCTGGTGGAGCTGATGCCGCGGTTGAAGGAACACCTGAAGGCGGCGTGAGGGCGGAACCGGGAAGGGCTCCGCCCCTCCCGGACCCTCCCCGCCAAAGGCCGAAAGGCCTTTGGAAACCTCGGGCCGCCCTTGCAGGCGGGCAGTGCTCCGTTTCGCCGGTGAATGTGCCGGGGCCTGGGAGCTTGCGGCGTCCAGGTATGCGACGAAACCGGGGTGCCCGGCCTCAAAGCCTCTCGGGCTCAGCGCGCGACACGATCCACGTCGTGGAGAACACCCTTTCTGCCCGGCGCCAGATCAAGGTTTCCAAAGGCCCTTCGGCCTTTGGTGGGGTGAGGTCCGGAGAGGGGCAAAGCCCCTCTCCGGGATCGCGTTCACCCCGCCCGAAGCGCCCCCGGCTCCACCTTCCCCAGCTCCGTCAGCAGCAGTGGCCATGACCGCAGCCCGTCTTCCAGCGACGACAGCCGGAAGAACTCGTTGGGCGCATGGACGTCCTCGTCCGGCATGGCGAAGCCGAAGGTGATGGTGTCGAGGCCGAGCCGTTCCTTGAAGATCGCCGTGATCGGGATGGTGCCGCCGGCGCGGGCGCGCACGGGCGCGCGGTTGCGGGTGCGCCGGATCACCGTCTCGGCGGCGGTCAGGAGAGGGTGGCCTTCGCGCAGCGTGAAGGCGGGGGTGCCGTTGCCGGACTCCTCGAAGGACAGCGTCGTGCCCTTGGCGGCCTTGGCGATCAGATGGTCGCGGACATGCGCCTGGGCGCGTACCGGGTCCATGCCGGGGCCGAGGCGCATGGTCAGCTTCGCGTGAGCCTCGCAGGGTAGCACGGTCTTGGAACCCGCGCCGATATAGCCGCCCCACATGCCGTTCACCTCGATGGTGGGCACCAGCGTGATGCGCTCGCGGATGGAGAAGCGCGTGTCGCCATAGGGGGCGGCGTTGACCTCGGCGTAGAAGGCCTCCTCATCCACCGGCAGGGCTGCGGCGTCCTCGGCGTCGCGCGCGGAGACCTCGGGCATTCCCTCCATGAAGCCGGGCACGAGGATGCGGCCGTTCTCGTCGTGCAGGGAGGCGATCAGCCGCGCGAGCTCGTGGTTGGCGTTGCGCAGCGCGCCGCCGTATCGGCCGGAATGCACATCCTTGGCCGAGGTGCGCACGGTGAAGCGCAGCGCGGTCAGGCCGCGCGACCCGACGCTGACCGTGGGCATCGTCGTGCTGGCACGCCCGCCATCGGCGGAGATCATCGCATCGCCCACCAGCGCGTCGGGGAAGCGGTCGATGATGGTGCGGAGCGACGGGCTGCCGATCTCCTCCTCCCCTTCCAGGAAGAAGCGGATATTCACCGGGCAGCCGCCCGCCTTGATGAACTCGATCACCGTCTCGACGGCGATCAGCGTCGACCCCTTCACGTCCGAGGCACCGCGGGCATAGAGCCGGCCGTCGCGGATGGTCGGCTCGAAGGGCGGCGTCTTCCACAGTTCGAGCGGGTCGGGCGGCTGCACGTCATAGTGACCGTAGATGATTAGGGTCGGCTTGCCCGGGGCGCCGTTCCAGGCGCCGGTGATGGCGGGCTGGCCGCCGCCATCCAGCAGGCGGACATCCTCGACCCCACCCTCCTTCAGCCGCGCCATGAGGAATTCGCGCGTCGCCTTCATCCCCGCCGCATAGGCCGGGTCGGTGCTGACGGATGGCAGGCGGAGCAGCGCCTTTAGCCGTTCCAGGATCTCGTCCTTGCGCGCCAGGAGCGCCTCGGCCACCGCATCGCTCATCACATGGTCCCCGCCTGTTCCGCCGCGGCCCGGATCCGGAAACACGACGGATGTCGGTGCCGGGCCGCTGACGCGTGTGCCAGTGCCTGCCTGTGGCCCTGCGCTGCGTGGACATTCGCCGAATGTGGGGGGCCGGACAACCGGCCCGACCGCGCCGGGGCCATCGGGCGAACTGCGGCGCGGCGGGTGCGGCGGCGCATCGCGAACCGGTCGCGCCATGTCTGCGCCGGATGCCGGACGCCGCGGCCCGTCCACGTCTCGGACGGGCACCCGATGCGATGGCAGGCCGTCAGCCGCGTTCGACCTCGAACACGTCGAAGTAGTTGAGGCCGCCGAAGGTATCGACGTACAGCTCGGCAACCGCACGCAGGAAGCGCGGCACTTCATCCATGTCGTCGATCTTGTATTCGCCCATGTTGGGGTCGAAGAAGTAGAAGTTGCTCAAACCGAAGGTGCCGCGCGACGTGTAGCTGGCGCACATGTGGCCGGCGTCGCCGCCCGGCGTCCGCAGCCCGATAGTGAACAGGCTATAGGTGCGGGCGGATTGTACAGCATCCACAAGGTTGCCGATCCTGACCGGGATGGGATTGTCCACCACCGACCCCGGTACGATCCGCAGGGCGAAGGGCTCCAGCGCACGGCCGTACATGGCCCGATACTGGTCCTCGGCGCTGCCACGCCCCCCGGGGCTGCCCATATGGATGTCCTGGGCGCGGCCGCCGAAGCGGAAGCCGCCCATGCTGACCAGGCCGGAGCGGCGCTGTGCAGCATCCTCTTTGTGGAACATCATCCGGCGGGCCACCCAGATGATGGACAGGCCCGTGCAGATGCCCTCCCGCTTCGGGTCGGTCAGCGGCGCGCTGTACAGCGCGTGGAAGGTCTGGTCGTTGCTCAGGATCGCGCCCTGATCCATCGAGAAGGTCTTGCTATAGCCGGGCACCTGCATCGGGGTCTCCTTGTCGATGCACGTGTGCGTCGCCTGCCTGACGGTCGGGGCGTCCGCCTCGGCGCCTTCCCGGGTCCGGGTCGGTCGGTGACATGTCGGCGGTACACGCGCAATCGCCGCATTCATCGCGCGGCATGGAAGCGCCGCAAGGCCGGCCGTGTGGAATTCCAGATAACCGCCCTGGAAATTCCATTTGCATCGATCGCGGGATGATGGGAGGCACCGTGCCCGGATCATTCAGGGGCGATGCTGCCTGCCGATGCCAACGGCCCTACCCGCCAAGCTGCGCGTGACCGCAGCCGTGCTCGGCTGTGCCAGGCGCAAGGATCTCTGCGCGCGCTTCCGTGCAGCGAATCCCAGCACGGAATTCGACCTCGAACGATCGCACAAATGGATGCAGGGGCGTGCCGCGCCGCGATCCGCCCGGGTCTATGACGACTGGGCGCTGGTGCTCGGCAGCAGCCGGTCGGGGGCATGGATCGCCGCCTGCACCACCGATGCCTTCATCGAGGAGGTGGTGCGGCTGTTCGGCGCCGATGCCGCCACCCTGCGCGACCTGGCGGCCGGCCAGCGGCCGCCGGTCCGACACGGTGCGGCGGGGCCGGGCGCCGAGATGGCCTTCGCCTGCTATTCGCCGGCCTGGTCACCCTATTTCCGCGGCCAGTTGCTGCGGGGCAGCCTGTATCTCGAGATGCGTCGCGGTGGCGAGCGGCGACTGGTCTATCGCGAACGCATCGGAGACTCGCAGATCGAGTTCCGCGGTATCGCGGAAGTCGGCGGACGAACGATGTGCGCTCTCCTGCACGCGGTCGGGGATGGGCTGCCGCTCTGCTTCAGCCTTTACCAGCCGGGGATGCCGGCCAGCGCGCTGGCCGGCATCATGGCGGGCAGCACGTATCTCGCGCAGGAGGCACGGCCGACGACCTGCCGCTTCGTCGCAGTGCGGGTGCCGCAGCCAGCGGCGTTGGAGGCCAGCAACCGATATTTCGTACCGCGGCCGGGTGCGGTGGCGGACGATCTGATGACGCTCGGCTTGCCCGGAGCTACCGCGACCGAGGTGGATGCCGCGATCCTTGCGTTGCTGCGCGAGGGTGCGGCGGTCGACCAGGTGGAATTGTCGGACCAGACACGCATCGCCGAAGCCGTGGATCTGGGTTGGATATCGCCCGACCCGTGATCCCGCCGTGCCGCGCCCGCGCGGCGGCGGGCCCCGGTCTGGACCGTTGCGTCCACCGGTTGCACAGTGCGGCCGACGAAATACGAGGAATCTTTCGGGATGGAACGTCCACCGAGCACGGCACAGCGCCGCGCCGCCTTTCGCGCGATCCTGGCGGGCAATGCCTGCATCCATCCCGCTTCCGTGCATGACCCGATCGCCGGGCGGATCGCGTCCGACCTCGGCTTCGAGGCAGCGATGTTCGCCGGGTCCGTCGGGTCGCTGACCGTGCTGGGCGCGCCCGACATCATCGTTCTGACCCTGAGCGAATTCGCGGACCAGGCGCGCCGCATCTGCCGTGGCGGGGCGCCGCCGCTGCTCGTCGATGCCGATCATGGCTACGGCAACGCGCTGAACGTGATGCGGACGGTCGAGGAACTGGAAACCGCCGGCATCGCGGCGCTGACGATCGAGGACACCGACCTGCCGCGCGGCCACGGCGTCGGCGAGCCCGGTCTGCTCAGCCTGGAAGCCGGTTTGGGCAAGATGCGCGCGGCGGTCGCGGCGCGCGAGGATGCGGGGCTCACGGTCATCGCGCGCACCAGCGCGGTGAACCTCGTCAATCTCGACGAGGCGGTGCGCCGCACGCAGGTTTACGCCGCGAGCGGCGTCGATGCGCTGTTCTATACCGGCGTCAGTGACTGGGATCAGCTCGCCGCCATCCAGGCGGTGGCGCGCGGGCTACCGATCGTCCTCGGCGGCACGCCGCCCGCGATGTCGGACAAGGCGAAGCTCGCCGCGCATGGCGTGCGGGTCGCGCTGCAGGGGCACCAGCCCTTCGCCGCCGCCGTCGCCGCCATCCATGCGACGCTGAAGGCGCTGCGGGACGGCACGCCGCCGGCCGAGCTGAAGGGCGTCGCGCCCGCCGCGCTGATGAAGCAGGTGACGCGCGAAGCCGACTACGCCGCCGCCACCCGCGATTTCCTCTGAGACCGGACGAGACCCAATCATGCCCGTGAATCCCGATGCCCTGGCCGTCTTGCAAGACAAGTACTTGGCCCTCCATGAGTTCGTGAAGGTCGCGAAGGGCCGGCTCGACGCCAATCTCTGGGACTACCTGGTCGGCGCCACCGAGACCGAGACCACCATGCGCCGCAACCGCATGGGCATCGACGCGCTGGCGCTGCGCCCGCGCGTGCTGCGCGACGTGTCGGAGATCGACACCAGCTCCACGCTGTTCGGCAAGAAGATCCGTCTGCCGGTGTTCCTCGCCCCGGTTGGCGGGCTGGAATTCATGGCGGTGGGGGCCAATGGCGCGGTGACGGCGGGCGAGGGCGCATCCGGCTTCGGCGTGCCGATCATGCTGTCCTCGGTCTCGAAGCCGGGCCTCGAGGATGTGGCGGCCGCGGCCTCGGGGATGAAGATCTACCAGCTTTACGTCCGCGGCGATGCCGCCTCGATCGAGGACAGCATCCAGCGCGCCAAGGGCAATGGCTACGACGCCTTCTGCCTGACGGTGGACACCGCGATCTATTCGCGACGCGAGCGCGACATCGTCCGCCGCTTCGCCAAGCCCTGGCGCGCCGGCGCGACCACTGACGCGCAGCGCTACCAGGCGCAGCTCAACTGGAACGACGTGAAGCGCATCAAGGACAAGCACCCGGACCTGAAGCTGATCCTCAAAGGCATCGCGACGGCCGAGGATGCGCAGGTCGCCGTCGAGCATGGCGTCGAGGTCGTCTACGTCTCGAACCATGGCGGGCGGCAGCTCGATGCCGGACGCGGCTCCATTGAAGTACTGCCCGAGGTCGTCCAGGCGGTCGGCGGCAAGGCCAAGGTCTGGGTCGATGGCGGCTTCTCGCGCGGGACGGACATCGTGAAGGCGCTCTGCCTCGGGGCGGAGGCGGTCGGGCTCGGGCGGCTCTATTGCTATGCGCTCGCGGCCGATGGGGCGGCGGGCGTGGTGCGGCTGCTCGAGATCCTGGAGAACGAGTTCCGCTCTGCCCTCGGTCTGCTCGGCGTGACCTCGATCGCGGAGCTCGGGCCGGGCTTCGTGCATGCGGCGATGCCGACCAACCTGCCGCATGTCCACAGCGCCTTCCCGCTGCTGCGGCTCGACGATTCGGGGTATTGAGCACGCCCGACTTCGATCCGGCCCGGTCGCCCGTCCCGCAGCTTCTGACGAACGCGGCGTTCCGGCGGCTGTGGCTGGCGGGCGGGTTGACCAACTCGATGCGCTGGCTGGACATGCTGGTCAGCGGGCTGTTCACCTTCGAACTGACCGGCTCCGCCTTCGCCGTCTCGCTGGTGCTGATGGCGCGCGCGCTGCCGATGCTGCTGATGGGCGCGCTCGCGGGGGCGCTGGCCGAAAGCCTCGACCGCCGGCGGCTGCTGATGGTCGGGCAGGGCGCGCAGGCGGCCTCGGCCCTGGCCATCGCCGTGCTCGCGCTGGCGGGCTGGCTGGCGCCGTGGCACCTGTTCGTGAACGGCGTCGTCGGCGGCCTCGCCTGGACAAATGAACTCGCCACGCGCCGACGCATGGTGGCGGAGGCGGCCGGCCCGACGCTGATCGTCCAGGCGGTCGCCTTCGACAGCATGACCGGCAGCACGACGCGCATGATCGGCCCGCTGGTCGGCGGCTTCACCTATGAGTCGGTGGGCGTCGCCGGCGCCTTCCTGATCGCCGCGGCTGTGTATCTCGTTGCCGCCGCCAGCGTGCATGGTGTGGCGCATCGGCAGGAAAGCCGCGCGCTACGGCTGGGGGGCCTAGCGACCGAGATCGCCGAGGCGGCGCGCATCGCCATCGCCGTGCCGGCGCTGCGCCTCGTGCTCGGCATCACGGTGGTGATGAACGTCTTCGGTTTCTCCTACACCGGCATCCTGCCGGCCTGGGGCACTGTCACCTTCCAGGCGACGCCCTTTGGCATCGGCCTGCTCGCGGCAGCCGAACCCTTCGGGGCGTTGCTGACGGGCTTCGCGCTTGCCATGCGGCGCGGCGCCGCGCCGGGGCGGATGGTTCTGGCGGCAGGGGTCGGGGGCTTCCTTGGCATCCTCGCGCTCGCCGCGATGGCGCCGACGCTGCCGCTCGCAGCGCTGCTGCTGCTGGTGGGCGGCCTCGGCACCGCGGCCTTCGCCAGCCTGCAGACCGGTCTGGTGCTGACCCATGCGCCGCCGGAGGCGCGGTCGCGCATCCTGGGCCTGACGACGACCTGCATCGGCACGGGCCCGCTCGGCGTGCTGCTGCTTGGCGCGCTGGCGGACGCCCATGGGCCGCGGCTGGCGATCGCGGGGATGGCGGTGGCGGGCCTGATCGGGCTGGGTCTAGTGATGGCGACGACGCGGCGCTAGGGGCGTTCCTGGTCGCTCTGGCTCTAGCCGTTGTTTTGCAACGATCTTCTTCGGATCGGGCGGTTTGCCCCAATCCGCCGGTGGGCGCCCTGCGCATTATGGCAGAACATGTTATGGATGCAGGCAGTGGATGCCAGTAAGTGGTTGCGCATCGCCGCCGCCCCGAGCGAAGGATTCGTGCATGTCGTCTGACCAGTCAACGCGCCGTATCCTCGTGGTGGAGGACGAGGCGTTGGTGGCGATGCTGGTGGAGGACGCGCTGGAGGATGCAGGCTTCGGCGTCATCGGTCCGGTACGGTCAGTCGCCCAGGCGCTCGAGGTTCTGGAGAGCGAGGCGCCCGACGCCGCCGTGCTCGACCTCAACCTCGCGGGCGAGAATTCCGTCGCGGTCGCTGATGCGCTCGTCGCCCGCGGCATCCCCTTCGTTGTCGCGACCGGCTATGGCGCGGCCGGCCTGCCGGCGGCGCACCGCAACGCGCTAGTGCTGCCGAAGCCGTATGATCCGGCCGACCTGACGGCCATGCTGGCGCGGATGTGCGACGGGCGTTGAGGCGCCCGGAGAGGGCGTAACTCCTTCACCGATACTTCTACTGTCGAGTTGGAGGGGCGTTGCCCCTCCAAGCCACCCCAGCAAAGGCCGAAGGGCCTTTGCAAACCTCAATTTGGTGCGGTGCGCCGCTGGCAGGGTTCGTGCCAGAACGCGCCCCTGCGCACGAAGCGTGTCTGAAACGGGAGCAAGCCTGCCGCGCCCGACACCAACAGATTGCGGTCCAGGGGGTCCAACCCCCTGGCGGGGTGGTTCGGAGGGGCGGCGCCCCTCCGATCTCCGATCGCGGAAGTAGCAGGGCAATCAGGGATGCCTTACCGCTAAACCGCCGCGCTGTGACGTCCTGCAGCGGGGTTGAGGAAGGCGTCGAAGCAGGCGGCGAAGTGCCGCAGGAAAGGCCGCCCTGCCTCCGTCAGCGCCAACTGTCCGTCGCGCTGGTGCAGCAGCCCGTCGGCCAGCAGTGCTTCGATCCGCGGTGCCGCATCGGCGAGCACTGCGGGCGGCACGGCATCCAGCGTGATCGCCCCGTCGCACATGGCCCGTTCGATCAGCCCGCCGCGCAATCGGTCCTCGGCACTGAGCGCGCGGCCGCGGGCGACCGGAAGGCATCCGGCCTCGATGGCGGCGAGCCAGCGGCCTTCGTCTGCCTCGTTCTGGGTGAAGCCGTCGGGCGTGCGGCCGATGGCGGAGGCGCCGAAGCCGAGCAGGAAGGGTGCGGTGTCGGTGGTGTAGCCCTGGAAGTTGCGCCGCAGCGTGCCGGCGGCAGCGGCGCGGGCCATGGCATCGCCGGGCAGCGCGAAATGGTCGAGCCCGATCGCGATGTAGCCGGCATCCGTCAGCACCTTTGCCGCGGCTTCCGCCTGGCGCAGCCGATCGGCGGCATCGGGCAGGTCCTCCGAGCGGATCGCCTTCTGGTGTGCCTTCATCCAGGGGACGTGCGCATAGCCGAAGACGGCGACGCGGTCGGCGCCGCTGTCGGCGGCGAAGCGGGCGGAGGCCGCGACCTCCGCGACGCCCTGGCCCGGCAGGCCATAGATGAGGTCCATGTTGATGCCGCCGATGCCGGCGGCGCGCAGGCCGCGCATCGCGCCGGCCACCTGCGCGGCGGGCTGGATGCGACCGATCAGCGCCTGCACGGCGGGGCTGATGTCCTGCACGCCGAGGCTTGCCCGCGTCAGGCCGAGGGAGGCGAGCGCCTCGATCGTCGCGGCGTCCAGGTTGCGCGGGTCGAGCTCGGCGGCGATCTCGGCGTCGTCGCGGAACGGGAACAGGCGACGCAGGGCGCCGACGAGGCGGGCGAGCCGCTCGCCGCCCAGCGCGGTCGGCGTGCCGCCGCCGAGATGCAGGGCCGTCACCCCGCCATGGGCGGGCAGTAGGGTGGCGACCGATTCGGCCTCGCGCAGCAGGGCTTCGGCGTAGCGCGCGATGCGCGGGGCGGAGCGCGTCACTGCGGTGTGGCAGCCGCAGTACCAGCACAGCGCGTGGCAGAACGGCACATGCAGGTAGAGCGACAGCGCATCCTCCGCCCCGCAACGCGCCAGCCAGCCCGACAGCGTCGCGGCGTCGAGCGGTGCGAAGTGCGGCGCGGTCGGGTAGCTGGTGTAGCGCGGCAATGGCTGGGCGGCGTGGCGCAGCAGGATGTCCGGGGCGAGGTCGTCGGTCGCGGTCATGGCACTGTGCTACGCCTGTGACACGCCGCACGCTTTGCGCAGGCGCAAGCCGCCGGGTCACGCTTTGCCCGGGACAGCCCGGCTGAAACGCTTCATCCTGCGGCGTGTCGGACCGGGCGCCACTGTTTCAAGACGCGGACAGAGGCGGTTATGTTGCGCCCCGGGGCAAAGGAGCGGGTTGATGTCCGTCGAGCTGAGCCAGGAATCGCGTCTGCTGCGGATCAACACATCCGTCGACAAGGGCTTCATCCTGCGTCGTGTTGAAGCTGTGGAAGCGATCTCCCGGCCATATGTTGTGCAGGTGGAGGTGCTGAGCCTCGATGCGGCCGTTACTGCCGCGGACATGATCGGCCAGACGGCCACCGTGACGATCGCGCGCGACGACACGTCCCCCCCGCGCCACTTCAACGGGATCATCAACTCCTTCCGCAAGATCGGTAAGTTCGGCACCAGCTACACGACCTACGGGCTCGAGATCGTGCCGAGCTTCTGGAACCTGACCCGCACCTCGGATGCGCGGGTGTTCCAGAACGAATCGGTGCCGACCATCGTGAAGAAGCTGTGCGGGGAGGCGGGGGCTGCAGAGCCCACCTTCATGTCGGCGCCGGACACGACGCGCCCGTACTGCATGCAGTTCAACGAAAGCGATTTCGACTTCTGCCAGCGGCTGATGGACGAGATCGGCTGCGGCTACTACTTCGTCCACAGCGAGACCGAGCACCGGATGCTCGTCGCCTCGGCCTCGGCCGACTACCAGACGAATTCGGAAGGCCCGTACAAGGCGACCGCTTCCGCCGCGGCGTGGGATTCGCTGACCGGCTTCAGCCACCGGACGCGGCTGAGGCCGGGTGCCGTGCAGGCGCTCGACTACGACCTGCAGAAGCACAGCAACCCCCTGGACTCGACGACCCCGACGGCGCTGACCCAGGTCGCGAACAACGCCAGCTTCAAGATGTTCCACTGGCCTGGCGGCCAGCATGTGCGGCCCGACGGCAGCCCCTCGTTGCTCGAGATGCAGACCTACGAGTCCGAGGCCGACGTCGCGCAGGCGACCGGCTACGACCCGGATCTCATCGCCGGCAGCAAGATCAACATCCAACTCGACGCCAACGCGGACGCGAAGACGACCTGGCTGCTGACGCGGGTGGTCCACAGCGCTTTCGACGAGACGCACATCGTCGATGGCGGGGGGTCGGGCTATTCCTGCTCGGTCACCATGATGCCGGACGACCGGCCCTTCCGTCCCGCGTCGCCGCGCCCGCGGCCGCATGTGCCGGGGCTGCAGTCGGCCATCGTGGTCGGCCCGCAGGGGGAGGAGATCCACACCGACAAGCTCGGCCGGGTGAAGATCCGCTTCCTGTGGGACCATCACTGGCCGAACAACCAGACGGCCTGCGAGATCTGGGTGCGCGTGGCGCAGCCCTTCGCCGGCAAATGGGGTGGTACCTTCTTCCTGCCGCGCATCGGGGACGAGGTGCTGGTCGGCTTCGTGGATGGGGACCCGGACAAGCCGGTGATCGTCGGCTCGCTGTACAGCGACGACGCGCCGCCGCCCTTCCCGATGCCCGGCAAGAAAGAACAGGGCGGCTTCTCGACCCGGTCGTCGAAGAAGGGCGGGACGTCGAACGCCAACATCCTGCGCTTCGACGACACCAAGGGGTCCGAGGAATTCTACATCCAGGCCGAGAAGGACATGAATGTCCTGGTCAAGGATAACCGGACCGAGACGATCCGAGATGGCAACGATACGCTGACCGTCAAGACCGGCTACAAGCACGTCATCATCGAGAAGGGCGACTACAACGAGTGGATCCAGAAGGGCCACCGCAACATCGTCGTCCAGACCGGCAACCTCGGCGTCTTCGTCGAGAAGGGCAGCTACAACACGGTCGTCAACAAGGGCGACATGTCGACCTGGGTCGAGGAAGGCAACTCGGCGCTCTACGTCAAGAAGGGCGACCAGGACGTCGTGGTCGACACCGGCAACCAGTCGGCGACGGTGAACAAAGACATCACGCATGTGTCAAAGATCGGCAACATCGCTGTCGAGGCTAAGGCGGGAAAGATCACCCTGAAGGCAGCCCAGGCGATCGACCTGATCTGCGGCGGCAGCTCGATCAAGATGACGCCCTTCCAGATCGAGCTGAAGTCGATGATGATCAAGAACGACGCGCAGATGTCGTTCGAGGCGAAGGCGGGGCTGATGAGCAAGGTCGAGGGCATGATGACCAACGTGGAAGCCAGCGCCATGACGACCGTGAAGGGGGGCCTCGTCCTCATCAACTGATGACCCAGATTCCCCCCAAACTTGCCGTGCCGTTGGCGCCCCTGGTGCCGCGGCTCGAACTCGATCCGGATGGCGAGAAGGCCATCGCCGGCGCTGATTCCGCGTCCGCCGGCGTCGATCGTCTGGTCGCGGCCGGTCGCTACCAGGATGCCGTAAAGCTGCTCGCGCATGCCTTGCCGAAGCGCGAGGCGGTCTGGTGGGCCTGCATGTGCGCGCGCGCCATCCCCGATGCCGGGCTGCCGCCGACCGATGCGGCGGCGATCGACGCTGCGGAAGGCTGGGTGCGCCGGCCTGACGAGCAGGCCCGCCGCGCGGCCGCGACGGCGGCGGAGAAGACGAAGTTCGCCACGCCCGAATCCTGGGCCGCGATGGGCGCTTTCTGGAGCGGCGGCAGCATGGCGCCGGACGGCCAGATGGTCGTCCCGCCGCCCGAGCACCTGACCGCGACGGCGGTGACGGGTTCCGTGATGCTTGCCGCGGTGCGCCACGCGCCGGACAAGCAGAAGGATCGGCTCGAACGCTTCGTCGTCAGTGCCCGCGATATCGCGGGCGGTGGCGCGGGGCGGCTGCAGGCCGAGGAACCGCCACCGCCCGTTGCCTCCCCACCGCCGGACCCGCCGCTGCGCACGCCGCCGCCGCCGCCCGCACCACCGAGGGCACCGTGACGGCACGCCGCGGGGCGGCAACAATCGAGGGAGCATGTCGATGGAACTGACCCTCACCATGATCCGCTGCCCGGACAGCGTGGTGCCCGAGCAGCGCCGCGTGCCGGGGGGCGATTACGTGATCGGCCGTGGCGCCGATGCGAGCTGGGTACTGCCCGACCCGGACCGGCTGTTGTCGAAGCACCATTGCGTCGTCGAGTTCCGCGGTGGCGGGTGGCAGCTGCGCGACCTGTCGACCAACGGCACCTTCGTGAATCATTCGGACGCGCCGGTGGGGCGCGACCAGGTGAAGCCGCTCGAGGACGGCGACCGGCTGCGGCTCGGCGCCTATGAGATCGAGGTGCGCGTCGCCGTGGCCGGCGGGCAGTCGGCCGGCTCGGCCTGGGGCGGGGCGCCGGCCTCGTCGGGCGGCGGATGGGACCAGCCGGCCGCGTCGCCCAGTTGGGATCAGCCGGCCCAGGCGCCGGGCTGGGGTGCGGCGCCCGCCGCGTCACCGGGCTGGGGGGCGCCGCAGGGCGGCGGCGGCCAGGGCCATTGGGGCGGGCCGCCACCGCGCGACGAACCGCTGCAGCCGCGGCTGCCGGGCGACCCTTATCTCGGTGCCAAGCCGCCGGAGGCGGGCATGCCCGGCCTGCCGGGCACCAGCGGTGGCCTGCCGGGTGGCTTCGACCCGTACAATGAGGGTCCGTCCATGCCGGACCACCGGCCTTCGGCCTCGGACGCCTTCATGCCGCCGAAGCCGATGCAGCAGGTGTCGGCGATCCCGGATAGCTGGGACTTCGGGTCTGCCACGCCGGCGGCGCCGATGGCCCCGCCGCCCGCAGCGCCTGCCGGTGGCGGCGGGCGCATCCCCGACGACTGGAACATCGACCTGTCGCCCGGCCCGGCGGCCGCGCCCCCGCCCGCCGGCCCGGCGGCGACGCCGGCGCAACGGGCGTCGGCGCCGGAACCCTTCGCGGCGCCGATGCCGGCCCAGCATCCGGCAGGGTCCGATCCGTTCGCGGCGCCACCTGCGCAGCGGCACGGTGGGCCTGATCCGTTTGCCGCACCGCCTGCGCAGCGGCAGGGTGGGCCTGATCCGTTTGCAGCGCCGCCGGGGCAGCATCCCGGCACGGCGGACCCCTTCGCTGCGCCGCCGCCGGGGCAGCATCCGGCAGGGCCCGATCCGTTCGCCGCGCCACCTGCTCAGCGGCCGGGAGGCTCCGATCCATTTTCGGCGCCGCCGGTGCAGCATCCCGGCGGGGCGGACCCCTTCGCTGCGCCGCTGCCGGCGCAGCATCCGGCAGGGCCCGATCCGTTTGCCGCACCACCTGCGCAGCGGCCGGGCGGTCCTGATCCGTTTGCGGCGCCGGGGCAGCACCCTGGTGGGGCGGACCCCTTCGCCGCACCGCCGCCGACGCAGCGTCCCGCGGGATCCGACCCCTTCGCCGCGCCGCCTGCGGGCCCTGATCCCTTCGCGGCGCCGCCGGCCACCGGATTCGCGCCCCCGGGTGCCGGCCGACAGGCCGCGGCACCGCAAGCGCCGCCGCCGGCCACGCAGCCGGACCCGTTTGTGGAGCCGCCGCGCGCCGCACCGCCGAGGCCGGTTCAGGAGGCCCCTCCGCCGCCGCGCCCCGCCGGGGCGGGCGGGGGCGCTGATGCCGGCCTCGCTGCCTTCCTCGCCGGGGCTGGGCTGCCGCCGGGCCACGGCGCCCAGGGCGACCCGGAAGCCACGCTGCGCGCCCTCGGCGCCGCCTTCCATGCGGCGATCGGCGGTCTCCGCCAGTTGCTGATCGCGCGCGCCGACGTGAAGCGTGAGTTCCGGATCGAACAGACCATGCTGCGTTCGGCCGGCAACAACCCGGTGAAGTTCGCCGCTTCGGACGAACAGGCGCTGACCGCCCTGCTGACCGCCGGACCGCAGGGCGGCCCGCGGGCGGTGCGCGAGACGGTCGAGGACCTGACGGCCCACCAGGTGGCGACGCTCGCCGCCACCCAAGCGGCCGCGCGCGCCCTGCTGGCACGACTGGCGCCCGAGGGGATCGAAGGTGCGGATGGCGGCGGCGGCGGACTGTTCGCGAGCAAGGACAAACGCCTGTGGGACGCCTACAAGCGTCTTCACCAACAGGTGACTGAACAGTTCGACGACGATTTCGACAGCGCCTTCGGCAAGGAATTCGCGCGCGCCTACGAGCAGGCATCGCGGCGCGACGGCTAGGCCGAAGGACAAGGGGGCAGGGCTTCGGATGCTGTGGCACGACAAGGTAGTCTGGCAGGAGGGGATGTTCCTCCGGGCGCAGCATTTCCAGCAGCAGGACCGCCATTTCGAGTGGATGCTCCAGGCGCGCGCCGCGCCTCTGCGGCCGCACCCCTGGGGCATCACCGAACTATCGCTCGACCGTGACCTGCTGGCGGCGGGGAAGTTCGCGATTGCGTCCGCCACCGGCATCATGGAGGACGGCACCGCCTTCTCCGTGCCCGGCCATGCCGACCAGCCGACGCCGCTCGACCTGCCTGAGGGCACGCGCAACTGCGTCGTGTACCTGGCGCTGCCGGTGCGCCAGCCGGGCAGCCCGGAGATCGCCTTCTCCGAAGGGCCGGACATGGCGAATGCCCGATACGGCATGCGCAGCTTCGAGGCCTTCGACACGCATTCCGACGCGACCGTGCCGGGTGAGCTTCAGGTCGGCCGCCCCCGCCTGCGCTTCATGCTGGAAACGGAGGAACGCGCCGGCTTCTCGACGATCGGTCTGACCCGCGTGGTCGAGGTGCAGGCCGACCGGCGCGTCGTCGTGGACGACCGTTTCATCCCGCCCTGCCTGCGCGTCTCGGCGACACCGCCGTTGGCGAATCTCGTCGGCGAATTGGTCGGCATGCTCGGCCAGCGGGCCGAGGCGCTTGGCGCGCGGCTGTCGCAGCCCGGCGCGCGCGGCGTGGCCGAGGTCGCGGACTTCCTGCTCCTCCAGGCGGTGAACCGCTGGCAGCCGCTGCTCGCGCATTGGGCCGATGCGGGCAATGTGCATCCGGAATCGCTCTATGCGGCGCTGGTGCAGCTGGCCGGCGAACTCGCCACCTTCACCGACCCGAAGCGCATGGCCGCGACCTATCCGGCCTATCGGCATGAGGATCTGCAGCGTTCCTTCGCGCCGGTCGTCGCCGACCTCCGTCGCTCGCTGTCGATGGTGCTCGAGACCAACGCCGTCTCGATCCCGCTGCAGGAACGCCAGTTCGGCGTGCGCGTCGGCCCGATCGTCGACCGCAACCTGCTGCGCGCCAGCCAGTTCGTGCTGACCGTGCAGGCGGACATGCCGTCCGAGCAGATGCGCCGCATCTTCCCGAACCAGGTGAAGATCGGCGCCGTCGAGCACATCCGCGAGCTGGTGAACGTCGCCCTGCCAGGCATCCAGGTGCGGCCGCTGCCGGTCGCGCCGCGGCAGATCCCGTTCCACTCGGCCGCGGTCTACTTCGAGCTGGATCGCGGCAGCCCGCACTGGGCGCAGATGCAGAATTCCGGGGCCTTCGCGATCCACGTCTCCGGCGATTTCCCGAACCTCAAGATGGAACTCTGGGCGATCCGGGGCTGAGGCCCCGGTCGTCCCGTACTGATCCGAAGGACGCGCGATGAGCGACAATCCCTTCGCCGAGCCGAATGACAGCGACCGCACGGTGGTGCGCGGACCGGGCGGTGCGCCGCCGCCGCGCCCGGCAGCGCCGCCGCCGCAACAGGGCTTCGGCGCACCGCCCGGCGGCTATGCACCGTCCGGTCCGGTCGGCGGCATGGGCGGGCTGCCAGGGGCGTCCGGCCCTGCCGGTTCCCGTGCCGAAGCGGCGCCACGACTGGCCGGTGAAGCCGAGGCGGTGCCGAAGGTCGGTGTCGGCCCGCTCGCCGCCGCGGCACAGCCGCTGCTGGACCTGATGGGTCGCCTCGCCAATGCCGGCATGACGGCGCCGCCGCAGGGCGAGGAGCTGCGCGAACGCGCCCTGCGCGCCTTCCGCCAGTTTGAGATCGACGCCGCTGCCGCCAACGTGCCTGCCGAGCAGGTGCGCGCGGCGCACTACATCCTCTGCGCCAGCCTCGACGACGTGGTGCTGTCCTACAACTGGGGGCAGGGCAGCATCTGGTCGGTGCAGTCGCTCGTCGCGACCTTCCATCAGGAAGTGAAGTCGGGCGACCGCTTTTTCGACGTGCTAGCCGGCATGCAGAAGGACCCGGGGCGCTGGCGCGATGCGCTCGAGGTCGCCTATCTCTGCCTCTCGCTCGGCTTCCAGGGGCGCTACCGGCTGTCGCCGCGCGGCGCTTCGGAACTCGACCATATCCGCACCGGGCTCTACCAGCTGCTGACGCAGGTGCGGCCGCCCTGGGAACGCGAACTCTCACCGCATTGGCGGGGCGCGGATGCGCCGCATCGCGGGCCGCGCCGCGGCATCCCGGCCTGGGTTGCCGCCTGCGTCGCGGTCTTCGCGCTCGGCATGGGCTATGCGTGGCTGGCCAATGCGATGAACGAGGGTTCGGACGGGCTGTATGAGCGCATGGCCGCGCTGCCGCCGGGCCGGGTGCCGGATATCGAGCGCACCGCGCCGCCGGTGCCGCCCGCGCCGCCGCCGCCGCCGCCGCGCAACGTGCCGCCGCCGCCGCCTGATTTCCTCGCGACGCTGCGCTCCTTCCTCAAGCCCGAGATCGACCGCGGACTGCTGACGGTGTTCGGCGACGGGCGCTCGGTGACCGTTCGCATCAAGGGGCGCGGCATGTTCGCCTCGGGCTCGGCGACCGTTGATCCGCAGTTCGTGCCGATGCTCCAGCGAATCGGGGAGGGACTGCGCACCGAGTCGGGGCGCGTGATGGTGATCGGCCATTCCGACAACCAACCGATCCGCACGGTGCGCTTCCCGTCGAACTTCCATCTCTCGCAAGCGCGCGCGGAGGCGGCCTCGGCCATCATCTCCGCGGCGACCGGCGATACCGGCCGCTTCACCGTTGAAGGGCGCGCCGACGCCGAACCGATTGCCGACAACAGGACAGCCGACGGCCGGGAGGAAAACCGGCGCATCGAGGTCGTCCTGCTCAGGGGTACGAACTGACCATGGAACTCCTGACAGTCTTTCAGCCGTTCCTGAAGGGGCGCGCGATCGCGGCGATGGTCGCGGTCATGCTGCTGCTGCCGATCATCTACCTGTTCGGCCCGATGATCGACATCGGCGGCTTCCGGCCGCTCGAAAGCGACATCAACCGCATGATCGTCTGTGCGGTCCTGTTCCTGCTGACGCTGGTCATCATCTGGGTCGTCGAGCGCCGGAAGTCGCGCCGCGACCTGCTGCTCGTCGCCGGCATCGCTGCACCCGATCCCTCCGCCGACCGCGCCGCCGAGGAAGAGGGCGAGATGCGCGATCGGCTGACCGCCGCGCTCGACCGCCTGAAATCCGCCTCCGGCAAGAAGGGCGGCTTCCTCTACGACCAGCCCTGGTATGTCATCATCGGCCCGCCAGGTTCGGGCAAGACGACGGCGCTGGCGAATTCCGGGCTCGACTTCCCGCTGTCCGATGGCGGCAAGCTGCAGGGCGTCGGCGGCACGCGCTTCTGCGAATGGTGGCTGACCGACACCGCCGTGCTGATCGACACGGCTGGCCGCTACACGACGCAGGATTCCGACGCCGCGGCCGACAAGGCCGGCTGGGAACGCTTCCTCGACCTGCTGAAGAAGAATCGGCCGCGCCTGCCGTTGAACGGCGTGCTCGTCACCTTCGGCGTGGACATGATCTCCCGCCTCGGCCCGGCCGAGCGCGAGCAGCACGCCCGCACCGTGCGCCGCCGCATCAAGGAACTGGAGGACAAGCTCGGCCAGCGCCTGCCGGTCTACTTCATGATTAGCAAGACCGACCTGCTGGCCGGCTTCATGGAGTTCTTCGACGACCTGGACAAGACGGCCCGCGAGCAGGTGTGGGGCTTCACCTTCCCCGTCGAGGGCGGCGGCGAGGCCGGTCATGCGGCGAAGTTCGCCGAGGAGTTCCAACTCCTGATGAACCGCCTGCAGGACCGCACGCTGGAGCGGCTGCAGAATGAGCGCGGGCCGCAGCAGCGCGCGGCGCTGGAGGGCTTCCCGTCGCAGTTCGCCTCGCTGGAGGCGCCGCTCGGCGCCTTCGTGGCGGCTGCCTTCGGCGGCACGCGGCTCGATCCCGCGCCGATGCTGCGGGGTGTGTACTTCACCTCCGGCACGCAGGAAGGCAGCCCGCTGGACCGGTTGGCCGGCGCGATGTCGCGCTCCTTCGGCTTCGACCCGCGCCGTCCGGCCGCGGTCATGCAGCAGAAGGGCCGCGCCTACTTCATCACGAAGCTGCTCAAGGACGTCGTGTTCAACGAGGCGCGGCTCGCTTCCAACGACCGCAAGGCGGACAAGCGTCGGCGCATTGTTGCCGCCACCGCCTGGTCGCTCGCGGCGCTGGTGGTCGCGGGGGGCGGCTTCTACGGCTACAGCGCCTGGAGCGCCGAGCAGGCGCGGGCGCAGCGCCTGGCCGGGCAGATCGGCAAGGCCGAGCAGGCAGCCCAGGGCGTTCCCTTCGACGTCGTCACGGATGCCGAGTTCCGCCGTGTCCTGCCGTATCTGGACGCGGCCCGCGACCTGCCGCCCGCCGCCAGCGGCGATGGCCCGGCCTTCGGGCTCGACCAGGGCGACAAGCTGGAAGCTGGTGCGAACGCCGCCTATCGCCGCGCGCTCGACCGGTCCTTCCTGCCGCGGCTGCTGGCGCGGATGGAACTGGTGATGCGCGGCGCCTTCCAACGGCCGGACGAACTATACGACGTCACCCGCGCCTATCTGATGCTGGGCCAGGAAGGTCCGCTCGACATCGAGACGGTGAAGAACTGGTTCGCGCGCGACTGGCTGCGCGCGTTTCCCGGCGCGGTGAACCAGCCGATCCGCGATGCGCTGATGGCGCATCTGGATGCGACGCTGGCGCGCAACTTCCAGCGCTATCCGGTGGATGGCGCCCTGGTGGATCAGGCGCGGCGCGTCTTCTCCCGCCTGCCGCTGGCGCAGCGCGTCTTCTCCCGCCTGCAGAACGTCGCGGCGACCGCCGCGCAGAACATCCAGCCCTGGCGGCCGGCCGATGCGCTGGGCCAGGCGGGGCAGCGGTACTTCGTGCGCGCCTCCGGCCAGCCGCTGACCGAGGGCATCGCGGGCCTCTACACCGTCGACGGGCTGTATCGCGGGTTGCTGCCGGTGCTCGGCGACGCGGTGCGGCAGGGTGTTGCCGAATACTGGGTGCTCGGGCCCGAGGGCGCCGATCTCGGCACGGACGATCCGGTTCAGCTCGAGCAGGCGGTGCTGAGGCTCTATGCCGAGGAGTATGTGAAGCAGTGGCAGGCGATGCTCGAGGACCTGAACCTCGTGCCGCTGCCGCCGGCCCTTGCCCAGCAGGCGGAGGCGCTGAACATCCTTGGCGCGCCCAACTCACCCATCAAGGACCTACTGCGCGCCATCGCACGGCAGGTGAATGTCGGCACGCCGCCGCAGGGCTGGACGCGCCCCGGCGCGCAGCCGCGTCAGGCGCCGGCGGCGGGCCAGCCTGCCCAGCCGCCGGAGCCGACCGGTGCAGAGCCCGTCGCCGAGGTGGTGGAGCCGCGCTTCGAGGCGATCCGCACCGCCGCCGGCCAGCCGCTGGATGACGTGCTGAAGATCGTCAACGACCTGTTCGTGCAGGTGCAGCGGCTGGCGACGACGCCGCCGGGAACGCTGCCACCGCCATCCGTGGGCCTCGATCCGGGCCAGCGGCTGCAAGCGGAAGCGGTGCGCCAGCCCCAGCCGCTGCAGCGCTGGCTGATGGGGATGGTGACGGCCTCCGCCGCCGCGCGCGGCGGTGGAGCGAAGGCGGCGCTCGCAGCGGCGGGCGCGCAGCAGATCGCGCCGTTCTGCCGCGGGCTCGAGCAGCGCTTCCCGTTCAACATCAACGGGCAGGACCTGCCGGTGGACGATTTCGTCCGGCTGTTCGGACCGGGCGGCGTGTTCGACCAGTTCTTCACGCAGAATGTCCGGCAATACGCGGATACCACCAGCCTTCCCTGGCGGCCGGTGGCGACTGATGGCCTGCCGCCGCCGATCTCCGCGGCCGACCTGATGCAGTTCCAGCGCGCACGCGCGATCCGCGAGGCCTTCTTCCCCGGCGTCGCCTCCATCGGCCTGCGCTTCGAGCTGGTGCCGCAGAGCATGGACCCCGGCATGATGATGGCGACGCTGGAGTTCGAGGGCGCAAAGACGGAGATCACGCGCAACGCATCCTTCCGGCCTATCCCGATGTCCTGGCCGGCGCGCGGCAACGTCACGCTGACCTTCGATCCACCGTCGATCGCCGGCCCGCTGGCCTATGATGGCGCGTGGTCGGCGCTGCGGCTGGTGATGCGGCGGGGTTCCACCCTGACGCGCGGGCCGTCGCCGGAGCGCCTGCGGCTTCGCGTCACGCAGGGCGACCGGGTGATCGACTTCGAGCTGCGCGCAGGCAGCACGCAGCATCCCTTCGGGCTGCGCGAGCTGACGGAGTTCAGATGCCCGACGCTCTCCCCCTGACGGGTCTGTTCGGCAAGGTGCCGGCGCATGGCGATTTCGTGCGCCGTGGCCTGCCGACCAGCTTCGTCGGGCCCTGGGATGCCTGGCTGCAGGACGGCATGGCGACCGCACGGGAACGGCTGGGCGATCGCTGGGCGGCGCAGTGGGATGGCGCACCGCCGTGGCGCTTCGCGCTGCCGGCCGGGGCGTGCGGGCCGGATGCCGTCGCGGGCGTGCTGCTGCCGAGCGAAGACATGGTCGGGCGGCGCTTCCCGATCACCCTGGCCGTGCTGCTGCCGTCTGGCGCGCCGGTACCGGCACCTAGTTGGTTCGCGGTGCTGGAGGTCGCGGCGCTGGCCGGACGCGCCGGGCAGGCGGATGCCGATGCCCTGGCGGCGGCAATCCCGCTGCCCGGGTCAGAACCGCCTGAGGCGATGCCAGCGCTGAACTGGATGCCCGCCGAGACGCCGGATGACGCGACGGGCGACGTGCTGGGTATGTTCGGCAGCGACTGGGCGCCGGCGGCCCGCCCCACGCATACGCTCGCGCCGGCCGAGCCTGCCGATGAGGCGCCGGACGTGCTCGGCGTCTTCAGCGAGGACCGGGCGCCGACCGTCCATGCGACGGCGCCGGAAGACGAGACGCGCCGGGCGAAGGATCTGTCCGGCCTCATGGGTGAGGACCCGGCGCCGCTAGGCCATGTGCCGACGCCGCCGTCCATGCCGGACCAAGCTCCCGTGCCCGCCGGTGGAGTGACGGCGGATGTCTTCGGCGCCGAGGCGCCGGCGGCACGGCCTGACGCGTCGGGCAGCCCGGCGCCGGCCGACGATGTCCTCGACTTCTTCAGCCGACCCACGGCGGCCGCGGGGGCCTTGCCGGCCGACTGGTCGCCATCGGCGACCGACAGCATCGACACGGCGCCGGAGCCGCCAACCATGGCGACGCCCGTCGCGCCGGAACCGTCGTCGATGGACGGCACGCTCGCCTTCCTGCTTGGGGAGGCGACGCCTGCGGGCGCGGCGCCGCAGCCCGTGGGCGAGCATGACGACCCGCTATCGGTGCTGATGGCTGCGGGTGGTTCCGAGGCGCACGCCGCGCCTGAAGGCCATGCGCCGGCTTCGCCGCCCTACGCCTCGATCCCTGCGGCGTTCGATCCGCTGCCGGCCGCCGCACCGCAGCTTCTGCCACCCGCCGCCGCCCCCGAGCCGCCGCCCGGCGGCGGATGGTGGACCGGGGGCGGCGGCCGCCTGCCGCCATCGGTCCGCGCGCAGCCCGCGCTGATCCCGGCGACCGCCTTTGCCAGCCTACTGGAAGCCGACGCATGACCTGGCGCCTTGCCTCCCTTGCCGCGACCCACCCCGGCGCGGTGCGCCCGCGCAACGAGGATGCGCTGATCGATCGATCGGACATCGGCCTTTGGGTCGTTGCCGACGGCGCCGGCGGGCATGGTGCGGGGGATGTCGCGTCCAACGCCATCGTCGCGGCGATGCAGAACGTGCCGCCCGGCCTCGCGGCGGCGGAACTGCTCGCGCAGGTGCGCCTGCGGCTCACTGAGGTGCATGAGGAACTGCAGGCCGAGGCGGCGCGGCGCGGGCCGGGGCGGATCCTGGCCTCGACAGTCGTCGTCATGCTGGCGCGGGGGGAACACTTCGCGATGCTCTGGGCCGGCGATTCGCGCGCCTACCTGCTGCGACAGGGCATGCTGTCTCGCGTCACCAAGGACCACAGCCTGGTGCAGGAACTCGTCGACCAGGGGGCGCTGCGGGAGGAGGAGGCGGAGAGCCATCCGCAGGCGAACGTCATCACCCGCGCGATCGGGGCGCAGGGTGAACTGGAACTCGACAAGGTCTCCGGCCGGATCGTCGAGGGCGACCGCTACCTGCTATGCACGGACGGTCTGTTCAAGACGATGGCGGAAGCTGAGATCGGCGCCATGCTGGCCGGCGGGGCGGACGTCCAGACGATCATCAACGAAGCGGTCAGCCGTGGCGCGCGCGACAACGTCAGCGCCATCAGCGTGGACTGCCTGGCGAACTGACGGCGGACCGGCGGTGCGATGCCGGCGCCGACTGCCGAGAAACGGGAACGGTCAGCGCCGGCGTAGCTGATCCAACCGGATCGCCGCCGGCGCCGTCGTGGTGGCGATCGTCAGGCGC
Source organism: Neoroseomonas terrae (assembly GCF_018129025.1). GTDB lineage: Bacteria > Pseudomonadota > Alphaproteobacteria > Acetobacterales > Acetobacteraceae > Neoroseomonas > Neoroseomonas terrae. The sequence continues at coordinate 116,661 of NZ_JAAEDI010000011.1, read as the reverse complement.
CGACGTTCTGCGGCACGGCGTAGTGGACCATGTCCTGTGCGCCCGACAGCGTGTTGCCCACGTCCCGCACGCCGATCGTGATGGTGCGGTAGAGCATCTCGATGGATTCGACCGGATGCTCGCCGGACGATTCCTCGCCGATGCGCGCGATGCGCACGCCGCCGAATTCGATCGAGAAGAAGCAGATCGGCACACCGCTGCCGGTCCGCAGCCATTCGAGCTTCACGATGGGAAGCTCGGTGTTGGTGACCATGATGTTCCAGAGCTGCGCGGTCTGCGCATCGGCGATCCGCCGGGCGGTCGCGCTGCGAAGCTGCGGCGCCCAGATCCGCTGCGGCTGGCCCTGCCGGTTGGCCGTGGTGCGGAGCACCACGCGCGTTCCGCCCCAGTTGAAGCCGGCGAGCCCAAGCCAGCCGACGCGCTCGTGTACCTTGCTCTCGCCGGTGATGCCCGGCACCTTCATCAGTAGCGGCATGTCACCGTCTCCCTCGCCAGCCGTGTCACGCCATGCTCTTGATGTTGGCCGATGCGCGGCCGGCCGGCGTGCCCTGCGCGTCGTAGCCCCAGCTGATCACGTTCATGGCGCCGTAGCGGATGCCGAAGCGCTCGACGCTGCGGTCGTCGCCGCCGCTGTCGATCGAGAAATCCACGATGCCGCAGGAAAAGAGCTCGACGCGCATGTACTCGCGCGGCTCATGCGTGCCTGTGCGCAGGAAGGTGATGACGGCGTTGCTGTTGAAGCTGCCCACCAATGCGTCGCGAAACAGGCCGGTCGATGATGCGTCCGTCAGCTTGGTGATCTGGATCGGCGTCGTGTCGCCAGCCCCCTCGACCTGCTGTGAGAAGCGCGTGCCGTAGTTCGACGTGCCGGCGAAGGAACACCCGGTCAGCTTCATCCAGCCGCCGCTCGCCGGGGCCTTGTTGACCTTCCCGGGAACCTCGGCCTCGCCGCGGACGGAGCCGAAGCAGAGATAGATGGTGGCGGAGCTGCCGGACTGGCTCATCGCGCTTAATCCCGTCCTGGTGGTCCTTCATGGTCATGCCGTCCGGATCTCTCCGGACGGCATGCCCAATCGTCTGGTCCGGCGCCGGGCGATGCCGCTGCCGGGGATGTCACGCCGCCGAAGCGGCGCGGCATCACTTCGTCATCGAGGTCAGCTTCCAGGTCGTGGAGCTCGGGCTGCCGGTCAGGTCGTCGCCGATCGGGTTGTACTTCACTTCGATCTCGCCGAAGTTCATGTGCACCGTCTCACCGGGGCGGCTGTCCACGCCCGAACCGCCGGCCGCCTTGAAGGACAGGCCGGACACGCCGGTGTTCTTCAGGTACACGCCGAGGAATTCCTGCGGGTCGCCGGCGCCGGTGCGCACGAAGGACAGCTTCACGTCGTTGTTCAGCTTACCGAAGCAGGCCTGCTCGAACAGCTTGATGGTCGTGCCGTCGGTCGACTTCTTCACCACGACCTCGGACATGTTCACGACCGAACCCTCGCGGACCGAGTTCACGCCGGAGGTGATCCGACGGCCCAGGCCGAACTCGAACGAGGTCAGCTCAATGTACTTCTCGAAACCCTTGATCTTCGATTCGCCAGGAACGCCCTGGTACTGCATCAGAATCGGCATCTGCGTTTTCCCTTTACCACCTACCCCCGGAAGGCGACCCGATGTCGCCCCCTGACACGAAGAATACTAACTCAACCGACCTCGTATCGGAACGAGCCATCGTCGTTCAACGCAACCTTCACCTGAAGGATTTCATGACCGTCGGCGAGGCGCGCAAGGATGCGCGCGGAGAGTTCCGGCAGCACCGTGCGGCTGAGGATGTTGTCGATGTTGCGGGCGCCCGAGGAGACTTCCTTGCAGCGCTCGACGATCGCGTCGATGACGTCGTCGTCCACCTGCAGCGGCACGTTGTACGCCTCCTTGAGGCGACGCCCGATGCTGCGCAGCTTGAGCCCCGCGATCTTCTTCAGGATCTCGGGCGCGAGCGGGTAGTAGATGACGACGTTGGTGCGGCCGAGGAAGGCCGGCTTGAACGACTTCAGCAGGTCCGGCATCAGCGCGTCGCGCAGCTGCTCGGGCTCCGGCGCCATCTCGGGGTCGGCGCAGAGCTTGTCGATGGTGTCCGTGCCCGCGTTCGACGTCATGATGATGACGGTGTTGCGGAAGTCGATGTCGCGGCCTTCGCCGTCCTTCATGGCGCCCTTGTCGAACACCTGGAAGAAGACGTCCTGCACGCCGGGATGCGCCTTCTCCATCTCATCCAGCAGCACGACGGAGTAGGGGCGGCGACGCACCGCCTCCGTCAGAACGCCGCCTTCGCCGTAGCCGACATAGCCCGGCGGCGAGCCCATCAGGAGGGAGACCTTATGCTCCTCCTTGAACTCGGACATGTTGATGGTCGTCATGTTCTGCTCGCCGCCATAGAGCAGGTCGGCGACCGCGAGCGCCGTCTCCGTCTTGCCGACGCCGGAGGTGCCGGCCATCAGGAAGACGCCGATGGGCTTGCGCGGATCGGTCAGGCCGGCGCGCGAGGTGCGGATCGCCTGGGCGATCGCGTCCAGCGCGTGGTCCTGGCCGACCACGCGCTCCATCAGATGGTCCTTGAGCTTGAGGACGGTGTGGATCTCGTCCGAGACCATCCGCCCGACCGGGATGCCGGTCCAGGTGCCGACGACGTCGGCGACCGCCTGGCCGTCCACCACCGGGAACACCAGCGGCTCCTCGCCCTGCAGCTTGCGCAGCGCGTCGGCCGCCTCGCCGAGTTCCTTCTTCAGCGCCTCGGTATCCGCGGGTGCGGCGGTCTCGCCGTTCGCGCCCGGCATCGGCACTGCGGCCGTCTCGATCTGGTGGCGGAGGTCGCGCATCTTCGCGACGAGCGCCTTCTCCTCCTCCCAGCGGTTCATCACCTCCTCGAGCTCGGCGGAGACCTTGGCGTGCTCCTGCTCGAGCGCTTCGCGCCGCGTATTGTGGTCGGCGCCGGTCGCTTCCTCGCGCTTGATCGAGCCGAGTTCGGTGTCGATCAGCGACAGGCGGCGCTGGCGGTCCTCGACCGGGGCGGGGATCGCCGCCTGGGACATGCCGACGCGGGCGCAGGCGGTGTCGATCAGCGACACGCCCTTGTCCGGTAGCTGGCGCGCCGGGATGTAGCGGGCCGACAGCTTGACCGCCTGGGTGATCGCCTCATCCAGGATGCGCACGCCGTGGTGCTTCTCCAGCGTCGCGACCAGGCCGCGGAGCATGGCGGCGGCCAGTGCCTCGGACGGCTCCTCGACCTTCACCACCTGGAAGCGGCGGGTCAGGGCGGCGTCCTTCTCGAAGTACTTCTTGTATTCGGCCCAGGTCGTGGCGGCGATGCAGCGCATCTCGCCGCGGGCGAGGGCCGGCTTCAGCAGGTTCGCCGCGTCGTTCTGGCCGGCGGCGCCACCGGCGCCGATCAGCGTGTGGGCTTCGTCGATGAACATCACGATCGGCGTCGGGGAGGACTTCACCGCGTCGATGACGCCCTTCAGGCGGTTCTCGAACTCGCCCTTCACGCCGGCGCCCGCCTGCAGGAGGCCCATGTCGAGCGAGTAGAGCTTCACGCCCTTCAGCGCGTCCGGCACGTCGCCGGCCGCGATGCGCAGCGCGAGACCCTCGACGACGGCCGTCTTGCCGACGCCGGCCTCGCCGGTGAGGATCGGGTTGTTCTGCCGGCGGCGGGTGAGGATATCCACCATCTGGCGGATCTCCCCGTCGCGGCCGAGGATCGGGTCGATCTTGCCGGCCTTCGCCTGCGCCACGAGCTCGGTGCAGAACTGGTCGAGCGGGCCGCCCGATCGCGGCGCATCGCCGGACGGCGCGGCGCCGCCATCGGGGCTCGCGGCCGCATCGGCACCGGCCTCGGCGGATTCCTCGCTGCCCTCGGCCATCTCACCGAGGTTCCGCCGCACCGCATCGGCCGGCAGGTTCAGCAGGGACGGCGCGCTGTCCTTCACCGTGCGGCCGAGCGACTCGTCGTTCAGCAGGGCGGCGAGCAGGTGGCCGGAGCGGATCTTCGGCGCGCCGCTCTCGAGGCTCGTCAGCAGCCACGCCTCGCGCAGCCAGGTGACGATGTCGGGGGAGAGGGAGGGGGCGCGCGCGTTGCCCGTCTTGAACTTGTCGAGGGCGCGGGTGATCTCGTTCGCCACGCGGCCGGCATCGACGCCACCCTTGCGCAGCACGGCCGCGACGTCGGACCCGCCGGTCTCGACCAGCTTGAGCAGCACGTGCTCGATCTCGACATTGTAGTGGGTGCGCGACAGGGTCAGCCCTGCCGCCGCTTCCAGTTGCCGACGCGTGAGCGCGTTCATGCGCCCGACGAGGGATTTCAGGTCGATCGCCACCATGCCGGACGTGCCTCACTTGGACAGAAAAAAGCGGACCAGGCGCGGTCCGCGGACCGGGACGGTAAGGGGGCATGCGAAACGAGTCCAGCGTGCTAGCGTGCGGCCACGGAGCCCCGGTACCTATGTGTAAGGGGCGTCACACAGGGGTTTCCGATGGGTGAAGGTGTGCTCGACATCGAGGCGCTGCTCGCGCCGCTCGCCGATGGCGACGGGGCCGGCGAGGATCTGCGCCCGGACTACTCGCCGACGTCGCTGTACCAGCAGGTCCGCACGCAGCGGAACGACGCCCGCGCGGGTGAGCGCGCGATCGACGGCGGGGATCCGGAGGCCAACCCGGCCGCCATCTCCATGGCCTGGCGGGATGTGAAGAAGCTCGGCACCCAGGCGATCCGCACGAAGTCCAAGGACTTCGAGATCGCCAGCTGGATGGCCGAGGCGCTGATTCGCGAGGACGGCCTGCCGGGCCTGATCGACGCGGCCGAGCTGATCGCCGGCCTGTGCAACCAGTATTGGGAGAACGGCTTCCCGGGCATCGAGACCCCGGAGGACCTGGAGGACCGCGCCGCCCCGATCGGCGGGCTGTCGGGCGAAGGTGCGGACGGCACGCTGATGGCCTCTATCCGCCGCTACCCGCTGTTCCAGCGCGGCGACGGTTCGGACGGCGACCTGTTCACCTGGCAGCGCGCCGAGGAGACGGCGGCGATCGGCGACGCGGAGCGGCGACAGGCGCGCATCGACGCGGGCGTGCCCGATTTCAACATCCTGCAGAACGAGGCGCGCGCCTCCCTGCCGTCGCTGCGTGCGGCGGGGCAGGAGGCGCGGAAGGCGCTCGCGGCCTGGGCGGCGATGGATGAGGCGCTGACCGCGCGCTTCGGCAGCATTGCTCCCTCGACGCGCAGGGTGAGTGAAGCGTTGCAGGCGATCATCGAGCTTGAGACCCGCATCGCCGGCGCGCCCGTGTCGGAGGAGACGGCCGGCGGAGAGGAGCCCGCGGCGGAAGGCGGTGGCGGCGGAGTGGCGGTGGCATCGGCCGGCGGCGGCGGCGGTGGCGGCCCGAAGCCGCTGCGCACGCGGGAGGACGCGATCCGCCAGATCGAGGAGATCGCCGAGTTCTTCCGCAAGACCGAGCCGCACTCGCCGCTGGCCTTCACGCTGGACGACGCTGCGCGCCGGGCGCGCCTGCCGCTCACGGAATTGCTCACGGAGGTGCTGCCCGACAGCTCCGCCCGCCGGGCGCTTCTGACCGCCCTCGGTATCCGGGTGCCGGATGAGTGGGGCTGACCATACCGGATGTGATGCGGATGCGTTGACCCGGATCATGCTGCCTGCGTAGTCTCCGCCACCGCAATCATGGGTCTCGGACCTCGCCCCTATTGGAGGAATGCTGATGAGCAGCGTGCATGACAAGCTCGCGCGGGTCCGGAAGCCGCGCGTCCACATCACTTACGAGGTGGAGACGGAAGGCGCGCAGATCGAGCGTGAGCTGCCCTTCGTGATGGGCATCATGGGCGATTTCGCCGGTGACCCGTCCGAGCCGCTGAAGCCGCTCGCCGAGCGCAAGTTCGTCCAGATCGACCGCGACAACTTCAATGACGTCATGGCCCGAATCCAGCCGGGCCTGAACATCAAGGTCGACAACACCCTGGCCGGCGACGGCAGCCAGATGGCCGTGAACCTGAAGTTCAACAGCCTGGATGATTTCGAGCCGACCCGCGTGGCCGAGCAGGTGCCGGCGCTGAAGGCGATGCTCGAGACCCGCGCCAAGCTGCGCGACCTGATGTCCAAGGTGGACCGCTCGGACGAGCTGGAAGGCCTGCTGGAGCAGGTGCTGCAGGACAAGGACAAGCTCGACAAGCTGTCCGCCGAGCTCGGCCTCGACAAGAAGGAAGGCTGATCCATGAGCCAGACCCAGTCGTCCCCCGCCGGCGCGACGACGACCACCACGGAAGAAGGCGGCCTTGGCCTCCTCGACCAGGTCATCGGCGCGACCAAGCAGACCGAGAAGGACCGGGCCCAGGACCTGATCAAGGCCCTGACCGAGGAAGCGCTGAAGGGCACCGTCACCTTCAGCCGCAACCTGCAGCAGACCTTCGACCGCGCGATCGCCGCGATCGACCAGAAGGTCAGCGAGCAGCTCAACCAGATCATGCACAATGAGCGGTTCAGCAAGCTCGAGGGCTCCTGGCGCGGCCTGCACTACCTGGTGCAGAACTCCGAGACCGGAACCTCGCTGAAGCTCCGCCTGCTGCAGATCAGCAAGCGCGAGCTGTCGCGCGACCTGCAGCGCGCGGTCGAGTTCGACCAGTCGCAGCTGTTCAAGAAGATCTACGAGAACGAGTTCGGCACCCCGGGCGGCGAGCCCTATGCCTCGCTGATCGGCGACTACGAGTGGACGTCCCACCCGGACGACGTCGAGACGCTGCGCCTGATGTCCTCGATCGCGGCCGCGTCCTTCGCGCCCTTCATCTCCGCGGCCTCCGCGCAGATGTTCGGCATGAACGACTACCGCGAGCTGTCGAAGCCGCGTGACCTCGCCAAGATCTTCGAGACGGCCGAGTACACCAAGTGGCGCGGCCTGCGCGACACCGAGGATGCGCGCTTCCTCAACCTGGTGATGCCGCGCACCATCGCCCGCCTTCCCTATGGCGCCGCCACCGTCCCGGTGGAGGAGTTCGCCTATGAGGAGGCGCCCTACGACGCCAACGGCAAGCCGAAGGCGATGGAGCACGAGCAGTACTGCTGGATGAACGCGGCCTACGTCATGGGCGCGCGCCTGACCGACGCCTTCGCCCAGCATGGCTTCTGCGTTGCCATCCGCGGCGCCGAGGGCGGCGGCAAGGTGTCGAACCTGCCGACCCACGTCTTCACCTCGGATGACGGCGACAGCGACACCAAGTGCCCGACCGAGATCGGCATCACCGACCGCCGCGAGGCGGAGCTCTCGGGCCTCGGCTTCCTGCCGCTCTGCCATTACAAGAACACCGACTACTCCGTGTTCTTCGGTGCGCAGTCCGTGCAGAAGCCGAAGAAGTACGACCGGCCGGAAGCGACCGCGAACGCGGCCATCTCCGCCCGTCTGCCGTACCTCATGGCAACCAGCCGCTTCGCCCACTTCCTGAAGGTGATGGCGCGCGACAAGATCGGCTCCTTCATGGAGTCGACCGATGTCGAGATCTGGCTGAACCGCTGGATCCAGAACTACGTCAACGCCAACGAGAATGCGGGCCAGGACCTGAAGGCCAAGTACCCGCTGCGCGAGGCGAAGGTCGAGGTGAAGGAAGTGCCGGGCAAGCCCGGCGTCTACAACGCCGTCGCCTTCCTGCGCCCGTGGCTGCAGATGGAGGAACTCTCGACCTCCATGCGCATGGTCGCGCGCATCCCGCAGAAGGCTTGACGCGACGGCAGGGCGGGAAGGGGAATGCGGCGTAGTGACACGGCCGCCCGATACCGACCCGCCCGTGCCGCTGCGCGCCCTGGTCCTGTCCGGAAACTTCCTGGGCAGGTCCGGCGCAAGCGGGGCTGAATCATTAGCGAACTTCGTCAGCGGCGGTTCGGCTGCCGCTGCCCTGCGGTCCTGGTTCGGGGACCGGCTCGACAACATCATCGACCATGACGGCACCAGGGCCGGACGCGCCGATGCGATGGCGCGGCTGGAGGAAGCCGTCGATCGCGACATCGCCTCTCTCGACCGGCTGATAGGCGCGCAACTCGACGCCGTGCTGCACGACGAGAGGCTGCGGCGGCTCGAGGGAAGCTGGCGGGCGCTCGCCTGGCTGACCGAACGCGTGCCCTTCGGCGCCCGCATCAAGGTCCGCGTCTTCACCGCACGCTGGGCGGAGATCTGCCGCGACTTCGAACGCGCCAGCGAGTTCGACCAATCCGCCCTGTTCAAGCAGGTCTACGAAAGCGAGTTCGGCACGCCGGGCGGCGAGCCCTTCGGCATGCTGCTGGCGGATTACGAGGTGCGCCACGCGCCCGGCCCCGGCAGCCCGACGGATGACGTCAACGGTCTGGATGGCCTGGCCGGCGTCGCCGCCGCCGCCTTCGCCCCGGCGGCGATCGCCGCCCACCCCGCGCTGCTCGGCTTCGATAGCTGGGCGGGGGTCAGCGCGGCGGCCGACCTGACCGATGTGCTGCGGGCGACCGACCGAACGCGCTGGCGCTCGCTGCAGGGGCGCGAGGACAGCCGCTTCCTGTCCGTCGTGCTGCCGCGCGCGCTGGGCCGCGCGCCCTGGCCCGACGACGCCACCCGCGCCGACCGCTTCCGGTATCGTGAATATGCGCCGGGACCGGAGGCGCGGGTCTGGATGAGCCCCGCCTATGGCCTCGCCGCTGCCGCGATCCGCGCCTTCGCCAAATCCTCCTGGCCCGCCGATGTACGCGGCGCGGCAATCGGTCACGAGGCGTCCGGCGGCGTGATCGAGGACATGCGGGCCGAGCATCTCTCGGGCGACCCGCGGTCCGGTACGCTGCGCCCGCCCGTGGAAGTCGCGCTGACCGACGAGCAGGAACGGCAGGCCGTCGAGGCCGGACTCATCCCTTTCATCGGGCTTGAACTGCTGCCCGAGGCGTCCTTCGCGGCGACGCCCTCCATCCACCGCCCGCCCCGCATGCAGGGAGAAACGGCGGCGGTGGCGAACGCCAACCAGCGTCTCTCGGCACAGTTCAACGCCATGCTCTGCGTCAGCCGCTTCGCCCATTGCGTGAAGCTGATGGGCCGCGACATGGTCGGGTCGTTCAAGACGGCGGACGACATCCAGTATCGGCTGCAGCACTGGCTGCAGGGCTTCACCAACATCTCCGCTGGCGGCGCCGGCGACGGTGGGGCGCGCTATCCCCTGCGCGATGCGCGGGTCGAGGTGTTCGAGAAGCCGGGGCAGCCCGGCGTCTTCGGCTGCACGGTGCTGTTGCAGCCGCATTACCAGTTGGACGAGGTGGGGGCGGCCTTCCGCCTCATGACGGATCTCCAGGCGGCGAGGCAAGCGGCATGACGACGGCAGGCGAAGCGTTCAAGGCAGGCGACATCGAAGGGGCGGTCGCTGCGGCGACGGCGGCAGTGAAGGCGGCACCGCGGGATGCGGGCGCGCGCTGGCTGCTGTCCGAGATGCTGCTCTTCGCCGGCGAGTACGAGCGTGCGGACCGCGCGCTGGACGCCGTGATCGAGGAGACCCCGTCGCCGACCGTGATGGAGTTCCGCCAGCTGCTGCGGGCCGAGGTGGTGCGCCGCCAGGTCTTCACCGAAGGCCGCGTGCCGAAGTTCCAGGGCGACGACCCGACCGAGGCACAGAAGGCGGCGGCGCAGGCGGTGACGCTGCTGCGCGCCGGCGACCATGCGGGCGCCGCGGCGTCAGGCGCCGAGGTCGAAGCCCAGCGCCCCCGCACGCCCGGCAAGATCGACGGGGTCGCCTTCGACGATCTGCGCGACGCGGATGACGTCCTCGCCGCCTTCATCGAGGTGCACACCTCGAACGGCGACTACATGTGGGTGCCGGTGGAACGCCTGGCCGCCCTGTCCTTCGATGAGCCGAAGCGGCCGCGCGACCTGTACTGGCGCCGCTGCAACATCGCGACCAAGGACGGGCAGGAGGGCGTGGTGTACATGCCCACCATCTATCCGTGGACGGTGAAGACCCTGCCGAACCCGCTGCGGCTCGGCCGGGGCACGGAATGGCAGGACGATGCTGGGCTGGTGCGCGGACTCGGCATGCGGGAATTCCTGATCGGCGAGGAGGCGAAGAGCCTCGCCGAACTGACCGAGGTGACGTTCGACTGATGGCGATGGCGGTACGCGGCGCATGGAGAGGGGCTCTGCCCCTCTCCAGACCTCACCCCGCCAAAGGCCGAAAGGCCTTTGGAAACCTCGACCATGGCGCTGGGTGCCTCGGCCGGGGAATGCGGGTGCGCACGCGCCGGACGCCGCGTGACGGGAGGGCCGGGCGACCCTCCAGCGTGGCCGCGCGCCGTGCGCGCCCCACACCAGGTAACGGTTTCCAAAGGCCTTTCGGCCTTTGGCGGGGTAGTATGGAGGGGCAGAGCCCCTCCATTTTCCGGCCGTCGACGCCATGAGCGACAACCGCTCCTCTCCCCGCATCCGCATGCCGCTGCTCGACCGGCTGCTCGATGCCGACCCGGACAGCCCGCGCGACCCGCCGCTGTCGCAATCCGTCGCGGTGGAGATGCTACGGTTCGCCGTCCGTCGCGACCTCGAGGCGCTGCTCAACGCGCGCCGGCGCCGCCTGCCGCCCTCCTCCAGCTTCCCTGAACTGTCGGTCTCTCCGATCGGCTATGGCGTGCCCGACCCGACCGCCGGTTCCTTCACCGAGGAGGAGCGCCGCTCCGCGCTGTCGCGCGAAATCCAGGCGACCATCATGCGCTTCGAGCCGCGCCTCACCGCGGTGAAGGTGCAGCTCCACAAGAATGAGGGCGAGTCGATCGACCGCGTCCTGCGCCTGCGCATCGAGGCCCTGCTGCGCACCGACCCGGTGCCGGAGCAGATCTTCTTCGAAACGGAGGTCCGCCCGACCACGCTCGACGTGGCGGTGAAGGAACGCTGACCGATGTCGGAATCGCTGCTTCCTTACTACAACCGCGAACTTCGGGCGATCCGCAAGCTGGCCGGCGATTTCGCCGATGCCTATCCGAAGGTCGCTGCCCGGCTACGCCTGACCGGGGAGGTCGCGGACGACCCCTATGTCGAGCGCCTGCTGGAAGGCGTCGCCTTCATCGGCGCACGGGTGCAGCAGCGGCTCGACGACGAGCTGCCGGAATTCAGCGAGACGCTGCTCGAGATGCTGGCGCCGCACCTGCTGGCGCCGGTGCCCTCCATGACGACGCTGAAGCTTGCCGCGCCGCCGGATTCGACAGGGCCGACCCGCGTCGGCCGGGGCCTGATGGTCGAGACGGAGCCGGTGCGCGGCGAGCCGGTGCGCTTCACCACCAGCCACGACGTCACGGTCTGGCCGCTGGCGGTGGAAGCCTTCCGCCTGTCGGGCCTGCCGATCACGGCGCCGGCCAACAACCGCGTGCAGGGCGCGATGGCGGTGCTCCGCATCACGCTGCGCACGACGACGCCGGAGCTCACCTTCGCGAAGCTCGGGCTCGACAAGCTGCGGCTGCATCTGCGCGGCACGGGGGCGCAGGCGGCGCTGCTGCACGAACTGCTCTGCACCTCGACGCTCGGCATCGCGATCGCCGACAGCCCGGTCGATCCCCGCCCCACGCTGCTCGACGCCGATGCGCTGTCGCCCGGCGGCTTCGGCGCGGATGAGGCGGCGCTGCCCTGGCCGAACCGCTCCTTCGCCGGCTACCGCATGCTGACGGAGTGGTTCGCGTTTCCGGAGAAGTTTCTCTACATCGACATCGACGGGCTTGACGCGCGGACCCTGCTGCAGGAATCCGACAAGCTCGATATCTTCGTCTACCTCTCGCGCGCCATGCCGGAGCTGGAGCGCACGGTCGGCGCGGACAATGTCGCGCTGGGCTGCACGCCCGCGATCAATCTGTTCCCGCAGCGCTGCGAGCCGGTGGCGCTGGACGGCACGCAATCCGAGATGATGGTGGTACCCGACGCCCGCCGGCCCGGTGCGCTCGAGATCTATGCGGTCGAGGCGGTACGCGAGAGCCGCGCCGATGGCCGTCGCCGCACGGTGCTGCCCTTCTATCGCCTCGGCCGCACCGAAGCGGACGAGGCCCATACCGCCGATCTGAACTACGTGACCTTCCGCCGCGGCGCGACGCCGCCCGTCACCGGCACCCAGACCTGGATCGAGTTGCGCGACACCGAGTTCGAACCGGCCCATGCCGCCGAGGGCGTGCTGACGGTCGAAGCGCTGTGCTGCAACCGCGACCTGCCGGCGCTGCTGCCCTATGGCGGCGGGCAGCCCCGGCTGCGCGTGGCGCAGGGCGGCGCGCCGGTCTCGGCAGTGGACTGCATCTCGCCCCCGACGCCGACGCTGCGGCCGCGGCTGAACGACCGCGGCGCGTGGCGGCTGATCTCCCACCTCGCCCTCAACCACCTGTCCGTCACGGGCGGGGAGGGGGGCGCCGCGGCGCTGCGCGAGATCCTGCGCCTGCACGACCTGCGCGACACGGCGGAGACGCGTGCCGCGCTTGCCGCCATCGTCGCCGTCGACACGCGGCCGGGCGTGGCGCGCCTGCCCGGCGGGCGCGCGGGGGCCTTCGCGCGGGGGCTCGATGTGACGCTCACCTTCGACCCGCAGGCGTGGCAGGCGGCTGGGCTCTATCCGCTGGCGCAGGTGCTGGAACGCTTCCTGGCGCTGCAGGTCTCGGTCAACGCCTTCTCCCGCACGCTGATCGCGCTGCGCGGCCGGCCGGGCATCGTCGCGCGCTTCGCGCCGCGCAGCGGCACCCGGACCCTGCTGTGATGCCGGCGGCGGGGTTCTTCGACCGCCAAGTGTTGAGGCATGCCTCAGGCGCGGGCGCACGCATGCGCGTGCCTGGCTTGCGCGCTGTGCAGCGTCGTTCCGGCTGCAACGGGTGGTCCGGGCGTGGCCCCGCTGTGCGCTCCCGGCCCCATGCGGGGCATCGGGCCAAAGGCTGGTTAGGGCCGTCGGCATGAGCGACACCGCCCGGCCCAGTCCCGACGCCGCGCCCGAGACGGCGGCCGAGACGATTGCTGACATCACCGAGCTGACCGTCGCGCAGCCCGAGGAGGCCGCAGCGGCCCGCCCGCCGCCCGAGCCCCCGCCGGCGCCGCTGCTTGCCCCGATGTCGCCCATCGAAAGGCTGAAGCGCGAACCCGCCCGCTTCGACATCGACCAGGCGACCGCCGTCACGCTGCGCGCCTCCGGCCTGCCCGCCGATGAGCCGGAGGCCCTGGTGCTCCGCAGCGCGGCGCGCCTCGCCATGCCGGCCGGCGCGGTGATCGCGGCGAAGCCGGAGGAGGGCGAACTCACCCTCGGCACCTTTGGCCTGATCGGCGCGGGCGGCGCGCTGCCGCGCCACCACACCGCGCAGGTGGCGGCCGAGCAACGCAAGCGCTCGCTCGCGCTGCATGCCTTCCTCGACATGCTCGGCGGGCGGACGACCGGCCTCTACAGCAAGGCGGGTGCGAAGTACCGGCCGACGCGGAACCCGGAACCGACGGCGCGGGTACTCTCCGCCGCGATCGGCATGGGCACGCCGGACCTTGAGGAACGGACCCGCATCCCGCAGGCGGCGCTGCTGTTCCACGCTGGCAACCTCGCCGCCCGGACCCGCAGCGCCGAGAGACTACGCGCGATGCTCGAGGCCGAGACGGGGCTGCGCGTCGAGGTCCAGGAATTCGCCGGCGGCTTCATCCGCCTGCCGGAGGAGGAGCGGACGCGTATGCCGAAAGGGCGCGGGGCGCCACAGCATTGCGCGCTCGGCGTATCGACCACCGCGGGGGCCCAGGTTTGGGACCCGCAGGCGCGGGTGATCATCCGCTTCGGGCCGCTCGACCGGGCGGACTTCGATTCGCTATTGCCCGGCACGCCGGCCTGGCTGCGCGTGACGCAGCTCGCGCGGCTGTTCGTCGGGCCGGACACCGCGTTTGCGGTGAACCTTGTGCTGCGCGCGCCGGATGTGCCGAGCGGCGCGCTGGGTTCGACCTCGAGGCTCGGCTGGACCTCCTGGATGGGGGCTTCCAAGCCGCGCAAAGGCGACGCCAGGGACGCCGTGTTCGAGCCGCGGGAGGTCGTGTGACGCCCGCTACCCGAGAATGCCCGTTATCATCGGAAACAGCGGATCGAGGCTTCTCCTCGATCCGGGAGCGCAAAGCGCGACCGCGCCCAGACTGCCAGCAGCCCCCGGCGCGCCAGTGCATGGCGCGAAGGCAAGGCCCGCGGATGCAGGCCACCCAACGTCTGAGGGCACGCAAAGACGCGGATCGAGGCTTTTCCTCGATCCGGGAGCGCACGGCGCGACCGCGCCGAGACCGTCAACAGCCGCCTGTGCAACAGTGCAGGGCGCGTAAGCCAAGCCGGCGAATGCCGGCGCCGGCGTTTGAGGCAAACAAAGACTCATGAACGACGCCAAGTCGCGCTACGGCGCTGCCGATGTCCGCTACGTGACGGCCTTCCAGCCCGAGGCCTCCCCGGCGCGGCTGCACTTCGCGCTCGCGCTGGCGGAGACGCATTGGGAGCCGGCGGACCGTGAGCGGCTCACCGTGCTCGACATCGGGTGCGGCCGCGGCGTCACGGCACGAATGCTCGCCGCGGCCAATCCGGGCTGGGACGTGGTCGGCATCGACCTCCAGCCCGTGCATATCGTGGAGGCGCGGGAGGCCGCCGCCGCCGCCGGCATCGACAATGTCCGGTTCCTCGAGATGGACCTGACGGAGTTCGACGAGGCGGGCTTCGCCGCGCAGCTGCCCGAAGCGGATGTCGTGATCCTGTGGGGTGTCTGGACCTGGGTTCCCGATGGCGCGCGGGACGGCATCGTCCGCCTGCTGAAAAGCCGCGTGAAAGCCGGCGGCGTCGTGCTGGTGGGCTACAATGCGCTGCCAGGCTTCAGCGATGCGGTGGTGATGCAGCGCCTGATCGAGGAAGGCGCCCGCCAGATGCCCGGCGAACCGCATGAGCGGGCGATGGCCGCGTTCGAGGCGGTCGAGGCCATGCGCGAAGCCGGCGCCTACAGCCTGCCGAACGAGCATGTGCTCGGGCACATGCTGAACAACGCGCGGCGGTCGCCGGCCTATCTGGTGCATGAATGGCTGACCACCTTCTGGCGGCCCGCCTTTCACGTGGATCTGGCCAAGGCGCTGGCGCCGGCGCGGCTTGAGTTCGGCGGCAGTGCCAACCCCTCGCGCAGCATGCCGTCCCTGCAGCTCACCCCCGCGCAGCGCGCGGTCGTCGAGAACGCACCGGCCGGCATCCATCGCGAGACGCTGCTCGACATGTTCCTCCAGCGGCGCTTCCGCGCCGACATCTTCGTGCGCGGGCGCCGGCCTGCCGGGCCGCGGGCGCTGGCGGACATCCCCGTCGCCCTCGGCATGGCGCCGGAGCTGATCGACACCTCGGTCACCACCGCCTCCGGCGAGGCGACGCTGAAGGATGAGCATGAGGCGGTCCTTGCCCAGGCCCTGGCGCATGGGCCGCGCACCATCGGCGAGCTGGCGTCGCTGCCGGGGCTCGGCGATCTCAGCCTGCTGGAGATTGCGGTGATGCTGGTCGAGAGCAGCGCCGCCCACCCGCTCTGGCGGCCGACCGTGCGCGACCCCGCGATCGCCGCGCGTGCGGCGCGCGCCAATGCCGCGCTGCTGGACAACCACACGAGGGAAGGCGGCAGCAGCGGCGCGTCGCTGGGCATCGTGGCCCCGGTTCTCGGCAGTGCCGTCGCCGCCTCGCCGTCCGACCTCGCCGTGATCGTGGAGTTGCAGAGAGGCGTGCCGCCGGAGCCGCGGACGCTGGCCGCCGCCGTCGTCGCGCCCGGCCTGCCGCCGGAAGTGATGGAGAATGCGACCGCCGCCATCGAACGCCTGCTCGCGATACGGCTGCCGGCCTGGCGTGGCCTAGGACTGGTGTGAACGGCTTCGGATGCGCCGTCTTTTCTGGCGTGCTATCCATGAAATCATCGAAGGAGGGCCGAGTATGACCCGTTCGCTGCTTCTTGCCGGCGCCGCCGCGCTGGCTTTCGTGACCGCCGCCCCCGCCGTCCAGGCGCAGAGCGACCCCGCGGCATTGTCCCTGATCGAGCGGCTGCGGCCGCAGGCCGGTGGGCAGACGCGCGGCATCCGCGTTCCCGGCGCGGTGGATTCGACGCCGGCGACGCCGTCGCCGGTGCAGCCCGCTCCGATCTACGGCCAGCAGCCGGCCCAGCCGCCGGCAGCGTCGGTCGCAGGCCCGGGCGCGCCGACTGTCGCCCCCACCACCGGCAGCTCGCGGCCGGCCCAGGCCGCAGCCCGCGCGCCGGTGCGCGAGACCACGTCGGAGGCGCCTTCGGCGTCGATCACGGTGACCTTCGCCTCGGGCTCCTGGACGGTGACGCCGGCCGCGGAGCGTGCGCTGGCGCCGCTCGGACGCGCGCTGTCCTCGCAGGACCTCGCCGGCTACCGCTTCCGCATCGAGGGGCATACCGACAATGTCGGCGATGCCGCGATGAACCAGGGGCTGTCGGAGCGCCGCGCGGCGGCGGTCCGGGAGTATCTGATCGCGCAGTTCGGCGTGTCGCCAGAGCGGCTCGTGGCGGTTGGCCTCGGCGAATCACAGCTCCTGGTGCCGACGCCGCCGCAGACCTCCAACGCGCGCAATCGGCGCGTGCAGGTCGTCAACATCGGCAGCTGACGGAGCTGCCGTGCCCGACCACGACGCGACGGTCCGCCTCGCGCGGCCCGGAACGGCGCCGGTGCAGCCACCATCCCGGCCGCCGGCGCCTGCAGGCAGGGGGCGGCCGGTCGCGCTGATCGCCGCCGCGGGTGCGCTGGTGGCCGTCACGGGTTCCGGGGCGGCGCTGTGGTTCCTGCGCGGCGCCGACCCGGCGGATCCACCACCGAAGCCCGAGGCCGCCGCGCTCGCGCCCCCGCCGCCCATCGTCCCGGCGGCGGCGCTGTACGTCGAACCGCCCGCCATTGCCGCGACCGAGGACACGATCCGCGAGCATCGTGCCGCCGTCCCGACCCTGTTCAGCCTGGCCAACAATCCCCGGGTCTTCGTGATCGACTTCCCGGACCTCGAGGCCCAGGGCGCGGCGATGAACCGCGTCGCGGCCCTGATCGAGAAGGCCGGCGCGCCGCGCGACCGCGTGCTGGACGATGCCGAACTCGCCGCCGCGATCGCCCGCAGCGGGGAGACGCCGGCGACCTACTACTACGGCCACAATTATCGCGGCCGCGACATCGACCGCTTCTTCGCCCTCGCGGCGCAGCAAGGCATTGCGCTGACGGCGGGTGAGACCTGGCTGCGCGACCAGCTTGCCCGTATCCGCACCACGGTGCCGGCGGGCGACGCGATCGCGATTCTCTCCGTGCCGGGCCTCGACGCGCGGATCGACCCACTGATGCGGCGCGCGATCCTGCACCACGAGATCGGCCACGGGCACTTCTTCACCAATACCGCCTTCGCCGACCATGTCGGGCGCGTGTGGCGAGAGGTCTTCACCGCGGACGAACGCGCCCATTTCCGCGCCTTCCTGCAGCGGGAGGGCTACGACCCCTCGCTGGAGGAGGTGATGATGAACGAGGCGATGGCCTATCTGATCTTCACCCCTGATACGCGCTTCTTCACCCCGGCCCATGCCGGGCTGGATGAGGCACGGGCGGATGAGTTGCGGGCCGCGCTGCGGGACGGCGTGCCGCGGTAGGGGCGGCGCCAAAGGCCGCAGGGGCGCTGCTGCTGACGCGAAGCACCCCGCGATCGGCCGCCATGGAGGTTGCTTCGCAACGCCACGGGCGGCCCGGTGCCGGGCAAGACAGACGTGCTGCGGCCCCTATCCGGCGGATTTCCTGCGCAAGGGCGGGTGCCGGCACTGACTGTGCCCGCGGCGCGCGGCACCAGGTGGAGGTTTGCAAAGGCCCTTCGGCCTTTGCTGGGGTGGCTTGGAGGGGCAAGGCCCCTCCAACGGCAACACCGACGTATCCCGGTCCCGGGAAGGCCTCACCCCGCCCGGATCAGCTTCACCCGCCTGCCGTCGACGCCCAGGGCGAGCCGCCCCGTCTTCAGCGCCAGCGCCGCATCGCCGAACACCTCGCGCCGCCAGCCCTGCAGCGCCGCCACGTCGGCGCCGTCGCCGCCGGCCAGCCGGTCGAGGTCGTCGCCGCTCGCGAGGAGCTTCGGGGCGACGTTGTGTTCCTCGCTCTTCGCCGCCAGCAGCACCTTCAGCAGCGCCAC
The DNA here is from genome assembly GCF_018129025.1 of Neoroseomonas terrae. Lineage (GTDB taxonomy): Bacteria > Pseudomonadota > Alphaproteobacteria > Acetobacterales > Acetobacteraceae > Neoroseomonas > Neoroseomonas terrae. The sequence continues at coordinate 98,492 of NZ_JAAEDI010000011.1, read as the reverse complement.
CAGGGCCGGTGACGCGGGCGGCCCGGCGCGCTCCTTGGGAGCCTCCGGCAGCGCCTCGTCCGGGGTCTCGCGACCGGCCTGCACGGCGGCGAGCAGCCCGGTGCCGGACTTCCCCTTGGCGAAGCCTTCCGAAATGCCGCGGGCGCGGGCGAGGTCGGCGGCCGTGCCCGGCGTGGTGGCGGCGATCTCGAGCAGTGTCTCGTCCTTCACCAGCCGTTGGCGGGGGATGTTGATGCGCTGGGCCTCGCGTTCGCGCCAAGCGGCGACCGCCTTCAGCACGCCTAGGAAGCGGCGGTTGCCGGTGCGCGGGCGCAGGCGTTCCCAGGCGGTCTCGGGGTCCTGCCGGTAGGTTGCCGGATCGGCGAGCGCGGCCATTTCCTCGGCCACCCAGGCGAGGCGGCCTTCCCGTTGCAGCTTGCCGTCCAGCGCCGTGTAGATCCGGCGCAGATGGGTGACGTCGGCGGCGGCATAGGCGAGTTGGGCGGCCGAGAGCGGCCGCGCCGACCAGTCGCTGAAGCGGTGGGCCTTGTCGATCTGCGCATTCGCGAGGGACCGGCACAGCGCGTCGTAGGAGACCTGGTCGCCATAGCCGGCGACCATGGCGGCGACCTGCGTATCGAACAGCGGCGTGGGCACGGCGCCGAACTTCAGCAGGAAGATCTCCACATCCTGCCGGGCGGCATGGAACACCTTCACCACTGCCGGGTCGGCCAGCAATTCGCCGAGCGGGGCAAGATCAAGTCCCGGGGCAAGGGCATCGACCAGCGCAACTTCCCCTTCGCCGGCGAGCTGCACGAGGCAAAGCTCAGGCCAATAGGTCCGTTCCCGCATGAATTCGGTATCGACCGTGACGAAACGTTCCTGTCGCAGCCGGGTGCAGAGGGCGGCCAGTTCCTCGGTGCCGGTGATCAGGGCGGGGGGCGCCTCGCCGGTGGTGGCGGGGGCGTGGGCAGGGCGTCTAGTCATCGGCGATGGGTTTAGACCCCGGGGCCGGCGAGGGAAAGGCGAGGCGGGTTCCAGGGGACTGGCCGCACCGCTCGGCCGGGCGCATGCTGCCGCCGCCATCGGGGAAGGATCATGGACATGCGGCAGCGCGCGCTCGGCCGGTCGGGGATCGAGGTTCCGGTCATCGTCTTCGGCGGCAACGTCTTCGGCTGGACGGCCGACCAGGCCATGTCCTTCCGGCTGCTGGATGCCTGCGTGGAGCGCGGCCTGGTCGCGATCGACACGGCGGATGTCTATTCCGCCTGGGCGCCCGGGCATTCCGGTGGCGAATCGGAAACGATCATCGGCGCCTGGCTTAAGGCGCGCCCCGGCGTGCGGGACAAGGTGCTGATCCTGACGAAATGCGGGATGGAGATGCCCGGCAAGGGCAAGGCCCTGTCCCCGGCCTGGATCGCGACGGCGGCCGAGGCCTCGCTGAAGCGGCTCGGGATCGAGCGGATCGATCTGTACCAGGCGCACCGGGACGATGAGGCGACGCCGCTCGCCGACACGCTCGGCGCCTTCCAGGCGCTGATCAAGGCGGGGAAGGTGCGGGCGATCGGGTCATCGAACTACAGCGCCGCGCGGCTGAAGGCGGCGCTGGACCTGTCCGTCGCCCAGGGCCTGCCGCGCTTCGAGAGCCACCAGCCGGTCTACAACCTGATGGATCGCGGGCTGGAAGCCGAACTGCTGCCGCTGTGCAAGGCGGAGGAGGTGGGGGTCATCACCTTCTCCTCCCTGGCCTCGGGGTTCCTGACAGGAAAGTACCGGACGGCGGCTGACCTCGGGAAAAGCGTCCGGGGGGAGCGGTCGGTGGCGAAGCACATGACCGACAAGGGCATGGCGGTGCTCGCGGCGGTGGATGCGGCGGCGGCGAAGCATGGGGTCAGCCCGGCGGCGATCGCGCTGGCCTGGCAGATCGCCCGGCCGGGGATCACGGCGCCGATCGCGAGCGCGACCAGCCCGGAGCAGCTCGCGGAACTGGTGAAGGCCGCGGATGTGACGCTCGGCGCCGAGGATATGGCGGCGCTGGACGCGGCGAGCGCGTGAGGGGGAGGGGCCCGGCCGCAGCCGGGCCTTCATCACTAAGCAGGCCGGCGGGCCGATACCGGTCGCCGCAAGGGGTGAACCTTGACACGGCGCGGCCGCTCGGTCCCTTTGCCGCCCTCCCTCGCATCCGAGCACGGTTCGACGATCATGCACGCCTACCGCACCCATACCTGCGCCGCGCTGCGCGCTTCCGATGCCGGCAAGACCGTGCGCCTGTCCGGCTGGGTGCATCGCAAGCGTGACCATGGCGGGCTTTTGTTCATCGACCTGCGCGATCGCTTCGGCCTGACGCAGTGCGTCTTCCCCGCGGGGTCGGTGGTGTTCGATGGGGCAGAGGCGGTGCGCCCCGAGAGCGTCATCACCGTGACGGGCGAGGTAGTGCTGCGGGAAGGCAGCACCATCAACGACAAGTTGCCGACCGGCCAGGTCGAGATCCGCGTCCATGAGATCGAGGTGCAGTCGAACGCCGAGGTGCTGCCGATCCAGGTCGCCGGCGACCAGGAATTCCCCGAGGATCTGCGCCTGCGCTACCGCTTCCTCGACCTGCGGCGGGAGAAGCAGAAGAACAACATCCTGCTCCGCGCCGGCGTGATCGCGTCCATTCGACGCCGCATGATCGAGCAGGGCTTCACCGAGTTCCAGACGCCGATCCTGACGGCGTCCTCGCCCGAAGGGGCGCGCGACTTCCTCGTGCCGTCGCGCAACCATCCCGGCAAGTTCTACGCGCTGCCGCAGGCGCCGCAGCAGTTCAAGCAGCTCGCCATGGTCGCGGGCTTCGACCGCTACTTCCAGATCGCGCCCTGCTTCCGTGACGAGGCGTCCCGCGCCGACCGCTCGCCGGGCGAGTTCTACCAGCTCGACTTCGAGATGAGCTTCGTCACGCAGGAAGACGTCTTCGCCGCCATCGAGCCGGTGATCGCCGGGGTGTTCGAGGAGTTCGCGGGCAGCCGGAAGGTGTATGGCGCGCCGTTCCCGCGCATCGCCTACGACACGGCCATGCTGGAATACGGCTCGGACAAGCCGGACCTGCGCAACCCCATCAGGATCACCGACGTCACGGAACACTTCGCGGGGTCCGGCTTCGGGCTGTTCGCGAAGATCGCGGCCGCCGGCGGCATCGTGCGCGCCGTGCCGGCGCCGGGCGCGGCCGACAAGCCGCGCGGCTTCTTTGACAAGCTGAACGAATGGGCGCGTGCGGAAGGAGCGGGTGGCCTCGGCTACATCCAGTTCGCCGCGGATGGCGCGAAGGGCCCGATCGCCAAGAACCTGGAAGCCGACCGCGTCGAGGCGATCCGCCGCGCCTGCAAGCTCAACGACGGCGACGCGGTGTTCTTCGCCGCGGGCAAGAAGGACGAGGCGCCGAAGTTCAGCGGCAAGGTCCGCACCCGCCTCGGCGAGGAGCTCGGCCTGATCGCGAAGGACGAGTTCCGCTTCTGCTGGATCGTCGATTTCCCGATGTATGAGCTGAACGAGGACACCAAGCAGATCGACTTCAGCCACAACCCCTTCAGCATGCCGCAGGGCGGGCTGGAGGCGCTGAACACGATGGACCCGCTGGAGATCAAGGCATTCCAGTACGACATCGTCTGCAACGGCGTGGAACTCTCCTCGGGCGCCATCCGCAACCATCGCCCGGACATCATGATCCGCGCCTTCGAGATCGCGGGCTACACCGCCCAGGATGTCGAGGACCGTTTCGGTGGCATGCTGAACGCCTTCCGCTACGGCGCGCCGCCGCATGGAGGCTCGGCGCCCGGCATCGACCGTATCGTGATGCTGCTGGCGGATGAGCCGAACATCCGCGAAGTCATCCTCTTCCCGCTGAACCAGCAGGGCGAGGACCTGATGATGCAGGCGCCGGCCCCGGTGCCGGCGGCGCGGCTGAAGGAACTTCACATCAAGCTTGATCTTCCGCCGGCAAAGGGTGCACCGGGCAGCAAGACTGCCTAAATTGGCCGAACCACCCCGGAGCAGGAGCCCGCGATGCGGCTGACGATCACTACCGCCCTCGTTCTCGGCACGCTGTTCGGGATGCCGCAGGCCGGGGCGCAGACCGCGGCGCCTGCTCCCGCCGCGCCGGCCACGCCTGCTGCCCCCGCGGCGGCAGCTGTGCCGATGGGCCAGCCGATCGAGGCGCGGCATCTGCTGGCGCATCGCGCCGCCTACCGGCTGTCGCTCGCGCCGTCCCGCGACGGGAACCTGACCAGCGCGCGCGGCGGCATGATCTATGAGCTGGTCGATGCCTGCGATGGCTGGGCGACGCGCCAGCGCTTCACCCTGACCCTGACCGACCGGGAAGGGACGGAGATCGAGACCGCCTCCGACTACTCCACGGTCGAATCGAAGGATGGCCGCCACCTTCGCTTCACCCTGACGCAGATGACCCAGGGCGCGGTCACGCAGCGCATCGCCGGCGAAGCCGAGCTGAACCCAGACGGTTCCGGCGTGGTCCGCTACAGCGAGCCGGAGGTGAAGGAGGAACGCCTGCCCGCCGGCACGATGCTGCCAAACCGGCACACCATCATCGCGCTGAACGCGGCGCGGAGCGGCCAGCGCCTGGTGGTCGGACCGCTGTTCGACGGCACCTCCGACGACGGGTCGCAGGATACGACGACGGTGCTGTCCGCTTGGGATGCGGCGCGCGAGAACGCCGAGTTCCCGCTGCTCTCGCCGCTCGGCTCGGTGCGCATGCGAATCGCCTTCTTCGACCGTGAGGCGCAGCAGCAGGGCGGCGGCGCGACGACGCCGTCCTATGAGGTCTCCCTCCGCTACTGGGAGAACGGCGTGGCCGACCAGCTGCTGATGGACTTCCGCGAATTCGCGGTGGACGGCCGGATGGTGAAGCTCGAGCCCGTGCCCGGCGGTTGCTGAGCCCGGTGGCGGCCGGAGGCAGTGCCTATGCGTGGCTTGGCCTCGCCATCGTCGCTGAGGTGATCGCAACCTCGACGTTGAAGGCGTCCGAGGGCTTCACACGGCTGTGGCCCAGCGTGATCACGGTGATCGGCTACGGCATCGCCTTCTACGCGCTGTCGCTGACCCTGCGGACAATGCCGACGGGCATTGCCTATGCGATCTGGTCGGGCGTCGGGATCGTGCTGATCTCGGCGGTCGGCTGGGTGTGGTTCCGCCAGACGCTGGATGCGCCGGCACTGATCGGGCTGGGGCTGATCATCGCCGGGGTGCTGGTGGTGAACCTGTTTTCGAAGACGGTGGCGCACTGAGGTTGGAGGGGCTTTGCCCCTCCAAGCCACCCCAGCAAAGGCCGAAAGGCCTTTGCAAACCTCAACCTGGTACCGGGCGCCGCTGGCAGACTCGGCGCCGTAATCCGCCCCTGCGCCCGAGGCGCGCGCGCCAAGCCCGGCACCAATAGATTGCGGTCCAGGATGCCCAGCATCCTGGCGGGGTGGTTCGGAGGGGCAGGGCCCCTCCGACCTTCATCCAGTTCACCCCCGCCTGAGGTTCCACACGAACGGGTTCGGCCCCTGCAACACCCCGGTCAGGTCGGACCGGAAGGCCGTCCGCAGCCGGAACAGGCCGGTCGGCGCAAATGGCACGGCGTCCCAGGCGAGTTCCTGAAGCCGCCGCATCGCCACCGACTGCGCCTCGGCCGTCGGGGCGTCGACCCAGGCCTGCACCTGTTCCTCCACCGCCGCATCCTCCGGCCAGCCGGGCCAGGCGGCCGGGCCGTTCATGCGGATGGCGAAGGAGACGGCGGGGTTCGCGATGGTCGCCGCCGGCCCGTTGGTGTTGTGCAGGTTCCACCCGCCCTGTGCCGGCGGGTTGCGGTTGTTGCGGCGGCCGAGGATCGACGCCCAGTCCGATTCGACCGGCTGGATGTTCAGCCCGAGGCGGCGCATCAACTCGACCGTCAACCGGCCCTGCTGCGTCACCGCGTTGAAGTCGGACGGGTTGATGTGGACGATCGGCTCACCGTTGTAGCCGGCGGCGCGGATCGCCTCCCGCGCGCGGGCCATGGCGGCGTCGCCACGGGGCGCGGGGGGGAATTCCACCACGTCGGGCAGGCCGCAGGGGAACATGGCGTGGCATTCCTGCCAGTCCCCTTCCAGCGCGACGGCCGACATGAAGTCCGATTGCACGATCACGTCGCGGATCGCGCGCCGCACCCGCACGTCGTTGAAGGGCGGGTGCAGGTGGTTGAAGCGCAGGAAGCCGAGGAAGCCGTTCGGGTCGTAGATCTGCGTCTTCGTGTGCCGATCGCGTTCCAGCACCGGGACCAGGTCGGGCAGGGGGTACTCGATCCAGTCGATCTCCCCGGTGCGCAGCGCGGCCGCGGCCGTGCCGCCATCGGGGATCCAGATCAGTTCCAGGCGGTCGAAATGCACGACCTTGCCGCCGGTCGCGGCCTCGGCGGGCTCGCTGCGGGGCCGGTAGTCGGCGTTGCGGACGTAGGTGCTGCGCGCGCCCTGCACGTAGTCGGCGGCGACGAAGCGCCAGGGGCCGGACCCGATCATGTGCTCGACGCCGAGGGGGCGGTCCGCCGGCAGGCTGGCGATGCGCTCCGGCATCATGAAGCAGGGGGAGGAGCCGGGCTTCGCTAGCGCGTCGAACAGGGCGGGGAAGGGGCGTTTCAGGCGGAAGGCGATGGTGCGGTCGTCGGCGGCGGCGAGTTCCTCCGTCGCGCGCAGCAGCAGCCCGCCGAAGCCGTCGCGGCTGCCCCAGCGATTGATGGAGGCGACGCAATCCGCGGCGCGTACCGGTTCGCCGTCATGCCAGCGCAGCCCGTCGCGCAGGCGGATGCGCACGGTGCGGTCGCCATCCTCGACGACATGGCCCTCCGCCATCTGCGGCCGCGCGGTGAGCGACCGGTCGGCGCCGTAGAGCGTGTCGAACACGCAATAGGCATGGGTGGTGATGATGGTGCTCGGGTTGAACACCGGGTCCAACGAGGCGAGGGCGGCCTGCGGCATGAAGCGCAGGAGGCGACCGCGCGCATCCTGCGCGACGGCGGCGCGCGCGAGGGGCGTGGCCAGGGCGGCGGCAAGCACGGCGCGGCGATGCATAACCTTCGTACCTCCATGCCGGCATGGAGAACGACGCCCGCGGCGCGACCGCGCGCACGGCCCCCTTCACGGGCTAAACGCGCGGACGAACGGGTGGCACCGTTCCCTTCGCCGGTCCGAACCGGATCAGGTTCCATGGGTCGCGGGTGAAGCCCGCCTCTCAGCCCCCGGACGGGGCTCCCCAAGGTGTCCGTCATCAAATTGATCGCATTCGGCGCCGGCGGCAAGGGCATGGCTGGCGCCGCGGCCTCTCCCCCGGCATGCTGCGGGCGGCGCCGCAGCGCGCCCAATCACGCCCGTCCCGGCCTGCGCAGACCTCTGGAGATCTGTACATGAGCGCCGGCCTCGCCCCTGACCCCGACATGCTCGACCTGCGCCCGGTGGGTGCGACCTTCGGCGCCGAGCTGAGCGGCTTCCGCCTCGACGGCGACCTCCCCGACGCGGAGATCGGGGCCTTCCGCGCGGCGCTGCACCAGCATCGCTTCCTGCTGCTGCGCAACGTTCCGAACGATCCGGCGGCATTGGTTGCCTTCAGCCGGCGCCTGGGCGCGCTGGAAATGCATTCGGCCTCGGCCCATACGCATCCCGACCATCCGGAGATCTTTCTCGTCGGCAACTACGCGGACGACCGGATGCGGGCGAATTTCGCGACCGGCGTCGAGCAATGGCACGCCGACAGCAGCTTCCGCGACCGGCCGAGCCTCTGTTCGCTGTTCTACGGCGTGATCTGCCCGCCCGAGGGTGGCGAGACCTGGCTGCTCGATGCCGTCGCAGCCTATGCCGAGCTGCCCGCGGCGCTGCGGGCGCGCATCGCCTGGCTGAACGGCGTGCACGATCTCGACACGCTGTCCGAGTGGAACCGCCGCCACACGCCGGGCCGGCCGAGGCTGTCGGAGGAGGCGCGGCGGCGCTTCCCGCCCGTGTCCCAGCCGCTGGTGCGGCGCCACCCCGTCACCGGGCGACCGTCGCTGTTCATCTGCCCGTCGGTGATCAGCCATGTCGAGGGCCTGCCGCCGGCTACAGGCCACGCCCTGATTGCCGAGGTGATGGAGCACGCGACCCGCGACCGCTACGTCTATCGCCATCGCTGGCAGGCGGGCGATCTGGTCGTGTGGGACAATTTGGCCACGCTGCACACGGCCAGCCTGTTCGATCCTGCGCGGCACCAGCGGCTGATGTTCCGCACGACCGTGGCGGGCTGACCCGCCGCACACCAGACGCCCGAAACCGCATGATCCACGGCGGCGGATCATGCTGTAGGCTCCCGCCCGACCAGGGAGAGAGACAATGGACGCCACGACGCTGCCGCCCGTGATCCGTCTGCACGCCGATGACGGGGTGGTCATCGCGCGAACCGTCCTGCAACCGGGCACGCAGGTCGCCCCGGGCGTGACCGTGGGCGGGCGGCGCATCCCCGCCGGGCACAAGGTCGCGATCCGGCCGATCGGGAAGGGCGAACCGATCCGCCGCTACGGCCAGATCATCGGCTTCGCGACGGATGCCATCGAACCCGGCGCCTGGGTCCACACCCACAACTGCGAGATGGGCGACTTCTCGCGTGACTATGCCTGGGGCGTCGATGCGAAGCCGACCGCCTATGTTGACACCCCTGCGACCTTCATGGGCATCCGCCGCGCCGATGGGCGCGTCGCGACGCGGAACTACATCGGCATCGTCACCAGCGTGAACTGCTCGGCGCACGTCGCGGAGCTGATCGCGCGGCAGTTCGAGCGCAACCCGATCACCGGCCACGACCCGCTGACCGACTGGCCGCAGGTCGATGGCGTGGTCGCCCTGACGCACAAGACCGGCTGCGGCATGACGATGGACGAGCCGCTGCGCGTGCTGCGGCGAACGCTCGCGGGCTTCGCGCGACATGCGAACTTCTCCCACGTCATCGCGATCGGGCTGGGCTGCGAGGTGAACCAGCTCGGCCCGATGCTGGAGGAGCAGAAGCTGACCGGGCGGCTGCGCAGCATGGACATCCAGGACAGCGGCGGATCGCGCGCGACCGTGCTGAAAGGGATGGACTTCGTGAAGGAGGTCCTGGTCGAGGCCGACAAGGCGCGGCGAGAGCCGGTGCCGGCCTCCGAACTGTGCGTCGCGCTGCAATGCGGAGGGTCGGACGGCTATTCCGGCATCACCGCGAACCCGGCGCTCGGCGCGGCGTCCGATCTGGTCGTGCGGCATGGCGGCACGGTGATCCTGTCGGAATCGCCCGAGACCTACGGCGCGGAACACCTGCTGACGCGCCGGGCCGTGTCGCGGGAGGTCGGGCAGAAGCTGGTCGACGTGATGACGTGGTGGGAGGGGTACACCGCGCGCGAAGGGGCCGAGATGAACGCCAACCCATCCCCAGGGAACAAGGCCGGTGGGCTGACGACGATCCTCGAGAAGTCGCTCGGCGCCATGGCGAAGGCGGGCACGACGAATCTGGTCGACGTGTATCGCTATGCCGAGCCGGTCACCGCCAAGGGCTTCGTCTTCATGGACACGCCGGGCTACGACCCGGTGGGGGCGACGGGGCAGGTGGCGGGCGGTGCCAACCTCGTCTGCTTCACGACAGGGCGCGGGTCGGTGTTCGGGATGAAGCCGGCGCCGTCGATCAAGCTGGCGACCAACACGGCGATGTATGAACGGCTGTCGGAGGATATGGACATCAACTGCGGCACCATCGTCGCCGGCGAGGAAGGCGTCGCTGCTTGCGGCGAACGCATCTTCGAATTGATGCTGCGCACGGCGTCGGGCGAACCCACCAAAAGCGAGGCGATGGGATTCGGGGCGCAGGAATTCGCGCCATGGGTGCTGGGCGCGACGATGTGAGTGCGGTGTTGCACGTGATCGCCTGGCTGTTCGCCGCCGCGTCGGGCGTCTTTGCCCTGGCGGCGCTCGTCGCGGCGTATCAAGCCGTCCGCATCGGCGGCGCGCGCCTGCTGTTCAACGGTTGGGACTGGTTCTTCGTGTCGAGCCGCGTGCCGGAGGCGGCGCGCCCGCATATGCGCGCGACGTTGAAGCGGTGGTGCTATGCGATCGGCTGCCTGATGCTGGCGGCCATCGCCGGTGCCCTGTCAGCGTGAGCGCCGCCGACCTCGTCGCCGCGGCGCAGCGCCTCGACGCGGCCGGGATGATGCCGTCGAAATCGGGCAATCTCTCCATCGGTGACGGCACCGGCTTCGTTATCACCCCGGCCGGGCTGCCCTATGCGGGGATGACCGCGGCCGATCCGGTGCACCTTGGTCTGGACGGCACGCCTGCGGCCGGCGCGCAGCGGCAGCCATCCTCCGAATGGCGCCTTCATGCGGCGATCTACGCCGCGCGGCCCGAATTCGGCGCCGTGGTTCACACGCACAGCCCGCGCGCGACGGCGCTGGCCTGCGCAGGGCGGGGGATTCCGGCCTTTCACTACATGGTGCTGCTCGCCGGTGGGCCGATCCGCTGCGCGGCGCATGCGACCTTCGGTACGAAGGCGCTCGCGCGGAACTGCGTGACGGCGCTGAAGGGCCGGCGCGCGGTGCTGCTCGCCAATCACGGCGTCGTCGCGTGCGCCGCCACGCTGGAGGCGGCGGTGATATTGGCGCTGGAGGTGGAGAATCTCGCGGGACAGTACCTGGACCTGCTGGCAGCGGGGCTGAGGCCCGTGCTGCTGAAGCAGCGCGACCTGGCAGAGGCCGCGGCGCAGTTCGCGGCGTATGGCCGGTGAGCGGAGGTCCGGTTCCGGGCCTACGCCGCCGCCATCCGCCGCCACCGACCCAGCATCAGTAGTGCCACGATCCCGGTGCCGATGAACAACCCGAGCCACACACCGACCGGTCCCCAGCCGGCGAGATGGGCCAGCGCCAGCCCGCTCGGCAGTCCGATCCCCCAGTAGCCGAGCGCCGCGAGCAGCATGGGCACCCTGGTATCCTTCCGCCCGCGCAGGGCGCCCGCGGCGACCACCTGGATGCCGTCGCCGAGCTGGAACAGCCCGGCCACGACCAGGAGCGTTGCCGCCAGTGCCGTCGCCTCGACGGCGCGGGGCAGGGTCGGGTCCAGGAACAGCCCGGCGATGCCCGGCGCCGCCACGATCAGCAGCACTGCCATCGTGGCCATGAACGCGGCGCCGAGCCCGATCCCCACCCAGCCGGCGCGGCGTGCGCCCGGCAGGTCCCCGGCTCCGGTAGCCAGCCCGACGCGCGCCGTCACCGCCTGGCCGACGCCCAACGGCACCATGAAGGTGGCGGAGGCGGTTTGGATCGCGATGGCGTGTGCCGCCGCAGCCACGGCGCCGAACCAGCCCATGGCGAAGGCGGCGGCGCTGAATACCCCGATCTCGAGCAGCATGGACCCGGCGATCGGCAGCCCGACCAGCGCCACCTCCTTCAGCGGTGCGAGCCGCGGCAGCCAGACCCTGCCCAGCAGCCGGAAGCGGCGGAACACACGGTCGCGATGGATGACCAGCAGCAGCGCGGCGAGCATCGCGGCGTCCACGATCGCGACGGCGAGCCCCGCCCCCTGCACGCCGAACCCGGCGGGAAAGATCAGCGCCCAGGCGACCGGCAGGTTCAGCGCGACGGCCGCGAGCGAGACCCACATCGCCGCCGCCGGCCGCTCCATCGCCGCGAGGAAGCCGCGCAGCACGACGAAGGCGCAGAAGCTCGGCATGGCGAACATCGCCCCGCGGGCGTAGTCCTGCGCCAGCAGTGCAAGCGTCGGGTCCTGCCCCAGGGCTCGCAGCACGGGCGCGGCATTCCACATCACCGGCCAGGTCGCGAGGATGGCGAGCGCCGAGGCCCACAGCGCCGCGCGCGTGCCCTTCCGCATGTCGCGCACCCACCCACGCCCCGCACCGCCCGGCAGCCGCGAGGCACCGCGGCACTGCGCCTGTAGCGGCGCGGCGGCGAGTGCCAGCCCGAAGCCCGGGGCCAGCAGCGCGAAGAACAGGCTCGACCCCAGCACGCCGGCCGCCAGCGCCTCGGTGCCCAGCCGCCCCAGCAGCATCGATTCGGTCAGCACCAGCGCCATCTGCGACAGGTTGGTGAGCACGATAGGGCCGGCGAGCGCGAGCGTCGCGCGGGCCTCCACGGCCGGGCCCGGCCGCGCCGTGGTGGTTGTTCCGGCATCCATCGCAGCGGTGTACAGCGGCGATGGGGGCGGCGCGACCCGGCGCCGCCGGACGGTCAGGTGCGCGGCGGCGGCCCGCGCGCTATCCTGCGCCCAACGACCGCAACGAGGCCGACATGCATCGACGTGCTTTGCTCGCCACCCCGATGATCGCGCCGCTGCTGGCGAGTGCCGCCGCCCAAGCGCAGACCGCGGCGATCGTCACCGAGGAATACATGGTCCCGGCCGGCGATGCCGGCATCGAGATCTTCCTGCGCAACAAGCGGCCGGAGACGATGACGACCTATGCGCCCGGCAGGACGCTGCTGATCGTGCACGGGGCGACCTATCCCGCGCATACCGCCTTCGACATCCCGCTCGGCGGGCTGTCCTGGATGGACTACATCGCCGGCCGCGGCTTCGACGTGTGGTGCATGGACATCCGCGGCTATGGTCGCAGCACGCGACCGCCGGAGATGTCACAGCCGCCCGAGGCGAACGCGCCGATCGTGCGCGGGGACGTCGCGGTTTCGGACATCGGCACGGCGGCGGCCTTCATCCGCAGCCACCGTTCCGTGCCGCGCATCATCCATATGGGCTGGTCCTGGGGCAGCACGCTGATGGGCCGCTTCGCGGCGGACAATTCGGGTCTGGTGGAACGCCTGGTGCTGTTCGCCCCGCCCTGGCTGCGGGAGGGCGCGAGCCCGGCTGCCGCCGGCGCCGGCGATTCGCTCGGTGCCTACCGCCAGGTGACGCAGGCGCAGGCGCGTCAGCGCTGGCTGAACGGCGTGCCGGAGGACAAGCGCGCCGGCCTGATCCCGCCCGGCTGGTTCGAGCATTGGGCCGGCGTCACCTGGGCGACCGACCCCGAGGGCATGCGCCGCAACCCGCAGGTGCTGCGCGCGCCGAACGGCGTGCTGCTCGACAGCCGGGAGTACAATCAGGCCGGCCGACCCTATTGGGACCCGGCCAAGGTGACAGCGCCGACGCTGCTGGTGGTGGGCGAATGGGACCGGGACACGCCGCCCGCGATGGCGACGGCTATCTTCCCGCTGCTGGTGAACAGCCCGGGCAAGCGGCTGGTGATGCTCGGTGAGGGCACTCACACCATGCTGATGGAACGCAACCGCGGTGCACTGTTCCAGACGGTGCAGGGCTTCCTGGAGGAAGCGGCGGCGTGAAGGCCTTCATTGCCGCGTAAGGCTTGCGGGCGCAGGGTGCCACGGTCGCCGATCCGGCGGCCTTCCACGGGACAACCCGCATGACCACTCGTCGCGCCCTGTTCGGCCTTGGTGCCGTCGCCGCTGCCACCGCCTTCGCCTTCGGCATCGCCGGTGCGGCGCATGCGCAGACCACGGATCCGTCGTTCCGGCTGAACAACCGGTCGAACGAGACGATCATGGAGCTCTATGTCTCCTCCTCCCAGGACAGCAACTGGGGGCAGGATCTGCTCGGCACCAACGTGCTGGCGGCGGGGCAGTCCTTCGTGGTGCGCCTGCCGAATGGCCAGTGCCAGAATGACATCCGCATCGTCGTCGACGGCGGGCGGGCGGTGGAACGGCGCAACATCAACACCTGCGAGCTGACGGACATCAACTTCCCCTGATGGGCGGCGGACCCGGCACGATGCACCGCTTCGTGCCCACGGCTCCCGTGGGCCGCGATTGACAGCTTCGGCGGCCGCGACCCACGCTCTCCTCCAAGGCAGCGGAGGAGAGCGTCATGGCGGAACACGACCAGACCAAGCGGCCGTTCAAGCTGCGGAGCCAGCGCTGGTTCGACGACCCGGCCGATCCGGGCATGACGTCTCTCTACATCGAGCGGCAGCTCAATTTCGGCATGACGCGGGATGAGCTGCAGTCGGGCCGCCCGATCATCGGCATCGCGCAGAGCGGTTCCGATATCGCCCCCTGCAACCGCCACCACATCGCGCTGGCGGATCGCGTCAAGGCGGGCATTCGCGACGCGGGCGGCGTGCCGCTGGAATTCCCGATCCATCCCATCCAGGAAACCCTGAAGCGGCCGACCGCGGCGCTCGATCGCAACCTGCAATACCTCTCGTTGGTCGAGGTGCTGCACGGCTACCCGATCGACGGCGTGGTGCTGACGACAGGCTGCGACAAGACGACGCCGGCGCAGCTGATGGGTGCCGCGACGGTCAACATCCCGGCCATCGCGCTGTCGGGCGGGCCGATGCTGGATGGGTACTGGCAGGGGCGCCTCGCCGGCTCCGGCACCATCGTGTGGGAAGCGCGCAAGAAGCTCGCCGCCGGCGAGATCGACAACGACACCTTCATCGAGATGGTGGCGGCGAGTGCGACGAGCGTCGGGCATTGCTCGACCATGGGCACGGCGCTGTCGATGAATTCGCTGGCCGAAGCGGTCGGCATGTCCATCACGGGCTGCGCCGCCATCCCGGGGCCGTACCGCCAGCGCGCGCAGATGGCCTATGAGACCGGCAAGCGCATCGTGCGGATGGTCGAGGAAAATCTCCGCCCGTCCGACATCATGACGAAGAAGGCGTTCGAGAACGCTGTCGCCGTCGCCTCCGCCATCGGCGCGTCCTCCAACTGCCCGATCCATATGGTCGCGATCGCCCGGCACATGGGTGTGGAGCATACGGTCGAGGATTGGCAGCGTGTCGGCGCGGACATCCCGCTGCTGGTCGATTGTCAGCCGGCCGGCCGCTTCCTGGGCGAGGCTTTCTACCGCGCCGGTGGCATCCCGGTGGTGATGAAGCAGCTTCTTGATGCGGGGCTGATCCATGGCGACGTGATGACGGTGACGGGCAAGACCGTCGCGGAGAATCTCGCCGATGTGGCGCCGCCGGACCCCGAGGTGATCCGCCCGCTGTCGAAGCCGATGAAGGAACGCGCCGGATTCGTCGTTCTCTCCGGCAACCTGTTCGACAATGCGGTGATGAAGATCAGCGTCATCGACAAGGCGTTCCGCGAGCGCTTCCTGTCGAACCCGCCCGACGTCTTCGAAGGCAAGGTCGCCGTCTTCGAGGGGCCGGAGGACTACCATGCCCGCATCGAGGATCCCGCCCTCGGCATCGACGAGAAGACGGTCCTGGTGATCCGCAATTGCGGCCCGGTCGGCTATCCGGGTGCCGCGGAGGTGGTGAACATGCAGCCGCCCGCGACGTTGATCAAACGCGGCATCACCGCGCTGCCGACGATGGGCGACGGACGGCAGTCCGGGACGTCGGGGTCGCCGTCGATCCTGAACGTCTCGCCGGAAGCGGCGGTCGGTGGCGGGCTGGCGCTGCTGAAGAATGGGGATCCGATCCGCATCGACCTCAATACCCGCAAGGTGGATGTGCTGATCCCGGCGGAAGAACTCGCCGCGCGGCGCGCCGCCTGGAAGCAGCCCGACCTGCCGAACAAGACGCCGTGGGAGGAGATCTACCGCAATTCGGTCGGCAGCCTCGGTACCGGCGGCTGCCTGGAGCCGGCGACGCTGTACCTCAACATCCTCGAGACGCGGGGCGAGAGCCGGCACAACCACTGACGCGCCAGCGATTTGTTGACGCCTGCGGCCGCCGACACCCACTCTCGGCGGCGAATCGGGGGAGGATGGGGATGCCCGGCAGGCTGGCAGGCAAGCGCGCGCTGGTGACGGCGGCGGGTCAGGGCATTGGGCGCGCCGCCGCCCTCGCCATGGCGGCGGAGGGTGCGACCGTCATCGCGACCGACCGCGACGCGCGCAAGGTGGGCGACCTGGCGGTGCGTGGCATCCTCCACCAGCCGCTCGACGTGCTGGACGATGCGGCCGTCGAGCGCGCGGCGAAGCAAGCCGGGCAGATCGACGTGCTGTTCAACTGCGCGGGCTTCGTCCACCAGAACACCATCCTGACCTGCACCGACGATGACTGGGACGTCGCCTTCGCGCTGAATGTGCGGGCCATGTGGAAGATGGCGCGCGCCGTGCTGCCCGGCATGATCGAGCGCGGCGGCGGCGTGATCGTGAACATGGCGTCCGCCTGTTCCTCGGTGAAGGGCGCCCCGAACCGCTTCCTCTACGGCACCACCAAGGCGGCGGTGATCGGGCTGACCAAGTCGATCGCGACGGAGTATGTGGCGCAGGGCATCCGCTGCAATTGCCTGTGTCCCGGCACGGTCGACACGCCATCCCTGCATGATCGTATCGCGGCCAATGCAACGGCGGCCGGTTCGGTCGAAGCGGCCCATGCCGCCTTCGTCGCGCGGCAGGCGATGGGGCGGCTCGCCACGGCCGAGGAGATCGCCGGCCTCGTCGTCTATCTCGCCGCCCCGGAAAGCACCTTCGTCACCGGCCAGGCCATCGTCATCGACGGCGGCTGGACGCTGTAGGGCAGCCCTGCGGCCGCCGCCCTTCCGGCAGGCCCGCCGCCCTGGCATGCTGGGCCATCAACGAACGAGTATCAGGAACACGCCGATGAAGCTCCTGCGCTATGGACCGCCGGGTCAGGAAAAGCCGGGCCTGCTCGATGCCGAGGGCGGCATCCGCGACCTGTCGGGCGTCGTCGCCGATCTGGCCGGGGAGGCGCTGTCGCCGGCCGGGCTCGCGAAGCTCGCCGCGCTCGACCCCGCGACGCTGCCGACGGTATCGGGAAATCCCCGCCTCGGCCCGCCGGTGACGGGCATGAGGAACCTGGTCTGCATCGGCCTGAACTACGCCGACCACGCCGCCGAGACCGGCTCGCCGATCCCGAAGGAGCCGATCGTCTTCCTGAAGTCCCTGAACGCGTTGCAGGGCCCGAATGACGACGTCGTGATCCCGCGCGGCAGCGTGAAGACCGACTGGGAAGTCGAGCTCGCCATCATCATCGGCACGCGCGCGAAATACGTGTCCGAGGAGAATGCGCTGGACCACGTCGCCGGCTACGCCGTCGGCAACGACGTTTCGGAACGCGAATGGCAGGCCGAGCGCGGCGGCACATGGGACAAGGGCAAGGGCTTCGACACCTTCGGCCCACTCGGCCCGTGGCTCGTGACCAAGGACGAGGTGCCCGACCCGCAGAACCTCGCCATGTTCTGTGACGTGGACGGCGTCCGCCAGCAGGACGGCTCCACCCGCACCATGATCTTCGGCGTGAAGCAGCTCATCGCCTATGTCAGCCAGTGCATCACGCTGAACCCGGGTGACGTGATCTTCACCGGCACGCCGCCCGGCGTTGGCCTGGGGAAGAAGCCGGCGCCGGTCTTCCTCAAGGCGGGCCAGGTGATGACGCTCGGCATCGCCGGGCTCGGTGAGCAGAAGCAGAACGTCGTGGCGTCGTCGTGATGCGCGTTGCCGCAGTCGCCCTGGCGTTGCTGCTGCCGGGCGTGGCCTTCGCGCAGCAGCAGCGCAGCCAGGCGGCGCCTCGCCCCGACGACCTGGCGCAGCAGGTCGAGCGCAACATCCGCAGTTGCGTCGGCAATGCGCAGGATATGGCACTGGTGGCCCGCTGCATGGACAGCCAGCGCACCGTTGTCGGCCCGCGGCTGGAAACGGCGGTGGAACGCCTGCTCGGGACCCAGACGAACCCCGAACGCCGGGAGAGGCTGGCGGCGGTGCAGGCGGCATGGGTGACCTACCGTGACATGCGGTGCGACTTCGCCGGCAGCAACCCGGATCGCGGCACGGAATCCGCGGCGGACCGGGCGGCCTGCCTGCTGCAGTTCGACCTGAGCCGGACGATGGAAATCGAGCAGCTGCTCGCGCCGCCGTCGCCGCCGGCCGCTCAGCAGCGGCAGCAGCAGCGGCGGTGATGGTGTGTCGGAGAGGGGCTCGGCCCCTCTCCGAACCTCACCCAGCCAAAGGCCGAAGGGCCTCTGGACACCTCGGCTTGGCGCGGGGCACGGCTGAGTGCTGAACGCGCTTCGGGCAGCGCCCCGGCGCGGTTCGCCCTTATCGCCGGGCCACCGTCTCCACCACCACCGGCCGCACCACCACCCGCGTCCCGTTTGCCCGCGCCGTCCGCAGGGCGGCCGCGAGCGCGGCGAGATATGCCGCCTGAGGCTCGACGACGGGGCGGGAGGAACCGAACAAGGGCCGGTCCGACACGATGACGATCGCAAGGTCCGTGCCGTAGGGCTCGTCGACCACCCAGCCGGGGAAGTTCCCCTGCGGCTCGCCCAGGCGCACCTGCGCGCCCGGCTGCTGCAGCGCGGACGGGACGAGGTTCGCGACCTCGCCCGAATGCATGAAGTAGGCGACGTACAGATGCGCCGGCCAGTCCGGCATCTGGACGTCGAGGCGCATCAGCTCCTCGCGCTGGAGAGGCATTTGGCCGATGACGGAGACGAGCGGCGGCACGCCGGCCGGCCCCAGCAGCGGGCGCAGCAGGTCCAGCGCTTCGCAGAAATTCCCGTCGAAGGCGGTAAGCTCGAGCCGCGCCACGTCGTCGGGCACGCCGCGGCGGGCGAGTTCCTGTCGGATCGCCGCCTCGTCGCCGCGCCGCACGACGCCGGACAGCGTCATGCTGCGGTCGGCGACCGACCAGGCGATCAGCGAGCAGGGGGTGGAGACCGCGATGGACTGCGCGGCGGCGCGCAGGTCGAGCCGCGCGAGCTGCTGTTCACGCGCGGCCTGGTCCCGGGCCGCCTGGTCTCGTGCCGCCTGTTCCCGTGCGGCCTGCTCGCGCGCGGCCTGTTCGCGGGCCGCCTGGTCGCGTGCAGCCTGGTCCCGCGCGGCCTGGTCGCGTGCAGCCTGGTCGCGCGCTGCCTGATCTCGCCCGGCCTGCTCGCGAGCGGCTTGTTCCCGGGACGCCTGTTCGCGCGCGGCCTGCTCGCGTGCGGCCTGGTCCCGGGCGGCTTGTTCGCGTGCGGCTGCCTCGCGGGCCGCTGCCTCGGCGGCGAGGCGTTCACGCTGCGCCTGTTCGCGTGCCGACTGGTCCCGCGCGGCGGCCTCGCGCGCAGCCGCCGCCTGAGCGGCGGTCTCGGCCTGCTGACGGGCTGCTTGCTCGCGTGCCGCGGCTTCCCGAGCGGCCGCTTCCCGCGCTGCCGTGTCGCGCACGGTCTCGGCCGCCTGTCGCGAGAGTTGCTCCTGCCGTTCGCGCTCGGCGATCGCCGGGTCGGGTCCCGAGCCGGGGCCTAGCAGGAAGAACCAGCCTGCTGCGGCCGCCACCACCAGCGCGCCGGCGCCACCGGCGATCAGCGCGACCGGCGGGCCCTTGCCGCCACCTGCCGGTGCGGTCGGGACCGGGGCAGCGCCTGGCCCGCCGCTTGGCGCCACGGGGGGGCGCGTCGAGACCATGGTCGCGTCGTCGTTCAGGCCGGGCAGTCCCGGCAGGCCGGCGGCCTCCGGCGGTGCGGCGGGCGCGTTCACCGCGTTGCGGATCGCCTCGGCGAATTCCGCGGCGGAGCGGTACCGGTCCTCCGGCCGCTTCGCCAGCGCACGGGCGATGACCGCGTCGAAGCCGCGGGGCGCGGTGACGGACAGGGTGGAGGGCGGCGGCGGCTCGGTGTTCAGCGCCTTGTGCATCACGGCGGAGAAGCCACCTTCGAACGGCTTCTCCCCGGTCAGCAGCTGGTACAGCATGACGCCCGAGGCCCAGATGTCGGCGCGCAGGTCCACCGGCTCGCCGCGGAACTGCTCCGGCGCCATGTAGGATGGCGTGCCGATCAGCGTGCCGACCTGCGTCATCGATGAATTCTCGAGCCGGGCGATGCCGAAATCGGCGATCTTCACCTGGCCCTCGGTGGTCATCATGATGTTGCCGGGCTTGATGTCCCGGTGCACCACGCCGCGCTGGTGGGAATACTGCAGGCCGGCGCAGACTTCGCCCATGAAGCGCACGATCTCGGGGATCGCGAAGCGTTCCTGCCTGTCGAGCCGGCCCTTCAGGGAGCCGCCCTCGACCAGTTCCATCACGATCCAGGCCTGGGTCGCGTTCTCGCCGTAGTCGTAGACGCCGACGATGTTGGGGTGCGAAAGACGGCCGGCGGCCTGGGCTTCGCGCCGGAAGCGGGCATGCGCCTCGACGGCCTCGGGGTCGCTTTCGTTCGGCCGGTTCACCACCTTGATGGCCACGCGGCGTTCGATGATCCGGTCGACCGCGTCGTAGACCGTGCCCATCGCACCCGCGCCGAGTGTGCCGCGCACCTCGTATTTCTGACTCAGCTCGGCTGGCAGCATGGGCTGAAGGAATCTCCGGCTTCCGGCAACGGCACTGCGGGGATGCTACAGCCTCTCGGCGCGCCTGTCGTCAACACCCGGCACGCGTCCTGCGACCGTGGTCACCATGATTGTCTCGCGACGGTGCCATCACAGCCGCGACGGCGCGGTGGCGCCCGCGCTCGGGCCGGGGCCGCGCCGGCCGTCCCCGATCAGCACGAAGGGCGCCCAGTAGTAGGGGTGCGCGAAGGCCGACGGCAGGTTCCGCCCGGCCTCATCGAGGATCAGCAACTGCGCCCCGCGCAGCGAGGCCGACGAACTCGCGCCCCCCTGCTGGCGGCGCAGCGTGTCGGCGACTGTCAGCGCGGCGGCCGCGTCGTCCACCGCCCAGTGCGTGACCATCAGCCCTCGCGCACCGGCGTAGAAGAAGGCGCGGGCGAGGCCGGACAGCGCCTCGCCGCCGCCCTCGCCGCCCGGCCCGCCGGTATTGCAGGCCGACAGGATGACGAGGTCGGCATCCATCTTGAGGTCGAGCACCTCGCTCGCCTTGAGGAAGGCGGGGTCGGCCGAGGGCGCGCCGGATGGCGGCGAGGCGACGATCGAGGGCTCGGTCAGGCAGGACAGTTCGCCCGGCAGCAGCGCGTGGGTCGCGAGGTGCACGACGCGGAACTGGTTCAGCGGCTGGCGCCGCAGGGCAGGAATGGTGAAGTCGGCCCCGAGGATTGCCCGGTCCGCGGCGGCGCCGAGCAGGGCCCGCGAGGTCAGCACCTCCGCCCGCGTGCCCGGCAGCCGGCCGAGGCCGGTCGCGAGCCGCGCATCTCGCCCGCAGCGGTCGGCCGGGAAGGATCGCGCGAACTGCGCCGCGGAGGGCGGCACGAAGTCGCCGAAGCCGATATACGGATGCGGCGCGGTCGAGCCCGTGCCGGCGGCGCGCAGCGTCACCAGCGTCTGCGGGGACGGCACGTGGACGATGGCGTGGCGGCGCACCAGCCAATCTCCGGCGCCGAGCGCATCTGGGCTGGCGGGCTGCGCCAGCAGCAGCCCGAAGGGCAGGGCCAGCAGCGGTCCATCCGGTGCCACCACCAGGTTCCCCGCCCCGGCAAGCGTGCCGGCGACCGGCGTTACCAGCAGCCGGTGCAG
This sequence comes from Neoroseomonas terrae, assembly GCF_018129025.1. Lineage (GTDB taxonomy): Bacteria > Pseudomonadota > Alphaproteobacteria > Acetobacterales > Acetobacteraceae > Neoroseomonas > Neoroseomonas terrae. Next base: position 77,136 of record NZ_JAAEDI010000011.1, on the reverse strand, counting down.
CTCGTGCGCGGCTTCGGTGTCGAAACGCGGCACGCCGCCGGGGCCGATCTCCGAGGACCGCCGCACGCGGGTGACGAGGGCAGCCACCGCATCCTCCCCCATCGGGATGCGGCGGGCATCGACGCGGCCGTCGCGCACCACCATGACGAAGCCCTGCTGCGGGCCGAGCAGCATGGTGAGCAACGCCTCGCCCTGACCAAGCGCGCGCGCCACGCTGTCGGCATCGACCGAGGCCAGCAGGAGCTGGCGATAGCCCGGTGCGGCGGCCGCGACCTCGCTCTCCGACTGGGCGCGCCGTTGCTGGGCGGCGGCGATGCGGTCGTCCAGCGCGGGGTTCTGCGTACCTGACGCGTCGCGCTCGGCGAACAGCTCGCGCAGCTCGCGGTCGGCGTCCTGCAGGCCGCGCACCGCGCCCTGCACCGCGGGGTTGCCCTCCGACGCGCCGAGGCGGGCGGAGGCCTGCTGCACGAAGCGCGCCGTGCTGGACCGCTGGGCGAGCTGCGCGGCGCCGAACATCTCCGCGCGCAGCCCCGGCGAAAGCCCCGGATTGGCGTTGGCTTCCTGGTCCAGTGCGTCGAGATAGGCGACGATAAGCGGCACCGGCAGGCCGATCTGGCGGGCGCGCAGGATGGCGGCGCCGGCGCGGAAGGCCGTCAGCGCTTCGGCCCGCCGGCCGGCGCGGATGCGCTGCTGGCCGGCGAGGAACAGCGTCACCGCCTCCGGCCGCTCGCCCGGTGCGGCGACGCCGAAGCGGCCTGCCGCGCGTTCCAGCAGCTGCGCCGCCGCCTCGTTCCGGCCGAGCCGGATGTCGGCGCCCGCCTCCGTGCGCATCGCGCGGCCGACCATCATGTTGGGCTCGAGCCCGGCGTTGCGCAGAACCTGTCGGGACTCATCGACCAGCGCGGCGGCTTCCGAGGCGCGGCCGCTACGGATCATCGCCACGGCCCGGTTGCGCTTGGCCTCGGCGAGGCCGAGCACGGCCGACTGCACGACGGGGTCGGAGACGAGGTTCATCGCATCCGCCTCACGCGCCGTGGCCGAGGCGGGGATCAGCGAGCCGTAGCTCCCCTCAGCCTCCAGCAGCAGCCCGGCCGCCGCGGCCGGGTCGCCGGCGTTCAACGCGTGCAGCCCGCGATAGTGCAGGACGCGGGCGGGGGTGGCGGGGTCGGCGGCGCGCGGCGCGAGGCCGGCGGCACGGTCCAGCAGGACGGCCGCTTCCGCCAGACGCTTCTGATTCGACAGGTTCACGGCGAGGTGCAGCATCGCCGTCGCGGTGTTCGGGTTGTCGCGGCCCAGCACGCGCTCCTGCACGGCGAGGGCGGCGCGGTACGCATCCTCGGCGGCGGCGAAGTTCTCGGTCTGGTTGAGGTCGCGACCGAGCGTCATGAGCTGCTCGTAGCGGCCGACATCGGCGGCGCCGAAGGCATCCGCCGACAGCCGCGCGACAGCGAGTTCGAGGGCGGCCGAGCGGCCACCGCCCCCACCGCCGCCGCCCGACTGGCCGGTGGCGAGGCGCTCGATGACCGGCAGGGAGGTCGCGACGCCGTCGGCGACCACGGGGCCCGATGGGCCGCGCGTGACCAGGGCGACATGCGGCCAGCCGCCGGCGCGGCGCGTGCAGGCGAGCAGCCGCGCATCGGTGCCGCCGGCGATGGTGGTGCGCGTCGGCGCCGCGCAGGTCACGCGCTGGTCGAGCCAGGACCGCCAGAGCCCCGAGGCCGCGATGGCGTCGAGATCGGCGCCGCTGGTGCTGCCCGACAGTTCGACCACGCGGGCGGCGGGCTGGGTCCAGCCGCCGCAGAACACCTCCCGCGCCCGCAGCACTTGCCGGTCGGCCGGCATGGTGCGGCCGGGCTGCACCTGGCAGGGTTCGTTGCGCGCGTCGTTGCCGGCCGGCTCCCCCGCCGTCGCACTGGCCGAGCGGGAGACATAGGCATCGGGCGAGGGCTCGGTGCAGCCGAGCAGGCCGAGCAGCGCGCCGGTGGCGATCAGCGTCCGCACCGGTCAGTAATCCTCTTCGGCGACGTTCGGGAGCTGCACGTCGGGGTCGGTGATGGCGCCGCCGCCCAGGCCGATCTCCACGCGCTGCGGCGGGGCCTGCGGGATCGCCAGCACCTGGCTCGGCACGATGCAGTTGATCGAGGAGACGACGCAGCCGTTCAGCCGGTAGCGCGTGAGTGCGCCGGTGCTAGCGGGGCGCGTGCTGTCCGCGAAGCGCGCCGCATTCTGCCCCTGGACCGGCGCGCCTGCGGGGTCGACGAGCTGGCCGGTCAGTTCGGCCGAGCCGCCGGTGCCGTGGATGGCAAGGCGCCCGGCGGAGACGATCTCCCCCGTTGCGCTGCCGCCGTCGAGCAGCAGGAAGATCGCGCTGCGCCCGGCATCGATGTCGATCTGCATCGGCCCGGCGGCAGCGGTGGAGGCAGGGCCGAAGGCGCCCGGCGCCTCGGTGCCCGGAATGCGCACCTGGGTCGCCTGCTGGTTCGCCGGCACCCCGGCGATGTCCGGCTCGACGACCTCGAGCGGGTCGATGGGGCCGGGCGCGCGCGTGTCGAACACCACAGCCGGCAGGACGCCGTCGCGGGGCGCGACGGTGATGGTGGAGGGCGTCGAGATGCCGCCGGGCGCCCGGAACGCGACTGCCCGGCCAATGACGTAGCGGCCGCCGTCTAGCGTCAGCGTCCCGTCGGCGGTCACGCCCAGCCTGTCGGCGACGATGGTGTTGCTGCGCAGTGCCGCTGAGCCGCCGCCGAGGCGGATGGTGCCCCCGGCGGTCAGTAAACTGCCTTCGACCAGCAGGCCGCCATCCGTCTGGAACGCAATGGCGCCGGTGCCGACCTGGAAGGAGCGGATGATGAGACCCTGACCGGCATCCAGCCGGACCTCGCGGCCCGCGGTGATCGAGCCGTCGGCCAGAGTGGCGACGCCACCGGCGGCCATGATGATGTCGCTCGCCGCCACGGTCTGCCCGGACAGCATCAGCGCAGCGCCGGCCGTCAGGCTGACGGCCTCGCCTGATTGCAGCACGCCCGACTGCGCCAGCGTGCCTCCAGCCGCAAGCAGAAGCGACTGGCCGGTCAGCGTGCCGGTCTGCAGGACGTCGCCGCCGGCCGCCGCATCGATCGTGCCGCCGGCGATTGCGGTCGCGCCGAGGCTCATGCCCGCACCGGCACGAAGCGTCATGTCGCTGCCGGCCTGCACAGACCCTTGCAGCGCCAGAGCCTGGCCGGCCCTGATCGTCACCGCCTGGCCGGCCGACACGGCACCGCTGCCGGTGACGCTGCCCGCGGCGTCGATGGCAAGCGCGGTGCCGGCGGTGTGCAGCTCGGACAGCGCCGCATCGCCGCCCGCGGTGACGGTCAATGTGGAGCCGGCCCGCACCTGAGCGGCGCTCTGCAGGCCACCGCCGGCGGCGAGCTGAATGGCCGCACCGGCGCTGAGCGTCCCGGCGATCGTGACCGGACCGCCGGCCGAGGCCAGCACGGCGTCCCGGCCGGCGGCGAAGGTGCCGCTGGCGCGCAGCCCCGCGGCCCCACGCAGGGTCAGGTCGCGGCCGGCCTCGATGCGGTTGGTCGCGTCGAGCAGCCCGCCGGCGACAAGGCTCGCATCGGTGCCGGCGACGACCAGCGCGCTGGTGGTGAGGGAGCCACCTGCCGCGGCGGAGATCGCCTCGTTAGCCGTGATCGCGCCGGCGAGGGTCATCGCGCCGCTGCCGGCGCGCAGGTCGATCATCGTGCCGCTGAGGGTGCCGGCCGCGGCGAGGTCCGCCGCGGCGTCGAGGCCGATGGCACCCCCAGCGTTGATGACGCTGCCGGCCGCGGCGGAGATGGCGCCCCGGGTCGTGATGGTGGTGGCGCCGCCTGCGGTGCCGACGGCGGTGTAGGTAACAAGGCCGCCGGCGTTGAAGCGCGCGGCGCCACCGGCCGACCAAGTGCCGGCAACGTCCATCGCCGCACCGGCGCCGAGGGTCAGCGCGCCAGCAGCCGCGATCCGGTTCGACGCCGACAATGCGCCGCCGGCGGTCAGGGTGGCGTCGCTGCCGGCCGTCAGGATCGCAGTCGTGGCCAGCGCGCCGCCGGCGTTGAGCGCCAGGTTGCCGCCGGCGCTGATGCTCGCTGACGCCGACAGGGCGCCGCCGGTAGTGAGCGTGGCGTCGCTGCCCGCCCTGATCGCCGCGGTGGTGGTGAGGCCCGTGCCGGCGGCGGCGGTGATGGCGCCGGCCGCATCGATGGCGCCGGCCAGCGTCATCGCGCCGCTGCCGGCGATCAGCTGGACCAGTGGTCCGCCGCTGATGGTGCCGGTGGCCGAGAGTGTCGTGCCGGCGTCGAGCCGCACCGTGCCGGCGGCGTGGATGGCACTGCCGGCGGCGGCGATCATGCCGCCCGGCGTGGTCACGATGACATCGGCCCCGCCGGAGCCGGCCGCCGTGTACGTGACGAGCCCGCCGGCGGTGAAGGTGGCCGCGCCGCCGGCTGACCAGGTGCCGTCGATGTTCATCGCCGCGCCGGCGTCGAGCGTGAGGGTGCCCGCCGCCGTGATCCGGTTGGATGCCGAAAGTGCGCCGTCGGCGATCAGGGTCGCGTCACGGTCGGTCGTCAGGATCGCGGTGGTGGCAAGCGTGCCACCGGCCTCGAGGGTCAGGCTGCCGCCGGCGTCGATGCTGGCCGATGCGGACAGGAAACCGCCCGTCGCCAGCGTCGCGTCGCCGCGCGCCGTGATCGCCGCGGCGGTGGTCAGCCCCGTGCCGGCGGTAGCGGTGAAGGCGCCGCTCGCGTCGATGGTGCCGGCAAGGGTCGCGTCGCTGCCGGCGATCAGTTCGACCAGCGGTCCGCCGCTGATCGTGCCGGTGGCCGAGAGTGCCATGCCCGCGTCCAGCCGCACCGTGCCGGCAGCCTCGATGGAACTGGCGGCGGACGCGATGATGCCGCCCGGCGTGGTCATGGTGACCCCGGCGCCGCCCGTGCCGGTCGCCGTGTAAGTGATGAGGCCGCCGGCGGTGAAGGCGGTTGCGCCGCCGGCCGACCAGACGCCATCGATACTCATCGCGCCGCCGGCATCCAGCGTCAGCGCGCCGGTGGCGACGATGCTGTTCGAAGCGGACAGCGCGTCGTCAGCTGTCAATGTCACAGCCCCGCCGGCGGTGATCGCCGCGGTCGTGGTGAGCTGAGCGCCGGCCGTGGCGGTCACGGCCCCGGTCGCGCCGATCGTGCCGGCCAGCGTCATCGCGCCGCTGCCGGCGATCAGTTCGACCAGCGGTCCGCCGCTGATGATGCCGGTCGCCGAGAGCGTCGTGCCGGCGTCGAGCCGTACCGTGCCGGCGCCGTCGATGGAACTGACCGCCGAGGCGATGATGCCGCCGGTCGTCGTGATGGTGACGCCGGCCTCACCCGTGCCGGTCGCGGTGTAGGTGACGAGGCCGCCGGCCGTGAAGGTCGCCGCGCCGCCAGCCGACCACGTGCCGGCGACGTCCATCGTCGTGCCGGCATCCAGCGCCAGGGTGCCGCCGGCCCCGATCCGGTTAGACGCGGAGAGGGCCCCGTCGGCGGTGAGCGACACGTCGCCATCCGCCGTGAGGACGGCCGTCGTCACCAGCGCGGCGCCCGCATCGAGGGTCAGGTCGCCGCCGACATTGATGGTGGTCGACGCCGAAAGCGCGCCGCCGGCGGTGAGGGTGGCGTCGCCGCCGGCCGTGATCGTGCCGTTGGTGGTCAGGCCGGCGCCGGCGGTGGCGATGACGTCACCGGTCGCGTCGATGATGCCGGCGAAGGTCATCGCGCCCGTGCCGGCGATCAGCTCGACGAGCGCGCCGCCGCCGATGGTGCCCCCGGCCGAAAGGGTCGTGCCGGCGTCCAGCCGCACGATGCCCGCAGCGTCGATGGAACTGCCGGCGGTCGCGATGATGGCGCCTGGCGTCGTCAGCGTCGCTGCGCCGCCGGCCGTGCCCGTCGCGGTGTAGGTGAGCAGGCCCTGAGCGTCGAAGGTCGCCGCTCCGCCGGCGGACCAGGTGCCGCCGACATCCAGGGTGGTGCCCGCGGTCAGCACGATTCCGTCCTCGGCCGTCAGCGCTGCGGTGCTGGCGAGGGCGCCGACCGCCTCGGCCTCGATCTCGCCGCCGGTGCCGATCGTGCCGGCGAGGGTCATCCCGGCGCCGGCGCCGAAGACCAGCGTGCCGCCGACATCGGCCGTGCCGGTGAAGGACAGGGCGCCGCCGGCGGTCAGCGTCGCGGCGCCGCTGGTCGTCAGCGTACCGGCGAAGTCGATGGCGCCACCGGCGGTCAGCAGCGCCGTGCCGGGGCCGCCGGTGACGGTGATGCTGCCGGTATCGGCGACGGTGAGGCCCCGATCCGTGGCGAGCGAGAGGCTGCCATTGGCGGAGATCGCGCCGCTGACCAGCAGCTCGAGCACGGTGTTCAGCGCGAAGACGGGGCCGGTCGCGACAAGGCCCGTCAGCTCGAGGATCTGGTTCTCCTCGGGCAGGGAGATGCTGCCGCTGCCGATCGTCAGTGTCTCGGCGATGATCAGCGCACCGGCCTGCTGCGTCAGCGCGCCGTCGCTGTCGATGCGGACGGAGCGGGCCGCGCCGCCGTCGCCTTGGATGAGGCCGCTCAGCGTGACGGAGCCGCCGTCGAGCACGATGTCCTGCGCCGTGACACCGCCCGCCGTCAGCGCGCCGCCCGCGGTCAGGCTGGCCTGGCCACCCGCCGTGATGGCCGCGCCCAGGCTGCCCGGCGTGCCGCCCGGCAGGGTAACGAGGCCGGTGGCCAGCGTGCCGCCCGCCGTGATCGAGAGGTTGCGCGTCGCGACGATGCCGCCCGCCGTGACGTTGCCGGTGCTGCGCAGCGCGACATCGGCTGCGACCGCCGCATCGCCGTTGCGTTGCTGGCCAGCGGTGATCTCGCCGAAGCCGTCGATGACGTTCGCGCCATCGACGCGGAAGTCGCCCTGCGCGCTGCCGGTCAGCGCCGCGACGTTGACGGTGCCGCCCGTCTGGCTGACCGAGCCGCCGCTGATGCCGGCGCTGCCGGCAAGCAGGTCCAGCACCGAGGCGCGCTCGCCGCCCGGCCCGCGCAACGCCACGTCGCCGACGATGCGGATGTTGCCCGCGGTGACGGTGCCGGCGCTGTCGCCGCCGATGCGCAGCCGCAGCGCGCCTGTCGCGCCGCCGGCGCCGAGCCGGGCAATCTCCGCCGCGTCCAGCGCCAGCGTGCCGGCGCCGGTGCCGCCGAGGGTGACGCCGTGGCCAGCCGTTTCCGGCAGCAGGTTGATGACGCCGCCCGGGGCCTGCACCGCTGCCTGGATGTCGAGGTCGTCGGCGCGCAGCGTCACGGTGCGGCCGGTGCCGTTCACCGTGATGGCGTTGCCGCTGCCGTCGTCGAGCAGCGCCATCATCCCCGCGCCGCCGCGGATGGCGACATCGCCGCCCGCCGTCACGCCATGCAGCGCCGCGATCCGGTTGCCGGCGCTGCCCGGGTCGAGCAACACCGCGCCATTGGGGAAGATCGCGCGCAGCGCGGCGACGTCTAGGCGCGTGCCGGCTGCCTGCGTCAGCGCGCCGTCCCCGATCAATGTCAGCCGATTGACGCGCGGCGTGGCGCCGGCGGTCGCGAGCGACACGTCGCCGACGATGTCGACGCTGCCCGTCACGCCCAGGGCGCCGAGGATCAGCTCCGCCGCCGGCGTGCCGGACGGGAAGAAGGACAGTTCCGTGCTGTCGAGCGTGATGCGCCCGGCATTGGTGCTGCCCGAGGCGCCGCCAAGAACGTAGCCGATCCCCGCGCCCGTCGTGTAGGGCAGCAGGGTGATGATGCCGGACGGCACGCGGATGGCCGCCGCGATGGCGAAGTCGTCCGCCCGCAGCAGCAGCGATCCGCCGGGGCCGATGTCGAGCGCCCCGGTCACGCCGAGCGAGGCATTCCCGCCATAGCCGGTGCTGCGCAGCACGGCCGAGGTGCCGGCGCGCAGGCCGAGGCCGAGATCGGCCCTCGCCGCGCTGGTGCCGCCGCCGAGCGCACCGATCGCATTGCCCGTCCGGTCGAGACTGACCGCCCCGCCCGCCAGCGCGGCAAGCGTCGGCGCGGTGATGGTCCCGCCCGTTTGGGTGATGTCGCCGCCCGAGGCGACGCCGCCGATGAACGACCCGGTGCGCAGCACGATCCGCCCGCCGGCGCCGGCCGTCAGGTTGTCGCCGATGGTCAGCGTCGGGGCTTCCAGCGTCAGCACCTGCCCCGCACCGACCGAGAGCGGCAGGTCGAGGGTGAGGGCGATGGCGTTGCGCAGCGTGATGTCGGCTCCGGCCGAGAGCGCGTCGATGTCCTGGATCTGGTTGCGCGCGGTGCCGTCCGGGTTGGCGCCGTCCAGGATGACGGAGCCGGTGGCGCCCGCGCGCAGGATGCCGGCGGCGAGGCGTGCGCCGGCCGCCTGGTCGATCGTCCCGGCGCTCGCCGTCAGGTCGACCGTCCCGGTGGCCAGCACGTCGTTCAGCCGCAGCGACGGGGCCGCGAGCCGCACATTGCCGGCGATCGCCGTGCCGCCTGCGCCGGTGGCGCCGGCCGTCAGGGCCCTGGTGTTCTCGAAGGTGACGCCGGTGCCGGCGATCGCGGCGAGGGTGCCGACTGCGTTGTTGCCGGTGAGATCGATCGTGGTGGCGGCGGTGGCGTTGAGCGTCGTCGCCTGCACCGCGGCGAGGTCGGCTGCACCGGTGATGCCGCCGGTGGTGGCCGTCAGCGTCGCCGTGCCGACGGCCCATACGGCGATGATGCCGGCGGCGTCGGACAGCGTGATGCTGCCGGCGTTGATGGCGGCATTGCCGAAGGCGCTGCTGGTGCCGAGGACGGTGGTCGCGCCGCCCGTGGCGATCGAGATGTCGCCGGTCGCCGTGGCCTGGATCTGCGGCAGGCTGTTGCCGGCGCGGTCGATCTGCACCGAGAACGCATCCGCCCGCAACGACTGGGCAGCCAGGGTGCCGCCCGACTGCGTGATGAAGCCGCTGGAGGCGAGGTCGAGCAGGGTCGCATCCGCCGCGTCGATGGCGACGGTGCCGGCGAAGTCGATCGCAGTGCCTTCGAGCCGCAGCGTGCCGCCGCGCGCGTCGAGCCGCGAAATCTCCGCCTGCGACAGCCCGGCCTCGGAGTCCGACACGCCGAGGTCGAGCCCGGCCGCGTTGGTCGACCGCACCGTGATGCGCGAGCCCGGCACGGCGCCGGTCTGCACCTCGGCGCCCGATGCGATGGCGAAGTCGGCGGCCTGCAGCGTGATCCCGGCACCGTCCGTGCGGATCGACGCATCGACCGCGAGCGTGCCGCCGGTTGCGACCGTAACATTGCCGCCGGCCCGGATGCCGTCGGCCTCGGTCTCGCCGGCGACGATGCGTTGGATGGCGCTGCCGGCGGTGCCAAGGACGACGCTGTCGGCCGCGTAGGCGCTGACCTCGCGCAGCGAGAGGGTATAGCCGCCGGCGAGGATGTCCCGGCCGCTGCGCAGTTCGAGGGCGAGCGGCGCGCCGACGCCGGTGAGGTTCAGCGCCTCCCGCAGCGTGATCGTCCCGGCCGTTTCGCTGCCGATCACGAGTCGCCCGGTATCGACGCGCTGCAGCAGGGACGTCGCGTAGGTGGTGGTGTCGCCGGACCCGCCGAGCCCGATCGTCGCGCCGGCAGTGAAGGGGAGGAAGCGCACCACGCCGCCCGGCGCGTAGAACACGGTGCCGGACAGGCCGGGCGCGACGGTCAGCCCATCCGCGATGATGCGCACGGCGCCGCCGGCGCCGGCATTGACGCGCGCGGCGACCTGGATGCCGTTGAGTCCGTCCGTCAGGTTAAGCGTGCCGCCGGCGCCCAGCACGATGCTGTTCGTGCTGCCCGCCGACACGCCCTGCCCGGCGACGAGGCGCGTGATCTGGTTGGCGCTGCCGAGATCGATCTCGTCGCCCGCCGAGGCCGAGAGGTCGCGCGCCTGGATGATGCCGCCGGTCTGGACGATCGAGGTGCCGTCCGCGGGGGCGTCGAAATCCGCCGCGGTGCGCAGGATGACGCGGCCGTCGAGCGTGCTGGCGAGGATGTTCCCGGCCAGGGTGAGGTTCGGCGCCTCCAGCACGATCAGGCTGCCGGTGGGACCGGTCGCCGTGACCCCCTCGACGGTCAGGTCCTCCGCGTTGCGGAAGATGACGGAGGTGCCCGAGGAGGGGCCGAGCGTCGCGACGCGGTTCAGGTCACTCGCATCGGCATCCGCCCCGCCGCCGTCGAGCGAGACGAGGCCTGAGGCGTTCGCACTCAGCCGGTCCGCGACGATCGGCGCGCCGAGCGATTGGGTGATGCTGCCGCTTGGCGCGTGGAGCGCGACGGTGCCGCCCGTCGCATCGATGCCGTTGCCGGCCACGATGTAGGACCCGCTCCCGCTGAAGGCGAAGGTCTCGCCCGCGCCCGCCGAGCCGGACAGCCGGTCGACATCGTTCAGCGCGAGGGCGCCGTCGAGGAGGACCGACCCGTTCTGCGCACGGGCGATCAGCGTCGGGGCAATGACGGCCCCGCCATTCTGGACGATGTCGCCCGTGACGGCGTTCAGCGTCAGCGTGCCGTTGGCGGTCCACAGGGCGAAGACGCCGTCGAGCGTGATGCCGCCGCCTTGCAGCAGAACGTCGTTGACGGTGGTCGGCATGCCGACCGCGCCGGCCACCGTCAGCGCGCCGGCACCGGCCTCCGACCGCCCGATGACGACGCTGCCGCCATAGAGCTGGTTGATGAGGGTTGCCGGCAGGGACAGCGCACCCGCCTCGCTGCCACCCAGCACGACCTGGCGGCTCAGCGTGCGCGGCGCGATCTCGATGCGGCCGGTGAGGCCGGGGCCGGCGAACAGGTAGCTGTTCAGCGCAAGGTTGTCCGCCCGAAGCCGCAGAACGCCATCGGCGGCCGAGGCAAAGGCCCCGATCCCGATGCCGAATCCAGCATAGGGGCCGAGATTCGCCGCATGGATCGTGAGGTCGGCCGCCGACAGCGTGACCGAGCTGCCCTGCACGCCCCAGACATCGGCGCTGCCGCCACCCGGCCGTTCCACTGCGATCGGGGCGAGGGTGGTCGCCAGCGCGCCATTGGTGTCGAGCGCGAAGACCCCGCCCGTCATCGCGGCGATCTGCCGCACGTCGTTGTCGCCGTCCATCAGCGACACGTCGCCGGTGGCCCTGAGCCCGAGCTGGTGGGCGACGATGCGCCCCGTCGCCCCCTGCGTGATGCCCGCATCGGTACCGAGCCGCACGACGCTGACGGGATTCGCCTGGTCGACGCCGATGGTGCCGCCGAGCGTCATCGCGCCGGGCGCGACCAGGGTGATGTCGCTGAAGCCGAGCACCGCGCCGGCATTCTGGGTCAGGGTGCCGCCGGCCGCGATCCGGACCGCGCCGCCCGGGCCGGTCTGCGTCAGGCTGCCGTCGAGGATGAGGTCGCCCGCGGCATTGAAGCGCAGGGTCCCGCCGATCGTGCCGCCACCGAGCGTGCCCACCACGTTGCGGTCGGCCGCGAGGGTCGGGTCGAGCAGTGCGTCGCCGCCCGCCGTCAGTTCGAGCCGCCCGGCGGTGATCGCCGCCCCGGCCGCGTCCTGGAGGATGTCGCCCGTGGTCGCGTTCAGCCGCACCGTGCCGCTGCCGGCGGAGATCGGCGCCTGGAGCAGGATGTCGCCGGTATCGGCGATGATGGTGATGTTGGCGTTGCCGCCATCGGACGGCGCCAGCGCACCACCGACCGTGAAGCCCGTCGTGCTGCGATAGCCGAAGCCCTCGGTGAAGCTGACGGTGCCGAGCGTGCCCACCTGGTTCGCCGCGAGGGAGAGGTCGATCGCGCCCTCGGCCGACAGCGTCAGGTGCCCGGTGCGGATCAGGCCCAACGCGGTCTGGGAGATCGTGCTCTCCCCGCCGCCGCCGGTGGCGGTGAGGGTGAGTGCCGACAAGCCCGGTAGGAGGATCGGGGCCTCGATTGCGATCGAGCGACCGACCAGCGCCGTGTACGTGGATGAGGCGGCGACTTCCATCGCCGCGGCGACCGTGATGGCGCCGGTCGTTTCGAACTGGATGCCTAAGGGGGCGAAGAGCGACCGCTCGCCGCTCGCCGAGGCCGGCGTGATGCCGCCGGCGAGGCGGAAATCGCCCGAGCCGATCAGGTCGATGGTTACCTGCGCATGGGCGATCAGGTCGACGACGGTGCCGCCGGGCGAGACCAGCGCGCCGCCGGCGGACTGCTCGATGCTGCCGGCCGAGAGCAGGGTGATCGCCGCGTTCGGGCCATTGGCCTCCACGTTCACCGCGCCGAGCGCAATGTTGCCCGCCGACGTTTCCATGCGGATGGAGGGCGCGGTGATGCCGGCATTGACGTTGATGCCGTTGGCGCTGACCAGCGACAGGGCTGCCGAGGGCGCCACCGCATCGACGACCGTCAGCCCGTTCGCCGTGATGGTCTGCGTCGCCTCGGAGGCGATGGTGGTGCGGCCGATGCGCAGCGTGCCGGCGGCGATCGCCTCCAGATCCGCGGTCGCAAGTTCCGTCGTGTTGGTGGGATTGCCGGATGTGCCGATCTGCACCGCACGGCCCGCCGTCCGCGGTCCGATCTCGACCGTGCCGGTGGTGCCGGCGGTGACGGTGGCACCCGTCAGGTCCAGGCTGTCCACGCGCAGGGAGATGGTGCGGCCGTCGGATGCGCTCACCGTGCCGGCCACATCCAGGCTGTCGGCGATGACGGCGACGTCGCCGGAGCCGGTGGCGACGATGCCGCTTTCGCCCGCCGCCCCCGTCGGTACCGTGATTGCCGCACCCGTCAGCGTCACGCCCGCGCCGTGCGCCTGCGTGACGGAGAGGTCGCCGGCGGCGGTGAAGGCGAGCGCGCCGGAAGCGCGGGCATCCAGCTCGGCGACGGAATTCGCCTGGGTGAGGGCGATACTTCCGCCGACGCTGGCGTCGCCGCCTTCCGGCCCGCGCAGCCGAAGGCGCCCGCCGCCGGTGCCGCCGAGGTCGAACGCCGCGGTCTGCGTCACGTCGCCGGCCGCGCCGATGGCCGCATTGCGAGCGGTGACCGCGGCTTCGATCGCCATCCCGCCGCCCGTCGCGACCAGTGTGACGTCGCCGCGCGCGGCGCCGGCCCGATCTGCGGTCACGGCGCCGGCGACAGTGAGGCTGCGGCCGGCCAGGATCATGTCGCCGTCCTCGGTCGTCGCACCGAGGATCCGCAACGCTCCGTTCGCGCCGGTGAGCGAAATGTCGTGGCCGTTGCCGGTGGCCGTCGCGGTCAGCGGCAGGGCGGCGGCGAGGTCGGCGGTGCCGTCCGCTGCGCGGCGCGCCAGCACGCCACCAGCCGCCTGGGTGATGGAACCAGTCGCGGACAGTGTCACGCTGTCGGCGAAGAGCGAGCCGTTCAGCAGCAGCGCGTTCCCGGTGTCATTGCCGGAGACGGTCAGCGCCGCCGCACCGGCCACCGAGAAGGTCTGGCCGTCGATCAGTTCGATATGCTGCGCACTGGTGATGCTGACCGAGCCATCGGCGGTGCCGCCGGACATGATCTGCATGTTGCCGTTGGCGCCGTCGAGCACGACGTCGCCGGTGCCGGTCACGTTGATCGTCAGCGGCAGGCCAAAATTGCTGTTCTCGCGGTGGATGATGGTGCCGCCGCCCTGGGTGATGCCGGTCACCGACGTCAGGGCCAGGCTGGTGGCGCGCAGGTCGTCGCCGAGGGCGATGGCGCCGGTCGTCGCGGTCAGCGACGTCCCGTCGGCGGCAAGGGCGCCGGTCACGCGGATCGCTTCGCCGGTCAGGGCGAAATCGCCCGCCGCGGTGCTCGCGCCAAGCGCGATCGCGCCGTTCGTCGTGCTGGTCAGGTCGACCGACCCGTCCTCGCTGGCGTTGACTGTCAGCGGCAGCTCGCTGCCGGCGGTGACATGCGCGATGCTGCCGCCGGTCTGGCTGATGTCGCCCGCGGCGGTGAGGCTGACGCTCTCGGCGCGCAGCGACCCGGCCAGCACGAGCGGATTGCCGTCCCCCGTCACCGCCAGTTCCAGGGCGCCCGCGACCGTCAGCGTCTGCCCGCTGCCGACCTCGAGGCGGCGGCTGCTGGCGACGCGCATGTCGCCATCGGCGGTGCCGCCGTCGCGCAGGCGCAGGTTGCCGTTGGTGGTGCGGTCGAGCCCGATGTCGCCGATGCCCGAGACACTCGCCGTGAGGGCGAGGGCGGTGGCGGCATTGGCGCGATGCTGGATGTTGCCGCCGGTCTGGTCGATGCCGGTGGCGGCGCGCAGTGTGAGGTCGGTCGCGCGGATATTCGCGTCGATGACCAGCGCGCCGGTGGTCGCGGCGAGCGAGACGGCGCCGCCCGAGAGCGTGCCGTCGACGCTGATCGCTTCCCCCGACAGCGCGAAGCTGCCGGGCGCGCTGCTTGCATTCAGCGCGATGCGCCCATTGCCGGCCTGGTTCAGGGCGACCGCGGAACCAGCCCCCGTGGCGGTGACGGTCAGCGCCAGATCGGTATCGGCGGTGCTGTGGGCGATGGTGCCGCTGGTCTGCGAGATGCTGCCCGCCGCGGCGAGGGTGAGGCTCGTCGCCCGGACATCCGCGCCAAGTGTCAGCGGCCCGGCCGTCGTCGTCAGCGACACGGCATCCGCGGTCAGGTCTCCGGCAACGCGTATCCGGCTGCCGGAAAGCGCGAAATCGCCCCCGGCACTGCTGGCCGCCAGCACGAACCGGCCGTTGCCGGCCTGGGTGAGGTCGACATCGGCATTGGCGCCGCTTGCCGTCACCGTCAGCGCCAGGTCAGTGCTGGCCGTGCGATGGGCGATGGTCCCGCCGGTCTGGGAAATGTCGCCGGAGGCTGCAAGCACGACGCCGGTCGCGCGCAGGTCGGCGCCGAGCGAGATCGAACCCGCCGCCGTCTGCATCGTCAGCACGCCGTTCACGGAGATGTCCGCGCCGGCATTCTGCGTGATGTTGCCGCTGCTGCCTGACAGGCCTGCGGTCAGCGTCAGGTTGCCGGCCGTGGTGCGGTTGACCTCACTGCCGATGACGATCTGGCGGCTGGCTTCGAGGATGATGTTGCCGGCGGCGTAGCCCTCGATGATGTCGGGGGTGATCCGCACCCAGTCGGAATCGCCGCCGGTGGTCGCGCTGATGGCGCCGGGGCCGGTCACCGAGCCGCCCACCGAGTCGAGACCGGTCGGCGTCTCCGTCACCGTGCCGGGCGGCGTCACGCCGCTGTCGGCGATGAAGATGTTGCGCGGGTCGAGCAGGAAGTCGCCCATCTCGCCATTCGGCGCGCGCAGGTCGACGATGCCGTCCAGCACGAAGGCGGACTGGCCCGACACCTCGATGAAGCCGCCATTGCCGCCGGCCTCGCCACCGCGGGCGGAGAGCGTGCCGCGCATCTCGGTGCGGTCGGTGCTGTTGACGAGGATCTCGCCGCCGCGCCCGTTCTGCGTGGCGTCGGCGCGGATCTCGGCGCCGCGTTCGACAACGGTGCGCGCCGCCATGGTCTGGTTGCGGCCGCGGCCCGTGGTGCCGGCCAGCACGCGGCCGCCGCCGGCGCCGCCCGAGGCATCGACCCGCGCCGCAGCGCCGACCGTGACCTGCCCGGTCGCCTGCATCGCGACAGTGCCGCCGCGCTGCCCGGCCCCGCCGGTCGCGCTGATCGTGCCATCCTGGCGCACGCCGCCGCCATCCGCGCGCAGCGCGACCTCACCCGTGCGCGCGCCGACGGTGTTCGCCTCGATCCGGCCGGTGTTGCGAACCAAATCTTCCACCAGGCCCGAGGCGGCATGCGCGGTGATCAGCACCGAGCCGCCATTCGCCTCGATCACGCCGCTGTTCGTCACCAGCGCGGCATTGCCGTCCGGTGCGGCAGTGACGGCGCGCGTCACGTCGATGCCGATCAGCCCGTCACCCGCGAGGTCGAGCACGAAGGTCTCGGCCGCCCCCAGCGCCACGCGGCCGAGATTGGCGCGGATCACGCCCGAATTGGACACGCCGGGCCCGACCAGCGCGGCGAGGCCGCGATCGGCGACCGTGATGGTGCCGCGGTTCTCCACGCGCGCGCCGGGCCGCGGGGCGCCGTCGAACACCATGCGCCCGGCCATGAAGTTGTTGTTGGTGATGTTGGCCGCGGAGGCGATCAGCGAGCCGACATCGACCTGCGCCCCACCCGCGAACACCATGCCCGACTGGTTGACGATGGCGACGCCGCCATTGGCCTGGATACGGCCGGCGATGACGGAGGGATCAGGGCCGACAACGCGGTTCAGCGTCCAGGACCCCTGGTTCGGCTGGACGAACTGCACCGTGTGCTGGCTGCCGACGTTGAATTGCTGCCAGTCGATTGCCGCGCGGTCGGTCCGCTGCGTGATGGTGGTGCGGTTGCCGCCCTGGGCGATCGCGGCCTGGCCGGCGACGACCTGCGCGCCCGTCGGCGCCTGGGCCAGCGCGGTGCCCGTGACCGGCAGCAGCGCCGTGGTCGCGAGCAGCCACCACCGCCGCACCGGCGGGCGCGTGGCGGCCGGGGCAGGGGCGGGCACGGCGGCGCGGCGGCGGGAAGGGCGGGCACGGCGGAGCACGGCGCGACGCGGCATGGGCTAGAACCTTATCAGCGTGCGGAAGTAGAGCTGCGTGGCGCGCAGCGGCTCGGAGAACTGGCCGTCGGGCTGGGTGGTGATGCGACGGGCGAGCTCGACATCGACCTGCACCGTGTCCGCGACGATGGTGCGCACGCCGCCGCCCCAGGAGGACAGCCGCCGGTTCGCATCGGTGTCGAGGTTCTGGTACGCCCAGCCCATGTCGCGGAACATGTAGAACTGCGTGGTGCCGCGGTTGTTGCCCATGGCGGGATCGGCCGGGATCTCGTAGCCGAGGTCGAGCTGCAACTCGATCGCGTAGCCATAGCCGTAGTCGCCCGTCACCTGGCCCGAATAGAAGCCGCGCCCGAGGCGGTTGCCGCCGAGGTAGTACTTCTCGGCATTCGGCAGGACGTTCGTCGACCACTGGCCGTTCACATAGGCCTGGATGTTGAACATGGCGCCGTCGAAGGGCGAGAAGAGCGGCTGCACCCGCTGGTATTCGCCGGTGTACTTGGTGAAGTCGAATTCGGATCCGATGCGCGTCGCCCGCGGATCGTCATTCGCGGTCGCATCCCAGTCGATGATGCCCTGATGCGCCCGGAAGCCACCCTGGTTGATGGCCGGTGGCAGGAACGGGATGAAGCTGTCGAGCGCCTGCCCGTCGAAACCGCCGCGCGCCGCCCGGATGTGGTCCCGCCCGGCGAGCGACCGGCCGGAGCTGGTGCCGACGCCCGTGTAGGTCGTGCTGTCGAACATGTCGAACTGCGCGACGGCCCACAGATTGGCGGGCCGCGAGCGGATGATCGGGTATGTCGCGACGACGCCGGCAAGGGTCGTCTCGCCATTGTAGCCGATCTGCGCGAGCTGGCCCGACGGCAGCGTGTTGCCCATGCCGGCATAGACGCGCACGCGCAGGCCCGAGCCGCCGATGAAGGTCTCGAAGCTGCCCTGGGTGAACCACTGCGTCCCCTGTTCGGAACCGAACAGCGTGAGCTCCGTCCGCTCGCCGAACTCGGTCAGCGAGTTCAACCCGCCGACGAACAGCGCCTCCCACGGGCCGGTGAGGTTGTAGGCGCGGTTGTCCACGTTGAAATAGCCGCTGACGACCGAGCGCGTGACCTGCGCGACGAGGCGCAGCGCGCCGGGTTCCCCCTGGATCGGCTGCAGAACCCCGCGAACGCGCACGCCCGGAACGTCGGAGGCGAGCAGCAGCGCGCGCTCGACGCCGGCAGTCGAGACCGGCCGTTCATCCTTGACCCGTTCGAGGAAGCGCAGCACCTGCGTGCCGGCCGGGCCGATATCGCCGTCCAGGCGCACTTCGGCGACGTAACCCTCGGTGAAGGCAAAGCGCAGCTCGGCCCGGCCATCGGGGCCCGGCACCAGGGCGGCAGCGACCGAGACGAACGGATAGCCGGCGCGGCGATACGCGCCGAGCAGGGTGAGCCGGACTTCCTCGATGCGCGACAGCGCGACGGTCTGGCCCTCGACCGGCGCGACCAAACGGCGCAACTCAGCGTCATCGAGCGCGGTGTTGCCTTCCAGGGCGACCGTGCTGATCGCCACCTGCTGGCCTTCGCCGGGTCCGCGACGGGCTTCAGGCGGCGGCGGCTGGGTCCGGGGCGAAAGTTCGGGGGCGCGGGGCGGCAGCACGCGTTCCTGGAGATCGACGGGCGGCGGCGGCGCGCGCGGCACCGTCGGCGGCACCTGTGCTGACGCGCCCAGAGGCAGGCCGAGCGCAAGCAAGGCAGCGGCCGAAGCCGTGCCGAAGTTCGACACCTGGCGAAAACGCGGAGTGGCCGTCACGGTCGCTCGCAGAAGGGTGCTGGGGGATATCCACAAAGATAGCTGGAATCTCAAAGATATGAACATCTGATTGATGAAATACGGGTGATTTGAAGTCACGATGCGCCGTTCCTGCAACGGTCCGAGGTCGTTTCGATCGATCTCCCGGATCGCTCATCTGCACGCGACGGTTGTGTATCGCCGCGGTCTGGACGGTGTCGCGACCATAGGTTGATTCGGCCCGCCTTGCGCGAGCAGCGCTGCGGCGAACGTGAACGGGCGGCGCGCATCGGCGGGCTTCGGAATCTGCGCCGCTGCCGCTCCGTTCCGCCGCCGGCCCCGCGGCGCCGTCGGGTCCGGTGGCCAATCGGGGGCATCCGCGTATCCTGCGCCGATGGAGGTCACCGCCGACTTCATTCCCCCGATGCCGCCACGCGCGGCGCGCGAGCCGACGGCGATCGCCGGGCTGCTGCGCGCCCGGCGGGACGTGCTGTCGATCTTCCCCGCCGACGCCTATCGCCGGCAGGTCTTCACGACGCGGCTGCCAGGGCGGCTGATCCTCGTCGCCAACACGCCGGAGGTGGTGCGGGACGTCTTCGTGACGCGCCACGACATCTACCAGCGCAAGGCCCGGTTCCTGGAGGACGCGCTACGCCCGGTGGTGGGCGGCTCCTGCTTCATCGGCTCCGGCGAGGACTGGGCGGAGCGGCGGGAGGCAGTCTCCCCCCCCATCCACCCCTCCGGCCTCGCCCAGTTCCACCCCTGCTTCGTCGAGGCTGCCGAGACCTGCGCCGAATCGCTCGCCCGCGCCGAGGGGCCGGTGGACGTCGCCGCCGCCTATGCTGCCGCGATCAGCCATGTGCTGCTGCTCGCCGTGTTCGGAAAGGCAGGGACCGCCGCGGAGGCGCGGCTGATCGCCGAGACCTTCACCGCCTACCAGGACGCGGCGGAGGTGGTGGACCTGCTGGGCCTGATGGGCCTGCCGGACGTGTTCGGATGGCTGACGCGGCGGCGGGCGCGGCAGCTCGCCGCCGTGCTGCGCGGCCGCGTCGCGCGGCTGATCGACGCGGCCGGCCCCGATGGCGGGACCCCGCTGCTGCGCGCCCTGCGCGCTGCCCGCCGGGAGGACGGATCGCCGGTGCTGGCCGGCGAAAGGCTGCTGGACGAGGTGGTGATGTTCCTTCTCGCCGGCGCGGAGGGGGCGGCGATCACGCTGACCTGGACGACCATGCTCGCCGCGCTGCATCCCGCGACAGCCGACCGCATGGCGGCGGAACTGCCGGCGGACGTCCCGGACCTCGCCGCGCTGATGGCGCTGCCCTTCACCAAGGCGGTGATCCAGGAATCGATGCGGCTGTATCCGCCCGTCGCCGTCTTTCCCCGCCAGGCAACGCAGCCCCACCGCATCCGCCGCTGGGACATCCGCACGGGCGACATCGTGCTCGCCGTGCCTTGGCTGCTGCACCGGCACGAGGCGCTTTGGGAGGCGCCGGACGCGTTCCGCCCGGAGCGCTTTCTCGGCGAGGCCGCCCGGCAGCGGCCGCGCTTCGCCTACATGCCCTTCGGCGTGGGGCCGCGTATCTGCGCCGGTGCCGCCTTCGGCATGGCGGAGGTGACGGTGTTCGCGGCGGTGCTGTTCCGCCGGTTCCGCTTCGCGCTGGCGCCAGGCTTCACGCCGCAGCCGAACTGCCGGCTGGCGCTGCGGCCGAAAGGCGGGATGCGGGTTGTGGTGACGCGGCGATAACCGGCCCGCCGAAGCGCTGAAGCCTTCGATCCCACGCCCCATCGCCCGACATCGAACGATCCAGAACGCACAAGGCTGCCCCCCTGAGGGCAGCCCTGGATCACGCCACGCCCATCTCCGGAAATCCCGAGAGTGCATACAACCGAGCTAGCCGCTCGTGATGTTGTTGCTGCGCGCGATCTCGCCCCAGCGCGCATGATCCGCGCGGACGCGCTGGTCGAAGGCGTCGGCGGTTCCGCCGCCCACGACGGCGCCCTGCGCCTCGATCTGCCGGCGCACGGTCGGGTCGCGCAGGACTTGGTTCACCGTGTCGTTCATGCGGGCGATGATCTCCGGCGGCGTGCCGCGTGGCGCGGAAATCCCCGTCCAGGCCCCGACGACGAAGTCGTCGATGCCCTGCTCGCCCGCGGTCGGCACGGTGGGGAAGGCGGGAACGCGGGTCGTACTCGTGGTCATGACGCCGCGGATCTGCTCCGCGTTCAGCGCGCCGGCCATGACGGACAGCGAATCCGTCATCACCGGGAAGCGTCCCGCCAGGAAGTCTTGCAGCGCCGGCCCGCTGCCGCGATAGGGGATCTGCTGCATCTCGGGCAGGCCGGTGCGCGACCTGAACAGCTCCATCGCGAGATGCGGCAGGCTGCCGGCGGCGGGAATGCCGTAGTCGATCATGCGCGGCTGCGCCTTGATCCAGGCGACCAGTTCGGGCGCTGTCGTCGCGGGCACCGAGGGATGCACGCAATAGACCAGCGGCGCATCGAGGATCATGCAGACATTGACAAGGTCGAGCGGGTTGAGGCCGGTCGGCGGGAAGGTGTGTGGGTTGATCACCATCGGGCTCGAATTCGAGGCCAGGAAGGTGTAGCCGTCCGGCCGCGCACGCAGCACCGCGTCGAGGCCGAGATTGCCGCCGGCGCCGCCGCGGTTCTCCACCACCACGGGCTGGCCGAGCGCCTGGCTGAGCCCGTTCTGCACGATGCGCGCGGCGAAGTCGGTCTGCCCGCCGGGCGGATAGCCGACCACCAGCGAGATCGGGCGGCCCGGCCAGGCCTGCGCGTAAGCCGGCGCCGAGAGCGCGGCCGCGGTGCCGCCGAGCATCAGAAGGCGCCGCGACAAGGCATGACGTGGTGACATGGTGCTGGTTCTTCCTGTCGTTCGGATGTCCTCAGCGGCCGGCGGCCGCCAGGATGGCGTCGATGTCGGGCATCCCGTCGCTCAGATCCGGGCAGGCGGCGCCGGCGGCGATGCCGGCTGCGCGGCGCGCCGGGTCGAGCGTCAGCAGCGTGACGGCGGCAGGCGCCATGCCGAACAGCGCGGCTAGGCGCGGTACGAGGTCAGGTTCGCGGCTGATGGGTTCGGCGGGCAGGCGGCGGCCGGGCTGCGCGCCCGGCGGCAGATAGAGGGACAGTGCGTCGGCTTGGCCGGCGTCGCTCCCGAGAGCCTGGAAGAAGGCATCATGCGCGTATTGCAGGCCCCGCCAGGTCGCCGTCCCGGTCTCCGGCGCGTGCCAGGGCGACGCGATGGCGACATGCCCCTGCGCGGCGAGGCCGGCGATGATCCTGGCCATGTCCGAGCGAGGGACCAGCCGCGGCGCTGCGCCGTCAGCCGGCGGCAGTGTCAGCAGCCCCGGACGATCGACGATGGTGAGCTGCTTGGCCGCCGTGAAGGACGCGCCCAGCGCATCCTCCTCCATCGCGATCGGTCCGCCGGGATCGATGCGGAACACGCGAAAGCGGTGTGGCGGCTCGCAGAAGGCGGGGCAGGCGCCCATCAGGGCATTTCCGACCTGCACCATCGGCGTGCCCTCGTGCCAGTGGCCCGAAAGGAGCAACCGGCGGCCGGGGGCATCCGCGACGCGGCGGGCAATGTCGTCGGCATCGCCGTAGAGCAGCGGGTAGTGGTAGTCGACATGCGGGCGGACGAGGAAATGCTGGAGGTGGACCTCATCCGTCTCCACGCCGGACGCGGCGATGGCCTGCTCGAAGTGCCGACGCGACGGGCCGATGCGCAGCGCCTGGTTGCCGGCCTGCTCCCAGTCATGAAAGGCGTGGATCGTCAGGTGGCCGCAAGGGCGCGTGACCGGTTCTGACCCGAACACCACGTCGAAGGCCGGACCGTGGTCATGGTTGCCGGGCAGCACCATCCATGGCCGGCCAAGCGAGTCCAGCCAACGGCGCACCAACAGGTAGTCGGCAAGCGCGGCCTGCGTGATGGCTCGCAGGTCATGGCCCGGTTCCCCATCCAGCAAGGCATGCGGCACGTCGAGGAGGTCGCCGGTGACGGCCACCAGGTCGGGCGCGACGGCGGCGATGCGGCCGGACAGCGCGTCTAGCAACGCCGGCATGCGGCGCGACAGCCGGTGGAGATGCCCTGCATGGCCTGGCAGGGCCTGGCGCAGATGCAGGTCGGTGACGTGAAAGATGGTGGCCATGCTGCTCCTCGCCCGACCCTGTGCCACGGCGCATCGCGGGCGCGGGTGACAAGCGGGTGAAATATTGTTCTTATGAAGGGACAATATCTCATTTCTCCGGAGAAGCCATGCGTTCCGACAGGGAATTGAAGCTCTGGGTGGGCTGGCTCCATCTGGTGGAAGGTGCCACGCAGGATTCCATCGCCGGGCGCCTGGGTCTGACGCGGGCGAAAGTGAACCGCTACGTCGCGGCGTGCCGCGAAGAAGGCCTGATCCGAGTCTCGGTCGATACGAGCCTGCGCTTCTGCTTCGAGGCGGAGAGCGCGCTGACCGCGCGGTACGGGCTGACCGCCGCCTATATCGTGCCGACGCCGGCCGACCGCGATGCGGTGGCCGGCGTAATCGGGGTCGCCGCCGGCGCCTTCGTCTCGGCGCGGCTCGCGCCCGGGCAGACGCTGGCGCTGGGCTGGGGCCGGACGCTCGATGCTTCGGTGCGGGGCCTGGAACCGCGCAGCGCCGGCGGCAACGTGGTCGTCGGGCTGATGGGCGGCCTGCCGCGCGCGGGCAGCATCAACCCCTACGACATCGCCGCGCGCTATGCGCGGCAACTCGATGCGGCCTGCTACTATCTGATCGCGCCGATCCTCGCGGAATCGGTCGAGGCCGCCGAGACCTTCCGCACCATGCGCATGGTGCGCGAGGTACTGGAGCGCGCCGCCGGCGCCGATCACGCGCTGGTCGGCGCCGGAGATCTGCATCAGGCGTCGACCGAGATCGCCTCGGGCATCCTGACACGAGCGGACCAGCAGCGGCTGATGCGCGCGGGGGCGGTCGGCAACGTGTTCGGCATCTACCTGTCAGCCGCCGGCGAGGTCGTAGACGACCCCGTGAATGCACGCCGCGTGCAACTGGACCCCGCGGCGATCCGCGGCATCCCGAACCGCATCGTGGCCGCGGGCGGGCCGGAGAAGGTGGCTATCCTTCGCGCGGCCCTGGCGGCAGGGCTGTGCACGGGCCTCGTCAGCGATCTCGAGACGGCGGAGGCGATCCTGAAGGCGGAGGCGCTCGGCGGGAGCGCGCGATAGTTCTCGCGCCGGTGGCCGATGCCGGCCCGCGCGTCACTCGTTCCGCAGCACTTCCATCAGGTCCAGCGCCTGCATGTCGTCATGCGTCACCTCGCGGCGTGGTGCCGCGGCAAGCCAGGCTGCGACCTTCGCGCGAGAGGCCTCGACCAACCGCCGTTCGGGGCCGGCGCGCGGGTCGGGCGGCGGGACGGAAAACGGGCCACGGCCGTTCCAGCGCAGCGTCGTGCCCCATTCGGCGCGGAAGGGGCGCGGGCGGCGCGTGGGCGGGCCGCAGGTGCCGAAGACGCCGCGCGCGAAGTGGTTCAGCCGTAAGCCCTTGCCATCGGCCAGCGGCGTGATGCGGATCGTGAGGTAGGAGGCATCGCTGCAGATCGCCGTCAGGCGGTTGTGCAGCGTTTCCAGCGCCAGGATACGCGCGACGCCGTCATCATCCACGCCGATCACGGCCTGGATTTCCTGATAGACGCCGGTGCCAGTGTTGCCCTCGAAGGCGACGACCAGCAGGTCGCGGTCACGGACCCGCAGCACCCCGATGATCCGCGCATTGCCGTACCAGGACGGCAGGCGGAAGACCTCCGTCGGCGCCCCGGGGCCGGTGAAGCTGATCTCGATGGGCTGCTGGCCACCATCGCCAATGCGCGCATGCGCCATGACCGGCGCGGCGCCGGGGCGCAGGCGCACCGGGAGTGGCGTCGGCAGCGCCGGCGGACGGCGGCTTTCATCCTGCGCCAGGGCAGGGGCAGCGAGAAGGAAGGGAACGGCGAGCAGCGCACGGCGAATTGGCATGGCCAGGATATCACCACGCCGTGTGCGACCGCGCGATGAACGGCTTCGGCGGCGCCCTATAGCCGCGAGGGGAGCTGGGCGATCACGCTTTCCTCGGCATTGGCGAAGGCGAGCCGAAGGTGCCGATCCTGGCCCGGCCCGAAGAACGGACCCGGCAGGCCGAGCAGGCCACGCTCGACGGCGAGCGTCTCCGCCATCGCCACCGCGTCCGGCGCCTCCGCCGGCAGGCGCAGATAAGCGAAGTAGGCGCCCAGCGCATCGAGCCGCCAGCCCGGTAGCTGCGAGGCCGCGCGGCGGAACGCCTCGGCACGGCCCGCCATCAGGTCGCGGTTGGCGAGGCGCCAATCGCGCAGCGCCTCCACCCCCCAGGCCAGCGCCGTCTGCGCAGCCCGCGGCGCGCAGATCTGCATGGTGTCGAGTGCCTTCATCAGCGCGCCGCGGAACGCGGCACCCGAGGCGATGGCCGCGACGCGGTGGCCCGGCACGCAATAGGCCTTCGAGAAGGAATAGAGATGGATGAAGCCGTCGCCCCAGTCGCGATCCGCGAACAGCCCATGCGGCGGCGACTGCGTGGGGGCGAGGAAGTCGCGATAGGTCTCGTCGATCACCAGCCAGGCGTCATGCTGCCGCGCCAGCGCGGCGAAGCCTTCGATGATGGCGGGCGGATAGACGGCGCCGGTCGGATTGTTCGGGCTGACCAGCACGATGGCGCGCACGCCGTCCATCAGCGCGTCGGCGCGACCGGGGTCGGGGATGAAGCCGTCCTCGGCGCGGCAGTCGAGCGGTACGCAGGGAATGCCGAGCGCCGTCAGCGCCATGCGATGGTTGAAGTACCAGGGGGCGGGCAGCATCACCTTCTCGCCCGTGCCGGCCAGCACGCTCATCGTCATGGTGAAGGCCAGGTTGCCGCCGGAGGTGATCGCCACCGCATCGGTCGGCACGCGCGCGCCGTAGACGGTGGAGATGTCGGCGGCGAGCGCCTCGCGCAGCACGGCTTCGCCGTCGATCGGACCATAGGTCGCCGCGGCGCGGCCGCCCGCGGCCTCGGCGAGCTTCGCCAGCAGGTCCGGGTGCGGCGGGTAGCCGGGCACCGCCTGCGTCAGGTCGAGGATCGGGCCGGCGCGGCCGTCATAACGCCCCGCCCAGGCGCGGACGGCGGGGATAGGCGGGTCCTGGGTGTCGCGGATGCGCGGGGAGAGTGCGGGCATGGGGGCGGACCCTTCCAGCGCCGGTGCGGAGCCGTCAAGGACGGGCGTTGTCCGTATGCGTGGGGATTGGCGGGGCGGTCGGATCAGGAAGGGGCTCTGCCCCTTCCCGAACCCTACCCCGCCAAAGGCCGAAAGGCCTTTGGAAACCTCAACCTGGCACGGCGCGCACAGGGTCGGAGCATCGTCGTCATGCGGCGCCGCGCACCGAACGAATTTGACGTCAGGGGAATGACCTTTGCGCCCGGCGCCAAATGACGGCGGTCCAGGCCATCCATGGCCTGGCGGGGTGAGGTTCGGAGAGGGGCAGGGCCCCTCTCCGAGACACCGCCCTACTCCATGAACCACCCATGGCTGACCACCAGCGACTGGCCCGTCAGCGCCTTCGACCCGAAGGAGGCGAAGAACAGCGTCGCCTCGGCCACGTCCTCGACGGTGGTGAACTCGCCGTCCACCGTCTCGCCGAGCATGACCTTCTTGATCACCTCGTCCTCGGAGATGCCAAGTTCCTTCGCCTGCTCCGGGATCTGCTTGTCCACCAGCGGCGTGCGGACGAAGCCGGGGCAGACCACGTTCGCGAAGACGTTGTGGGCGGCGCCTTCCTTGGCGACGACCTTGCAGAGGCCGAGCAGGCCGTGCTTCGCCGTGACGTAAGGCGCCTTCAGCTTCGACGCTTCCTTCGAATGCACCGAGCCGGTGTAGATGATCGAGCCGCCGCGGCCCTGCTTGTACATCTCGCGCAGGCAGGCGCGGGTGGTCAGGAAGGCGCCGTCCAGGTGGATCGCCATCATCAGCTTCCACTTGGCGAAGTCGAACTGGTCGACGGGTGCGACGATCTGGATGCCGGCGTTGCTGACGAGGATGTCGACGCCGCCGAAGGTCTTCACCGTCTGCGCGACGCCCGCATCGACGGCTTCTTCCTTCGTCACGTCCATCGCGACGGCGAGCGCGACCTTGTCGCCACCGAGCTCATCCGCCGTCGCCTTCGCGGCGTCGAGGTTGAGGTCGGCGATCACCACCTTCGCGCCTTCACGCACGAAGGTCTTCGCGATCTCCTTGCCGATGCCGCTGGCCGAGCCGGTGACGATGGCGACCTTGTCCTTGAGACGCATGATCCGCTCTCCGTATGTTCAGGCGAGATAGTCGTGCACGACCTTGCCCAGGCCGAGGGTGAGATCGGCGACGAGATGGGTCGCCGAGAGCACTTCGAGCACCGGCAGCTCCGCGACGGGGGCGAGCGCGTGCGGCAGCAGCGACAGCGCCGCCGGCCCGGTCCACGCACCCTTCAGCGTCACGTCCTGCAGGTAGTATTCCACCAGTTCGCAGACGCGGGCCGTGCCGTCGACATGCGGGATGATCTTCAGCAGCCAGTTCGGCGTGGCGAGCGAGGCGAGCACCGCATCATGGTCTGCCTCGCGATGCTTGTAGCCCATGGTGCCCGTGGCGACGCGCACCGGGCCGTAATCCAGCGTGCCGACCAGCGTGTCGATCTCGGCCTTCAGCGTCGGGTTGGCGAGCTTCTTCGGAAAGCCCCACAGCTCCCGCCCGCCAGCGATCGGCGGGTGGTCGTTGAGGAACATGCAGTGGGTGTAGCCGCCCTTCTTCCCGTTCAGTGAGACGGGGATGACCTGGCCGGTCTCGGTGTAGTCACCGAAGCCGGTCGAATCCGGCATGCGGATGAACTCGTACTTCACCACCGGCTCCGTCACCTCGAGCGGCGCGGGCACGATGGCGCGCAGCTTCTCCGGGTCGGTGCGGTAGGTGATGATCATGAATTCGCGGTTCACGAAGCGATACGGCCCGACCGGATAGGCCGGGCTCGTGAACGGCATGGCGAAGGCGTTCTGGCGGATCTCGTCTTCGGTCATTGCGTCCTCTTGGAGGGTTGTGCGCGCGGTCAGCGCTCGTCGCCACGGGCAAGGTCGTAGGTCGCGAGGCAGGTATCGGCCGAAGGCCGCTCCAGCGCCGCGGGGTCGCGCAGGGTGCGGACCGCATCCAGAAGGCCGGATTCCCAATGCTCGCGCATGGAGCGGCGGGAGAATTCGTAATCCTTGGAATCGCTCTCGAACTGGCGGGAACGGTAGATCAGGTGGACGATGCGGAACACCGTGTCGTTCGCGGCGCGCGCCAGCACCTGCCCGTCCGGGGTGGCGAGGATCTCCGGCGGCACCTGCTTCAGCACGTTGCGCAGCGCGACGCGCAGCCGCTGGATCTGCATGAAGGTGTCGGTGTTCGCGCGGGTGCGGCTGGAATACTGAATCTCCTTCTGCCGCATCGCGACTTCCGGGAGATCCCGCGGCAACTGGCCCTGCGCGCTCCAAAGATCGACCTGGAAGGCGATGGTGTCGCGCATCGGCCGGTCCTGCACCACCCATTGCAGCGGCGTGTTCGAGACGATGCCGCCATCCCAGTACAGCTCGCCCTCGATCTCCACCCCCGGGAAGCCCGGCGGCAGCGCACCCGAGGCCATGACGTGCTCGGGGATGATCGTGTCGGTGCGGCTGTCGAAATAGACGAAGTTGCCGCTGCGGACATTGACGGCGCCGAGGCTCAGCCGCGGCGAGGTCTCGTGGTTGATGCGATCGAAGTCGACGAAGGACAGTAGCGTCGCCCGCAGCGCCGAGGTGTCGTAGTAGCTCGTCGCCTCCCGGCAGCCCGGCGGATGTAGATAGGGCGGCGGCAGCCGCGGGGCGAAGAAGCCCGGCGCGCCGCCGAACAGCGCGGCCGCCGCATGGGTGCCGTTCACCCAGCGCCGCCAGTCGGTGCCGTGCGCCGGCGGCTCGTAGCTGTCGAAGGCCCCGCCGATCAGCCCGCCCTGGGGCGCGGTGATGCCTTCCCAGAAGCCGCGCAGGGCGGGAATGCGCTCATCTGGCGCATTGCCGGCGATGATCGCGGCGTTGATGGCGCCGATCGAGATGCCGGCCACCCAGTTGGGCTCGATCTCGGCCTCGCACAGCGCCTGGTAGACGCCGGCCTGGTAGGCACCGAGCGCACCGCCCCCCTGCAGCACGAGGGCGATGTTCTCATAGGGGAGGCGGCCGATGCCGCGGTGGGTGCGTCGGAGCATGATGCGGGGCACCATAGCCCAACATTCTTGCGACGGGATGACGGGTTTTGAGCCCTCGGGTGCTCCCGGATCGTGCGTGGCCGCGATCCGATGAGAAGCGGGGTTAGCTCAGGCCGCCTCCCCCGCGGGGCGGCCCGTCGCATGGCGCCAATGGTGCCACAGCAGCCGCGCGGCCAGGGACCGCCAGGGCGACCAGGCCGCCGCCATCGCCACCAGCGCCTTCTGGCTCGGCCGTTCCGGAAGGCCCTTCAGGTGGGCGAGGCCCGCCGCCAGCGCCACATCGCCGACCGGGAAGACATCTCGGCGGTCGAAGCCGAACAGCAGGTGCACCTGCGCCGTCCAGGGGCCGATGCCCGGGACGGCGGAAATCGCGGCGACCGCTTCGATATCCGTGGCGGCGCGCAGCGCGACAAGGTCCAGTCGTCCTTCCGCGATCGCCGTCGCCAGCGCCCGCACATGCGCCACCTTCGGTCGGGACAGTCCTGCGCCGCGCAACGCGACCTCGTCCAGCGCCAGCAGCCCGGCGGGGTCGAGCGCGCCGGGCAGGGCTGAAACCCGCCCCCAGATGGCAGCCGCCGCCTGATTGCTGATCATCTGGCCGCAGATGGTGCGCAGCAGGCCCGGAAAGCCGGGGTCCCGGCTGCGCCACGGCAAGGGGCCGGCCGCTGCCTCGATGCCGGCGAAATCGGGGTCGAGCCTCGCGAGTTCGGCAATCCCATCCCGCGCCCAGTCGGGCGATGCGGGGAAGGCGGCGGGGGCCGCAGTCAGAGGGGGGATCACCCCCGCCGCCGCGGAGCCGCGCCCGGGGGGGAGGCAGGGCGCGATGCTCCTGACCGGATGAGATGGGTCGCTCATGGCCCGCACGAAGCCCGCAACGCCGGATAATTGCAACGCAGGGCAACACGCCCGGCGGCCGTTACGGATCGAAACGCGAACCCCCGCTGAATGCCTGCCGGAACGCGCTATTGTAACAGCCTATGGAACCCGTCCCTCACATCCTGGTGGTCGATGACGACCGCGAGATCCGCGACCTCCTCTCCCGCTTCCTGGAAAAGCAGGGAATGCGCGTCACCGCCGCGCGCGATGCGCGGGAGGCGCGGCGGGTCTGGCCGCTCGGCCGCTACCACCTCGTCGTGCTCGACCTGATGATGCCCGGGGAGCCGGGGCTCGATTTCGCCCGCTGGCTGCGTAGCCAGTCCGACGTGCCGGTGGTCATCCTCACCGCCATGGGTGAGGAGACGGACCGCATCGTCGGCCTCGAACTGGGCGCCGACGACTACGTCGCGAAGCCCTTCAATCCGCGCGAGTTGCTGGCCCGCATCCGCGCCGTGCTGCGCCGCGCGAATGGCGAAGGTCCCGCGAAGGAGCCGCCCGCCAAGGTCATCGAGTTCGCCGGCTGGACGCTGGAACCGGGCCGCCGCCGCCTGCTCAACCCGGATGGCGCCGAGGTCCCGCTCACGGGGGGCGAGTACGAGCTGCTGCTGGTGCTCGTGGAACGCCCCAACCGCGTATTGACGCGCGACATGCTGATGGACCTGCTGCGCGGCCGCCAGGCGGGACCCTTCGACCGGGCGATCGACGTCGCCGTCTCCCGCCTGCGGCGCAAGCTCGAGGATGACGGCCGCAACCCGAGCCTGATCAAGACGGTCCGCGGCGGCGGCTACGTTCTGGCCGCGACGGTCGAGCGTGGCTGAGGGCGCGCCGCCGGCCACCGACGCGCGCCCGCCCCAGCCGCGCGCCCGGCGCTGGCGCGTCGGCTGGCCGACGAGCCTGGGGGGGCGTACCGCGTTCTGGCTGATCCTGGCGCTTGTGTTGGTGCAGGCGGCGGGGCTGACAATCCATGCGCTGGACCGCGTGGATCTCCAGCGCTTCAGCCATGTCCGGGAGATCACGGGGCGCACCATCAGCGCTTGGCGCACGGCCGTCCTCGCGCCGCTTGATCGGCGTGAGCAGATGCTCGGCGACCTCGACCTGCCGGATGGGCTGAGGGTCGAGATCGACCGCATCCCCATCGTGCGGCAGGGGGCGCCGCCGCCGCCGCCCGAGGTGGTACGGCTTTTCCGGCTCGACCTGCTCGGCGGCGGGCCGCCGCGTCAGCGGCCGCGGGAGGTGCGGATCGGCCCGTCCGACCGCCCCGGCGGCGGCTTCAACGCTTCCCTGCGGTTGCCCGACGGGGACTGGCTGAACATCCGCGTGGCCATGCCGCCGCCCCGGCCGTGGCATTCCGCGACTTTCCTGGCGGCCTTCGTGCTCATGACCGTGGCCGCGGTGCTCCTGATCGTCGGCGCCGTAGCACGCCTGATGCGGCCGGTGCGGCTGCTGGCCGCCGCCGCCGACCGGCTCGGCCGCGACGTGAACGCCCCGCCGATGGAGGAGAGCGGTCCGTCAGAGGTCGCGACCGCCGCGCGCGCCTTCAACCAGATGGCTGAGCGCATCCGCCGCTTCGTCGCCGATCGCACCCAGATGCTGGCGGCGATCGGCCATGACCTGCGCACGCCCATCACCCGGCTGCGGCTGCGGGCCGAGTTCATGGACGACGACGAGCAGCGCCGGAAGATGCTCTCCGACCTCGACGAAATGGAGCAGATGATCGCCGCGACGCTGGCCTTCGCGCGCGACGACGCGGCGGCAGAGCCCGCGGCGCCGCTCGACCTTGCCGCGATGTGCCGCACCGTGGCGGATGAGGCGGCGGATGCACGGCCCGAATGCGCCGAGACGATCAGCTATGACGGGCCCGAGCGGCTGACGGTGCGGGCGCGCCCGGTGGCGCTCAAGCGGGCGCTCGCGAACCTCGTCAACAATGCGCTCGCCTATGGCGGCGCCGCGCGGCTGCGCCTGACGCGGGACGAGAGCGGGCTGGTCCGGCTGACGGTGGATGACGATGGACCAGGCATTCCCGAGGGCGAGCTGGAGGCTGTGTTCGCCCCGTTCCGGCGGCTGGAGCAGAGCCGCAACCGGGAGACCGGCGGGACCGGGTTGGGACTGACCATCGCCCGCAACATCCTGCGCGCGCATGGCGGTGATGTCGTGCTGCGGAACCGGGCGGGCGGCGGGCTGACGGCGGTGGCGAGCCTGCCAGGTTAGAAGGGCGCTGCGCCCTTGCACGAAGATTGGTGGGCGCTGTTGGATCAGGAAGGGGCTCTGCCCCTTCCCGAACCCTACCCCGGCAAAGGCCGAAAGGCCTTTGCAAACCTCGACCTGGCACTGCGCGCGTAGGGTCGGACGGTGGTGGTCAAATGGCTATGCGCACGGAAGCGCTCTGCCATCAGGAGAATGGGCTTCGCGCCCGGCGCCAGATGATGGCGGTCCAGGCCATCCATGGCCTGGCGGGGGGAGGTTCGGAGAGGGGCAGAGCCCCTCTCCGATCTTGCTTTCGCGCGCCTGGGACTTTCTCTAGGTTCACCCGCCGCGCCGCGTCACCGCATCAGGGCGGAAGCACTACTGGCACCAGCAGCACGCAGACCACCATCGTCACGATGGTGAACGGCACGCCAACCTTCAGGAAGTCTCCGAAGCTGTAGTTCCCCGGCCCGACCACGAGCGTGTTCACCGGCGAGGATACCGGCGTCATGAACGCCGCCGAGGCTGCGAGCGCGACGATCATCGCGAAAGGGTAGGGTGAGGCGCCGACATCCTTGGCGACGGCCAGCGCGACCGGCGCCATTAGCACGGCCGTGGCAGTGTTGGAGATGAACAGCCCGAGCAATGCCGTGATGGCGAAGATGACCGCGAGCAGCACGCGGGGGGAGGCGGCGCCCGCCACCGAGAGCACCGCATCCGCCGCAAGGTCCACGCCGCCGGTGCGTTGCAGGGCGAGCGAGAAGGGCAGCATGCCGACGATCAGCACGAGCGTCTTCCAGGAGATGGACCGATAGGCGCTGTCGAGGTCGATGCAGCGGAACAGCCCCATCAGCAGGCAGCCGATCAGCGCGGCATGCGCGTTCGAAACCCAGCCGCTGATCATCAGCCCGACGGTCAGCGCGAGGATGGCGATGGCCTGCGGCATGCGTCCGGCGGCGGGCAGCACTTCCTCATGCTCCGCCGGCAAGTTCAGCACCAGCAGGGTATGCCGGTCCGATTGCAGCTTGCGGATGTCGGACCAGAAGCCGGTGATCAGCAGCCTGTCACCGGCCGTGAGCTTTTCCTCCAGCAGGTCGGCACCGGCCACTTCCTGCCGATGGCGAAGGCCGATCACGGTCAGGCGGTGCTCGGCGCGGATGCGGGCTTCGAGCACCGTACGGCCGATCAGGGGGGAATCGGGCGGCACGATCACCTCGACCATCCCGATCTCCTGCGAGCGATCGAGGAAGTAGTCGCCGTCGATCAGGGGCAGCGGCGCCACGCCGTACTCGTCCCGCAACTCGGCCATGCGGTCCGGCGCGACGCGTACATCCAGCAGCACGACATCGCCGGCGGCGAGAACGCTCGTTGCATTGGGCCGGACGACATCGACGGCGAAGCGCCGCTGCCGCTCGATGGCGAGGATGTTCACGCCTTCCTTGCGCAGGTCGAGCTGGTCGAGCCGCTTGCCCACCAGCACGGAGTTCGGGGAGATGCGGACGCGATAGGCGCGGTCGGCGAGGCCATAGGCGGCGATCCAATCGCGCAGGCTCGGCGCGCGACGGCTGTCCGTCCCCGGGGGGCGGCGATCCGGGAGCAGGCGGCGGGCGAACAGCATGTAGAGGATGGCGAGGGCCAGCACCGGCAGGCCGAAGGGGGTGAAGGCGAAGAAACTGAAACCCTCCTGCCCCTGGCGGACGAGTTCCGCGCTGACCACGAGGTTCGGCGCCGTGGCGACCAGCGTCATCATCCCGCTGATCAGCGCCGCGACGGACAGCGGCATCATCAGCTGGCTCGGCGCCGCGCCGCTGTTGCGGCAGATGCGCAGCACGACAGGAATGAAGATCGCGACCACGGCTGTCGAGCTCATGAAGGCGCCGAGCCCCGCGCCGGCAACCATCAGCAGCGCCAGCATGCGCGTCGGGCTCTTGCCGGCGCGGGCATTCAGCAGGTCTCCGATGCGTTGCGCCGTGCCGGTGCGCACGAGGCCCTCGCCCACTACGAACAGCGCGGCGAGCAGGATGATGGACGGGTCGGCGAAGCCGGCCAGCGCCTCGTTGATCGTCAGCGTCCCGGTGAAGGGCAGCAGCACGATCATCAGCAGCCCGACGGCATCCATGCGCGGCCGGTTCGCGATGAACATCGCGATCGCCGCGCCCAGCAACGCGAGGACGAGAACAAGCTGCGTGGTCATGGCCGGGACACCATTGGGGTCAGCCGCGCGCGGCGAGAAGCGGCCGGGGAAATCCACCAGCCGACGCCGGCCGAATACTCGCCGACGCCGAAAGGGTGGAGACGCCAAGGCTGCCGCATTCCAGGCCGCGGACGTGCAGGCGCCCGCCCCCTGTGCACGACGGCCGCGCCGCGTCGCTCCATCAGAGCCCCCAGGGCAGGCCGAGTAGGTGCCAGCCGGCTAGGAACACCGTCCAGATCACCGAGATCACCAGCACATAGGGCAGCATCAGTGCGATTACCGTCCCGACACCGGCATCCTTCTGGTACTTGATGGCGAAGGTGACGATCATCGCGAAATAGGCATTGAGCGGGGTGATCGAGTTCATCGGGCTGTCGCCGACGCGATAGGCCGCCAGCACCGCCTCCGGCTCGACGCCAAGCTGCATCAGCAGGGGGACGAAGATCGGCGCGAAGATCGCCCATTTGGCGATCGCGGCCGTGATGATCAGGTCGAGGATGAACACCACCCCCACGAAGCCGACGAGCAGCCACAGCGCATCCAGGTTCATCTGCTGCAGCATGCGGGCAAGGGAGACGGCGGCGAGCGTCGCCATGTTCGTGTAGTTGAAGTAGGCGATGAACTGGCTGATCACCAGCAGCAGCAGGATCAGCCCGGCGAGGCCCGCGATCGCCTTCTGCATGGCGCCGATGACGTCGTTGGTGCCCTTCATCGTCCTGGCACCGATGCCATAGGCCGCGCCGCAGACCAGGAAGATCAGTGCGATCGACACGATCAGGCTGTTCATGAACGGGGAGGAGCCGATGATCGCACCGGTTTCCGGATGCCGCAGCGGCGCGCCGGGCGGTACCGTCAGCAGCGCGAGGAAGGCGAGGACGCCGAGCAGGCCATAGAGCGCGTAGCGCAGGCCGCGATACTCGTCCTCGGAAAGCCCGGTCTCGCCCGGCACCTGATAGTCGCCCGTGTAGGCGCCGAGGCGTGGTTCGATGACGCGTTCGGTGATGACCGCGATCAGGACCGTCAGCAGCACCACCGAGCCGATCGAGAACCAGAGATTGGCGGCAAGGTCGATGGTGCGGGTCGGGTTCACCAGCCGGATGGCGTCGTTGGTGATCTCGGTCAGGATGCCGTCCACCGGCACGATCAGCACATTGACCAGGAACGCCGACGCCACCGCCGCGAAGGCGGCCGCCAGGCCGGCCAGCGGATGCCGGCCCACGCTGATGAAGGCCGCCGCCGCCAGCGGGATCAGCACCAGGTACCCCGCATCCGCCGCGATCGAGGAGATGATGCCGACGAAGACCAGGATGTAGGTCAGCCCCTTGGGCGGCGCGACAACCACCAGCTTGCGGATCAGCGCCTTGACCAGGCCGGCCTCCTCGGCGACGCCGACGCCGACCATCGCGACGATGATCACACCGACCGCGTTGAAATTCATGAAGTTCTGCACGAAGCCGGTGAACATGAAGCGGATGCCGTCGGCCGTCAGCAGGCTGCGCGCCGTGGTGCTGGCGGGCTCGATGTCGCCGGTCGCCGGGTTGTAGGCCTGATACGTCACATGCGCGCCGAGCGTCCCCAGCAACGCCGACAGCACGATGACGATGCCGATCAGGTAGACGAAGATCATCACCGGATGCGGTACGCGGTTGCCGATGCGCTCCACGGCGTCGAGCAGCTTCTGCATCATGGTCTTCGGCGCTTCGGCGGTCGCGGTCATGCCCAGGGCCTCACTTCGCCAGCGCGTGCAGGATGCGTGCCCAGGACCGCATGCCCTTGCGGAAGGACTGCAGGTCGTACTTCTCGTTCGGGCTGTGGATCCGGTCGTCCTCCAGCGCAAAGCCGGCGAGGATCACGTCCATGCCCAGTGCGTTCTTGAGTTCGGTCGTGACCGGGATCGAGCCTCCGCCGCCGATGAAGACCGCCGGCTTGCCCCATTCGGCGGTCAGCGCGTCGCGCGCCTTGCCGAAGGCCGGCGCCTCGATCGGGAAGCGGATGGCGCTGCCCGAGCCGTAGTCGGTGAACGTCACCTTGCAGTCGGCCGGCACGCGGGCGCGGACGAAGTCTCGGAAGGCTGCGCGCACCTTGTGCGGGTCCTGGTCGAAGACCAGCCGGAAGGAGATCTTGGCCGAGGCGACGGATGGGATCACGGTCTTGAACCCCGCGCCCTGGTATCCGCCGCCCATGCCGTTCACCTCGCAGGTTGGGCGCGACCAGGTCATCTCCAGCACGGACCGCCCCTTTTCCCCCGCTGGAACGGACAGCCCGATGGCACCGAGGAAGGCGCCGGCATCGAACGCCAGGCTGTCCCACTGCTTCTTCAGCGCCTCTGGCAGTTCGGGCACGCCGTCGTAGAAGCCGGGCAGGGTGATGCGGCCATCCGTGTCGCGCAGATCGGCGATGATGCGCGCCAGCACGTGGTTCGGGTTCGCCGCGGCCGAGCCGTAGAAGCCCGAATGCAGGTCGCGGTCGGCGGCGGTGATGGTGATCTCCTCCCCGCACAACCCGCGCAGCATGGTCACGATGCCGGGCGTTTCGGCGTCCCACATGCCGGTGTCGCAGATCAGGCCGATATCGGCCTTCAGCTCGGCGGCGTGCTTCTGCAGGAAGGGCGGCAGGTTCACGCCGCCGGACTCCTCCTCCCCCTCCAGCAGGACCGTCACCGGGAGGGGCAGCGCGCCGGCCACTTCCTTCCACGCGCGGCAGGCCTCGATGAAGGTCATGACCTGGCCCTTGTCATCGGACGCGCCGCGGGCGCGGATCACTTTCGATCCGTCGGGGCGCGTCTCGATCCTCGGTTCAAAGGGGTCATGGTCCCACAATTCCAGCGGATCGACCGGCTGCACGTCGTAGTGGCCGTAGAACAGGGCGCTGGGGCCGCTTGCGCCGCGGTCATGGGCGACGACGATGGGATGGCCGGGTGTCGCATGCGCTTCGGCCGCGAAGCCCATCGAGGCGAGATCCGCCGCATGCCAGTCCGCGCAGGCCTTGCACTCGGCCGCATAGGCCGGGTCGGTCGAGATCGACCTGATGCGGAGCAGCGCGAAGAGGCGATCGAGCGCCGCATCGGCATTCGCATCGATGCAGGCGAGAACGGCGTTGAGCTTATCCATGAGAAGTCCCGAGGGTGAGAGGGCGGTGGTCGGGCGATCGCGGGTGCGCCGGGGCGCAGCATGGCATGGGGCCGCGCGCGGCCGGCATCAGGCGCGCAATGGCGGCAAGGCGTAGGCGGCCGGCCACGCCATGCCCGTCCCCTTTCGCGCCGCCGGACAGCCCGTGTCGCGTGAGCAGGTATTCGGCGCGGCGTAGGGTGAGCCTCGCACCGGCTGGGCCAGCCAGCCGGATCGTCCGCCCTGGTGGCGCGGCGGCACAACCATGCGCGGGGGCCGGCGCCCATCGCGTCATCGACTTCTGCTTCCCCCCAGCCAATGCTTCCCGTGAGGTTACGGGCGGCCATCCGGCGACAACAAGATGATTGCCATGGCCGGCCTGTGCCGTGCGTCTCTTTGTCGCGCCGCTGGCGCCCGCACTGTGCTGGGACGGCTGGCGCAGGGGCGGGATAGATGACCAATGACGCAGTGCGGCAGGATGCGTAGGATCAGGCGCCGCTCGCGGGACGTAAGGTGAGGTGTGGGCCCCATGCCCCTGGTGACGATGCAGACCGGCCGCGAGGCGGCACCGGCCCATCCCGGGCGCGCGTGTGTCGGTCCGGTTCCACAAGTGCCGCCGCTGGCGCACCATCATCTGCCGTCCGCCCCCATCCCCCGGGATCCCGCCATGCCTCATCGGCCGCTCCGTCCACTTTCCCCCCGGCCGCTGGCTGTGCTTCTCGCCCTGCTGATGGTTGCCGGCTGCGACGGCGGCCCGCCGCCGACGCCGCCGGAGGTCCGCCCTGTCCGCGTCGTGACGGTGGAGCACAGCGCGGGCGGCGAGGTCGTCTCGCTCACCGGCACGGTGCAGGCGGAGACCGAAGTGAACCTCGCCTTCCGCATCGATGGCCGCATGGTGGAACGCCTCGCCAATGTCGGCGACACGGTGCGCGCCGGCCAGGTCGTCGCGCGGCTGAACCGCGACAATGAGGAGAACGGGTTGCGCGCCGCCCGCGCCCAGCTGGTCGCGGCCCGCGCGCAGCTCACCGAGGCCGCCAACAACTATTGGCGTCAATCCGAGCTGCTGCGCGACGGCTGGACCACGCGCGTGCGCTACGACCAGGCGAACCAGACGCGGCAATCCGCGCAATCCGCCGTGGATGCCGCGGAAGCGCAGGTCGGCATCGCCGAGACGCGGCTGGGCTACACGGAACTCGTCAGCGACGTGGATGGCCGCGTCACGCAGCGCGGCGCCGAGCCCGGCGAGGTGGTGCAGCCCGGCCGCATGATCGTGCAGGTGGCGCGCGACGAGGGCCGCGACGCGGTGTTCGACGTGCCGCCCGCCCTGAAGGACCAGGCCCCCGCCAATCCGGTGATCGAGGTGGTGCTGGCGACCGACCCCGCCGTGCGCACAACGGGCCGGGTGCGGGAGGTCTCGCCGCGCGCGGATGCCGTGACCGGCACCTTCCAGGTGCGCGTCGGCCTCGCCGATCCGCCCGCGGCGATGCGCCTCGGCGCGACGGTGACGGGGCGGATGACGCTGGGGTCGAGCGCGGGCTATGCCATCCCGGCCTCGGCCCTGACGCGCGCGAACAACCAGCCGGCGGTGTGGGTGGTGAACCCGGCCGATGAGACGGTGTCGATCCGCAACGTGGAACTCGTGCGGCACGACCCCGGCCATGTCGTTGTCGGCACCGGGCTTTCCGCGGGTGATATCGTCGTCACGGCGGGCGTGCAGGCGCTGAGGCCGGGGCAGAAGGTGCGGCTGCTAGGTGGCGCCGCGCGATGATCGGCCCGAACCTGTCGGAATGGGCGATCGGGCGGCGCTCGCTCGTCATCTATTTCATGATCGTCGCGCTGGTCGCCGGCGCCTTCGCCTTCGTGAAGCTGGGGCGGAACGAGGACCCGGCCTTCACCGTCCGCACGATGGTCGTCTCCGCCATCTGGCCGGGGGCGACGATCGAGGAAACCCTGCAGCAGGTCACGGAGCGGCTTGAGCGCACCCTGCAGGAGACGCCCCACTTCGACCGCATCCGGTCCTATACCGTACCGGGCCAGGCCACGATCTTCGTCGAGTTGAGCGGCGCTACGCCGCCGGCGGCCGTGGCCGACACGTGGCTGCGGGTACGCAACCGTGTCGCGGACATCCGCCACACCCTGCCGCAGGGCGTCCTCGGCCCCTTCTTCATCGACGATTTCGGCGACACCTTCGGCATCATCTACGGCTTCACCGCGGATGGCTTCACGCAGCGCGAGTTGCGCGACTATGTCGAGGATGCGCGGTCCCGCCTGCTGCTCGTGCCGGACGTCTCGAAGATCGAAATCCTCGGCGCGCAGGATGAGCGTATCTTCATCGAATTCTCCTCCGAACGCCTCGCCGGCCTCGGGCTGAACCGCGCCGCGCTGATCCAGGCCTTGCAGGCGCAGAATTTGGTGCGCCCCGCCGGCATGGTCGAGAACGACACGGAGCGCCCGGCCGTGCGTGTCTCCGGTGCGTTCGAGACCGAGCAGGACATCCGCAACGTCAATTTCGTGGTGGGCGACCGCGTCTTCCGCCTGGGCGACATCGCGGAGGTCCGCCGCGCCACCGCCGACCCGCCGCAGCCGATGTTCCGCGTGAACGGCAAGCCCGCGATCGGGCTCGCCATCTCGATGCGCGAGTCCGGCGACATCCTCGCTCTCGGCCGCAACATCACCGCGGCGATGGACCGCATCCGCGCCGACCTGCCGATCGGCATCGAGCCCGTGCTCGTCGCCGACCAGGCGGTGACGGTGGATGAGGCGATCACGGATTTCACGGACAGCCTGTGGCAGGCGATCCTGATCATCATGGCGGCGTCCTTCGTCGCCCTCGGGGTGCGCGCCGGTTCGGTGGTGGCGCTGTCCATCCCGCTGACGCTCGCCATCGTGTTCCCGCTGATGTCGGTGTTCGGCATCGATTTGCAGCGCATCTCGCTTGGGGCGCTGATCATCGCGCTGACGCTGCTCGTCGATGACGCCATGACGACGATCGACGCCATGATCCGGCGGCTGGCGGCGGGCGATTCCAAGCCGAAGGCCGCGACCTTCGCCTATTCGTCGCTCGCGTCGTCCATGCTGATCGGCACGCTGGTGACGATCGCGGGCTTCGTGCCGATCGGCTTCGCGGCGAGTGGGGCGGGCGAATACACCTTTTCGATCTTCGCGGTGGTCGGCATCGCGCTGATCGTGTCCTGGTTCGTCGCGGTTATCTTCGCGCCGCTGCTCGGCATGGCGATCCTGAAGGCGCCGAAGCCCGGCGCTTCGACGGAACCGGAGAAGCCGGGCCCAATCCTGCGCGGCTACACGCGCTTCCTGACCATGGCGATGCGGGCGAAGTGGATCACCATCGGCTTCACGGTCGCGATGTTCGTCGTCGCCGTCTTCGCGATGCAGTTCGTGCCGCGGCAGTTCTTCCCCTCCTCTGACCGCACGGAACTGCTGGTCGAGGTGACGCTGCCGCAGAACGCCTCGATCTTCGCAAGCGAGCAGCTGGCCACGCGCCTCGACGCCGCCCTGGCGCAGGACCCGGATGTGGAACGCTGGTCCACCTATATCGGCCGCGGCGCGATCCGCTTCTACCTGCCGCTGAACGTGCAGCTCGCCTTGCCCTTCTTCACGCAGGCGGTGGTGGTTGCGAAGGATCTCCCGGCACGCGAGCGCCTGCATCGGCGGCTGGAGACGCTACTGGCGGAACAGTTCCCCTCCGCCGTCTCCCGCGTCTATCCGCTGGAACTCGGTCCGCCGGTCGGCTGGCCGGTGCAGTACCGCGTGAACGGCCCCGACATTGAGCGCGTCCGCGCCATCGCCCAGGATGTGGCGAAGTTGATGGCGGAGACGCCCGGCACCCGCCACGTCCATTTCGACTGGATGGAGCCTGCGCGTCAGCTTCGCGTGCAGATCGACCAGGATGAGGCACGGCGGCTCGGCCTGTCCTCGGCGCAGGTCGCCGCGGCGATCAACGCGGCGGTGACGGGAACCACCATCACCCAGCTGCGCGACGACATCTATCTGATCGACGTGGTGGCGCGTGCGACGGCCGAGGAACGCCTGTCGCTCGACACGCTGCGGTCGTTGCAGGTGTCGCTGCCCGGCGGGCGCACCGTGCCGCTGTCGCAGCTCGCGACCTTCGAGCATGGGCAGGAGTTCCCGCTGATCTGGCGGCGCAACCGCGTGCCGACGCTGACGGTGCGGGCCGACGTCAACCCCGGCGTGCTGCCCGACACCGCCGTCGCGGCGCTGCAACCGCGCATCGATGCGCTGAACGCTACGCTGGAACGGCCGTACCGCGTCGATCTGGGCGGCATCGCGGAGGAAAGCGCCGAAAGCCAGGCCTCGGTCATCGCCGTGGTGCCGATGATGCTGGTACTGATGTGCACGCTGCTGATGCTCCAGCTCGGGTCGTTCCGGCGGCTGGGGCTGGTGCTGGCGCTGCTGCCGCTCGGCATCATCGGCGTGGTGCTGTCGCTGCTGATCTTCCAGCGGCCGCTCGGCTTCGTGGCGATCCTCGGCATCCTCGCGCTGCTGGGCATGATCGCGAAGAACGCCATCATCCTGATCATCCAGATCGAGACGGATCGCGAGAGCGGGCTCGGCGTGCGGGATGCGGTGGTCGCCGCGGCATCTTCGCGCCTGCGGCCGATGCTGCTGACGGCGGTGTCGACGGTACTCGGGTTGATCCCCATCGCACCCACCGTGTTCTGGGGGCCGATGGCCTTCGCGATCATGGGCGGGCTGATGGTGGCGACGCTGCTGACGCTCGTCTTCCTGCCGACGCTCTACGTCACCGTCTTCGACCGCAAGCCGGCGAAGGCGGCGGCACCGGCGGCGTGACATGGCGGTGGCGGTCTTCCGCTTTGCGCTGCTGCTGTTGCTGTGGGTGGCGATCGCCGGCGCCGCTCCGGCGGACCTGCCGGTCGGCGCCGCGGGATCGGCGATTGGCGCCTGGGCCAGCCTGCGGCTGATTCCGCCGGCCCGCATCACGCCGCGCCCGGCGGCGCTGGCCATGCTGGTGCTGCGCTTTCCCTGGCAGGCGCTGCGCGCGGGGGTGGAGGTCGCTTCCATCGCCCTCGATCCGCGCCGGCGGGCCGCGCCCGCGACCATCGCCTGGACACCGCGCCTGCCACCCGGTCCGGCTCGGGATGCATTCCTCGCCTACGCCAGCCTGCTGCCGGGAACCCTGCCGGCGGGCGAGATGCCCGGTGGCGCCATCGCCATCCATGCCCTCGACGGCAGCACGGATGTCGCCGCCGCGATGACGTTGGAGGAAACCCGCTTCACCCGCGCCTTCGGCCTCGATGGCTGAGTTCCTGTCCATCGCCGCGCTTCTGGTCTTCGCGACGGCCGCAGTGGGCCTGCTGCGGGTACTGCGCGGACCGGGCGATCCGGATCGCGTCATGGCCGCGCAGCTTCTCGGCACGGGGGGCATCGCGGCCCTGCTGCTGGCGGGTGTCGCGATGTCGGCGCCCGCGCTGGTCGATCTTGCCTTGATCCTTGCGCTGCTGGCGGCCTTCGCCTCCGTCGCGCTGGCCCGCGCCGCACCGCCGCACGACCGGGAACCGCCGCGGTGAGCCTGCTCGCCAACGGCTTCACCATCGTCGCGGTCCTCGCGGGGCTGGTGTTCTTCGTGGCCGGCACCGCGGGGCTGCTGCGCTTTCCCGACACCTCATCCCGCCTGCATGCATTGACCAAGGCCGACCATCTCGGCCTCGGCCTGATCGTGCTCGGCCTGCTGCCGCAGGTGGGCGGCGTGGGGGAGGCGGCGCGGCTGCTCGCCATCTGGGCGCTGGTGATGCTGTCGAGCGCCGCGGTCGGCCCGATGATCGCGCGCCTGACGCGCGGCCAGGAGGGCGCGGAATGATCGCCGACCTGCTGCTCGCCGCCGCCATTGCCGCCGTCGCGACCGGCAGCGTGCTGGCGCGCCGCGCCTTCACCGCCGTCGCGCTGTTCATCGCCTACGGACTACTGCTCTCGCTCGCCTGGGTGCGGCTCGCCGCGCCGGATGTCGCGATGACCGAGGCTGCGATCGGCGCCGGCCTGTCCGGCGTGCTGCTGCTCGGGGCGGTCCGGCGCCTCGGACCGCACGCGGACGCACCCGCCAACCTGCCGCCGGGCCTGCTGCTGACGGCACTGATCGGGATCGGCTGCGCGGGCGTCGCCGCTGCCCTGGGCGCCGCAATCCTGTGGCTGCCGGAACCCGCACCGACACTCGCGCCACAGGTCGCGGCGGCGTTGCCGACGACCGGCCTCGGCAACGCCGTGACGGGCGTGCTGATGTCCTTCCGCGGGTTGGACACGCTGCTGGAAGCGGCGGTGGTGGTGCTCGCCGTCATCGCTGTCTGGTCCCTGGCGCCTGATGGCGGCTGGGGCAGTGCGCCGGGCGCGCGCCAGCCGGTGGTCGGGCGCGGCCCGCTCTCGCTGCTGGCGCGCATGCTGCCGCCGATCGGCATCGTCGTTGCGGCGCATATCCTCTGGGTGGGTGCCGATGCGCCGGGCGGGAAGTTCCAGGCGGCTGCGATCCTCGCCGCGATGTGGCTGCTGCCCTGGCTCGCCGGCCTCGCGACGCCGCCGCGTATCGCCGCGCCGTGGTTGCGGATGGCGGTCGTCGCCGGGCCGGTGCTGTTCATCGTCGTCGGGCTTGCCGGTGCCGCCGTCGAAGGCGCTTTCCTCGCCTACCCCCCCGGCTGGGCGAAGCCGCTGATCAAGTCGATCGAGGTGGTGCTGACGGCCTCCATCGCCGTCGCGCTCGCGCTGCTGGTGATGGGTCCGCCCGAACCGGACGCGCCGCGATGAGCGCGACGATCTTCGGCCTGCTCGGCGCGGCGCTGGTCGGCATCGGCCTGTTCGGCATGCTGGTGCGCGTCAGCGGGGTCTTGCGGCTGCTGTCGTTCAACGTGCTGGGCGGCGGCATCTTCCTTGTCTTCGGCGTCGTCGCGCGGCGTGGCGCGGGGGCAGGGCTCGCGGGAGACCCCGTGCCGCAGGCGCTGGTCCTGACCGGCATCGTCGTCGCCTTCGCCGCGACCACGCTCGCGGTCGCGCTGCTGCTGCGCCTCGGCCGGGACGGGGAGTGATGCAGGCGACCGGATGGGGTGCGCTGCCGATGCTGGCGGTGATGCTGCCGGTGCTGGCGATGGTCGTCGCGCTGCCGCTCGGCGCGCGCCGGGCGGAGCGGCTGACCCTCGCCATGCTGCCGGCCGGCCTGGCGCTCGCCATCGGCACTGCGGTCGCGGTGCAGGTCGGCGGCGCGCCGGTCGTCCATCTCCTCGGTCATTGGTCACCGCCG
Source organism: Neoroseomonas terrae (assembly GCF_018129025.1). Classification (GTDB taxonomy): domain Bacteria; phylum Pseudomonadota; class Alphaproteobacteria; order Acetobacterales; family Acetobacteraceae; genus Neoroseomonas; species Neoroseomonas terrae. The sequence goes on along the minus strand of NZ_JAAEDI010000011.1, from coordinate 32,860 downwards.
CTCGGCCTCGCCTTCCGTGCCGACGGCCTCGCAGCGGCGATGCTTCTGACAGCGGCCGTCGTCATCGGCGCTGTCGCGATCTTCGCCCGCGCGGATTTCGGCACGAAGGCCGGCCAACCGGAACGCCGCGAGGCCTTCGCGTTCTGGCCGCTGCTGCTCGCGGTCTGGTCGGCCATCAACCTTGCCGTCGTCGCGAACGACCTGTTCACGCTCTATGTCGCCCTCGAGCTGCTGACCTTCGCCGCCATGCCGCTGGTCTGCCTCGACGGCAGCCGTACGACGATGGAAGCCGCGCTGCGCTACCTGATGTTCGCGCTGCTCGGCTCGGTGCTCTACCTGCTCGGTGTTGCGCTGATCTACGGCGCGTGCGGCACGCTGGACATCACGCTGCTGGCGCGGATGGCGCCGGACCAGCCGGCGGTGATCCTCGCCATCGTGCTGATGACGGTGGGGCTGCTGGCGAAGACGGCTCTGCTGCCGCTGCATCTGTGGCTGCCGCCCGCCCATGCGGGGGCACCTGCGGCGGCTAGCGCGGTGCTTTCGGCCCTGGTGATCAAGGGATCCTTCGTGCTGCTGCTGCGGCTCTGGTTCGGCGTGATGGCCGGGCAGCCGATGCCGGGCGCGGCGCAGATCCTGGCCGGGCTGGGCGCCGCGGCGATCCTGCTCGGCTCTGTCGCGGCGCTGCGCGAGGCGCGGCTGAAGCTGCTCGTCGCGTACTCGACCGTCGCGCAGATCGGCTACCTGTTCCTGATGTTCCCACTGCTCGCCTCGGTCGCGGCGGACAGCCAGGTTGCGGCCATGGCCTGGAGCGGCGGTGCGGTGCAGGCGGTCTCGCATGCGTTCGCCAAGGCGGCGATGTTCCTCGCCGCCGGCATCATGGCGGCACGGTTCGGTCATGACCGCATCGTCGAACTCGGCGGTGCCGGCCGTGCCATGCCGGTCACGCTGCTGACCTTCGGGCTCGCCGGGCTGTCGCTGATGGGCGTGCCGCCTTCGGGCGGTTTCGCCGCGAAGTGGCTGCTGCTGTCCGCGGCCATCGGCGCCGGGCAATGGTGGTGGGCGCTGGTCGTGCTCGGTGGCGGGCTGCTGACGGGCGGCTACGTATACCGCGTGCTGGCCTCGGGCCTGCGGGCCGGGGAGGGCGCGCCCGACCCAGCGCCGATCGCCTGGCAGCGCGACGGCGTCGCGCTCGGGCTCGCGGTGATCTCGGTGGTGCTGGGCTTCCTGCCGCTCGCCGCCTTCGGGCTGGTGCAGGTCGGGCGGCTGGGGGTTCTGCCGTGAACGCGCTGCTGCTGGCGGCCACGCCGCTCGCCCCCCTGCTGCTTCTGGCCGCGCTGGTGGTGCCGGCGTTGCGCGGGCGGGCGCTGGCGCTGCTGTGGCTCGCGCCGCTGCCGGGTCTCGCCTGCGCGGCCTTCGGGACGGGCGAGCCCTTCATGGTCTATGCGCGCGTGCGGCTGACGCTGGCGCTCGACCAGCCCTCCGCGATGCTGCTCGGCGGCGCGGCGCTGCTGTGGTGCGCGGCCTCCGTCTATGTCCGCGCCTACATAGAACGGGAGGCGCACTGGCGCTTCGCCGCCTGGTGGCTGCCGACCATGGCAGGCAGCCTCGGCGTCTTCGTCGCGGGGGATCTCGTCAGCTTCTACTTCGTCTTCGCGTTGGCGAGCCTGCCGGCCTGGGGCCTCGTCATCCACGACCGGACGCAGCGCGCTTGGGCGGCCGGGGCGACCTACATCCTGATGACGGTGGCCGGGGAGGCGGCACTGCTCGCGGGCTTCGCGCTGCTCGCCGCCTTCACCCCGGATGGCAGCCTCGCCATCGCGGATGTGCTGTCGGCGGCAGCGGAGGCACCGCTGCGCGATCTCGCCATCGCCTTCGTCGTCATCGGCTTCGGGCTCAAGGCCGGCTTGGTGCCGCTGCATGTCTGGCTGCCGCTGGCGCATCCGGCGGCGCCCATGCCGGCCTCGGCGGTGCTGAGCGGTGCGATCATCAAGGCCGGCGTCATCGGCCTGATCCGCTTCCTGCCGCTGGACGTCACGCCGGCCGCCTGGGGCGAGGTGCTGGCCGTCATCGGCTTCGTCACCGCCTTCTGGGGCGTGCTGGCCGGCATCACGCAGCAGAACCCCAAGACGGTGCTGGCCTATTCTTCGGTCAGCCAGATGGGCGTCGTGGCGGCGGCGATCGGGATGGGGCTGGCGGCGGGCATCGGCACCACGCCGCAATCGGCCGCCTTCTACGCGCTGCACCATGTGCTGGCGAAGGGCGCGCTGTTCCTCGCTGTGGGCGTCGCGGCAGCGACTGGCGGCCGGGTGCGCTGGCTGGTCATCGCGCCTGCCGTGCTGCTTGCCCTCGGCTTCGGTGGGCTGCCGCCCGCCGGCGGCTGGCTGGCGAAGGAGGCGGTGAAGGCTGAGCTTGGCAACGGGCTGGCCGCTACGCTTTCCGCGCTCTCCGCCGCGGGCTCGACGCTGCTGATGCTGCATTTCACGCGACGCCTCGCCGCCGGCCTCGCCGCGGATGCCACGGCCCGCCCACCCCCTGGGATGCTGCTGCCCTGGCTGGCGCTGGCTGCTGCGTCGGTCCTCGTGCCATGGGCGCTTTTCGCGCCGGCGGCCGGCGGCGACTGGGCTTCCGTACTCACCCTCGACGCGCTCGCCAAGGCCGTAACCCCCGTGCTGGCCGGCGCGCTGGCCGTGCTGGCGCTGGCCCGCTGGGAGCACCGCCTGCCGCCGGTGCCGGAAGGCGACATCATCCACCTCGCGCGGCGTCTGCTGCGCGTGGCGTCCCCGCTGGGGAATGCGCTCGCGCGCGGCGAGGCTCTGCTGCGGCGATGGCCGGTGGCCGGCCTCGCCATGCTGGTGCTGACCGCTGCGCTCGGCTTTGTCATGATGGGGCGATGAAGCGGGTCCTGCGCGTCGTCGCCTTGCTGCTGGTGGGCGTCATCGTGCTAGGTGGCGTCGCGACGATGGCGCTGCATGTGGCGCTGACGCGCGGCGCGTTGGCGCAGCGGATCGACGCGGCGCTGGAACGCGCCATCGGGCGGGAGGTGACGCAGGGCGCCTTCTCCATCCGCCTTGGCTTGCGGCCGCGCATCGGCATGGCCGATGCGACCATCGCCAACATTCCCGGCGGATCACGGCCCGACTTCGCCCGCATCGGACAGCTCGACGTTACCCTCGCCCTGCTGCCGCTGTTCTCCGGCCGGGTGGAGATCGACACCGTCTCGATCGCCGATGCGGAGATCGTCCTCGAACGCAATGCCGAAGGCCGCGCCAATTGGGAATTCGGCGAAGGTGGCGGCGCGGACTCGGGTGGCGGCGGTATCAGCATCGCGGCGATCGGGATCGAATCCTCCCGCATCCTGCTGCCCGGGCAGCCGGTGGGCGAGATCGGCATCGCCTCGCTCGATCTCTCGCGCGACGAGCCCGGCGATCCGCTGGTGCTGGATGGTCGCATCACCGTCGATGGCGAGGCGCTGGCCGTCTCTGCCACGCTCGGTGTGGAGACGGCGGGCGCCGCACCCATCGCGGCCACGCTGAACGGCACGGGCCTGCGCATCAGCCTGAGCGGGAGCTGGCCCCGAGGTGTCGGCGCGCCGGCCTGGTCGCTCGCTGTCGAAGCCGAGGCCGACGCGGCTGCCGTTCAGCGCCTCGCGCGATTGGCAGGCCGGACCGTGCCGCAGGTCGGCGCTGTCCGCCTTGCCGCGCGGGTCAGCCCCGGCGAGCCGGTGCCCACCGTCTCCAGCCTCACCTTGAGTGTCGGCGCGACGGATCTCGGCGCCCATGTCGCCGGCCTGGCATTGTCGCGCCTGGAGCTCACCGCTGCCTCCTTCGACGCACCGGTGGCGGTGACGGCCCGGGGCCGCCGCGGACGCGCTGATCTGGGGCTGACCGCGACCCTGCCTTCGCTGCGCCGGATCGCGACGGAGGAGACGCTGCCGATCGAGGCGGTGCTCACGGCCGGGGCGGCGCGCCTCGTCCTGTCGGGGCCGATCCCTCGCGATCTCGACCTCGGCCCCGCGGTGTTCGACGCGCGGCTGACGACGCCGGATGCCGCGCTGGTCGGGCCCGTGCTGGGCATCGCCCTGCCGCGCGTCACGGGCGTGACCGCGCATGCACGCCTCGGCGGCCTGACGACGCGCGAACTGCGCCTGAACGCGCTGAGCGTCACCGCCGATGCGCTGGAGATGGATGGCGACCTGACCATCGTCCTTGCGCCGCGCACCGCCTTCCGTGGCCAGCTCGCGGCCCGGCGCATCGACCTCGATGCCCTCGGCGGCGGCGGTCCCGCACCCCGCCGGAACGCGGCGCGCGTCCTGCCCGATCTCGACCTGCCCATTGGCGCCCTTCAGGGGGTCGATGCCGCGCTGCGCCTCTCCGCGCGCCAGCTCACTGCCGGCGGCGTGACCTGGCGCGACGCCAGCGGCACCGTCGCCCTCGCCAACGGGCGGCTGGTGATCGACCCGGTACAGGTGACGACGCCGGGCGGGCCGGTCGGCGGGCGGGCCGTGCTGGATGGGTCCGTGCAGCCGCCGCGCGCCGAACTGCGCCTCGACAGCCGGGGGCGGGGGCTCGACCTCGCCGCCCTGCGCCGTGCCTTCGGCGTGCCGGCCGGCTTCGACGGCAGCGCGGAAGTCGCGTTCGACCTGCGCGGGAGCGGCGCGACCACGCGCGCCGTCCTCGCGACTCTCTCGGGTGAGGCCGGCATCGCCATGGTCGGCGGCCGCTTTTCCGGCGGCACGGCGCTGCGCATCGGCCCCGACCTGCTCCGCGCGCTGATGCCGCGCGGCACGCCCGCCGGCGGCGTGGCGCTGCGCTGCCTGGCGCTGCGCCTGTCGGCCGCTGACGGCGTCGCGCACAGTGAGGCCCTGCTGATGGAAGGGGATTTCGGCCGCATCGACGGCACCCTCGCCATCAATATGCGGGACGAGGCCATCGCCGCCCGCCTGCTGCCGGACGTCACCGTCATGGGAGTGACGGTGCGCGCGCCGGTGACGATCGGCGGGACGCTGGCCGACCCCCGCATCGGCGTGGAGCCCGCCGCCGCGCTGGCCCGCGTCATCGGCGATACGGTTGCCAATCGGCTGTGGCGCAGCAGCACGGTGGAATTCCTGCGCGGCGCCACCGGAAGCACGCCGCCCGGGGGCGATTGCGGTGGTGCGCTGACACTCGCACGCCTGGGTCGCGTCGGGCCGATGCCGGCGGCTGCGCCGACGCCGATCCCGCTGGTCCCGCGGGAGATCCAGGGCACGGCGCGCGATGTCATGCAGGGTATCGGCGGGCTGTTGGGCGGTCGGCGGCGCTGACCCGAGGCAGCCTGTCCTACCTGGTGCAGGCCTCGGCCACTGCTGCGATTCTCGCGCGCGTCGCGGCATCGGCGATGCCGTCCGCGCGGCCCGGCAACCAATGGCGCTGGAAGGCGGTGACGAGCACCGGCAGCGGCAGGTCGGTGTGGTAGCCGATGACGCCGAGGAGCCCCATCACTTCGGCTTCCGGCGGGGGCGCCGGATCGGGGCCGGGCCACAGCCCGACCCTGTTCGCGGCAAGGCCCTGCCAGTCGAACAGCTCGCCGGGGTCCTCCTTGCGGTCCGGCGCGATGTCGCTGTGCGCGACCACGTTGCGGGGCGGGATCGGGTGGCGGGCCAGGATGTCGAGGCACAGGTCGCAGACCGCGGCCATCTGCAGGGCAGGGAAGTCGCGATAGCCCCATTCATGGCCGGGATTGACGATCTCGATGCCGATCGAGCGGCCGTTCAGCGCCTCATGCCCGCGCCAGTGGGAGATGCCGGCATGGGCTGCGCGCCGATCTTCCGCCACGAGCCGAAACACCGCGCCGTCCTCCTCCACGACATAGTGAGAGGATACCTTGGCCGCCGGCTCGCACAGGCGCGCAATCGCCTCGGCGCCGCTGCGCATGCCGGTGTAATGCAGCACCAGCATGTCGATGGGGGTGCCGGCCGGCCGCGGTTCGTGGTTGGGGCTCGCCAATTCGCGGATGCGCATCAAATGGCCACCGCGTCCGCCTCGATCTCCAGGAGCCGGGCTGGGTCGATGAAGCGCACGACGCCGACGACGGTGGCGACCGCGATCACCGTGCCGACCCGTACGGCGCGGGAAAAGCCGATGCCGGGTTCGAGTGGTGAGCCCGAGGACACGAGATGCCCGGCCGTCAAAGCTTCCGTTCTCGCTTGATGCGATCCCACGCCGCATTGATGTCGGCGACCTTCGCCGTTGCGCGCTTCACGAATTCCTCGGGCACGCCGCGGGCGGCGAGGCCGTCCGGGTGGTTCTCCCGCATCAATTGCCGCCAGGCGGCGCGCACCTGCTCGTCGGAAGCCTCCCGCGTCAGGCCGAGAACCGGATAGGGATCATCGAATTGCTGGGCGGAGGCGCCGCGGGGCGCGCCACCCTTGGCCCGTTCCCAGGCCGCCGCATCCAGGCCGAAGCGGGCATGGATGCCGCGCAGCATGTCGCCCTCGGATTTCTGCACCGGTCCGTCGGCGCGGGCGATGCGCACCAGCGCGGCGAGCACGTCCTCCAGCATGGCCTTGTTGTCGGCGAAGGCGGCGCCGAGCTTCTCCGCGAAGGGCTCCCAGTCGTCCGATGACTCGCGCGCCTGGTCGAACAGGCGGCCGACGTCGCGCAGCCCTTCCTCCGGCACGCGGAACATCTGTCGGAACGCGTCGATCTCGGCGCGCTTCACCGGCCCGTCCACCTTGGCGAGCTTGGCGGCCAGCACGACGACGGTGAAGGAGAACAGGTTCTCCTTCCCGCCCAGCATATGGACCATGTCGGCCGCATGCGGGGGGATTCGCCCGCCCGGCGACGTGCCCTGGTCGGCGGCATGGCCGATCGCGGCACCCATCATGGCGCCGAAGGGGCCGCCCATGGCGAAGCCCGCCATGCTGCCGAGGATCTTGCCCAAGAAGCTCATCGCCCATGGTGCTAGCACAATGCGGGCCGGCCGTCAGTCGCGCGCCTTGCCGCATGGGCCGGGCCTCTCTATTGCCGGTCAGGGCCGCATCGCGGACCTGGGCCGGGGGTGCGGCCCCGGGGGTGGCGGCCGGGTCGGAAGGGATTGGTTTCATGGCCGGCTGGCAGTTCTGGATCGATCGCGGCGGTACCTTCACGGACATCGTGGCGCGTGACCCCCAAGGGCGGCTATCCACCCGCAAGCTGCTTTCCGAGAACCCGGAACGTTATCGGGACGCAGCGGTGGCGGGCATCCGGGAGACGCTCGGCCTTGCCCCGGGCGCGCTGATTCCCGAGGGCACGATCGATGCCGTGAAGATGGGCACGACGGTCGCCACCAATGCGTTGCTGGAACGCAAGGGCGAGCGGGTGCTGCTGCTGGTCAATCGCGGCTTCGCGGACATGCTGCGCATCGGCAACCAGGCGCGGCCGCGGCTGTTCGACCTCGACGTGAAGCTGCCCGAGCTGCTGCACGAGCGCGTCGCCGAGATCGGCGGCCGTGTCGCGGTGGATGGCGCGGAACTCGAGCCGCTGGACGAGGCCGCGGCGCGCGCCGCGCTGAAAGCCGGCTTCGCGGAGGGCATCCGCGCCGTCGCGATCGTCATGATGCACGCCTGGGCGCATCCGGCGCATGAGGTGCGCCTCGGCGAGATCGCGCGGGAGGAGAGATTCACCCAGGTCTCGCTGTCCCACCAGGCGAGCCCGTTGCCGCGCATCGTGCCGCGCGGCGACACCACCGTTGTCGATGCGTATCTCTCGCCGGTGCTGCGACGCTACGTCGACCAGGTGGCGTCCGAGCTGCCCGGCGTGCGCCTGTACTTCATGCAGTCGAATGGCGGGCTGACCGAGGCCGGCCGCTTCCAGGGCAAGGACGCGATCCTGTCGGGCCCGGCGGGCGGCATCGTCGGCGCGGCGCGCACGGCGGCGATGGGCGGCTTCGACCGCATCATCGGCTTCGACATGGGCGGGACCAGCACCGACGTCGCGCTCTATGCCGGCGAATTCGAGCGTGCCTTCGAGACCGAGGTCGCCGGGGTGCGCATGCGCGCGCCGATGATGGCGATCAACACGGTCGCCGCCGGTGGCGGCTCTATCCTGCATTTCGACGGCGCACGGATGCGCGTCGGGCCGGACAGTGCCGGCGCGGTGCCGGGGCCGGCCTGTTATCGTCGCGGTGGCCCGCTCGCCGTGACGGATGCGAATGTGATGGTCGGCAAGATTCAGCCGAAGCACTTCCCCGCGATCTTCGGTCCCGATGGGGACCAGATGCTCGATGCGGAGATCGTCCGGGCGAAGTTCATCACGCTGGCCGGCGAGATCGCGGCTGCGACCGGCACGAAACGCGACCCACGCGAGGTCGCGGAAGGCTTCCTGCGCATTGCGGTCGCCAACATGGCGAATGCCATCAAGCAGGTGTCGATCCAGAAGGGCCACGACGCCACGCGCTTCGCGCTGCAATGCTTTGGCGGCGCGGGTGGTCAGCATGCCTGCCTCGTCGCCGATGCGCTGGGCATGGAGACGGTGTTCATCCACCCCTTTGCCGGCGTGCTCTCGGCCTATGGCATGGGCCTCGCCGATCAGGCGGCCATTCGCGAGGGCGCGGTGGAAGCGCCGCTGTCGCCGACCGGCATGGATGACCTCGCCGCACGGCTCGACGCGCTGGCTGAGCAGGGGCGCGAGGAGCTGGTGCGACAGGGTGCCGACCCGTCTCGGCTGCAGGCCGCGCGCCGGCTGCATCTGCGCTATGCCGGCACGGACGCTTTCCTGCCCGTGCCCTTCGGCGATCACGCAACCGTACTGGCCGCCTTCACGGACGCGCATCGCCGCCGCTTCGGCTTCGCGACGCCTGAACGCCAGGTGGTGGTGGAGGCCTGCATCGCCGAGGTCACCATGCCCGGCGAGCGCGTTACGGAACCGGGGCTGCCCGATCGCGGCGACGGCCACCCCGGACCCATCGACACGGTAGAGATGTGGAGCGAGGGCGCGGCGCACTCGGCCCCTCTGTTCGACCGCGACGAATTGCTCCCGGGCGACATCATCCCCGGCCCGGCGCTGATCCGCGAGGCCATCGCTACCACGGTGATCGAACCCGGCTGGACGGCGGAGATCACCGCGCTCGACCACCTCGTGCTGCGGCGGACCTCGCCGCGCGCGGCGGCACTGGCCGCGACGAGCGACCGGCCCGACCCGGTCATGCTCGAACTGTTCAACAACCTGTTCATGAACGTCGCCGAGCAGGCGGGCGCGGTGCTGCAGAACACCTCGCTGTCGGTGAACATCAAGGAACGGCTCGACTTCTCCTGCGCCATCTTCGACGCGCAGGGGTATCTCGTGGCGAATGCGCCGCATGTGCCGGTGCATCTCGGCGCGATGGGCGAGAGCGTGCGCACCGTCATCCGCTCCCGTGGGGCGACGCTGAAGCCGGGCGACGTGGTCGCGCTGAACAACCCGTCCAATGGCGGCACGCATCTGCCCGATATCACCGTCATCACGCCGGTGTTCAACACGGCGGGCGCCGAGATTCTGTTCTTCGTCGGCAGCCGCGGCCATCACGCGGATATCGGCGGGCTGACGCCGGGCTCGACGCCGCCCGGATCGAAGACGCTTGAGGAAGAAGGCGTCGTCATCGACGACTTCCTGCTGGTCGATGGCGGCACGATCCGCGAGGCGGAGTTCCGCGCCATCCTCGCCGGCGCGACCTATCCTGCGCGCAGCCCAGATGTGAACGTCGCCGACATCAAGGCGCAGATCGCGTCGAACGAGAAGGCGGTGCAGGAGCTGCAACGCGCCGTCGCGGAATTCGGCCTGCCCACCGTGCGCGCCTACATGAAGCACGTGATGGACAACGCGGAGGAATCCGTCCGTCGCGTGCTGGAACGCCTGCCGCATGGCGAGTTCTCCACCACCATCGATGACGGCACGCCGTTGAAGGTCGCGGTGCGCGTGGACCGCGCCAACCGCCGCGCGGTGATCGACTTCACCGGCACCGGCCCGCAGCGGCCGGACAACTTCAACGCGCCATCCGCGGTCTGCCGTGCCGTCGTGCTCTACTGCTTCCGCTGCCTGGTGGGCGAGGACATCCCGCTCAACGATGGCTGCCTCAAGCCGCTGGAAATCGTGATCCCTGACGGCACCTTCCTGTCGCCGCGCCCTGGTGCCGCGGTCGTTGCCGGCAATACGGAAGTCTCCCAGATGACCTGCAACGCCGTGCTCGCCGCGCTGAACGCCTGCGCCTCGGCGCAAGCCACGATGAACAACGTGCTGTTCGGTGATGCCACCTATCAATATTACGAGACGGTCTGCGGCGGCGTTGGTGCCGGCCCCGGCTTCAACGGCGCCGGCCCGATCCAGACGCATATGACGAACACGCGCATGACCGATCCGGAGATCCTGGAACTGCGCTACCCCGTGCGGCTCGAGGAATTCTCGATCCGCAGCGGCTCCGGCGGCGCCGGGCAGTTCCGTGGTGGCGACGGCTCCCGCCGCCGCATCCGCTTCCTGCGCCCGATGGAGGCCGTCATCGTCGCGTCCCGCCGCAGCGTTGCGCCGCACGGGCTGCAAGGCGGCGCGGATGGCGCGGCCGGACGGCAATGGGTGGAACGTGGCGACGGTACCGTCGAGGCGCTGAAGGGCAGTGACCGCGCCAGTCTCGCCCCCGGCGACGTCTTCGGCCTCGAAACGCCGGGCGGCGGCGGATGGGGGGCGCCGGAAGGGTGAGGAAGCGGCTCCTCCTTCTCATCCCGCTGCTGCCGGTCGCGTTGCTCCTCGCGGCATGGTTCGGGCCTCGCTTCTTCGATTGGGAATCGCAGCGCGGCCGGGTCGCCGCCATTGCTTCCGCCCGGCTCGGCCGCTTTGTCACCGTCGAAGGTCCGCTGCGCGTCACCCTGCTGCCGCAACCGATGCTGGAAGCGGACGACGTCCGCGTCGGTGAGGTGGATGGCGAGGCGCTCGGCGTCTCGGCGAAGGTGCTGCGGTTGCGTCTCGGTCTGGCGCCGCTGCTGCGCGGCCGGCTCGAACCGCGCGACCTGGTGCTGGTCGGCGCCGATATCCGTCTGCCCTGGCCGCCGGAGTCCATCGGGGCGCTGCGCCCGCCGCTATGGCTGACGGGCTTCGACGCGCGCATCGAGGACAGCCGCGTCGAGGTAGGCGGCGCGGTGCTGGAACGGGTCACGGCGCGTCTCGCCGCGCCGGGCCCGCTCGATGCGATCCGCACCGAGGGCAGCTTCACCTGGCGCGGCGCCGCCGCGCGCTTCGATGCGGTGCTCGGCCGTCCCGGCTTCGACGGCGTGGCGACGCTGGACGTATCGGTCGCGGCACAGGGCACGACGGTGACGGCGCGCGGCGCGCTCGTCGCTGAGGGCGGCTTCGAGGGGCGGATCGAGGCCTCCGGCAGCGACCTCGCCACCCTGATGGCCGCCCCGTCAGGCCCCTTTCGCGCCACCGGCCGCGTCAGCGTGACGGGGGAGGTGGCGGCGGCTGACGACCTCACCCTCGATCTCGGCGGCGTCACCGGCCGGGGTGCGGCGACCTTCCGCTTCCGTCCGGAATCGCGGCTCGACATCGCGCTCGCACTGGCGCGGATCGATCTCGACGCCTGGATCGGCACGCTGCGGGGGGCACAGGCGCCGCCGCTGCCGGTCGGTCTCGACCTTTCCGCGGAGGCAGCGTCCTTTCGCGGCCAGACCATACGGCGCCTGCGCGGTGGCATCTTCCGCGAAGGCGACCGCATTACCCTGACCGACATCACCGCCCTGCTGCCGGGAGAGGCCGAGGTCGAGGCAGCCGGCGCGACGGCGGGCGACCGGCTGGAACTCGCGCTGCGCTTCGCCGGGCCCAGCTTGCGGGCGACGGTCGCCGCCTTCGGCCTGCCGGTGGACCGCCTGGACCCGTCCCGCCTGCGCACCTTCGAGGGGCGGGCGCGGGTCGTGCTGGAACCGACGCAACTCGGCGTTCCCGAGCTGTCCGCGACGCTGGATGGTGGGCGGGTCAGCGGCGCCGGCGTGTTCCGCTTCGGCGCGCGGCCGGCGCTCGGGCTGGGCCTGAATTTCGACCGGCTCGTTCTCGACGGGCTGCTGCCGCCTGCCGCCGATTGGGCACCGCTGCTGCGCGGCGGCGTCGAACTCGACGCCAATCTGCGCCTCGCCGCGGAAACGGTGGTCTGGCGTGGCGCCACCGCGGCGCGCGCTGCGATCGACGCGGTGATGGAGCGCGGGCGGATCGGGCTGCGGCGTGCCTCGGCGCAGATCGGCGGGGCGGATGTGACGCTCGCGGGCAATCTCGTCACCGGGGCCACCCCGCGCTTTGCCGACCTGGTGCTGGAAGTGGCCGGCCCGAGCGCCGCTGGCTTGGCCGCGCTGGCGGCGCCGGTGATCGACCTGCCGGACGCCCTCGTCGCGCAACCGCTACGCCTGCGCGCGACCGGCGGCGGCCCGCCCGATGCGCTCGCCGTCGCCGCCGAAGGCGAACTCGGTGAATTGCGCTTTGAGGGCCAGACGACGCTGAACGTCGCGCAGGAGCGGTTCAGCGGGAACCTCACGCTGCGACATCCCGGCGCGCCGCGGCTTGCGCTGCTGCTCGGCGCGGCGGACATGCCGAGCTGGCTGGGGGAGGGCTCCTTCTCACTGATCGCCACGCTTGCCGGAGGGCGCACCGGCGTGGCGGCGGAGAGCATGGAACTGGTCGCCGGTGGGCTGCGGGCGCGAGGGCAACTCGCTCTCGCCCTGGACGCCGCGCGGCCGCGTTTGACGGGGCGCGTCGCGGCGGAGCGTCTGCCGCTGCCCGGAGTCGCGCTGCGCGACAACGACCCGATCGGGCTCGGGCCGCTTGGCGCCTTCGATGCGGAGCTGACCCTGGAGGCGGCCGAGGTCGTCACTTCGGACCTGCCGCCGCTGACCGAACTGACCACCAAACTCACATTGTCCGGTGGGCAGCTTGCGCTCGCGGATATCCGCGCGCGGCTTGGCGGCGGCGTGCTGGACGGGACGTTGAATCTCGACGCCGCGGCGACGCCGCCAGTGCTGTCCGGCGCGTTGGGCCTGGCGGGCTCGACGCTGACGCGCCCGCTCTTCGGCCTGCCTTTCGATCTCAATTCCGGTCAGCTTTCGGTGCAGGGACGCTTCACGGCGACGGGGCATGCACCGGCAGCGCTGCTCGGCAGCCTGTCGGGGGAGGGGCGGTTCTCGCTGGTCGACGGCGTGGTTGCCGGCGTTGCCCTGCGCACCGTGGTCAACGCCGCGGGCGTGGACGAGCTGGCCCAGGCGGAGGCCGGCATGCGCGAGGGCCTGGGCGGCGGCGCGACGGCGCTGGAACGGCTGGAAGGCGGCTGGCGCGCAGCGGCCGGGGTCGTGGTGCTCGATGGCGTGCGCATTGCGGGAGAGGGCGGCGTGGCCGGCGCCGTCGAGGGTAGCGTCGACCCGCGGCGCGGCACGATGGACCTGCGCATCCTGGTGCAGCCGCCGCCGGCGGGGGCGCCGGCCATCGGCCTGCGCGTGACCGGGCCGGCTGAGATGCCGCGACGGCAGCCCGAACTGGCGGACTGGGCGCGATGGCGGGCTGCGCAGTGATAGCGACGGGCGAGTTCTTGGACCGCTGTTAGGCTCCAGGCGTCGGCGCCCGCATCCGCGGACCCGACGTGCGCGTCGCGCCGAAGGCCAACTGATCGCGTTACCGGTTTGGGCTACCTTCGGGGCATGGACATCACCATCCACCACGCCTGGACGCCCGGCGCGATCGGCGACATCGCAGCGCTACACGCGCGGCACTACGCCGACAGCCACGGCTTCGGCGCCTTCTTCGAGGCGAAGGTCGCGCGTGAACTCGGCGACTTCCTCCTGCGCTTCGATCCGGCGAGGGACCTGTTCCGCTGCGCTACCGGGCAGGGGCGGGTGCTGGGGTCGCTGGTGCTGGATTGCGGGGAGGACCCGGCTTCCGCGCATCTGCGCTGGTTCATCATGGACCCTGCGTTGAGGGGGAGAGGCGTCGGGCGGCGCTGGCTGGAGGAAGCCGTCGTCCAGGCGCGGCGTGTCGGCGTTCCGCGGGTGCATCTGTGGACCCTGGCCGGGCTCGATGCCGCCGCACATCTCTATGCCGCAGCCGGCTTCGCCCTGGTCGAGGAAGTCGAGGCCCAGCAATGGGGGAGCCGCGTGACCGAGCGGCGGCTGGAACTGTCGCTCACTCCCCAATGTTGAGCAGCGCGCCGCGAACCCGCGCCTGATGGAACTGGGCCAGGAAGATCCAGGCCGCCACGGCCAGCCAGACGAAGTCCAGCAGCACTGCCCAGAGCAGGTGGTCCCACGCCATCGTGCCGTCCAGCAGCGCCGCCCGCATACCCTCGAACACATGCGCAGCCGGGATGGCGAGGGCGAACGGCTGCAGCCAGCCGGGCAGGATCGCCACGGGATAGAAGACGGCGGCAAAGGGAGCGATGCCGAACATCACACCCCAGGCCAGCGCCTCCGCCCCCGCGCCGTGGCGCAGGATCAGCGCGGTGACGGCGAGCGCCACCGCCCAGCCCATGGCCATCAGCGCGAAGACATAGGCGACGAGCACCGGCCCCAGCGTCCACACCCCGAAGCCGTAAAGCAGGAAGGCCAGGCCCATGGCCGGGCCGACGGCCGCGACGGTGCGCAGCACGCTCATCGAGGCGAGACCGGCGACCAGTTCCCAGGGCCGCAGCGGCGAGACGAAGATGTGGCCGAGATTGCGCGACCAGACCTCCTCGAGGAAGGAGATGGCGAAGCCCATCTGGCTGCGCAGCGTCACCTCCCACAGCAGCACGCCGCCGAGCAGCACCCCGGCCGTCACCGAGGCCGCGCTGCCCTGCACGCCCGCGAGGTAGGCGGTGATGAAGCCCCAGACGACCATCTGCAGGACGGGCCAGTACATCAGCTCGAGCACCCGCGGCCAGGAACGGCGGTAGAGCGCCAGGTGCCGGTACATCAGCCCCCAGATGCGCCGCGCCGGGCCGCCGGTCATGCCGCCGTCTCCCGCGCGCGGCCGCGCGCGATGTCGAGGAACACCTCCTCCAGGTCGTCACGCCCGTAGCGGTGCAGCAGGTCGTCGGGGCTGCCTTCGTCCACCACCTTGCCGCCCTTCAGCATCAGCACGTGGGAGCAGAGGCGCTCGACCTCCGCCATGTTGTGGCTGGCGAGCAGCATCGCGGCGCCACTCTCGGCACGATAGCGTTCCAGCGCGCTGCGCACCCAATCCCCGGTGTCCGGGTCGAGGCTCGCCGTCGGCTCGTCGAGCAGCAGCAGCGCCGGTCGGTTGATCAGCGCCTTCGCCAGCGCGACGCGCGTCTTCTGCCCGGCCGAGAGCTGCCCGGCCGGCCGCTTCGCGAACTCTGTCAGGGCGAAGTCCTCCAGCAGTTCGGCGATGCGGCGCTTCATGTCCGGCACGCCGTAGAGATGGCCGTAGACGCGCAGGTTCTCCTCGACCGTCAGCCGGTGCGGCAGGGCGATGTAGGGGGAGGAGAAGTTCATCCGCGCGAGCGCGGCGAAACGCCTTGTCGCCATGTCGTGACCGAGCGAGACGACGCGCCCGCCGCTCGGCACCAGCAGGCCGAGCAGCATGGCGATGGTGGTGGACTTCCCGGCGCCATTGCCGCCGAGCAGCCCCCAGGTCTGCCCCATCGGCATGGTGAAGGTCAGGCCATCCACAGCCGGCCGGTCGCCGGGGCGGTAGGTCTTCGTCAGGTCCTCGACGAGCAGCGCCGGCGTTTCCATGACGGGGATATCGGGCCGTCGCCCGGCCACGCCAAGGGAGCGGGGGGAGCGGAGGGGCGCTACCCGGCCGGCCGTCGTGCTTCCACCAGCCGGCCCTGGAACAGGGTGATGCCCATCTCCCATCCCCAGGCGATCGCGGCGGGGCGGTCCACCCCGGCCAGCACCACCGATTCGGTTCCGGCCGGGAACGCGGCGCGCAACGTCTCGGCCGCCGGTGTGCCGAGGGGGGGCAATGCGTCCGACCAACGCAGCCGCAGCCGCCCGATTCCGGCGCGTGAAGGCGGCAGGGCGAGCACCGCCGCCGGCCCTGCCGCATCCAGCATCGGCCGATGCCCCCGCGCGGCCAGCAGGTCTCGCGCAAATGCGAAGCCTGCGGGGTGCCCGGCCGCGTCGTCGGCTGCCAGCGCCACGGTCAGCGCCCCGCGCAGCGCGGCCGGCCACAGCGCGTCGAGACGGAGGAAATCCGGCGAAGTCACCGCCTCGATTCCAAGGCTGAGACAAAGCGGCCCGAGGTCTCGCATCTCCTCCGGCCGGGCCAGGCCCGCCAGCAGCCGCCGGTCCAACAGCCGCCGCAGCCGCCGCACCAGGGCGGGCGCGAGGCCGAGGTCGATGCCGGGCAGCAGCGCATCCCGCACATCAGCCAGGGACAGGCGCCGGTCCTCCTGCAGCCGTTCCGGCGCTCCACCGCCCGGGGTCAGGCGGCACACCTTGCGGCGGCGCAGGAAGGCGCTGACGTCGGCTGAGGCAAGTGCCCGCTCGGCCGCGGCGATCGCCTCGCCATCCGGGGCGCGGCCGGGCGGCCGAGGGGCCGCCGCGCGCACCGCCGCCGTCAGGCCGAGGGCCTCCTCGACCGCCGTCAGCACCGCCGCCGCCTGGTCCGGCAGCCGCAGCAGTGCTAGCGACGCCGTTGCCTCCTGCGGTTCCAGCATGCTGGCGAGGCTGCGTTCGGCCTCGACCAGATGGTGGCCGGGCGGCGCCTCGATGGCGACGAGGGCGCCGCGCGGCAATTCGAAGATGCGGGTGCGGGAGGTGCGGCGGAGCCCATCCCACGCAGCGCGTAGCAGCGCCATCTGCGGGTCCCGACGGCGGGTGGGCGCGAGGCGGGCGGGGTGGAACAGCAGCACCCGGCGCTCGACGCCAGCGGCGACGGTTTCGCGCACCAGCCCGGCCAGGGCGACGGCGTCGGCCGCGCCCGGCGCCGAGCCCAGGGCGCCGAGAGCGGGGATCTCCTCGAGCGTCATGCCGCGCCTTCCCGCGGCAACAGGGCTGAGAGCAGTGGCAGGGCGAAGCAGCCGGCGCGACCCGCCGGCGCGGCGGCCTGGCCCCGCGTGGCGCAGGCGCTGCGGGTGCAGGTGCCGGCATGGTCGCAGGCCGCCATGCGCTGGGCGGCGAGCAGCGCGTCGATCGCCGGGCCGGCGAAGCGGGCGACGCCCATCGCCATGCCCCATTCGATGGCGGCGCCGTCGCAGCCGGTCAGGATGAGCCGTGCCGCATCGACCCGGCGCAGCCCCGCGACCGCGGCGCGTCCGGCGAGATCGGGAGACCAGTGCAGCAGCAGCAGATCCACCGGCAGGGCTTCCGGCGCCAGCAGCGCGAGGGACGCGGCATCGAGGCCGCGGACGGCCAGCCCCCATCCGGCATGGCGCAGCGCCGCGCGACGCCGGGCAAGGCCCTCGGTCATCGCTTCCGCAGCCGAGAGGGTGGCGACGAGGGCGGGCAGCGGGACGCCGTCCTCCCCCGCCGCAGCTGCGGCGGGGGGAAGGCTGGGCAGCAGGGCGTAGGGCAGGTCGATCAACAACGGCACGGCCGGGATGGCGCCGAGCAGCGCGTCCCGCCTGGCCGGCTCGGCGAGCTCGGTGAGGAGCCGGCCGCGCAGGCGGTCCCCCGCATGGCGGAGCAGGTCGGGATCGGCGGCGGCGGCGCCGAGATGCGGTGCCAGCGCGGCGTCGGGCAGGACCAGTTGCAGGAAGGCGAGGCGCCGTGGCTGGCCGGCGGCGAGGTGCAGCACGCCATGCCGCCGCAGCAGCGCGGCCAGTGGCAGGGCGGCGGTCATCGCCTCGATGCCGGTGGCGGCGGGCGGGGCGGTGATGGCCGTGCCCGCCGGTGCCAGTCCCGGCAGTGCCAGCAGCGGCGCCACCGCCTCGGGCAGGGCAAGGCGTTCCGGCTCAGTGCCGAGCAGCCTGACGAGCAGTGCGGCAAGGCGCGCCCCGTCGGCGGGTTCGGCGTCAGTCAGCAGGAGCTCGCCCTGGGCGGTTTCCAGCACCGCAGCACCACGCGGCCGGGCGGCTTCCTCCATGAGGGCGACGATGACGCGCCGCTGTGCGGGCAGGGCGGGCGCGGGCAGGCGCAGTGCCACCCGGCCCGGCGGACCGCGCAGGGCGCGCCGCAGCGCGTCGGGGCCAGGTCCGGTGGGGGGCGCCGTGCCGTCGGCCGCAACGGTACTGTCCTGCCGTGGCATCCCTGCTTCCTGCGGAGGCGGCGGACGGCCCGCGCGCTGGAGCAGCATCGCGCCCGGCGGATGAAGGAAGCGTTGCGGCGGAAGGGTATCGAAACATGCCGCGCTTTTGCTTATATTGCAGGAAGTTCATGTCGGAGACGCCAAGTCCAATGCGCCGTACCGCAACATTCCTCACCGCGATGGCCGCGCTGGCCTTCGTGCTTGCGCCGATGATGGCCGAGGCCCGGCCGGGGGGCGGTCGCTCCTCGGGCAGCCGCGGCAGCCAGACCTATTCCGCCCCGCCCTCGACGACGACCGCGCCGGGCGGCGGCACCCGGTTCGACCGCACCAACACCCCGCAGCCGGGGTCCAACGTGGCGCGGCCGGGCACGGCGGCGCCCGGTGCCGCGCCGCAGCGCGGCTTCTTCGGGTCGTTCGGCGGGGCGCTGCTCGCCGGCGGGCTGATCGGCGGGCTGCTCGGCTTTGGCCTGTTCGGCGGCGGGGCCGGCTTCGGCGCCATCCTCGGCATGATCCTGCAGATTGCCCTGATCGGCCTGCTGGTGATGTTCGTCGTGCGCTTCATCCGCAGCCGTCGTGCCGCCCCGGCCGGTGGCCCGGCCGCCGCCCCCTACGCGTTCCAGGCGCAGCCCGAGCCGAAGCAGTTCGGTGGTGCCATGGGTGGCGCCCAGGCGGCGCCGGCGCGGGCCGGCGGGCCGCTCGAGGTCGGCCCGGATGACTTCCAGGCCTTTGAGCAGACGCTGAAGGATGTGAACGCGGCGTGGTCGCGGCGCGACCTGAGCGCGCTGCGCGCCGTCGCGACGCCGGAGATGGTTGGCTACTTCTCGCAGGACCTGCGCGACCTCGAAGCCCGCAACTGGCGCAACGAGACGCGCGACGTCCGGCTGGAGCAGGGCGACCTCGCGGAATCCTGGAACGAGGACGGGGAGGACTACGCCACAGTCGCGATGCGCTTCTCGATGCTGGATGCGACCTTCGACAATGCGACGAACAAGGTCGTCGAGGGGAGCACGACGCAGCGCGCCGAGGCGACCGAGCTCTGGACCTTCACCCGCAAGGGCCCCGGCGGGCGCTGGATGCTGTCGGCGATCCAGCAGTCGCAGCCGGCCTGAGATAAGCTGGGGAGGGGCTTTGCCCCTCCTCAGCAAAGGCCGAAAGGCCGTTGCAAACCATCATCTGGTTGTCGGACACGTCGGCCTGAAGGATTGGTGAGGACCGCGTTGTGCGCGGCGCGGGGAAGTCCAGCCCGGCACGAGATGACGTGACGGCCGTGCGCTTCCTTCCCATCCGACGCCGGATCAAGGTTTCCAAAGGCCCTTCGGCCTTTGGTGGGGAGAGGTTCGAAGAGGGGCAACGCCCCTCTCCGTCGGACCTCAGGCCCCTTCGCATCCCTTGGCGCGAAGCGACTCCAGCACCCAGCTCCGATCATAGTTCCGGGCGTCGATCGCGGCCTGCGCCTTCTGTTCCTTGGCGTTGTGCGCCTCGGCCAGTGCGATGACCGCGGCGGCCTCGGCGCGCGGCACGACCACCACGCCATCGGCATCCGCCACGATCAGGTCGCCCGGCATCACCACCTGGCCGCCGCAGGAGACCGGGTGCCCGATCTCGCCCGGCCCGTCCTTGTAGGGGCCCGAGGGCGTCGCGCCGCAGGCCCAGACGCCGATGTCCATCGCCGCCAGCGCATCGACGTCCCGCACCGCGCCATCCAGCACGATGCCCTGCACGCCGCGTGTCTGGGCGTGGCCGATCATCAGTTCGCCCATCAGGGCGATGGACAGGTCGCCGCCGCCGTCGCCGACGATGATGTCACCCGGCTCGGCCATGTCGCAGGCGCGGTGCAGCAGCAGATTGTCGCCCGAGCGCGCCCGCACGGTGAAGGCCGGGCCGGCGATGACCTTCTTGCCGCCGAAGGGGCGGAAGCCGCCGCGCATGGTCTGCAGGCGGGACATGACATCGCCGATATTCGCGGCCGGCAGTGTCGCCGCGCGGGCGATCAGCGCCGGGTCGACGCGCTGGGTGACGGGGGCGATGCGAAAGCCGATGGGCATGAGTCTGGAAGTCCTCGGAACGTGGAAAAGCGGACGCAATCCAGCACGCGTTGCCCGGCCGCGCCAGGACTGGGCCGCCGCCCTGCGGCGTCGACAGGATCAGAGTGCCTTACGGCTGACAGGGCCGGCGTGCCCGTTCGGCAAGACAGGGCAGGCGTGCCTTACGGCACGATAGGGCGGGCGTGCCTTACGGCACGATATGGCGGGCGTGCCTTACGGCACGATATGGCGGGCGTGCCTTACGGCACGACGATCCGCATCGGTCGCGGCGCCGGCCCGATCATCACCGGCAGGCAGCCGGCCGCGTCGCCATCCGCCTGCGCGGGCAGATCCGGCCCTTCGAGCCGTACGGTTTCGGCGCAGCGGATCTCCACCCCGCGCATCCGCGGCAGCAGGCCAAGCGGCAATGCCGCCCCATAGCGCATCGCAGCCAGCACGCCGGCATCCCGGAACAGCGCGACGTGAAAGCCTTCGGTGCGGGGATCGGCCCCGGGTGCGAGCAGGAACCGCCCGGCATAGAGACGGCCCTTCGAGACGATCACGCTCGCCGCATCCTCGATACGGCCGTCGATCTCGGCGCGGATGGGGGCGAAAGGGTAGCGCGGCATTTCCCGCAGCGTCTGCAGGACATAAGCGCCCTTGCCGATGGCGCGCTTCAGGGGGCTGGAGAGGTTATGCACGACGGCGGCGTCGAAGCCGGCGCCGAGCATCTGCACGAACAGCAATTCCCGCCCATCCGGATGGCGTGCGAGGCCTGGATGCAGCAGCGCCGTGCGGCCCATCGCAAGCACCGCGGCTGCGTGCGCGGGCGCGCGCGGGATGCCGAGTTCCAGCGCCAGCACATTCGCCGTGCCGAGCGGCAATACGCCGAGCGCGGAATCGGAACCGGCGAGGCCGTCCGCCACTTCCGCGATGGTGCCGTCCCCGCCGGCGGCGACCACGATCGGCACACCGGCCGCCGCGGCGTTGCGCGCGAGCTCGGCGGCATGGCCGCGGCGCTCGGTATCCGCCACCTCCGGCCGCAGGCCGATGCCGCGCATCAGGTCGAGCGCAGCGAACAGCCGGCGGCGACGGCGCGCCCCGGCGGCGGGATTGAACACGATGAGCATGCGCGTCGGCATGGGGCAGGGCTTCTGGCAGCGCGACGGTGACGATACGGCGTCGCTTCGGCGACCGTCGCATGACAAGGCGTTCCGACAAGCCCTCGCGCTACTTCCTTCATTCAAGATTCATGCGCGGCTTCCTGATCACACTGTATCGCCGCGGCATCTGCAGCACGTCGCCGGAGTCGTGTCGAAGGCCCGGTGACGCTCCGGAGTCTGAGTCGGATGCACGAAGCCAGCCCCCGCCGCCGCTACCGCAGCATCTTCCTGTCGGACGTTCATCTTGGCACCCGCGGTTGCCGCAGCGACTTCCTGGTGGACTTCCTCAAGAAGGTCGAATGCGAGCGCCTCTACCTCGTCGGCGACATCGTCGATGGCTGGCGCCTGAAGAAGTCCTGGTACTGGGACAGCGACCATGACGAGGTGATTCGCCTGGTTCTCCGCATGGCGCGCCACGGCACCGAGGTGATCTACATCCCCGGCAACCACGATGAGATGTTCCGCGACTGGCTCGGTCTCGAGGTCGCCGGCGTGAAACTGGCGCGCGAGGCGGAGCACGAGGCCGCCGACGGCCGCCGCTTTCTTGTCATCCATGGAGACGAGTTCGACGGCGTGATCCGCTACGCCAAGGTCCTCGCCCATCTCGGCGACTGGGCCTATGACTGGGCGCTGGTGCTGAACCGCTGGTTCAACGCCGGGCGCCGCCGCTTCGGCTACCCGTACTGGTCGCTGTCGCAGTGGCTGAAGCGGCAGGTGAAGGAAGCAGTGAAGGCGATCGACCGCTTCGAGACGGCGCTCGCCACCGAAGCCAAGCGCCGCGGCCTGGATGGCGTGATCTGCGGCCACATCCACCATGCCGAGATGCGCGAGGTCGCGGGCGTTCTCTACATGAACGACGGCGATTGGGTGGAATCCTGCAGCGCGCTGGTCGAGCACGCGGATGGGCGCTTCGAGCTGGTGGACTGGGTGCAGGAGAACCGCCTGTCCTTCGCCCGCACGCCGCGCCGCGCTGCGGCCGCCACCGCCATCGAGCCGGCGGCCTGACGCCGATGGACGATGCCGGGGCCGTCCAGGCCGCAGACTGCATCGGCGCGCATCGCGCGTCGCTGCGTATCCTGATCGTGTCGGATGCGTGGTTCCCGCAGGTGAACGGCGTGGTGCGCACGATGTCGATCGTCGCCGACACGCTGCGCGCCGGCGGCGACACGGTGGAGGTCATCGGCCCCGACCGCTTCGTGAACGTCCCGATGCCGGGCTATGCCGAGATCCGCCTCGCGATCGCACCGGGGCGCCGGCTGCGCAAGCTGGTGGACGCGTTCAAGCCGGAGGTCGTGCACATCGCGACCGAGGGCCCACTCGGCTGGGCGATGCGATCGCTGTGCCGCAAGCGCGGCTGGCCCTTCACCACGGCCTTTCACACGCGCTTCCCGGAGTACCTGCACGCGCGCACGCGCATTCCCGTGGCGTGGTCCTGGGCGGTGATGCGGCGCTTCCACGAGGGCGGTGCCGGCACCTTCGCGGCAACGCTGTCGCTGCGCGAGGAACTGGTTCGCCGCGGCTTCACCAAGGTGCGGGCCTGGACACGCGGCGTCGACCTCGCCCGCTTCCGGCCGGAGCCGCGCGAACCCTGGGAAGGGTTGCAGCGGCCGGTGTTCCTCTATGCCGGGCGCGTGGCGATCGAGAAGAACATCGAGGCGTTCCTGGCGCTCGACCTGCCCGGCACCAAGGTCGTGGTCGGTGACGGGCCGGCACGCGAGGGGCTTCAGAAGCGGTTCCCGGACGTGCATTTCACCGGGTACCGCGACAACGGGAACCTGGCCCGGTCCTATGCCGGCGCGGATGTCTTTGTCTTCCCCTCGCGAACCGACACGTTCGGCCTGGTGCTGCTGGAGGCGCTGGCCTCCGGTACGCCCGTCGCGGCGTTTCCGGTGACCGGGCCGCTCGACGTGATCACCGACCCGCGCATCGGCGCGCTGGACGAAGACCTGCGCGCCGCCGCGCTGCGCGCAGTGGAAGCGGACCGCAGCGCGTGCCGGACGCATGCGGAAGCGTGGTCTTGGGAAGCATGCGCGGCGCAGTTCCGGGCCGCGCTGGTGCCGGTGGGGTGAAACGATCCCCGTGCCGCAGAGCCGTGCGCCCACCGTTGTGGACGCCGGAACTCGCGGGCG
The DNA here is from genome assembly GCF_018129025.1 of Neoroseomonas terrae. Lineage (GTDB taxonomy): Bacteria > Pseudomonadota > Alphaproteobacteria > Acetobacterales > Acetobacteraceae > Neoroseomonas > Neoroseomonas terrae. The sequence continues at coordinate 9,398 of NZ_JAAEDI010000011.1, read as the reverse complement.
ACGGCAGCAGACGCTATCGGCTACTCATGCGGAAGCGCGAAGCGACGACCTGCTGCCATGCAACGCTCAACGCATCGGCAGCGCGTAGAGCAGCCCACCATTGGTCCAAATATTGTTCGGCCCGCGCGCCAAGCCCACAGGCGTGTTCGGTCCCATGTTCCGTTCGTACATCTCGCCGTAGTTGCCCAGCGTGCGAACCACATTGTACGCCCAGGCCGAATCGAGCTTCAGAGCCTGGCCCAGTTCCGGCGTGACGCCGAGCAGCCGCCGCGTATTGGGGTTGGCCGCGGTGCGGCGTATCTCCTCGGCGTTCGCGCTGGTGATGCCCTGCTCCTCGGCCTCGATCACCGCGTTGGTGAACCAGCGCACGATGTCGAACCAGTTGTCGTCGCCGCGGCGGACATAGGCGCCATAAGGTTCCTTCGAGAATCGCTCCGGCAGCACGACCCAGTCGCCCGGATTGGCCATGGTCGAGCGCAGGGCGGCCAGCGCGCCCGCATCAAGGCCGAAGCTGTCGCAGCGCCCGGCGGCCAGGGCGCCGATCGCCTGGTCTGCGCGCTCGAACACCACCGGGCGGAACTCGGCATTGATCGACCGGAAGTAGTCCGCGGTGATCTGCTCGTTGGTCGTGCCCTGCTGCAGGCAGATGGTCGCGCCTGCGAGGTCGCGGACACGCTGGATCCCGGCATCGGCGCGGACCATGAATCCGTGCCCATCGTAGAAGTACGGCATGGTCGCCCGCAGGCCGAGTGTCGTGTCGCGCAACATGGTCATGGTGGAGACGCGGATCAGGACGTCGATCTCCCCGGACCCCAACGCGGTGAAGCGCGTGGAGGTGGCCAACGGCACCAGGCGCAGCTTGGCCGGATCGTTGAAGATGGCGGCGGCGAGCCCGCGGCACAGATCGATATCCAGCCCACGCCAATTGCCCTGGCTGTCCGGCAGCGCGAATCCCGCGACGCCTGTGCTGATGCCACAGACCAGCGCCCCGCGTGCGCGGATGGCATCGAGCGTGGGGCTCGGCTGGGTGCTCTGCTGTGCGGATGCCGGCCCGGCGAATGCTGCACCGAGCGCGACGCAGGCGGCCATGAGATGGCGCTTCAACATGATTGGCTATTCTCCCCCCAAGGTGTGATCAGCGGGTGCTTTTCGTTGCCCGCATGGATGGGCGCTTCGCGGGCGCGCGAGCCGTTCCGCGCGGCGCCGACGGACCTGCCTCGATCTCCCCGCCATCGGCGAGGCGGAGCAGGAGCATCACGATCCGGCGCCGCTCGAGGGCGGTGAACGGAGAGACACCGGCAAGTTCCATGTACCAGAGGCCTTCGACCGCAAGATGCACGATGGCGGCCCGGTCGCGGTCCATCCCGGCTGCCATCTCGCGGAAGCGGCGCGCGTAGTAGGCCTTGCCGACGCGGCGGTTCCACACGCCGGACATCTTCAGGCGCGCACTTGCGCCATCCGCCTTGGAGCGGTTGTGCAGCGAGGCGATGGCGTAGCCCTTCAGTTCGCGCGAAGGCGATTCCGGCAGTTCCTCGGTGGTCGCACGGCGAGCCTCGGCGTAGCGGTCGACCAGCCGTTCGGTGAGGGCGTCGAGCAGCGCATCCTTGCTCGGGAAGTGATACAGCAGCCCGCCCTTGCTGACGCCAGTGCGCACGGACAGCGCCTCATAGGTCAGCGCGCCCACACCGTCCTCCGCGATCAGGTCGAGCGCGGCGTCGAGCAACTGCGGCCGGAGGCTGGGACGGCCGACGCTGCGCTTCACCGGGGCTGCGTCGGGGGCGGAACGTCGTGTCATCGGCGCTTCATAGCGCGCGACGTACGCCGCTCGTCAAGGCCGTTTCTCGTAATTACTGCACCACCCGTACTGTTCCATTAAGTCGGCGCGCATGGCCGTATATGTGAGATTTCACGGAGGAACGGCGAAATGCGGCGGGGGATGATTTCTAAACCGGATGGCCGGTATGGTTTTAGCCACGGCTGCGCGCGGTGGCCGCGGTCCTGTGCGCGACGCCCACGGCCGTGCCGGCACAATCGGTCGGGGATGGCCAGCACCGCCCCGCGCCCGATCGCGTCAGAGATGGAAAGGAGGGAGCGGGGACGGCGTCAGCAGCTCTTCCGCACGCGACGGGCGGGGTCGGGAGAGGGGGCTGAGCCCCTCTCCCATCTGCATCACCCCACCGTCGGCACCACGCTCGTCCAGCCATGCGGGTCGTTGGTACGCCCATACTGGATGCCGACGATCGCGTCGTAGAGCTTCTGCGTGAGTTCGCCCGTCTCGCCGCCGTTGATCGTCACATCCTCGCCCTTGTAGCCGAGCGTGCCGACCGGCGAGACCACGGCCGCCGTGCCCGTGCCCCACATCTCCTTCAGCGCGCCGCTGCGGCCGGCTTCCATCACCTCGTCGATGGTGATGGCGCGTTCGCTGACCTTCAGCCCCCAATCGCGCATGAGCTGCAGCGTGGAGGCGCGGGTCACGCCGTCGAGGATGGTGCCGGCGAGCGGCGGGGTGATCACCTCGTCGCCGATCTTCACCATGATGTTCATGGTGCCGACCTCGTCGAGATACTTGCGGTGCACGCCGTCGAGGTAGAGCACCTGCGTGTAGCCCTGCGCCGCCGCATCCTGCTGGCCGGCGAGGGACTGCGCGTAGTTCGCCGCGGTCTTCGCCTCGCCCGTGCCGCCCTTCACCGCGCGGACATGCTTGTCGGTGGCCAGGATGCGCACCGGCTTCACGCCTTCCTTGTAGTAGGAGCCGACGGGCGAGAGGATCAGGAAGTACAGCAGGCTGTGCGCCGGGTGCACGCCGAGCATGACGTCCGTCGCGATGATGGTCGGGCGCAGGTACAGGGAGGTACCTCCCTTGCGCGGCACCCAGTCCGCATCCAGGCCGACCAGGGCGTCGAAGGAAGCGCGGATGATGTCCACCGGCACTTCCGGCATGGACATCAGCCGGGCCGAGCGGTTGAAGCGCTCCGCATGGCGGTCGGGGCGGAACAGGCGGATCTGCCCGTCATCGCCGCGGAACGCCTTCAGCCCGTCGAAGATCGCCTGGCCGTAATGCAGTACCGAGGTCGCCGGATCGAGGCTGAGCGGGCCGTAGGGCTCGATGCGCGGGTTGTGCCAGCCCTTCCCTTCCTCATGGTTCATCAGAAACATGTGGTCCGTCAGGACCTTGCCGAAGGCGAGAGTGTCGTCGGCCGGCTTCTGCTTCGGCGTCGTGGTGCGGGTGGTCGGGAACTGGGCCATGCTGCGTATCCTTCCGGAGTCTCTTGTCTTAAGCGTTCGGCGTGCTCTGTCGCGCGATGCGAGCGCCATGTTGCGAAAGAAAATTGCGTCAGACAGCCAAAAGTTAAAATGACACGTCTGATGCGTCAATGTTACTGACCAAACTGGAGGGCCACGCCAGAACATGCCAGCCAAGAGCAGCGCGCAGATCGCCGACGTCCCGGAACGCAGCAGCCTCGCCGCCGGGCGAAACCTGCTGTTCCTGCGGGAGGAGGAGCTGCGCCTCGCCCAGGACCTGCTGTTCTTCGGTTATCGGGATTTCACGGCGGGCGCGGATGAGATCCTCGTCGAGCTCGGCATGGGCCGTGCCCATCACCGCGTGCTGCATTTCGTCGGGCGCCGGCCGGGCATCACGGTCGGCGACCTGCTCGGCATCCTGGCCATCACCAAGCAGAGCCTCGGCCGCGTGTTGCAGCCCCTGGTCGAGGATGGCTACGTGACCCAGACACCCGGCCGCAACGACCGCCGCCAGCGCCTGCTGACGCTGACCGAGAAGGGCGCCGCCCTGGAACGTCGCCTGTTCGACCGCCAGCGGGAGACGGTCATGCGCGCCTATCGCGAGGCGGGCCCGGTCGCCGTCGAGGGCTTCCGCCGTGTCATGCGCGGCCTGATGGGCGACCAGGCGCGCGATGCCTGCGACGCAATCGAAGCACCCCCTGCGCAAGGTCTCGCGCGATGAACGGGACGGTGGACACGGCGCATCTGCTGGTCGTCGACGACGATGCGCGGCTGCGCGATCTGCTCCAGCGGTTCCTGACCGAGCAGGGCTTCCGCGTCACCGCCGTCGCCGATGCCGCCGCGGCGCGGGGCGCCATCGCGTCCATGACCTTCGACCTGATGGTGCTCGACGTGATGATGCCGGGCGAATCGGGCCTTAGCCTCGCCGAGTGGCTGCGGCGGGACGGCAATGAGGTGCCGATCCTGATGCTGACGGCCCGCGGCGCGCCGGACGACCGCATCGCCGGCTTCGAACATGGCGTGGACGACTACCTGGCGAAGCCCTTCGACCCCCGTGAGCTCGCGCTGCGCATCCGCACCATTCTCCGCCGCGCCGCCCCGCCGCCAGCGAGCCAGGCGCTGCCGACCGCCCCTGTGCAGCTCGGCCCCTGCTGGTTCGACATCGAGCGTGCCGAGCTGCGCGGCGGGGAGGGCATCATTCGCCTGACGGGCGGGGAGGCGGCGCTGCTCCAGGCGCTCGCCCGCCGCGTGGGGGAGGTGCTGAGCCGAGAGGAGATCGGGGCTGCCCTCGGCACGCCGGAGGCCGGCGAGCGCGCCATCGACGTGCAGGTGACGCGGCTGCGCCGCAAGGTGGAGACCGACCCGCGCGAGCCGCGCTTCATCCAGACGGTGCGGCATCGCGGCTACGTGCTGAGGCCCGGGCCGTGAGAAAAGGGGGGCGGGAGAGGAACACCTTCCCCGGATCGTGCCCCTCGACGTCGCTGCGCGCCGCTGACAGCGGCGGCCGGCGCCAAGTGACAGAAAAAGGAGGGGGTTCGGGGGGGTTCATCTCCCCCGCCCTTCCTATCTGATGGCCATGAACCGGCTTCTCCGCGGATTGGCACCGCGCGGCCTGTTGGGCCGTGCGCTGCTGATCATCCTGGTCCCGCTCGTCGTCCTGCAGATCATCTCGCTCTACCTGTTCTACGGGAACCATCTCGACGTCATCTCGCGCCGCCTCGCCGGGGGTGTGGCGGGCGACGTGGCGATGGTGGTGGAGCTGCTGGCGCGCAGCCCGAACCCGGCCGATCGCGGCTGGATCTTCCGCGAGGCCGCCTGGCGGCTGGACCTGTCGCTGGCCTTCGAAGCCGGCGCGCAGCTTGGCCCCTCCGGCAACCGCGGCGCCTCCCTGCCGCTGCTGCCGCTCGAGGAAGACCTCGACGCCGCCATGCGCGAGCGCGTGGGCCTGCCCTTCGACACCGACTGGCAGACCGACCCACGCAGCGTGATCATCCGTGTGCAACTGCCGGACGGCGTGCTGCACGCCGAGGCGCCGCGCAAGCGGCTGTTCAGCGGCACGCTGTACCTGTTTGTCATCTGGGTCGTGGGGTCATCGCTGCTGCTGTTCGGCGTCGCGGCGCTGTTCATGAAGAACCAGGTCCGCGCCGTCCGCCGCCTGGCCGATGCGGCGGAGGCCTTCGGTCGCGGGCGCGACCTTGGGCCCATGAAGCCGGAAGGGGCGGCGGAGGCGCGGCAGGCCGCGCTGGCCTTCAATTCCATGCAGTCGCGCATCCGCCGCTTCGTCGAGAGCCGGACCGAGATGCTGGCCGGCATCAGCCACGATCTGCGCACGCCGCTGACGCGGCTCAGGCTCGGCATCGCCATGCTGCCTGCCTCTGTGCAGGAAGACGCGGCGGCGATGACGCAGGATGTGGAGGAGATGGACCGGCTGATCGCCGCCTACCTCGCCTTCGCGCGCGGGGAAGGGACGGAGCAGTCGGCGCCCGCCGACCTCGCCGAGCTGGTCGAGGAGGCGGCCGCGAAGGCGCGGCGGGACGGCGCGCAGATCGAGCTGGAGGTGCCCGCGGCGCCGCTGGTGCTGCCGGTGCGCGCCGATGCGCTGCGGCGCTGCCTGGGCAACCTGCTCGACAATGCGCGCAAGCATGCGCGGCGCATCGCGATCGGCCTGTCCAGCGTGCCGCGCGGCGAGGCCGGGAGCTGGGCGATGGTGACGGTCGACGATGACGGACCGGGCATGCCGGAGGAGCAGCGGGAGGAGGCCTTCCGGCCCTTCGCGACCTTCTCGGCGGGCGGGACGGGGCTCGGGCTCGCCATTGCGCGGGACATCGCGCGGGCGCACGGGGGCGATATCGTGCTGGAGGACAGCCCCCTCGGCGGGCTGCGGGCGCGGGTCAGGCTGCCGGTCTGACGCCGGCCGCTTCGACGAGGATCCAGGCGGGGAAGCCCCCCCGCCGTGGTTGGGGTCAGGGGGTTGGCGTGGCGATCGAACAGGATGACGCCCAGGCGCTGTTCGTGCAGCCGCACGATCGGCCGTGCGCTGAAGCTGGCCTATTTCGGCGCCATGGTGGCTGATCCCGGCTGAATCATCCGGCGCTGGCCTTGGCGGGCGCGATGCTGGCGCAGCGGCTGTTGGAGGCGATGAGCGACACCACATATCGGCTCTCGGCCGCGCGCATCGTGACGGTGCTCGGGCCTTCTACATCGGCTAGGATAGCTGGCTGCTGCTCACCGACTGACCCACGCGCGGAGGAGGTTGGACATGTCCGAGACGTTGCGGCCGCTGATCCTCGACCTGGTGGCCTTCGTGGCGGAGCGCCCCCGGCCTTATGCCGAGGTGCTGGACGCTTGGCGGACGAACTGCCCGCGTCTGACGGTGTGGGAGGATGCGGTCGAAGCGGGGCTGGTCACGCTGCACGATGGTGTGGTGCAGGCGACGGATCGCGGCCGGGACGCGCTGGCGCGCCGCTGAGCGCAGTTTGCGGCGGTGACACCCCGCCACACCGGAGGCAGCGGATCGCGGCTGGGCCGCGATCCGGGAGCGCAAAGCGCGACCGCGCCCAAGCCGACCAACGCCCCGAATCCACCAGCGCATGGCGCGAAGCCAAGGCCCGCGGATGCGGGCCGCCCGGCGTCTGAGGGACGAACAAATACTCGGAAGCGGTCGCTTGCGACCGCTTCGACTACAGCTTCTCGACCTGCCCGTATTCCAGGTCGACCGGCGTCGAGCGGCCGAAGATCGAGACGGAGACCTTCACGCGGCCCTTCTCCTCGTCGACTTCCTCGACCACGCCGTTGAACGAGGTGAAGGGGCCGTCCGCGACGCGGACCTGCTCGCCGACCTCGAACACCACGGCGGGCTTGCGCGGCTTCTCCACGCCTTCCTGCACCTGCTGCAGCAGGCGCTGGGCCTCGCTGTTCGGCACCGGCTGCGGCTTGTTGCGCGCACCCAGGAAGCCAGTGACCTTCGGCGTGTCCTTCACCAGGTGCCACGCCTCGTCGGTCATCTCCATCTTCACCAGGACATAGCCGGGGAAGAACTTGCGGTCGGTATCGACCTTCTGGCCGCGGCGGACCTCGGTGATCTGCTCGGTCGGCACAAGCACGTCGTCGAACTTATCGGCCAGGCCCTTCTGGGCCGCCTGCTGCTTGATCTGCTCGGCGATCTTCTTCTCGAAGCCCGAGTAGACATGCACGACATACCACTTCTTGTCGGCCACGGTGCCGTTCCCCCTCAGCCGATCTGGAACACGAGGCGCATGATCAGCTGGATCAGCTGATCGACCACCAGGAAGAAGACCGCCGCGAGCGCCGACATCGCCAGCACCAGACCCGTGGTGACAAGCGTCTCCTTGCGGGAAGGCCAGGTGACCCTGGAGACTTCCTGTCGGACCTCCCGGACGAACTGCGCCGGATCGAGCTTGGCCAAGTCAGCTTCCTCAAGGGTTGATGCGGGATGCAGCCCAGGGCAGGGCTGCCCCCCGCCGCGACGGGTCTGCCGGCGCACAGCGGCGGATGGCAGGGGCGGAGGGTCTCGAACCCCCAACCTCCGGTTTTGGAGACCGGCGCTCTAGCCAATTGAGCTACGCCCCTCGACGCGCTCGCGCGACGGAGGGGGCGGTCTATAATTCAGCCTCGCCGCCCTGTCGAGGCTTGCGGACGGGCAGAAACCGCGCCCGGGGGCCTGCGTTGACGGTCCGGACGGATCGGATTGAGGTCAACGATGACCGCGCGGCGCATGCGGGCGATATTCCTTGATGCCATACAGGGCTTCATCGCCGACGAATGCCTGAGCCGCGCAGCGTCCATCGCCTATTTCACCCTGTTCTCGCTCTCCCCGCTGCTGGTCATCGCCATGGCGATCGCCGGCGCCGTATTCGGGGAGGAAGCGGCGCGCGGCGCGGTCGAGGAGCAGTTGCGCGGCCTGCTCGGCCGCGACGCCGCCGAGGCGATCCAGGCCGCGATCCGGGGCGCGGCCGATGTCGGCGTCGGCACCCTGGCGGGCGCGTTCGGCCTCATCATGCTGCTGCTGACCGCAAGCGGCGCGTTCGGTGAGATCCAGTCCTCGCTCAATGCCGTCTGGAAGACGGAGGTACCGGCAGGGAACGGCGTCTCGCACCTTCTGAAGGCGAAGGCGGCCGCGGTCGGGCTGGTCGCGGCGACGGGATTCCTGTTGCTGACCTCGCTGGTAGCGAGCGCGGTCATCGCGGCCATCGGCACCTGGATGCAGGGGCGGCTGCCCGGCAGTGCCGGGCTGATCGAGGCGGTGAACGCCGTGATCTCCCTGCTGCTGCTCGCGACGCTGTTCGGTGCGATCTACAAGGTCCTGCCGGACCGGCGCATCGCCTGGCGCGACGTGGCGGTGGGCGCGCTGATCACAGCGGCGCTGTTCACCGCCGGCAAATCGGCGATCGGGCTGTATATCGGCGGGGCGGGCATCGCGGGCAGCTTCGGTGCGGCAGGCTCGCTCGCCGCCGTGCTGGTGTGGATCTACTACTCCTCGCTGATCTTCCTGTTCGGCGCGGAGATCACCCGCGCCTGGGCGAATCGGGAGGGATCGCGGCAGGCACAGCCGGTGCCGGCGGTTGCACCGCCCGCCGGGCCGATCGTGATCGTGGAACGACCCGCACCGGTTCCGGAACGCGTGCCGCTCGCGGCGATCGGCGGAACACTCGCCGCGGTGGCCGGCGTGCTGATGCTGCGCGGGCCACGCCGGCGCGGGTGAGGGCGGGCGGGTTGGAGAGGGGCGCTGCCCGTCTCCAAGCCTCACCCCGCCAGGGGGTTGGACCCCCTGGACCGCAATCTGTTGGCACCGGGCATCGGGGTGGCGCGAAGTGAGGCGGGCGTGTCGGGCATGGGCTCCCAGCCGGCCTGCATGCGCCGCCTGAGACCATTGCACGCCGCCCGCATGGCCCGACACCAGTCGAGGTTTGCAAAGGCCTTTCGGCCTTTGCTGGGGAGAGGTCCGGAGAGGGGCAACGCCCCTCTCTGGTCTACCCGGCACCACAAAAAAAGCGGCGCCCGGTTCCCCGAGCGCCGCCTTCCGCGTCACCACCCTGTCGGGCGGCGGCGATTACTTCGTGATCGACGCGACGACGCCGGCGCCGACGGTGCGGCCGCCTTCGCGGATGGCGAAGCGCAGCCCCTCGTCCATCGCG